>NZ_SWAR01000100.1 GCF_006386545.1 Methylibium rhizosphaerae | reverse complement strand
TTTGGCAATGCGTTGGGTAGTTCCCTCGCGGCTGAAAGCACGAGGGGCAGCCAGCAGGAGGACGTGCTCGGGCAGTTCATCGACGAGCAGTTGCAGGCGCAGGACCGGCGCGACTTCTATAGCCCGATGTCTGGCTCGGATGCGCCCTATATGCGCCTTGGCCGAAGCGATTTGGGCAGCGGGGCTGGAGGTGGTGCAGGGCTGCCTGAGCAGGTGGCGACCGCGGACGATCGGATGCCACGTCCCAGCGATCGGTTTGTGAGCTTCCGCGATGGACCGATGGGGCCGATGCACGACCGTGAGGGCGATCGGCTGCGCCTGCAAAGCGTCGGCGGCGATGACGTGGCCGGGGTCAGGGAGCGTGCGCGCCTCAGCAACGAGCTGAACCGGCTGCAGCGCAATGTGGCCGACCTCAAGGGGCTGGCCGCAGCACTCGAGACCGACCGCGCGCTGGCCAACATGGCGGATCTGGCGGAGTCCTATCGGGCCAGCGGCATGACGGGCGCCACTGGTGATCCGCTCACGTTTGAAATGCCGGAAGCACTGGCAGGTGCCGGACTCAAGCCCCCGACCGAAGGCTTCTCCTTTGGTCTCAGTGGCGGCCAGCGCAGCGTGCTGGATGGTCCGATGTCGTTTAGCGAAAACGCCGGCCTGTTTACGCGCGGCTTGGTGACGGGGCCGGTGACGGCGGCCTATGGCTTGGCCAGCGAGATTGGCAACCAGTACAAGGACATGTACAACTTGCTCTCCGGCTCCAGTGCCAGCTATACGCCGTCCAGTGCGCTGCTCAGCAGCCTGCAACGCGACGGCATCGGCGGCACGTTGCTGAACATGGGCGAGAGCGTGCTGTCGGCGCCGAGCAAGCCGGTCTTCGATCTGCTTGAAGGGCGCTACGAGCAAGCGGGGGCTGGGCTACCTGGGACGGTGGCCATGGGGGCAGGAGCCGCAATAAGGCTCGGAGGCCTTGGGGGGAGTGGGTCCGTCTCTCTCTCTGAACTCAGAGAGCTTCGAGCGCTGGGCCTGTCTCGCGATGGTCGCCGAGCATTTGTTGAAGGATTTGATCTTGGCCTGGGCCTCTCGCGTGACCCGATCTCGGGGCAACCGCTCTTGCGCGAGTTCGCGTCAGCCAACGATCTGCATGTCTACAACGTCTTCAGGGGCGAACGGAATCTCTTCACTGCTCCGTTCCCTGCTTCTTATGAGGCGCTTGAGAGAAATCTCACCATGTCAATGGATCGGGCCCGTAGCATCAGTGTGAACTTGGATGGCCTTGTGCAATCGGTCGATGAGTTCCCGACGATCCTCGAAAGAGGGGCTCGTGGTATTGAGCCGGCTGCTGTGAGGAACGGGCTTGAGCGAGGCAACACCACAAATTGGGAAGTGTGGAAGGTCTATAACTCCAGCACGTTGCGGCCAAAGGCTACCTTCTACCTGAACGGCCAGCCGGTCGAACTGCCTTAAGGTGTGGAGCATGAAAGCAACTGATCTTGAGAAACTGAATGCCTACCTTGGTGAGTGGGATGACGCCAAAGTGTTCATCAACAAGTACAGCGATGTACACGACCAACTGATTCTCGGCCTTGCGCGGTCACGTGAAGAAGCAGACCAGGTCGGCATCTCCTTCTTCTATTGCACCTACGTTGCTGGTCCAGTCCGATGGGACGGCGCCAAACTGAGAGCGAAGGCCTTCGTGTCACCGCAAGGCGATGAGGGATTTGAGATCTACGACGAACGCGCGGGATTTGTGGTGAGGTGCCTGGACTCGGTGATAGTTGGGGACAACAAGCTGGTAGTGCCTCAGCGCTGACCGCTTGAACGGCGGGAGCGCATTGGGTCAAGTCTTGCGTCTTGCCCCCTGAAGGCCGCTTGCACGGGATGAACGAAGAACGAAGGGCCGCAACTGCGGCCCTTCGTTCATCTCACTGCCGCGCTGCGCGACTCAGCGCCCGATCTCGATGAGTTCGATGTCCTTGCGCAAGAGGTCGTTGACGAGGGTGGAGAGGGCTATGCCCTTGGCCTGGGCGAGCTTGGCGAGGGTGGCCTGCACCTGGTCGTCGAGGTAGACGGGCAGGTTCAGCCGCGTGCCGGGGCGGTGGAACTTGCCGCGGGTGCCCTTGGAGAAATCGATCTCGCTGGGCAGGTCGTCGTCGTGGTCAGTGGCTCGC
>NZ_SWAR01000099.1 GCF_006386545.1 Methylibium rhizosphaerae | reverse complement strand
ATGCGCAGGAAGTTGCCGTGGCCTGCAAGCGGCTCATTGAGCGCTTCTCAAGCGAGGCATAACCCCTCCATCGAGCGGACAGGCCCCGGCAAGCCGGGTCCTGCCGCTCATGTCGAACGTTAGGCCTCATAGCACTCACAGCCGCGCCATCGCGGATCTGATCGCACCGAACTTATCGCGCTCTGAATCATGCGGATCGAAACTCACACGAACTTCGCCGATCACTACGTCGCCGAATCTGCCGCCTCAAGAGCAGCCATCGTGCCCGTGAACGCTGAAGCTGTGCAGGTACTCATCTGCAAAGACTTGAAAGCCGAAGTCGCCAAGTACGTTGGCCAAGGCTTCGTTCAAGTCGGTCATGCGCAGTTCGTTGGAAAGGGGAATCAGGGTGTCGGTCGAGAGGCACGTGAACAGGCGGCGGAGGTTGGCGCCTCCATCGTGCTATTCACGCTCGTCCCATGCAAACTGCGCGCAGTTCGGAAGGCCGCAGATGGCCAGATCGACATGCCGGCCGTACTTGCCGACCCGCCCTCAGGCTTTTCGCCTAAGGGACATTCAGTCCTCACTTCAGCTTTTCTTGCCAAGCGCGCCGAATGAGGCCTAACCCTTCGCTCGAGCCGACCCGCTCCGGCAAGGCACCCTGGCCGCGAACCGGTGCTGTCTATCATCCGCTTCGCGGCCAGGGTGCCTTGCCTCCACGGTCGGCTCAGCTCAAACGTTAGGCAGCACACAGGCCACCACCGCAGCGAGTCCATCGCACATGCCACGCTATGTCGCGCTCCTGCGCGGAGTCAGCCCCATGAATGCCAAGATGCCCGAGCTCAAGGCTTGCTTCGAGGCAGCTGGCTTCACGGAGGTCCGAACGCTGCTCTCTAGCGGGAACGTCGTCTTCAACTCTCGCTCATCATCCTTGGCAACGCTGGAGCGCCGCGCCGAGAAGGCCATGCAGGCTGAGCTTGGCCGCAGCTTCGACACCTTCGTCCGCCAAGCTGCGTTCCTCCAAGAACTGGTTCAGTCTGAGCCCTTCGCCGAGTTCAAGCTTCCGGCATCAGCCAAGCCCGTCATCACCTTCCTCCGGCGCCCAATGGAGCTGTCTCTTGCCTTGCCCATCGAGCGCGACAACGCGAGCATTCTCAAGTTCACAGGGTCTGAGGTGTTGTCTTCCTATGTTCCAGGCCCGAAGGGGCCGGTCTTCATGGCGCTACTCGAGCGCACGTTCGCCCAAGAGCATCACCACCCGTACGCTCGACACCGTGCGCAAGTGCGCGGTCGCGTAGCAAGCGGTTCGGCGGTCCTCGAGTGCTGCCTAACCCTTCGCTCGAGCGGACCTCCACCGGCAAGGCGCTTGGGCCGCGAACCCGTGGTGCATATCATCGGGCTCGCGGCCCAAGCGCCTTGCCGGTGGCGGCCGCTCAGCTCAAACGTTAGGCGTCATCCACGTGCGCACAGTCACCCTCCTTCTTGCCGCACTCCTCAATCCAGCACTTGCGAGTGAAAGTGAGGTTGACGTCAGTCTTGCAGCGCTCAGCCCAGCCCATCCTCCGGTTGTTGGCAGAAATGTGGTGAGTTCTCCTGCCGGCGTCGTGGTTGCAGTGGTCTTTCCGACCGAGTTCAACGCGCAGCTCGTCGTTCTGAAAGCGGGAAAGGTCGAGCATCAGTCTCCTCAGTTCGAGTTCGTCCGCGTGGCGAACTACGGCGCAGCGTGGGTTGATCAAATCACGGTTCGATCTCGTTCAAGATTCACACTGAAGGTTCGCACGCAGCAGACATGCGGCGCCGCAATCTACGACTACAACTTTGTGCAGAAGGGCGATGTCTGGTACGTTGCTGGCCTCAACCGCGGCGAGTCGCAGTGCTCGGATCACGGAATAGTTCCCTCATGGGAGAAGTCATACAACTTCCTCAATGGCAGAACAATCTCAACTGCCTTCAAAGACGGCCGGCCGCGCAAGGCAGTGGTGGAAAGCAAGCGCTTTCCTCACTTCCTGCTCGCTGATTTTGAGGCGTTGAATCCTCGCTACGAGCCGTGACGCCTAACACCTCCATCGAGCGGACAGCCAACGGCAGGCTTCGCCTGCCGTCGTCTGCCGCTCATGTCGAACGTTAGGCACCAGAAGCAACTCTCGTTGCATCAAGGAAGATAGGCATGCCGTCCAAGAAGAGCAGCAGGAAACCCGCACCTTGGCAGGAGTACGCCGTAACGATCCGC
>NZ_SWAR01000098.1 GCF_006386545.1 Methylibium rhizosphaerae | reverse complement strand
ATGGCGGACGACGACGGCTGGGTGCCCAGCGCCGTGGTGTCGATCGCTTTGGCGTACCGGCGCTGCGCCACCACGCGGGATGCGCCGTCGTATGTGAGTTCCGTCACGTAGCCCAGCGCATCGACCGACTTCACCAGGCGGCCCGCAGCGTCATACGCCTGCCAAGAGCGCTGCGCGCCCGTGGCGACGGCAGGAACGATGAGGCTCAAGTCAGGCGTGGTGGGCCGGCCTTCGCCATCGACCAGGACGGCCGTGTTCACCTGGCTCGCATACGCGATCGTGGAGGAGAGCTGGCCGTTCCGGTTGTAGAAGTACTGCGTGAGCGAACCGTCGGCGTCGACGTCGACGACCTTGCGGCCGACGGCGTCGTACAGCATCCACTGGCGTGCGCCGGTCGGGTCCTGCGTCATCACCAGCCGGTTGGCGGCATCGTAGAAGTACCGGGACTCACCCAGGTTGGAGGCGCCGGGGGCGCTCTGCAGCACCGACACAAGGCGCCCCGCGCGGTCGTAGGTGCTCGTCGTGGACAGGCCGTTGGCGAGGGTGACCGTGGACCGTCCGTTTGCATCGTCGTGCACGTTCACCGTGGTGCGGCTGAGCGCTTCGGCGGTGGCCGTGACGGTGGTGGCCACCACGCGCCCGAGGCCGTCATAGGCGTAGGTGGTCGTCGCCCCGCCGGGCAGCGACACGATGCTGAGCAGTTCCCCTGCCTGGCTGTACACATGGTGGGCGACGGACTGCGAGCCGTCACGCACGCCCTCGCCGGCCGCGTCGACGGCCTGGTAGGTCGTGCTGGTCTTCAGCTGGCCGCGGAAGTCGTAGCCCATGTCGACACGCACCGTGCGAATGCGGTCCTGCACGCCCGTCCAGGCGTTCAGCTGTGCTTCGGTGGGGGCGTCGGTGGTGGCCAGCCCGGCGACCGAATAGGTGGCGCCGGTGTATTGGATGCTCGCGACCCGCTCGCCGAGCGTGTTGTAGCGGTGTTCGGTGACCCGCCCTTCCGCACTGAGCTCGAAGCGGAGCTGATGAGGGTTCGCTGCCGCATACACGAAACGCTGGGTCAACGGCTGCAGGGGCTTGGCCGCGCCGGCGCCGTCCGGGTCCGGCACGAGGTAGGTCGTTTCGGCCAGCAGGTGGTTCTGCGCGTTGTAGACGCGGGTGATGGTGTTGCCGGCAGAGTCGCGCTGGGAGATCTGGTTGCCGTTGCCGTCGTACCCCATGACGATCGAGCGGCCCTCGGCGTCGGTCACCTGCGTCAGGTCTCCATCGCTGGAATAGCCGAACGAGGTGACTGCGGCCACTGCGTTCACCGCCGGAGCGGTCACGCGCAGGAGTTCACCCCGGGGGCCGTACTCGTACACCGTCACCGCCCCCATCGGGTCGGTGACGGCAGTGCGCCGGTTGGCCAGGTCGTAGCTGAACTCGGTGAGGTGGTTCAGCGCATCGGTGACCCTCCAGATGCGGTACTCTCCGCCGCCCACCTGCACGTACTCGAGCTGCAGCGCCGTGCCGTCGGTCTGCGCCACCGAGGCCACCCGGTTGCTGCTGCCGTCGTAGGTGTACGTGGTGACATAGACCTTGCCGTCGGCCACCGAGCCGTCCTCCGGGCTCAGGTCCACCGTCACCGTCTGCAGCCGCTGCTGCGCGTCGTAGCCGTAGCGCGTGCGCGTGAGCTGGCGCGTCGCCCCCTCCTCCTGGTAGGTGGTGCGCAGCTCCACCAGCAGCGCCCCGTCGTACACGAAGGTGGTGGTCTCGCCCCCCGCGGTGCTCACCGACTGCAGGCGCCCGTCAGCGTGGTACGCGTAGCTCAGGGTGTTGCCGCTGGCGTCGCTGGTGGACTCTAGCCGCCCGGCGCTGCTGTAGCGCTCGGTGCGCCCGCTGCTGCCGTCGGTCCACACGTACTGGTCGGCCGCCGTGTCGTAGCCCAGCGTGTCGTGTGCGCCGGCGCCTTCGGTGCTGCGGTACAGGCCCGTGGCCGCGTCGAACGCGTAGGTGGCCACCGCCCCGTCTTCGTCGGTGCGCAGCAGCTGGCTGCCCGGCTGGCCCAGCGTGCCCACCCGCTGCACCCGCTTGAGCTCCACGCCCTGGGCCCAGTTGTCGCCGGAGAAGCTGCCCTGGCTGTTGTAGGTGCGCAGGGTGTTGGCCGCCAGCCCGCTGCCGATCAGCCGCTCGTCGCTGGCCTGCAGCGTGAGGTTGCCGCTGGCCACGTTGACGAAGGCGGCTTCGCCGCTGCGCCCCTGCGCCGCCGAGCCCAGCAGCCCGTGCTGCCCCAGCGTGGCCAGCGAACTCAGGCTCAGGCCCTGGCTGGCGCCACTGACGAATGCGACCATGGTGTCCTCTTTTCTTGAAAGCTGTCCCGTCGCGGAGCGCGGCTCCGCCTCTTGGGCA
>NZ_SWAR01000097.1 GCF_006386545.1 Methylibium rhizosphaerae | reverse complement strand
TTCTCCACGCGCTCGGCGATGAAGTCAGGCTCGATGAACGGGTTGAGCTTCTTGCGCTTGCCCGGGCGCATCGCCACGTGCCACGTCGGGCCTGCGGCCTCTGGCCGCTTGTGCACGCCTTGGCAGCCCGCATCGCCGAAGGCCGCGTACTCCTCGCCATGCAGCAGTTGCCCGGCGACATTGAGGTCGTTGACGTTGGCCGCTGTGCCAATGACCGTGTGCACCAGCCCCGAAGCAGCATCCACGCCGATGTGCGCCAGCACGCCTGAGTCAATCTAATTCACGACCATTCATCGGCAGGACGAGTCTTAGTGCACTTAAGCACTTCGGGCGGACACAGGCGAGAAGATGTCCCAAGCGGCGCGCTTTCGATATGGTTCACAGCACTGAGAGAACGCCGTCATGGCGCTGCGCTTTGGTTCGAACGGAGAGGGTTCATTTCCCTCGCGCAGCGGCGCGAAACTTCTCTAGGGAGTCGTCGAGCGTCGCAAGTATTGACTTGGCCTGCTCGTCTGTCCGGTTAGCTCCAACCGTCATTACGACAGAGGTCATGTAGATCGGGTACCACGTCTGCGGATTTCTCTTTTCGTACGGCAGGAAGTTCGTCATGACAATCGTGGCAGAGGCCACGGTCCAGACACTCGACGATCGTGGCGAGGTTTCTGGGTCAAGCGTTATGAGCTTGACCTCCAATCCTGATTCCTCCGGGCCAACGAGTTGATAGCCGCTAGAAGATCGAACTGCCTCCCGAAGCGAGAACGCGAGGCGCTTGCCTACGGCGTCCTCTCCGCTGTGAGTGACGCTCACGCGAATCTTGGCGTCCTGGGCAAGGGCGACGGTGGACGCCAACAGCAGCGCAAGGGCGCACAAGAGCTTTTGCATAGGTGGGCGCATGGAGTAGTGGCGGACGCCATGAAGGTCCATCATGCGGATTGTCGCGAGGACTGCGCTCAACACGCGCTCTACGCCGCTATCGCGGCCGCAGATGTGTGCCTTTTTTGACGACGCTTTGATGCTCCGCTGGCAAAGGGGCGACACATCATCCGTTCGGGGGATCGACGTTGCGGGCGGCGTTCCCTTAAATGTCAGCGGGAACGATTTGACTTGCAGATCTTGGCAAGCAAGATCGTTGGTGGTGGGAACAAGCCGATCTGGAGAGCGTAGTTCTCCTCAAGGCGACGCGGGTTGCGAGTCAGGAGTTATTCACCATGAGACATACGCTCACGAGTGCGGTTGTTTTGACGTGTTTGTCTCTGGTCGGTTGCACCGACGAGTCACGTGTCAAGGCACTCGAAGAAAGGCTCGCCGCGTTGGAGGCGGCCAATAAGGCGCTCGCCACAGAGGTCCAGAACCTTGAGTTCCGACTGGAGATAGCCGGCTGGGATCGAATTGCCTACATGAAGCCAGGAGACAGTGGCTATTCGGCCATTCGCTATGACTTGGGGGTCGTGACCGTGAAGATTTCCGACATCAAACCATATGCCAACGGCAGCAAGATTTGGCTTCAATTCGGAAACCTTGCCTCTGCGAGGGTAGATGGTCTCAAGGCCACGATCGAGTGGGGCTCAGTCGATGACAAGGGAAATGCGCAGAACGATCGGGCTAAGTCCAGAGAGGTGGCCTTCAGCGAACCACTGGCGGCCGGCGCTTGGACTACAACCGAATTGGTTCTGGAGGGCATTCCACCGGCAGAACTGGGGTTTGTTCGGCTGAGAGATGTAGGGCATCGTGGAATCGGCCTCCGTCGCTAAGGTGCGGTGTAATTCGCCGCGACAGGGATTCGACCGCACGACCTCACACAGCGTCCGGTCGGGCCAGCTCGACTCGCCCGACCGGACGGCTGCAAGGAGGCGGGCATCGTGAGCTCGCCCGGTGGCGATGACCGGCGCCTCCCGCTGCGAAGGCGACTTGCGAAGCCCAAGGGCTGTTTGAGACTGATTGCCGTCGCTCGAGGGTGACGTCCCAATGACAGGTTTCGCCGGCAGCGCACGCTTGAGCGAATAGAGCAAGCTGTGCACGTGTGCACGCTGCGCCGTCTTCGTCGAACGACTGTTGCCCCATAGCGGAATTCAGAGCCTGGAATTCGGATCGCCGAAGTGCGCTTCTCGGCTCGATGGCCCGGTGGGGCTTAGGCACCCGGATTCTCACTCCCGACGGCGAGGAGAGCGATTCAATCGAGTTGTTCGAGGGCTACCATTGCGCGTTCGAGGCTCTCTGACTTCTCACGTGCCACATGGGGGCGTAAGCTCCCCCTCACCGTAGACACCTGAATCTGGAGAATGCGGCCTCAAAGAGGAAGACGAGGACGCGATGAGGAAGAGCAAGTTCAGCGAGAGTCAGATCGTGGCGATCCTGAAGGAAGGTGAAGCGGGGCTGGCCGTGGCCGAGTTGT
>NZ_SWAR01000096.1 GCF_006386545.1 Methylibium rhizosphaerae | reverse complement strand
GAAAGAGGATTCAGACATCGCTGTGAGGCCACGCACCGCGTGGTTCACGGCGTACGCAATGTCATCGTGGCGTTGCATCGGTTCAACTCGAGCGACGGCGCTCATTGATCAGCGCATCCTTAGTGCATCACGGTGTCCGCATGGCCTGCTCGCGTCCGGCAAGCGGATCACGTCCGGCCCATGCGCATAGCAGACGCGATTGCCGCCATGGCGGGAAGCTGCCGGCCGTGACCTGACCGTCGGCACATGGCCGTGACTGTGTGGTTGCACCTGAACTCGACAACTGTCCTTCGCGGTGAGGGCTCTGTTGACTACCGATGGCACGAAGCTCAGCCCAACGTCAGTAAATTGCCCAGCTGTATGCCGTGACCACTCCCACGAGGGGCCGCTCGCACACGAGCGCACCATCATCGACGTCACACCGAGTGGGGATAGACAGCGCGACGTTGCCTTCCTATCCTTCACCGTCTGCAAAGATGGCCGACGTAGTGCAGAAGTGCCGCGTGTGGCACTGCCCCCGTGCGGTCGTGCTCATCGATCTGAACAGCCGTCGGCTGCGAGCATGCGCTCGAACTATCCTCGAGGAGAGTCAGGCATGACATGTTGGCCCAGACTACACGCAGCCCTCGCGTTGGCCGCGACCATGTTGGCTTGGCCGCTCCCTGCGAACGCGCAATCCTCCAGTACCCTCGTTTCCTATGAAGTGGTCTGCGAAGACGCGAGCCTCAAGGTCGTGTTCGAGCAGAAAGTTGTCGGAGTGATTCACGCCGCACAAGGCTTTGCGATCGATCCAACTGGGAAGGCAGAGCTGAAGCTTCTTTTCGCGGTTGCACCTGTCAAGCGCAAGAAAGGGGGCGAGGAGGAACTCTTGTCCTTGGCTGTGGCAACACTTGGATTGCGCAACGGCAAGGTCTTCCATTTCGAGAACCGGACTTTCCCGCCGAACGGATACGAGGGGGGGCTCTCAAGTCTGATTCCAACCATGCTCAAGGAAAAACCATGAGCTTAGATCTGGAAGAGGCGCGGCTCTTCATTCAACAGCATCTTCCGACCGCTTTGGTGGTGGGTTTTTTCGTTTGTGGAACAACGTACGTGGTTACGGACAAGCTGCAAGAGAGGCAGATGGCGTTCCTAAATGCGCAGATTCAATCATTGAGGCAAGACACAGAGAACATAGAGAAACTCAAAACCAAGGTCAAGGAGCTTGAGGCACGCATAGAACTCTTTGAGGAACAACGGCGCCGCAAAGATGAACTGCTTCCGTCTATTGCACGGTTCGACCCAAAGAAACTGTATACCCCCTCGCCGAATGCAACAGTCGTGGAGTTGGCAAATGCAAAACAATAGGCGCTTGGTCGTCCATTTGTTCGCGGGACTGGGGCTGCCATTCCGTCCCGTGTTGGCGGGCTTACCTTCAGAGCCACGAAGCGCAATCGAAATCTTCGAAGCCCGCACTGACGGCCTACGGCACACGCTTGTCATTCACACGCTCTCGCCGCAAGAAGAGCTGAGGTTAATTGCTGTCTACCAGCAAGGCAGATGGAAACCAGGGTTGATTGCCTCTGAATCCGGTGAGCTTGAAGTGGCGATCGCAAAGAGAAAGCTTGGATCAGTCTTGAGGCATGCGGATGGCGCGGCCATTACGAGTGCTCGCTGGGAGCTTGTTTTCGAGGAGAAGGGACTGCCCCCTGAGCTATATGTCATTGCCTGCAGGATCTCCGGAGTTCATGGTCAGCGCAGTTTGAGTCGCGAGTTGCCGGATCTCCGCCGTATTCTCGATATGGTGAACGAGCCGACGCCCTCTCAACGAGAGAAGACAATCGATGACATCCTGCGTGCACTGTTTGAGTTTGCCTGGGAGCCTTTAGCCTTCACCCGCCTGGATAGAGGCGCGATGCGTAGGTGAGGGGCCCAAGTCGTCGGATCGTCTGCTGCCAGTTCATTCGACTCGTCCCGGAGCCACTTTCGCTGTCCAGCGGTCGAGCGATCAAGCATCGCGAAAGCCTGCGATGGTGCTTTCGCGTCTGGCCGTTGGTGTCGCAGGTGGTGGGCTGGTGAGCGTCAAGTCTGGAGGTGGAGCGGCCCGTCGCTCCGACGAGCTCTCGCCGACCGGTTTCGGCGACCGCCGTCATTCGGCAATCAAGATCGATCGGCAGCAGTCAGTCTCGTTCCGACGTCGCAGATGATCGGACTCGGATCCTCATCACGTTTGTGGATAGGGTAGAGGTCGGCGAGCTTCGTGCTCAACAGCGTGGGCATCCGACTGGCAAGGGACCCCAATGC
This sequence comes from Methylibium rhizosphaerae, assembly GCF_006386545.1. Taxonomy (GTDB): domain Bacteria; phylum Pseudomonadota; class Gammaproteobacteria; order Burkholderiales; family Burkholderiaceae_C; genus Pseudorivibacter; species Pseudorivibacter rhizosphaerae. The sequence continues at coordinate 174 of NZ_SWAR01000096.1, read as the reverse complement.
CCGTGTACGCGCTCACTGAAGCTAACGGGCAGCTCACTGGCAGGTTGGCTACTTGCCGCCTAAGACGAGCAGGCCCACGGCACGCAAGCACCCGAGCTTCCGTGAGCCCAGCGGCGCGGCCCTTGCTGCGTCGTTGCCGACATGTGCGCGCCAGAGCAGCACTCAGGCGCCCTG
>NZ_SWAR01000095.1 GCF_006386545.1 Methylibium rhizosphaerae | reverse complement strand
TCGCCTTTGATGGAATGGCAGTTCCAGCACTGGTTGAGGTGCGTCGACGTAAGTGCCCTGCAAGCCCTGCATTCCCAGTGCTCCACCACGCCTCCTATGACGCCCAACGTTCGACATGAGCGGCGCACAACGGCGCAGCGAGCGCTGCCGAAGCGCGCCACTGCGACCCGCCGTTGTGTGTCCGCTCGATGGAGGGGTTAGCCACCAGCGCTGCAACCGAAAAGCGCTGACTCATAGGTTCTCCCTCCCCCCACGGCCTATTGCGGCAAGCATGGCCAGCAACGCCAACGGCACACCAACCAAGAGCATGAGCAGAAAACTGCTCAGCCAACACGGCCCGGCCTTCAAGCAACGCGGCAACACAAGGCTACAGAGGGACTCCGCGGACATGACAGCGAGAACGACTTGGATGACGCCTGGGAGTATGCAGAGGAATGCCGCGGTACCAAGCACCCGTGCGCGCAAACGCTCCCCTACGGCGAAGTACATAGGCGAGAGGAGTAGGCCACCAAGCAGCACCGGGACGCCAACGCGCGCAAGCTCCGACAACAAGACTGACTCGCAGCCAGCGAAGACAAACATGGTGGCTAACGTTCGACATGAGCGGCGGCTGTAGGCCGCAGGCCGGAAGCCGTCCGCTCGATGGAGGGGTTATGCCCCAACGCTGACCGGAGAGGCAAGTTCGTACAGCACATCCGGGCAGTGCTCCTCGTTTGCGCCACCGTCGGTGAACGCGATGGCCTTAAAACCGTGGCGCTCGTAGAACCTGCGAGCGCGCACATTGGCTTGAAAAGTGTAGAGCCTCACCGGCAACGACAACGACTGCAGCGCATGGCCGAGTAGGCGTGTACCGAGACCTCGGCCAACGTGGCTTGGTGCCAAGTAGAGCTGATTGAGCCAACTTATCCCGTCCTCGCGCTCGACGGCAAGAACGCCGACGATCGATGGGCCAGCGCAAGCCACGGTGACACCGCCCGAAGGAATGAGCACCTCACGCACCCACTGATGAACCTCAGCATCGGTGTGGGCCAAGCTCGCATACGGCAGGAAGGCCTTGCGCGACCTCAAGAGAACCTCAGCGACGTGCGGCGCGTCTTCGGTGATTGCAGCTCGCAGCGCGACGCTCATGGGGCATAACGTTTGACATGAGCGGCGGCTGGAAGCAAGCGAAGCTTGCTTGGAAGACGTCCGCTCGATGGAAGGGTTAGGCCACACCGGCCGGAACCTCCGAAGCGACCTGCTGACGCCAGTGCCTCTTTTCGATGGAACGAACGTTGTCCACGTGCAGCAGGGAGCGCAGGTAGCGCGCCAGCAACGGAAGCTCGGCATCTGCCGGATCGCCAACGAACTCCCGAACCGTGACAAGGTTCCCATAACTGCGGGCGTACTTGGACGCCGTGTCGTCCACGGCAATGATGTTCTCGAGTCGGTAGCCCTGCTTCTTGAGCTTGCTCAGATTCTTGATTGTCGTGTAGTGCCCCGTTGTCCAATCCCGCGCCGTGGTGCAGCGTCGGCTCGACCACACAAACTTCAAAAGCCCAACGGGAAAGATGCGCTCTATCACCTGAGCAGCATAGGTTTCACCGGAAGCTGTCCAAACAGCCAGATCGAAGTCCTCTGCGACTGAGCCAATGAACGATGCAAGATGCGGACGCTGGTAGACGAAGTAAGGACCGACCCGGAAATCCTCATCGCGCTCAAGTGGAAGTTCCCTGGCATGGACCAAGGTCTCATCCAAGTCGAGCACAAGTACCTTCCTTGCCGGCGAATCCATGCTCGGATTGTGGGGCCTAACGTTCGACATGAGCGGCATGACCCGGCTTGCCGGGGCATGTCCGCTCGATGGAGGGGTTAGCCTCGGCGTATTGAGCGCTCAAGCACTTAGGATTCTTCGCGTGCACCCTGCTTGCGGGGAGTAGTTGACGAGGCCTCCTCATCAATGTGTGGCAGCAAGGTAGAAGCCAGTTCATCGTTCAAGTCGATTCCATACATTAGGCATAGTCGATGAATTCGCTCACCTATGGCTGATCGAAAACCGCCTAGCGCCTGGAAAAACTGGTAGGTCGGAGTAGTTTCATAGGAGCTATTCACCGCATCGTAGGCATTGTCCATGTATCGCCGACTGGCAGCGCGCATCTCTTGCAGAAGTGGAATGGTCTCTGAGCGCTCAGGGAGTAGCTGAACAGTCTTTGTCAGTTCATCCCGGATCTTGTCGACAGACACACGGACTGCTTCCTTGTCTTCCGCAACGTACTGGTTATACAGGCAACGACGATCTTCAAGAAAGACGACGAGATTCCGGACTATCGCTCTTGCGTTGGGCGGCGGTGTCCATGAGACACCGAACACCGCGGTGGAGAAGCCAGTAACCATGTATGGGATGTCAATCCACCTCATACGAACCTCCTGGTGTTGCGCTTGGAACTGACTGAGGTAAACCAACTACAGCACAAATCTGACTGCTCGCCATCCCCAATGGTGGGGATGACCCCCGGGGCTAACGTTCGACATGAGCGGCAGGACCCGGCTTGCCGGGGCCTGTCCGCTCGATGGAGGGGTTATGCCTCGCTTGAGAAGCGCTCAATGAGCCGCTTGCAGGCCACGGCAACTTCCTGCGCAT
>NZ_SWAR01000094.1 GCF_006386545.1 Methylibium rhizosphaerae | reverse complement strand
CAGTCTGCAAAGTACATCGCCGTTGTTTGCGAGCGCTGTGCCTACACGGAGTTTTATCAAGGCAGGGTGTCGGCTGGTGAGCAGGCAATCGACTTCGTCTTCGGAAGCTAGCGACGGATATGTTGTCTAACCCGTCGCTCAAGCGGACGTGCCGTCGGCACGCCGCTTACCTTCAACGTTAGCCGCCATCCGCATGGCCCAGTCCGCGCTCGTCGTCCGGGTGCCTGAGGCAGAGCCTTGGGTTCATGCATTGCGAGAGCAGTTCGATCCTTCGGCCAAGCAGGGTGTACCGGCACACATCACGGTTCTCCACCCATTCATGTCGCCGGAGCTTGTCTCGGAGCGCGTGCTGGCGGGCATTCGGCATACGCTGAGTCAGATGGTCTCGTTCGACTTTCAGCTGTCAAAGATCGGCCGCTTCCCCGGTGTCGCGTATCTCGCCCCGGAGCCGGCCACGCCATTTATTGCTCTCACCAACTGTCTGGCGGAGTGCTTCCCGGAGTACCCACCGTATGGTGGTCAACATCAAGGAGTGGTTCCCCACCTCACCGTTGCTCACGGGAGCCCCGAGCAGGCAGGCAAGGCTGAGGCGGAGCTGTTGCTTGAGCTGAAAACGCGAGGTGGCATTCGCGGCGCTTGCAGAGAGGTTGTGCTCCTGGAGAACTCCAGCGGTCTGTGGAGGGAAATGTATGCGTTTGGTCTTTCGCCGGGCAACCATGTCGGCTAACCCCTCCATCGAGCGGACGCCCTCCGGCATGCTTCGCATGCTTGCGGTCACCGCTCATGTCGAACGTTAGGCCGCAAGAATTCCAAACACCTGCCCTCGAACAATAGCGCGAGGACGCGTTGCCAAGTGTCCCCAACCGCCGCCGTCACGGACCCTTCACTTGCAAAGTTCGTTGAGTCTTCGCAGCTTCGCAAAGAAGCACCGATCAGCCCTCATCCTCGCCTTCCTGGCTGTTTGGTGTGTCGTGGCAGGCATCCTCATGTGGCGGGCCAAGACTGTCGAGCCGACGTTCATCGAAGCGGAGCGAGTCGCGTGCGAGAAGAAATGCAAGCCCTTCGCCTTTGAACTCCAAACCACCAGGCGAGAACGCGCCTACCAGCAGCCATCGTGGCGAAGCCCCGCGAGCAAGCACCCTGAGTGCGTATGTATCCGTTAGCCAACGCGGCGCGTCCGCGGTTCTTCCGCAATCAGGCTTGGCTCACGAGAATGCGGCCTAACCCTTCGCTCGAGCGGACGGCCAACGGCATGGCACCCTGGCCGCGAGGCGCCGTGGTACATGTTGCACCTCGAGGCCAGGGCGCCATGCCGTCGTCCGCCGCTCAGCTCGAACGTTAGGCCCCCCTACCGCTCATGCACTTGTTCTACGCATTCTGGTTCTTCTTCTGTGCTGGTTGGGGCTATCTGCTGGCGGGCTTTGGTGATTCCGACGCACCACCGTTGGGTCAACTCGTTGCGTCGTTTCCTCTTGTCTTGCTAACCTGCGTTGTCTTGTTTTGGTTGGAACTGCGGCGATTACCTCCGGGCCAGTTCGCCGAGCGGCCATCCCTCAAGCTAAAGCCCTGGAATCGCCCAACCGGTTTGCTCCTCTTCGTCGGCCTTACCTTTGTGTTCGCGTCACTGTGGGGCGTCGGCATTGCAGTTGTCGCACACATGCCCGGACTTCTGGTCGCACTTCACTTCTTGTCGCTCGGTGCCGGAACCCTCGCCGCAATCTTTGTTTGCCGTCATGCGTTTCCATCCAAGTTCGGCGCCTAACCCTTCCATCGAGCGGACGCCCAACAGCCAGCTTCGCTGTCTGTCGGTCGCCGCTCATGTCGAACGTTAGGGCAGTTTGGTGAACACCAAGCACATCCTTCGCTGGTTCCTATTCGTTGCGGCGTCAACGGCGTTGCTGGGTCCGGGGTTGGTGGTGGAGCTTCCAGCACTACCGAACACGTTGCGCCATACGCTTGGTCTCATCTTGGCGGTAGGCGCAGTTTTCGTCCTTCAACTGGCGTTGTTCCAAGCCTGCGCATGGGTTGTGCAGCGTACCGCTGGCCTCCGTCTGCTCATTCGGTTGCTTCTCTTCGCAGCACTCACCGCAGCCCTCATTCCTGCAATATGGCTGTGTGTCTTTCCTTTGGCTTTTCTGTTCGGCCTCATCGGCCAGTTTGTTGTTCCACCCGAGGCCGGATCAGTCCTCTACTGGAGCATTCACTACATGGGTTCGCTCACCCTTAAAGCGCTTCTATCCACTGCTGCCGTGTTCATATGTCCTACGCTGGTCGCGTTCCTTGCACTCGTCTCGGCGCGAAGCCCTAAGAGCTTGTTGCCATAGCCGGCGCCGAAGATCTATCGCTCCTGTCTGGGTCCGTTGGCTTCGCTTCGGGCAAGGGAGAAACGCTCGCAGCATCCACACCCGTGTTCAGCATCATGGGTCTAGCAGTTCAAGGTCCCCAGCCTCGCCAGCTGACTTGGGGCAATGATGTTTGCTTGAAGCTCGGAGATCGAGTGTATCCGTCCGGCCAACTCACCTTGAACGGCCCGTGCCCGGCAGCCAGGATGGTGCCCACCAAACAAGTTAGGTGGACACCATGTCAGACGCCAAGCCGGCCAGCCGCCGGCGTCACGACGCA
>NZ_SWAR01000093.1 GCF_006386545.1 Methylibium rhizosphaerae | reverse complement strand
CCGCGCGGCGGGCAAGGTGCCGCTGCGAACTACATGCCTTGCCAATGACGAACTGCTATTCATGGACCAAAAGCACCGGCGCATAACGTTCGACATGAGCGGACCGCAACGGCGCGCTCGGTGTGGCCGAAGCGCGCAAGTGCGCCTCGCCGTTGTGGGTCCGCTCGATGGAGGGGTTAGGCGGCACCCTTCGGGCGCATGTAGTTTTCGAAGTTGTCAATGTAGTCATCGAGGTTCTCCTCGAGCATGGCTTGGTACTGCTGAACGAAGTATTTGAGGGTTTCACCCCGCTTGGCCTTCATTTCCGCGACATCATTGGCCCACGTCGCGGCATTCCAAGCCTGGAACCGAGCACAACCGTACATGAGCGAGGCGCTCACTTTGCCTCGGCCAACGTTGGAACAGTGTTCGTTGGCGAGATGGATGTGACCATCTGCTCGATCGTAGAACGTAGGATCTTCTTTGAGGTCGACACCCATTGGCTTCTCGAAGTTTGAGATGGGGAAGGCGTTGTGATTGTTGTGACGCCTAACGTTCGACATGAGCGGCGGCTGGAGGGATGCGAAGCAGGCCGGAGGACGTCCGCTCGATGGAGAGGCTGAGCAGCAGCAAGGAGTCCCGGGGACATGCGGTAGCCCCTACCGACTCTGAAGCTCTGGGAAGTTTTCGGCAACGAACCGCTCCGTGAACTCGTTGGGGTGAACAGATAGGCCCTGGCTTCTAGCTGCACTCAGATACCGCTCCCACATGCTGCGAATGCTTTGTGGAAACGACTCCGGAAGTTCCAGCTGATTGCGGACGATTTCCTGCCAAGAGCCGGATGCTCCGTACACAGCCCTGAGCTTTGGCTCAACCATGGAGAGGCCACTTCGCTGCTGGTCGGTAAGTTGACCAATGGCATCGAGAACGTAGCTGTCCAGCAGCCTGAGGAATGGCTGGCCATCGTACCGATTCGTTGAACGCTCCATGAAGCCGCCTAACGTTCGACATGAGCGGACCGCAACGGCGCGCTCGGTGTGGCCAAAGCGCGCAACTGCGCCCCGCCGTTGTGGGTCCGCTCGATGGAGGGGTTGGACGTCATTGTTTGAGTCGCTCGATTGAACTCGCCTCAACCTCTGCAAGACGCCTGACCATCGTGAGGATTTCGGCACCGGAGCACTGAGGCCAAGCCATGCGAGGACAAAGCGACTCCGCCCGCAGCAAGAGAGACACGGCGCGCTCACTCTGCCCTTGCGAGGCCGCAAGCTCCGATAGGCGCGCATAGGTAAGGGCTGCCTCCCGTGTGCGGGCACTCTCATTGAGCATTGAAGTGAGCGGATCCGTTCCATACAGCACGGCCCCGACCTGATACCAAAGAGCGCCCTCCCGAGTGGCCGGGTCCTTGGACGCTAGGTCGATCGCATGCAGCTGGTGGGACTGCACCGTTTCAACCTGACGAGCGAAAGCGTTTCGTGCCGCTTCGGCCCTTTGGCCGGCGATGAACCCCAGGACTGCGCAACCGACCACTGAAGTTGCAGCGAGTGCGAATACGACGAGCCTATTCATGACGCCCAACGTTCGACATGAGCGGCGACCGTAGGCATGCGAAGCATGCCGGAGGTTGTCCGCTCGATGGAGGGGTTAGGCGTCACTTGGTGGTCTGCGGCTTGAGACAGTACGCATCTTCCTTACAACTTCGAAGTTCCCGAAGCTGCTCGGAAACTGCCCGCTCAAGGTCGAACCTCTCGTCGCGGAGCATATTGGTGCTGAGAGCCCGGCAATACGCAAGCGAGTAACCTTGAACGCCTTCATCGGCCTTGCGCAAGATGTCCCCGAGCACTTGGTCATTCTGGCGCTCGACTTGCTCGTAGCTGCCCGACGGGTCGATCCCGAGTGCACTCGATGTCTTTTCGACATGGGCGCCCCAGTGTCCGTTGATCTCTCGGATGACACCGGCATTGCGTGATTGCCATGCCGCCACCTCCTTATCAATCGAGTCAGCAAGTTGTTCGAAGCGAGGTTTGCAATATCGAGCGGCAGCAGCAGGGCCGCGAGAGTATGCGTAGGCATGGCCCACTTGCTCGGCGTAGCCGCCTTCCGGATTTGCCCCCGCGACGGCCTGAAACATGAACCAAGCAAGGAAGACTGCCAGGTGATGAGCGCGCATTGTGTGACGCCTAACGTTCGACATGAGCGGCGGCTTCCGGCTTGCCGGAAGACGTCCGCTCGATGGAGGGGTTATGCGTCTGCATGTAGCACCTTGTCTATCGCCTTGACGAAGGAGCGACGGCGAAGAAGCCACTCGCGCCGTACGTGCAGTCGCGTGAAGTAGAACTGCCTGCGAGGAGAGCTTCTGGCGGCCAGAATTGCGCGCAGCTGCATCAAGTGCTCGCGATCCCATGCCCAGAGTTCGCTTGTGCTCGCCGTGACGCGATAGTACAGCTCTGGTAGCTCGCTGTACGTCACATGGCTCTTGCGAAGTACGCAGTTTGAGCAACGAATCTCGAACAGGTGCGACGAGATGCTCGCTCGCGCAGTGGCTCTCTTTCTACACGACGGACAAACGACGTGCAGCTGTTTTGGATGGGCGTTTGTTCCGTAAAAGTCATGCTGATGACTCGGCGTCCACTGCTTGAACCCCACGTAACGTTCGACATGAGCGGACCGCAACGGCGCGCTCGGTGCGGCCGAAGCGCGCAACTGCGCCCCGCCGTTGTGGGTCCGCTCGATGGAGGGGTTAGAGCGCGGGGCCCGCATGCTGACGTTCGCCTTCCAAACGGCGATTCAAGTATGGCGACAAGCCAGAAGGCAACACCGCAAGCAAACCCGCACGCTGCACCTACTGCCACAAAGACTGAGTAATTGTTGGCAGCACGCTTGAGCTCGGTGGGCGTGAGCTCGCCGCCTGACAGGACCAAGACAGCAAGAACAAGCACCAATGCGAGCAGCGGAACACAGGTGCCGATGAGGGTGCTGACTGACGCAACCTGCCAACCCCTGAGCCACTTCTTGCGCCGAAGCAGCCAGTACGCGGGAGCACCCATGAACAAGGCAACTGGGTAAGCCAACAGAGCGGCGAAGAACCAGGGCCTGGCTTCAACCGGAAACGACAAAGCAGCCATCAGCCCCGCTACAACTGCTGGCGCAAGTGGCGCGATGAGGAACCCCAAAACAACTCGCATGAGCGCTCTAACGT
>NZ_SWAR01000092.1 GCF_006386545.1 Methylibium rhizosphaerae | reverse complement strand
AGACCACCCGCCTGATCTACGACGCACGCGGCAAGCTGGTGGCGGAGCTCGACGCCGAACGCTACCTCACCGAACACGTCTACGACGCCCGGGGCAACCGCACCACGACGATTCGCTACAGCCAGCCGGTCACCCAGGTGGTCGGCGCGGGCACGCGGGTCATCGACCTGCGCCCACTGGCCGACCCGCAGGCACAGGTCACCAGCACCACCTACGACGCGCTCGATCGCATCACCAGCCAGACGAATGCGGAAGGCACGGTCACCCGCTATGCGTACGACACCGTGGGCAACCTGGTGTCCACCGTCAAGGCGGCCGGCACGGCCGAGGCTCGCACCCTCAACGCCCGCTTCGACGTGCAGGGTCGCCTGACCGGCGAACTCAGTGCCGAAGGCGCGGCCCTGCTCACCGAGGGCCTGACGCAGGAGCAGGTCGACGCCCTCTGGACCCAGCACGGCCTGACCCACACCTACGACGCGCTCGGGCGGCGCACCAGCACCACCGATGCCAACGGCGCGCGCACCGTCTTCTTCTACACCGCCGACGGCCGGCTGGCCTTCACCATCAATGCGCTGGGCGAGGTGGAGGAGCGCCAGTACGACATACTCAACCAGCTCAGCGCCACCGTGCGTCATGGCGCACGGCTGACCCCGGCCACTCTCGCCGGCCTGAACGGCGGCCGGGTCACCCCGGAGCTCACGGCCGCCGTCGCCGCCATCCGCGATGCGACCGTCGACGGCAGCGTGGATTACGAGTACACGCTGCGCGGCGAGCTCGCCATCACTCGGGGCGCCACCAGCACCACCACCCGGATCTACAACGCCTTCGGCGACGTGACGTCGGTGACTGCCAGCGGCGGCAGCGCGCAGCCCTCGGTGCAGAGCTTCAGCCATGACCGCAGGGGCCTGCAGACCGGCACCGTGAGCGATCCCGCCGGCATCAACGCCACCACGAGCGCCCGCTACGACGCCTTCGGCCGCCTGGTCGAGAGCACCGACGCCAACGGCAAAGTCAGCCACCAGAGCTACGACCGCCTCGGGCGCGTCGTGCAGACCGTCGACAAGAGCCAGGCCATCCGGTCGACCACGTATGACGCCTTCGGTCGCACGCTGACCCAGACCAACGCCCTGAACCAGACCACCCGCTACACCTACGACACCGCCGCACGCAAGCTCACGATCACGTCGCCCGAAGGCATCTCGGTCAGCACCGTGCACAACCGCCACGGCCAGACCGACACCGTGACCGACGGCAAGAACCAGGTCACGAGCTACGAGTACGACCGCAACGGCAACCTGGTGGGCACCACCACGCCGCTCACCGGCACCAGCCAGGTGTACGACCGCGCCGGCCGCCTGCTCGAAACCGTGGACGCCCGCGGCAACAAGGTCGCCTACACCTACGACGCCGCCAATCGGGTGCTGACCGTCACCACCGACCCGGGCGCCGAGCCCGGAAGGCTGAACCTCACCACCGAGCACCGCTACGACGCCAAGGGCCAGGCGGTCTGGTCGCGCGACGCCAACGGCGTCTGGACGCACACCGAGTACGACCTCAACGGCCAGGTCAAGGCGGTCACCGTCGATCCGAAGCGCAGCCCCGACTGGACGGCCGGGCCGGACGACAACCCCGACGGCCTCGCGCTGCGCACGGCCTACACCTATGACGAACTGGGCCACCAGCTCACCGTCACCGACCCGGCCGGCACGCTGACCCGCTACACCTACGACGCGCTCGGCCGGCGCACCGGCGAGGAGATCGACCCCGACGGCCTGAAGATCAAGCGCGGCTACGACTACGACGACCACGGCAACCTCGTCTCCAGCACCGACGCGAACAACGGCGTCACCCGCTACGCCTACGACAACAGCGGCCGCCTGCTCTACAGCGTGAGCGCTGCCGGCGCGGTGACCCGCAACCAGTACGACGACGAAGGCCGCCTGGTGCGCAGCACCCGTTACGCGACCGCGCTGTCGCCGCAGGTGCTGGCCGCCATGCCACTGCCTGCGTCAGCCGAAGAGATCGCCAACCGCATCGTGGCCACTGCGGGCAAGGACGCCGTCGAAGCGCGCCGCTACGATCGCGACGACCGCCTGCGCTACGTGGTCGACGGCACCGGCGCGGTGGTCGAGTTCAAGTACGACGACAACGGCAACGTCACCGAGCGCATTGCCTATGCCCGGCCCATCGACCTGGCCGCCTGGAGCGGCACGTCCGATCCGGCCGTGGTGGCCGATGCGGCCCGCGACCGTCGCACCGTGACCACCTACGATGCACTCGACCGCGCGACCTTCGTGACCGACGCGGCGGGCAGCGTGACGCAGAACGTCTACGACGACAACGGCAACGTCGTTCGCCGCATCCGGCTGGGGCACAACCGCGCGGACGACCGCGTGAGCGTCTACGAGTACGACGCGGCCAACCGGCTGACCTGGCAGGCCGACCCGACCGGCGCGGTGACCCGCACCGAGTACGACGCCAACGGCAACGTCACGCGGATGACCCGCTTCGCGCAACCGGTGATCGCCGGCACCAGCCCGGCCGGCGTGTCGGCCGACAGTGCCGCCGACCGCGTCACCAGCACGGCGTATGACCGGGCCAACCGCGTCGTCCACAGCACCGACGCCGAGGGCTACGTCACCACCACGGCCTACGACACCGCCGCGCGAACCACCACGACAACGCGGCACTTCAAAAAGCCGGCCACGGCCGGCGCGCTGCCCACCGCCAGCGAGTTCGACCAGACCACCACCTGGACCTACGACACCGCCGGGCGGCTGTTCACCAGCGTCGATGCCGAAGGCGGGCGTGAGTCGTTCACCTACGACGGCCTGGGCAACCGGAAGACCTTCACCAACAAGAACGGCAACAC
>NZ_SWAR01000091.1 GCF_006386545.1 Methylibium rhizosphaerae | reverse complement strand
GTATCCGTCCGGCCAACTCACCTTGAACGGCCCGTGCCCGGCAGCCAGGATGGTGCCCACCAAACAAGTTAGGTGGACACCATGTCAGACGCCAAGCCGGCCAGCCGCCGGCGTCACGACGCAGAGCTGAAGCGCCAGGTCATTGCAGCATGCGTGGCCCCAGGCGCGTCCGTGGCCCAAGTGGCGATGAGCTACGGCCTCAACGCCAATCTCGTTCACAAGTGGCGGCGCCTGGCTGCTGACGACGGAGAGGTTCGCAGCGCACCCGCCTTCGTCCCCGTGTCGGTCGTCGCGGAAGTCCCGCCATCTGATCCGCCGCAGTCCATCGAACTGGAGCTGCAGCGCGGCCCGGTCCACGTCCGCGTGCGTTGGCCGATGAGTGGCGCTACGGCCTGTGCCGCTTGGCTGCGCGAGATGCTGCGTTGATCCGGGTCGACGCGCTGTGGCTGGCGGTTGAGCCTCTGGACATGCGAGCCGGCACCGAGGCCGCCCTGCGCCGCGTTGTCGCCGTCTTCGGTGCTGCCCGGCCCCACCACGCCTACCTGTTCGCCAATCGCCGGGCCAACCGGATGAAGGTGCTCGTGCACGACGGCATCGGCGTGTGGCTGGCAGCCCGTCGCCTCAACGCCGGCCGCTTCGTCTGGCCCCGCGACGTGACCGGCACGCTGAGTCTGAGCCGCGCTCAGTTCGACGCCCTGGTGCTGGGCCTGCCCTGGCAGCACGTCGGCGAGGCCGGCGTCATCACGCTGCTGTAGCCGCGCGTCCATTGCTGCATCTGCCGATGGCCGGCGCGGCGCGGGGCCGGCAACATTACCACTCGTGATTGCCGACGACCTCGACACACTCGATGCCCAGCAACTGCGCGACGCCCTTCGGGCTGCACGCGCCGAGGCTGCGTTCAAGCAGGCCGTCATCGAGAAGCTCACGCACGAGAACGCCATCCTCAAGCGGCTGAAGTTCGCTGCGCAGAGCGAGCGCTTCAGCACCGAGCAGAAGAGCCTACTGGACGAGACGCTGGACAGCGACCTCGCGGCCGTGGCTGCCGAGATTGAGGCACTGCAGCCCAACCGGACTGCAGGCGAGCGGCAACAGCCGCGGCGCGAGAAGCTGCCGGCGCACCTGCCGCGTCGCGACGTGCACCATGAACCGGAGAGCACCGCCTGCGGCTGCGGGCAGGCCATGCAACGCATCGGTGAGGACGTTGCCGAGAAGCTGGACTACCAGCCTGGCGTCTTCACCGTCGAGCGCCACATCCGCGGCAAGTGGGTGTGCAAGTGCTGCGAGCGGATCGTGCAGGCGCCGGTCGCGCCGCACATCATCGACAAGGGCCTGCCGACGACCGGCATGCTGGCCCAGGTGCTGGTCGCCAAGTACCTGGACCACCTCCCGCTGTACCGGCAGGAGGCCATCTTCGAGCGCGCCGGGCACGCCATCGCGCGCTCCACACTGGCCCAGTGGGTCGGCGAGTGCGGCGTGCAACTGCAGCCGCTTGTGGACGCGCTGGCTGCGGAACTGCTGCGCCAACCGGTGCTGCACGCCGACGAGACCCCAGTGGCCATGCTCAAGCCTGGCCACGGCAAGACACACCGCGCCTACCTGTGGAGCTACTGCACCACGCAGTTCAGCCCGCTGCAGGCCGTCATCTTCGACTTCGCAGACAGCCGTGGCGGCCAGCACGCCCGCGACTTCCTCGGATTGCCCGGGACGCCAAGCAAGCCAGCTTGGCAAGGCAAGCTCGTCTGTGACGACTTCGCCGGCTACAAGGCTTGCTTCGAGCTGGGCGTGACGGAGGTCGGCTGCATGGCGCACGCCCGGCGCAAGTTCCACGAACTCTGGGCCAACCACGGCAGCCAGGTCGGCGAGCAGGCACTGAAGTTCTTCGGTCAGCTCTACGAGGTGGAGCGGGCAGCGGTCAACGCCGACTGCCAAGCCAGGCTTGAAGCCCGGCAAACAGCTCGGCCGCTGGCTGATGCACTGAACCAGTGGCTGCGGCAACAGCGCCAGCGCGTGCCGGATGGCTCAGCCACCGCCAGGGCCATCGACTACAGCCTCAAGCGCTGGACGGCGCTGACCCGCTACCTCGATGACGGCGACCTGCCCATCGACAACAACTGGGTGGAGAACCGCATCCGGCCCATTGCTCTGGGGCGGCAGAACTGGCTGTTCGCCGGCAGCTTGCGCGCGGGCAAGCGGGCTGCGGCAGTGATGAGCCTCATCCACTCGGCCAAGCTCAACGGGCTTGATCCTTACGCCTACCTGCGCGACATCCTGGAGCGGCTACCGACGCAGCCGGCGAGTCGGATTGCGGAGTTGCTCCCGCACCAATGGGCTCGTCAGACGGCAGTACCGGGTGAAGGCGGGGTCGAGACGAAGGTTGGCAATTCACCGATGCCTGTGCAGCAGATATCGACGACCTGAGCCATCAAGGACCGCAGTTGCTGCATGCCGGTCGCCTGATGTGGCACCTCTTGGTCCGAATCTCTCTCGCAGCGCACCCACCAGTCATCAACCTCAAATAGCAGAGCCAGCACTGCCTCGAGAAAGGCTTGCCCCGACGGCCAGTCGTAAGCACGTTGCCTGTCTAGAGCCGGCGTGAGACTGATGACAAGGGGATCGCCCTTCACCGCCCTTCCAATCAGAACGCCACGAAAGGTGCAAAGCATCTCGTCGGTCGTGCCCCAGTCTGATTCGAATGGTGCGATGACTAAGCCAGCAGGACGACGACTGAGACCAAGCAAGAATCTGTCGGGACTACGAACGTATGGGGACTGGTTCATCTGAACAACGTGCTGGCGCCTTGGGTGTGCTCAACCTTACAACGACATCGGCCCTTCCTGCCGGGCTGCTGCTGACCAGTCAAGGTGGGATGCACAGACGCGTAC
>NZ_SWAR01000010.1 GCF_006386545.1 Methylibium rhizosphaerae | reverse complement strand
CAACCGCTGCATGCGCTCGATGTAGGGCGAACGCTTCGGCGGCTCGCTCGCATCGAGCAGCGAGGCCTGCTGGTTGTTCACCAGGAACACGCGCGCGGGGTCCGTATAGCCCGGGCCCAGCGGGCGAACACTGCGCGTCGTAACGCGGTAGTCGGCGTAGGCCGATTCCAGCGTGTTCAGCGAGGGGCCGCCAATGTTCCAGGCGACGAGGGCAGCCGACGCCATCGCCGCCGTCGCAGCGCGTATTGATCGCCCGCTGACCAGTGCATGGATGCCCGCCGCCAGGCACAGGACCGCGCAGCACAGCGCGACGGCGGCCGACACACCGGCAAGCTGCATCACGCCCAGCGAGATGACCAGCGCCCCAAGCACCGAGCCCGCCGTCGATGCGGTCAGCGCGACTGCGCTGGCGGCGCCGGCGCGGTCGCGCTCGATCAGGTTGGCCATCAGCGGCACGGTCTGTGCAAGCAGACACGCCGGCGGGCACACGACGGCGGCGATGAAGACGATGAACGCCGCCCCGGAGTTCGGGATCGCCGCGAACAAGACTTGCACGAAGGAAGTCGACAAGCCCACCCCGGCGAGGCCGGCGGCGATGAGGAAGTTGGCCTGCATGCGGGCACCGAAGCCGCTCTTGATGCGGCCGCCGGTCCAGTAGCCGAGCGTGAGCGCGAGCAGGAACATGGCAATGGTGGGAGCGGTGACCGTGATCGCGCTACCCATGTGTGGCACGAGCCGGCGCAGCGCGATCACCTCGATGCCCAGCGACGCGAAGCCCTCGACGAAGACGAGGAGCACAAGCAGGCGCGCGCTCATGTCGCCGCCGTCGTGTGCGCAGGAACCGCCGGCGAGCCCTGATGGATCGCGCGCGGCAGCGGCGGCGGCTCCTGCTGCGTCTGCATGTCCCAGGTCCACCCCGCTGCCCGCTTGGCGAGGGCCTGTTGCTTCAGCGCGCGGTCCCTGTCGATCATGAACGGCGTGACGATGTCCAGTGGGGTTTCCGCGTCGCCGGTGTCGAGCAGCACTGCGTTCGGAAACGTCGCCCCCTGCTTCGACTCGAAGCGCAGTGGCTTGAGGAAGCGCCGTTCCTGGCGTACCAGGTCGTCGATCAGCAGTTGCTCGTATGGGTGATCGAGCGGGATCCATGTCGACGACAGCATCACGAGGGTCGCGGTGTCGACGAAGTACACGCCCTCGCGCTTGGCGTAGATCAGCCCGCAGAAGAGAAACCTCAGCCTCCACGGGTCGGTTTGCCCCGACTGCTCGGCCGAGCGCCCGTGGGCCCAGGCCTCGTACTCGCACTCGAACACCTTCTTGAAACGCTCGCCGGCGTTGCGCTCTATGTAGAGCGGGCAGTCGGGCATGTGGCGCAGCACGATGCGGTAGTCGACGTCGGTGGCCGCAAATTCCTTAAGCTCGCTCATCACGAGCATCAGCTTGAACTGCACGTCCTCACCGGGCGACAACAGCACGGCCATCGCGCGCATGCGGCGCTTCGCGATGGTCGTTGCGTCTTCGAGTGAGAACGGCTCGGGGATCAGAAGGATGTCGGCCAGGCGCGCGCCCTTCGTCTCGATCTCGTGCGCCGCGGCCATCAGGTGCTTGCGTACGACGTACCAGCTTCGCTTGCCGTGCATCCGCGGGTACCAGCGGTTGAAGCCGGCGCGCTGCAGCAGCAGGTGCACAAGGCCGCGCAGCCCCAGGCGGCGCCGCGGAGCGGCGACCTCGGTGCGAACGGCCGTCGGATCACCGGGGGCAACCGGCCGGCCGAGCCGACGCGTGAGCGGGAAGTCGAGCCGTACTTCGACTCGATCGGGCGCGCGCTCGATGATGGCGTCGCCGAGCACCTCGCCGAGGCCGGACTGGTTTGGCGGCGGTTCATACGACGGGCACGTCGGATGGTGGCGATGTCCAGTGTCGGGCAGCCGCTTCACGACGAAGTGCTGGTACTTCGCGATGTACATCGGCACACCTTCCCGCCGGCAAAGGCACCGCGGCTTCTCGTCCGTCGCATAGGCGTCCTCCAGAGCCTGCTGCCAGCAAGCGTCGCCGGGTCGCAAACGGGTCTTGCCTACGAGATATTCGGGATCGAGGTCTGCCACGATAGCCGGTGTCGTGATACGCAAGGTTCGGGACGATGCAGGATCAATCCCATTGGTTGAGGATCCTGAAGAACAGCGCCACAGGTCAACGCGGAACCAGCCCCCGCTTCGGCTCAGATGTGACGTTGACGAGGGCAACGGCCAGAGGACAGCATGTGCCAACGCGAAGAAACCGTCGCGATGTGAGAATCGGTTCTTTCGGCCCTTTGCCGTCGACCCCTCTTGAGCATGGCTCGCCATCGCGGCGAATTGCCGATTCGCCGGGCGCCATCAGACCGGAGTTCCCTGAACAAGCGTCCCTGTGCGAGTTGCACGAGGACGCCTGGCGTTCGCCCGCGCCGCTGGCGAGCCGCCGTGCCGGAAGCCTTGCCGATGTTCCCCTCTGCCGCTCCCATTCCGCGAGTGGGGACCCACCGGGTCTCGTTCCTCGTCTTGCACCATCCCGCACTAGGGGATGCCGCGCTGCAGGAGTCAGCATCATGAGCGACTCCAGCCCATTCCTGGATGACGCTGATCTGAAGCGCCTGACCGGACGATGCCAGAAGTCGCGCCAGATCGAGTGGCTGCGCTCGGCCGGCATACCCTTTCGCATCAACGCGACCGGCCACGCGGTGGTCCTGTGGTCTGCCTTGCAAGGGAAGGACGTCCGGGCGCCCGAGGGTTGGCAGCCCAGGGCATTGGAGGCGTGATGGGCAGGAAGCCGACGCGATGGACGAACCTGCCTCGAGGCATGCGGGCACGTCCGCGCGGCAGGCTCGTCCACTACTACCTCGACTCCGGGGGCAAGCCGCGCAAGGAGATTCCACTCGGGTCCGACTACGCGCGCGCTGTGCAGAAGTGGGCGGAGCTGACTTGCGTGAAGCCACCCGCAGTCGCTGCGGGCACGTTTGCCGAAGTGCTGGAGCACTACTGGAAGAACGTGATCCCGACAAAGGCGCCGCGCACACAGAAGGACAACGAGGCGGAGAAGGTCTGGCTGCTCAGGTTCTTCAACGACCCGCCCGCACCGCTCGATGCGATCGAGCCGGTGCACATCCGCAAGTACCTGGACTGGCGTGCCAGGGAAGCGAGAAAGGCCGCCGAGGCGCGCAATGCCGAGCGGCGCAAGGACGGCAGGCCCGCAATACCGATCCCAGCCAAGTACGGACAGGTCCGTGCGAACCGCGAGAAGGCGCTCTTCTCGCATGTATGGAACTACGCCCGTGAACACGGCTTCACCAAGGCACCCAACCCGTGCCAGGGCATCAAGGGCTTTCGGGAGGAAGGCCGCGATGCCTATGTCGACGACGAACTGCTGGAACGCGTGATGGAGCATGCGGGACGCCCTCTCCAGCTTGCACTCCGGCTCGCGCATCTCACCGGACAACGGCCAGGCGACGTGCTGCGCATGAGTGAGACCGACGTCGCCGACGGCATCCTGCGCGTCAAGCAGGGTAAGACGAAGGCCAAGCTGCGCATCGTCATCGAGGGCGAGCTCAAGGTGCTGCTCGCTGAGCTCGCCGCCTACAAGGCGGCCCGGACCCCGGAGTCGAAGGTTCGCGCCCTGCAGCTGCTGGTGAATGAGAAGGGTGAGCGCCTGACCGCGGCCATGTTGCGCAAGCGCTTCGACAGTGCACGCGATGCGGCCGGTATCGACAAGACGGCTTTCCAGTTTCGCGACCTGCGGGCCAAGGCCGCCACCGAGACCGATGACGTCTCGGGTACGAGAGGCGCACAGGCGCTGCTGGGCCACACCACCGAGTCGATGACTGCCGAGTACATCCGCCACAAGGCGGGCCGCAAGGTCAAGCCGCTGCGGTGATTTTGCGGAAGTGTTCCGCAAAAAAGAAAGGCATGTTGGCAACCACTATCGCCAACATGCCTGTGTACTTGGTGGGCCCTGAGTGACTCGAACACTCGACCTACGGATTAAGAGTCCGCTGCTCTACCAACTGAGCTAAGAGCCCCACGCTTTTCGTCGTTCGCCTGGTGGGTTGTGCAGGATTCGAACCTGCGACCAACGGATTAAAAGTCCGCTGCTCTACCGACTGAGCTAACAACCCGCGAAGCCTAACATTATAGCCAGGCTTTCGCAACCGGATCAAGCACCACGGGCGAGTCTGCCGCCTTTCGCGATGCGAGGGTGTTCAGCATGTCGCCGGCAGCGGTGAGCCCGAACACCGCCGTCACCGCCACCGACGATCCATAGCCGTGGCAGTTGAGGCTGCTGTCGATGTCGCAGCTCTCGCCGCTGTCGGTCACGGGCCGCATCACCGGCTCGCGCGAGAACACGCAGCGCACGCCGATCGGACCCTTGCGCGCTGCGCCATGCTTTTGCCGCAGGCGCTGGCGCACCGACGCCAGCAACGGGTCATGCGTGGTTTCGGCGAGGTCGGCCACCTCGACCGCATGAGCCGAACGCTTGCCGCCGGCCGCGCCCACCGCCACCAGCGGTACGGCATGCTGCAGGCACCAGGCTGCGATGGCCGCCTTGGCCCTCACCTGGTCGCAGCACTCGAGCACGCCGTCCAGTGCGCCACCGCCGAGCAGCAAGGCGGCGTTCTCCTCCGTGGCGAACTCGTCCACCGCAGCCACCTCGCAGCCGGGGTGGATCTGCGCGATGCGCTCCTTGAGCGCCAGCACCTTGGCTTGGCCCAGGGTGCTGTCCAGCGCATGGACCTGACGGTTGATGTTCGACTCGGCAATGTGGTCGAGGTCGATGAGCGTCAGCCCGGCCACGCCGCTGCGGGCCAGTGCCTCGACGGCCCAGGACCCGACCCCGCCCACGCCCACCACCGCGACGCGGGCCCCGCGCAGAGCTCGATAGCCGGCGTCACCGTAGAGGCGTCTCAGCCCGCCGAAGCGTCGCTCGAGGTCTGCCTCCAGAACGGCAGGGTTGGCTGGTTGTTCGGAAAGTGTGCTCATGCGTTTGTCATGCGGCGCGCAGCAGTCGCCAGGTCTGAAGCTTCAGCGCCGCGACTGCCCCCACGAGAATGCCCGCCAGTGCTGTGAAACTGGAAAGACCGAGCGTGGAGACACCGGAGATCCCCTGGCCGATCGTGCAGCCCATGGCGGTCACGCCGCCGATGCCCATGAGCGCCGCCCCCGCCAGATGCATCGCGGTGTCCTCCGCATCGCGGAAGCCTTCCCAGCGGAAGCTGCCCGCCGCCAGTGCCGCGACGGCGGAACCCACGACCACACCCGCGGTGGACACGATGCCGATGGTGAGCGCCTTGCTCTTGTCGCTGAAGAACACCCACCAGTCGATGGTGTAGGCCATGGGTGCCACGAAGCTGAACGACTCCATGCGCTGCGAGTTGGTGGCCAGGAAGGCTTCCTGCAGCGTGTCCGGGTCCTCGGCCACGTAGCCCAGGCGCCCGGACACCCACCAGGCGCCCACGATCACGAGGCCGATGCCGAGCCCGCCGAGCAGGTTGTCGAACGAGCGAGCACTTTGCGGCAGCAGCGCCCAGGCGACGCAAAGGCCGCCCACCGCCAACCCCAGCATCCAGGCCAGGGTCTGCCTGCCCTGCCCGAGCACCGGCGCGAGAAGCGACGGCAGGTCCTGCGAGGCCGGCAAGGTCACCGCCACCGTGTCCACCGTGGCCACGCGCAGCACCGCGGTCACGCCCTTCAGCGTGGCCCAGGCCGACACGCCGAGCACGACGAACACGACGAGCGACTTGAGGTTGCCGCCGCCGATGCGCACCAGCGTCTTGCTGCCGCAGCCGGAGCCCAGCACCATGCCGAAGCCGAACATCGCACCGCCCACCAGCGCCGAGAGCCAGATCCAGCGCGGGCCGCCGTAGAGGCTCTTGCCGGCGTCGACCCAGCCGAGCCCCACCATGGCGTTGAATCCGATGATGGCCACGCCCATGGCCAGCACCCACATGCGCATGCGGGTCCAGTCGCCCATGGTCACGATGTCGGCCACCGCCCCCATGGTGCAGAAATGCGTGCGCTGGGCCACTGCGCCAAATACCACGGCCAAGGCAAAAGCGGCCCAGAGAACCTGGGCCGCGATATCAGCGAGAGGGGCTGCGTCCGGCATGCCCGAATTCTAGGCAGGCCGTGCCGCGCGAGCCCGCGACGCAGGCAACTACTTCAGCGAGGCCAGCCGCTCGCGGCCTGCTTGCGCGGCTTCGGACTTCGGGTAGGCCTTGAGGAGCTCGTCGAGCGTCTTGCGGGCGGTCTTGGGGTCCTTCAGCTCGACCTGGCAGTTGGCGATGGAGAGCAAAGCCTCCGGTGCACGCGGATGGTCGGGAGACGTCTGCACCATCGAGCGAAATGCATTGATCGCTTCCTTGTACTCGCGCCGGCCGTACTGGGCATTGCCCAGCCAGAACAGCGCCGAGTCGTTGAACCCGCTGGCCGGGTACCGGCGGGTGAAGGCGGCCAGCGACGCGGCCGCGCCGGCAAAGTCGCCCTTGCGCAGCACCGCGATGGCCTCGTCGTACTGGCGCTTCTCCTCGGGGTCGGCCAGGAACTCCTTGCCGTCCACCGAGACCTTCTGCGGCTCGAGTTTGCGCACACGGTCGTCGAGGCCTTGCTGCAGGTCGTTCTGCCGGCGCTGCAGCTCGGCCACGTCGCGGGCGAGCTGTTCGTCCTGCCCGCGCAGCTTGGCCATCTCGGCGCGGGTCTGCTCGAGCTGCGCGTTCAGGTCGAGCAGGCTGCGGCGCAGCTGGCTGAGCTGCTCGGCCAGCTCGGCCTGGCGGGCCCGGCTCTGCTCGTTGCCCTGATCGATCTGCTTGCGCAGGTCGAGGATGGCGCGCCTGGCCTCTTCGTCATCGAACAGGCCCGCCTGTGCGGCGGGCAGCATCAGAGCCGCGGCAGACGCGATCGCGATGCCGCGCAGGCCACGCAACAACATTGCCGCGCTCACGATCAGCGGTCCTTCAGTTCGGCGCGGCGGTTCTTCGCCCACGACGATTCGTCGCTGCCGGAAGCGGCCGGACGCTCTTCGCCGTAGCTCACGGCCTCGACCTGCCCGTCCTGCACGCCAAGCAGCGTGAGCGACTTCACCACCGCTTCGGCACGCTTCTGGCCGAGCGCGAGGTTGTACTCGCGACCGCCGCGCTCGTCGGTATGGCCTTCGACCATGACGCGCTTCTTGCGATCGGAGGTGAGCGTCTTGGCGTTGCCTTCGACCACCGGGCGGAACTCGTCCTTCACGACAAAGCTGTCGAAGTCGAAATACACCACGCGCCCCACGGCAGCGGCATTGTCCTGCCGGCCCAGGTCGACACGGGCGACCTGCGACTGGTTCGTCTGGCCGCTCGTCGCGCCGGCACCCGGGGCTGTGGTGGACGTGGCAGTGCGAGATTCCACGGGGGTCTCGTCGAGTTTCACGCTCGAGGCGCAGCCAGCCAGCACCAGCAGCGCCGCCAACGGCGCCAGGCTTCGAATTGCGGTCATGATTTCTCTCCTTCTACTCATTGCGAAACGTGCCTGTGCGGCACTCTAGTCAACGCCCAAACGGGCCCCAAACGGGTTCTCTCATGTCTGCCTGCGGGGCAGGCAGAAGCGCCTTGATCTTGCCGTCCACGGTGGTGGTCATCAGAACGTCGCGACCCTGCAGGCGGGTCGCGTAGATGATGAGCCGGCCATTGGGCGCGAAGCTCGGACTTTCGTCGTCATTTGTGTCAGTCAGTGCCGTTACGGTTCCGCTGGCGAGGTCCATCACATGCAGCCGGAACGCGCCGTTCACCCTCGAGATGAACGCCATGGAACGCCCGTCGGGGCTCAGCGCCGGGCTGATGTTGTAACTGCCTGCAAACGTGATCCGGTCCGGCGAGCCGCCCGTGGCGCTCATGCGATAGATCTGCGGGCTGCCGCCCCGGTCGCTCACGAAGTAGATCGAGCGGCCATCGGCAGACCATGCAGCTTCGGTGTCGATGGCGTTGCTGGACGTGAGCCGGCGCACATTGTCGCCGGTGCGGCTCATCACGTAGAGCTGGGAGATGCCGTCGCGGCTCAGCGTCGCAGCCAGCTGCTGCCCGTCGGGCGACCAGGCCGGCGCGCTGTTGGTGCCGCGGAAGTTGGCCACCGCGCGGCGGGCGCCGCTGGCCACGTCCTGCACGTAGACCACCGCCTTGCGGCTTTCGAAGGAGACGTAGGCGAGCTCCTTGCCGTTGGGCGACCAGGCCGGCGAGATGATCGGCTCGGGGCTCGCCAGCGCCGACTGCGCGCCTTCGCCGTCGGCGTCTGCGATCCACAGCGTGTGGCGGCTGCCGATCTTGCTGACGTAGGCGATGCGGGTGGAGAACACCCCCTTCTCGCCGGTGAGCTTTTCATAGACGTCGTCGGCCACGCGGTGCGCCGCCAGCCGCAGGTCGGCAACCGGCACCGCCAGGGCACCGCCGCCGATGTTGGTGCCCTTCACCACGTCCCACAGCGTGTAGCGCACGTCGAAGCGGCCATCGGCCAGGCGCATCACGGACCCCGCCAGCAGCGCGTCGGCGCCCTTGGCGCGCCAGTCGCCCATCACCGGCTTTGCGTTTTCGTCCAGCGCGATGCCATTGGTGTCGAGGTTGCGGAACAGGCCGCTGCGTTCGAGGTCGGCCCGCACGATGGCCGACACCGGCTGCGGTCCCTTCTGCTCGTCGCGAAAGCGCACGATGCCGATGGGCAGCTGCGTCGCCCCCACCCCCGAGATCTCGACCCTGAACTGCGCCAGCGCACTACCCGCCCAGGCGGCTCCCAGGGCCGCGACGGAAGGCTTGACGAGAAACGAACGACGCGACCAGGCACCACGCCGATGCTGATGATCACTCTGCATGCAGACCCTTCTTGTTGACGACTTGCGCTGATGGTGACCCAAGTCCCCGCTCCAGCATCCACAACTTGAGGTAACGGTAGTAAGTGCCCTCGGCGATGCTGAACGCCACGATGAAACCCATGCGGCCGTCCAGCAGCCCGCCACGCACGAAATACGACCGGACGAATGCCCACAGCCCGTGGCCGATGGCCGTGCCCAGGCCGCCGCGCTTGCCCGCACGCCGCTGGTCGCGCGCCCGGCCGCTGGTGTAGCGGTTCATCTTGTCGAGGCATTCCTCGAGGCTCGGCATGCTGTCGTGCAGCAAGTGGCCGTCGAGGTGCCCGACCTTGCCCGAGCACTGGACAGACTCGTGCACGAGGTCGTTGCTGAACTGCGCCTGGCCGCGCCGGAACAGTCGCAGCACGTGGTCCGGATACCAGTCGCCGTGGCGCATCCACTGGCCGCAGAAGGACGACAGGCGCGACAGGGTGTAGGCCACCGCCCCGCGCTCCTCGCCGCCCTGCACCACGGCACGGATCTGCTCGGCCAGCCGGGGGCTCACCTGCTCGTCGGCGTCCAGGCTGAGCACCCAGTCGCCGCGAGCCTCGGCCAGCGCACGGTTCTTCTGCGGCCCGAATCCCGGCCAGTCGGCCGTCTCGACCACCCGGGCGCCAAGCCGCCGCGCGATGTCGCGCGTGTCGTCGGTGCTGCCCGAATCGACCACGATCCACTCGCTCGCGAAGGGCACCGAGGCAAGGCAAGCCTCGATGCTTGCTGCTTCGTTCTTGGTGATGACGATGACCGACAGAGACATTGAACCGTTCTTGGGGCGAAGCGCGAATTGTAGGCAGCTCTGGCGGCAGCTCCGTGGCCCTGGCGGCGCCGCGCATAATTCGCGGTCCCGGCCCAGGGTCGGGGACCATGAAGCCGCCCCGGCTGCAACCCACCAGAAAGCGGTGGTCAGTGATCCGAGCCAGCATGTCCGCCTCCAGCAATCAGAACCTCCGGAATCTCCTGCGCACCGTCTGGCCGTACTTTTCAAGTGCCCGCTGGGCCTTCGTCGTCGCTGTCCTGGGCGCAGCCGTCGGTGCCGCCACGGAGCCGGCCATGGCGTCGATGATGAAGCCGTTGCTCGACAGCGGCTTCACCCAGGGCACGATCCCGCTGTGGGCGGTGCCGGCCACGATCGTCGGCCTCTTCTTCGTGCGCGGCGTCTCTGGCTTCCTGGTCAACTACGCGCTCGCATGGGCCGCCAACCATGCAACGCTGGGCATGCGCAATGCGATGTTCGCCCGGCTGCTGGACGCGCAGCCGTCGTTGTTCAGCCGCCAGTCGGCCAGCAGCCTCATCAACTCGGTCGTGTACGAGGTGCAAGGCGGCTCGGCGATGCTGGTCAATGCGGTGCAGACGCTCATCAAGGACAGCTTCACGGCAATTGCCCTGCTGGGCTACCTGGTCTGGCTGAACTGGAAGCTGACCCTCTTCATCGGCGTGCTCTTTCCGGCCGTGGCCTTGACCATGCGGATCTTCAGCCGGCGGATGCACCGCATCACCGTGGCAGGCCAGGCAGCGACAGACGAGCTCGCCTATGTGGTGGAAGAAAACGTCCTGGCTTGGCGGCTGGTGCGACTGCACGGTGCTGGAGGGCAGCAGGCCGGCCGATTCCAGCGAGCCAGCAACGCACTGCGGCAGCTGCTGCTGAAAGCCACCGTCGCCGCCTCCACCGTCACGCCGATCACCCAGCTCCTCTCGGCCTGCGCGCTGTCTGCAGTGATCGTCGCGGCCCTGTGGCAAAACAGCGCCGAAGGCGGCACCGTTGGCGGTTTCGTTGCGTTCGTCACCGCGATGCTGATGCTCATCACGCCGCTGCGACATCTGACGGACGTCGCCGGCCCTGTGACTCGCGGCTTGGCAGCCGTGCAACGCGGAATCGACCTGATAGAAGCCACGCCGGTCGAGACCGGTGGCTCGCACGCGCCCGAACGCGCCCGCGGCGAGCTTCAGCTCAAGCACGTGACCCTGCGCTACAAGGCTGACCAGGCGCCGGCTCTGCAGGGCATCGACCTGCACATCCACGTTGGAGAGACGGTCGCGCTGGTCGGGCCCTCCGGCGCCGGCAAGTCCACGCTGGTGAACCTGCTGCCGCGCTTCATCACCCCATCGGAAGGCGAGATCCTTCTGGACGGCGTGCCGCTGCCGGACTGGGACCTCGCAGCGCTGCGCCGCCAATTCGCGTTGGTGAGCCAGGACGTCGTGCTGTTCAACGACAGCGTGGCTGCAAATGTATGCCTGGGCGCCCCCATGGACAGGGAACGCGTCCTCGCGGCGCTCGAAGGGGCGAACCTGCGCGGCTTCGTTGACAGCCTGCCCCAGGGCATCGACAGCCCGATCGGGCACAACGGCAGCCAGCTGTCCGGCGGGCAGCGCCAGCGGCTGGCCATCGCCCGGGCCATCTACAAGGACGCGCCCATCCTCATCCTCGACGAAGCCACCTCCGCACTCGACAGCGAAAGCGAACGGCTCGTGCAGACGGCCCTCGAGCGCCTGATGGCCGGTCGCACCTCGATCGTCATCGCGCACCGGCTGTCGACCGTGGAAGCGGCCGACCGGGTGATCGTGCTGGACCAGGGCCGGGTGGCCGAGCAAGGCACCCATGCGCAGTTGCTGGCACAACGAGGGCTGTTCGCACGCCTGCATGCCCTGCAGTTCAACACCTGATTCCGCACGAAAGACCGTCATGGCGTACACCGTTGTCATCCCCGTGCTCAACCAGCTCGCATACACGCGCCAGTGTGTCGAGAGCCTGCTGCAAGGCGGCACGCCGGCGCAGTCCCTGCTCGTGATCGACAACGGCAGCACGGACGACACCCCGCAGTGGCTGGCGTCGAGACCGGATGTCCCGTCGATCCGCAACCGGGTCAACCTGGGCTGCGGCGGAGCCTGGACGCAAGGCGCCTTGCGCAGCGACAACGAGTGGACCGTGCTGCTCAACAACGACGTGATCGTCTGCGACCACGGCATGGACGACATGCTGTCCGCCGCCGAACGCCACGGGCTCGACGTGGTGAGCCCTGCACTGGCCGAAGGTGCACTGGACTACGACTTCGCACAGCATCAGTCTGCATTCAGGCAGGCCATGCGGGGCACGCTGCGCCGCGGCTGGTTTCACGGGGTGTGCTTTGCGGTGCGCCGCAAGGTATTCGAGACGGTCGGATTTCCCGACACGGACCGCCAACTGGGAGGCCGCGAAGACGTGGAGTTCCTCGTCCGTTGCCTGCGCAATGGTGTGCCCGTCGGCACCGTAGGCGACGCACTGCTGCACCACTTCGGCTCCATCACGCAAAAGGCCATCAAGCTCGAAACGGGCCAGCACGATCTTGGCGACCGGCAGCACTTCTATCGCAAGCTCGGCCTGAACTGGTTCGAGCGCAAGCGTTTCAAGCGCGATCGGGTGCGATCGGCAAGAGACTGGGTCGCCTCGGAGCGCAAGGCCCACGGCTATGTGATGCACATGCATCGCGCCGATGCGCGATGGACCGATGTCGAGTACCTATGAGCCAGACGCAGCCGGTGTCATGGTGGAAGGCCTGGCGCCGCCGGCTCAAGGATCGGCTGCCGTATGTCAGGCGACGCGAAATCGAGAAGCTGCGTTTGCGCCACGAAGAGCTGCTCGGGCTGTTCACGGGGGCGGGCATCGCCAGCCGCGCCGCGGTGAAGGTGCTCAAGGCACCGGGCCATGATCTCGACCCGGAAATCTGCCTGTTCGTCAGCTACGCACCTCAGCCCGCCCTGAAGCGTCACGTCCATCGACACATTGCCGCGCTGCAGGCCAACGGCGTGGGCGTGTTGTTGATCGTCAACTCACCGCTCCCGGCGGAAGAGTTTGCTTTCGACACAAGCTTCGTGGAAGGGCTGCGCGGATTGATCGTGCGCGAGAACTCCGGGTTCGACT
This sequence comes from Methylibium rhizosphaerae, assembly GCF_006386545.1. Lineage (GTDB taxonomy): Bacteria > Pseudomonadota > Gammaproteobacteria > Burkholderiales > Burkholderiaceae_C > Pseudorivibacter > Pseudorivibacter rhizosphaerae. The sequence goes on along the minus strand of NZ_SWAR01000010.1, from coordinate 145,235 downwards.
TCGGAGGCTGGGCCCATGCGCACGTGATGTACGAGAAGCAACTGAGTGGCTGCTCTCGCCTGCTGCTGGTCAACGACAGCATCGTAGGACCGAACGCGCATGACAGCCTTGCACAGGTGCTCGAACGCATTCGCACCAGCCAGGCCGATGTGGTGGGTCTGACCGACAACCGGTTTCCGCGGCACCACCTGCAGAGCTACTTCCTGGCGGCTCAGCGCCGCGCGTTGCAGAGCGATGCGCTGCCTGCCTTCATGGCTCGCATTGCCAACCTGCCCACGAAAGAGCTCGTCATCCTCGCGTACGAGGCCTACTTCACCGCCAGGATGAAGAGTGCCGGCTGCACCACCGAGACGCTCTACCGCTTCCCCGAGCGGGCCCATGAACAGCATCCGGACCTGGGCCGATCTGGCACGCCAAGGCATGCCCTACCTCAAGACGGATGTGCTCGAAGCCTATTGGGACACGCACGACCTCAAGCAACTGGTTCCCGGCGAGATACTGTCCGCCTACGAGTTCGCCAACCGCACATGAGACACCCTGTTTCGACCTCGATCTCGCGGGCCGAGCGCCGGGCCGCTCCCAAGCCGGCCCGCATCCCCCCGGGGGATCGGCCGGCGTACTCGCCGGACGAGGGGCAGGCATCCCTGCGGGCCGAGCGCCGGGCCGCTCCCAAGCCGGCCCGCATCCCCCCGGGGGATCGGCCGGCGTACTCGCCGGACGAGGGGCAGGCATCCCTGCGGGCCGAGCGCCGGGCCGCCCCCAAGCCGGCCCGCATCCCCCCGGGGGATCGGCCGGCGTACCCGTCGGACGAGGGGCAGGCATCCCTGCGGGCCGAGCGCCGGGCCGCCCCCAAGCCGGCCCGCATCCCCCCGGGGGATCGGCCGGCGTACCCGCCGGACGAGGGGCCGACATCCCAGCGGGCCGAGCGCCGGGCCGCTCCCAAGCCGGCCCGCATCTCCCCGGGGGATCGGCCGGCGTACTCGCCGGCCGAGGGGCCGACATGAGCGGCGCCCCGTATTTCGTCCACCCGTCGTCCGACGTGCAGACGGCAGCCATCGGCAGCGGTACGCGCATCTGGCAGTACGTGGTGGTACTGCAGGGAGCCCGGATCGGCTGCGAATGCAACATCTGCTCGCATTGCTTCATCGAGAGCGACGTGGTCGTCGGCGACCGGGTCACGATCAAGAGCGGCGTGCAGCTGTGGAATGGGATCACGCTGGAGGACGGCGTCTTCGTCGGCCCCAACGTCAGTTTCACCAACGACCGCCGACCGCGCAGCGGCAATCGTGATTTCAAGCTTGAACGCACCACGGTGGCGCGCGACGCATCAATCGGCGCCGGCGCGGTGCTGCTCCCGGGCATCAGAGTCGGCGCAGGCGCCACCGTTGGGGCAGGTGCCGTCGTCACACGGGATGTCCCGGATGGCGCCACCGTTGCCGGCAACCCGGCACGCATCATCGACGCCAGCCAAGGATCCGGGAAACGGGAATGACACTCGAACGATGCAAGATCATCGACCTGCCGAAGATCAGCGACCCGCGAGGCAACCTGACCTTCATCGAAGGGCAGCGGCACGTCCCTTTCGACATTCGAAGGGTGTACTACCTCTACGACGTGCCGGGTGGCTCGGAGCGCGGCGGCCATGCGCACAAGGCTCTGCACCAGTTGATCGTCGCGATGTCGGGCAGCTTCGACGTGGTCCTCGACGATGGCCGCGGCAAGCGGCGCTTCCACCTGAATCGCTCGTACTACGGCTTGTACGTCTGCCCGATGATCTGGCGCGAACTAGACAATTTTTCCTCCGGCTCGGTATGCATGGTCTTGGCATCCAACCTCTACGACGAATCCGACTACTACCGCGACTACGGAGAGTTCCAGCGAGCGTTGAGGACGGCGCAATGAGACGCCGGGCCGGACATCAGGCGGTCGCCGGCGCGCGCACGGAGGATGTGGCATGAGCAGGACGCTCGACCTCGGCTGCGGAGACGTCCCGCGCAACCCGTTCCACGCCGACGACCTGTGCGGCGTCGACGTGCGCAGTGACCTGAGCGGCAACATCAGGAGCGCCGACCTGGTACTCGGGCCGATACCGTTCGACGACGAAAGCTTCGATTACGTGACGGCGTTCGACTTCATCGAACACGTGCCGCGCATCGTGTACGCGCCGCACAGACGCCATCCCTTTGTCGAGGTGATGAACGAGGTCCATCGCGTGCTGAAGCCAGGAGGCCTGTTCCTGTCGCACACGCCGGCGTACCCCCATGGCGTGGCCTTTCGCGATCCCACGCATGTCAACATCATCACGGAAGAGACCTTTCCGATCTACTTCGACGACGAGAGCCGCGCCGCTTCGATCTACGGATTCAACGGCGCTTTCAAGATCCGCCTGCAACGCTGGCAGGGACCCCACTTGCTGACGGTGCTCCAGAAGACCTCTGCGGAAGCGGCAGCGCCACGGCCGGGCGGCGTCAACCCGCGGGTCAGCGTGTTCATCCCGGTGCACAACGGCGAAAGGCACCTGGAGAAGACCCTCGACTCCGTGCTCGCGCAGACCTTTCGCGATTTCGAACTCATCTGCATCGACGACGGCTCCACTGACGGCAGCGCGCAGATCCTGAAACGATATGCGGACAAGGACTCCAGGGTCCGCATCATCACTTGCGAACGCAATCTCGGATCGGCACCAAAGGCACTGAATCGCGCGCTCGGGGCAATGACCGGCGGCTACTTCGTCTACGCCTCGCAGGACGACCTGTTCTCGGCGGACTGGCTTGCCAGCATGCATGCGCGGGCGCTGGAGACCGGGGCGGATGCAGTGATCCCCGAAGTCGTGCTCCACCATGAAGGCCAGCCCGGCAAGGACCGCTCGCTCGTCGGGTTGGCCGGCGATGCCGGCGTGGAGCTCTCGGGCCGGGAAGCATGCCAGCACTCGCTGGACTGGTCCATTCCGGGCAACGCCCTGTGGAACGCTCAACTCGTGCGCCGGCTCGGCTTCGAGGAGTTCGGGCTCAACAGCGACGAATACTCGGTGCGGCGCTTCTTCCTTCAATGCAACAAGGTGGTCTTCAGCGGCGGCAGGTTCCTCTACCGCCAAGACAACCCCGATGCCGTCACGAAGCGCATGAGCCCAGGCAGGTTCGATTGGCCGTACACGCGGTTGCGGCTCGCCCAGCTCCTGCGGGAGCACCGGTTTCCGGACCAGCTGGTCGGCCGGGAGATCGACATGGCGACCAGGGAGATGACGCGCTTGAAGCAGGCGCTGCCCACCTACGCGGCCGAATGGTCACCGCCGGAAGTCGCACGCGCACAGGCGGCCGTCGTGCGCTTCGAACAGCGTCTTTCGCTGCCCCAGGTCTTCGATGAGCCGGTTCGCCGCCGCACGGCCGCCCAACGTGTGGCCAAGTGGAAGAATTCGCTCCGCAAACTGCCTGCCAAGCTGGGCCTGCGCTAAGGTGACAGATCACATGGTCGATTTCCTCAACCTTCGCCGCGTCAACGCGCCGCATGAGGCCGCACTCGAAGCCGCGCAGCTGCGCGTGCTGCGCTCCGGCTGGTACATCCTCGGCGAGGAAACGGCCGCCTTCGAGGCCGAGTTCGCGAGCTACTGCGGCGTGCGCCACTGCATCGGCGTTGCCAACGGCCTCGATGCGCTGGTGCTGATACTGCGCGGCCTGGACATAGGCGCCGGCGACGAGGTCATCGTGCCGGCCAACACCTTCATCGCCACCTGGCTGGCCGTCTGCCAGGTGGGCGCACGCCCCGTGCCGGTGGATCCGCGGCCCGGCACCGGCAACCTCGATCCCGATCAACTGCAGGCGGCCCTCACGCCGCGCACGCGCGCCGTCATGCCGGTCCATCTGTACGGCCAGCCGGCCGAGATGGACGCCATCTCGGCCTTTGCCGCCCGGCACAAGCTGCACGTCATCGAAGACGCCGCGCAGGCGCATGGCGCACGCCACCGGGGCACACGGGTCGGCGGGCTGGGCGTGGCGGCAGGGTTCAGCTTCTATCCCGGCAAGAACCTGGGCGCGCTCGGCGACGGGGGCGCGGTCACGACCAACGATGACGAGCTGGCGCAGCGCATCCGCACCCTTCGCAACTACGGCTCCCGCGCAAAATACCGCCATGAAGTCATCGGCGTGAACTCGCGCCTGGACGAACTGCAGGCAGCCATGCTGCGCGCCAAGCTGCCGGCGCTCGATGGCGAGAACGCCGCCCGCGCCCGCCTCGCCGCGCAATACATGAAGGGGCTGGCCGACGTGGCAGTGGAGCTGCCGACCATCGCGGCGCACTGCGAGCCGGTGTGGCACCTGTTCGTGGTGCAGGTCGACGACCGCGCGCGCGTCCAGCAGGAACTCTCCGCCCGCGGCATCGGCACGATGATCCACTACCCCATCGCCTGCCACCGCCAGCCGGCGTTCGCCGGCCAGACGTGGCCGGCGCTGCCGGCAAGCGAACGATTGCAGGACCGCATCCTCAGCCTGCCGATCAGCCCGGTCCACACGCCGCAGGAGATCGACACCGTCATTGCGGCGCTGGCGCAGATCGCCGGGCCGCGCAGGGGCACACCCGCATGACGGCGCCTCGCATCACGCTGGCGGTGCTGGCCTACCGGCAGGCCGGCTTCATCGATGCCGCGGTGCAAAGCGCCCTCAGCCAGGTCTGCGAGCCGGTCGAGGTGCTGCTGTCGGACGACGCTTCTCCGGACACGACCCACGAACAGATGCAGGTGCTCGCCGCGGCCTATCGCGGCCCTCACCAGGTCGTGGTGCGCCGCAACGCCCGCAACCTGGGCATCGGCGACCACATCAACGAGGTCGTCCGTGCGGCGCGAGGCGAGCTCATCGTGATGATGGCGGGCGACGACCAGTCGCTGCCGCAGCGCGTGGCCCGCGTGGCGGCTGCCTGGGATGCATCGAACCAGCAGCTCGACCTGATCGCCAGCCACCTGATCGACATGGACCAGCAAGGCGTCGACCAGGGCGTCCTCGAGGTCGATGACCTGGCCCAATGGCGCTCGCTCGACGACTGGGCTCGCCAACGGCCCTACATCGTCGGTGCCGGCCATGCCTTCACCCGCCGCATGTTCGACCGCTTCGGCCCGCTGGGGCCCAAGGTGTCGTACGAAGACCAGGTCAATGTCCTGCGTGCCCTGCTGGGCGGAGGCGCCTGCACCATCGACGAGCCGCTGGTGCGCTACCGCCGTGGCGGCGTGTCGGATCGCATGCGCAACTTCTCAGCCGAACAGTTCCTTGCCTGGATGCGCAGGCTGAACGGCATCCATGTGGCCTTGCACCAGCAATGGCTCCAGGACGCCCGCACCGCCGGCCATGAAGAGCTTGTGTGCCGCGTGATCCAGCGCGAGTACCAGCGCGAGCGCTTCATCGAGGCGCTGCTGGCGGCGCCCGACCTTGCCGGCCGGTGGGCCGCGGTGCATCAGTTCACGGAGGTGGCCCTGGGCTGGCGCCTGCGCAAGTTCGCCTACCTCAGCATGCCGGCGCTGGCGGCGCGCATCCGCGCCATGCAGTCCTCGTTCAAACGACTGCGCCACGGCGAGGGCCGCTGACCCGCCGGGTCACCTCGCGGCAACGCCGGGAGAGACGCCCAGCGCAGCACGCGCCTGCTCGATGACCCGCGCAGGCTCCATGGTTTCAAGGCATTCGCTGCGGCTGGCGTTGTGCCTGTCGCAGCCTGCCTGATTGCAGGGCACGCAAGGCGGCGTGCCCTGCAGCAGGATCACCTTGCCGCTGCGCTGGGACAGCCCTCGCTGCACATAGGGAATCTCCAGCGGCAACCGTCCGGACCACGGCCCCCAGAGCCTCGGGTCGATCGGACCGAACAGTGCGATCACCGGTATGTCGCAAGCCGCGGCCAGATGGGTCACCGAGGTGTCAGGGCCGATATACAGGCGTGCGCCCTGCAGCAGGGCGGTCAACTGGTTCAGGTCCAGCAGACCCGCCACCGGAAACAGCGCCGGTGCCGGCAACGCCGCCATGCGCACCACCTCGCCGACGATCGCGCGGTCCGCCTCGGAGGGGCCTCCGCTCAACAGCACCTGGAAGCCGTCGTTCACCAGGGCACGGGCCACGTCGGCGAAGTGAGCGGCGGGCCATTGCTTGTAGCGCACCAGGGAGGGCACCTGCATGACCACGTAGGGGCTTCGCAGCTGTTCCGTCAGCTGCGCAGGCAGCTCACGGGCCGGGGGCGGCACCACTTCCGCGTCGGCCAGATCCGCCCATGGCGACAGCATTCGCATCTTCTCGATCACGACGTGCGAGTGGTTCACGCCCAGAGGTACGACGTGATCGAGCAGCGCGCGTTTCCACCAGGCCCGCGGCTCGTCCGGCACCTGCCCGCTGCGAACCCTGGCTGCCACCCAGCCATACAGATGTGCCCGATCACTGGATTGCGCCACGAGCGCGAGGTCGTAGCGCCGCCACAGCCGGCGAATCAGCGAAATCGACCGCAGCCACCCACTGCCGGCGGGGACCTCGACCAGCTCGTGAACGTCCGGGTTTCCCTTGAGCATGCCAAGAGTGCCTGCGAAGCCCAGCACGTCGATCGAGGCATTCGGCCAACGCCGCTTCGCGGCATGAATGAGCGGCGTGGTGAGCAGCACATCGCCGATCTGACGGGTGCAGATGACAAGGATGCGCTGAAACTCCGCTCGCCCTTTCGGATTGCCGCTGCGCGTCATTGCGACGACGCTCCGACCGGCAGGCCGTCCTTGTGCCGCTGCTGGCCCCTCGCGCGAACCTGAGTCCAGTCCAGGCCTTCATCGAAGGCACCTGCGAGGCGGCGGCAGAGTTCCTCTTTCGAGCTGAAGTTGTCGTTGTAGCTAATGCCGCCAATGTGGAGCCAGCGTTCGTCAACGATCTGCAGCGCCGCCGCTTCGCCTGTCACCGGATCGCAGACCTCCTTCATCTCGCTGATCGCGAACCGAAGCTGCTGCTTGTCCAGCCTGCTGTACAGGCTGCGCCAGTTCCGCCCGCCCGTGTCGAGGCCATTGGAAAAGTCGTAGAGGAAGTTCAAAGGCAGTCCGGCAACGGCCTGGTAGTCGAACATGCAGTAGCCGGCCCAAAGCTGCCAGGCCCAGCGGCTTTCGACCGGCATGCCGAAGCAAGGCTGCCCGGACACTCGCTCGGCCATGCTCATCGGCACAAGCGGGATCAGGTCGTGGTCGATGTAGCCGAACAGGCGCGGCTTGATCTGCTGCACCACGTTGCGGTAGATCCACGCCATGGCCATGCCATGTGACCGATTGACGTGGCGTGTCGAATTGAACGGGAGGCCGAGGTAGGGCACGTCCTGCTCGCGACAAACTCGCTCGATCTCCTGCCTGGCCTGCGGCCTGCGCGAGTTGTCCAGCACGAGGACCGTCGCATCAGCAATGTGCCGGCGCGCCATGCGCAGCTGCCAGCCCAGCACCCAGGGCTGCTCGAACGCCACGGAAACCAGCACGTTCCTGGTGTCGAACGCTCGGACACGCTGCAAGAACGCCTGCAACTCCCCGGGCTGCCTGCGCTCGTAGGCGGCAAGCCACACGTCGTTGCGAAGCTGCTTGAGCGCGTGCTGCAACGGCAGCAGTTCCAGCCACTCACGGGCCGCAAAGTTCTGGAGGTTTCTCATCGGGATGCATGCTTGGGCAGGGGCGCGAAGGCTACTACATCAGGACGATGTCGTACTGCTCCGGCGACATCGACGGTTCGGTCTGCAACGAGATGGGCTTACCGATGAAGTCGGACAGGCCCGCCAGGTGCTGGCTCTCCTCGTCGAGCAGCATTTCCACGACCGCGGCCGACGCGACGACGCGGAACTCCTTCGGGTTGAACTGCCGCGCCTCGCGAAGGATCTCGCGCAGGATGTCGTAGCACACGCTGCGCGGCGTCTTCACCTGCCCCTTGCCCTCGCACACCGGGCACACCTCGCACAGCATGTGCGCCAGCGACTCGCGCGTGCGCTTGCGGGTCATTTCCACCAGACCCAGCTGGGTGAAGCCGCTCACGGTGATCTTGGTGCGGTCGCGCGCCAGCTGCTTGCGCAGCTCGGCCAGCACCGCGTCCTGGTGCTCCTCGCGCACCATGTCGATGAAGTCGATGATGATGATGCCGCCCAGGTTGCGCAGCCGCAGCTGCCGCGCGATGGCGAGCGCCGCCTCGAGGTTCGTCTTGAAGATCGTGTCGTCGAAGTTGCGTGCGCCCACATAGCCGCCGGTGTTCACGTCGATGGTCGTGAGCGCCTCGGTCTGGTCGATGATGAGGTAGCCGCCCGACTTCAGGTCGACCCGGCGCGCGAGCGCGCGTTCGATCTCCTGATCGACGTTGTACAGGTCGAAGATCGGCCGCTCGCCGCGGTAGAGCTCCAGCTTGCTCACCGCCGAGGGCGTGTATTCCATCCCGAACGCGCGCAGCGCATCGTGCTGCATGCCGGAGTCGATGCGGATGCTGCCGGTCTGGTCGTTGGTGAGGTCGCGCAGCACGCGCTGGGTGAGGTTCAGGTCTTCGTGCAGCAGCGTGCCGGCCGGCACCTTGAAGCTGCGCTCGCGCACCGCGGCCCAGGCCTTGCGCAGGTAGTCGATGTCGTCGGCGAGCTCGGCATCGGTCGCGTCCTCGGCATTGGTGCGCAGGATGAAGCCGCCGCCCGCGCCCTTCGTGAGGCGCTGCATGCGCTCGCGCAGCTGCTCGCGCAGTTCGGGCGAGCCGATCTTCTGCGAGATGCCGATGTGGTCGTCCTGCGGCAGGAACACCAGCATCCGCCCGGCGATGCTGATCTGCGTGGACAGCCGCGCGCCCTTGGTGCCGATCGGGTCCTTGATGACCTGCACCATCAGGGTCTGGCCTTCGAACACCAGCTTCTCGATGGGCATGGGCGCCGCGCCGGCGCCGTCGGACAGGCTGCGCTGCGTGCCGCCGTTGTGGTGCACGTCGGCCACGTGCAGGAAGGCCGCCCGCTCCAGCCCGATGTCGATGAAGGCCGACTGCATGCCCGGCAGCACCCGTGCCACCCGGCCGGTGTAGATGTTGCCCACCAGGCCGCGTTCCAGCGTGCGTTCGATGTGCAGCTCCTGCACCGCGCCGTTCTCGACGATGGCGACCCGCGTTTCCTGGGGTGACCAGTTGATCAGGATGTCTTGCATGGGGCGATTGTGTGCGAGCGGCAGCGCCGCCGCCTCGGGAGGCACCCGCGCTCTCGAGGAAACGCCGGGCCGCTCAGAACGCCCAGCCGTAGCGCCGCAGCAGCTCCGCCGTTTCGAACAGCGGCAAGCCCATGATGCCGCTGTAGCTGCCTTCGATGTGGGAGATCCAGGCCGCCGCCTGGCTCTGGATGGCATAGGCCCCCGCCTTGCCGCGCGGCTCCCCGCTGGCCACGTAGCGCTCGATCTCGGCGGCCTCGAGCGGCCGGAACCGCACGTGCGACACGCTGGTGGCCAGCGCCGGCGGCCGGCCGTCGCTCACCACCACCGAGGTGATGACACGATGGGTGTGCCCCGACAGCCGGGCCAGCATGGCGGCGGCCTCAGCGTCGCCGGCCGGCTTGCCCAGGATGTGCGTGCCCAGCGCCACCGTGGTGTCTGCGCACAGCACCGGCGCCGGCGGCAGGCCGCGCCGTTGCAGGCGGGCGAGCGCCGCCTGCAGCTTGGCCCGGGTGACCCGCTCGACATAGGCGTCGGGCAGTTCGCCGGGCAGCACGGCCTCCAGCGCCTCGGCATCCTCGTCGTCGCCGGGCAGGAGCAGCTCGTGCGCCACGCCGATCTGGCCGAGCAGCTGGCGCCGGCGCGGGCTCTGGGAAGCGAGGTAGATCATCGAGTGCATGTCATTCGCGGTGATACGGGTGGCCAGCCATCACCGACCAGGCCCGGTACAGGGCCTCGGACAGCAGCACCCGTGCAAAGGCGTGCGGCAGCGTCAGGTCCGACAGCCGCAGCGACTCGTCGGCGGCGCGCTTGAGCTCGGGCGCCAGCCCGTCGGGGCCACCGATGAGCAGCGCCACGTCGCGCCCGTCATGCCGCCAGGCCTCCAGCCGGGCGGCCAGCTGCTGGGTGGTGGCCCGCGCGCCGTGCTCGTCGAGCACCACCAGGCGCGCGCCCTTGGGCACCGCGGCCTCGATGCGCACCCGCTCGGCCGCCATCAGCGCTTCCACCGGCTTGCCGCTGGTTCGCGGCTCGGTCTTCACCGCCTTGAGCTCGCAGCGCAGGTCGGGCGGAAAGCGCTTCAGGTAGTCGTCGCAGGCGGCTTCTGCCCAGGCCGGCAGGCGCTGGCCGACGGCCACGATCACGAGCTTCATGACGGCGCTGCGGCGCGAGCGCGGTCAGCGCGAGGTCTTGCGCGTGGGCGCCGCCTTCTTGGCCGCCGGCTTCTTCGCTGCAGCCGTGCTCGGGCGGCCCGGCTTCACCACGACCGTCTTGGTCGCCGCCACCTTCTTGGCCGCAGGCTTCTTGGCGGGCGCCTTCTTGGCCGCCGGCTTGGCAACCGGCTTGGCGGCAGCCTTGCCGGAAGCGGACTTCCTGGCCGGCGCCTTGGCCGCAGCACCCTTGCCGGCGGCAGACTTCGCGGCGGGCTTCTTCGCGGGAGCCGCCTTCCGGGCGGGCGCCTTCTTCGCCGCGGCCCTGGGCAGGGCCTCGGCCTCGTCGTCGTCCATCGGCTCGCTGGCCTTGACCAGGCCGCCGGACTTGCCGTCGCCGAGCTTCATCTTGACCGGCTTGCCGCCCCAGATCTCCTCGAGGTGGTAGTACTGGCGGATGGCGGGCTGCATGATGTGCGCCACGGCGGCGCCGCAGTCCACGATGATCCATTCGCCGTTGTCTTCGCCTTCGGTTCGCATCACCGGGAAGCCGCTGGACTTCACCGCGTCGCGCACGCTCGCGGCAAGCGCCTTGGTCTGTCGGTTGGAATTGCCCGAGGCGACGATCACCCGCTCGAAGAGCGGCGAGAGGTGCTCGGTGTTGAAGACCGTGATGTCCTGGGCCTTCACGTCTTCCAGGCCATCGACGATGGCGCGTTGCAGTTTGCGGATGTCCATTCAGCTCCGTGGGGTGGTAGGGGCAGCGGCGTAGAGCCGGTGCTGGTCAATATAGCGCGCGACCGGGGCGGTCACCAGCGAGGGAACGAGGGCCGATGCCGGCTCGCCACGCGCCAGCCGGGTGCGGATGTCGGTGGCCGACACGTCCAGCCGCGGCATGGCCAGCATTTCCAGGCGATGCGGCACGGCGGCAAGTTCAGGGGCCGGCTCCGGCCGGCGGCCGTCGCGCGCGGCCACCGCCAGCGTCACCAGCGGCAACAGGCTTTGCCAGTCTTTCCAGGTGTGCAGATTGGCGTACTGGTCCTGCCCGAGCAGCAGGAAGACCCAGGCGCCGGGGTGTTCGGCATGCAGCTCGCACACGGTGTCGACGGTGTAGCTCGGGCCGGTGCGCCGCAGCTCGCGCCGGTCGAGCCGGTAGCGAGGTTCGCCGTCGATGGCCAGGGCCACCATCGCGGCCCGGTGTTCATCGGCCGCCAGCTCGCGCCCGGCCTTCTGCCAGGGCCGGGTGGGCACCCAGTGCAGCCGGTCGAGCCCGAGGGTGTCGAGGGCGGTGCGGGCCAGCGCCAGGTGCGCCACATGCACCGGGTCGAAGCTGCCGCCAAAGAGTCCGATGCGCTCGGCCTGCCTTGCCACGTCAGCTTTCGAAAGGCGCACCGGGCTCGGCCCAGCGGCGAGGCTTGAGGAAGTCGGTGTACAGCCGCGCCTCGGGGGTGCCGGGTTCGGGCTTCCAGTCGTAGCGCCAGGTCACCACCGGCGGCATCGACATCAGGATCGACTCGGTGCGCCCGCCCGACTGCAGGCCGAACAGGGTGCCCCGGTCCCACACCAGGTTGAATTCGACATAGCGCCCGCGCCGGTAGGCCTGGAACTCGCGCTCGCGCTCGGCATAGGCCGTGCCTTTGCGGCGCCGCACGATGGGCAGGTAGGCCGCCAGGAAGGCATCGCCCACCGCGCGCGTCATGGCCAGCCCGCCTTCGAACCCCAGCTCGGAAAAGTCGTCGTAGAAGACGCCGCCCACGCCGCGCGGCTCGTCGCGGTGCTTGAGGAAGAAGTACTCGTCGCACCACTTCTTGAAGCGCGGGTACTTGTCCTCGCCGAAGGGCGCCAGCGCATCGCGGCAGGTCGCATGGAAGTGCGCCGCGTCTTCGTCGAAACCGTAGTAGGGGGTGAGGTCCATGCCGCCGCCGAACCAGGTCACGCTGCCGCCGCCCGGCTTGTGGGCGGCGAGCATGCGCACGTTCATGTGGGCGGTCGGCACGTAGGGGTTGCGGGGGTGGAACACCAGCGACACGCCCAGCGCCTCGAACGGCGCGCCGGCCAGTTCGGGCCGGTGCTGCGTGGCCGAAGGCGGAAGCGCCTGGCCCTTCACATGCGAGAAGCTGCAGCCGCCGCGCTCGAGCAGGCCGCCCTGCTCGATGAGGCGCGACAGGCCCTCGCCTTCGAGCTTGCCGCCCGGCGGGCGCATCCAGTGGTCGCGCAGGAAGCGCTGGCCGTCTTCGGCCTCCATGGCATCGACGATGCGCTGCTGCAGGTCCAGCAGGTACTCGCGGACCACCTCGGTGGGTGTCATCGCTTGATGGCCCGGTAGCCGATGTCGCGACGGTATTGCATGCCGTCGAAGCGGATGCCGGCGAGCATTTCATAGGCGCGCGCCTGCGCCACCTTCGCGGAATCACCCAGCGCGGTGACGCACAGCACCCGGCCGCCGCTGGTGACGAGCTCCTTGCTGAGCTGAGTGGTGCCGGCGTGGAACACCATGGCATCGGGCGCTTCGGGCGGCAGGCCGGTGATGACGTCGGCCTTGCGCGGCTTGTCGGGATAGCCGTGCGCGGCCATCACCACACCCAGCGCAAACCGGCGGTCCCATTGCAGCTCCACCTGGTCGAGCGTGCCGTCGGCCGCATGCGTCAGCACTTCGAGCAGGTCGCTCTTGAGCCGCATCATGATGGGCTGCGTTTCCGGGTCGCCCATGCGGCAGTTGAACTCGAGCGTCCTGGGGTTGCCCTGCGCGTCGATCATCAGGCCGGCGTACAGGAAGCCGGTGTACGGGATGCCGTCCTTCGCCATGCCCGCCAGCGTGGGCAGGATGATCTCGTGCATCGCCTTGGCATGGATGTTGGGCGTGACCACCGGTGCCGGCGAGTAGGCGCCCATGCCGCCGGTGTTGGGGCCGGCATCGCCGTCCAGCAGGCGCTTGTGGTCCTGGCTGGTGGCCAGCGGCACCACGTTCCTGCCGTCGGCCAGCACGATGAAGCTGGCTTCCTCGCCCTGCAGGAATTCCTCGATGACCACCCGCGCGCCGCCCGCGTTGTGCGTGACGCCGAGCTTGTTGTCCAGCAGCATCCAGTCGACCGCCTGGTGGGCTTCCTCGAGGGTGGCAGCCACCACCACGCCCTTGCCCGCCGCGAGGCCGTCGGCCTTCACGACGATGGGCGCGCCCATGCGGTCGACGTAGGCATGCGCCGCCGCGGCGTCGCTGAAGGTCTCGTAGGCCGCGGTCGGGATGCCGTGGCGCTTCATGAAGTCCTTCGAGAAGGCCTTGGAGCTTTCGAGCTGGGCCGCGGCCTTGGTCGGGCCGAAGATCCGCAGGCCGCGGGCACGGAATTCGTCCACCACGCCGGCCGCCAGCGGCGCCTCCGGGCCGACCACGGTGAGGCCGATCTTCTCGGCCTGCGCGAAGTCGGCCAGCGCGTTCACGTCGGTGATGGCGACGTTTTTCAGGCGGTGGTCGAGCGCGGTACCGCCGTTGCCGGGCGCCACGTAGACCATCTGCACCTTCTGCGACTGCGCGATCTTCCACGCCAGTGCGTGTTCGCGCCCTCCCCCGCCGATGACTAGTACTTTCATTCGTTGATCTCGGCGTTGTGATAGACCTCTTGCACGTCGTCGAGGTCCTCGATGACGTCGAGCAGCTTCTGCATCCGCGCGGCATCCTCGCCGGCGAGCTCGATGGTGTTTTCGGCGCGCATGGTGACCTCGGCCACCTCGGCCTTGAGACCGGCGCCTTCGAGCGCGTTCTTCACCGCCTCGAAGTCGGCCGGCGCGCACAGCACCTCGATGGCGCCGTCATCGGCGGTCACCACGTCTTCGGCGCCCGCCTCGAGGGCGACTTCCATCACCTTGTCCTCGCTGGTGCCCGGCGCAAAGATGAACTGGCCGCAGTGCTTGAACTGGAAGGCCACCGAACCTTCGGTGCCCAGGTTGCCGCCGTACTTGCTGAAGGCATGCCGCACCTCGGCCACGGTGCGCACGCGGTTGTCGGTCATGCAGTCGACGATGATGGCGGCGCCGCCGATGCCGTAGCCCTCGTAGCGGATTTCCTCGTAGCTCACGCCTTCGAGGTTGCCGGTGGCCTTGTCAATGTTGCGCTTGATGGTGTCGGCCGGCATGTTGGCGGCCTTGGCCTTGTCGATCGCCAGGCGCAGGCGGGGGTTGGCCGACACGTCGCCGCCGCCCTGGCGGGCCGCGACCATGATCTCGCGGATGACGCGCGTCCAGACCTTGCCGCGCTTTTCGTCCTGGCGGCCTTTTCTATGCTGGATGTTGGCCCATTTGGAATGACCGGCCATGGAGTGCTCACGTTCTGGGGTTGTACGATGGCCGCGATTTTAACGAGGGAGCACTCATGGCCGATCCGATCCTGCTTGCCAAGCACGGCGACACCGAATGCCACCTGCTGCCCGCGCTGGCAAACCGCCACGGGCTCATCACGGGCGCCACCGGCACCGGCAAGACCATCAGCCTGCAGACCCTGGCCGAGAACTTCTCGAAGATCGGCGTGCCGGTCTTCATGGCCGACGTGAAGGGCGACCTCACCGGCATCTCGCAGGCCGGCAGCCTGCCGCCCAAGGTGGCCAAGGTGATCGAGGAGCGCGGCCTGCCCGCGCCGCAGTCGCTGGCCTGCCCCACCACGCTGTGGGACGTGTTCGGCGAGCAGGGCCACCCGGTGCGCGCCACCGTGAGCGACATGGGGCCGCTGCTGCTGGGGCGCATGCTCAACCTCAACGACACGCAGCAGGGCGTGCTGCAGATCGTCTTCAAGATCGCCGACGACAACGGCCTGCTGCTGCTCGACCTGAAGGACCTGCGCGCGATGCTGCAGCACGTGGGCGACAACGCGGGCGAGTTCACCACCGAATACGGCAACGTGAGCGCCGCCAGCGTCGGGGCCATCCAGCGCGGGCTGCTCACCATCGAAAGCCAGGGCGGCGAGAAGTTCTTCGGCGAGCCGATGCTCGACATCAGCGACTTCATGCAGACGGTCGACGGCAAGGGAGTCGTGAACATCCTGGCCGCCGACAAACTGCTCAACGCGCCGCGCCTGTACGCCACCTTCCTGCTGTGGATGCTGTCCGAGCTGTTCGAGACGCTGCCCGAGGTGGGCGACCTCGACAAGCCCAAGCTGGTGTTCTTCTTCGACGAGGCCCACCTGCTGTTCGACGACGCGCCGAAGGCGCTGGTCGACCGCATCGAGCTGGTGGTGCGGCTGGTGCGCTCCAAGGGCGTGGGCGTGTACTTCGTGACGCAGAACCCGCTCGACGTGCCCGACAGCGTGCTCGGCCAGCTGGGCAACCGGGTGCAGCATGCGCTGCGCGCCTTCACGCCGCGCGACCAGAAGGCGGTGAAGTCGGCGGCTGAAACCATGCGGGCCAACCCCAGGCTCGACATCGCCACCGCCATCACCGAGCTGGCGGTCGGCGAGGCGCTGGTGAGCCTGCTCGACGAAAAAGGCCGCCCGGGCATCACCGAGCGTGTGTACGTGCTGCCGCCGGGCAGCCAGATCGGCCCCATCACGCCCGACCAGCGCAAGGCGCTGCTGCAGGGCTCGCTGGTGGCCGGCGCCTACGAAAAGGCGGTCGACCGCGAATCGGCCTACGAAAAGCTCAAGGGCCGCGCCGCCGCCACCGCCGATGCCGCGCAGAACATGCGCGACGAAGCCATCGAGGCCGCCAAGGGAGGCGCCACTGATGCTGCCCAGGAAGCCGGCGGCGGCCTGATGGGCGGCCTGTCGGACCTGCTCTTCGGCAGCACCGGGCCGCGCGGCGGCAGGCGTGACGGCATTGCCCAGACGCTGGCCAAGTCGGCCGCCCGCACGGTGGGCTCCACCGTCGGGCGCGAGATCATCCGCGGCGTGCTGGGCGGCCTGCTGGGCGGCGGCAGCACCACCCGCCGGCGCCGCTGACCTGCAAGGACCGCGATGCTTCGCGCGTTTTCCAGAACCGCCGGTGCCGCCTTGCTCGCCTTGTGCGGCGCCTGCGGCACCGGCATGCCCAAGGCCCAGGCCCCGATGGACAACACCGCCCAACCCACGGCGCAGGCCCGGCTCGAGCTCGCCGGTGCGCGCCTCGTGCTCGACAGCTACCCCTACCTGAACCGCATGCCGACCGTGGTGGACGCGAGCGGTCAGCGGCGCTGCGAGAACTTCATCGTGACCGCCACGCTGCGCAGCGCCGGCGGCGCGGCCCTGCCCGCCGGCCTCGCCCTGCGCAAGGTCGTGCTGGGCGTCGGCGGGCGCACCGCCTGGGCCGCAGACCTGGTGGCCGAGCAGCCGCAACAGCCGGGCAGCAGCGAACTGGCCGCGGTGGCCCGCGGCTGCCCGAATGCACAAACCAGGGCCGGCCAGGAGGTGCGGGTGAACGTCGAGGTGCAGCACGCCGGCCGCAGCCACTGGATCTACCACGACACCCGCATCGAGCAGGTGTTCTGAGCCCGCGGTGAGCCCGCGGCAAGCCTGCGGATTCACCCGCCATCGCCGCAAGCCATGCCTTACGCGCTGTTCGCCGACACGGTGCTGCTGCTGCACCTGGCCTTCATCGCCTTCGCGGTGCTGGGCGGCCTGCTGGTGCTGCGCTGGCGCCGGGCCGCCTGGCTGCACCTGCCGGCGCTGGCCTGGGGCGCCTTCATCGAATTCAGCGGCGGCATCTGCCCGCTCACGCCGCTCGAGAACGCATTGCGCGCGGCGGCCGGGCGCGCGGTGTATTCGCAGGGTTTCGTCGAGCGCTACATCGTGCCGCTCATCTACCCCGGCGAGCTGACGCGCGAGCTGCAGTACCTGCTCGGCGGCGCGCTCGTGGGCATCAACCTGGCGATCTACGGCCTGGTGCTGTATCGCCGTCGCCGGCGGCGCTGATCAGCCCTGCTGGCGCTCCTGCGCCGGCGGGCGGCCGAGTTCCGCCAGCTGGCGTTCATAAGCCTGCAGGAAGGCCCGGCCGAACAGCGAGTCGAAGTCCCCTTCGATCTCGTGCACGATCTCGCCGTACTGCTCGTCATAGCTTTCCCACAGCTTGGCCTTGCGCGCCGCGGGCAGCAGGCTTTCCCAGACGCCGCGCGGCGCGAGGCGGCGTTCCAGTGTGCCGGGGTCGAACTGGGCAAGCACCTCGTCCACCGCTGCGCGCATGCCGGTGAGCAGGGCCACCTCATGCGCGCGCAGGTCGTCGAAGGCTTCGGTGAGCGCGGGCAGCGGCTCGAGAAAGCCGCGCCGCGGCGGCCCGAGCAGGTGGTTCAGCGCCGCATCGACGTCGGGCGAGAACTTCAGCGGGTTGTTCTCGCGCGTGCGGATCTGCGTGCGGCTCGCGCCCAGCTCGCGCTTGGCGATGGTGCGGGTGGCCAGCAAGGCCAGCGTTCCGGCAACGGCACGGCGCAGCAGGCTGCCGATGAGGACGAGCTGCTCGGCAGACCGCTCGGCCAGCGGTGGCACCGGCAGGCCGAGGCCGCGGTACAGCGCCGCATGGAAGGCCTCGAGCTGCGCGCCGCGGGCCTGCGCGGCCTCGGCCGCCGCCGGGTCGACGTCGGAGGCGCGGCGGCGCCGGCCGGGGCGGCGCACGTTGCTGGTTTCGCCCACCACCACGTCCACCGGTGCCGCTGCGGGCGGCTCGGCCGCCAGCAGCACATAAGGCCCCACGGTGATGCGGGCCCCGGCGTGCAGGGGCATGTCCACGTTCAGCGGCATCACCTCGCCGTCGAGTTCGACATCGAGGTGCGTGCCGACCTGGCGGATGAAGTGCTGCCCGTCGCGACAGCTCACGAGCAGCTGCTTGCGAGAGATGCTGCGCTCGGGGTCGCTGAGCATCAGCGCGCATTCGGCGCTGCGGCCGATGGCCCCGCCGGCCTCGCCGAACATGACCGGCAGCGGCGCACCCTGCGCCGCTCCCTCGGGGGAAACGATGCGTATGCCGATCATTCGAGCCACCGTCGTCAGGCCGCTTGCGGGGAACTGCTCAACGCCCTTTCGGGGGTGGGCGCACTGCTTCGCGACCGGGGCCAACACATTCGGGAGACCTCTCCAAACCACGGCCGCGCAGCGGCTTCGGGCCGGGGGGTCGCGGGCCATATTACTGCTGCCGCCCCTCTGTGCGAGCCCCTAAAAACACGGGCCCGGATGCACCTCGCGCCCTCCGCGTTCGAGTGATTGACAGTGCCGCGAGGGGGGGTCTAGATTGATTTCTCATCGTGAACACCGGGCATGCGCCCGACATGAGAGGTGCGGAGCAAATGATGCGGGGACTCGTCGCCGCTGCCCTGACGGCAGTGTTGTGCTGCAGCGCGAAGGCTGCCGATGCGACCGGCATGGTCACCATCCTCGAGGGTGACGCGCTGGTCTATCGGGGCACCGGCCGCCTGCACGCCGCCGAGGGCCTGCGCCTCGCACCCGGCGACCTCATCGAGACCGGCACTTCCACCTTCGTGCAGGTCGAGCTGGGCGAGCAGGCGGTGGTGCAGTTCGGCCCGTCCACCCGCGCCTGGATCGGTGGCGGCGCGGCCGGCGCCAAGCAGAAGCAGGAGCGCTGGCTGTACGTGATGGAGGGGTGGACGAAAGTCACTGGCGCCAAGGCACAGGCGGCGGCGTACGAGCTGCGCACACGGCCGTTCTGGATGTCCTCCCCCTCCGGTTCGGTGGTGGTCTTCAAGGTCGTGCCCGCCGAGGCCGCGCTGTTCGTCGAACGCGGCGAGACCCGCCTGGCCGAGCACCAGGCGAGCGGCGCCCCGGTCGCGGTGGCGCTCAGGCAGGGCGACTACTACCTGCGCAAGGCGGGCGCGCGCGGTGCGGTCAACCCGGGCGGCATGCAGGGCTTCGTGAGCGACATGCCGCGCGGCTTCCGCGACTCGCTGCCGCTGCGCCTCGACCGCTTCCGCGACGTGGATCTCAAGCCGAAGGACGCACCGGCCTTCGCCTATGCCGACGTCGAGGTGTGGCTCAAGGCCGAGCCGTGGATCCGCCGCCCGCTGATGCAGCGCTGGCGTGCCAAGGCCAGGGAGCCCGCGTTCCGGGCGGCGCTGATCGAGAACCTGTCGTTCCATCCGGAATGGGACCCGATCCTGTTCCCCGAGAAGTACCTGCCCAAGGACAAAGACAAGGAGCCCCGGCGCGCCGCGCCGGCGGCCCATGGCGCGGCCAGCGCGGCCGCCGCCTCCTCCCCCACTCGCTGAGGTCGCCCCATGAAGCTGCTGCTCAAGTTCAACCTGGTGTTCCTGCTGATCTTCGCCATCGGCATCGTGGCCGCCGGCCGCGTGTCGTGGACGCTGCTGGAGCGCAACGCCCGCGCCGAGATCGCCGAGAACGCGCGGCTGCTGATGGACACCGCGCTGGCCGCGCGCACCTACACGTCCACGCAGGTGAACCCGCTGCTCGAGACGCAGATGAAGTACACCTTCCTGCCGCAGTCGGTGCCGGCCTATTCGGCCACCGAAGTGTTCAACGACCTGCGCAAGAAGCACACCGAATACAGCTACAAGGAAGCGGTGCTCAACCCGACCAACCCGCGCAACCGTGCGGTCGAGTGGGAAACCGACATCGTGACCCAGTTCCGCGGCAACAAGGACGCCGCCGAGATCATCGGCGACCGCGACACGCCCACCGGCCGCTCGTTCTACATCGCGCGGCCCATCCGCATCGCCAACCCGGCCTGCCTGCGCTGCCACAGCACGGTGGACGCCGCGCCCAAGACCATGATCGAGCGCTACGGCCCGGCCAACGGCTTCGGCTGGACGCTCAACGAGGTGGTGGGCGCCCAGATCATCTCGGTGCCCACCAAGGTGCCGCTCGAGCGGGCCGAACGCGCCTTCGAGGTCTTCATGACGTCGATCACCGTGGTCTTCATCGTCATCGGCCTGATGCTCAACCTCATGCTGTGGGCCATGGTGATCCGGCCCATCGGCAAGCTGTCGAGCTTTGCCGACCGGGTGAGCATGGGCGAGCTCGAGATCCCCGAGTTCAAGCGCAGCTCGCGCGACGAGATCGGCGTGCTCGCGCAGTCGATCGGCCGCATGCGAACGAGCCTGGTCAAGGCCATGAAGATGCTGGACTCCTGAGCCCGTCATACTCGCGGCAGCTCGGCAGCCAGCCCCACACATGAACATTCCTGAACGTCTGGGCAAGTACCCCGTCATCGGTGTTCTCGGCAGAGGCGCGATGGGAACCGTCTACCTGGCCACCGACCCGGTCATCAAGCGTCGCGTGGCGGTCAAGACCATCCGCAAGGAGCTGATCGACGACGACGACAAGGCCGAGACCATGTCGGGCCGCTTCCGCCGCGAGGCGCAGGCCGCCGGCGCGCTCAACCACCCGGGCATCGTGGGCGTCTACGAATACGGCGAGGACGAGCAGTTCGCCTTCATCGCGATGGAATACGTGGAGGGCAACACGCTGCGCGAATACCTGTCGCGCGGCGTCGGCTTCGACGAGCGCGACACGGTCAGCATCATGGCGCAGCTGCTCGACGCCCTGGAGTTCGCGCACCGCAACAGCATCTGGCACCGCGACATCAAGCCGGCCAACATCATCATCATGAGCAACGGCCGCATCAAGCTGGCCGACTTCGGCATCGCGCGCATCGAGAACGCCGACCGCACGCGGGCCAACCTGCTGATGGGCACGCCCGGCTACATCGCGCCGGAGTACTACCTCGGCGAGCACATCGACCACCGCATCGACATCTTCGCCGCCGGCGTGCTGCTCTATGAGCTGCTCGCGCTGCAGGCGCCGTTCCGCGGCCGGCCCGAGGCGATCATGCATGACGTGTGCTACCACGACCCGCAGCCGCCGTCGGAGGTGGACCCGCGCCGGCGCTGGCCGCAGTACGACGCGGTGGTGGCCCGCGCGCTGGCCAAGAACCCGGCGCAGCGCTACCAGACGGCCGATGCGTTCCGCGCCGCCCTGCTGGCCGAGTACGCGCACCCGGTGAGCAGCACGATCTCCGAGGCCACCATCATCTCCAACGTGGTGCGGCCCATCGGCGTCGATCCCACGCCTTCGGGCCCGCGCGCGCCTTCGCTGGGCAGCAACGTCGCGCCGGGCAGCAGCTCCGGCGGCACCAGCTCGCCGCCGCCCACCGGCTGGAGCGCCCCGGTGCTGTCGGGCGTCGAAATGGCGCTCGCGCGTTTTGTGGGGCCGGTGGCCAGGGTGCTGGTGCGCAAGGCGGCCCACGTGCACAAGGACATCGACTCCCTCACCGCCTCGCTGATGGAATCGCTCGACCGGGCCGAGGACCGCGAGGCGTTTGCCCGCGCCGTCACCGGCCGCCCGGTGACCTTGCCGCCCACGGTGGTCAACACACGTGACGGCAATTCCAGCCCCGGCTCGGTGCCGCCCGGCCAGGCGCTCACGCCGGCCGACGTGGAACGCGCCGCCCAGCTGCTCACCGCCTACATCGGCCCCATCGCCAAGGTGGTGACCAAGCGCGCCGCCGGCAGCTGCTCCAACCGCAACGAGTTCTTCAAGATCGTGGCGCAGAACCTCGACAACGACGCGCAGCGCGAGCGCTTCCTGCGCGAAGCCGGGGCGGCCTGACGCCCAGCCCGGCAAGGGGTGCAGTCGTGAGTGCTGATGACGAGCGCACCATCATCGTCCCGGATCCGGAACACACCATCCTGATGCCCTCGCCCGGCGGGCAGGCCACGCTGGTGATGCCGCGGCCCGAAGCGCCGCCGCAGCCGCGGCCGGCCAGGCCCGCGGCCGAACTCCAGCGCCTGGTCGCCGGCATCAACCCGCTGCTGGGTGCCGCCAACACGCTGCTCGCGCTGGTGGAGCAGTTGCGCTCCACCACCTCGCATGCCGACCCCGGTGCCTTGCGCGAACAGCTGCTCGACCGGGTGAAGGAGTTCGAGGCGCTGGCCAAGGCCAACGGCGTGGCGGTGCACCAGATCTCCGCCGCGCGCTACCTGCTGTGCAGCTTTCTCGATGAAGTGGTCGCCGGTACGCCCTGGGGCAACGAGCCGCCCTGGCCGCAGCGCAACCTGCTGCAGGAGTTCCATGACGAGCGTTCGGGCGGCGACAAGGCCTTCAAGCTGCTCGAGCGTCTCGGCGAGGACGTGAAGGCCAACCACGACCTGCTGGAGCTGTTCTACGTGTGCCTGTCGCTCGGCTTCGAAGGTCGCTACCGCGGCATGCGCGGCGGGCGCGAGCAGCTCGACGGCATTGCCGAGCGGGTGCTCGACCAGGTGCATCCAGCCCGCGGCTCGCCCGCCTCGCGCGCGCTGTCGCAACGCTGGGAGGGCGTGCGCTCGCCCGGCAGCGGCCGGCTGTCGGTGCTCCCGCTGTGGGCGGTGCTCGCCACCGGGGCCACGCTGGTGCTGGGTGCCTGGCTGCTGGCGAATGCCCGGCTCGATGCCCTGGCCCAGCCGCTGTTCCGCCGGATCCACGAAGACACAGCGGCGCTGCGTGCCGAGCGCCTGCCGGCGGCGGCGGCCGGCATCGTGGCCGCCGCCAGGCCGCGCCTGGCGCCGCTGCTGCAGGCCGACGTCGCCAGCGGCGCACTGCAGGTGCGCGACGAGGCCGCCCGCTCGGTCGTGACGCTGCCGGCCGACGAGCTGTTCGAAGCCGGCAGCGCCCGCCTGCAGCCTGCGCGCATCGCCCTGCTCGGCCGCATCGCCCTGGCCCTGAAGGGCCAGCCTGGCGTGGTGGTGGCCGTGGGGCACACCGACAACACGCCCACCGCGTCGCTGCAGTTCCCGTCGAACTGGCACCTGTCGCGCGAGCAGGCACAGGCGGTGGTGGCGCAGCTCACCCGGCAGGGCCTTGCCGGCGAGCGCACCCGTGCCGAGGGCCGCGCCGACGCCGAGCCGCGCGGCCCCAACGACACGCCCGCCGGCCGTGCAGGCAACCGGCGCATCGAGATCGAGCTGCTGCTGCCGCGGCCCGACGCCTGAGCCAACGAAGGGCACGATGAAACGCGCTGCCGCGCCACCCGCCTCGCACAGCCTGCAACCGCTGGCACGCGGGCTGCTGAGCCTGGTCGGCCTCGTTGCCGCGGCCACGCTGGTGTGGTTCGTCGGCCCGCTGGTCACGCTGGCGGGGCGCACGCCGCTGGCAGGCGAGCGCGAACGCTGGGTGGCCATCGGCGTGCTGATTGCCGTTGCCGCTCTGCAGGCCGTCTGGATGGCACTGCGCGCCGCGCGCAACAACCGGCGGCTGATCGACCGCATGGTCACGCAGGCATCGGCCGAGCCGCGCAACGCGGCCGACGGCTCGCACGACACCGCCGTGCTGCCCGGCCCCGGCGAACAGGAAGTGGAGCTGCTCGGCCAGCGCTTCGAGCGGGCCGTCGGCCTGCTCAAGCACCGCCGCGTCGGCGGACGGCACCCCTGGCTCGCCGCGCTCGCCGGCCGGCCCTACGTCTACGAACTGCCCTGGTACGTGATCATCGGCGCGCCGGGTGCCGGCAAGACCACCGCACTCGTCAACTCCGGCCTCGAGTTCCCGCTGGCCGCGCAGCTGGGCAAGAAGGCGGTGCGCGGCATCGGCGGCACCCGCAACTGCGACTGGTGGTTCACCAACGACGCGGTGCTCATCGACACCGCCGGCCGCTACACCACACACGACAGCCACCGCGCCGCCGACCGCACCGCCTGGCTGGGCTTCCTGGACCTGCTGGCGCAGTACCGCCCGGGCCGCCCCATCAACGGCGTGCTGCTCACGCTCAGCGTGAGCGACCTGCTCAATGCCAGCGAGCTGCAGCGTGCGGCGCATGCGAGGGAGCTGCGCGCCCGCATCGACGAGCTGCACCAGCGGCTGGGCATCCGCTTCCCGATCTATGCAATGGTCACCAAGTGCGACCTGCTGGCCGGCTTCATGGAGTTCTTTGCCGACTTCGACAAGGACGAGCGAGCGCAGGTCTGGGGCGTGACCTTCCCCTACGACACCGAGCTCACCTGCGACGACCCGCTGGCCCGCCTGGCGAACGACTTCGCGGTGCTGGAGAAGCGCCTGAACCAGTGCCTCATCGACCGCCTGCATGCCCAGCACGACCGCGAGCGGCGCCCGGCCATCTATGCCTTTCCGCAGCAGTGGGGGGTGCTGCGCGAAACCCTGCAGGGTTTCCTGCAGGCGGTGTTCGGCGAAGCCCGGGACGACCGCACGCCGCCCTTCCTGCGCGGCGTGTACTTCACCAGCGCCACCCAGGAAGGCACGCCGGTCGATCGCGCCATCGGCGGCGTGGCCCGCGCCATGGGCCTCACCAGCCGGCTGGTCGCCCCCGCCCGGCCCAGCGGCAAGAGCTTCTTCGTGACGCGGCTGCTGCGCGACGTGGTGTTCGCCGAAGCCGGGCTGGCCGGGACCAACCTGCGATGGCAGCGCCGGCGTGCCGGCCTCGGCTGGGCGGCCGTGGCCGCGAGCCTGTGCCTGGCAGGGGGCGGGGCGGCCCTCACCTGGGCTGGCTTTGCGCACAGCCGCGCGCAGATCGCGTCGCTCGGCGACGAAGTGGCCACGCTCGGCCGGCATGCCGCCCAGGCAGCACAGTCGCCTCCCACCGACCTGGCCGCCCTGCTGCCGGTGCTGCAGACCCTGCAGGCCGTGGAAAGACAAGCCGCGGTCGGGCGCGCGGCCGGCAGCCTGCCGAGGCTGTGGCAGGCGCTGGGGTTCGACCAGGGCAGCATGCTCGCCGCCGCCGCGCACGACGGCTACGAGCGCCTGCTGAAGGACGCCTTCGTGCCGCGCATCGCCGCGCGGCTCGAAGCCCGCCTGCGTGCAGGCAGCACCGGCAACGCCGACCCGGCGGCCCAGGCCTCGCGCCTGTACGAAGACCTCAAGGCCTATCTCATGCTCTTCGGCGGCCGCCATTTCGACGCGGCCGCGCTGCGCGGCTTCCTGCTGGCCGACTGGGACGGCAGCACACCGCCGGTGGCCGCCACCGCGGCCGAACGCGAGGCGCTGCGCAGCCACCTCGAGCAGCTGCTGGCGCGCGGCGAGGTCGGCGCGCCGTCGCAGGCGCAGCCGCAGGTCATTGCCCAGGCGCGCGAGCGGGTGGCCGGCGTGCCGCTGGCGCAGCGGGCCTACAGCCGACTGCGCCAGATGGACCTGGGCCCGCAGGCCGCCGTCTTTTCCATCGAATCGGCAGGCGGGCCCCACGCGCGCCGGGTGTTCACCCGCGCGAGCGGCAAGTCGCTCGACACCGGTGTGCCGGGCCTCTACACGCGCGCGGTGCTGCAGCAGTCGCTGCGGCCACGAACGGCGGAAGTGCTGCGCCAGCTGGCCGCCGAGCAGGCCTGGGTGCTGGGCACGGCCGACGCCGGGGCCACCGACCCGGCGGGCCAGGCCCGGGTGGCCGACGAGGTGGAGCGCCTGTACCTGGCCGACTACAAGCGCCTGTGGGGCGAGTTCGTCGCCGACCTGCGCCTGGCACCGACGGCCGACCTGACGGCCACGGCCGAAGCCGCCCAGTTGCTGTCGCATGCCGACTCGCCGCTGGCCACCCTGCTGCGCCATGTCGTCAGGGAGGTGAGCCTGGCGCCGCCGGCCCAGTTGGGCGCTTCGGGCACCAGCACCACGGCCGCGGCGGAAACGCTGCTCGACCCCAGCTTCGAAGCGCTGCAAGCCTTCATCGCCGGCCCGCCGAGCCAGGTGGACGAGATGCAGGCCCTGCTGGGCCGGCTGTCGCAGCACCTCAACGCGGTGGACGATGCAGCCAGGCGCAAGACGGTGCTGCCGGCCAGCAACGTGACCCGCGAACTGGCCCTGGCGGCCCAGCGCGCTCCGGAACCCCTGCGCGGCATGCTGATCGACCTGGCCCACACCGGCGCCGGCCAGGCCTTTGCCGTCATGCGCGAACCGCTGGCCCGGCAGATGGCCGGCGAGCTGGCCGGCCCCTGCACGCGCGCCACCGGCGGGCGCTATCCGTTCGTGCGCACCAGCCGCGAAGAGATGTCGCGCGAGGAATTCCTGCGCACCTTCGCCGCCGGCGGCGTGGTCGACGGCTTCTTCCAGCGCTACCTCCTTCCCTATCTCGACACGTCGATCCGCCCGTGGGCCTACCGCAAGCCCGACGGGGCTCGGGCCGAGTCGAGCGACGCACTGCTGCAGTTCCAGCGGGCCCAGGCGATCCGCGAGGCCTTCTTCCGCGAAGGCGGGCGCACCCTCGGCGTGCAGCTCGACTTCCGTCTGATCGAACTCGATGCCGATGCCGCCGCGTTCTCGCTCGACGTGGATGGCCAGGTGATGCGGTTTGCCCGCGGGGCGGCCGGCCGGCGCGGCGCCGAAGCAGCGGTGCAAAGCGTGCGCTGGCCCGGCGCCGGCCCGGCAGGGCGCGTGCAGGTGCAGCTCACACCGCAAGGCGGCAGTGCCGGCCCCGGCCATGTGTTCGAAGGGCCGTGGGCGCTGCTGCGCCTGTTCGACCGGGTGCGGCTCGAGCCCGGCCCGACACCCGACCGGGTGATCGCCGCCTTCGACGTCGAAGGCCGCAAGGCGCGCTTCGAGATCCGCAGCAGCACGCCGCACAACCCGCTGCTGCGGTCCGAGCTGGAGCAGTTCCAATGCCCGAAGCGCCTGTAGACCCTGTAGATCGAGTGCGGGCCGACATGATCAGTTGGTACGGCAAGCTCCCGGGCCTCGGGGACTTTGCGTCGCGCCGGCTGCCGGATGCTTTCGTTCATGCATGGGACGAGTGGCTGCAGCGCGGCATGGCTTGTGCGCAGGAGCAGCTCGGCGGCGAAGCATGGCTGGCCCGCTACCTGGTGGCGCCCATCCGGCGCTTCTGGCTGGCGCCGCAGCTGCTGGGCGACACGTCGTGGGCCGGCTTGCTGATGCCCAGCGTCGATCGCGTCGGGCGGCATTTCCCGCTCACGCTGGTGATGCCCGGCGCCAGCCTCGCCCAAGCCATTGCGGCACGCGCGTGGTTCGCGCAGCTCGATGCCACTGCCCGGCGCGTGCTCGATACCGGGTACACCGTCGAAGCCTTCGAAGCAGCGCTGGCTGCGCTGGAGGCGATGCCGGCCGAGGCCGACGATGCGTCGGCCGGGCTTGCCGCCACGCTGCTGCAGTCCGGCGGCGAAGCCGGCACTTGCGCCAGCGTGTGGTGGTGCGGCGATGCCGACGACGCCTCCCGGTACCGCTGCTTCGCGGCCCTGCCCTCGGCCGCGGCCAGCGTGTCGCTGCTCACCGCGCCGGAGGCTGTTGCATGAGCCGGCTGTCGTTGAGGTCCGTGCTGGCGCTGACGGCCTGCCTGCTGGTGCTTGCCCTGCCGCCGGCCCTGGCGCAGAAGATGCGCGGCACCGCCATCACCGAGGAGCGCCTCGCGCTCGTGATCGGCAACGCGGCCTACCGCACCGACGCGCTCGACAACCCGGTGAACGACGCGCGCCTGGTGGCCGAGAGCCTGCGGCGCGCCGGCTTTGCGGTGACGCTGCGCGAGAACCTCGACCGCGCCGGGCTGGTGAACGCGATGCGCGAGTTCGGCACGCGGCTGTCGGAGAACACCGTTGCGGTGCTTTACTACGCCGGCCACGGGCTGCAGCTGCGCGACCGCAACTACCTCATCCCGGTGGACGCCGAGATCCGCAGCGAAGACGAGATCCCGATCGCCGGGCTGGACCTGGGCTTCATCCTCGGGCGCATGCAGTTCGCGCGCAGCCGCATCAACATCGTGATCCTCGACGCCTGCCGCAACAACCCGTTCGCCGGGCGTTCGTCGTCGTCCACCGCGCAGGGCCTGGCGCAGATGGATGCACCGGTGGGCACCCTGCTGGCCTTCGCCACCGCGCCCGGCAAGCTGGCCGCCGACAGCGGCGGCGGCAGCGCCGCCAACAGCCTGTACGCGAGCTACCTCGCCAGGCACCTGCTCACGCCGGGGCTGCCGGTGGAAAGCGTGTTCAAGCGGGTGCGCGAAGGCGTGGTGCGCGACACGAAGGAGCAGCAGGTGCCTTGGGAAAGTTCGTCGCTGCAAGGCGAGTTCGCCTTCGTGCCCGGCGTGGCGCCGCGCGCCGAGGCCAATGCCACCGACCTCGAGACCGCAGGCGAGCTGGCGTTCTGGAACAGCATCCAGAACTCGAACCGCGCCGACGAGTACCGCGCCTACCTGCGCCAGTACCCCCAGGGGAGGTTCGTGGCACTGGCGCAGACACGGCTCGCGGCCCTGGCGCCGCAGGTCGCGGCCGCCGCTCCGGCAGCCCAGCCGACGAGCCCCGCGCCGAGCGCACGCGCCGAGCTGCTGCCGCAAAGCGGCGACACCTGGCGCTACCGCGTGCAGGACCAGTTCCGCCTGGGCGACCTGTTCATCACGGCACGTGTCGATGGCGTCTCGGCCGACGGTGTGGCCGAGACCTGGACCACCACCTCGGATGCAAAGG
This sequence comes from Methylibium rhizosphaerae, assembly GCF_006386545.1. Taxonomy (GTDB): domain Bacteria; phylum Pseudomonadota; class Gammaproteobacteria; order Burkholderiales; family Burkholderiaceae_C; genus Pseudorivibacter; species Pseudorivibacter rhizosphaerae. The sequence goes on along the minus strand of NZ_SWAR01000010.1, from coordinate 116,663 downwards.
TGCGCACCACCGTCGCGGCGCTGGAGGCAGGCTTCCACCCGCTGCCGGGCTGGACCCTGTCACCCCCCGAGTTTTCGCCCTACCTGCTGGCCGCCGGGCCGCTGCGCGCCGGGCAGCGCCTGGGCGACCAGCAGCGCCGCATCGAGCAGGTGAGCGTGCCGCTGCGGGTGAGCGTCGAAGGCGAAGAAGAGGTGGTGGTGGGCGCCGGGCGCTTCCGCGCCACCAAGGTGGTGCTGCGAGGCCAGGGCCGCGCGCGCGGCGCGGCGGTGAGCGCGGAGCATGTGGTGTGGTACGCGGCGCAGGTGAAGCGGCCGGTGAAGTACACGGTGTCGACTTATGTGGGGGCGTCGTTGCGGGAGGCGACGGTGTTTGAGTTGGTGGAGTTCAGGGTGCACTGACTCCCTAGAACGTTGAGAAAACTTCTTTGAACCGCCAGAGAAGCCGCTGCAACTGAAGGTCAGGCTGAGACGAAACGCTCAGACCGAAACCCCGGAACGCAACCTCAACCTTCGATAGGAGCTCACCATGCTGAAGACCATTCTGTTCGCCGCCTCCCTGGCTGCCGCCGGCGCCGCCTTCGCCGACCAGTCCCGCGTGACGGTCGACGACCTGAACCAGTCGCAGACCGGCTCGCGCAACAAGCAGTCCCTCGAAATGGGTGTGGTGGACATGAACACCCCGCTCGGCACCAGCCGCACCACCGTCAATGCCCGCGACATCCGCCAGACCCAGTCCGGCTCGCGCAACACGCAGTCGATGGTGATCGGCAAGGTCGACAAGAACCTGGGCAGCCACACCGTGCAGGTGAACGCCCGCAACATCGCGCAGACGCAAAGCGGCAGCCGCAACGAGCAGAAGCTGAAGATCGGCGTGATCGAGTGAGATCAGCGCCAGGGCCGAGGCTTCGCATCGAAGCCTCGGCCCTTTTTGTTTGCCCGCCCAATTCGAGGACCTCGCCATGTCGATCAACAAGCCCCTGCTGCTGACCGGCCTCATCGTCGTGCTGGCGCTCGCCTGTGCCGCCGCCCAGGCCGGCAACGCCAATGCCGAGCCGATGGATCTGGAGCCGGAGATGCTGTCCAAGCTGGCGCTGGAGCGCGCCAAGACGAGCAGCCAGCGCAGCGCCGCCTCGCGCGACCTGAAGCGCTCCACCTCCGATGCCGGCGCCAGCCCGGTGGCCGAATGCGGCGCGCTCTCCATCGGAAACATCAACACCAACGGCCGCATCGGCTTCACGCCGCGTGAAGTCACGGTGGTGATCACCGGCGACGTGATCAACGCCAACAACCGCTGCCGCTGACGACGACACGAGAACCCCACGAGGACGACGCCATGAGCCGCTGCTCCCCCGCCCGCCTGTTCCTGCGCTCCACGCTCGCGCTGTGCGTGGCCGCGCTGTCGGCCTGCTCCACGCTGGACGCCGACAAGCACGTGGCCGCCAAGGCCAAGGAGATGAAGACCGGCCCGACATCGGCGCCCTACAAGTCCATCACCAGCTTCGCCAACGGCCTGCGCTGCATGGACAACCTGCTGCTCGAATACGGCACCCGCGACGTCGCGGTGATCGTGGAAGACCTGGCCGACCAGACCAAGAAGGTCAATGCCGGCACCAAGGACATGCTCATCTCGGCCGTGTCGGACATGACCCGCCGCAGCCGCGCGATCCGCCTGGTGGCCTACGGGCAGGACTCGGGCAACACCGTGGGCTTCCTGTTCCAGGCCTTGCGCCGCGAGCATTTCTCGGTGGTGCCGCAGTATTCGCTGCGCGGCTCCATCAGCCAGTTCGACGACGCCATCGTGCGCCGCAACATCGACGCCGGCGTGAGCATCACGCCCTACCTCGGCCTGGGCTATGCCTCCACCTCGCAGGCCTCGGTGCTGGGCATCGACCTCACCATGCTGTCGACACAGGACCTCGGCGTGGTGCCGGGAGTCGCCTCGCGCAACTCGGTCATCCTGTTCAAGGCCGGCAAGGGCTTCGACGGCGAAGCCGAGTACCACAAGTTCGGCATCAACTTCTCGCTGTCCACCGCCACCCAGGAAGGCCAGTCGCAGGCGCTGCGCTCGCTGGTCGAGCTGGCCGCCATCGAACTCTTCGGCCGCCTGGCCAAGGTGCCCTACTGGAGCTGCCTGGGCGCGAGCAACAACGACGAAGCGGTGCAGAGCGAGATGCGCGACTGGTACGACGCGATGCTGGCCAACCCCACCGAGATCATCGAGTACTTCCAGCAGCAGATGCGCGCGCGCCGCGTGTACGACGGCCCGATCGACGGCGTGGTGAACCCGCAGATCAAGGAGGCCGTGGCCCGCTACCGCGAGGCGCTGGGCCTGTCGCGGGAGCCGAAGCTCAGCTACGACTTCTTCCAGGCCTACCTGTCGGCCAACCACCGCGAGGTGTCGGCCCGGGTGGAGCCGGTGGTGAGCGAAGCGGTGGCCCCGGCGGGCGCCGCGGCGCCCGCGGTGGCCGCAGCCGCAGCCGCCGCGCCCGCGGGCGGCACCAAGGCTGCCGCGGCAGCAGGTGCCGCGGCGGCCAGCGGCGGCCGGCTGGCCCTGCAGCTGGGCACGCTCAACAACGTGACCCGCTTCGCCGGCGGCGAGCCGGTGCTGCTGTCGGTCATGCCCACCCGCAACGCCCACGTCTACTGCTACCTGCAGGACGAGAACCTGCAGATCAGCCGCTTCTTCCCCAACCGCTTCCGCAAGGACTCGCGGGTCGAAGCCGGCCGCGGGCTGCAGCTGCCGGGCGCCATGCGCTTCGAGATCCGCATGAACCCGCGCGCCAAGCCCGAGACGGTGTCGTGTTTCGCCACCGAGCGCGACATCATGGCCGACCTGCCCAGCAGCTTTGCCGGCGTCGACTTCGAACCCCTGCCGATCGCCAGCCTCGAGCAGTTGCGTGAAGCCTTCGTCACCGTGAGCGGCGGCAACATCGCCCAGGAGTACTTCCATGTTCAACCCAAGTAAGAAGCGCGCCGTCGCCCTGGCCGCTGCCGCCTGTTGCCTGCTGCCGCTGGTGGCCGGCATCACCCGGGCTGGCGTCACGACCGAGGACCGCAAGAACGGCTTCGACGCCGCCACCGCCGCGGCCGCCAGCCAGCCCAAGGGCACGCTCTACCAGGTGCGCTGCTGGCAGGAAGGCCGCCTGGTGCTGGAAGAGAACGACGTGCAGTTCCCCAACGACCTCACCGCCCAGGGCCTGAAGCTGCGCGGCCACGACCGGCAGCGCCGCCCCATCTACCTGGCCGACACGAAAAACGCCACCTGCATGGTCAAGGGCATGCCGGCGGAGCGGGCGCTGACGCGGTAGGTCGCGAACAACGGACCCCGTTCATGGACCACCCCAACCGCCGCCTCGCGCTCACCACCCTCGTCGGGGCCGCCCTCGGCCTGCGGCTCAGCCCGCGGGCCCATGCGGCCACCACCACCGAGCAGCGTCCGGTCGCGAACTTCGACCGCATCGACTGGCACGCCGTCGGCGAGCTGCACATCGAGCAGACCGGCCGGGAGCGCCTCACCATCGAAGCTGAACCCGCCGTGCTGGCCAAGGTGATCGCGGAAGTCCGACAGGGCCTGCTGCGCATCGCCTTCGCGCCCGGGCGGGTGCAAACCCAGGCTCCCATCCGCTTCCGGCTCGAGCTGAAGTCGCTGCGCGCACTGCAAGCCGGCGGTTCGGGCGAGATCCGCATCGGCGCGTTGGCCACGCCGGAGCTGGCGCTGCGGCTCACCGGCAGCGACAACCTCCACCTCGCCCACCTCGACGCTCGCTCGCTCGACGTGCAGCTCGAAGGCTCCGGCGACGTGACCATCGACGGCGGCAGCGTGCTGACCCAGCGTGTGCGCCTGGCCGGCTCGGGCCGCCACAGCGCCCCGGCGCTGGCCAGCCGCGAAGCTCACGCCACCCTCGAGGGCAGCGGCGACATCGAGCTGGCGGTGCGGGAGCGGCTGGTCGCCCGCATCAGCGGCAGCGGCAGCGGCGACGTGAGCTACCACGGCCGCCCGCAGGTGCAGCAGACGGTCGACGGCGCCGGCAGCGTGCGCCCGGCATCGGGCGGTCAGAAATACTGAACCTGGCGCGCCGGCGGCGCAACCCATGTGGGAACCCGCTTTCAATCCAGGAGACCCGACATGTGGAACCGACTGCTTCTTGCCCAGGCCGCCGCGGCCCTCGTATGCGGCCAGGCCCTGGCCCAGGACGTGCGCCTTTACCGCCAGAACGACAAGGTGGACCCGCGAGAAGTCGCCAGCATCCTCGGCAAGGGCGCGGCGCAGGCGCCGATCAAGATGCGCTCGATCCGGCTGCTCGACGACGCGCCCTCCGGCTCGTCTTCGGCCACGGCGCCTTCCGCTCCCTCGGCCGCGGCCGCCTATGGCGAGCCGGCCGCGCGGCCGCGCGCCTCGGCGCTGGCGCTGCCGGTGCAGTTCGCCTTCGACTCGGCCGAGCTGCTGCCTTCGGCGCGGCCGCAGCTCGACGCGCTGGCCGAAGGCATCCGCCTGCTGCCGGAGCTGCAGACGGTGGTCATCGAAGGCCACACCGATGCGCTGGGCTCGGACCACTACAACGACCAGCTCTCGCACCGCCGCGCCTATGCCGTCAAGCGCTACCTGGTGAGCCAGCACAACATCAACCCGGCCCGGCTGAAGGCCGTGGGCATGGGCGAATACGCGCTGCTCCCGGGGCGCGACCCCTACGGCTCCGACAACCGCCGCGTGCAGTTCCGCGGTGAGTGAAACCCCTGACGGGGCGGCGGCGATCCACCACCGAGATGGGTGTCGCCAAAGCCTCACGGATGACTACCATGTGTTCACGAACTTCTGCTGCGGCCTCCTCCGCCGGGGCCCGCCCATCATGGAAGACCACGACGTGCTGCGCCTGCTCGGCCGCGTCGAGCAGGGCGACGAGGGGGCATTCAAGGAGCTGTACCGCGCCTTCTCGCGCAAGCTCTACGCCTACGTGCTGAGGCAACTCGGCGATCCAGCCCAGGCGGAGGAAATCGTGGCCGACACCCTTTACGAGGTCTGGCGCAAGCCCGCCGTGTTCCGCGGCGACTCGCAGTTCAGCACCTGGCTCATCGGCATCGCGCGCAACAAGGTGCTGATGGCCTACCGCGCGTCGCGCAGCCGCCCCGACTCGCAGCATGAAGACCTCGACGACATCGCCGAGGTGGTGGCCTCCGACAGCGAAGGCGCCTTCGAGCTGCTGGCGCAGCAGCAGCGCCATGAGGGCGTTCGCAGCTGCATGGACAAGCTCTCCGACGACCACCGCGAGTGCGTGCACCTGGTGTTCTACGAAGGCCTGTCGCTGGCCGAGGTGGCCGCCGTGCAAAGCTGCCCGGAGAACACCGTCAAGACCCGTCTGTTCCATGCACGGCAGAAGCTCAAGAACTGCCTGCGCCTGCTGATCGAACGTGAAGGCGGCACCGTGCCCAGGACCATAGGAGCCGCATCATGAAAGCCAGATTCGATGAACTGCTGCCGTTCTATGTGAACGGCTCGCTCTCCGAAGCCGACCGCGGCTTCGTCGAGGACTATCTTCGCGAGCACCCGAAGGCCGCCGCCGAGCTGCACTGGTACCAGTCGCTGCAGAAGAAGCTGCACGACGACGCCCCGGCCGTCTCGAGCGAAGTGGGCCTGGAGCGTGCGCTGCACCGCATCCGCACCGAAGGCCCGGCACCGGCGCGCGCCCGCCAGGTGACAAGCCCCGGCTGGAGCGACAGGCTGCGCGACTTCTTCGCCACGCTGCTGCCGCAGCCCATGCTGCGGCCGGCGCTGGCCGGTGCGCTGGCGGTGGTGGCGCTGCAGGCCGCGGTGATCGGCGGGCTCATTTCCGAGGGCGACGACACGAGCGAACTGCGGGCGGTGCCGCCGGCCGGCATCACCGAGCAGGGCCCCTACCTGAAGGTCAACTTCAAGCCCGATGCACGCGAGGCCGACATCCGCATGCTGCTGGTCGAGGTGCATGGCGACCTCGCCGCAGGCCCAGGCCAGCTGGGCGACTACTACGTGCGCGTGGCCGATGCGCAGCAGCTGGCTGCGGTGAGCAGCAAGCTCTCGGCCAGCGGCATCGTCGATGCGGTGTCGGTGGTCGATGCGCTGCCGGCACGCCAGTGAACGACAAGGGCCGCACGATGGAAGCCGACCGCCGCAAGCTGTGCCAGGCGCTGGCGATCGCGCCGCTGGGCGGCCTGCTGCCCCGGCTGGCAGCCGCCGGCGAGGAGCGCAAGGCCGCTCTCGTGATCGGCAACGCCGCCTACAAGGTCGGCGCGCTGAAGAACCCCGTCAACGACGCCCAGGCCGTGGCGGCCAGCCTGCGTGCCCTGGGCTTCGAGGTGGTGCTGCGCGAGAACACCTCGCTGCGCGACATGATCGAGGCCTTCCGCCAGTTCTCGATGAACGCCAGGAACGCCGGCGTGCGCCTGGTCTACTACGCCGGCCACGGCGTGCAGGTGAAGGGCCGCAACTACCTGCTGCCGGTGGACACCGAGATCCGCGCCGAAGACGAAGTGCCCGGGAAGAGCGCCGACCTCAACGAGCTGCTCGACCGGCTGGGCGCCAACCGCCAGGGCATCAACATCGTGATCCTCGACGCCTGCCGCAACAACCCGTTCTCCGGCACCGAAGTGCTGGGCCCCGACGGCCGGCGGCTCAAGTTCCGCGGGGCCACCCCGGCCGGCCTGGCCCGTGTGGAGGCGCCGCTGGGCTCGATGGTGGCGTTCTCCACCGCACCCGGCGGCGTGGCGCTCGACAACCCGGGCGAAAAGAACAGCCTCTACACCAAGCACCTGCTGGCGGTGATGCGCCAGCCGGGCCTGCCGATCGAACTGGTGTTCAAGCAGGTGCGCCTGGGCGTGGCCCGCGACACCGGCCGGGTGCAGGTGCCCTGGGAAAGCTCCAGCCTCACCGGCGACTTCTGCTTCACCCCCGGGCCGGGCGGGGTGTGCACGACGGCCCGTTGAAAACGCCTTGAACCGGCCACGGCGGCCGTGCAACCCAGGGCAAGAGGAACGCAAACGCGGACCGCCAGCCCAGGAGACGACCATGTTGCACACCGCCGCGTCCACCCGAGCCGCCGCCTGCGAGATCCGCTCCCAGCCGCTGGAAGACCGCGGCAGCATCCTCTTCGCCGGCCTGCAGTGGCTGCTGGCCGGCGCCGCGATGGCCGAATGGGTGATGCTGGCCCTGGCGCTCGGCGCCGGCCTGCTGCTCGGCTGGCTGCTGACGCGCCGCCCCGAACAACCGGGGGTGGGCGATCAGTCCTTGAATTCGCCCCCCAGCGCGAACACGAACTGCTCCGGCTTCAGGTACTTGCGCAGGGCCGCATTCACCTGCTCCACTGTCAGCGCCGCGATCGCATCGTCGATGCGCTGCGACAGCGCGAAATCGCGCTTCAGGTAGAGGTTGCTGGCCAGCGTGCCGGCCAGCACTGCGTCCTGGGCGCGGTTGAGGCGGCGGAAGCTGAGCGCGCCCCGCTTGGCGGACTCGAGCTCCTGCGGCGTGTAGCCATCCTTCAGCGCCCGGGCCACCTCCTCCTTGAAGGCCGCCTCGACCTTGGCGCGGTTCTGCGGCGCGAAGATCGCCGAGCCGACCCAGGTGGAGTTGGGCTCGAAGTTGCTCCATTGCACATAGCTGCGCACGTCGTAGGACAGCCCGCCGCTTTCGCGGATGCGCTTCCACAGCCGCGAATCGCCGCCCGTGCCCAGCAGCCAGTTGGCGATGTAGAGCGCCGGATAGTCGGCGTCGTTGTCGCTCAGCGGCATGCTGAGTTGCACGGCCATGGTGGCGTTCTGCTTGTCGGGCGTGTTGAACACCAGCCGCGCCGGCGGCTCGGCCACCAGCGGCTGCGGCACGCGGGTGAACGGCGACGCGCTCTTCCAGTTACCGAAGGCCGCCTCGAGCGCGGCGCGCACGGCCGCCGCGTCGAAGTCGCCGGCCGCGCCGAACTGTGCGTTGGACGCACCATAGAAGCGCTGGTGGAAAGCCTTGAGCTGCTCCACCTTGACCGCCTGCACGTCGGCCACCATCTCGTCGAAGCTGCGGGCATAGCGCACGTCGCCGCGCGGGTAAGGGTTCCCGTGGCGCGCCAGCGCGTTGCCGACGATGGCCTCCGGCTCCTTGCGCGCCTGCTCCACCTGCGTGAGCGCCTGGCGGCGCAGCTCCTCCAGCACGTCGGGCGGGAAGCTGGGCTCGCGCAGCAGCTCACCCACCAGCGCAATGGCCGCCGGGAGCTGGTCGCGCTTGCTGACGATGGACACCTGCACGTTCTCGGCGCCGCCATCGATGCCGATGGTGGTCTGCAGCTCGTTGAGCTTGTCCTGGATCTGCTGGCGGCTCAGCTTCGCGGTGCCCTTGTCGAGCATCTCGGCCACCTGGTTGGCGATCTCGCCCTGGCCGAACAGGCTCTTCTCGTCGCCGAAACGCAGCGTGAGGCGGGCCTGGACCGCATTGCCGCGGGTGGGCTTGGGCAGCAGGGCGACCTGCATGCCGGAGGGCAGCGTGAACTTCTGCGTCCTGGCGTCGAGGTTGGCGGGCGAGGTGTCGAAGGCGGCCACCGCCGCCGCACCGGCCTGCGGCTTGAAGCTGCGCAGCGCCTCGGCCACGCTGTAGGCCACCGGAAGCGGCGCGCGCTGCGGCGCATCGGTCGGAACGTAGGTGCCCAGCGTACGGTTCGACGGCAGGAAGCGCTCCTTCGCCACCCGCTGCACGTCGGCCAGCTTCAGGTCGCGCACGCGGTCGCGCAGCAGGAAGAACAGGCGCCAGTCGCCCTGGGCCACCGACTCCGACAGCGACACGCCCACCGTCTCGGGGTTGGTGAAGGCCATTTCCCAGCCCTTGATCCACTTGGCCTGGGCGCGCTTCAACTCCTCGTCGGTGACCGGCTCGGTGCCGAGGCCTTCGATGGTGGCCAGCAGCTCGCCGCGGGCCTTGTCGACGTCCTGGCCCGGCGCGAGCTGCGCACCCAGCAGGGTGAAGCCGGGGTCGTGCAGGCCTTCGCTGAACGAGAACACCGCCGCGGCCAGCTGCTTCTCGACCAGCCGCTTGTGCAGGCGACCGGCCGGCGCGTCGGCCGCGATGAGGTTGAGCGCCTCGATGGCGGCGTAGTCCGGGTGGGCCGCTGACGGCACGTGGTAGGCGGCGAACAGCATGGGCACGCCGCCGCTGCGCCGCAGCGTCACACTGCGCTCGCCGTCCTGCACCGGGTCGATGGTGTAGAGCGTTGGCAGCTTGCGCTTCGGCCTGGCCAGCTTGCCGAAGTCCTGCGCGATCCAGCCCAGCGTCTTGTTGACGTCGAACTTGCCGGCCACGATGAGGGTGGCGTTGTCGGGCTGGTAGTACTGCCGGTAGAAGGCCTGCAGCCGCGGGATGTCGACGTTCTCCACGTCGGCGCGCGCGCCGATGGTGGACTTGCCGTAGTTGTGCCACTGGTACATGGTGGCCAGCGTCTTCTCGAACAGCACCCGGTCGGGGCTGTTCTCGCCCATCTCCATCTCGTTGCGCACCACCGTCATCTCGGTATCGAGGTCCTTGCGCGCGATGAAGCTGTTGACCATGGCGTCGGCCTGCCAGCCGAGGTACCAGCGCAGGTTTTCCTCGTTGGCCGAGAAGCTGGCGAAGTAGTTGGTGCGGTCGAACCAGGTGGTGCCGTTGGCGCGCAGGCCGCGCTTGGTGAACTCGGCCCACACCGTGGGGTACCTGGTCGAGCCCTTGAACAGCAGGTGCTCCAGCAGGTGGGCCATGCCCGTCTCGCCGTAGTTCTCGTGCCGGGAGCCGACGCGGTAGGTGACGTTGACCGTGGTGGTGGGCTTGGAGTCGTCGGGCACCAGCAGCACCTGCAGGCCGTTGGCCAGCTTGTATTCGGCGATGCCCTCGACCGAAGTGACCTGGGTCACGCCACGCGGCAAGGCCGTGCCGGCAGCGGGCGCGGCCTGCACCAGCGCGGAGCCGGCCAGTGCAACAGCCGCGAGAAGATGCTTCAGCGACATCGAGATGCTCCCATGCGTATGAACGGCGCAGTTTAGCCATGCGCGCTGGTCCGCGATGTTGGGGTTGGCGTGCCGCGCCTTGCTGAACACAATGCGCGGCACTACAAGCAACACAGCGGAGGCACCATGCCCAGCAGCATCAAGCTTTGCATCACCGTGCAGGCCAACCTGGCGGCCAAGTATTCGGCCTCGGCCCTGGCCCGCATCGACAAGGCGCTGCAGGCATGGATCAAGGCCGATGCGGCGCGCGGCATCACCACCTTGCACCTGCCGCTGGACGACGCAGCGGCGATGAAGGGCCACGACGTGGCCGCGATCACCGGCCGCGCCACGCCGGTGAAAGTGAAGCGCGCGCTCGACGCGCTGTGCAGGAAGCTGCAGCCGGAATACGTGGTGATCCTCGGCGGCGACGAAGTAGTGCCGATGTTCCGGGTGCCCAACCCCAGCCACGACCCCAACGGCGACACCGACCGCGACGTGCCCACCGACAACCCCTACGCCTGCAGCACCGCCTATTCCGCCAGGAACCGCAAGAGCTACCTCGTGCCCGACCGCGTGCTCGGCCGCATCAACGACCTGCCGGGCAGCGGCGACGCCAACTGGCTGGTCGGCTACCTGAAGCGCGCCACCGCCTGGAAGCCGCGGGCCCGCAGCCACTACGACGCGGCCTATGCCGTGTGCTGCGACGAGTGGCAAGGCGCCGGCGAGGCCTGCATGCAATACCTCGGGCTGCCCGCCGGCGACCTGATGATCTCGCCGCCCACGGTGGACGCCACCGCACCGGCGCGCAATCGCCTGGCCCGCGAGCTGCACATGATCAAGTGCCACGGCGCCGAGCTCGATGCCCGCTTCTACGGCCAGAAGGGCAACGATTTCCCTGCGGTGCTGGACTCCGCCACCCTCAAGCCGCGGCTGCGCCCGGGCACGCTGGCCGCGGCCATGTGCTGCTACGGCGCACAGGTCTACGCGCCCGGCGACCCGGCGGCCCAGCCGGCCAACCAGTGGTCCATCGCCGCGACCTACCTGCGCCAGGGTGCGGTGGGCTTTGCCGGCGCGACCAAGATCGCCTGGGTGGGCGTGCAGCAGATGGCCTGTGCCGACTGGATCGTCTGCTCGTATCTCAAGGGTGCGCTCAACGGGGCCTCGCTCGGCCGCGCGCTGCTGGAAGCCAAGCAGGACTACGTGAAATGGCTGGCGAGCCAGGGCTGGCCCACCGACCAGGCCGACGAGAAGACGTTGATCGAGTTCGTGCTGCTGGGCGATCCGTCGCTGCACCCGGTGATGGCGCCGGCGGTGCCCGCGATGAAGGCGGTGGCCGCCGCGGCACGGCGTGTGGGCGCGCCGCCGGTGTCGCCGCTGCAGGTGCAGGAAAGAAGGCAGCGCCGCGAGCTGCGCATCGAGATGGCTTCGCAGATCCGCCGGACGCTGCCGGCCCGCCATGAAGCCGCGGCCCCCAGGCCCGACGAGGCGAAGGCGCTGTTCAGCGCGGTGCAGTCGATGTTCGGCAAGGGCGCGCTCAACCTGCTCGACCCGGGCTATGTGCACGCGGAGAAGCTGGTGCGCCCGCCCCGCCCTGCGCCGGCCGCCGCTGCAGCGGCCACCGCCGCAGCCAGGCCGACGGCGGCCCGGGCCGCCGCCTCCGCGCCCGCGGCCGCGGCCGCGGGCGAGTCCATCGAGTACTACTGGACCGGCCGCAAGGTGGTGAAGGGCCAGGCCCGCATCCAGCTGCTGAAGGTGGAAACCGACACGCAAGGCACCATCGTGCGCACCCGGCTGCTGCACAGTTCATGAACCACGCATGAGCGGCGGCCAATAATCGCGCATGGCCGCCACCACCCGTACAAAGCCAAAGCGCCCCGTCGTCAAGAAACAGGGGACGCTGCTGTGCGAAGTGGTGCGCCGCGGCACCGGCAGCGAGCATGAGGCGCTGGTGCTCGATTGCGGCAGCAAGGGCCGGCTCGTGCTGAGCCAGCTGGGCGGCAACCCGTTCGAGGTGCCGCCCGACGCGACCCAATGGCTGGGCCGCGTGGTGACGGTGCAGGGCTACCTGCTCGACAGCGAACTGCGCTACATCAAGCTGCAGCCACTGGCCAAGTAGCCTGCCACCTTACTTCTTCTGCGCCTTCGCGTAGCTGGCGATGCCGTCCGAGATTTCCTTCTTGGCGGCCTCGGGGCCTTCCCAGCCCTGCACCTTGACCCACTTGCCGGCTTCGAGGTCCTTGTAGTGCTCGAAGAAGTGCTGGATCGCCTTCAGGCGCATCTGGTTGATGTCCTCTGGCTTCTTCCAGTGGTCGTAGATCGGCAGGATCTTGGTGGTGGGCACTGCCAGCAGCTTGGCATCGCCGCCGGCTTCGTCTTCCATCTTCAGCACGCCGATGGGGCGGCAGGTCACCACCACGCCGGGGGTCAGCGCGAACGGCGTGATCACCAGCACGTCCACCGGGTCGCCGTCGTCCGACAGGGTCTGCGGCACATAGCCGTAGTTGCACGGGTAGTGCATCGCGGTCGTCATGAAGCGGTCCACGAAGATGGCGCCGGTCGCCTTGTCGACCTCGTACTTGATCGGGTCGGCATTCATCGGGATCTCGATGATGACGTTGAACTCTTCAGGCGCCTTCGCGCCGGGGGTCACGTTGTGCAGGCTCATGGTGTTCTCGCGGAGATGGACAAGGGCAAACCCCAAGATTTTAGCGGCCCCGCTTGCGCCAGCCCTTCATGCCAAGCACCGCGCTCACCGATCGTCACCACTGGTAAACACCGGCCCGGGCGTCATTGCCTGCGCCTATACCTTCCCTTAGCATCCCCCGGCGACCGCACCGCGCCAGCACGCTGGCTCAGAAGTTGCGGCGAATTCCCCGCGGGGCTTTCCCCCGAAGCCCCGGTCCCATTCATCCCATGGCTTCATTGAGGAAGGAGACGGCTACATGTCCCCAACAGTGGCGCTTTACTTCGCGCTAGCGTGTGGTTTGGCCGCGGTGCTGTATGGCTTCATACAGCGCAGCTGGATCCTGAAGCAGGACGCAGGCAACGCCCGCATGCAGGAGATCTCCGGCGCGGTGCAGCAGGGGGCGGCCGCCTACCTGGCCCGCCAGTACCGCACCATCGCCATCGTCGGCGTGGTGCTGGCCATCCTGATCTTCGTGACGCCTGGGCTGGGCATGCTCACCGCGGCCGGCTTCGTGTTGGGGGCGCTGCTCTCGGGCGCCTGCGGCTTCATCGGCATGAACGTCTCGGTGCGTGCCAACGTGCGCACCGCCCAGGCGGCCACGCAGGGCATCGGCCCGGCACTCGACATCGCCTTCAAGGGCGGCGCCATCACCGGCATGCTGGTGGTGGGCCTGGGGCTGCTGGGCGTGGGCCTGTTCTTCTGGCTGATCGGCGGCATGGCCAAGCCCGACTCGGCCACCCTCAAGCCCCTGCTCGGGCTGGCCTTCGGCTCCTCGCTGATCTCGATCTTCGCGCGGCTGGGCGGCGGCATCTTCACCAAGGGTGCCGACGTAGGCGCCGACCTCGTGGGCAAGGTGGAAGCCGGCATCCCCGAGGACGACCCGCGCAACCCGGCCGTGATCGCCGACAACGTGGGCGACAACGTGGGTGACTGCGCCGGCATGGCAGCCGACCTGTTCGAGACCTATGCGGTCACGCTGATCGCCACCATGGCGCTGGGCGCCCTCATGGTGGTGGGCGGCGGCGCGGCGGCGGTGTACCCGCTCGTGCTGGGCGGCGTGTCGATCATCGCGTCGATCATCGGCTGCTTCTTCGTGAAGGCCAGCCCCGGCATGAAGAACGTGATGCCGGCGCTCTACAAGGGCCTCATCGTCGCGGGCGTGCTGTCGCTGGTGGCCTTCTACTTCGTCACCACGGCGATGTTCCCCAACGGGGTGGAGCTCATCGGCGGCGCCAGGGCATCGGCGCTGGCGATGTGGGGCACCTGCGTGGTGGGCCTCGTGCTCACCGCCGCCATGGTCTGGATCACCGAGTACTACACCGGCACCGACTTCAAGCCGGTGAAGCATGTGGCGCAGGCATCCACCACCGGCCACGCGACCAACATCATCGCGGGCATCGGCGTGAGCATGAAGAGCACGGCCTGGCCGGTGATCTTCGTCTGCGTGGCCATCCTCGCCTCGTACTGGCTCGCAGGCCTGTACGGCATTGCCATCGCCGCCACCTCCATGCTCAGCATGGCCGGCATCATCGTGGCGCTCGACGCCTACGGCCCGATCACCGACAACGCCGGCGGCATCGCCGAGATGGCCGAGCTGCCCGACTCGGTGCGCGACATCACCGACCCGCTGGACGCGGTGGGCAACACCACCAAGGCGGTCACCAAGGGCTATGCCATCGGCTCGGCCGGCCTCGCCGCGCTGGTGCTGTTCGCCGACTACACCCATTCGCTCGAGTCGCGCGGCATCAGCGCGAGCTTCGACCTGTCGAACCCCAAGGTGATCGTCGGCCTGTTCATCGGCGGCCTGATCCCCTACCTGTTCGGCGCCATGGCCATGGAAGCGGTGGGCCGAGCCGCCGGCTCGGTGGTCGAGGAGGTGCGCCGCCAGTTCCGCGAGATCAAGGGGATCATGGAAGGCACCGGCAAGCCCGAATACGGCCGTGCGGTCGACATGCTCACCGGGGCCGCCATCAAGGAAATGATGATTCCGTCGCTGCTGCCGGTGGTGGTGCCCATCCTCGTGGGCCTGCTCCTCGGCGCCGAGGCGCTGGGCGGCCTGCTCATGGGCACCATCGTCACCGGCCTGTTCGTCGCCATCTCCATGTGCACCGGCGGCGGCGCCTGGGACAACGCCAAGAAGTACATCGAGGACGGCAACCACGGCGGCAAGGGCAGCGACGCCCACAAGGCCGCGGTGACCGGCGACACGGTGGGCGACCCCTACAAGGACACCGCCGGCCCCGCGGTGAACCCGCTCATCAAGATCATCAACATCGTGGCGCTGCTGATCGTGCCGCTGCTGCCGGCCGGCACGGCCGGCACGGCCGCCCATGCCGACCCACAGGCCGCCGCCATGGCGGCCGGGCGCGCGCAGCTGGAGGTCAACACGGCGGTGAACGTGTACTTCGCCCTCGGCAAGGCCGAGCTGCCCGTGGAAAGCAACGAGGCGATCAACAAGCTCTCGGAAGTGGCACGCAACGGCGGCGGCATGCTGGTGGTGAGCGGCTACCACGACGCCAGCGGCGATGCAGCCCAGAACGCGGAGCTGGCCAAGCAGCGTGCCATGACGGTGGCCCATGCGCTGGAGGCCAACGGCGTGCCGAAGGAGCGCATCCAGCTGCAAAAGCCCGAGCTGCTGGTCGGCTCGACCAACCCCGACGAGGCCCGCCGGGTGGAGGTGCGGCTGCAATAGCGGCTGCCCTGCACTTGTGGCAAAGGCCCGCTTCGGCGGGCCTTTCTCTTGCAGCGACCGCGTGCCTGCGCCTCAGTCGGGCAGCTGGTTCACCGTGAGCCAGAAGTCCGCGACCTTGCGCGCCACCTCGCGAAACGCGTCGAAGTCGACCGGCTTGACCACATAGCCGTTGGCCCCCAGGCGGTAGCTCTCGCGCAGGTCGTGCGGGTGCCGCGAGCTGCTCAACATGACCACCGGAATGGTGGCGGTGGTGGCGTCGCGCTTGAGCTGCACCAGCAGGTCCAGTCCGCTCTCGCCTTGCAGCTTGAGGTCAAGCAGCACCAGCCGCGGGTGGCAGGCGGCCACCGCCTGCGCGGCCTCGCGCACGGTGGCAGCCACCCGCAGGGCGATCGCGACGTGATGCCGCAGGGCCACCAGCGACAGCTCCGCCTCGACTGCACTGTCGTCCACCAGCAGCACGTAGGGCTCCCCCGCGTTCATGTCCACCGAGGGGATGCGGGCCGGCTTGGGCGCGGCCCGGCGCCCAGCCGAGCTCAAGGCGCGGCTCCCTGCAGCGCGAGGAAGAACGATGCCCCCCGCCCCGGAGCGGCCTCGGCCCAGATGCGCCCGCCGTGGCGCTGCACGATGCGCTGCACGATGGCCAGGCCCACCCCGGTGCCTTCGAACTCGTCCTGCCGGTGCAGCCGCTGGAACACGTTGAACAGCTTGTCGGCGTGTCCCATGTCGAACCCTGCGCCGTTGTCCTTCACGTGCACGATGCAAACGCCCTCCTCTTCGCCTTGCCGGCAACCCACCTCGATGACCGGGTGCTCCTGCCGGCGCGTGTACTTGACGGCATTGCCCAGCAGGTTAGCGAACACCTGCCGCAGCATCGCCTCGTCGGCCAGCAGGCGCGGCAGAGGCTGCACCGACACGGCGATGCGCCGCGCCGCGATCTCCTCGCGCAACTCGGCCAGGCAGTGCGCCACCACGGTGGCCAGGTCCACCGGATGCATGTCGAGCGGCTGCTGGGCCGTCTGCGCGAACCGGAGCAGGTCCTCGATCAGCGTGGCCATGCGCTGTGCACCATGGCGCACAAGGCCGAGGAAACGCTGCGCCTCGGGCGGCAGGTCGGCGGCGTAGTCCTGCAGCAGCAGCGAGGCATAGCCGTCGACCACCCGCAGGGGCGCCCGCAGGTCGTGCGACACCGAATAGGAAAAGGCCTCGAGACCGCGGTTGGCGGACTCCAGGTCGCGGTTGGCCGCCTCCAGTTCCAGCGTGCGCTGGCGCACGCGCTGCTCCAGGCCGGCGTTGAGAGCAACCACCTCGTCTTCGGCCTGCTTGCGTTCGGTGACGTCGTCGCGGGCCACGACGATGCGCAGGTCGCCTTCGCCGCGAAAGCGCGTGAGCCACACGATGAACCACCGCCGCCCCGCCGCGCCTTCGAAGGCGCACTCGAACCGCAACTCGTCGGCTTCACCGGCCAGCACGCTGCGCACGCCTTGCGCGCAGCGCCGGGCGGCCACGTCACCACCGGCGGCGGCACGGTCGCAGTGCTCCAGGTAGTTGATCCCTTCGCCGCCGCCGGCCGGGGCCTCGAAGGCGCGCCAGGCCTTGTTGGTGCCGATGATGAGGCCCTGCTCGTCGAGGATGGCGACATGGGACGACAGCGAGTCGAGCGTCTCGCGGGCGAAACGCTCGGAGGCCCGCAGCGCGGCCTCCGCCCGCTTCACGTCGCTCAGGTCGTGCACCGTGAGCACCGAGCCGGTCGGCCGCCCCTCCACCGAGATGGGCGCGCGCGACCAGGCCACCGGCACCGGCCTGCCGTCCTTGCGATAGAAGATGTCGTCATGGTGCTGCGACGCCTCGCCGTCGCGCTGCACCTTGCCGGAGAGCAGGCCGCCCTCCAGTTCGTGGAAGCGCCAGCCGAACATCTTCTCGGCATAAGCGTTCATGAAGCTCACCCTGCCCGATTCGTCGCACACGAAGATGCCGACGGCTGCGGTGTCGGTGATGTTGCGGGTGAGATTGAGCTGGTATTCGAGCAGGCCGTTGGCCATGGCGAGCTCGTGGTTCTTTTCCTCGAGCTTGTTGACCAGCGCCTGGTTGTACTGCCGCAGCACCTGGCCCTCGTCGGGGGCGGGCGCGACCTGCTGCTGCGCCCGCTCCGGCCGCTGCAGGGGTGCCTGGCGCAGCGCCTCGAGGATGACCTGTACCGGCGCCGGTTTGGTGAGGTAGGCATCGGCGCCGACCGAGCGCGCCAGCTCGCGGTCGGAGGGCGAGTTGTAGGTGCTCGTATACAGCAGGAAAGGCAGTTGGGCCAGGCGCGGGTCCTTGCGCAATTCGAGGCACAGCCTGAAGCCGTCCATCTCGGGCATGAGGATGTCCGAGATGACCCCGTCGTACGAGCCGCCTGCGGCCAGCACCCGCAGGGCTTCCACGCCGTGGGCCGCCTGCTCGACGGCGAGGCCCTCGGCCTCGAGCTGTGCGCGCAGCAGCTTCAGGTTGAGCGGGTTGTCATCGACGATCAGCAGTTTCACCGGCCCTCGCCTTCCTCGGGCTGCCATGCGCGGCGGGCGGCGGCCTGCTGCAGCACCTGCCGCACGAGCGACGGCATGGCGCGCGTGTCGATCGGCTTGGTGATGTAGCCGTCGCAGCCGGCCTCGCGCGCCCGGTTGTCGTCGCCCTTCATCGCAAATGCGGTGAGCGCGATCACCGGCACGTGGCGCAGCCGCGCATCGGCCTTGAGGCGGCGAGTCAGCTCGAGACCGTCCATGCCAGGCAGGGCGATGTCCATCAGGATGAGGTCGGGCACCTGATCGGCCAGCAGCGCCTCGGCCTGCTCGGCATCGGCGGCCGGCACGACCGTGTGGCCTTCGGCCCGCAGCAGCGCGGAGGCGAGCTTGAGGTTCGTGGGGTTGTCGTCCACGACGAGGATCACCGCTTCGGTCGTGCTCATGTGGACGCCGGCGCCTCCTGCATCTCGCGCGTCTCGTGCAGCGGCAGCACCACGGTAAAGGTGCTGCCCTGCCCCGGTGCGCTCTGCACGCTGATCTCGCCATGCTGGAACTCGACCAGCTTGCGGGTCAGCGCCAGCCCGAGCCCGGTGCCCTGGTAGCGACGGCCGGCGCCGGAGTCGATCTGCTGGAACTCGACGAACAGCCGGTTGAAGTCTTCCGGCCGGATGCCGATGCCGGTGTCGCGCACCTGCATGCACAGCACGCCCGCGCCTTCGGGCCGCACCTGCAGCTCGACCTGGCCGCCTTCGTCGGTGAACTTCACCGCGTTGGACAGCAGGTTGAACAGCACCTGCTTGAACTTCTGCCGGTCGAGGGTGACCTGGGCCAGCGCCGGGTCGACCGAGCGCTGCACCTGGATGCGCTTCGCCTGCGCCATCTGCAGGATCACCGAACACACCTCGTCGATGGCCTGCGGCAGCGCGAACGCCTCGGGGAAGAGCTCCATGCGGCCGGCTTCCACCTTCGACAGGTCGAGCACGTCGTTGATCAGCTGCAGCAGGTGGCGGCCGCTGTTGAGGATGTCGTTGAGGAAGTCCTTCTGCTGCTCGTTGAGCGGCCCGGCCTTGCCGTCGTAGAGCAGCTCGGAGAAGCCGATGATGCCGTTGAGCGGCGTGCGCAGCTCGTGCGACATGTTGGCGAGGAACTCGCTCTTCAGCCGGCTCGCTTCCTGCAGCTTCTGCTCCACGCGCTTGCGCTCGGTGACGTCGCGGATGGCGCTGGACACGAACAGCCCCTCCTCGGTCTGCAAGGGGCTCAGGCTGATCTCGACCGGAAACTCGGAACCGTCCTTGCGCAGGCCGTGAAGATCGAGCCCAGCGCCCATCGCCCGCACCTTGGGGTTGGCGAAGAAGCCGCCGCGGTGCCCCGGGTGCGCGGCATGGAAGCGCTGCGGCACCAGGATCTCGATCCGCTTGCCCAGCAGTTCGTCGCGCGCCCAGCCGAACAGCCTCACCGCCTGCGAGTTGGCGAGCACGATCTCGCCGCGCTGGTCGACGATCACCATCGCATCGGGCGCCGACTCCAGCAGGTCGCGGAACTTCTGGTCGGCGCGGCGGCGGGCGTCGCGCCGGTCTGTGATGTCGCGCACCGCGCTCATCACCATGACGCCCTCTTCAGTGGCCAGGGGGCTCAGGCTGATCTCGACCGGGAACTCCTCGCCGGACTTGCGCTGGCCGTAGAGCTCCTGGCTGGCGCCCATGTTGCGGGTGCGTGGCGCCGAGAAGTAGCCGCCGCGCAGGCCCAGGTGCGCGGCGCGGTGCCGGTCGGGCAGCAGCGTCTCCACGCCCTGGCCGATGAGCTCGTGGCGCGAATAACCGAACAGGCGCTCGGCCTGCGAGTTCACGAGGATGATGCGGCCGGTGACGTTGACGATGACGATGGCATCGGGCGTGTACTCGAGCAGGTCGCGGTACTTCGCCTCCACCAGCTTCGCATCGCGCTGCGTCTTCAGGTGCGTCACGTCCTTCATGCTGCGCACGAGGCATCGCGGCTGGCCCTCCTCGGTGGCCACCGCCCTGAAGCTGACGCTCATGTGCAGCAGGGAGCCGTCCTTGCGGCGGCGCACCGTCTCGTACACCACCGAGGCGCCTGCCAGCGCCTCCCGTTCCCGCTCGGCGGCCTGGCCCGACTGCCCGGCCGGCACGATGAGCTCGTGCAACGGGTGGCCGAGGGCTTCTTCCTGCGAGTAGCCGAAGATGGCGCAGGCCGCGGCATTCCAGTACAGCACGCGCCCGTCGGGGCCGGAAACCACGGTGGCATCCGGCGTGTGCTCCAGCAGCAGCGACGCGTAGTCGGTGTCCACGGGCCCCTCCCTGAGAGCCGCCGCGGGGGCGGCCGGCATTCGGCGTTTCTACTCCAAGTCCGCCGGCCGCACAACGAAAAGGAAGGGGGAGGCGCGAAGCGATGGATGGCAAAAGGCGAAGGGCCGCTGTACGCGGCCCTTCGTCAACGCATCACCCGAACCGCGCTACTTGCGCTGCGGCGGCACGTCGGTGCAGGTGCCGTGCGCGATCTCGGCGGCCATGCCCACGCTTTCGCCCAGCGTCGGATGCGGGTGGATGGTCTTGCCGATGTCCACCTCGTCGGCGCCCATCTCGATGGCCAGCGCCACTTCGCTGATGAGGTCGCCGGCATGCGTGCCAACGATGCCGCCGCCCACGATGCGATGCGTCTCGGCGTCGAACAGCAGCTTGGTAAAGCCTTCGTCACGCGTGTTGGCGATGGCGCGACCAGAAGCCGACCAGGGGAACTGGCCCTTCTTGATCTTGATGCCCTGCGCCTTGGCCTGCTCCTCGGTGAGGCCCACCCAGGCCACCTCGGGGTCGGTGTAGGCGACGCTCGGGATCACCCGTGCATCGAAGGCCGCCTTCTCGCCGGCGGCCACTTCCGCGGCAACGTGCGCCTCGTGCACCGCCTTGTGGGCCAGCATGGGCTGGCCGACGATGTCGCCGATGGCGAAGATGTGCGGCACGTTGGTGCGCATCTGCACGTCCACCGGGATGAAGCCGCGGTCGGACACCACCACGCCAGCCTTCTCGGCGCCGATCTTCTTGCCGTTGGGCACCCGGCCCACCGCCTGCAGCACGAGGTCGTAGAGCTGCGGATCCTTCGGCGCTCCCTCGCCTTCGAACTTGACGAGGATGCCGTCCTTCGTGGCCTCGGCACCCACCGTCTTGGTCTTCAGCATGATGTTGTCGAAGCGCTCGGCGTTCATCTTCTGCCACACCCGCACGAGGTCGCGGTCGGCGCCCTGCATCAGGCCGTCGAGCATTTCGACCACATCCAGGCGCGCGCCGAGGGTGGAATACACCGTGCCCATCTCGAGGCCGATGATGCCGCCGCCCACGATGAGCATGCGCTTGGGCGCCGACTTCAGCTCCAGCGCGCCGGTGGAGTCGACGATGCGCTCGTCGTTCGGGAAGAACGGCAGCCGCACCGCCTGCGAGCCGGCCGCGATGATGCAGTGCTTGAAGCGGATGGTCTGCGTCTTGCCGGTTTTTTCCTGCGCGCTGCCGGTGGTTTCTTCCACGGTGACATGGTGCGGGTCGGCAAAGCTGCCGTAGCCGCGCACCACGGTGACCTTGCGCATCTTGGCCATCGAGGTGAGGCCGCCGGTGAGCTTGCCCACCACCTTGTTCTTGTGGGCCAGCAGCTTGGGCAGGTCCACCTTCGGGGCACCGTAGTCGATGCCCAGGTCGGCGAAGTGCTTCACCTCGTCCATCACCGCGGCCACGTGCAGCAGCGCCTTCGACGGGATGCAGCCCACGTTCAGGCACACGCCGCCCAGGGTGGCATAGCGCTCCACCAGCACCGTCTTCATGCCGAGGTCGGCGGCGCGGAAGGCGGCCGAATAGCCGCCGGGGCCGGCGCCGAGCACCAGCATGTCGCACTCGATGTCGGCACCGCCGGCATAGCTGGAGGCCACCGGGGCGGGTGCCGAAGCAGCCTGCGCCGGCGCAGCCGCCGGGGTCGGCGCCGCGGCAGGCGACGGTGCCGGCGCGGCAGCGCCTTCGGCGTCGAGCGAGAGGATCACCGTGCCTTCGTTGACGGTGTCGCCCAGCTTGACCTTGAGCTCCTTCACCACGCCGGCGTGCGACGACGGAATCTCCATCGAAGCCTTGTCGGACTCCACCGTGATGAGCGATTGCTCGGCTTTCACCGTGTCGCCGGGCTTGACCAGCACTTCGATGATGGCGACGTCCTTGAAGTCGCCGATGTCGGGAACCTTGATGTCGATGACGGCCACGTCGCGCTCCTTACAGCAACACGCGGCGGAAGTCCGCCAGCACTTGCGCCAGATAGGCGTTGAAGCGAGCCGCGGCTGCGCCGTCGATCACGCGGTGGTCGTACGACAGCGACAGCGGCAGCGTCAGGCGTGGCACGAATTGCTTGCCGTCCCACACCGGCTTCATCGCACTCTTCGACAAACCGAGGATGGCGACTTCAGGCGCGTTGATGATCGGCGTGAAGTGCGTGCCGCCGATGCCGCCGAGCGAGCTGATCGAGAAGCAGCCGCCCGTCATGTCGACCGGACCCAGCTTGCCGTCGCGCGCCTTCTTGGCGAGCTCACCCATCTCCTGGCTGATCTGCAGGACGCCCTTCTTGTCGGCGTCCTTCAGCACCGGCACCACCAGGCCATTGGGCGTGTCGGCCGCGAACCCGATGTGGAAATACTGCTTGTAGACGAGCGTGTCGCCGTCGAGGCTGGTGTTGAACTCGGGGAACTTCTTCAGTGCCGAGACCACCGCCTTGATGACGAAAGCCAGCATCGTGACCTTGATGCCGGACTTCTCGTTTTCCTTGTTCGTCGCCACGCGGAAGGCTTCGAGCTCGGTGATGTCGGCCTCGTCGTTGTTGGTGACGTGCGGGATCATCACCCAGTTGCGATGCAGGTTCGCGCCGCTGATCTTCTTGATGCGCGAGAGATCCTTGCGATCGACCGGACCGAACTTGGCGAAGTCGACCTGCGGCCACGGCAGCAGGCCGGGCAGCGAACCACCGGCGGCTGCGGCCGGTGCCTTGGCCTTCTGCGCCTGGGTCTGCACGTTGCCCGCCATCACGCCCTTGACGAAGTTCTGCACGTCGTCCTGCGTGATGCGCCCCTTGGGGCCGGAGCCCTTCACTTCGCCCAGCGGCACGCCGAGCTCGCGCGCGAGCCGGCGGATGGAAGGCGAGGCATGCGGCAGCGTGCCTTTGGGAGCGGTCGGCTCATGGGCCGGCAGCGCCGCGGTGGGCTCGGTGCGCTCGACCGGCTTGCTGGCCAGCGGCGCAGGCGCCGGGCCCGCGGCCGGCGCGGGCGCCGGCGACGGCGCGGCAGCAGCGCCGCCCGCGGCCTCGACCACCGCGATCACGCTGCCCTTGGACACCTTGTCGCCGATCTTGACCTTGAGTTCCTTCAGCACGCCGGCGTGCGACGACGGGATCTCCATCGAGGCCTTGTCGCTCTCGACGGTGATGAGCGACTGCTCGGCCTTGATGGTGTCGCCCGGCTTGGCCAGCAGCTCGATCACGGCCACCTCGGAAAAGTCGCCGATGTCAGGCACCACCACGTCCACCGGGCCGGCAGCCGGGGCGGGTGCGGCAGCAGCAGGCGCCGGGGCTGGCGCGGCGGCCTGAGGCGCCGGGGCAGGTGCAGCGGCGGCGGGCGCGGGGGCAGCTGCGGCGCCGCCTTCGCCTTCGACCAGCAGCACCAGCGAGCCCTCGCTCACCTTGTCGCCGATCTTGACCTTGAGTTCCTTCACCACGCCGCCGTGCGTGGCCGGGATTTCCATCGAGGCCTTGTCGCTCTCGACGGTGATGAGGCTCTGGTCCGGCTTGATGGTGTCGCCCGGCTTGACGAGCAACTCGATGATCTCGACGTCCTTGAAGTCCCCGATGTCGGGGACCTTGACTTCAACCAATGCCATTTTTTGTCCCCGTGGTTCTTATGCGTAGAGCGGGTTGATCTTCTCGGTATTGATGCCGTACTTCTTGATGGCTTCGGCGACCTTCGCGACCGGCACCGTGCCCTCGTCGGCGAGGGCCTTGAGCGCGGCGACCACGATGTAGTGGCGGTTCACCTCGAAATGCTCGCGCAGCTTGGAGCGGAAGTCACTGCGGCCGAACCCGTCGGTGCCCAGCACCTTGTAGGTGCGGCCCTTGGGCATGAAGGCGCGGATCTGCTCGGCGTAGTTCTTCATGTAGTCGGTCGAGGCGATCACCGGGCCGGCATGGCCGCCCAGCTGCTGGGCCACGAACGGCACGCGCGGGGTCTCGGTCGGATGCAGCAGGTTCCAGCGCTCGGCGTCCTGGCCGTCGCGGGCCAGCTCGTTGAAGCTCGGGCAGCTCCACACGTTGGCGCTCACGCCCCAGTCCTTCTCGAGCAGTTCCTTGGCGAACATCGACTCGCGCAGGATGGTGCCGCTGCCCAGCAGGTTCACCCGCGGCGTGTTCTTCTGCTGCTGCGTGCCTTCCTGCAGCAGGTACATGCCCTTGATGATCTGCTCCTCGGTGCCGGGCTTGAGGCCCGGGTGCGGGTAGTTCTCGTTCAGCAGGGTCAGGTAGTAGTAGACGTTCTCCTGCTTCTCGACCATGCGCTTGAGACCGTCGTGCATGATCACCGCGACCTCGTGAGCGAAGGTGGGGTCGTAGCTGATGCAGTTGGGGATGGTGCCCGCCAGGATGTGGCTGTGGCCGTCCTCGTGCTGCAGGCCCTCGCCATTGAGCGTGGTGCGCCCGGAGGTGCCGCCCAGCAGGAAGCCGCGCGCCTGCATGTCGCCGGCCGCCCAGCACAGGTCGCCCACTCGCTGCAGGCCGAACATCGAGTAGTAGATGTAGAACGGGATCATGATGCGGTTGTTCGTCGAGTACGACGTCGCCGCGGCGATCCACGAGCTCATGCCGCCCGCCTCGTTGATGCCTTCCTGCAGGATCTGGCCGGCCTTGTCCTCGCGGTAGTACATGACCTGGTCCTTGTCGACCGGCGTGTACTTCTGGCCCTCGGGGTTGTAGATGCCGATCTGGCGGAACAGGCCCTCCATGCCGAAGGTGCGTGCCTCGTCCACCAGGATGGGCACCGCGCGCGGGCCCAGCTCCTTGTCGCGCAGCAGCGCGGTCAGGAAGCGCACGTAGGCCTGGGTGGTGGAGATCTCGCGGCCCTCGGCCGTGGGCTCCAGCACCGCCTGGAAGGCGGAGAGATCGGGCACCTTCAGCTGCTCGTCGGCCTTGGCGCGGCGGTGCGGCAGGTAGCCGCCCAGCGCCTTGCGGCGCTCGTGCAGGTACTTCATCTCCGGCGTGTCGTCGGCCGGCTTGTAGAACGGGATGCCCTTGTCGATCTGCTCGTCGCTCACCGGGATGTTGAAGCGGTCGCGCATCCCCTTGATGTCGTCGTTCGTGAGCTTCTTGGTCTGGTGCGCGGTGTTCTTGCCTTCACCGCTCTTGCCCATGCCGAAGCCCTTGACGGTCTTCACCAGCAGCACCGTGGGCTGCCCCTTGTGGTTGACCGCGCGGTGGTATGCCGCGTAGACCTTCTGCGGGTCGTGGCCGCCGCGCTGCAGGCGCCAGATGTCGTCGTCGCTCATCTTGGAGACGAGCTCGAGCGTCTTGGGGTGGCGGCCGAAGAAGTTCTTGCGGATGAAGGCGCCGTCGTTGGCACGGAAGGCCTGGTAGTCGCCGTCCACCGTGTCCATCATGATCTTGCGCAGGATGCCGTCCTTGTCGCGCGCCAGCAGCGGATCCCAGTAGCTGCCCCACAGCAGCTTGATGACGTTCCAGCCTGCCCCGCGGAACTCGCCTTCGAGCTCCTGGACGATCTTGCCGTTGCCTCGCACCGGGCCGTCCAGGCGCTGCAGGTTGCAGTTGATGACGAAGATCAGGTTGTCG
Organism: Methylibium rhizosphaerae; assembly: GCF_006386545.1. Taxonomy (GTDB): domain Bacteria; phylum Pseudomonadota; class Gammaproteobacteria; order Burkholderiales; family Burkholderiaceae_C; genus Pseudorivibacter; species Pseudorivibacter rhizosphaerae. The sequence goes on along the minus strand of NZ_SWAR01000010.1, from coordinate 90,968 downwards.
AGCTTCTCGCGCGCGGCCAGGCCGATGGCGCCCAGGCTCTCGGGCTCGTCCATTTCGCCGTCGCCGCAGAACACCCAGACCTTGCGGTTGCTGGTGTCGGCGATGCCGCGGGCATGCAGGTACTTGAGGAAGCGCGCCTGGTAGATCGCCATGATGGGACCCAGGCCCATCGAGACGGTCGGGAACTGCCAGAACTCGGGCATCAGCTTCGGGTGCGGATAGCTGGAGAGGCCCTTGCCGTCGACTTCCTGGCGGAAGTTGAGCAACTGCTCTTCAGTGATGCGGCCTTCCATGTAGGCGCGGGCATAGATGCCGGGAGACGAGTGGCCCTGTATGTAGAGCAGGTCGCCGCCGTGGCCTTCGTGCTCGGCATGCCAGAAGTGGTTGAAGCCGGCGCCGAACATGGTCGCCACCGAGGCGAACGAGGAGATGTGGCCGCCGAGGTCGCCGCCGTCGGCCGGGTCGAGGCGGTTGGCCTTCACCACCATGGCCATCGCGTTCCAGCGCATGTAGGCGCGCAGCCGTTCCTCGATGTCGAGGTTCCCCGGGCAGCGCTCTTCCTGGTCGGTCGGAATGGTGTTGACGTAGGCCGTGTTGGCCGAGAACGGCACGTCGACGCCGGCCTGGCGGGCCTGGTCGATCAGCTGCTCGAGCAGGAAGTGGGCGCGGTCGCCGCCTTCTGCCTGTATGACGGCGGACAGGGCATCCAGCCATTCACGGGTTTCTTGCGCGTCGGCGTCATTCGCCGCGGCGCCCAGCACGGACTCCGGCAGTGCGGACATGGTCTTGTCTCCTGTGGAAAGTGGGCCGCGGCCCTGTTCGCTGCCCTGTTTTAGGGCGCTCGGTCTAGTTTCGCACAGCTCCTTTCGGTTTTCAAATGGCGCGAGCACGTTTCATATTGAGAAAACTACGTACATGCCCCTTCGACAGCCGTGACGCGCCGCACGCAGCGCCCGCGACTGCGCCTCGATAATTCGGCGATGCATCTGCAAGCCCCCGACTCCACGCTGCTGCCGCCGGCCAAGTCGCCGCCCCGCCGCCTGTTCTGGGCCTGGTGGCGGCGCCAGTCGCCGGCCCGCCAGGACCGCTTCGCCACGCTGGGCCCGCTGATCTCGGTGATGCTGTTCCTGGCGGCCATCATTGCGGCCTTCTGGTACCTGCGGAACGAGGAGTTCGAGCGCGAGCAGGAATCGGTCAAGCGCGACACCGAGATCGTCCAGCAGCAGATCCGCCTGCGCCTGATCGAAAACCAGGAGCAACTCGTGCGCATGGCGCGCGAGGTGGTCACCCCGGCCATCGACCCGGAGGACTTTCTCGGCCAGGCCGCCGGCTTCGTGCGGGAACGCCCCGAGGTGGTGAGCCTCGCCTGGCTGCAGCCCAACCGCAACCCGCGCTCGCGCTACCTGTCGCTCAACTTCCCCACAGAGGCCCATCGCGGCGAGTCGCCGGGCTCGGCAACCACCCCGAATGGCTCGAACGCCGAGCCGGAATGGGCCTTCAATGCGGCGCGCGACCTGCGCCAGCCGATGTACTCGCGCCCGCACGCCAATCCCGCCGGCATCACGGTGTTCCAGGTGCACGTGCCCATCATCGACCGCAACAACTTCTCCGGGATGCTGGTGGCCGAGTACTCGGTCGAAGCGCTGCTGCGCTATTTCGTGCCGGCCGAAGTGAGCAAGCGCCACAGCGTGAGCCTGCTCGACGCCAGCAACCGGGTGCTCGCCAGCACCGCTCCGCAGAGCGCGCAGCCCGGCCGCGAGCGGCCGGCCATCGTGCACGATGTGCCGGTCGCGCCGGTCGGCCACGACTTCATGCTGCGCGGCCACGGCTACCGCACCTCCATCGGCCTGATCGGCAACACGCTGTTCTGGATGGTGGTGGCACTGTCGGCGCTCACCGTCTGGATGCTGCTGGGCACCTGGCGCCACATGCGGCGGCGCCTGCAGATGCAAAGCGCGCTGGTGTCGGAAACGAACTTCCGCCGGGCGATGGAGAACTCCATGCTGACCGGCATGCGGGCCATGGACATGGAAGGCCGCATCACTTACGTGAACCCGGCCTTCTGCGCGATGACCGGCTTCTCGGAAGGCGAGCTGATCGGCCGCCTGCCGCCCTTCCCGCACTGGCCGCCCGACCGCTTCGAAGAAAACACGCGCCTGTTCCACCAGGAGCTGCAGGGCCGCAGCCCGGCCGGCGGCATCGAGGTGCGCGTGATGCGCAGGGACGGCAGCCAGTTCGACGCCCGCATGTACGTGTCGCCGCTGATCGACTCGAAGGGGCAGCAGACCGGCTGGATGACCTCGATGACCAACATCACCGAGGCCAAGCGCATCCGCGACCAGCTCTCGGCATCGCACGAGCGCTTCACCACCGTGCTCGAAGGCCTGGACGCGGCGGTATCGGTGCTGTCGGTGCAGCAGGGCGAGCTGCTGTTCGCCAACCGCTCGTACCGGCTCTGGTTCGGCATCGATTCGCAAGGCCATGCGCAGCTGGCCGGCAGCGAGCACGACCTGCCGGCGCTGCCCGAGAACGACGACACGGTCGACAACTTCGGCGGGCTGCCGACGCAGGAGCTCACCGAAGCCGGGTCCGACACCCGCGAGGTGTTCATCGGCGCGCTGCAGAAATGGTTCGACGTGCGCACCCGCTACCTGCAGTGGACCGACGGCCGGCTGGCCCAGATGCTGATCGCCACCGACATCACCGCACGCCGCCGCGCCGAGGAGCAGGCCTCGCACCAGGCCGAGAAGGCGCAGGTCACGAGCCGCCTGGTCACCATGGGCGAGATGGCCTCGTCGGTGGCCCACGAGCTCAACCAGCCGCTCACCGCCATCACCAACTATTGCAACGGCATGGTGTCGCGCGTGAAGGCGGGCACCATCGGCGAGACGGATCTCATCGCCGCGCTGGAAAAGACCTCCAAGCAGGCGCAGCGGGCCGGGCAGATCATCCACCGCATCCGCGCCTTCGTGAAACGCAGCGAACCGCAGCGCCAGCCTGCCCAGGCGCGCGCCATCGTGGAAGACGCCGTCGAGCTGGCCGGCATCGAGCTGCGCCGCCGCAACGTCACCATCCACACCTATGTCGCGCAGCGGCTGCCGACCATCATGGTGGACCCCATCCTGATCGAGCAGGTGGTGCTCAACCTGCTGAAGAACGCCGCCGAGGCCATCGACACCGCCGGCCTGCCGCCGTCGCGCCGCAACATCGAGCTGCGGGTGGTGCCGCGCCACACGCCCGACGAAGGCGGCGTGATCGAGTTCTCGGTCACCGACTCGGGCCCCGGAATCAAGGACGAGGTGATCAGCCGCCTGTACGAAGCCTTCTTCTCCACCAAGGCCGAAGGCTTGGGCATCGGCCTGTCGCTGTGCCGCTCGATCGTCGAGTCGCACCGCGGACGGATCAAGGCGGAGAACCTCTACAATGGCCCTTCCGTGGTCGGCTGCCGCTTCACCTTCACGGTGCCGGTTGAAACCACCCACTCACACGTTGAAACCGCTGCATGAGCCTGATCCCGAAGAAAGGCACGGTCTACGTCGTCGATGACGACGAAGCCGTTCGCGATTCCCTCCAGTGGCTGCTCGAAGGCAAGGACTACCGGGTCAAGTGCTTCGACTCCTCCGAGTCCTTCCTCTCGCGTTTCGACCCCCGGGAAGTGGCCTGCCTGATCGCCGACATCCGCATGGACGGCATGAGCGGGCTGGAACTCCAGGACCGCCTGATGGAGCGCAAGTCGCCGCTGCCCATCGTCTTCATCACCGGCCACGGCGACGTGCCGATGGCGGTGTCCACCATGAAGAAGGGCGCGATGGACTTCATCGAGAAGCCCTTCAAGGAAGAAGAGCTGCTGGGGCTGGTGGAGCGCATGCTCGACCAGGCTCGCGTCGCCTTCTCCCACCATCAGGAACAGGCCAGCCGCGACGCGCTGCTGTCGCGCCTGACCACCCGCGAGGCGCAGGTGCTCGAGCGCATCGTCGCCGGCCGGCTGAACAAGCAGATCGCCGACGACCTCGGCATCAGCATCAAGACGGTGGAGGCGCACCGCGCCAACATCATGGAAAAGCTGAACGCCAACACCGTGGCCGATCTGCTGAAGATCGCGCTCGGCGCGCAAGCCAAGGCATAACAAGCACACCGCTCACGAGGCCGCTTACCAAGCGGCCTTTTGCTTTTTGGGAACAAAGACCATGACCGCACAACTGATCGACGGCGTTGCCCTGTCCAAGAAGATCCGCGCCGAAGTGGCCGGGCGCGCCGCCCGGCTCACCGCGCGCGGTGTAAGGCCCGGGCTGGCCGTGGTGCTGGTGGGCGACAACCCGGCCAGCCAGGTGTACGTGCGCAACAAGGTCAAGGCCTGCGAGGAAAACGGGCTCCATTCGGTGCTCGAGAAGTACGACGCCGGCCTGTCCGAGGCCGAGCTGCTGGCGCGCATCGGCGCGCTCAACGACGACCCGGCCATCCACGGCATCCTGGTGCAGCTGCCGCTGCCCCCGCACATCGATGCACACAAGGTCATCGAGGCCATCTCGCCCGCCAAGGACGTCGACGGCTTCCACGTCGGCTCGGCCGGCGCGCTGATGGTCGGCCAGCCCGGCTTCAGGCCCTGCACGCCCTACGGCTGCATGAAGATGCTGGAGTCCATCGGTTGCAACCCCAAGGGCAAGCATGCCGTGGTGATCGGCCGCTCCAACATCGTCGGCAAACCCATGGCCATGCTGCTGCTGCAGGCCAGCGCCACCGTGACCGTGTGCCACAGCGCCACGCCCGACCTCGCCTTCCACACCCGTCAGGCCGACATCGTGGTCGCGGCCGTGGGCAAGCGGAACGTGCTGACGGCCGACATGGTCAAACCCGGCGCCGTGGTCATCGACGTCGGCATGAACCGCAACGACGAGGGCAAGCTGTGCGGCGACGTCGATTTCGACGGCGTGAAGGAAGTGGCGGGCTGGATCACTCCCGTTCCCGGTGGTGTCGGCCCCATGACCATCACCATGCTGCTGGTCAACACGATCGAATCCGCGGAGCGCGCGGCAGGCTGAGTAGGATGGCTTGACCTCTGCCGGGTCGCCCCCACTACAACATCCAGGAGGCAAACGATGTCCGCTGTTCCCAATCCGCTGCTCGAAACCACCGGCCTGCCGCTGTTCGACGTGATCCGCCCCGAGCATGTGTCGCCCGCGGTGGACACGCTGCTGGCCGATGCCTCGGCCGCGCTCGAGCGCGCCGTCGGCCCCGACGTGCCGGCCGACTACGACGCGCTGTCCGCCGTCCTCGACGTGGCCACCGAAAAGCTCGGCCGTGCCTGGGGCGCGGTGAGCCACCTGAATGCGGTGGCCGACACGCCGGAGCTGCGCGCGGCCTACAACGAGAACCTCCCCAAGGTCACCGAGTTCTACACCCGACTGGGCGCCGACGAGCGGCTGTATGCCAAGTACAAGGCGCTCCATCAGAGCCCCGCGGCCGCGATCCTGTCGCCCGCGCGCCGCAAGGCTCTCTCCAACGCCATGCGCGATTTCGTGCTTTCCGGTGCCGAGCTGCAGGGCGCGGACAAGGAGCGGTTTGCCGCCATCCAGGCGCGCCTGGCCGAGCTGTCGCAGACCTACTCCGAACACGTGCTCGATGCCACCGACGCCTTCGCCTACTACGCCAGCGAGGCCGAGCTCGACGGCGTGCCCGACGACGTGAAGCAGGCCTCGCGGGCGGCCGCCCAGGCCGAAGGCAAGGAAGGCCACAAGCTCACGCTGCACATGCCGAGCTACCTGCCGGTGATGCAGTACGCCACCCAGCGTGCGCTGCGTGAAAGGCTCTACACCGCCTACATCACCCGGGCCTCCGAACTCGGCGAGCCGGCGCGCGACAACTCCGCCGTGATGCGTGAGATCCTGGCCTTGCGCCAGGAAGAGGCGCAACTGCTGGGCTACCGCAACTTCGCCGAGCTGTCGCTGGTGCCCAAGATGGCCGACACGCCGCAGCAGGTGGGCGAGTTCCTGCGCGACCTGGCCCGGCGCGGCCGGCCGCACGCCGAGAAGGACCTGGCCGAGCTGCGCGAATTCGCCGCCGGGGAGCTGGGCATCGCCGAGCTGAAGGCCTGGGACATGGCCTTCGCCTCCGAGCGGCTGAAGGAGGCGCGCTATGCCTTCAGCGACCAGGAGGTGAAGATGTACTTCACCGAAGACAAGGTACTGACGGGCCTGTTCAAGATCATCGAGACGCTGTTCGACGTGGCGATCCGCCCCGACGGCGCCCCGACCTGGCACCCGGCGGTGAGGTTCTTCCGCATCGAAAGAGGCGGTGAGCTGATCGGCCAGTTCTACCTCGACCCCTATGCCCGCAACGGCAAGCGCCCCGGCGCCTGGATGGACGACGTGCGTGGCCGCTGGAAGCGCCCGGAGGGCCGCCTGCAGACACCGGTGGCGCACCTCGTGTGCAACTTCGCCGCGCCGGTCAACGGCAAGCCGGCGCTGCTCACGCATGACGAAGTCACCACCCTGTTCCATGAGTTCGGCCACGGGCTGCACCACATGCTCACCCGGGTCGAAGACATCGGCGTGGCCGGCATCTCCGGGGTCGAGTGGGACGCGGTGGAACTGCCCAGCCAGTTCATGGAGAACTTCTGCTGGGAATGGGACGTGGTGAAGCACATGACCGCCCACGTGGACACCGGCGCGCCGCTGCCGCGCGAGCTGTTCGACAAGATGCTGGCGGCCAAGAACTTCCAGAGCGGGCTGCAGATGCTGCGCCAGGTGGAGTTCTCGCTGTTCGACATGCGGCTGCATGCCGAGCCGGGCAGCGAGGTGATGCCGGTGCTGCAGCAGGTGCGGGAAGAAGTGGCCGTGGTCCGGCCGCCGGCATTCAACCGCTTCGCGCATGCCTTCTCGCACATCTTTGCCGGCGGCTATGCCGCGGGCTACTACAGCTACAAGTGGGCTGAAGTGCTCTCGGCCGACGCCTACAGCGCCTTCGAGGAAGCCGGCGTGTTCGACCCCGCCACCGGCCGGCGCTACCGCGAAGCCATCCTCGAGGCCGGCGGCAGCCGTCCGGCGATCGAAAGTTTCAAGGCCTTCCGTGGCAGAGAGCCACGCATTGACGCCTTGTTGCGCCACCAGGGCATGGCCTGAGCTAGCATCGGCGACCGCTGTAGGAGATCCATTCATGATGCGTTTCGTTGTGCCCGTCGCCGCGCTGCTGACCGCACTGCCGAGCTTTGCGCTCTACAAGGTGGTGGGGCCCGACGGCAAGGTCACCTACACCGACCGGCCGCCCGCCACCCAGGGCACCACCGGCAAGGTGCAGCCACTGTCGTCCTCGGGCGTGCCGGTGGCCGATGACGCCCTGCCCTTCGAGCTGCGCCAGATCGCGAGCCGCTACCCGGTGACGCTGTACTCCTCCGAGAAATGCAGCCCCTGCGACAGCGGCCGCAATTTCCTGCGCCAGCGCGGTATCCCGTACGTCGAGCGCACCGTGTCCACCCAGGCCGACTTCGACGCCATGCAGCGGGTCGAAGGCACTTCGGAGTTCCCGGTGCTGCGCATCGGCGGCCAGCAGGTGAAGGGCTATTCCGATGCCGAATGGGGAACCTACCTCGACGCGGCTGGGTATCCCAGGCAGTCACGCCTGCCGGGCAGCTATCGTTTCCCGGCCGCACAACCGATGGTCGCGCGCGAGGCAGCTCCCGCAGCCGCGCCGGCCGCCCCTGCCCAGGCGGCGGCTCCAGCCCCCGCTCCGGCTGCGCAACCCACGCCGGCTGCCACCGCGCCCGGCATCAAGTTCTGACCGGCGCCGCTCGAACCCAAAGGAAAAAGGCCACCGCAGGGTGGCCTTTTTCATTGCGCCAGTTGCGAGCGACGGCGCGCCTCAGAACTCCAGCGTCCTCACACCCTGCGCCGTGCCCAGCAGGCACACGCGTGCACGGTTGCGCGCAAAGATGCCCACCGTCACGACGCCGGGCCACTGCGTGATCTCTGCCTCCATGGCCGCCGGGTTGCTGATGTGCAGGCCCGACACGTCGAGGATCAGGTTGCCGTTGTCGGTGGTGACGCCCGCGCGCAGCTTCGGCTCGCCGCCCAGCGCCCGCAGCCGGCGCGCCACCAGCTCGCGCGCCATCGGGATCACCTCCACCGGCAGCGGAAAGCGCCCCAGCACGTCGACCAGCTTGGACTCGTCGGCAATGCAGATGAAGCGCTCGGCCATGTCAGCCACGATCTTCTCGCGCGTGAGCGCCGCGCCCCCGCCCTTGATCATGTTGCCGCCGTGGTCGATCTCGTCGGCGCCGTCGATGTAGACCGGCAGCGACTCGACCTCGTTGGCATCGAAGACCCGGATCCCAAGCGCCTGCAGGCGCTCGGTGCTCTTCACCGAGCTCGACACGGCACCCCGGATGCGGTCCTTGATCTGGCTCAACGCATCGATGAAGCAGTTGACCGTGGAGCCGGTGCCCACGCCCACCACGCTGCCCGGCACCACGTAGTCCACCGCGGCGCGCCCGACCAGGGCCTTCAATTCGTCTTGGGTCATGCTGCGTTCGTAGAAGTGTTTGCGACAATCCGCGGATTATCCAAGACCCGCCTCGCATGCCCCTCGTTCCCTACGCGCTCACCCGCCCTTTCCTTTTCGGCCTGGATCCCGAGCATGCGCACGAGGTCACGCTGGGCACGATGGCCCGGCTGCAGAACACCCCGCTGCAATGCCTGTGGTCGCAGGCGCGCGTGGAGTCGCCCGTCACGGTGGCAGGCCTGCGCTTCCCCAACCGGGTGGGCCTGGCGGCCGGTCTCGACAAGAACGGCCGCTGCATCGACGCACTGGGCGCCATGGGCTTCGGCTTCATCGAAGTGGGCACGGTCACGCCCAAGGCACAGCCCGGCAACCCGAAGCCGCGCATGTTCCGCCTGCCCGAGGCGCAGGCGCTGATCAACCGGCTGGGCTTCAACAACGACGGGCTCGAGGCCTTCCTGGCCAACGTGCGGCGCGCCGGCTTTCGCAAGTCGGGCGGCGTGCTCGGGCTCAACATCGGCAAGAACGCGGCCACGCCCATCGAGCGCGCGGCCGACGACTACCTCATCGGCCTGGCCGGCGTCTACCCGTTCGCCGACTACGTGACCGTCAACATCTCGTCGCCCAACACCAGGAACCTGCGCGCGCTGCAGAGCGACGAAGCGCTCGACGCGCTGCTCGGCACCCTGCAGGAAAGACGCCAGCAGCTGATCGCCGAGCACCGCCGCAGCGTGCCGATGTTCGTGAAGATCGCGCCCGACCTCGACGAAGCCCAGGTCGAGGTGATCGCGCAGACGCTCAAGAAGAACGCCATCGACGGCGTGATCGCCACCAACACCACCGTCGCCCGCGACGCGGTGAAGGGGCTGCAGCATGCCGACGAAGCCGGAGGCCTGTCCGGGCGGCCGGTCTTCGAGGCGAGCAACCGCGTCATCCGCCTGCTGCGCACGGCGCTGGGGCGGGCCTTTCCGATCGTGGGCGTGGGCGGCGTGCTGAGCGCCGGCGACGCACAGGCCAAGGTGGACGCCGGGGCCGACCTCGTGCAGATCTACACCGGGCTCATCTACCAGGGCCCGGCGCTGGTGCGCGAATGCGCATCGGCGCTGCGCTGAGGCAACAAGGCCGATGCAACACGCCGCCCCCCCGATGCGCAACCGGCTCGTGTCCTCGCGGGGGTGGTGGCTGGCGGCGGTGGTGCTGCTGGGCTTGGCGGCGCTGGCCGAGTGGACGCAGGCGACGCCCGCCAGCCAGCCGGCCGCCGTGCTGCCGGCCGGCAACGATGCCATCCAGCACTTCCTTCAGGCGCAGCGCATCGCCTCTTCGGCCGCCACGCCAGCCGCGCTGCGGTCCGCTGACGCGGCCCAGTGGCGCGGCGTCAAGCTGCCCGACCTCTGGCCCGAAGACGAAGCCCATGCGAAAGCCGGCGCCGGCTGGTACCGGGTGGTGTTCACCGCCCGTGCGCCGCTGCAGGACCACGGGCTGCACATCCGCGTGCTGGCTCCCGGCGCGCTGTACGCGGTCAACGGCCGGGTGCTGTCGGTCACGCCCGACACACTGAGCCGATCGGGTTCGGCCGAGGCGGTGTTCGTTCCGATCCCGCAGGACGCGCTGCGCGAGGGCGACAACGAGCTGCTGCTGCGCCTGTCGGTGCTGCCCGACCGGTCTGCCTACGTGGGCAGCTTCCGCCTCGGACCGGTGGCGGACATCCGGGCCGACTACCAGACCTTCATGTTCTTCAAGGAAACCCTGCGGCAGATGATCGTCGTGACGGCGCTGCTGCTGGCCATCGTGCTCGGGTCCATCTGGTGGGCCCGCCGCGGCGAAGTGCTGTACCTGCTGTTCGCGCTGGTGTGCGTGGGCTGGGCGCACCAGACCCACAACTACTACGCCACCCAGCCGCCCTGGCCGGAGCCTGCCTGGGGCATCAGCATCGCCATCGGCGACTACCTCACCGAATCGCTGATGTGTCTGTTCGTGCTGCGCTACATCGGGCGGCTGCGGCGCTGGCACGTGTTGACGCTGGGCGCGTATGTCGCTCTCTCGGCAGCCCTCACCCTCGTCAACGGCCTGAGCGACGCGCGCTGGTGGTGGGCCTGGTATTCGCAGCCCTGGGAGTTCACGCCGTTCGTCATCTCGGCGCTGTACATGCTGCTGCTGGTGCAGCACGCCTGGCGCACCCGCAGCGCCATCGACGGCCTCATGGCCGCCGCCACAGTGACGATGATCTGGGCCTCCTGGTGGGACCTCTCGCCGCTGACGCCCGACCTGCAGGTGGGTGAGTCGGTGTCGCTGCTGCCCTATGCCTACGGCGTGGTGGTGGCGGTGTTTTCCGCGCGGCTGGTGCGGCGCTTCATCGACTCCATCGGCGAGGTCGAGGCACTCAACCGCGACCTCGAGGGCCGCATCGCCGAACGCACCCAGGAGATCCGCGTCTCGCTCGAGGCGCTGGCCGTCGCCGAGCGGGAACGGCATGCGATGGAGGAGCGCGCCCGCCTGATGAGCGAAATGCACGACGGCATCGGCACCCACCTCATGGTGTCGATGCGCTCGCTCGAGTCGGGCCGGCTCGATCCGCTGCAGGCGGCCGAGGTGCTGCGCATGTGCCTCGAGGAACTGCGCCTGACCATCGACTCGATGGACGATCACGGCAACGACCTCGCCGCGTTGCTGGGCATGGTGCGCTACCGGCTCGGCGACCGCCTGCGCTGGGCCGGGCTCGACCTGCGCTGGGAAGTGGGCGACACGCCGCCGCTGCCGGCGCTCGGCCATGACGGCGCATTGCACGCCATGCGCATCGTGCAGGAGTGCATCAACAACATCCTCAAGCACTCGCAGGCCAGCTGCATCCGGGTGTGCACCGCGGTGGACAACGTACGTCAGGCGGTGGTGCTGCGGGTCATCGACGACGGCCGCGGCTTCGCTCCCTCGGCGATCGATCCGCTGCACGGGCACGGCCTGGCCAACATGCGCCGGCGGGCGTCGAAGCTGGGCGGCACGCTGAGCGTGACGTCTCGGCCGGGAGAAACCGTGATCGAGCTCCTGCTGCCCTTGCCGGCCGCCGCCGCCCGGTGATTGCGTCGCCCCCTCGCTCCGCTCTTCTCGCCGGCGCCACCGGCCTGGTCGGCCGCGAACTGCTCTCGCAACTCATGCAGGACGACCTCTACAGCGAGGTTCACGTGCTCACGCGCCGCCCGCTCCAGGCCGCTTCCATCCACGACGGCAAGCTGCATGTGCTGGTGGGCCCGCTGGCCGCCGCGCCGCTGGTGCCGCGGGTGGACGACGTCTACATCGCGCTGGGCACGACCATCAAGGTGGCCGGCTCCGAGCAGGCGTTCCGGGAGGTCGACCACGACCTGGTGGTGCACCTGGCCCGCATGGCCCGGCAGGCCGGCGCACAGCGGCTCGCGGTGGTGACGGCCCTGGGCGCCGATGCGAAGTCGCGGTTGTTCTACAACCGGGTGAAGGGTGAAACCGAAGACGCCTTGCGCGGGCTGGGCTTTGCCAGCCTCACCATCGTGCGCCCGTCGTTCCTGACCGGTGACCGTGCCTCGCTGAACCAGCCCGACCGGCCGGGCGAGGGCTGGGCGCTGAAGCTCCTGGCCCCGTTGCAGCGCTGGCTGCCGGCTTCCATCCGCCCGGTGCCGGCAGCCGCGGTGGCCGCAGCGATGCGGCGCTCGCTGCGAGCCGGCGGCGAGGGCACGCGCATCATCGAGTCACGCCAACTGCACGACGCCCCCATCCCCACATGAGCCTTGTCAACCATCCGGCGGTCGCCTCGCCCCTCACCCTCACGCTGGCCACCGCCAACACGCTGAACCTGGCCCTGCCCGGCCGCGTGTTCTACGAAAACCAGGAGCCCTACACGGAGGCCGACGCGCAGCGCAAGTTCGCCTGGCTGGGTCAGCAGATCCGAAGGCTCAACGCCGACCTGCTGGCCTTCCAGGAAGTCTGGGACGAAGCCGCGCTGCGCAGCGCGGTGCACCACTCGCAGCTGCGCTATGCGCACGTCATTGCCCCCGGCACCGAGACCGGCGCCAACACGGTCGGCGGGCAGCCGGTCGGGGCGGTCGGCACGCCGCGTGTGGGGCTGGCGACCCGCTGGTCGCTCGAATCCTCCGCGCTCATCACGGACTTCCCGCCGGGCTGCGCGGTGGCGGTGCCCGAGCTCGGCGAGTACGCGCGTTTCGAACGCCCGGTGCTGCATGCCCGGGTGCGGCTGCCGGCGGGCGGGCCCTTGCTCCACGTGCTGGTGCTGCACCTGAAGTCCAAGCGACCGAAGTTCCTGCTCGACGCGGCGGGCGAACCGATCGAGAACCGCGACGATCCGCGCATACAGGCCCGCGCGCAGCTGCGTTCGCTGCTGATGCGTGGCGCCGAAGCCGCCGCCCTGCGGTCCTACGTGCTGCAGCTGCTCGCGCAGACCCGCGACCCGCTGGTGCTGCTGGGCGACCTCAACGACGGCCCGCATTCGGTGACCACCCAGATGATCGCGGCCACGCAGCAGGTGGCCTACGACCGGCAGGCGCGCGATACCGCACTCTTTCATGCGCACGAGGTGCAGACCGAGCCGCTGCGCCGCGACGTCGGCTACTCCCACATCCACCAGGGCACGCCCGACATCCTCGACCAGATCTGGGTTTCGGAGGAGCTGCTCGCAGCCAGCCGCTTCAGCCTGGGAGAGGTGCTGCGGGTGGAGCACTTCAACGACCACCTGCACGAAGGCCGCGACCGCACCCGCTCGGACCACGGTTTCGTGCGCGCGGTGCTCAAGCTCTATCCGCAGCGCTGGTCGCAGGCGGCCCGGACCGCGCCGTCAGACCCGCCCCTCTGACAGCCCCTTCAGCCAGGCCAGCAGGTCGGCGTCGGCCCAGTAGCCGATGTGGTCACCGCGCGTGAGCAGCTCGCGGTTGTGCACGCCCTCGAGCTCGACCGCCCCGCCGATGTAGTCGGCCGGCCGGCACAGGTTGATCCAGCGGAACCGCTCCGGCTGCTGCTTGCACAGGCGGGCGAAGCCCTGGCCCAGCACCACGTCGAGGAAGTTGCGGTACAGCGTCGACAGGGGCGAGCCCACCGTCACCAGCGTCAGCCGCATCGGCGAATGCAGCAGCACGCGGGCCATGCGCGAGAGCATGGTCGCGGCGATCACCGTGCCCTGGCTGTGGGCGAACACGATCACGTGGCGGCCGTTGCATGGCTCGTCGAGCAGGCGCAGCGCCTGCCAGAAGCGCGTCAGCGTGTCGCGGCGCGTGTGCAGGCCGCGGCGGCGCACGACGAAAAAGAACACGTCGCCCAGCGCGTCGAGGAAGGCCGCGAACGGCCGCGTGGCCAGCGGCACGAGCAGCAGCGCGTACTTGGTCGATTCGAGGAACACCGCCGCCGCGTCCGGCGCCATGGCGAACCCGAGCTGCTGCGGGTGGTAGCCGCGCATGCGCCACAGCACGAAACCCAGGCTCGCCAGCAGCACCACCGGCATGAGCGCCAGCAGCACGCTGGCCCAGAAGCGGGCGAACGCGCCCGCCGGATACCAGGGCTGGCCGCGCCGGTCCTTCGACACCTCGGTGCGGGAGAACAGCACCCAGGTGACGCTGGCGCCAACGACCAGCAGCAGCCCCACCAGCGCCACCCAGTCGGTGCGCAGGCACTGCTGGCACAGCCTGCAGCCTTCGAAGAGCCCCCTCTCCATCACCCGAGCCACCAGCAGCAGCCCGAGCCCGACGCTCCAGCCGACGATCACTGCCACGTTGCGGCCGAAGCCCTGCACCGCCTTGAACTGCCACGCCCCCAGCAGCAGCGCGGCGGCCAGCGCCAGCGCCATCAGGCTGGCGGCCTGCTGGCCGTCCACCGGCGAGAACGGCATGGCCAGCGCGAAGGCGCGACCCCAGTTGCTGCGGGTGCTGTCGTTCATCGGCAGCAGCGTCACCGACACGGTGAGCGGCTGCACCACCACCATCAGCACCACCGGCAGCCACAGGCAGGCGATGCGCGACAGCCGGTGCAGGCCGCGGCCGCGGTCGCGCAGCGCGATCTCGAGCGAGGTGACGACCACCGCGCCGGCTGCGGCGAGCGTGGCCCAGCTGTGCAGCGCGCCCGACACCTCGGCAAAGCCACGATGGCCGTCGTTGCCGAAACAGGTCCACCAGCCGGCCCATGCCGCAAAGGCGGCGAACCACATGCCGCCGGCCGCCAACGTCCAGGTGAGCTGCCTGACCAGCGTGGCCACGTACAACGCCCCCACCGCCACCATCACGCCGCTGGCCATGCGTTGCCCGGGATCGAGCTGCCACAGCAGCGCCGACAGCATGGGGGCGAGCGATGCCCACACCAGCACCGTCTCGATGAAGAACAGCGTCGGCGTGCCGCTCCACAGCCGGTTGGCGAGCGTGCGCGAGCGCCACGCGCCATACACGCCGATGCGGGTGAGCGCCAGCAGCACGGTCACGAAGTGGCGGGCCAGGCCCAGCGCGTCGGGCATGGCACGGCGCACTTCCGACCAGTTCACCTCCACCAGCCGCACCGGCGCGCCGCTGCCCTCGCCGTCGCGGCCGGCCCGCAGCAAGGTGTAGCGCCAGGACTGGGCGAACACGGTGTCGCGCTGCAGGTCTTCGCGCCGGGAAAAGGCCGACTGGCCGGCCACCGAGCCGATCACGTCGCCCGGCGAGAAGTCGCCCACCCCGTGCAGCACCACGATCGGCGCCCGCTGCCGCGGCGCGGCCGTTTCGTAGAGTGCGCCGGGGGCGGTGATGCGCCCTTCGCTCGCGTGCGTCGCCTCCCCCACCAGCGGCAGGCGGTGCGCGCGATCGGCGGGCGGTGCCGCGGGCGGCGAAGGCGTCGGCAAGCTGGCTCCCTTCGGCGGGTGGGGTGGCCCCGAGTTGTAGCGCCCGGCACGCCTGTTGCCAACCGGAAACATAGGGAGCCGGGCCTTGCATTTGGTCGCGTTACGCAACAGTGAAACAAGCAGTCGCCGCCTACCCTCCAACGCTGCAGGAGAGCTCCGGGCGGGGCATCGTCGGCACCCGCTCCGCGAGGGGCAATGAATGTTCCAGAGGGCAGTCACCATGAAACACCATTGGCACACCGCCTGGCATGGCCAGGACATCGTGGTCTATCGCGACGACACCGAGGTCGACCGCCTGCGCGCCAGCGACATCCGGCGCGTCATCTTCGTGCAGGACGGCCCCGGCTTTTCGGCCGGCGACCTGGCCTTCGCGGTGGTCGAGTTCGACACCGAGCATGTGGTGCTGCCCGCCGACACGGGCTTCGCCGGGCTGGTGAACTTCGAGCGTCAGGCGTTCTGGGCGGCCAAGGACTGCATCTACTGGGCCGAGCACCGCCACGCGCCGCTGCCGCCCAGCTGCCGGCGTGGCTTCCTGCACCGCACGCCGCAGTTCGTACGCCTGCCGCAGGCCGAACTCGCCCCGCTCATCGAACGCTGGCGCATCGAGGGCCCGCAGACCTGGGACCAGCGCCGCTGGCAGCGCATCGAGAACGAGCGCCCCTTCGGCCCGTCGAGCTGGCCGCCGCGCGAGCACGCCCACTCGAGCGCACGCGGCGACCTGTAGGCCGGGGCCGCCGCCCCGCGCCCGGTTAACCCCGCCGGTGGGGCGGCTGCGTTGAAGGTTCATGTCCTTCACGGAGCCGTTCCATGGGCCCAGTCCTCACGCTTGTCCGAGGCCGCCCAGGCCGCAGCCTCGCCGCGGCGCTGGCGGCCGCCGCCTGCCTCGCCGGCCTGCCCCAAGCCGCCTTCGCGACCGGCCGCTCGGTCGACGTGCGCTTGATCGACCGCGACAGCGGCCAGCCCTTGCCGGTGTACCGGCACCACGGCCAGGGCTACACGCCCGGCCGGCCCGGATCGCGCTATGCCATCGCCTTGCGCAACCTCACCGGTGAACGACTGCTGGTGGTGCTGTCGGTCGACGGCGTCAACGCGGTGACCGGCGAGACGGCCCACTGGAACCAGAGCGGCTACGTGCTCGACCCCTACCAGAGCTACGAGATCACCGGCTGGCGCAAGAGCCGCAGCGAGGTGGCGGCCTTCGAGTTCACCGAGCTGCGCGATTCCTATGCCGCGCGCACCGGCCGGCCGTTCGACGTGGGCGTGGTGGGCGCGGCCGCCTTCCGCGAACGGCGCCCGCCCTGGCGCCCCGAGCCGGAGCTGTCGCAGTCGGCACCGCGCCCGCTGGCCGAGGGGCGCGGCGCCGAAAAGAGCGCAGGCGCGGCCGACCTCTCACGCGAGTCCGCCGCGGCCACTGCGCCGGCGCCCGGCGAGCGCCTGGGCACCGGCCATGGCGAACGCGAAACCTCCTGGGTCAGGCATACCCGCTTCGAGCGCGCGGCCAGCACGCCGGATGAGGTGGTCGCCCTGCGCTACGACAGCTTCGAGAACCTCGTCGCGGCCGGCCTGGTGCCGCGCCGCCACCCCGAGCCGCACGGCCACCCGCGACCGTTCCCGGAAGCGCCGTCGGCCGGCTATGTGCCCGATCCGCCCCGGCGCTGGTCCCACGGCTGGTGAGCGCGCCGTCGGCCGGCCCGGCCCGGCAGCGCGTAGCATCGCGGCCGATGGAGGAGACCGTCGCCCCACTGGCCGCGCCCGACGACACGGTGGCCGAGGACGAGTCGCTGATGCTGGCCTTTGCGGCCGGCGATGCGGCGGCCTTCACGCGCCTGTACGACCGGCATGCGAAGCGGGTGTACCGGTTCATCGTACGCAGCCTGGGGGCCCGCCATGCCGGCGCGGCCGACGACGTGCTGCAGGAGACCTGGATCACGGTGGCGCGCCAGGCGCCGCGCTACCTGCCGACGGCGCGCTTCTCGACCTGGCTGTTCACGCTGGCCCGCAGCCGGGTCATCGACCACCTGCGCCGGCACGGGCGCGGCCATGAGCTGTCACTGGATGCACAGACCGACGGCGATGCGGACGGCGACGCGCCGGCGCTGGCCGATTGCCTGGCCGCCGACGAGCGGCACGAGCCGCTGCGACGGCTCGAGCATCGTGAACAGGCGCTGGCTTTTTTCAATGCGCTCGAAGCGCTTCCGCTGGTGCAGCGCGAGGCCTTCCTGCTGCAGGCCGAGGCCGGCCTGAGCATCGAGGAGATCGCCGCGGCCACCAGCGTGGGCGCCGAAACCGCCAAGAGCCGGCTGCGGTATGCGCGTGCCAAGCTGCGTGAAGCGCTGGCCGAGTGGAACTGACGACACCATGAACACCCCCCGCCCGCCCACCGACGCGACCGACGACCCGCTGCTGCAGGCCTATGCGGACGCCGATCGCCTGCTCGGGACGGCCTCGCCCGAGCCGGCCGATGCGGTGCGCGACCGTGTGCTGGCGGCCGCGCTCAGGCCTGCGCAGGGCGATGCGCCGGCCGTTGCGCCGGTGCCGCAACGCAAGGCCGCAGCCGCCAACTCGCCACGCTGGCGCTGGGCCGCCATCGCCGCCTCCGTGTGCACCGTGTCGCTGGCCACGCTGGTGGCACTGCGCGTGCAGATGGAAAGCCCGCCGGAGGCGTTCGTGCGAGACGCACCGGTGGCGGCAACAACCCCGGCACCTGTGGCCGCGCCGGCGGAACAGGCCGCTGCCGAAGCCGTGACGGCGCAGCAGAAGGCTGCCGAAACCCGCCACGAACTGCGCCGGCGCGAATCGGCAAGGCGGTCAGAACGCCCGGCCCCGACCCCGACGCCGGCGCCGCCCACAGCCGACGCCGCAGGTACACCAGCGCCCGCGACGCAGGCCGCAGCGCCGGCCGCCATGGCACCGCCTGGCGCGCCGCCCCGCGAGGCCGAGGCCGAGGCCGAGGCCGAGGCCGAGGTCGACGAGCGCCGCGCCGGCCTCGCCTCCGAAGCGCCGGCTGCCAAGGCCTTGCAGGCGCCCGCCCCGGTCCGCCGCAGTGCCGCGGCGGCCGAAGGCAGCATCAGCCCCGCGCTGCACCGCGCTGCCGAAACCGGCCAGCCCGATGCGGTGAGACAGGCCCTGGCCGCGGGCGCCGACGTGAACGGCCGCAACCGCGATGGCCGCACGGCGCTGCTGGAGGCGGTGCAACGAAGCGACGGCGGCCCGCAGTACACAGAGATCGTGAAGCTGCTGCTGGCCCACGGAGCCGACCCCAACCTGGCCGACCGGGCCGGCGTGACGCCGCTGCAGCACGCCCGGCAGCGCGGCTACACGGCCATGGCGCAAGCCATCGAAGAAGCCGGCGGTCGCTGAAAGGCCTCAGCCGGCGAACAGCGGGTGCCGCAGCGCCTCGTCGAGCCGCAGCACCGGCGTCACGCAGGCGTCCACGGTGTCGAACACCTGTACCCAGTGCGCCAGCGGCTGCGTGGCCAGGAGCGCCTGAAGCTCCGCGCGAAGCGCCATGGCGGGCTCGCTGCCCGGCGCCTCGCCGAGCGACCAGTGACGCCGCTCCCACTGCGGCCGGCCCAGCGTGGCGCACACCGCCTGCCAGAACTTGAGTTCCAGCGCGCCCACCGCGAGGTGCCGGCCGTCGGCCGTGCGGTATACGCCGTAACAGGGCGCCCCGCCCGAGAGCAGGTCGCGCCCTGCCGGCGGCACGCGGCCCAGGGCTTCGAGCGCGGTGCGCACCACCACCTGGTGGCGCAGCACCTCGTGGGCCATCGAGATGTCGAGGTGGCAGCCGCGGCCGGTGCGCCGTGCCGCCAGCAGCGCCGCCAGCAGCGCACTCAGCGCCGCCTGTGAGCCGCCCAGCAGGTCGCCCACCTGGAAGTTGGGCAGGGCGATCTCGCCACCGCCGCTCGCCACCTGCTCCAGCAGGCCCGCCATCGCGATGTAGTTGATGTCGTGGCCGGCGCGCTGGGCCCACGGGCCGTGCTGCCCATAGCCGCTGATCGACACCATCACCAGCTTCGGGTTGTGGGCCGAGACCGTCTCGAAACCCAGGCCCAGCCTTGCCATCACGCCAGGGCGGAAGCCTTCGACCAGTGCATCGGCGCTGCGCAGTTCGTCGAGCAGCATCGCCTTGCCGGCGTCGCTTCGCAGGTCGAGCCGCAACACACGCTTGCCGGCATTGAGCCGGCGGTAGAACGCACCGGGCTCGCCCGCTTCGGCTTCGGCCCCGGTGCGCCACAGCGCGCGGGCGCCGTCACCCTCGCCGGGGTCTTCGACCTTCAGGACGTCTGCGCCCCACTGTGCCAGCCGCAGTGTCGCCAGCGGGCCGGGCAGCAGCCGGGTCAGGTCGACGATCCGGAGCCCGGCCAGTGCCTCGCTCAGCGGATCGGCACTGTCCGGCCCCTCGCCGGTCATTCGAAACGGCCCTCGCGCAGCCACTTCGTCGCCACCCACTTCTCGCCGGCCAGCACCGGCGCGCCGCCATGCAGCGACTTGGTCATCGGGTGCGGGCGGTCGTAGCTGAAGAAGACCGCGTTGCCCTTCATCGGCGCGACCTCGAGGCCCACGTCGGGGAAGGTGGTGCCGCCGCCGCGCTCGGGGTTGTTGAGGTACATGACCAGCGTGCCGACCCGCTGGCCGCCGCGCTTCAGGATGGTGGCCGTGCCGGGCTGGGCCGGGTCGAAATAGTCGTAGTGCGGCTTGTATTCGGCGCCGGGGCGGTAGTGCAGGATCTGCAGGCCCTCGCCGTTCTCGAGGGGCCAGCCCAGCAGCGTGGCGATGCGCTGCTCCAGCCGCGAGATCACCTCGTGCTCGCCCCGGCGGAAGAACATGCCCTCGCTGGTGCGGGCCGCGTTGACTTCGCTGCCGCCTGTGGCGTTGTCCACCGTTTCCGAACGCGCCAGCCGCGGGCGGGCCAGGTCGATGATGGCGTCGCACTCGTCGTCGGACAGCAGGCCGCCGAACACCACCACCCGCGGGTTGCGCATGGCCATGACGATGCGCACATCGCGGTCGAAGGCCCGCACGACGCTGGGTGATTCAGCGATGGCGGGCTCGGGCACTGGCTTGGGTGCCGGCAGGCCGGCGGCCTTGGCATGCTCGTCCAGGAAGCCCTGCAAGGTTTCCTCGAGGGCTCGGATCGCGACCTCTTCTTCCCAGCCGCTGTCCATCATCGACTTGAGCACGACCTCCGGCTTGTGGCCGGCCTTGGCCTGCTCGACGATCCAGTGACGCAGTTCGGGGGTGATGCTTTGAGCGCTCATTGGGGCGATTTTGGCAGTGACGGGTGACTGGTGACTAGTCCACTGCGTCAGTGAACTAGGCCTGTCGACGCCGGAACACCAGGCGGTCGGGCTCGCTGGCGGCAGCGTCGAAGGCATAGCCTTCCCGGTCGAAGCGCTCGAGCGCCTTGGGCGTCTTCACGCGCTTTTCGATCGCATGCCGGGCCATCAGCCCACGCGCCCGCTTGGCGAAGAAGCTCACCACCTTGTAGCGGCCGCCCTTCCATTCCTCGAACACGCAGGTCACCACCCGCGCCTTCAGCGCCTTCAGGTCCACCGCCTTGAAATACTCCTCCGAAGCGAGGTTCACCACGATCGGCGTCTTGTCGGCGGCCAGTCGCTCGTTGAGGTGGGGCGCAATGGTGTCGGCCCAGTAGCGGTAGAGGTCCTTGCCGCGCGGGTTGGCCAGGCGCGTGCCCATTTCGAGCCGGTAGGGCTGCATCCAGTCCAGCGGCCGCAGCACGCCGTACAGGCCGCTCAGGATGACCACGTGCTGCTGGGCCCATTCGAGGTCTTTCTCGCTCAGGCTGGCGGCCTGAAGCCCTTCGTAGACGTCGCCGTTGAAGGCCAGCGCGGCCTGCTTGCTGTTGCGCGCGGTGAAGCGCCGCTGCCAGGCGGCGTAGCGGTTCACGTTGAGTTCGGCGAGCGACTCGCTCAGGTCCATCAGTTCGGCCACCTCGGCGCTGGACTTATTGCGCAGCACCCCGATCAGCTCGGCGGCACGGTCGGCAAACAACGGCAGCGTGTGGCTGGCCACATGCGGCGGGGTGTCGTAGTCGAGAGACTTGGCAGGAGAGAGCAGGAACAGCATGGATGCAGCCGGTTGAAAAACGGCGCGAGCGTAGCAGCGTGACGCGGCCGGTGGTCATCGGCCGCCCTGGCGCATATACTTGCCTTTGGCAACCAATTAGGTGACTTGAGCACCCACCACACGGAGGCCCCATGACCGCTGCCGCCGACGCCCCTGCCCTGGACCAGCGTGTCGCCGCGGTGCGCCGCTTCGGTCGCTTCTACACGCAGCACCTGGGCCTGCTCGACGACGGCCTGCTGGCCACCGACCACAGCCTCAGTGAAGCCCGGGTCCTGTGGGAACTGGCCCATGCCGAGGAGGCGGGGCAGGCCCCGACCGCCAGCTGGCTGGCCGCGCAACTCGCGCTGGACGCCGGCTATCTCAGCCGGCTGCTGCGGCGCCTGCGCGAGGCCGGCCTCGTCGGCGTGAGCCGCTCGGCCACCGATGCGCGAGCCCAGCAGCTGTCGCTCACAGCCGAAGGCCGGCGCGTCTACGCCGCCATGGACTGCGCCTCGAGCTCGCAGGTGGCCCATTGGCTCGAAGCCCTGAGCGAGCCGGAACAGTCGCGCCTGCTCGCGGCCATGCAGACGGTGCAGTCGCTGCTGGTGGGCTCTTCGTCGGCGCCGATGATCACGCTGCGCGACCCGCGCCCCGGCGACATGGGCTGGGTGGTGCAGCGCCATGGCGCGCTGTATGCGAAGGAATACGGCTGGAACCAGGCCTTCGAGGCACTGGCCGCCCGCGTGTCAGCCGACTTCCTCGACCACTTCGATCCGCAGCGCGAGCGCGGCTGGATCGCCGAGCGCGACGGCGAGAACCTCGGCTGCGTCTTCCTCGTGCAGGCGCCGCCGGCCGAATACGGCGACAACGTGGCTCGGCTGCGCATGCTGCTGGTGGAGCCGGCCGCGCGCGGCCTGGGCCTGGGCCGGCGGCTGGTGGACGAGTGCGAGCGGTTCGCACGCGACAAGGGCTACCGCAAGATCACGCTGTGGACCAACTCGGTGCTCACCGCCGCCCGGGCGATCTACCGGAAGGCCGGCTACCGGCTGGTGAAGCAGGAGCCGCATCACAGCTTCGGGCACGATCTCGTCGGTGAAACCTGGGAACTCGATCTATGACCGGCCATGAGCCCTGCCCCTGCGGCTCGCAGGACCGCTACGACCGCTGCTGCGGCCCGTTCCATGCAGGGGCGGCCGCCCCCACCGCCGAAGCGCTGATGCGCTCGCGCTACAGCGCCTTCGTGCTGTCGCTGCACGACTACCTGCTGGCCACCTGGCATGCATCCACGCGGCCTGCCGCGCTGGACGCGGACGAGCCCGGGCTCAAGTGGCTGGGCCTCGAAGTGAAACGCCACCAGCAGCAGGACGACACCCACGCCGTCGTCGAGTTCGTCGCCCGCAGCAAGCTGGGCGGCCGGGCACACCGCCTGCACGAGACCAGCCGCTTCCTGCGCGAGCAGGGGCGCTGGTACTACGTCGACGGCGACTTCGACCAGCACGGCCGATAGCCCTGCGCGCGCTCGCGCCCACGAGGCTCCGCTATCCTCGGTGCCTCCATGCGCTGTGAAGACGTCGCCTCCCATCCGGACTTCCGCCACCTGCCGTCCATTCGCGGCGTGGCGGTGGACCTGCGCTACGCAAGCGAGCGCAACTTCACCGGCCGCAACCTCTACGGCTCGCTCGATTGCACCTGGCTGCACCGGCTCGCCGCCGACGGCCTGGCACGCGCCGCCGCGCAACTGCACGAGGACGCGCCGGGCCACCGCATCCTGGTGCTCGACGCCTTGCGGCCGCACCGTGTGCAGGTGCAGCTGTGGGACTTCCTCGACGGCACCGGCCTGCGCCAGTACGTGGCCGACCCGGCGCTCGGCTCCATCCATTCGTTCGGCATGGCGCTGGACGTGACGGTGCTCGATGCCGGCGGCCGCGAGCTCGACATGGGCAGCGGCTTCGACGAGATGGACGAGCTGTCGCATCCGAAGCTGGAAACCCTGCACCTCGCCAGCGGTGCACTCACGCCCGTGCAGGTGCGGCACCGCGAACTGCTGCGACACGCCATGCGGGCCGGCGGCTTCAACGGCATCGACAACGAATGGTGGCACTTCGACATGCTCGACCGCCGCCATGTGCGCCAGCACTTCACGCGCGTGGACTGACCGGCAAGGACCCATCCCATGCGCCCCTTCGAATCCATCCACTTCAAGAGCACGGCACCCGGCGCGCGACTCATCGTGACCGGTGCGGTGCACGGCAATGAAACCTGCGGCACGGTGGCGATCCGCCGCGTGCTCGACGACATCGCCCAGGGCCGCCTGGCCCTCATCGCCGGCGAAGTGACCTTCGTGCCGGTGACCAATCCTCTGGCCTACGAACGCCGCCAGCGCCAGGGCGACCGCAACCTCAACCGCAAGCTCGCGCCCACCAGCGAGATCCGCGAGTTCGAGGACCACGTGGCCAACTGGCTGTGCCCGCTGCTGGCACGGCACGAGGTGCTGCTCGACCTGCATTCCTTCCACACCGCCGGCGAGCCGTTCGCGATGGTCGGGCCCGAGAACAACACCGGCACGCTGGAGCCCTTTGCCCATGCCGAGGAGGAAGAGGCGCTGGCGGTGCGGCTGGGCGTGCGCCGCATCGTCGACGGCTGGCTGGGCACCTATGCGGCCGGCGTGGAACGCCGCCGCGCGCAGCTCGCCGCCGCCCGGCAGCCGCTGCACGAGCACGATGCCGACTACGGCGTCGGCACCACCGAGTACATGCGCCGGGTCGGTGGCTGGGGCTTCACCCTCGAATGCGGCCAGCATGAGGATCCGCGCGCGCCGGAGGTGGCGTACCGGGCCATCCTCAACACGCTCGCGCACCTGCGCCTGATCGATGCACCGGCGCCCGCGCCCGCCACCGACGTGGAGGCGTTGCACCTGTTCGAGGTGGTGGACAAGGCGCACGACGCTGACCGCTTCGTGCGCGACTGGGCCAGCTTCGATGCGGTGCGCGCCGGCGACGTGATCGGCCTGCGTCACGACGGCACGCCGGTGGCGGCGGCCACCGACGGGCGCATCGTGTTCCCCAACCCGGCGGCACTCGCCGGGGCCGAATGGTTCTACCTCGCGCGGCCGAGTCCGCGGTTCAACACAGCTCGCGCAATGCGCTGAGCCAGCCGCGGTCGGCAGTGCCGCGGGGCTTGGCCAGCCACAGGTCGACGCCGGCCGCCCCGCCTGCCGGCGCGTCCTCGCCCGACAGCACCACCACGCGCCGCGGCGAACGAGCCGGCCCGAGCGCCCGCGCGGCGGTCGCCAACTGCAGGCCGGTCTGCCCCGGCAGGTTGAGGTCGGTGATCAGCAGGTCCACCGGCGGCCGGTCGCGCAGCGACTGCAGCGCCTCCTCGGCCGTGCCCACCACGGTGACCTCGTGGCCCCGCAAACGCAGCTCCTCACCGAACAGCGCCTGGTTCACCGGATCGTCCTCCACCAGCAGCACGCGGTGCCAGCGCAGGCCACCAGTGTCGTCGGCAGGCTCACGGGCCTGCGCGACGGGCACGCGCACCCGGAACTCGCTGCCCTTGCCGGGCTCGCTGTCCACCTCGATGCTGCCGCCCACCAGGTCGATCAGCTGCCGCACGATCGAGAGGCCGAGGCCGGTGCCGCCATAGCGCTGCTCGGCGCCCGGCGCCTGCACGAAACGCTGGAACACCCGCTCGCGCACGTCGGCCGACATGCCCACGCCGGTGTCGCGCACCGCGAAGAAGAGCTCCCAGACCGGCGCGCCGCTGTGGCTGCTGGCCACCACCCGGCCCTGCAGGCGGGTGGACACCTCGCCGCCCGGCGGCGTGAACTTGAGGGCGTTGGACACCAGGTTGGCCAGCACCTGGCGCGCGCGCAGCCCGTCGAGCATGACCCGCGGCAGCGGCGGCTGCGGCAGCTCGGTGGACAGCTTCACGCCGCGCGATTGCGCGAGCGGTTCGAACTCCTCGATCACCTCGCCCACCAGCCGCCCGACGTCGAGCGGCTGCACGTGCATCTCGATCTTGCGCGCCTCCAGCTTGGCCGCGTCGAGCAGGTTGTTGAGCAGCTCCACCAGGTGCTGCGCCGCCCGGTTGATCGAGCCGAGCGTGCGGCTGGCGGACTCGGGCAGCTGCTCGCGCTCGAGCAGCTTCAGGCCGCCGGCAATGGCACCCAGCGGCGTGCGCACCTCATGGCCCATCTCGGCCAGGAACTCGGCCTTGGCCATCGCAGCCTGCCGCGCCAGGTCGCGTTCGGCGGCCAGCGCCTGCTCGGCCCTTTCCCGGGCCTGCACCTGGGCCTTGAGCCGCCGGTTGTAGAAGGCCATGGCCAGCAGCGCGGCCAGCAGCGGGCCGGACAGTGCGGCCACCCGCCACCACGACACCCCGGGCCGGTACTCGGTGCGCAGCCAGGTGTTGGCCAGCGCATGACGCTCGTTCTCCGGGGTCACGTCGAAGCCCTGCTTCAGCGCCGCGGCCAGCTCCGGCTGGTCGTTGCGCAGCATGAAGTACAGCTCGCTGGGCTTGCCCTCCACCGTGCCGGTGACCTGCAGCTTGCCGAGGAAGCGGGAGTTGATGAGCCGCACGGCGACCTCGAGGTTGGTCACGGCCGCATCGGCCTGCCCCTGCTCCACCGCTTCGAAGGAATGTTCGACGCTGCCGGTCTCGAGGATGCGCACCGCCGGCGCCTCGCGTCGGATCATCGGAATGAGGTAGTGGGCCGCGTCCACCGCCAGCGTGCGGCCGCCGAGCGAGGCCACGCTGGGCCAGCCGCCGTCGAGCCGGCTCACCAGCACCGAAGGCGCCGAGTAGTACGGCCCCACGAAGGACGAGAACTCCAGCCGGTCGAAGGTGCGCACCGCCGCGAGCATCACGTCGGCCCGTCGGTCGCGCACCGCATGCATGCCCTCACGGAAGGACGGCATGGCCACGAAGCGGTAGCGCAGGCCGGCGGCATCGGCCACGCGCCGGAACATCTCCACCGCGAAGCCGGCGGCCTCGCCGTCCTCGCCCACGTAGGTGACCGGGCCGAAACCCACGTCGAAGGCCACCCGCAGCTCGCCGAGCGCCGCCGCAGCAGCACTGCGCGGACCCAGGGCCGGCTGGCGCTGCGGCGTGAGCGAGAGGTAGCGCGGCTGCCAGCTGGCGGCGATCTCGTCGAGCACGCCGCTGCCCATGGCACGCAGGGCCACGTCGATCGCGTCGCGCAGCGGCGCCGCCGTGGCGGCGAAGTGCAGGTTGCCCATCGACAGCCGCGTGGTGCGCATCACCTCCAGGTCGGCCATGCGATGCGACTCGATGAGGTAGTGCGCCGGCGGCAGTGCGCCGAGGTAGAAGTCGGCGCGCCCGTCGGCCACCGCCTGCAGGGCCTGCAGCGTGCTGTCCACCGTCAACAGCCGCGTGCCGGGGTAGGTGGTCTCGAGGAAGTTCTGCGCCACATAACCGCGCTCGACCGCCACCGAACGCCCGCCGAAGTTGAAGCGCTCGGAGAAGTCGGTGGTGCCGCGGCGGCCGATGTAGGCCACGGGCAGCGACAGGTACGGGATGCTGAAGTGCAGTTCCCCTTCGCGTTCCCAGCTGCGCGCGACCGAAGTGACGACATCCACCTGCCCGAGCCGCACTGCGTTCATGACCTGCTCGAAGTTGTCGAACGGCCGGGGGGCGAGTTTCACGCCCAGCAGCCGGGCGGTGGCCTGCAGCATCTCGGCCGACACGCCCTCGTAGCGGCCGCTGGCGCCGTACTGGTCGATCGGCGGCCAATCGCGCACGGTGGCCACGCGCAGCGTGGCATGCGCCTGCAGCCAGGCCTTCGAGGCCGGGCTGAGCTGTTCCTGCACCTGGGCCGGCTGAGGCAGCTGCCGCAACGGCAGGTCGCCGGCGGCCGGCACCGGGGCAGCAGCGAGCACCAGTACGAGCAGCATGGGCAGCAGCCACGCCCACTTGAGCGCGACACCCCGCAGCACTCCCTCCAGGCCCGCCCCGACCGTCATGCGTCTCCCCCTGGCGCACCAACGCTCGCGCATTGTGGCAAGGCATCATCGCCGTGTCGCCCCGTTTGTGTGTGAACTTCGTCGCCGTGCTGCCCATTCTTCACATCGACCCCTGGCTCGTGGCCGTGCACAAGCCACCCGGCCTGCTGGTGCATCGCACCGGACTCGACGCGGGCGAGACCCGGTTCGCGATGCAGATCGTGCGCGACCAGCTCGGCCGGCTGGTCTACCCGGTGCACCGGCTCGACAAGGGCACGTCCGGCGTGCTGCTGTTCGCGCTCACGTCCGAGGTGGCACGCGAGCTGGGCGCGGCCTTCGAGGGCCGTCAGGTGCACAAGCGCTACCTCGCCTTCGTGCGCGGCTGGCCGGCAGCCGGGCAGACCCGGGTGGACCATCCGCTGCGAGAGGAAGACACCGCGCGCGAAGCCCCCGCCCAGCCGGCCTTGACCTTCGTCAAGCAGCTGGCCGTGCTCGAAGTGCCCGAGCCCGACGGCCGCCACCCCACCACGCGCGCCGCCCTGGTGCAGGCCGAGCCGCACACCGGCCGGCGCCACCAGATCCGCCGGCACCTGAAGCACATCGCCCACCCGGTGATCGGCGATGCGACCCATGGCAAGGGGCCGCTCAACCGCTGGTGGGCCGGACGGCTGGGCCTGCAGCGGTTGTGGCTGCATGCGCTGTCGATCGAGCTGCCGCATCCGGCGCGCGCCGGCGAAACGCTGCGCATCGCCTCGGGCCTCGAGCGACCGTGGAACGAAGACTGGCAGGCCCTGCTGGGCCGCGACGGCTGGATGGGCGCAGCCCCTACACTGCGCGCCCATGACGCAGACGACGCTGATGACGCCCGCTGACATCGAGGCGCTTTTCGCCACGCTGAAGGCCGCCAATCCACAACCGGCCTCTGAGCTGGAATACACCTCGGTGTTCGAGCTCCTGGCCGCAGTGCTGCTGTCGGCCCAGGCCACCGACGTGGGCGTGAACAAGGCCACCCGGCGCCTCTTCCCGGTGGCCAACACGCCGCAGGCGATGCTCGACCTCGGCTACGACCGCCTGTGCGAGCACATCAAGACCATCGGCCTGTATCGCAACAAGGCGAAGCATTTGCTCGAGACCTGCCGCATCCTGGTGGAACGCCATGGCGGCGAGGTGCCGCGCTCGCGCGAGGCACTCGAGGCATTGCCCGGCGTGGGGCGCAAGACGGCCAACGTGGTGCTCAACGTGGCCTTCGGCGAGCCGACCATGGCAGTGGATACGCACATCTTCCGCGTGAGCAACCGCACCGGCCTGGCGCCGGGCCAGAACCCGCTGAAGGTGGAGCTCGGGCTGCTCGAGCGCGTGCCCGAGGCCTACATGGGCGATGCGCACCACTGGCTCATCCTGCATGGGCGCTACATCTGCCAGGCGCGCAAGCCGCGCTGCTGGGAATGCAAGGTGGTGCCCTGGTGCCACTACGAGGACAAGCTGCTGCAGCCGCAGTAGGCCGCCGTCGCATCACAGGCGCCAGTGGCTGCCGCAGGGCGGCGCGGCGGACCAGTCGGCGGCGGTGAAGGCTCGGCCCGGCCGTTCGGCCAGCCAGCGCGCCATCACCATCCAGCCGCCATGCGCAACCGCCAGCGTGGTCGCGCCCGCGTGCGAGCGCATGAAGCCTTGCACCCGCGCCGCAAAGGCCGGCAGGGCCTCCCCGCCACCCGGCGCATGCTCGGCGAAGGCCCGCACCCAGGCGTCGATCTCCTCGCGCGGCAGCTCGCGCCACCAGCGGCCTTCCCATGTGCCGAAGTCGAGTTCGCTCAGGGCCGCGTCCACATGGTGCTGCCAGCCCCAGCGCCGCAGCCAGCGGCCGACGTCGCGGCAGCGCGCCAGCGGCGAGGTCCACACCACCCGCGGCAGCGCATGCCGGCGAGCCACCCGGCGGATGCGGTGTGCCAGCCGCTTGGCGCGGCGGCGATCCACCGGCAGGTCGGTGCGCCCGTAGCAGCGCCCTGCCCCGCCAACGGGCCGCGGATGCCGCCACAGCCACAGGTCCGCTTCAGGCATGCCGCAGCATGGCCAGCAGACCGAGATAGACCGACAGCTCGGCCAGCTGCTGCGTCGCTCCCAGGCAGTCGCCGGTGTAGCCGCCCAGGCGCCGCCTGAACCAGCGGGCACACGCCACTGCGCAGACCACCACCAGCAGCAGTGACCCGAGCACCGCCGGCGCTGCCGCCGGCCGCCATGCCAGCAGCACAGCCGCGACCAGCAGCACCCAGGCGCACGACACCCACGCACCGGCCGCCGACAGCCGTTGTGCCAGCGGCTTGGCCTTGGCATGTTCGAGGTCGCCGGCATAAGGCAGCCAGCGGACGAGGCTCACCGCCGCGGCCCGCGACGCGCTGTGCGCCAGCAGCAAGGCCGCGGCCACCCAGCCGGCGGGCAGGCTGGCGAGTGCGGCGGCCTTCAGGCCCAGCATCGTCGCGATGCCGATCGCGCCATAGGCGCCGATGCGCGAGTCTTTCATGATGGCCAGCGCCCGCTCGCGGCTCACCGCACCGCCCAGGCCGTCGCACACATCGGCCAGGCCGTCCTCGTGGAAGGCGCCGGTCAGCAGCAGTCCGGCGGCGATGCACAGGCCCACAGCCACCGCCGGCGACCACAGCCACAGGGCCGCGTGGTACACGGCGGCGCACACGCCTCCCACCACCAGGCCCACCGCCGCGAAGTGCCGGGCGCTGTCGTGCAGCCATTCGTCGCGCCAGCCCACCCAGCGCGGCACCGGCACGCGGGTGAGGAACTGCAGCGCAATGAAGAACAGCCGCAGTTCGTGCCGCATCACAGTGCGTCGGACACGCCGGCGGATTCGAAGCTGGCCATCTCGCACAGCAGCCGCGCGGCCGAGTCGATGAGCGGCCAGGCCAGTGCCGCACCGGAGCCTTCGCCCAGGCGCAAGCCCAGATCGAGCAGCGGCTGCGCACCCAGATGCTCGAGCATGAGCGCGTGGCCGGCCTCGCCGGAGCGGTGTGCATACACGCAGTAGCCGTGCACCGCCGGCCTCAGCGCATGGGCCACCAGCAGCGCACTCGTGGCAATGAAACCGTCCACCACCACGACACGCCGTTCGCTGGCGGCCTGCAGTGCAGCGCCCACCATCATCGCGATCTCGAAGCCGCCGAACGCTGCCAGCACCTCCAGCGGCTCACGTGCCAGCGCATGCGTGTCGAGGACGTCGCGCAGCACCTGCGTCTTGCGGGCCAGCGCCTGGTCTCCCAGACCGGTGCCGCGGCCGGTGCAGCGCTCGATGGGCGTGCCGGTCAGCCTCGAAAGCAGCAGCGACGCGCTCGAGGTGTTGCCGATGCCCATCTCGCCCAGCAGCACCACATTGCCCGGCAAGCCGCGCACCACGGCACGCCCGGCGGCGACCGCACCGACACACTGCTCGGCCGTCATGGCCGGCCCCAGCAGCGGGTCGCGGGTGCCCGGGCCCATCTTGCGCAGCAGCAGGCCGGACCGCTGCCGGCGTTCGTCGACCCGGGTGCTTTCCGGGCCGCCACGCCGGGCGCCGGCGTATTCGCCGGCCGGGGTGTCTGCGTTCACGCCTGCATCCACCACCGTGAGCGCCAGGCCATGCTGGCGCGCGAGCACGCTGACCGCCGCACCGCCGGCCAGCATGTTGCTCACCATCTGCGCGGTCACCGCCTGCGGATAGGCCGACACGCCGCGTGCGGCCAGGCCATGGTCGGCCGCGAATACGACCATCTGCGGCTCGCGCAGCTGCGGCGCCTCGCTGCGCAGGACGAGGCCCAGCTGCAGGGCCAGCTCCTCGATGCGGCCGAGCGCACCCTGCGGCTTGGTCTTGCGGTCGATGCGGCGCTGCAGCTTCACATGCAGTGCGGCGTCATGAACGGGGTCGATGTCGGGAAGCCATTGCGAAGTGGACAACATGACGGCCGATGAACTCCTGATGTCAGTAGGACGGATCGCGGGCGCGCTTGTGCGCCCGTTCCGTGCGCACTTCGTCGAGTGCCTGGCACATGGCGCGAACGCCCTGGTCGATGCGCGGGCCCTGGCGGCTGATCACGTCGCCGGGCAGCGTGTAGAGCCAGCGGTGCTTCACCGCGGGCATCCGGGCAAAGCCCGCCCACATCGCGAACGACGGGTGGCCGGGCTCGCGGCGCGCACCACCGGTGGACGCTTCGGGCCCGGTCTCGCGTGCGGCCAGGATCACCTCGGGCTGCTCGGCCACCACCGACTCGGTGGACAGCTGCGGCACCAGCGGCGCGAGCTGGCCGAACACGTTGCGCCCGCCGCACAGGCGGATCACGTCGCTCACCAGCTGGCGGTCGTTCACCGTCATGAGCGGCTGCTGCCACACCTGGTAGAACACCCGAACCGGCTCGCTGGCCACATGTTGCGCACGCAGCGAGGCGAGCGACGTGGTGAGCGCGAGCGCCTTCTGCGTGGCCACGTCTTCGCGGCCGAGCAGCGTGCCGACCCGTTCGATGGCACGGGCGATCTCGTCGAGCCGCTGCGGCTCCAGGTACACCAGCCGCAGGCCGGCCGCTTCGAGCTGTGCCAGTTCGCGCCCGGCGTTGCCGTGGTGCCAGACCAGCACCGCGTCGGGCCGCAGCGCCACGATGCGCTCGATGTCGAGCCGCTGGTGGTCGCCCACGCGCGGCACCGACCGCGCGGCTTCCGGGTGGTCGCTGGTGGCCACGGTGCCGACGAGCTGCGACCCGCCGCCCACCGCATAGACCATCTCGGTGAGGTTGGGCGCCAGGGTGATCACCCGCTGTGCGGGGCCCGGCAGCTGGTGCCGCCGGCCTGCGTCGTCGGTGAAGTCGAGTGCGCAGGCGAGGCTGCACGCCAGCGAGAGCCCGGCGCATGCCAGCAGTCTTTTCATTGCGGCGAGCCTTTCACGGCAAGAGGGAGCCCTGCCACCATCAAGGTGACTCGCGAGGCCATCGCGGCGATGTCCTGGTGCAGCCGGCCCAGGGCGTCGACGACGGCGCGGGTGCCTGCATCCAGCGGCACCACGCCCTGGCCGATCTCGTTGGACACCAGCACCACCGGCACCTGCGCCTGCACCGCCTCCAATGCCTGCAGCAGCGCCGCCGATTCCGACCCGGCATCGGACACCGGCACGCCCGGCGGCGGGCACATCAGCTGCGACAGCCACAGCGTGAGGCAGTCGACCACCACGAAGCAACCGGGCTGCGCGGCTTCACGCAGTTGCAGCGCCAGTGCATTGGCACGGCCCGGCCCGACTTCGCACACCCGCCAGTGCGCCGGCCGCTGCGCACGGTGCTTCGCGATGCGGCGGGCCATCTCTGCGTCGCCGGCCAGCGCCGTGGCCACGACTACGACCTGCTGGCCCCGGGCTTCGGCGTCGCGGGCCAGCGTTTCGGCATACCGGCTCTTGCCCGAGCGGGCGCCGCCCAGCACCAGGTGCAGGCGGTTCATCGCGCCGCCTCCTTGTGGCGCACCGGGCCGACCCAGAAACGCTGCTCGCCGCACACCTCCACGCGGTCGATCGCCACGCCGAAGACCGCGGACAGGTGCGCCGGCGTCATCACCGCGTCGCGCGGGCCGACGGCGGCGCCGCCCCGGCCGTCCAGCAACACGACATGCGTGGCCAGCCTGGCGGCGAGGTCGATGTCGTGCAGGCTCGCCAGGACGGCACTGCCTTGCGCCGCACGCTCGCGCAGCACGCCCACCAGCAGCTGCTGGTGGGCCAGGTCGAGGTGCGACGCCGGCTCGTCCAGCAGCAGCCAGGGCGCGCCCTGCAGCAGGCAGGCCGCCACCGCCACGCGCTGCCGCTCGCCGCCCGACAGCATGCGCACGTCGGCCTCGCGCAAATGCATGAGGTCCAGCTGGCGCAGCACCTGCTCGGCCTCCGGCTGCGGCGCGGCATCGGCATCGCCGGCCCAGGTCCACCAGCGCGAACGCTGCTGGCGCGACGCGAGCACCGTGTCGTCCACACGGCTCGGGAACGGATCGATCCAGAACTGGGGGCACCAGGCGCGCCAGCGGGCCAGCTGCGCCACGGGCCACGACGAGAGTTCACGGCCCTGTACCAACACCTGCCCTGCCGCGGGCGCCAGCAATCCGGCCAATGTGGCGATCAGCGTGGACTTGCCTGCGCCGTTGGGCCCGAGCACCACCCAGCGCTCGCCGGCCTGCACGTCGAACGACAGCTCGCTGCACAACACCCGCCCGCGGTCGGAGCCGCCGGCTCGCAGCTGCAGCCCGCGTACTTGCACTCGCAGCACCTCGGGCCGGCTCATCGGCGGCTCCCGGTGCGGCGCAGCAGCAGCATCAGGAACACCGGCACGCCGACACCGGCCGACAGCACACCCACCGGCAGTTGCACCGGCGCGGCGAGCGTGCGGGCCACGGTGTCCGCCGCCGTGAGGAATGCGCCGCCGGCGAGCACGCTGGCCGGCAGCAGCCAGCGCGCGGCACGCAAACCGGCCAGGCGCAGCGCATGCGGGATCACCAGGCCGACGAAACCGATGGCTCCCGCGGTAGCCACCGCGGCGCCTGTGGCGAGGGCCGCCGCCAGCAGCGCCATGCGGCGGCGGCGCACCACCGGCACGCCCACAGAGGCGGCCCAGGCATCGCCGCGTGCCAGCAGGTCGAGCTCGTGCGCAGCGGGCCACACCAGCACCAGGCAGGCAGCCACCGCCAGCCAGACGGGCACCCACTCAGTGGCGCCGTTCAAGTCGCCCAGCAGCCAGAACACCATGCCGCGCAGCTGCAGGTCGGGCGCCAGCGTGAGCAGCAGCGACACCAGGGCCGACGAGGCAGAGCCGAGCATCACGCCGATGAGCAGCAGCGTGACGCCGGCTTCACTGACCGGGCCGAGTGCCGTGGCACGTGCCATCACGCGCCACGACAGGGCGAACAGCAGCATCGCCGCCGCCGCCGCCCCGGCCGCGGCGCCGAGCGGCGGAGCCCATGCCGACCATGCAGCCGGCGCCAGCAGGATGGCGAACAGCGCACCCACCGAGCCGCCGCCGGACACGCCGAGCACATAGGGGTCGGCCAGCGCATTGCGGGTGAGCAGCTGCATCAGGGCGCCGGCGAGTGCCAGCGCCGCACCGGCGCCGAACCCGGCCAGCACGCGCGGCAGACGGATCTGCCAGACGATCTGCGCATCGGCCCAGCCGAAGCCGGATGAGCCGGCCGCAAGGCCGAGCGCCACGACCACGATCGTGCCCAGCAGCGCCAATGGGAGCCACAGGCGAACGGGAGGCGCGGCCAGCATGCGTGCGTGTGGGATCAAAGTGCCTGGCTGTCGTAGCTCAACACGAGCCAGAACGCACGGCCCGGCGCCCCGTAATCTTTGACCGGCTCGTAGCGCTTGTCGAGCGCGTTGAAGAGCTTGGCCTCCACCCGCCACTGCCGGGCGAAGACGTAGTGCGCGCCGAGGTCGAGCAATTCGTACGACGGCAGCACGGTCCCGCCCGCGTCGGGCCGCTTTCCGACACCTTGCACGGCGGCACGCGCCCCCCAGCTCGACGCTCGGTAGGCCAGGCTGGCCGTCGCCGTGTGGGCGGCGCGCCGCAGCAGGCGCGTGCCGTCACGAGCGTCGGTCGCATCGAGGAGCTCGACGCCGGCGCCCCAGTGCCAGACGCCTTGCACCCCTTGCGCCGACAGGGAAGCGCCTTTCAGGCGCGCCCGTGCGACGTTGCGTGCGCAGCCGAAGTTGTATTCGGGCTGCGGCGGGCAGAAGGCGCGGTCGGGTTCGTAGACGATGAGATCGCGAATGCGGTTGCGGTAGGCCGTGGTCTGCACGCTCCACGACTCCTCGCGCCAGGCGGCGCCGATCTCCATGCTGCGCGACTTCTCCGGTTGCACGGTCTCGACGCCGAAACCGGGGAAGTACAGCTCGTTGAAGCTCGGCGCGCGGAAGGCAGTGCCCGCCGAGGCACGGACCGACAAGGGCTTGCTCAGCTGAAGCGCATAGCCAAGCTTGGCGGTGGTGTGCCCACCGTAGACGCTGTTGCGGTCGTGGCGCAGGTCCGCTTGCCAGCGATGGGCTTCACTGTTGCCGGTATAGCTCAGCACCAGTGCGTCGTTGTCGCGGCTGCGCTCGCTCGGGCTGAACGAAAGTGACTGCACCGTCTCCTCGAGGCGTTCGAGCAGCCCGACGAGGGTGTGGCCCTGAGCAACCTCCCAGGTGTTCTGCCATGAGGCCTGGCGGCGTTGGGTCTCGAAACGGCTGAGTTGGGTACCGCCTGAAACGAGCTCGTCATCGTTCTGCGCAAGCGTCAGCTCGCTGCGCCAGGTGTTGCCCAGACGCGCGGCATAGTCGAGCGCCAGCACGCGGGTGTCCAGCTTGTTGCTGAAGTCTGCAGACGCGTCGGGCGAGAAGTCGGGCGGAAGAAACTCCGCCCCGTCGTATTGCGATTCAAGCTTGCTCTCGGCCCAGCGCAGGCCGAAACGGTGCCCCTCGGTGGGGGTGTAGCCCAGTTGAGCCGAGCCGCTGCGCCGGGTGAAGCCGTCGGCATCGGGGTTGTAGTTGCCGAAGGTGTCTCCTGCATTGGCGATGGCCGATATGCCGTCGCTCTTCTCGCGAGCCAATGACACGGCATAGTCGAAGCCGCCGACCGCGCCACTGACGCCGCCCGAGGCTTCGCTGGAGCCGTAGCGCCCCGCCGCCACGGTCGCCTGCACGCGAGGCGCCAGGCTCGCGCCGCGCCTGGTGAAGATCTGGATCACGCCGCCCATCGCGTCGGCGCCGTAGAGGCTGCTACCCGGGCCGCGCAGCACTTCAATGCGTTCGATCTGGGCAACGCTCAGGCTTTCGAGCTGGGCCTGGCCCAGCGTGGCCGAGCCGACCCGCACGCCGTCGATCAGCACCACGGTGCTGTTCGTCGAGGTGCCACGCACGAAGAAGCCGACGCTCTGGCCGGGGCCGCCGTTGCGCAGGATCTGCAGGCCGGCGTGTTCACGAAGGAGGTCTTCGACAGTGCTGCCGGCTGCGTTGCGCAACTGGTCCTCGTCGATGACCACGACGTCGGCAACGACCCGGTCGAGCGGCGCGGGCGTGCGCGTGGCCGTCACAACCACCGGCGACAGCGCGGCCATGGTTGTGTCCTGGGCCCGGGCAGCCGACGAGCAGGCGAACAGCGACGCCAGCGCAAGTGCGGCAGGCGCAAAGGGTGCATGCAGCACCACGGAAGTGAAAGACATGACGAAGGAAGGACAACGATGCACGCGCCAGCTTCCCCGCAGGCACATGCGATACGGCGCCGCGTGCGAAACGCGCGGCACCCCCGGTTGGCCGGTATCCGGGCTGGCGGAACAACCCGTGCGACCTTCCCAGAGGGGCGGGCCCTCCAGTGGCTTGTGCGCAGGGTGGGAGGTGAGATCCCGTCCGCTTACCGTTGCGGGGGCAGCGCAGGTTGGGTGGTGTCGTGGCGACGGCACGACCTTCCTGCTTCCCGTTTAACCGTGCCGGCGTGAACACCGGCACGAGCACCAACGCGGCAAATTGTAAAGGCCGCCCGAACGGCCCCCTACAATGCCGCAAGGTTGTAGGCGAGGCCGGAGGACCGATGTCGAGGATGGACGAGCTAGCCGAACGCGTGGAACGCCTGCTGTTGCGGCACGAGGAGCTCAAGCGCACCAACACGCTGCTGCAGCAGGAGCTCGAGGCGGTGAAAGCCGAGCGCGATTCGCTGCGCGCGCGGCTGGGCGCCGCTCGCACCCGCATCGACGCATTGCTCGAACGCCTGCCCGCCGACCCGCCGGTCGAAGACCGTGCCTGAGCCGCAGCCGGAGACGCCATGAAGCAGATCGAAGTGACGATCATGGGCCAGAGCTACATCCTCGGCTGCCCCGAAGGCGGCGAGACGTCGCTGCTCGAAGCGGTAGGCAACGTGGACCGCGAGATGTGCGCGATCCGCGACGCCGGCAAAGTCAAGGCGCGTGAACGCATCGCGGTGCTGGCCGCATTGAACCTTGCCTATGCGCTGGCCGAGCGCCCCGCGCCGTCGCCGGCCCCGCCCCACGAGCCTGCGTTGGCCAACGGCGCAGGCTCCGAGGGCACGGCCGACATCGACCTGCTGATCCGCAGGCTCGACAGCGCCCTAAACGAAGACGGGCGCCTGTTGTGAACGTGAAGAACTTGGCCCTTTCGGCGCACGGGTAGGGCGCTTGATGGCCACGCTCACGCTCTAGAATGGATTCGTCCGTCGCGTTCGCGGGAGTTTTATATTTCCTTGAACCGATGCTCCTCGAGCAAGGGCCTGGAACATCGACTGGCTGGTGCGATCGTCTCGCGTCAGATGAACCCGAAGCCTTTCTGACCTCGCCCACCTGAATCCCCTGGGTTCAGGAATGCGGCTCTCGGCTCGCGGCGGACACCTTCCCTGCACGCACCGCGAGCACACAAGAACAACACAGCGATGGCCGTCCAGTACTGGTTGATGAAGAGCGAGCCCGATGAGGTATCGATCGACGACCTCGCCGCGGCCCCCAAGCAGACCGTGCCGTGGACCGGCGTGCGCAACTACCAGGCGCGCAACTTCATGCGCGACATGATGCGTGTCGGCGACGGCGTGCTGTTCTATCACTCGTCCTGCCCCGAGCCGGGCATTGCCGGCATCGCCGAGGTGGCCTCCACCGCGTATCCGGACGAGACCCAGTTCGACGCGAAGAGCAAGTACCACGACCCGAAGTCCACGCGAGAGTCGCCGCGCTGGCAGCACGTCGACGTGAAGCTGGTGCGCAAGACGCGCCTGCTCAGCCTGAAGGAAATGCGCGCGGCGCCGGCGCTGGCCACCCTGCGCACGCTGCAGCCGGGCAACCGGCTGTCGATCACGCCGGTCACGCCCGCCGAATGGAAGGCCGTGATGCAGCTGCTGGAGAGCGCTTGATCCTCGAATGGCAGCTGGTGGCCGAGCTGCTGCTGCTCGGCTGTTTCTCCGGGTTCCTGGCAGGTCTTCTCGGCATCGGCGGCGGCATGCTGCTGGTGCCGTTCATGACCTTCATCCTGTCGCGCAGCGGTGTCGATTCGGCACTGGCCGTGAAGATGGCCATCGCCACGTCGATGGCGACCATCCTGTTCACCTCCATCTCCAGCGTGCGTGCCCATCACCGGCGGGGCGCGGTGCGCTGGGACATCGTCCGCACGCTCGCCCCCGGCATCGTCGCGGGCGGCCTGCTCGCGGGGGCCGGCGTGTTCGCGCTGCTCAAGGGCACGGTGCTCGCGCTCGTGTTCGCCTTGTTCGTCGGCTTTTCCGCGACGCAGATGCTGCTCGACAAGAAGCCCAAGCCGACGCGGCAGCTGCCCGGCACGCCGGGGCGGCTGGCCGCGGGCGGCGTCATCGGCTTCGTTTCGGGCCTCGTGGGCGCGGGCGGCGGTTTCGTCTCGGTGCCCTTCATGACGTGGTGCAACGTCAGCATGCACAACGCGGTGGCCACGAGTGCCGCGCTGGGCTTCCCGATCGCGCTGGCCAATACCGTGGGGTACGTGGTGGGTGGCCGGTCGATCGTCAATCCGATGCCGGGCGCCTTCGGCTACCTGTGGGTGGCCGGGCTGCTGGTCATCGCCGCGGCCAGCGTGCTGCTCGCGCCGCTGGGCGCGAGGGCGGCCCACGCGATGAACGTTCGGCAGCTCAAGCGGGTGTTCGCCCTGCTGCTCTACGGCCTGGCGGCCTACATGCTCTACAAGGCTTTCTGGTAGCGACCGGCGGCCCCGGTGGGCGGTAGCCGGCCTATTGGTCGAAGCGGATGCTGGCCAGGGCCACGCGGTTGCCGCCGCGGCGGCGGGCTTCGGCCAGAGCGGCCTCGGAGGCTTCCATCAGGCCTTCGAGCGTGCTGGCGGTGTGCGGGAAGCTCGCCACGCCCATCGACACG
Organism: Methylibium rhizosphaerae; assembly: GCF_006386545.1. Classification (GTDB taxonomy): domain Bacteria; phylum Pseudomonadota; class Gammaproteobacteria; order Burkholderiales; family Burkholderiaceae_C; genus Pseudorivibacter; species Pseudorivibacter rhizosphaerae. The sequence continues at coordinate 51,749 of NZ_SWAR01000010.1, read as the reverse complement.
CTGAAGTGCAGCTCCCGGCCTGCCAGCGCGACGATCTGCGTCGCGCATTGCCGGCGCAGGCCCTCCATGCGGGCATGGGCGGTGGCAAGGCCCACACCGGACAGCAGCACCGCGAAGTTCTCGTTCTCGAGCCGGCACGGCGCGTCCATCGCGCGGGTATTGCTGCGCAGCAGCCGTCCCAGCGCCTCGAGCACCCGCTGGCGGCCTTCGGGCCCGTGCTGCTTCGCCGTCTCGTCGAGCGCATCGATCGCCACGAACACCAGCGCGAACTCGCGGTGCTCGCGGGAGGACAGGTCGACCTCGCGACGCAGCTGGTCCTCGAAGTGGGCGCGGTGGTAGAGGCCCGTGGTGCTGTCGCGCACCCGTTCGTCCTGCAGCTCGCGGCGCAGCATCTCGTTGGCACCCTGCTGCTGCTCCAGCTGCTCGAGCGCGGCCTGCAGCTGGGCTTCGCGGCGGTGCCGCTCTGTGGTGTCGAGCCAGCCGCACAGCAACTGCACCGGCTTGCCGTCGGCGGCGAACAGGTAGCGGCGGGTGGCCTGCAGGTCGCGGCGGCCGGCGCCGAGGTCGAGGCGGTGCACGGTGGTGGCGGTGCCGTCCAGGCTGAGCGCCTGCTGCTCGGCGGCGCGCAGTGCAGCGGCCAGCGAGGCTTCGAACAGCTCGGCGTCGGTGCGGCCGATCAGCTCCGCGGCCGGCCGGCCGAACAGCTCCTCGGCCACGCGGTTGACATGAACATAAGCGCCGGACGCAACGTCCTTCAGCGTGACGCCGATGCCCAGCGCATCGAGCAGCGAAAGTGCCACCGCGCCCGGCACGGACGCGGCAGCGGCATTGCTCGTGGGCAGACCCTGGGCATCGTGCTGGGTCATCTCGTTGGCTTCCTCGGCATTCGGGCTCTCGCCCCGGGGTTTTGGTCGTACGGCTGCCGCCTCGGAAGACTCGAGGGTCTGGATTGGGCGGGAGTATGTAACGGCGGATCATAGCCGCTGCCATGCACCGGTGTATCCCGCGATCAATGGGGCGCCGGCGGGTCGGGCGCCGGCCGCAGCGCGGCTGCTACGGCTCGCGCAGGTCGCCGGCCAGACTGGCCAGCGTGTCGGGGGCGATGTTCACATGCGCCGGGTAGTTGCGATGGTCGCAGCCCAGCTTGACGGCCGCGCCGGCCCGCACCGCGGCTGCCAGTGCCGGCGGGAATTCGAACCGGAGGAAGTGCACCGAGGAGGTCTTTTCGGCGTTCTCGCGGTCGAGGTCCTCGTCGGCGATCGCATACACCCGCGGCTGGCCTTCCACCTCGACGAACATGCGGTCTTCCACGCCGATCAGCCGCGCCAGTTCGCGCTTGCGTTCGTGCATGTCGGGATACTCCAGCAGCAGCGTGGCCTTCCAGTTGCTGCCGTCGGGCACCAGCGGGTTGTAGGCCTCGAGTTCCTGCAGGATGCCCTCCTCCTCGAAGATCTTCTCCACCCGCAGCATCTCCTGGATCTGGTAGCGGATGGTGGTCTCGTCCTCGAACTGCACCGTCATGTGCTCACCCAGCGAGACGGTACGCAGGCGCCGGTGCGGGATCACTCGGGCCTTCATGTCCTTGCGCACGCGGGCATAGGCTTCCAGGCTCAGCAGGCTGTCGCGGGTGATGCTCATCGGTGGCAGTCCTCTTCAGCTCAATCCGTAGGCGCGTCGCACCAGCGTGAGCGGGTGCTGCAGCGCGGCCGCGGGCAGGCCGTTTTCGGCCATGCCCTGCGCGATGTGGTGGCCGGCCAGCGCGCAGTCGGAGCTGATGACATCCGGCCCGGCGCCCTCGGCGCCGCCCCTGCCCATGGCCTTGAACACCGGCTTGCCGATCTTCATCGCGATGTCGTGGTAAGGCTTCTTCACCCCATAGGTGCCGGCATGGCCCGAGCAGCGCTCCACCGTGTTGAGCGACACCGTCACATGCTGGCCGATGAGCTTGAGCATCTCTTCAGTCTTGCGGCCGATGTTCTGCACGCGGCCGTGGCACGGCACGTGGTAGCTCACCCGGCCCAGGGCCTGGGAGAAGTCGGTCTTCAGCAGGCCGTCCCGGTGGCGCGCCACCAGGTACTCGAACGGGTCCCACATCGCCTCCCTGACGAGCCGCACGTCCTCGTCCTGCGGGAACAGCAGCGGCAGCTCCTGCTTGAACATCAGCGTGCAGGAAGGCACGGCCGAGACGATCGCGAAGCCGTCCTTCGCGTACTTCGCCAGCACCGGGATGTTGGCGTCCTTGTGCCGCTCGACCGACTCCAGGTCGCCCAGCTCCAGCTTCGGCATGCCGCAGCACTTCTCCTTCTCGACGAGCACGTAGGGGATCGCGTTGTGCTCCAGGATCTTCAGCAGGTCATGGCCGATGCCGGGCTCGTTGTAGTTGACGTAGCAGGTCGCGAAGATGGCCACCTTGCCCGGCGTGCGTTCGCCCTCCTTCACATCCTGGCTGCCGCTCTTCTTCGCACTCCAGCGAAAGCGATGGCCGGCCAGCTCCGGCATCCATGCCTTGCTGTCCACGCCCAGGTGCGACTCCATCGCCTTGCGTGCGAAGGCGGTCCGGTTGACCGCGTTGACCGCCTGCACCACCACCGGAATGCCGGCGAACTGGCCGTGCACGTCGGTCGAGGCGAGGAAGCGCTCGCTGGCCTTGACCTCGCCTTTCCTGAACTTGATGGCCTTGGCCCGCAGCATGGCGTGAGGGAAGTCCAGGTTCCACTGGTGCGGCGGCACGTAGGGGCACTTGGTCATGTAGCAGAGGTCGCACAGGTAGCACTGGTCCACGACCTTCCAGTAGTCCTGGCGGTCCACCCCGTCGACCTCGCCCGACTTGCCCCCATCCACCAGGTCGAACAGCGTCGGGAACGAATGGCACAGGCTCACGCAGCGCCGGCAGCCATGGCAGATGTCGAAGATGCGCTCCAGCTCGTGGAAGCACTTGTCCTCGTCGTAGTAGTCGGCATGCTTCCAGTCCACCGCATGCCGCGTAGGCGCCTCGAGATTTCCCTCACGATGGCTCACCAACACCTCCACCACCACTGGAGCCCCATGCCGCAAAGCGGCATGGGGCGATCAGAGCAGACGCCGCGGATCCGGCTACGCCGGTCCGCCAGCGTCGCCCCCCTTGAGGGGGGAGCGGCAACGCCGCTCCGGGGGGTGGGCTAATCCACCAGCGCGTCCAGCGCCTTCTGGTAGCGGTTGGCGTGCGAACGCTCGGCCTTGGCCAGCGTCTCGAACCAGTCGGCGATCTCGTCGAAGCCCTCTTCGCGAGCCTGCCTGGCCATGCCCGGGTACATGTCGGTGTACTCGTGGGTCTCGCCGGCCACGGCGGCCTTCAGGTTGTCGCGCGTGGCGCCGATGGGCAGGCCGGTGGCCGGGTCGCCGGAGCCGTGCTCCAGGAATTCGAGGTGGCCGTGCGCATGGCCGGTCTCGCCTTCGGCGGTGGAGCGGAACAGCGCCGCCACATCGTTCTGCCCTTCCACATCGGCCTTGTTGGCGAAGTAGAGGTAGCGCCGGTTGGCCTGTGATTCACCCGCAAATGCGTCCTTCAGGTTCTGTTCGGTCTTCGAGCCCTTGAGCTGCATAACGATCTCCTGACGTGGGGGAACAGGGAACAGGGAACAGCCCATCCCGTGACGCGGGATGCGGAAGCGACACTACTCCTGCGGCGAGGCAACAGTCCAATTGCACGGCGCTATATGGGGCATTGCCTCGGGTTCACCCTAGGAGCCGGTAGCCTGGGCGACAGAGTGCCGGCCGTCAGCCGATCAGGCCCTGCATGCTGTGCTCGTACTGGCCGGTGAGCCGGTCGAACAGTTCCAGCAGCGCTTCGCTGCTGCCGGCCAGCGACAGCCGGCCGTCGGCCTCGTGCACACGCTGCACCGCCGCCAGCATGGCGCCCCAGGTGCGCGCCGCCGTGGCCAGGCCCTCGCGGATGTCTCGGGTGGACAGCGGCACGCCGCCCAGGTACTGCAGCGCCTGGTCGAACTCGGCGACGATGCGGCGCGCCTCGGCTTCGGCACCCCGCGCGGCCGTGCCCTGCAGCAGGTGCGACAGCAGCGCCTGCTTGGCCAGCCGCTGCGACAGCATGCGCTGGCGGCCGCAGACGTTGATCACGTGCAGCGTGCTGGCCAGGCCGCCGGTCTCCAGTGCTGCGGTCAGGCGCTCGGCCTGGGTGAGCAGGCGTTCGGCCCGTTCATCGAGCGACTGCAGCCGGGCCGCTTCGGCGGGCGCCGCCAGCACGGTGCGCAACTCGCCCCAGGGCTCCAGCGCCGCATCGAGCAGATCGCCGAAGGTCGGGCGCGACAGCAGCTTGGCAAGCGCCGCGAGGTTCGCATCCACCCGCTCCACCGACTGCAGCAGCAGCGCGCGGGTGGCCTGTGCATCGGTGCCGGCGCAGCCCAGCGCATACAGCTTCACGAGCCGCTGCGACAGCATGCGCAGCTGGCCCGCGCGGTTGATGGCGTCGGCATAGCGGGCCATGTCGATGATCTGCTGCGACACCTGGCCGACCCGCTGGTTGCCGTGCATCGAGGCATTGCGCAGCAGGCGGAAGGCCTCCTCCTCCGACAGCTGCTGCGAGCGCATCAGGATGCCCTTGGCGCGATCGACCAGCTTGCGCTCCTCGAAGCGGCTGCTGAGGTCGGCCAGGGCCTCGCGCTGCGTGCGTTCATGCCGGAAGCGCGCCTGCGCCAGCTGTACCACCGCGCGCAGGCGCTGCGGCTGGTAGCCCTGCACTTCCCAGCACTGCACGCCCGCTTCCAGCGCCTTCTCCATGGCCTCGACTTCCGGATCGGCGGTGAACACCACCACCGGCAGGGGCGCGTTGGCCTGCACGGTGGCAAGGGCCGTGAAAAAAGGCTCCGCCGGCCGCGGCTGCCAGCACACCAGCACGTCGGGGTTGCTACGCAGGGCGTCGCGCACCAGGTTGTCGCAGGCGCTGGCACCAAGGACGTGAAATCCGGCGGCCGCGAGGTCGTCGGCCAGCACCGGCGAGCCGGGTGCGGGGTCCTGGGCGACAAGAACGGAAGTCACGGAACTGCGGCCTTTCTACAGAGGAAGGGGCCCGCTTTCGCGGCCGGGGGGCGGCAAGCATAGAGCAAGACGACGGCCAGCAGCCACCCCGCTTGGCACGGTTGTTGCGTCGCACCACGCACTCGGGTGTACCGCTGCACCCGGACCGTGCAACAGCACCGCCGGTCATGCGCACACCGCCGTGCGCAGCCATGTGCCGTCAAGCCCCGCCGCCTTCCGGTGCGGGGCCCAACTCCATGGCGAGCCCACTCATGTCCGGCTTCAGAAGTTTTCTCCGCTCCGGCCACGCGCCGACGCTGTTCGCGGCGTTCCTGTACTTCGCGTTCTCCTGCTGCATCTGGGTGCTCAACGGTGCGATGGCGCCGTTCATCACAGAGACCTACCAGCTCACGCCTGCGCAGAAGGGGCTGATGCTGTCGATCCCGATCATCGCCGGCGCGCTGATGCGCTTTCCGCTCGGCGTGCTCGCGCAGTACATCGGCCGCAAGAACGCCACGCTGGTCGAGATGGGCCTCATCGCGGTCGCCATGCTGTACGGCTTCTTCATGGTGAAGAGCTTCAACGACCTGCTGGCCATGGGCGTGCTGCTGGGCATCGCCGGCGCCAGCTTCGGCGTGGCGCTGTCGCTGGGCTCCGGCTGGTTCCCGCCGCGCCACAAGGGACTCGCCATGGGCCTGGTCGGCGCCGGCAACGTCGGCACCGCGGTGTCGGTGCTGGTGGCCCCGCCGCTGGCCCAGGCCTTCGGCTGGCAGACGGTCTACGGCTTCGCGGCCGCCGCCATCCTGCTGCCGATGCTGGTGATGATCGTGTTCGCCAAGGAGCCGCCCGACCTCGACGCCCACGCCAGCTTCCGCGAACACATCGCCTGCCTGTTCGAAAAGGACGGCTGGGCCTTCAGCCTCATCTACGGCGTCACCTTCGGCGGCTTCATCGGCCTCACCACCTTCCTGCCCACCTACTACTACGACCAGTTCGGCGTCAGCAAGGTGCAGGCGGGGCAGCTGACGATGCTGGCCGCCTTCATGGCCGCGGCCGTGCGGGTGTTCGGCGGCTGGATCTCCGACCGGCTGGGCGGCATCAACACCCTCACCGCGGTGCTGGTCATCGTGGCGGGGACGCTGGTGCTGTGCGGCTTCGCCTCAGCCTCGCTGGCCGCCACCACGCTGCTGTTCATGGTCTGCTTCTCGGCGCTGGGCGCCGGCAACGGCGCGCTCTTCCAGCTGGTGCCGCTGCGCTGGCCGCTCACCACCGCGGTGGCCGGCTCCATGATCGGCGAGATCGGCGCGCTGGGCGGCGGCCTCGTGCCCAACGCGATGGGCCTGTCGAAGCAATACACCGGCAGCTACGCCTGGGGCTTCGTGTTCTTTGCCGTGCTCGCGGTCGCAGTGCTGTTGATGATGCGGGTGATGCAGATCCGCTGGACGCGCACCTGGGCCGAAAAGGGTGGCCGGGCGAGAGCCGCCGCACACGACGTTGCTCAGAAGCCCGCCGTGCAGGGCATGGAACGCAGCGCCTGAGCCCCGCCATGAAGCCCGCCGCCCCGTTTCAGCATGGAGCCGCAGGCCGCGCAGCGGCCCCGCGGCAACCCGCGCAGACGCCGCGGATCCGGCTGCGCCGGTCCGCCGGCGTCGCCCCCTCGAGGGGGAGCGCCGCAGGCGCTACGGGGGTGGGCTCATCGGGGCAGGAACAGCAGCCACACGACCAGCAGCGCGTTGAACATCAACGAAATCGCCAGTGCGATCTGCCACAGTGCGCGCGGGTCGCGCACGGCCAGCGGCGTGGCGCCGGGCGCGGCGAGCGGGCGCGAGGCGCCGCGCTCCAGCGCGAGCACCATCTCCTCGGCTGTCTCGAAGCGCTGCTTCGGGTCGCGGGCCACCGCCTTCTGCACCACGTTGTCGAGCCAGATGGGCACGTCGGGCCGCAGTCGCGACGGCGCGCGCGGGTCCTGGCGAAAGCGCGCCAGCTGGTAGGGCTCGATCTCGCCGTAGGGCAGCTTGCCGGTCAGCCATTGGTAGAGCGTGACGCCCAGCGCGTACAGGTCGCTCTGCGCGGTGGCGCCGGTGCGGGCGCCCTCCTCGGCCGACCATTGCTCGGGATTCATGTAGCTGGGCGTGCCGGCATGCAGCTCGCGCTGCGCTGCCGGCTCGCTGCCGGAGATGGCCACACCCAGGTCGAGCACGCGCCATTGGCCGTCGTCGCCCAGGTGCAGGTTGGCCGGCTTGATGTCGCGGTGGATCACGCCCTGCCGGTGCAGCCGGCCCAGCGCGCGTGCCGCGGCCAGCGCGCCGGCAATGACCTCGTGCACCTCGAACCGGCGGCCCTGGGCCAGCAGCTGTTCGAGGGTATGGCCGGCATGCCAGTCGAACAACGTGTAGAAGGCACCCGGCTCCCGCGGCTCGCGCACCCTCACGAAGCCGCTGGCCTCGTGCTCGCCGTAGCGCTGGGTGAGCCGCAGGCCCAGCCAGGCCTCGTGCGCCAGCATGGCGCGTTCTTCCGGGTCGCTGGCGCGGCTTTCGTGCAGCGTCTTCATCGCCAGCAGCTCGCGGGTCTCGAGGTCGCGCACCTGGTAGAGGCGGTGCACGCCGGTGTCGGCCACCAGCGCGGTGACGGTGTAGCGGTCGATCGTGTCGCCCACCTTCAGGCGCTGCGGCACCGGCAGCTGGCGGGCGTGCATCAGCGCATCGTCCAGCCGCAGCGGCGCGAGGCCGCGCACATGGATGACCAGCGCGCTGCTGTTGTCGCGGCTGCCGGCGGCCAGCGCGGCCTGCACCAGCGCCTCGGCCGCGGCCTGCGCGGAACCTTCGCGAGCCGCCGCGGCATGCTGCGCGAGCACGCGGCGCTTGAGCATGCCGTGCACGCCGTCGCTGGTGAGCATGAAGACGTCGCCGCTGTGCAGCTCGCCCTGGAGGTAGTCGACCCGCACGTGGTCGTCCAGGCCGATGGCGCGCGTCAGGCGGCTGCGCATGTCGGGATGGTCGAAGCTGTGGTCCTGGCTGAGCTGCGTGCAGGCCTGCGCGTCGCCGCGTACCAGCCACGCGCGCGTGTCGCCCACATGGGCCAGCGTGTAGCTGTGACCGCGCAGCACCAGCGCAGTCAGCGTCGTCATCGCACTGCCGCCGCCCCGCGCAGCGCCCAGCTGCTGGCGGCGCCGGTTGTGGTCGGCCAGCCAGGCGTTCTGCGCGCCGATGAGGCGGTCGAGCACCACGCTCGTGTCCCAGGTCTCGGGCGCGCCGAAGTAGTCCTGCACCAGGCTCATCACGGTGGTCTGCGCGGCTTCCTTGCCGCCGCCGCCCATCGACACGCCATCCGCCATGGCGGCGATCAGGCCGCGCGCCTCATCGTGGGGCGCGGGGCGCACCGCCGCGGCGAAGTCCTCGTTGTCTTCACGCGGGCCGCGTGCACTGAACCAGCCGATATCGACATCAAAGCTCATGTTTTCCTTGTCGTTCAGCCCCAGAACGGGGCTCCTGCGCTGAGCGAGCGCACGAGGAAGCAAGAAGCGACCCCAGAAACGGTGCACGCCGATTCTGGTGCATCCCCTTTTTTGGCACCCAGCTTGCTATCCCAGGCGACGTGCCCTCTCCACGAGTTCCACGAGTGATAGGTCAGGAGCGAAAGCGATGAAGAAGATGAAGTTGGTGATGGTGGGCAACGGCATGGCCGGCGTGCGCACGCTCGAAGAGCTGTTGAAGATCGCTCCCGATCTGTACGACATCACGGTGTTCGGCGCCGAGCCGCACCCGAACTACAACCGCATCCTGCTGAGCCCGGTGCTCGCCGGCGAGCAGACGATCGACGAGATCATCCTCAACCCGGTGAGCTGGTACGAGGAGAACAACATCACGCTGCACCTGGGCAAGAAGGTGGTGAGCGTGGACCGCAAGCGCCGCATCGTGCGCGCCGAGGACGGCACCGAGGCCGAATACGACCGGCTGCTGCTGGCCACCGGCTCCAACCCGTTCATCCTGCCGGTGCCCGGCAAGGACCTGAAGGGCGTGATCGCCTACCGCGACATCGCCGACACCAACACCATGATCGAGGCGGCAGCCCGGTACAAGCATGCGGTGGTCATCGGCGGCGGCCTGCTCGGCCTGGAAGCCGCCAACGGCCTGATGCTGCGCGGCATGCAGACCACGGTGGTGCACATCATGCCGTGGCTGATGGAGCGCCAGCTCGACGACGTGGCCGGCGGCCTGCTGCGCAAGTCGCTCGAGGACCGTGGCCTGAAGTTCATGATCGGCGCGCAGACCCAGGCCCTCATCGGCGACAAGGACGGCCGCGTGATGGCAGTGCAGTTCAAGGACGGCACCGAGGTGCCGGCCGACCTGGTGGTGATGGCCGCGGGCATCCGCCCCAACACCGAGCTGGCCCTGAAGATCGGCCTGCATTGCGGACCACAAAACCGCGGTGGCATCGTCGTCACCGACACGATGCAGACCGTGACCGACCCGCGCATCTATTCGGTGGGCGAGTGCGCCGCGCACCGCGGCATCGCCTACGGCCTGGTGGCGCCGCTGTTCGAGCAGGGCAAGGTGTGCGCGACGCACCTGGCCGAGTTCGGCATCGGCCGCTACACCGGCTCGCAGGTGAGCACCAAGCTCAAGGTCACCGGCATCGACCTGTTCTCGGCCGGCGACTTCATGGGCGGCGAAGGCACCGAGGAGATCGTGATGAGCGACCCCTTCGGCGGCGTCTACAAGAAGCTCGTCATCAAGGACGACAAGCTGGTCGGCGCCTGCCTCTACGGCGACACGGTCGACGGCTCCTGGTACTTCAAGCTGCTGCGCGAAGGCCGCTCGGTGAGCGACATCCGCGACAAGCTGATGTTCGGCGAGTCGAACATCGGCGACACCGGCCATGAAGGCCACAACAAGGCCGCCGCCATGGCCGACAGCGACGAGGTCTGCGGCTGCAACGGCGTGACCAAGGGTGCGGTCTGCAAGGCCATCAAGGAAAAGGGCCTGTTCACGCTGGAGGAGGTGCGCAAGCACACCAAGGCCAGCGCGTCGTGCGGCTCCTGCACCGGGCTGGTCGAGCAGCTCATCATGTTCACCGCCGGCGGCGACTATTCCGCCACGCCCAAGAAGAAGGCCATGTGCGGCTGCACCGACCGCAGCCATGAAGAGGTGCGCCAGGCCATCCGCACGCCGCTGCCCGACGGCTCCAGGCTGCTGACGATCGATGGCGTGTACCGCCACCTCGAATGGCGCACGCCCAACGGCTGCTCGTCCTGCCGCCCGGCCATCAACTACTACCTGATCTCCACCTGGCCCAAGGAAGCCAAGGACGATCCGCAGTCGCGCTTCATCAACGAACGCAGCCACGCCAACATCCAGAAGGACGGCACCTACTCGGTGGTGCCGCGCATGTGGGGCGGCGAAACCACCGCCGACGAACTGCGCCGCATCGCCGACGTGGTCGACAAGTACAAGATCCCCACCGTCAAGGTCACCGGCGGCCAGCGCATCGACCTGCTGGGCGTCAAGAAGGAAGACCTGGTCAACGTCTGGAAGGACATCGGCATGCCCTCGGGCCATGCCTATGCCAAGGCATTGCGCACGGTGAAGACCTGCGTGGGCAGCGAATGGTGCCGCTTCGGCACGCAGGACAGCACGCAGATGGGCAAGGACCTCGAGCGGGCGCTGTGGCGCATGTACGCGCCGCACAAGGTCAAGCTGGCGGTGAGCGGCTGCCCGCGCAACTGCGCCGAGTCGGGCATCAAGGACGTGGGCGTGATCGGCGTCGACTCCGGCTGGGAGCTGTACGTGGCCGGCAACGGCGGCATCAAGACCGAGGTGGCCCACTTCTTCGTGAAGGTGAAGACGCCCGAGGAGGTGCTCGAGTACAGCGGCGCCTTCCTGCAGCTCTACCGCGAGGAGGGCTGGTACCTCGAGCGCACCTGCCACTACGTGAGCCGTGTCGGCCTCGACTACGTGAAGAAGAAGGTGCTCGAGGACACCGCCAATCGCAAGGCCCTGTGGGAGCGGCTGCAGTTCTCGCTCGACGGCGAACCCGACCCGTGGTTCGAGTTCGACAAGGCGTCGGTCGACACCCGGCAGTTCGACACCGTGGCCACGGTCTGAGGCAGCATGCACACGGCAGTACAACTCTCCCCGCTGCGCCGCCGCGCCGTGCTCGTCGCGCTGGCCGGCGCTCCGCTCGCGGCGTCTTACCGCGCCGCGCAGGCGCAGGTGGGCGACATCAACGACGCCATCAACAAGGCAGGCCGCCAGCGCATGCTGTCGCAGCGCATGGCCAAGGCCTGGCTGGCCGTCGGCCTGGAGATCGAACCCGCCCGCGCCCAGCGTATCCTGGGCGATTCGATGGCGCTGTTCGACCGCCAGTTCGTCGAGCTGAAGGCCTATGCGCCCACGAGCGACATCCGCGCCACCTACGTGTCGCTCGAGGCGGTGTGGAGCGAATTCAAGGCGGCGCTGGTGGGCGCTGCGCCCGGCAAGCCGCTCGCACCGCAGCTGATCTCGCTCGATGCCCGTGTGCTGCAGCTGGCCCACCAGGGCACTGTGCAGCTCGAGAAGCATTCGGCCCGGCCGGTCGGCCGCCTCGTCAACGTGGCGGGCCGCCAGCGCATGCTGTCCCAGCGCATGGCGAAGTTCTACCTGGCGCAGAGCTGGAAGATCGACTTGCCCGATGCCGGCAAGGAACTCGACAAGGCGCGCGAGGAATTCATCGCCGGCCTGAAGACGCTGCGCGATGCTCCCGAGGCCACGCCCGCCATCCACCAGCAGCTCGAACTCGCGCAGCAGCAGTGGGTGTTCTTCCAGAACGCGCTGGAGCGCGGCATCGAAGTCGGCAAGTCCTCGCAGCGCGCCGCACAGGTCTTTGCCAGCAGCGAAAACATCCTTCAGTTGATGGACCAGATCACGGGCCTGTACGCCCGCCTGTCCGCCGCCTGAAACGACAGAACGAATACGGAGCCTCCCATGAGTGAATGGAAAACCATCTGCCGCGTCGAAGACATCCCCGTGCTGGGCGCCCGACGTGTGGCCCGCCCGGCCGGCTGCGACGTGGCCGTGTTCCGCAATGCCGAAGACAAGGTGTTCGCGCTGCTCGACCGCTGCCCGCACAAGGGCGGCCCACTGAGCCAGGGCATCGTGTTCGGCGAGAGCGTGGCCTGCCCGCTGCACAACTGGACCATCGGCCTGAACGACGGCTGCGCCAAGTCGCCTGACGAAGGCTGCACCACCAAGTTCAGCGTCAGGGTGGAAAGCGGCATGGTTTCGCTCGACGTGGACGAGCTGAACTCGCTGGCCCTCGACGAGGTCAAGGCGGACTCGCCTGCGGCGATCCGCCGTGCGGCGTGATGGAGCACTCCAGCTTCGACGGGCACTGAGTCCATGCGCGAGACCAAGTCCACCTGCCCCTACTGCGGCGTCGGCTGCGGCGTGATCATCGAGAGCGAGGGCGATCAGATCACCGGCGTGCGCGGTGATCCGTCGCACCCGGCCAACTTCGGCCGGCTGTGCAGCAAGGGCAGCACCTTGCACCTCACCGCCAGCGCGCCGGTGACCCTGCAGACGCGGCTGCTGCAGCCGCAGCGCCGTGCATCGCGCGGCGAAACGCCGCAGGTGGTGAGCTGGGAGGCCGCGCTCGACGACGCCGCCGACCGCTTCGCCGACATCGTGCGCAGGCACGGCCCCGACGCGGTGGGCTTCTACATCTCGGGCCAGCTGCTCACCGAGGACTACTACGTCTTCAACAAGCTGGCCAAGGGCCTCATCGGCACCAACAACGTCGACACCAACTCGCGCCTGTGCATGAGCAGCGCGGTGGCCGGCTACAAGGCCACGCTGGGCGCCGACGCGCCGCCGGCCTGCTACGACGACCTGAAGTTCGCGCAGACGCTGTTCATCGTCGGCTCCAACACCGCCTACGCGCACCCCATCCTGTTCCGCCGCATCGAAGACGCGCGGCGCGACAACCCGGCGATGAAGCTCATCGTCGCCGACCCGCGCCGCACCGAAACGGCCGAGGTCGCCGACCTGTACCTGCCCATCCAGCCCGGCACCGACGTGGCGCTGTTCCACGGCATGCTGCACCTGCTGATGTGGGAGGGCCTCGTCGACAACGCCTACATCCGCGCCCACACCACCGGCTTCGACGGGCTCAAGGCCATCGTGCGCGACTTCACGCCCAAGGAAGTGGCGAAGCTGTGCGGCATTGCCGAGGCCGACCTGGTGCAGGCCGCCAAGTGGTTCGGCGAATCGCCGGCCACGCTGTCGCTGTACTGCCAGGGCCTGAACCAGAGCTCGTCGGGCACCGACAAGAATGCCGCGCTCATCAACCTGCACCTGGCCACCGGCCAGATCGGCAAGCCCGGCGCCGGCCCGTTTTCGCTCACCGGCCAGCCCAATGCGATGGGCGGGCGCGAAGTGGGCGGGCTGGCCAACCTGCTCTCGGCCCACCGCGACCTGGCCAACCCCGAGCACCGCGCGGAAGTGGCTGCGCTCTGGGGCGTGCCCGAGGTGCCGGCCGCGCCGGGCAAGACGGCAGTGGAGATGTTCGAAGCCGCCGCGCGCGGCGAGATCAAGGCGCTGTGGATCGCCTGCACCAACCCGGCCCAGTCGCTGCCCGACCAGGCCACCGTGCGCCGCGCCCTGCAGACCGCCGAGTTCGTGGTGGTGCAGGAGGCCTTCTCCACCACCGCCACCTGCGCCTTCGCCGACCTGCTGCTGCCGGCCACCACCTGGGGCGAAAAGGAAGGCACGGTCACCAACAGCGAGCGCCGCATCAGCCGCGTGCGCGCGGCGGTGGCCCGGCCCGGCCAGACCCGCGACGACTGGGACATGGTGGTCGACTTCGCGCGCCGGCTCGAGCAGCGCCTGCCCGAGCGCGTGCCGCCCGGGCGCACCACCCTCTTCCCGTACGACAGCGCCGAGTCGGTGTGGAACGAACACCGCGAGTCCACCCGCGGACGCGACCTCGACATCACCGGCCTGAGCTATGCGCTGCTCGAGTCGGCCGGCCCGCAGCAATGGCCCCTGCCGGAGGGCGCGGCGCAAGGCAAGGCGCGGCTCTACGAAGACGGCGTGTTCCCCACGCCCGACGGCCGCGCCCGTTTCGTGGCGATGAAGTACAAGCCGGTCGCCGAGCCGCGCGACGCGCGCTACCCGTTCTCGCTCACCACCGGGCGGCTGCGCGACCAGTGGCACGGCATGAGCCGCACCGGCGTGCTCGGCCGCCTGTTCGGCCACGTACCCGAACCGTGCATCGAGCTGCACCCGCAGGAGCTGTCGCGCCGCGGCTGGGCCAGCGGCGAGCTGCTGCACGTGACCTCGCGCCGCGGCTCGCTGGTGCTGCCGGTGATGGCCAACGAGGCGGTGGGGCTGACACAGGCCTTCGTGGCCATGCACTGGGGCGAGGAATTCGTCTCCGGCGTGTCGTCCACCGGGGAGCGCCTGCCCGGCGTCAACGCGCTCACCACGCCGGCCTTCTGCCCCAAGTCCAAGCAGCCCGAACTCAAGCACTGCGCCGTGAAGCTGCTGAAGGCCGAGCTGCCGTGGCGCCTGCTCGCCATGGCCTGGCTGCCGCAGGACAAGGCCCTGCTGGCGCAGCAGCAACTGCGGGCGCTCATGCCTTCGTTCGCCTACGCGAGCTGCGTGCCCTTCGGCCGCGAGCCGCACGAGCGCGGCCTGGTCGGCGTGCTGTTCCGCGCGGCCGCCTACGAGGCGGCGCCGGAAGATCTGGTCACGCAGGTCGAGGGCATGCTGGGCCTGCGCGGCGCCGAGGTGCTGCGCTATGCCGACAAGCGCCGCGGCCAGCGCCGCGCGATGCGGCTGGTGCGCCAGGCCGGCGGCGATGCGCGGCTCGACGGCTTCGTGCTGGCGGGCGACACCAGCGCCGAAGCCTGGATCAAGACGCTGCTGCAGGAGGAAGTGCCGGCCCAGGCCTACGGTCGCCTGCTGCTGGTGCCCGGCGCGAAACCGCCCGTGGCGCTGCAGGCCAGGGGGCGGCAGGTGTGCACCTGCTTCAACGTGGCCGAACCGCAGATCCTGGCCGCGCTGGCACACTGCAGCGGCCCGGCCGATGCGCAGCTGGCGCAGCTGCAGGGCGAGCTCAAGTGCGGCACCAACTGCGGCTCCTGCGTGCCGGAGCTCAAGCGGATGCTGCGCCTGCAGCTCAGCGCGGCCTGAAGCACTGGGCTTCCTAGAATCGTCGGCACCATCCCTCGGAGACGCTGATGAAAACCTGGAGTCGTGCGTGCCGCCTGGCCGCCGCCAGCTTGGCTGCGGTCCTGTTGTGTGCCTGCCTGGCGAGTTGCGCGACGGCCGACAGCCGCGCTGCGGCGGCGGCCTTGGAAGCGTTTGCGCCGATGCCTAGCGGCTCGCCTCCAGGTGCGTCGCCACAGGCGCTGGCCCTGGCCAAGTCGCTGGGCCGCGGCGTGAACTTCGGCAACATGCTCGAGGCCCCGACCGAAGGCGCATGGGGCATCCACCTGCAGGACGAGTTCGCCGACAAGGCCGTCGAGGCCGGCTTCCAGAGCGTGCGCCTGCCTGTGCGGTGGAGCAACCATGCAGCCTTGACCGGCGACGCCACCATCGACGAGGCCTTCGCCCGGCGCGTGGACCACGCCGTCGACCTGCTGCTTGGGCGCGGACTGGTGGTGGTGCTCAACATGCACCACTACCGCCAACTCGACGGCGATCGGCTCGACCCGGCCGAACTCGAGGTGCAGCCGAGCGTGGTGCGGCTGCGCTTCCTCAACCTGTGGAAGCAGATTGCACAGCGCTACCGCGACAAGCCGGCGAACCTGGTGTTCGAGCTGTACAACGAGCCCCACGGCGAGCAGAACGAGCGCTGGAACGATCTGGCTGCGCGAGCGTTGAACGCGGTGCGGCAGACCAACCAGACGCGTGTGGTGGTCATCGGCCCGACGCACTGGAACAGCGCCGACGCACTCGACAAGCTGGTGTTGCCCAACGACCCGCACCTGATCGTGACCGTGCACAACTACCAGCCCTTCGAGTTCAGCCACCAGGGCGCGGAGTGGGAAAGTCGCAGCGCCTCGTGGCTGGGCACGCCGTGTTGCTCGGCAGCGCAGCAGGCGCAGTTGCGCGCACCGTTGGACGTGGCAGCCGCCTGGTCGGCACGGCACCGCTACCCGATCTATCTGGGTGAATTCGGCAGCTACAGCAAGGCGGCGATGCCGGCACGCGTGGCCTACACACGACTCATGAGAGACGAAGCCGAAAAGCGCGGCATGAGCTGGGCCTACTGGGAATTCGCCTCCGGTTTCGGGCTCTATGACCCACAGACCCGCACTTGGCGAACGCCTCTCAGGGACGCCCTGCTCGGCTCATGATCGGCGTGGACGCAGCCTGCGCCGCACCCACCGGCTGGCCCGGTACTTGCGAAACGATCCTGGGGAGTTCACACACATGAGCATCAGCCACTACATCAAGGAAATTGGCCGCGGCAAGGAAGGTGCGCGTTCATTGACGCAGCCTCAGGCCTACGACCTGATGAGCCAGGTGCTCGACGGCCGTGTCACCGATCTCGAGGTGGGCGCATTCGCGCTGGCGATGCGCATCAAGGGCGAAACCACAGACGAACTGGCCGGCTTTCTGGAGGCGGCCAACGAACGCTGCATGCCGGTGCGCCCCACCAAGCCTGCCGTGCTGCTCGCCTCGTACAACGGCGCACGCAAGCTGCCCAACCTCACGCCGCTGCTGGCGCTGCTGCTGGCTCAAGAAGGCGTGCCGGTGCTGGTGCACGGCCCGGCGCACGACCCCGGGCGCATCACCACCGCGTCGATCTTTCATGACCTGGGGCTGCCGCTGGCCCGCGAATCGGGTGACGTCGAAGCGGCCTGGTCGCGCCACGAGCCGGCTTTCATGCGCGTCGAGCAACTGAGCCCACCGCTGGCCAAGCTGCTCGACGTGCGCTGGACCGTCGGCCTGCGCAACCCGGGCCACACGGTGGCCAAGCTGCTCGACCCCTGCCGGTCGGCCGGCGGCCACCCGCTGCCCACGCTGCGGCTGGTGAACTACACACACCCGGAATACGGCAGCGCGCACCAGGAGTTTCTCGCGCACACCCGGGCCAACGCGATGCTGCTGCGCGGCACCGAAGGCGAGCCGGTGGCCGACCCGCGCCGTTCACCGAAGCTGGAGGTCTGCATCGGCGGCCAGTGGCGCGACGACCTGTCGATGCCGGCGCATGAAGGCGTGCTGACCGAGCTGCCGGTGCTGCCGCGCGAGAACGACGCGGCCACCACCGCCCACTACATCCAGAGCGTGATCAGCGGCGAGAAGCCGGCGCCCGCGCCGCTCCTGCGGCAGGTCGAATGCATCCTGCAGGCGCTGCGGGCGCTGCCCGAGGCGCAAGGCGGCGTGCACGAGAGAACCGCCTGACGCGAAACGCCGGCCAGGCCGAACGGAGCGGCTGGCCAGGCGGCCCATGCCTGGCACACGGGCCCTACCGGCTGGGTTGCCGGCGCGGCGGGTTCAGCAGCACCCGCGCTGCCGAACCTACATCTCAGGCAGCGGGGGACGCGGCTTGCGCCGCGTTCAGTTGCGCGTCCACAGCTGGTTGCCCGACGTCGAACACGTGTACTGGATGATCGGCGCGCTGTCGTCGGTCCTGGCCCCACTGACGTCCACGCACAGGCCGCTGTAGCGCGACTTCAGGCGCAGCACGCCGCCGCCCGCGTCTTCGGTGGCCCATTGCTGGCTGCTGCGGCTCTCGCACTTCGCCTGCACGAGACCCACTGCGTTGGCGGTACTCTGGCTCGCAAGGTCCAGGCACATGCCGCTGTGGCCGGCCTTCACGCGCCAGTAGCCGCCGCCTGCGTCTTCGAGGTTCCACTGCTGGTTCGCACCGCCGTGGCAGGCCCACTGGATCACCGCGGCGCCGGATGCCGTGCTGGCGCCGTTGACGTCGAGACACTTGCCGCTGTGGCGAGCCTGCAGCCGCCCTCCAGCCGGCGCCCCGGCGGGAGCCCCGTAGACAAGGCCGCGGCCGGCCGTGCTGATGTAGACCACGCCCTCGGTGTTCATGTCGCCGACGATGAAGTTGCCGTTGCCCGGGCCGCCGTACTGGTGCGCGTCGTCGTTGATGCGGACCCAGTTGGCACCGGCGTCAGTGGATCGGTAGGCCCCGGTCGGGCCGCTGCCCACCTTGCCCCAGATGAACACGGTCGGGTAGCTGGCGCCCGACGCCGCCTTTCCAAAGCCGACTGCCTGCGCCTCCGTCACGTTCGCGATCGTCGTGAAGCTCGCGCCCGAGTTCGTCGAACGAACCAGTCCGTTGCCCCCCAGCGCAACCCAGACATCGCCCTCACGGCCCGGCGCGGCGCGCAGCCTGGTCGAGCCGCCGGTGGCCAGCGTCGCGGCGTTGGTGAAGCTCGCGCCCCCATCGGTGCTGACCTTCAGCACGCCGTTGTCGTAGGCATAGAACTTCATCGCGTTGACCGGGTCGGCGACCGGATGCAGCGCGGAGCTGGTGCTCAGGCCGCTCACCCACGTCCACTTGGCTTCGCTGCTCGCGTAGTTGGTGCTGCGGAAGGTCGAATAGGACTTGTCGGCGTTCTGGAAGTTGTGCAGCAGGCTCGCACCGTCGGCCGACAGCACGACGTGGCCCTTGTTTCCCCAGACCCCGTTGACCTTGCTCCAGGTCGCGCCGGTGTCGGTCGAGCGGTACATCTGATACCCGCCGCCAACCCGCACGACGATGTTGGTCTTCGCCGGCGCGACGGTCAGGCCCGTCGTCGTCCCGATAGCCGGAGCGTGGATCGGCGCGTACGCGGTGACATCCGTGTAGCGGGCGCCGTCGAAGTCGCCGATCGCCGTGAGCAGCGGCCCGCCGGGCACGCTGATCGCGACCTCCGGCACCGTCTCTTCCATGCCCTTGACTGTGAACTTCCAGGTCGTCGGGGTCGCGTCGATGTCGCTCGTGCGGAAGATCCCGTTGCCCGAGACGACCCAGGCCGATTTCGTGTTGAACGGATCGAACTCGATCGCGCTCGCCCAGTGAATGCCCGCGCCCTTGGCCCAGCTGAAGCCGTTCGGGTCCTGCACGAAGCCGCGCTGCACCACGTCGGTCCAGGTCGCGCCGCCGTTGACCGAGAGGAAGAAGTGGTCAGCCCAGCCGTCGCCCTGCTGCATCCACGCGTTGACGGTGGACACGATCACGCGCTGCGCGTTCGACGGATCGATCGACACGCCGGAGAAGGCCCGGGTCACGTTGGCGGGCGTCACGTTGGTCCACGTGCCGTTCGAGACGTTGTATTTCCAGACCGCGCCCTTGTCCATGGGCTCGATCTTCCTCAGCTCGTCGCGCCGGTCCCCGTGCGGGCCGGAGCCGTTGCCGTAGGTCACGTACAGGTTGCCGTCGCTTGCAAGGGCGGCGCGCTGCGGCATGTAGTCGCCCGGCGCATGGGCGACCGCCGTGAAGCTCGCACCGCCGTTGTCGCTGCGGTAGAGGTTGGCGCCCGCCGAGCCGAAGCGCGACACGCCGATGAAGATGCGCTGCGCGGCGCCGTTGCTGACGCTGCCCGGATCGAGCAGCACGAAGCTGATGCCGGCCTCGTTCTTCGTCGTGGTCACGGGCAGCGACTCGACGCGCTTGAAGCTCGCGCCCGCGTCGGTGCTCTTGAACAGCCCGTGGCCGCGCGAGCCGACCCACAGCACGTTGCTGTTGCCCGGGTCGACCTGCATCCTCTCGCCGTTGCCGCGACCATGGCCGTTGCCGTGCGCGCGGAACAGGTTCGACACGTCGGTAATGCGATCGAAGCTCGCGCCGTAGTTGCTCGAGCGCATCACGACGGTCTTGCCGTTGCTGAAGTACGAGGTGCCAGCAAGGACGTACAGCACCTTGCTGTCCCTCGGATCGAGCGCGAGCGCCTCGATGCCGAGCAGGCCGACGTCGGCCTGCGACACGCCGTCCATCAGCGGGATCCACGTGGAGTTCGCAGCGTCCCAGCGGTACACGCCGCCGACGTCGGTTCGCGCGTAGAAGAGGTTGCGCTCCGTCTTGCTCGCCACGACGCCGGAGACGTAGCCGCCGCCTCCGAATGCCACATTGCCCCAGCGATAGGCCTGCGCGTGCGCGCCGGCTGCCGCCGCTATCGACAGGACCGCGCCCAGCAGTCGCCAAACAGTCGTTTTCACGTTGCAGCTTTCGGATTTCTTCGTTTGCAAACGGTGCGGGCAACGACACCGCTCCAGCCGGATTGAATCCGATCGGCAACCGGCTGATGCCGCACATGGCCAACGCATCGGGACGAGTCGGCCTCGAATCCGATACAGCACGCACCCTAAATGGCCTTGGCCCCTGCCGTCATGACGAAAGACCGACCGAGTGCCGACCAAGTGCAACCAGCTGCGACAGGGCTTGCAGCGTCGCGTCAGCCATCAACGCAAGGCCCGCCGCGCGGCCACGGCCAGGGTCGCTGCGAACATCACCACCAGCGACAGCGCCACGGCCAGCGAGCTGCGCTGCGCCACCACGCCGATCAGCGGCGGGCCCACCATGAAGCCCAGGTAGCCGACGGAGGAGACTGCCGCAATGCCGTGGGCCGGCGTGGTGCCCGGCACCCGGGCCGCAGCGCTGAAGAGCACCGGCACCACGTTGGCCATGCCCACGCCCACCAGCGCGAAACCGACGAGCGCCACCCAGGGCTCGCCGATCAGCAGCGTGGCGGCCATGGCGGCAGCCGACAGCAACGCGCTCCAGCGCATCAACCCCGCGGGCTCGGTGCGCTCGCGCACCCAGTCGCCGCCGAAGCGCGCCGCCGCCATCGCGGCCGAGAAGCTGGCGTAGGCCAAGGCCGCCTGCTGCTGCGGGCTGCCCAGCTCGCGGTGCATGTAGAGCACGCTCCAGTCGTACATCGCGCCCTCGGCGATGAGGCCCAGCGCGGCCAGCACGCCCAGCAGCAGCAGGCTGCCGCGTGGCAGGCTGAAGCCGGCAGATTCGCCGCCGGCTTCGGGCTTGAACGGCAGCATCAGCGCGGTGGCCACCCCCAGGGCCAGCACGCCGGCGAGCGCCACGCCCCACAGGTGCGCCTGCGGCGCCACGCCGGCGGCCAGCAGGGCGCTGCCCGCGGCCGCACCGGCCATGCCGCCCAGGCTGAACATGCCGTGGAAGCCGCTCATCAGCTTGCGCTGCGCCACATGCTCCAGCTCGGTCGCCTCGGCATTGATGGCCACGTCGAGCAGGCCGGAGGCCACGCCGAAGGCCACCATGGTGGCCACCAGCACCGTGTAGTCCTTCGTCAGCAGCAACGCTGCGACACACACCGCCACCACCAGCCCGCTGGCCAGGGTGACCGGCTTGGCGCCCAGGCGCCCGATGGCGCGGCCGGCCTGGGTCAGCCCGGCCAGCGCGCCCGCGCCGGCAGCCAGCATGGCCATGGCCAGCGCCTGCTCCCCGAGACCGTAGTGCTCGCGCACCGTGGGCACGTGAACCCCCCAGGTGGCGAACAGGAACCCGCTGTAGAAGAAGTTGGCGCGTGTGGCCCAGGCGGCGGCTCGGATAGGGGTCATCGAGTTGAGGGGGCGGGGCGGTCGGGAGTGGCGGATGGTACGGATAATCCGCAGCCATTCGCAGGGAAAGGGGCAAGACAGATGGGCATGTTCGACAAGCTGAACCGGCTGAGCGGGTCGCACGGCGAGCTGCGCAGCGGAAAGGGGCTGGTGTCCGGCGTGGTGTCGCTGCTGCTGGCGGTGCTGTGCTTCCTGGGCGTGCTGGCCTTCCACTTCCCCGAGTACCTCACCACGCCGCAGCTGCGCAAGAGCTACGACGTCGAGGTGCTGCGGCTGGTCATGTACTGGGCCATGGTGGTGTCCGGCTCGATCGCGCTGTTCAACGTGGTGTTCGGCCGCGTGCGCTGGCTGTCGTTCTGGGCCTTCACGCTGGTGGCGCTCACGCTGGTGCTGGGCGGCCACAAGGTCGAGGTGGACCCGAACTTCCCCGACCACACGCCCTACATCGGTCTCGACTGGTTCATCCTCGACCTGCTGGGCTCGACGCTGATCTTCGTGTTCATCGAGAAGCTGTTCGCGCTGCGGCGCGACCAGCCGGTATTCCGCGCCGAGTGGCAGACCGACTTCCACCACTTCCTGGTCAACCACATGGTGGTCGGCTTCGTGCTGCTGGCCACCAACCTGCTGGTGCACAAGCTGTTCGGCTGGGCGGCCCATGACGGCGTGCGCGGCTGGGTGCAGGGCCTGCCGTTCCCGATCGCGCTGTTCCTGATCGTCCTGGTGGCCGACCTGGTGCAGTACTGGACGCATCGCGCCTACCACGAGGTGCCGGTGCTGTGGCGCCTGCATGCGGTGCACCACAGCGTGAAGAGCATGGACTGGCTGGCGGGCTCGCGGCAGCACATCCTGGAGCTCATCCTCACCCGCACCCTGGTGCTGGCGCCCATCTTCGTGCTGGGCTTCAGCAAGGAAGTCATCGACACCTACATCGTGATCGTCGGCTTCCAGGCGGTGTTCAACCATGCCAACGTGAGCGTGCGGCTGGGTCCGCTGCGCTACATCATCGTCACGCCCAACTTCCACCACTGGCACCACTCGCAGGACGACGAGGCCATCGACAAGAACTACGCGGCGCATTTCGCCTTCCTCGACCACCTGTTCGGCACCGCGGTGCAGTCCGACCGCGAATGGCCCAAGCAGTACGGCGTGGTGGGCGACTACGTGCCCAACGGCTTCTTCCGGCAGCTGAAGTTCCCGTTCACCTGGAAGGGCTGATGGCGCAGCGTTTCGATGTCGCCATCGTGGGCGCCGGGGCGGCCGGCCTGTTCTGCGCGGGGGTGGCCGGACAGCTCGGCCTTTCGGTGCTGCTCATCGACCATGCCGACAAGCTGGCCGAGAAGGTCCGCATCTCGGGCGGCGGCCGCTGCAACTTCACCAACCGCGAGGCCGGGCCGGCCAACTTCCTGTCCGAGAACCCGGCCTTCTGCCGCTCGGCGCTGGCGCGCTACACGCCGCGCGACTTCATCGGCCTGGTCCAGCGCCACCGCATCGCCTGGCACGAGAAGCACAAGGGCCAGTTGTTCTGCGACGAGTCGAGCGACGACATCATCGGCATGCTGGTGCGCGAATGCGAAGCCGGCGGCGTGACGCGCTGGCAGCCGTGCAGCGTGGCCGCCGTGCGGTCTTCGGCGCCGGGTTTCGAGCTCGACACGTCGAACGGCCCGGTGCGGGCCGGCCGGCTCGTCGTGGCCACCGGTGGACTGTCGATTCCCAAGATCGGCGCCACCGACTGGGGCTACCGGCTGGCGAAGCAGTTCGGCCACCGGGTGGTCGAACCGCGCCCGGCGCTGGTGCCGCTGACCTTCGATGCCGGCCAATGGGCGCCCTTCGCTCAGCTGTCCGGCGTGTCGCTGGAGGTGGACGTCCGCACCGGCGAGGGCCGCGCGCGCGGGCGTTTCCTCGAAGACCTGCTGTTCACCCACCGGGGCCTGAGCGGCCCGGCCATCCTGCAGATCTCGAGCTACTGGAAGCCGGGCACGGCCATCACCCTCGACCTCGCGCCCGGCCACGACCTGGACGAAGCGCTGCGCGAAGCCAAGGCGCACTCGAAGAAGAAGCTCGCAAACGAACTGGCCGCCTGGCTTCCTGCCCGCCTGGCCGAAGCATGGTCCGGCGCCCTGGGCACCCTGGCCGAGCGACCCGTGCCCGAGGTCAAGGACAAGGACCTGGCCGGCCTGGCCGCCAGCCTGCAGCGCTGGTCGCTCGTGCCCACCGGCACCGAAGGCTGGAAAAAGGCTGAAGTCACCGCCGGCGGCGTGGACACCCGCGAGCTCAGCTCCCAGAGCCTGGAGAGCCGCCGGATGCCGGGGCTGCACTTCATCGGCGAGGTGGTCGACGTGACCGGCTGGCTGGGCGGCTACAACTTCCAGTGGGCCTGGGCCAGCGCCTCGGCCTGCGCCCGCAGCATGGCCGCCGACACGGCCCCGGTGAGCAGCCACTAACGGCACACATTGCAAGCCGGCCGCAGCTGGCTATAATCGCGGTCTTTGCTAGCAACCCGCGTGTCGATTCGCGGCCGGTTGACCGGAAACGCCGCCTGCGAACACCGAGCGCAAACAAACCAGGATCCTGATCTACATGACCACCATTCGTGTCAAAGAAAACGAGCCCTTCGACGTGGCCCTGCGCCGTTTCAAGCGCACCATCGAAAAGCTGGGCTTGCTGACCGAACTGCGCGCCCGCGAGTTCTACGAAAAGCCGACCGCCGAGCGCAAGCGCAAGAAGGCCGCCGCCGTGAAGCGCCACTTCAAGCGCGTCCGCAGCATGCAGCTGCCGAAGAAGCTGTACTGATTCCGCTGATCGCCCTGCGCCATGGTTGCAGGGGGTCGCAACGGTTCAAGAACAAGCCCGCACGGGACGCCGCTGCGGGCTTGTGCGTTTCTGGAGGAAGAAAGATGAGCCTGAAAGACAAGATCACCGAAGACATGAAGGCCGCGATGCGTGCGAAGGAAGCCGAGCGCCTGTCGACCATTCGCATGCTGCTGGCCGCCATGAAGCAGAAGGAAGTGGACGAGCGCGTCGAGCTCGACGACACCGCCGTCATCGGCATCGTCGACAAGCTGATCAAGCAGCGCAAGGATTCGATTGCGCAGTTCACGCAGGCCGGCCGCACCGATCTCGCCGACAAGGAAACCGCCGAACTCGCCGTGCTCGAGGCCTATCTGCCGGCTCGACTGAGCGCGGAAGCGGTTGCCGCCGAGGTGGCCAAGATCGTGGCCGAGCTGGGCGCCAGCGGCCCGGGCGACATGGGCAAGGTCATGGGCGCGGCCAAGCAGCGCCTCGGCGGCCAAGCCGACATGGGACTGGTGTCTAGCGCGGTCAAGCAGGCACTCGCCAAGTGAAGCAGTAAGCTGCCGCCATGAGCGCCTCCCTTCCCCTGAAGCAGATCGCACCCGATGTGTGCGTGGCCCCGCAGCTCGAGCCGGCCGCCATGGCCGAGGCCGCGCGCGCGGGATTCCGCAGCGTGGTCAACAACCGGCCCGACTTCGAAGGCGGGCCGGACCAGCCCACCAGCGCACAGATCGAAGCCGCGGCGCGCGCAGCAGGTCTCGAGTACCGGTTCCTGCCCGTGAGCGGCGCGTACCAGTCACCCGAAGAGATCGCCGCCTTCGCAAAACTCCTCGAAGAGTTGCCGCGCCCGGTGCTGGCGTTCTGCCGCAGCGGCGCACGCAGCACCAAGCTCTACAACGCGGCCGTCAGCTCTCGCTGAGTGCGAGCGGACCCACCGGCCGGCCCTGGGAGATACCCTAGTTTCAGCGGTTTCTCAGGGCAGGCTTTCTACACTGCCGAGGCAGCCTGCAATGGGCCGCACGCACATGCCTGCACGCAGCCATGGCACAAGGCATCTCACAAGCGTGATGGAGACAAATTCGTGAACAAAGCAGTTCTCGGGTTCATCCACGGGATGGACTGGATATCGGACAGGCTGGGCAAGATCGCCAGCTGGATGGTGCTGTTCGCCTGCACCATCAGTGCCGTGAACGCACTCGTGCGTTATGCGTTCAACATCGGCTCGAACGCCTGGCTCGAAGCGCAGTGGTACCTGTTCGCCGTGACGGTGTTCTTCGGCGCGCCCATGCTACTCAAGCTCAACGAGCACGTTCGCGTGGACGTGATCTACGGCGGCCGCTCGGGCAAGACCAAGGCCTGGATCGACCTCTTCGGCTTCATCGTCTTCTACATGCCGGTGTGCATTGCGATGGTGCTGCTGTCGCTGACCTTCGTGCACGACTCCTACGTGCAGAACGAGATGTCCTACAGCGCAGGCGGCCTGCTGCGCTGGCCGGTCAAGCTGCTCATCCCGCTGGGCTTCGGCCTGCTCACGCTGCAGGGCGTGGCCGAGATCGCCAAGCGCATCGGATTCCTCACGGGCACCTACAACATGGATACGCACTACGAAAGGCCGCTGCAATGATCCAGATGGAGTACATGGCACCGGTCATGTTCGCCTCCCTTGTGGTGGTGATGCTGGTCGGTTTTCCGGTCGCCTTCTCGCTGGCGGCCCTGGGTCTGGGCTTCGGCTACCTGTCGATCTGGCTGGGCTTCTTTCCCGAAGCCTTCATGGCCAACCTGCCCTTGCGCATCTTCGGGATCATGTCGAACGAGCTGCTGCTCGCGATCCCGTTTTTCACCTTCATGGGCGCGATCCTCGAACGCTGCGGCCTGGCTGAGGACCTGCTCGAAGGCACCGGCCAGCTGTTCGGCGGCGTGCCCGGCGGCCTGGGCTTCGCGGTCATCATCGTCGGCGCCATCCTGGGCGCCATCACCGGCACGGTGGCCGCGTCGGTCATCGCGATGGGCGTGATCTCGCTGCCCATCATGATGCGCTACGGCTACAACATGCGTTACGCCACCGGCGTGATCGCGGCTTCGGGCACCATCACGCAGCTCATCCCGCCGTCGCTGGTGCTCGTGGTGCTGGCCGACCAGATGGGCCGCTCGGTGGGCGACATGTACCGTGGCGCCATCGGCCCCTCGCTGATGCAGGTCGGCATCTTCCTGCTCTTCACGCTCGGCGTGGCGCTGCTGCGCCCGCAGTGGGTGCCGCCGCTGCCGCCCGAGGCCCGCATGCAGCGCGGCTGGGAGCTGTGGAAGAAGGTGCTGTGGGGCATGGTGCCCTCGATCGTGCTGATCTTCCTGGTGCTGGGCACCATCTTCATGGGCCTGGCCACCCCCACCGAAGCCGGCGCGCTGGGCGCGATGGGTGCGGTGATCCTCGCGGCGCTGCATCGCCGCCTCACGTGGAAGCTCGTGTGGCAAGGCATGGACTCCACCATGCGCGTGTCGGCGATGGTGCTCTTCATCCTCATCGGCTCCACCGTCTTCTCGCTGGTGTTCCAGGGCGTGGACGGCCACAAGTGGGTCGAGCACATGCTGGCCGGCCTGCCGGGCGGGCAGGTGGGCTTCCTGATCGCGGTGAACATCTTCGTGTTCTTCCTCGCGTTCTTCCTCGACTTCTTCGAGATCGCGTTCATCATCGTGCCGCTGCTGGCGCCGGTGGCCGACAAGATGGGCATCGACCTCATCTGGTTCGGCGTGCTGCTGTGCGTGAACATGCAGACCTCGTTCATGCACCCGCCGTTCGGCTTTGCACTGTTCTACCTGCGCGGCATCGCCGACCAGATCTACAAGAACAAGTCGATCGAGCGGCCCATCCTGTCGAAGGACATCTATCTCGGCGCCATTCCGTGGGTCGTGATGCAGCTGATCCTGGTGGCTGTGGTGATCTTCTGGCCCGAGTCGGTGACCTACTGGCTCGAGAAGGAAGAGGCGCTCGATCTCGACAAGGCCGCCGAGATGATCAACCAGATGCAGGAGATGCCTGACGCAGCCAGCGCGCCCGACGAGGCGGCCCCCATGCCCGACGACGCCGCCTCGGAGCCGGAAGCGGCTTCCACAGAAGAAGAAGACGACGCAATGAAGGCGCTTGAAGAAGCAGTGAAGCAGGAAGCCGAGAAGAAATAGCCTCCTGCACTCGCTCGAATGCAAAGGCCCCGCGATGCGGGGCCTTTGCATTTTGGTGCCTGAGAAGCGCCAACGACAACAAAAAAGCGGCAGGCCTTTCGGCCTGCCGCTCTCGTTCGGATCGTTCAGCGCGTCAGAGCTTGGCAGTCTGCATGTAGCTGTCGAAGCGGGCTTCGGTGAAGCGGAACCACAGGTTCTGTTCGGCGCGGAACTTGGCGTAGTCGTCGTAGACCTTCTTCCAGTTCGGATTCTTGGCCGACAGTTCGCTGTACACGGCCATGGATTCCTTGAAGGCCAGGTCGAGCACGGGCTTCGGGAAGGCCACCAGCTTCGTCTTGCTGGCCACCAGCTGCTTCAGCGCGGCGGGGTTCTTGGCGTCGTACTTCGACTGCATCTCGGTGTGCGCAAAGGCCGCGGCGCACTCGATGATGGCCTTGTACTCGGCCGACAGGCCTTCATAGGCCTTGGTGTTGACGTACAGGTCGAGCTGCGGGCCGCCTTCCCACCAGCCGGGGTAGTGGTAGAACGGCGCCACCTTGTTGAAGCCCAGCTTCTGGTCGTCGTAGGGTCCCACCCATTCGGCCGCGTCGATGGTGCCCTTCTCGAGCGACTGGTAGATCTCGCCGCCGGGGATGTTCTGCGGCACGCCGCCCATGCGCTCGAGCACCTTGCCGGCGAAGCCGCCGATGCGCATCTTCAGGCCCTTCACGTCGGCGACCGTCTTGATCTCCTTGCGATACCAGCCGCCCATCTGCGCCCCGGTGTTGCCCATCGGGAAGTGGATGATGTTGAACTTGGCATAGAACTCGCGCATCAGCTTCAGGCCGTTGCCTTCGTACTGCCAGGCGGTCATCTGGCGCGAGTTGAGGCCGAAGGGAATGGCGCAACCCAGCGCGAAGGTCTCGTCCTTGCCGAAGAAGTAGTACGGGGCGGTGTGGGCCATCTCGACGGTGGCGTTCTGCACGCCGTCCACCACGCCGAAGGCGGGCATCAGTTCGCCGGCGGCATGCACCGAGATCTCGAACTTGCCACCCGACATCTCCTTGACCTTCTTGGAGAAGACTTCGGCTGCGCCGTAGATGGTGTCGAGCGACTTCGGGAAGCTGGACGCCAGGCGCCAGCGGATGTTGGCCTGCGCATGCACCACCGCGGGGGCAGCACCTGCGGCGAGCACGCCGGCAATGCCGGCGTGCTGTATGAATGAACGACGTTCCATGGTCTCTCTCCTGCAGGAAACAAGGGGTTGAGTCGGGCGGATTCTAGGAGTCCACCTCAGGGGTCTCACAGGGGTTTTCCCCGTGCGCAAACCCGCTGCCAAGACGTTCGCAGCGAGGCTCGACGAGTAGACAGGCGCCTGCTGAAAAGTCCCTGAACGATGTGGCCCGCAGGCCCTATCGAGAACCCTAGAGGCCTGCGATCTTCATGCGCTCGATCAGCACCGAGCCCACCGTCTTGGTGCCCAGCGTGTAGGCATCGGCGCCCACGGCGGCAATGTTGCGGAACATATCGCGCAGGTTGCCCGCGATGGTGATCTCGTGCACCGGATGCACCATGCGCCCGCCCTCGACCCAGAAGCCGGCCGCGCCGCGCGAGTAGTCGCCGGTCACGTAGTTCACGCCTTGGCCCATCAGCTCGATGACGAACAGGCCCCGCCCCAGCTTGCGCAGCATCGCCTCGAGGTCGTCGCCGGCTTGCGTGAGCGCGCTCTTCAGCGTGAGGTTCTGGGAGCCGCCGGCGTGGCCGGTGGTGCGCATGCCGAGCTTGCGTGCGGAATAGCTCGACAGGAAGTAGCCCTGCACCCGCCCGCCTTGCACCACGTGCCGCGCACGCGTCACCACGCCCTCGTCGTCGAACGGGGCGCTGCCCTTGCCCTTGGGCTGGTGCGGGTCCTCCACGAGGTCGATGTGCTCGGGAAAGACCTGCTGGCCCAGGCTGTCGGGCAGGAAGCTGGCCTTGCGGTACAGCGCGCCGCCGCTGGTGGCCTGCACATAGGCGCCCACGAGCCCGGCGGCGAGCGTGGACTCGAACAGCACCGGCACCTCGCAGGTGGCGATCTTGCGGCTGCGCAGGCGTGACAGCGCCCGTTCGGCGGCATAGCGGCCCACCGCCTCGGGTGCCGCGAGTTCGTTCGGGTCGCGCATCGACGAATACCACGCGTCGCGCTGCATGTCGTCGCCCTTGCCTGCGATGGGCGCGACCGACAACGAATGGCGCGAGCTCGCATAGCCGCCGCGGAAGCCGCGGCTGTTGCCGGCCCAGAAGTGCGACTGCTGCGCCGACACGCCGGCGCCCTCGGAATTGGTGATGCGGCGGTCGGTGGACAGCGCCGCGGCTTCGCACACCTTCGCGAGTTCCACCGCGCGCTCGGCGTCGATGTCCCACGGGTGGAACAGGTCGAGGTCGCGGGTCACCTCGTCGCCCCGCGCGATGTCGGCGTCGTCGGGCAGGCCGGCCGCCGGGTCTTCGGCGGTGAAGCGCGCGATGTCGTAGGCGGCGCGCACCGTCTGTTCCAGTGCCGTGCGGGAGAAGTCGGAGGTGCTGGCATTGCCGCGGCGCTGGCCGATGTAGACGGTGACGCCGATGGACTTGTCGCGGTTGCGCTCGACGTTCTCGACCTGGCCCTTGCGCACCGACACCGAAAGGCCCGCGCCTTCGGACACCTCGACCGCGGCGTCGCTGCCGCCGAGCTGCCTCGCGATGGACAGCGTGTCTTCCACCAGTTGCTGGAACTGTTCGCGCGAATAGGCAAAGCCGTGGTTGTCTTGGGGCATGTTGGCTCGGTGGGTTGGCTGAGGGAGGCCGCGGGTAGGGGCCGGCTTATGATAGTTGCCCTTTTTCGAACCCGGCTGCATCACCTTGGCCCACGACCGCGAAGACGACGACCCGCAGCAACAGCGCCCGAGCAAGACCCAGCTCAAGAAGCAGATGCACGAGCTGCAGGATCTCGGCGAGGCGCTGGTCGCCCTGCCCGACGACCGGCTCGATGGCATCCCGATGCCGGAATCGCTGCGCGAGGCGGTGCGTGAGCTCAAGCGCACCCGCTCGCACGAGGGCCGGCGGCGCCAGCTGCAGTACGTGGGCAAGCTGATGCGCAATGCCGAGGTCGAGCCGATCCGTGAAGCCGTCGCCGCCGCCCAGCTCGGCCGCGCGCGGGACACGCTCACGCTGCACCGAGCCGAGCGCTGGCGCGCCGAGCTGATCGAAAGCGACGAGGCGCTCACCCGCTGGATGGACCAGCATGCCGGCACCGACGTGCAGGCCTTGCGCAGCCTGATCCGCGCGGCCCGCAAGGACGCAGCCGCCGTGCCCGAGCAGCGCAGCGGCCGGGCCTACCGCGAGCTGTTCCAGTTCGTGCGACAGGCGCTCGACGACGGCAGCCCGGAAGACCAGGAGCCGCAGGACCATGAGTGAACTCGACCGCGTGAGGATCGGCCTCGTTTCGGTGAGCGACCGCGCCTCGGCCGGTGTCTATGAAGACAAGGGCCTGCCCTCGCTGCAGGACTGGCTGCAGCGCGCGGTGCGCAACCCGATCGACTGGGTCACCCGGCTCATCCCCGATGAAGAGGCCGGCATCAGCGCCACGCTGCGCGAGCTGGTCGATGCCGAACGCTGCGACCTCGTGCTCACCACCGGCGGCACCGGCCCGGCGCCGCGCGACGTGACCCCCGAGGCCACGCTGGCCGTGGCCGACAAGGTGATGCCCGGCTTCGGCGAGCAGATGCGCCAGATCAGCCTCAATTTCGTGCCCACCGCCATCCTGTCGCGACAGGTGGCGGTGATCCGCGGCAAGGCGCTCATCATCAACCTGCCAGGGCAGCCGAAGTCGATCGCCGAAACCCTCGAAGGCCTGAAAGGCGACGACGGCAAGCCCCGCGTGCACGGCATCTTCGCCGCAGTGCCCTACTGCATCGACCTCATCGGCGGCCCGTACATCGAGACGGACCCCGCGGTCTGCGCCGCCTTCCGGCCCCGCAAGAAGTGACTTGTGACCCGTGACCGGTGACTTGTGAATTCACCAGTCACCAATCACCAGTCACTACTTCACAAGCCTGTTGAGGCGTTCGGCGTCGAAGTGCTCGTCCTTCTGCGCGTCCTGCGGCACGCAGTCGGAGGCCGGGATCTCCCGTGCGCCGCCGGACGAGAGCTTCTCGATGGCCTGCCACAGCAACGCAATCTGGTGCTCGTGGCTGGAGGCGTTGTCGATCAGGCCCTTCATCGCCTGGGCCACCGGGTCGTCGCCCTGCGTCACGCCATAGGCCGAGAAGCCCATGCGGGCGGCGGCCTCTTCGCGGCTGGCATCGCTGTCGGCCACGATGATGCGGGCCGGGTTGCCCACTGCGGTGGCCCCCGGCGGCACCGGCTTCACCACCACCGCCCCCGAGCCGATGCGCGCACCGTCGCCTACGGTGAACCCGCCCAGCACCTGGGAGTTGGCTCCGACGATGACGCCGCGACCCAGTGTCGGGTGGCGCTTGGCCCCCCGGTGCAGCGAGGTGCCGCCCAGCGTGACGCCCTGGTAGATGGTGCATTCGTCGCCCACCTCGGCCGTCTCGCCGATGACGATGCCCATGCCATGGTCGATGAACACCCGCCGGCCGATCACCGCGCCCGGGTGGATCTCGATGCCGGTGAGGAAGCGGGCCACGTGCGAGATGAAGCGGGCGGTGACATGCCAGCCGTTGTGCCAGCAGGCATGCGCCCAGCGGTGCATCACCAGGGCATGGAAGCCGGGGTAGCAGGTCACCACCTCCCAGCGCGACCGCGCGGCGGGGTCGCGTTCCAGGATGCAGGCGATGTCTTCTTTGATGCGCTCGAACATGGTGGGTCTTCCCGAAGTCAAGGACGTGGGGCGGCGCACTTGCAAGGGCTGTGGCAAGGGCTGTGCGTCCGCCCGGCAGGCGAAGTCGTCAGCGACAACAGCAACAGCGCCAGGCGGCGTGCTTGTCGTGCGGACGGTCCTTGACTTGACTCAATGGCGACATGGTGTCGGGCGATGAAAACCCCGCCATTGTGCCGCTCAGGGCAGCAGCACGCTGGACCCGATGGTCTTGCGGGCTTCGAGGTCGCGGTGCGCCTGCGCCGCATCGGCCAGGCCGTAGCGCTGCTCCACCGCGATCCTGACCTGCCCGCTCTCCACGACCGCGAACAGCTCGTCGGCCATGGCCTGGGTCGATTCACGGGTGGCCAGGTGGGTGAACAGCGTCGGCCGGCTCACGTAGAGCGAACCCTTGGCCGCCAGAAGGCCGATGTTGATGGGCGACACCGGGCCCGACGCATTGCCGAAACTCGCGAGCAGGCCGAAGGGCTGCAGGCAGTCGAGCGAGCGCTCGAAGGTGTCCTTGCCCACCGAGTCGTACACCGCCTTCACGCCGCGGCCGGCCGTGATCTCCTTCACGCGGGCGACGAAGTCCTCGCGGTTGTAGTTGATCGCGAAGGCGGCCCCGTTGGCCTTCGCCAGCACGCACTTCTCGTCGCTGCCGGCCGTGCCGATCAGCTGCAGCCCGAGCGCCCGCGCCCATTGGCAGGCAATCAGGCCCACGCCGCCGGCGGCGGCATGGAACAGCACGAAGTCGCCCGGGTTCAATCCGCCCTGGGGCAGGGTCTTGCGCAGCAGGTACTGCGCCGTCAGCCCCTTGAGCATCATCGCGGCGCCCTGTTCGAAGCTCACGGATTGCGGCAGCTTCACCACGCAGCGGGCCGGCATCACGCGCGCCTCGCTGTAGGCGCCGGGCGGCTGGCTCGCATAGGCGGCGCGGTCGCCCGGCTTCAGGTGGGTGACGCCCTCGCCTACCGCCTCGACGATGCCCGCGCCTTCCATGCCGAGCGTCAGCGGGAAGGGCAAGGCATACAGCCCGGTGCGGTGGTACACGTCGATGTAGTTCAGGCCCACCGCATGGTGCCGGATGCGGATCTCGCCCGGACCCGGCTCGCCCACCTGCAACTGCACGAGCTGCAGCACCTCGGGGCCACCAGCTGCCTTGGCCTGGATGGCCTTCACCGTCTCGGTCATGTTCTGCTCCGTCCTCGACTGCCTTGGAAGTCCGCTATCGTGCCAGCCTCAGCCGTTGACCGCCCGATGCGCCGCCTCATCCCTGCCCCGAACCTCGCCATTGCCACGCTGTGGGCCGACATGCTCACGCAGGCCGGCATCGAAGCGCGCGTGCAACGCGCCTACGCCAGCAGCATTGCCGGCGAGATGCCGCCCGACCAGTGCCTGCCCGAGATCTGGGTCGAGGACGACGACCAGCTCGAGCGTGCGCGGCTGCTGCTCGACGAGCTGCGCCATGCGCCGGTGCGCCACTGGGTGTGCCCGGCCTGCCACGAGCGCATCGACGGCCCCTTCGAGCAATGCTGGAACTGCGGCACGCTGATGCCCGCGACCTGACCCCCTGCCGATGCACAAGATCACTCCCAGGACCGCCCTGCTCATGAGCCTGCCGCCGCTGCTGTGGGCGGGCAACGCGGTGGTCGGCCGGCTGCTGGTGGGCAGCGTGCCGCCGCTGATGCTGAACTTCCTGCGCTGGGTGCTGGCGGGTGCGCTGCTGCTGGCACTGGGCTGGCGCGCCTTGCGCGCGCCCGGCGACATCGCGTCGCGCTGGCCCTACCTGCTGTGGCTGGGGCTGCTCGGCGTGGGCAGCTACAACGCGCTGCAGTACCTGGCGCTGGTCACGTCCACGCCGATCAACGTGACCCTCATCGCGGCCAGCATGCCCTTGTGGATGCTGGTGGTGGGCTCGCTCTTCTATGGCGTGCACCCAACACGCCGCCAACTGGTGGGCGCGGTGCTCTCCGGTGCGGGGGTGCTGCTGGTGATCGCCCGCGGCGACTTCACGGCGCTGGCGCGCGTGCAGCTGGTCGCGGGCGACTTCTACATCGTCGCGGCCATCATCGCCTGGGCGGTCTACAGCTGGCTGCTGGCGCGCCCGCCGGCGCACATGCAGGGCGACCGGAGGCCGCCGTGGGGCTGGGCCGAGGTGCTGCTGGTGCAGGTGATCTTCGGGCTGCTCGGGGCGGGCGGCGCGGCCCTCGGCGAAGGGCTGGCCGGGGCCGCGCCCATCCGCTGGAACGGCTGGGTGGTGGCAGCGCTGGTGTACGTGGCGGTCGGCCCCTCCATCGTGGCCTACCGCTGCTGGGGCCTGGGCGTGGCCACCGCCGGGCCGACGGTGGCCGCCTTCTTCGGCAACCTCACGCCGGTGTTCGCGGCGGTACTGTCGGCCGCGCTGCTGGGCGAGCCGCCGCGCTGGTACCACGGCGCCGCGTTCGCGCTGATCGTGGCGGGCATCGTGGTGTCGTCGCGACGTTCCGCTCCATAAGGTGTAAGGCACCTGTCTCGGGGGTTGAGGCTTGACGGCCGACGCCAGACAGTGCCCAGCGGCAGGCCGCACATCCACGGCCGCCCGAACACAGGAGAGGTTCATGTCCCCGATCACAAAGGCACTGGCCGCCATCGCGATCATGGTCGGCTCGGTGCTGGCCGG
This sequence comes from Methylibium rhizosphaerae, assembly GCF_006386545.1. Lineage (GTDB taxonomy): Bacteria > Pseudomonadota > Gammaproteobacteria > Burkholderiales > Burkholderiaceae_C > Pseudorivibacter > Pseudorivibacter rhizosphaerae. The sequence goes on along the minus strand of NZ_SWAR01000010.1, from coordinate 16,774 downwards.
CGCGGCCCAGGCAGCGTCGCAGACCACCGCCTACAGCATCACGCTCACCATCGACCGCATCGAGCAGTACTCGGCCTGCAACAACGCCCTCAGCGGCTACTACACCTTCGGCTGCCTGAGCGTGGGCGACACCTTCACCGGCGGCTTCTCGGTCGACAGCGCCATCCTCGCCACCGACGGCCTCAACAACACCGCGAGCATCTTCGACTTCTTCCTGCCCTTCGGCCGGTCGCAATACGCCACCGGCACCGAAAACGTCACCCTGGCCGGCTTTCGCAACGGCTCCGGCTTCGCCTCGGCCCCCGGCTTCCTGATCCAAGGCGGCCAGGTGGTCGACCTGGTGGGCGGCGTGTACGGCAGCGCCGACATTCCGTTCATCGACATGCACAACAGCATCTCGGTGCCGCGCAACAGCTTCCTCGCCTACGACGGCCGCACCGCCGCCTATGGCTCGCTCACCGTTGCAGCAGCCGTGCCGGAACCCGAAACCTACGCCATGATGGCGCTCGGCCTCGGAGCGGTGGGCTGGGCCGCACGGCGCCGCAAGGCCGCCAGGCAGATCGCCCCCGCCGCTTGACCCGGCTCAAGGCTGCGAAGGCCAGTGCCGCTCGAACACCGGCGCCACCTTCGGATGCGCCTCGACCTTCAGCATCAGCGCATGAAACGCCGGCCGGGCTTTCTTGAGATGCGCCCGCGCGCCTGACCACTTCGAGATGGTGGCGGCATGGAGGTCGAGCGCATCCGGCTCGGCGCCGCCGAGCCACGGCGCGGCCTCGAAGCTGTCGGCGAACACGTTCCACAACGCGGCCAGCCGCTGCCGGGTCCCCTTGCGCAGGTTCTCCACTGCCGCCTCGTCGGGCTGCTGAAGCCAGCGCTCCGGATAGTCGCTGATGCCCACGGCCGCATAGCAGTTGGCCGCCACGTAGACGAGGCCGCGCACCACGCGCGCCCGTGCCGAGGCCTCCTCGGGCAGCAGGCCGCTGCGCGGGTGGGCGAGCCCCAGGTGGATGAGGATGGCGGCGCTTTCGGTCAGCACGGTGCCGTCGGGCAGCACCAGCGTGGGGATCTGGCACAGCGGGTTGACGCCGCGCAGCTCGTCGAGCGCCGAGCCCGGCTCCCAGGTGGCCGCCTCGACCACCCGGAACGGCAGGCCGCACCAGCAGAGCGCCACCTCGACGGCCGCGGAGCCCGAACCCTGCGCGCCGTAGAGGATGTAGCCGCCGCCAGCCATCGCCCGCCGCCTTGTTCGTTCAGAAGGTGCCCGGGTAGGCACCGCCGTCCATCAGCAGGTTCTGGCCGGTGATGAAACCCGCATGCACGCTGCACAGGAAGGCGCAGGCGGCGCCGAACTCGGCCGCGGTGCCGAAGCGGCCGGCCGGGTTCTGCTTGCGGCGCTGCTCCATCACCGCCTCCAGCGGCTGGCCGCTTGCCTTGGCCGCGCCGGCCATCGTGGCGGCCAGGCGGTCGGTGTCGAACGGGCCGGGCAGCAGGTTGTTGATGGTCACGTTCTTCGCCACCGTCTTGCGGGCGAGGCCCGCCACGAAGCCGGTGAGGCCCGAACGGGCGCCGTTGGACAGGCCCAGCACGTCGATCGGCGCCTTCACAGCGCCGGAGGTGATGTTCACAATGCGCCCGAAGCCGCGCGACATCATCGGGTCCACCACCGCCTTCATCAGCTCGATGGGGGTGAGCATGTTGGCGTCCAGCGCCTTGATCCACGCGTCGCGATCCCAGTCGCGGAAATCGCCCGGCGGCGGGCCGCCGGCGTTGTTGACGAGGATGTCCACCTGCGGGCAGGCGGCCAGCGCGGCGGCCCGGCCCTCGGGCGTGGTGATGTCGCCCGCCACCGCCAGCACCTGCGCGCGCCTCAGCGCGCGCAGCTCGGCCGCCGTGGCCTCCAGCGCCTCGGCCCCGCGCGCGGTGACCACCACGTTCACGCCTTCGGCCACCAGCGCCTGCGCGCAGCCCTTGCCCAGCCCCTTGCTGGCGGCGCACACCAGCGCCCACTTGCCTTCAATACCCAGATCCATCGTCATCTCCACTTGGCCAGAAGCCACACACCTGCCAGCACCAGCGCCGTGCCGGCGGCGATCCAGGGGGTGAAAGGCTCGCCCAGGATCGCCACCCCCATCAGCAGCGTGGACAAGGGCCCCACCATGCCGGTCTGCGCGGCCAGGGTGGCGCCGACGCGCTCGATCGCCATCATGACCATCAGCACCGGTGCCACCGTGCACAAGGTGGCGTTGAGCACCGACAGCCAGATCACCTCCGGGGCCACCACCGCCGCCGACACCGGCCGCAGCACGAGGAACTGGCCGATGCAGAAGGCGCACGCCACGAGGCTGGCCCAGCCCACCAGCCGCAACGAGCCCAGCCGCTGCACGAGTTCGCCGCTGTAGACGAGGTAGACCGCATACGACACCGCGCTTGCGAACACCAGCGCCGTGCCCAGCGGCACGTTGCGGCTCTCGAAGCTCACCTCATGGCCGAACACCACCAGCACGCCCGCATAGCTGACCCCGATGGCCAGCAGCTGGCGCAGCGTGACCTTCTTCTTGAAGAACAGCATGCCGAGCACCAGCACGATGGTCGGGTTGAGGTAGAGGATGAGCCGCTCGAGGCTGGCGGTGACGTACTGCAGGCCCAGGAAGTCGAGGAAGCTCGCCAGGTAGTAGCCGCTCACGCCCAGGCCCAGGATGCCCAGCCAGTCGCGCTTCGAGAGCGCCGGCTTGCCGCGGCCGGACCACCATGCGATCAACGCGAACAGCGGCGCCGCGAACAGCATGCGGTACATGATGAGCGTGACCGCATCGACCCCGTAGCGGTAGGCCAGCTTCACGATGATGGCCTTGCCGGAGAAGGCGATCGAGCCGGCCAGCGCGAGCGCGAGGCCGGGCAGCACCGAGGGGCGCGCGCCGGCGCCGGCCGTGGAGACTGCCGTCATCAGAAGCCCACGGCCTGGCCGTCGCGCCGCGGGTCGCTGGCCGCCACGTAGCCCTCCACCGCCGGGTCGCCCAGGCGCCAGATGAACTGGCCGGCACCGAAGTCCTGGTAGCTGTCGCGGATGACCTCGGTACGGTGGCCGCGCTCGAGCAGGCCCTGTACCAGCGCCGGGTTCATCGCGCTCTCGACGTTGATCTCGAGGCCGGCGTTGTAGCGCCAGCGCGGCGCGTCGCAGGCCGCCTGCGGGTTCTGGCGATAGTCGAGCATGCGCACCAGCGTCTGCATGTGGCCCTGCGGCTGCATGTTGGCGCCCATGACGCCGTAGCTCATGACCGGCTGCCCGTCTTTCGTGAGGAAGGCCGGGATGATGGTGTGGAACGGGCGCTTGCGCGGCGCCACCACGTTGGGGTTCCTCGCGTCGAGCGAAAACGCGTGGCCGCGGTTCTGCATCGACAGGCCGTATTCGGGCACCACGACGCCGGAGCCGAAGCCCATGTAGTTGCTCTGGATGAAGCTCACCATCATGCCGCTCTCGTCGGCCGCGGTGAGGTAGATGGTGCCGCCCTTCACCGGATTGCCGGCGCCGAAGTCCTGCGCCCGCTTCGGATCGATGAGCGCCGCGCGGCTCTTCAGGTAGGCCGCATCGAGCATCTGGGCCGGCGTGACTTCCATGCTGGCCGGCTCGGCCACGTAGCGGTACACGTCGGCGAAGGCGAGCTTCATCGCCTCGATCTGCAGGTGCTGCGACTCCACGCCGTCGGCCGGCAGCGAGGCCAGGTCGAAGTTCGACAGGATGCCCAATGCGATGAGGGCCGCGATGCCCTGGCCATTGGGCGGGATCTCGTGCAGCGTGTAGCCCCGGTAGGCTTGGCCGATGGGCTGCACCCACTCGGGCTGGTACGCGGCGAAGTCGTCGAGCGTGACGGCGCCGCCATGCGCCTGCGCGTGTTTCACCGCGGCCGCCGCAATCTCGCCGCGGTAGTAGGCCTCCCCCTTGCTCGCAGCAATGGCTCGCAACGCGCGTGCCGCGCCGGCGAACACGAAACGTTCGCCGACCTGCGGCGCACGGCCCCAGGGCAGGAAGGTCTCGCGAAAACCCGGCTGGCCGGCCAGTTCGCCGGCCGCCGCGGCCCACTTCTGCTGCACCACCACCGGCACCGCATAGCCCCGCTCGGCGATCTCGATGGCCGGCTGCATGAGGTCACCGAAGGGCAGCTTGCCGAAACGTTCGCTCAAGGCGACCCAGCCGGCCACCGCGCCCGGCACGGTGACCGCATCCCAGCCGCGCTTGGGCGGCGTCTTGGCATCGGCGCCGTAGCGGGCGCGGAAGTAGGAAGTGGTCCAGGCGGCCGGGGCACGGCCCGAAGCATTGAGGCCGTGCAGGGCCTTGCCGTCCCAGAGGATGCAGAAGGCGTCCGACCCCAGGCCGTTGCTGACCGGCTCTGTGACGGTGATGGCGGCGGCCGCCGCGATGGCGGCATCGACCGCATTGCCGCCGGCCAGCAGCATGCGCAAGCCGGCCTGCGCGGCCAGCGGGTGCGAGGTGGAGACGACGTTGCGCGCGAACAGCGGCAGTCGCGTGCTGGTGTAGGGGGCGGTGTAGTCGAACAAGGCTTGCGTCATCGGGAGGCCTCTCGGGTGAGAGGCGCATTGTGTGCCGCGCCGCTTTCGCGTGCCGCGAAGCGGGATTGCCGCGCCCCTCCGCGCCACCTCAGCCCATGGCCTGGGACACGTAGCGCTTGACCATCGGCGGCCCGTCGCCGACGTGGAAAGCCCAGCGGCGCTCGCGCAGGCCCACGTCGGCCGCGGTGAAGCGCTCGAGCCGGCGCAGGTGCTCGACCCAGGACTCGTCGACCAGCGTCTCGACGTAGCGGCCCGGCACTTCGGTGTCGTGGAACAACCCCCATGACAGCGCGCCCTGGCGCAGCCGCGCACGGCGGGTCTCCTGCATCACCGCGGCAAAGGCTTCGGCATTGGCCGGGTCGATGCGGTATTCGATGGTGATGAGCACCGGCCCGTCGTCGGCGCGCACGTCGATGGCCGGCATGGGGTCGTTGGCCGGCCTTGCCGGGCTGAAGTCTTCGTCGGCGCCGCCCTGCAGGGTGAGGCCGCGCGTCAGCAGCAGCACCAGCGGGCCGGCGATCGATGCGATCACGATGCTGGTGGGCACGTCGGTCCAGCCGGCCACCTGGCCCCACAGCGCGGCGCCGGCCGCGCTGCCGCCCATCAGCGCCATCTGGTAGACCGCCATGCCGCGTGCCCGCACCCAGTTGGGCAGCGACATCTGGGCCGCCACGGTGAGCGAATTGGCGGTGGAGATCCAGGCCATGCCGGCCACGAACATGGCCGGCAGCGCCAGCCACACGTTGGGCGAGAAGGCCACGGCCACCGACATGGCGGCATGGGTGAGCGTGCCGTAGCGCACGAACTCGTCGCGCCCGAAGCGCTCGCGCAGGCCCGGCAGGAACAGCGCCGCGACGATGGCCCCTGCCCCCACCGCCGCCAGCAGCACGGTGAAGGTGCCGGCACCGCCGCCGTCCATGCGCTTGGCCATCAGCGGCAGCAAGGCGGTGAGCGAGGTGGACTGCAGGAAGAACATGAAGATGCGCACCAGCACCGCCTTCATGCGCGGCGACTGCAGCACGTGCTGCAGGCCGACCCGCATGGCGCCGACGAACCGCTCGCCCGGCAGCGCGCTGGCCTTCTGCTCGCTGCGCCAGCGCACGATCAGCACGAAGGCCGCCACCGACAGCACGGCATTGAGCGCGAACACCCAGGCGCTGCCCACGCTGGCCAGCAGCGCGCCCGCGACGATGGGGCCGATGACGCGCGACATGTTCATTGCCACGCCGTTGAGCGCCAGGGCCGCCGGCAGCTGCGGCTTGGGCACGATGTCGGGCACGATGGCGGCGAACACCGGCCAGCGCATCGCCAGGCCGATGCCGTTGACGAAGGTCAGCGTGAGCAGCAGCTGCGCGCTCAGCACGTCGGCCAGGGCGCACAGGCACAGCATCACCGCGTTGACCGCCACCCACAGCTGCGTGGCGGCGAAATACTTGCGGCGGTCCACGATGTCGGCCATGGCCCCGCTGGGCAGCCCGAGCAGGAACACCGGCAGCGTGGCCGCGGCCTGCACCAGCGCCACCATCACCGGGCTGTCGGTCAGCGAGGTCATCAGCCAGGCCGCGGCCACGTCGTTCATCCACATGCTGACGTTGGCGGCCAGCCAGGCCAGCCACAGCATGCGGAACACCGGGCCCTGCAGCGGCAGCAATGCGGTGGGCGTTTCTTTCATCGGGCTCACGTTGCCTGAAGAACAAAGCCCCGCGGGAGGCGGGGCTTGTTCCGGGTGGTGCCGAGATCGCTCAGTCAGCGTCCTGGAAGGCTTCTTCGCGGCGCGCCTTCACCGAGGGCAGCAGCACGATGATGACCATCAGCGCCGCGGCGGCCAGCAGGCTGGCCGACAGCGGCCGGGTGACGAAGGTGCTCCAGTCGCCGCGCGACAGCAGCAGCGCGCGGCGCAGGTTCTCTTCCATCATCGGCCCCAGGATGAAGCCCAGCAGCAGCGGCGCGGGTTCGCAGCCCAGCTTGTAGAAGGCGTAGCCGACGATGCCGAATGCCGCCGCCATGTAGACGTCGAAGTTGTTGTTGTTCAGCGTGTACAGGCCGATGCAGCAGAAGGTCAGGATGGCGGGGTACAGGAAGCGGTACGGCACCGTGAGCAGCTTGATCCAGATGCCGATGAGCGGCAGGTTCAGGATGATCAGCATCAGGTTGCCGATCCACATCGAGGCGATCAGGCCCCAGAAGAGCTCGGGGTTGCTGGTCATCACCTGCGGGCCGGGCTGGATGCCCTTGATGGTCATGGCACCCACCATCAGCGCCATCACCGCATTGGGCGGAATGCCCAGCGTGAGCATCGGGATGAAGCTGGTCTGCGCACCGGCGTTGTTGGCCGACTCGGGGCCCGCCACGCCGCGGATGTCGCCCTTGCCGAACTTGCTCGGGTCCTTGGCGACCTTCTTCTCGAGCGTGTAGGCGGCAAAGGCCGAAAGCAGCGCACCGCCGCCGGGCAGCACACCCAGGATGGAACCCAGCGCCGTACCGCGCAGCACTGCGGGCGCGGCCTTCTTGAAGTCGTCCTTGGTCGGCCACAGGCCGTGCACTTCCTTGGTGAACACCTCCCGATGCTCGGATGGACGGCCCAGGTTGGCGATGATCTCGCCGAAGCCGAAGACACCCATGGCGATGGTGACGAACTGGATGCCGTCGGTCAGCTCCGGGATGTCGAAGCTGTAGCGCGGCACGCCGGAGATGACGTCGGTGTTGACCTGGCCCAGCAGCAGGCCCAGGATGATCATCGCGATGGCCTTGACCAGCGAGCCCGAGGCCAGCACCACGGCGCCGATCAGGCCCAGCACCATCAGCGAGAAATATTCGGCCGGGCCGAACTTGAAGGCCATTTCGGTGAGCGGCGGCGCGAACGCGGCGATCACGACGGTGCCCACGCAGCCGGCGAAGAAGGAGCCCAGGCCGGCAGCCGCCAGCGCCGGACCGGCGCGGCCCTGACGAGCCATCGCATAGCCGTCGATGGCGGTCACCACCGACGAGGACTCGCCCGGCACGTTGATCAGGATGGCGGTGGTGGAGCCGCCGTACTGCGCGCCGTAGTAGATGCCGGCCAGCATGATGAGGGCCGGCACCGCGTCGAGCGCATAGATAGACGGCAGCAGCATCGCGATGGTGGCCACCGGGCCCAGGCCCGGCAGCACGCCGATCAGGGTGCCCAGCAGGCAGCCGAGGAAGCCATAGGCCAGGTTCTGCAGCGTGAGCGCCGTCTGGAAGCCCAGGCTGAGGTTGGTGATCAGGTCCATGTTGTTGTTGCTCCTGGGATCAGCCGGCGGCCTGGGTGGCGGTCATGAACGTGGGCCACATCGGGATCACCAGGTTCAGGCCCTTGATGAAGATGGCCCACGACCCGAGGGTGAGCACCACGCAGCTGATCAGGGCGTCCTTCCAGTGGAACTCGTCGCTGGCGGTGCAGCTGATGACGATCAGCAGCGGCAGCGAGATCACCATGCCCAGGCGGGGCAGCGCCAGGCCGAAGACGAGCACGGCAGCGGTGATGATGAGCAGCGGCTTCCAGGCGATGGCGCCGATCTTGTCGCCGCCCTCGGTTTCGATGGTGAGCGCCTTGAACAGCACGACGGCGCCCAGGATGGCCAGCAGGACGCCCAGGCCGAACGGAAAGTAGCCGGGACCGGGGCGGGCCGACTCGCCGAAGCTGTAGCTGGTGGCGCCCCAGGCGAAGACGATGCCCACGACCACGAACATCAGCCCGGACCAGAAGTCCTTCTGACTCTTGATATTCACGCTTGACTCCTCGTTCTTGTGACTGGGCAGGATTCTAGGAAGGCCCCACCCTGCCAAGTTCTGTGGATTACACGTAGCGCCGCGCGCCACGCGCACACACGCACGCGGGGATCAGGGATCAGCCCTCCCAGCGCGGCGTCGAGCGCAGGACTTCGTCGAGGGTCGTCAGGCCTTCGGCGACCTTCATCGCCCCCGACAGGCGCAGGGGGCGCAGGTTTTCCTGGAGCGCCAGCTGGCGCAGCCGGGAGATGTCGGGCGTTGGGTGGATGGCCGGCTGCAGGGCTTCGCTGATGGTGAGCAGCTCGTACAGGCCGCTGCGGCCGCGGTAGCCGGTCATGCGGCATTCGAGGCAGCCCACCGGCTTGTAGGGCTTGAAGCTGCCGGACATGCGCCAAGGCTTGATCGCTTCTGCCAGCGTGTCGCGCGACATGTGCTCGTCGGGCTGCTTGCAGGCAGGGCACAGCGTGCGCACCAGCCGTTGCGCCAGCACGCCGATCAGCGTGGCGCCGATGAGGTACGGCGGCACGCCGATGTCGGTGAGCCGCGTGACGGCGGAGGCCGCATCGTTGGTGTGCAGGGTGCTGAACACCAGGTGGCCGGTGAGCGCTGCCTGGATCGCCATCTCGGCGGTTTCGAGGTCGCGGATCTCACCCACCATGATGATGTCCGGGTCCTGGCGCATCAGGGCGCGCAGGCCCTCGGCAAACCCGAGGTCGATGGCCTGCTGCACCTGCGTCTGGTTGAAGGCCGGCTGGATCATCTCGATCGGGTCCTCGATCGTGCAGACGTTCACCTCGTCGGTGGCCAGGCGCCGCAGCGTGGAATACAGCGTGGTGGTCTTGCCCGAGCCGGTGGGGCCGGTCACCAGGATGATGCCGTGCGCCTGGCCGGTGAGCGTTTCCCAGCGCTGCGCGTCATGCGCAGCGAAGCCCAGCGCATCGAGGTTCTTCACCGTGGTGTCCGGGTCGAAGATGCGCATCACCATCTTTTCGCCGAAGGCGGTGGGCAGCGTGGACAGGCGCATCTCGACTTCGTCGCCGCTCGGGTTTCGCACCTTGATGCGCCCGTCGAGCGGGCGGCGCTTCTCGACGACGTCCATGCGGCCCAGCAGCTTGATGCGGGCGGTCATGGCGCCCATCACGGTGAGCGGCAGCTGGTAGACGGTGTGCATCACGCCGTCGATGCGGAAGCGGATGGCGCCCATGTCGCGCCGCGGCTCGAGATGGATGTCGGAGGCGCGCTGGTCGAAGGCGTACTGCCACAACCAGTCGACCACCTGCACCACGCCCTGGTCGTTGGCATCGAGCTGCTTGGCCTTGCCCAGCTCGACCAGCTGCTCGAAGTTGGCCGGCGCGCTGACCTGGCCGTTCTTCTGCGCCTGCCGCACCGAGCGGGCCAGCGTGTAGAACTCGGTCGTGTAGTGCGCGAGCTCCAGGGGACTCGCGACCACCAGCTTGATGCGCCGCTTGGTGTGCGCCTCGATCTCGGGGATCCAGTCGAGGTCGAACGGTTCGCAGGTGGCGATCGTCACCTCGCCGGGCGTCACGCCCACCGGCAGCGAGCGCCTGCGCTCGGCGTAGTTGATCGACATGACGTCGGCCACCCGCGCCACGTCGACCTTCAGCGGGTCGATGCGCAGGTAGGGCAGGCTGCAGCGCTTCGCCAGCCACTCGGTGAGCGCCTCCACGTCGAGCACGGCGCCGGTCCTGGCGTCGGCCAGGCCGGCGGCGCCCAGTCGCACCAGCGGATGCTGGGCGCTGTCGCCCGCGGCAAAGCGTTGCGCGAGCTTGTCGGCCTCGGCCGCCGGGAGCACACCGTCGTCGCGCAGCCACCGCAGCAGCACCCGCCATTCGAGACGCCCCTTGAACGGGCTGGCACGTGAAGGCGAAGCGGCGGCAGCTGCGGTCATGACTTGGGGGACTTGGACGGGGAGGAGACGAAGGGGGCCAGGAGGCGCAGCCACTTGGTGGCCGGCAGCTTGAAACGAGTGTCGATGTTTTCAGCACGGGCGGCAAGCACGCTGCGCTCGGGCAGGTCGAAGCCCTTCCAGGCCAGCACGATGGTGTTGCCCTCCTTGGTGGGCTTGAGCGTGGCCAAGCGCCCGGGGCCGAACGCCGCCTCGATGCGTGCCGCGCTGCGCTCGAAACTCGCATCGCGGCCGAACAGGTTGACCGACATCACGCCGCCGTCGGCCAGCAGCCGGTGGCAGCCCCGGTAGAAGGCATCGTCGTCGAGCACCGGTGCCGCGGCCTCGTGGTCGTAGAGGTCCACGCACAGCACGTCGGCCGTGCCGATGTACTGCACCGCCTCCACGTAGCGCGCGGCATCCTCGTGCAGCACCGACAGCCGCTCGTCGTCGGGCGGCAGGTGGAACCACAGGCGACAGGCGCTGATGACCGTGTCGTTGAGCTCGACCGCGGTGGTCCGCATGCGCAACTGCCCGTGGCAGAACTTGGTGATGGCGGCCGCGCCCAGGCCGAGCTGAACCGCGTGGCCTTCGGTGAGCTGATCGCTCGGCCGCAGGAGCATCCAGGCCATCATGCGCTGCACGTACTCGAGCTCGATGGACTGCGGCTTGCGCACCCGCATCGCGCCCTGGATCCAGGGAGTGCCCAGGTGCAGGTAGCGCACGCCGCCGCCCTCGGACACGGTGGCCGGTTCGAGCGTCTGCTGCACCGGTACTGGCTTTCTTTTCTTGGTGGTCATGGAAGCTGCCGATTTCACCGCAACACCGGCGCGAAGCCGTTTGTGCGAACAGAGGTAAGGAAGTGTCAGGCCAGGCCGTACAGCGCGAACACCTCGCGCCAGGCGGCGAGCTTGCGCTCGAAGCTCCACGACGCGTTGGCCGGGCTGGTGGACGGCAGGCGGTGCACCGCCAGGCCGAGTGCGCGCGTCACCCGCATCGAACGGGCCGATTCACCGCCGTTGTGGGCGATCGCGGCGAGCCGCGGCGCGCGCAGCAGCAGGCTGGCCAGGTCATTGGGCAGCGCGTCCTCGATGGCGCTGTCGAGGCTGCCTTCGCGGCGGCAGCTCGCGTAGACGTCCCAGATGCCCAGGCCGCGCTCGCGCACCAGCTCGATGCGCTCGGCGTAGGGCAGCTGCCGCAGGTCCACCTGCCACAGCGCCCCCAGGATGGGCCAGAAATGGTTGCGCGGATGCGCGTAGTACTGCTGCGCCGCCAGCGACGCCTCGCTCGGAAAGCTGCCGAGCACGACCAGCCGCGTGGCCGGCCCGATGACGGGCGCCAGCCCCGACAAGGGCGGCGCCTTCATGGCTGGGAAGCGAGGCGGGGCAGCGCCGCCAGGGCATTGCGCTCGGTCTGCCGCGCGAGGGTGTCGATGTCCATGCCGCGCAACTGTGCCAGCTCCCGGGCGATGCGCGGCAGCTCGGCCGGTTCGTTGCGCGAGCGCTCGCCGGCGGCGCGTTGCTCGGCGGTCTTGTAGAGCCAGTGCGGCGGGATGTCCGGCGCGTCGGTTTCCAGCACGATGGCCTCGATGGGCAGCTCCTTCGCGAGCCGGCGGATCTGCAGCGCGCGGTCGAAGGTCATCGCGCCGCCGAAACCGAGCCTGAAGCCCAGGTCGACGAAGGTCTGCGCCTGCTGCTCGCTGCCGTTGAAGGCATGGGCGATGCCGGTCACCCGGATGCGCCGCAGGTGCTTGAGCAGCTGGTCGGCCGAGCGCCGCACATGCAGCACCACCGGCAGTCCGAACTCTTGCGCCAGCTCGAGTTGCGCGACGTAAAAGCGCTCCTGGATGGAAACATCGAGGCCTTTGACGAACAGGTCCAGGCCGATCTCGCCCACCGCCACCAGGCGCGGATCGTTGCCATGTGTTTCCAGCGCAGCCCGCAGGCGCTGCAGCGCGTCGGGCGCGTCGCGCTCCACGTAGAGGGGGTGCAGCCCCAGCGCGTAGTGCAGGCCGTAGCGGTGGGCCATGTCGCGCACGGTCTGCAGGTTGGCGCTGCACACGCCGGGGATCACCACCCGCGCCACCCCGGCCGCCCGCGAGCGTTCGACCACCGCATCGCGGTCGGCGTCGAACTCCCCGGCATCGAGGTGGCAATGGGTGTCGGTCCAGCAGGTCTGCATCGGCCGCAATGATGCCCCGTGAACGAGTGCCGCCAATTCCGGCGGGACATGGTCCAACTTCGTTGGCAGGTGCCGCGGCTTGGTGTTACCGTTGCGCCGTCGGCCGTCATTGGAGGCGGCCTCAGCAGTAAGGGGCCGCACCATGCGACGCACCGCTCTGTACAGCCGCTCTCACCGGGTACCGCCGCCGCAACCCGCCGCCCCGTCCGCAGGTTCCGCGCAGGCAAGCGCCGCTGTCGCCCCTCGCCCGGCGAACATGCTGGCCCGCAGGCCCTGGCTCGGCTGGTCGCTGATGTTCGGCCTGCTGGCCGGCCTGGCAGCGGCTCTGTGGGCCGTGGCGTCGCAGATGCCCAGGTCGCTGACGCAGCAGGACATCGACGCCGCCGTGCGGCATTCGCTCGAAGCCAAGCCGCTGCCCTCGAAGGCGGCCAAGGCCTACCAGGCCATTGCTCCCTCGGTGGTGCGCGTGGTGGGCTACATGGGCGACGAAACCGAGGCGCCTCCGAAGCCCGCGGCCGCCAAGCCGCGTGCCGGCAAGGCCGCCCCGCCCGCCGGCGGGGACGGCTCGCCCGGCAAGGGCGGCGCGCCCGCCGACCCGAAGGTGCATCGTGGCGTGGGCACCGGCGTGGTGATCGTCGACAAGGGCATCATCCTCACCAACCTGCACGTCGTGCTGGGCGCCAAGCAGATCAAGGTGGAGTTCTTCAACGGCATGGAGGCCGACGCGTCGGTGATCTCGGTGCAACCCGAGAACGACCTCGCGGTGCTGCAGGCCTCCAAGGTGCCCGACGACATGGTGGCCGCCACCCTGCGCTCGACCAGCGACCTGGCGCCCGGCGACGAGGTGATCGCGGTGGGCCACCCGTTCGGCATCGGCCCCTCGGTGTCGTCGGGCGTCGTGTCGGGCCTCAAGCGCGAGTTCCGCTCCGACGAAGGCCAGCGGGTGCTGACCAACCTGATCCAGTTCGACGCCGCGGCCAACCCCGGCAACTCGGGCGGCCCGCTGGTCACCAACGATGGTGCGGTGGTGGGCATCGTGACCGCCATCCTCAACCCGTCGGACCAGCGCACCTTCATCGGCATCGGTTTTGCCGTGCCGATCGAGAACGCGGCCACGGCGGTCGGCATGCCGCCGTTCTGACCGGCTCACAGCGGCGTCCATTACACAAACTCGGCGAGGCAAGCCATGCTCAACGGATCGAACGGCGCATCCAACCCCGGCGAGGTCGCCTCGCTGATGGAACGCATCCTCTACGAGGTCAAGCGGGTGGTGGTCGGCCAGGACCGCTTCCTCGAACGCGTGCTGATCGCCATGCTGGCGCAGGGCCACCTGCTGGTCGAAGGCGTGCCCGGACTGGCCAAGACGCTCACCGTGAAGACGCTGGCGGCCACCATGCGCGGCAGCTTCAAGCGCATCCAGTTCACGCCCGACCTGGTGCCGGCCGATTTGGTGGGCACCCGCATCTACAACCAGAAGACCGGTGACTTCAGCACCTCGCTGGGGCCGGTGTTCACCCACCTGCTGCTGGCCGACGAGATCAACCGAGCGCCGGCCAAGGTGCAGAGCGCACTGCTGGAGGTGATGCAGGAACGCCAGGTCACCATCGCCGGCGAAACCCACGTGGTGCCCGAACCCTTCCTGGTGATGGCGACGCAGAACCCGATCGAGACCGAAGGCACCTACGCGCTGCCGGAAGCCCAGGTCGACCGCTTCATGATGAAGGTGCTGGTGGGCTATCCGACCGAGGAAGAGGAGTTCGTGATCGTCGAGCGCGTGACCGGCGAGCCGGTCCATGTGAACGCGGTGGCCACCACAGAGCAGCTGGGTGCACTGCAGCAGGAATGCCGCAAGGTCTACGTGGACCCGTCGCTGATGCAGTACGCGGTGCGACTGGTCTCGGCCACGCGGCAGCCGGCGCGCTACGGCCTGGCCGACAGCCAGAAGTACATCAACTTCGGCGCCAGCCCGCGGGCCACCATCCACCTGATCGAGGGCGCGCGCGGCCTGGCCTTCCTGCGCGGGCGGCCCTATGTGCTGCCCGAGGACGTGCTCGACCTCGTGCCCGACGTGCTGCGCCATCGCCTGGTGCTGACCTACGAAGCCCTGTCGGACGGGCTGACCGCCGACCAGCTGATCCAGCGCATCGTGCAGAAGGTGCCGGCGCCCGAAAAACCGATGGCCCATCATGTCGCGCAAGCCGCAGCAAACGCCTGACGCCATCCTGCGCCGGCTCGAGTGGACGGTGATCCGCCGGCTCGACGGCCTGCTGCAGGGCGACTACCGCACATTGATGCGCGGCAGCGGCCTCGACCTGGCCGACCTGCGCGAGTACCAGCACCACGACGACGTGCGCCACATCGACTGGAACGTCACCGCCCGTCTGCAGACGCCCTTCGTGCGGGAGTTCCACGAGGAACGCGAGATCAGCGTGTGGTTCCTGCTCGACCTGAGCCCGTCGGTCGATTTCGGCTCCGAAGACGTGAAGAAGCAGCAGGTGGCCGCCGAATTCGTCGCGGCGCTGGCACGCCTGCTGACTCGCCACGGCAACCGCGTCGGCGCCATCCTGTACGGAGACGGTGTCGAGGCGGTGATCCCGGCGCGCGGCGGGCGCATCCAGGTGCTGCACCTGCTGCAGCGCATGCAGCAGCGGCCCGAGCCCGCCGGCAGCAAGCCCACCGACCTGTCGGAGCTGCTGGTCGCCGCGGAGCGTATGGTGAAGCGGCGCTCGACCGTTTTCGTGGTGTCGGACTTCTTCAGCCAGCCCGGCTGGGACGCACCGCTGGCCCGGCTGGTGCAGCGGCACGAGGTGGTGGCGGTGCGGCTGCACGACCCGCTCGAGCGGGTGCTGCCGGACATCGGCCTCATCCTGATGCGCGATGCCGAGACCGGCGAACAGCTGCTGGTGGACACGCACGACAAGGGCTTTCGGCGGCGCTTCGCCCGGCTCGCGGAAGAGCGGGAACAGACGCTGCTGGCCAGCCTGGCGAATGCCGGCGTCGACACGCTGGAGCTGGCGACCGATGACGACCTGGTGGATGCCATCCTGCGGTTTGCCGACCTGCGAAAGCAGCGCGCCAGGCTTGCGGCCGGAGGCGGTTTGCCGGAGCATCTGAAAGCATCGCGTGACAGCAGCAAGGAGGCCGCATGAAGCCGTCGCCGTGCCGCCTCGAGACGGTTTCCGCCCCTCCGCGGGGCTCGCGTGAAGCGCGTTGGGGGTCCACATGACATTCCTGTGGCCGCAGTTTCTCTGGGTGCTGGGGCTCCTGCCCCTGCTGGTGTTGACGTATTGGTGGCTCCTGCGTCGCCGCAAGAGGAGCGCGGTGCGGTATGCCAGCCTTGGCCTCGTGAAGGCGGCCATGGGCGGCGGTCCGGGCTGGCGCCGCCACGTGCCCCCGCTGCTGCTGCTGGTCGCGATCGCGGCGCTGCTGCTGGCCATCTCGCGGCCGGCAGCCATCATCACGCTGCCGCTGCAACAGGAAACCATCATCCTGGCCATGGACGTGTCGGGCAGCATGCGCGCCGAAGACGTGCAGCCCAACCGGCTGGTCGCCTCCCAGATTGCCGCCAAGGCCTTCGTCGGCGAGCTGCCGCGGCACGTGCGGGTGGGCGTGGTGTCGTTCGCCGGCACCGCTGCGGTGGTGCAGGCGCCCACGCACAGCCGCGAGGACGTGGTGGCCGCGATCGACCGCTTCCAGCTGCAGCGCGGCACCGCCATCGGCAGCGGCATCGTGCTGGCGCTGGCCACGCTCTTTCCCGACGCCGGCATCGACCTGTCGCAGATCACCGGGCAGCGCAACATGCCGCAGGCCCTGGGCGAGAAGAAGGATCCGAAACCCTTCACGCCGGTGCCACCAGGTTCCTACACGTCGGCTGCGGTGATCCTGCTCACCGACGGGCAGCGCACCACCGGCCCCGACCCGATGGACGCGGCCAAGATGGCCTCGGAGCGCGGCGTGAAGGTCTACACCGTCGGCTTCGGCACCACCAACGGCGAGATCATCGGCTTCGAAGGCTGGTCGATGCGGGTGCGGCTCGACGAGGAGACGCTCAAGAACGTGGCCAACCTCACCCATGCCGAGTACTTCTACGCCGGCAGCGCCACCGACCTGAAGAAGGTCTACGACACCCTCACCTCGCGCCTCGTGTTCGAGCGCAAGGAGACCGAGATCACCGCGCTGTTCGCGGCCGCCGGAGCACTGTTCGCGGTGCTGGCCGCCGGCCTGTCGCTGTGGTGGTTCGGCCGGGTGGCCTAGGTGTTGAGTTCCAAGAGGTTGGTCACAGCCGGTATGCGGCTCATGGGTGGCTGGCGGTTGAGCGCGGAGTGTGGCCGATGCCAGTTGTAGCGATGCAGGAAGGGCTGCAAGGCGGCC
>NZ_SWAR01000090.1 GCF_006386545.1 Methylibium rhizosphaerae | reverse complement strand
CACGCTGAGAAGCATCGCCCAGGCCGCCTATGGCGACAACCGCCTGTGGTGGAAGATCGCGCAGGCCAACGGGCTGAGCGGCGACAGCGACCTGCGGGTGGGCCAGACGCTGAGCCTGCCGAGCGCCACGCCCAGCTACAACGCGGCCGACAGCTTCAAGCCGTATGACCCGGCCAGCATGGGGGCGGGGGCGCAGCCGCACCTGGTGATGCCCGAGGGCGGCTGCGGTGTGGTCGGGCAGATCGTGATGATTGTCGTGATCATCGTCGTGACGATCTACACGGCCGGAGCGGCGACAGCTGCCGCGGGGGCGACGTTTGGACAAGTGATGGCTGCAGGCGCAACAGCCTTGGCGAGCGGAAGTGCCGGAGTAGGTGTGGCGGTCGGCTCGGCCATGGCTGGCAACCTTGCGGGGCAGGCGTTCGCCAATGCGGTCGGCATGCAGGACGGCTTCGACTGGAAGAGCATGGCCGTGAGCGCAGTGAGTGCGGGCATCTCGGCCGGTATTGGCGGCGCCATTGGAAACGTCAGCAACAACGTCTACCTCAATGCAGCCGTGCGTGCCTCGATGACCAATGCGATGACTCAGGGCGTCGCAGTGGCCACAGGCCTGCAGGAGAGGTTCAGTTGGCGCGGCGTTGCGGCAGCTGCCGCGTCGGCTGCAGTCGGCGAAGCGCTGGGCGCTGAAGCACAGTACGACGACGATGGCAACCTGATGCCCGCCATCAATGGCCAGCAGCCCCGTTGGGCTGGTACCGGGCCCTTGAGCGGCCTGCAGTCGATGGGCCTTGCAGGCCAGTTGGCTGCCGGCACGCTGCGGGGAGTGGCGACAGGCCTCACGGCAATGGCAGTACGCGGCGGCAAGGTCGTGATGCAACAGGTCGCGGTGGACGCGTTTGGCAATGCGTTGGGCGAGAGCTTGGCGCAGGCTGCTACGAGGCCGAGCCAGACAGAAACCCAAGGGGTCGGGCCGTACTCGGACCTGAACTACCGCAACGGCTCGGACATTGAGAGCGACCTGGCCTACGAGGCGCGGCGCAGCCAGGAATGGATTGGCCAGAGCGATGCCATTCAGGCGCGCCGGATGAGCGAAGCATCCGCTGCGGTAGCGCAAGACAACTTCCGGATGACCGAGCGAGCCTATAGGCAGGCCACCGACGAAGGCGCCATCGTGCGGCCGGGTGACACGCTGGACCGGCTGACCGGCGGCAACAAGGAGCTGATGGGGCGCTACAGCTCCGGCATGGGGCTGCGCAGCATGAACGAACTGCGCGCCGGCCAGCGCATGGTTGCTGACTGGGGCATGAGCGCTGATGACGCAGTGGCGAGCAGCAACCGGTTCTATGCGGCGAACGCGAGAGCGCAGGCGGCAGCGAATCGGCAGCGCTGGGATGACATGCAGGTAGATGCTTGGGGTGGCAGGACCGGTGAAGGTGGGCCCGTGTGGCACGCTGGCGCTCAACCCGTGGGGGCAGTGAGTGCTACTGACATGAGGCCACCTGCCGACCTGCCTGGACTGCTTCTGAGAGCCAATAGCCTGCCCTCTAAGCCAAACTTGACTCGCGAGGATGTGTTCGCGACACGCGCCGAACTTGCGAGGGCGTGGGCAACAGTTGAGGATCCCATACAGAGAAACTACCTCATAGGTGCGATGACCAGCGTGCGCCAAGCAGGTGGGCAAGGTGGGTTGCTCACTCCGCAAGAGTTGATGAACGACCCAGGCGTGGTTGAGGCGGGCCTCGCGGCTGGGATGTTCAGTGGCAGCAATGCGACCAACGTGCCGCGCAGTTCGATGCCGGGGCAGGCTTACACGGGCCAGACCTTCCGCTCAGCGTTCAGGTCTCATGTGTCAGCGGAGGAGCCCATGGAACTGTTTACCAACAAGTTCCCCGAGCACGAAATCGACGTACCCAGAATAGTGCCGAACAGTCGGCTGTCGCGGATAAGCGGGAACTACAACTACGTGGTGCTGGAAGACGGTGCCCTCGTGGTCGGGAAGACTGGGCATACGAGCTTGACTGGTGGCAATCCAGTTCAAGCCGCAGGGGAGATTCAGCTATACAACGGGAACGTTAAGTGGCTGGACAACGCATCGGGGCACTACCAGCCAACGGGGGCGAACATCGGTGGTATCGCCGAAAGAGCGTTCCAAAATGCTGGATTGGACACGGCAGGGAAGTTCGTTCCAAAGATCTGGGTTGCTGACCCAACCCTACCAAGAGGTGGCAAATGGGTACCGATGAACTGATCAAGCGAGTCGAGGAAGAGTTGCTCGGGGCTGAGCATGTGCTCTGCACCGAGTTCTCCTTCGACTTGGCGGAACCGAACTATGTGCGATGCCTGGAACTCATTGGGGGTGCACCGGAACTCAGGCCACAGTTCGAAGAGCTGCTCATTGCACTGTTCAAAGACCGGAAGGTCAGCGATGAGCCAATTGCTTACCTGATGCACAAGCTGCGGTGGCCAAAGGTGCGGGAGTGGATGGAGGGGCAACTGCGTGAGATGCCAGATGCCATCGCGACTGGTGCTCCATTCGAGAAGGTGATTGCTGCATACAGCGACAGGTGGGAAAACCGAGAGTTTTACAAAGAGCTCTGACGATGGCGCCGGCTGCAGCGTGCCGATTCGATGTTCCAGTTGAATGGTGCGGTTATTGAGCAGGCAGGTAGGTCTAACAAAGACTCAGGCCTCGGCATCGCGAACATGAGACGAAGGGCCGCAGCAGCGGCCCTTCGTTCATCTCACTGTCGCGCTGGTTGAACTCACCTTCCGATCTCGATGAGTTCGATGTCCTTGCGCAGCAGGTCGTTGACGAGGGTGGAGAGGGCTATGCCCTTGGCCTGGGCGAGCTTGGCCAGCGTCGCTTGCACCTGGTCGTCGAGGTAGACGGGCAGGTTCAGCCGCGTGCCGGGGCGGTGGAACTTGCCGCGGGTGCCCTTGGAGAAATCGATCTCGCTGGGCAGGTCGTCGTCGTGGTCAGTGGCTCGC
>NZ_SWAR01000089.1 GCF_006386545.1 Methylibium rhizosphaerae | reverse complement strand
CGGCTGTAGCGCCTGCGCTTGCGACTCTGTTCAGCTTCCATCGTGTCCAGCTATTTGCTAACTGGACAGCATCGTTATCGCTGCGACCGCTCTTCTCAAGACGGGTTCGCCGGACGCTTACCGCAGTGTTGCCAGCAGGGCGGTTGCAACAGCAGGGTCAGGTTCCCGCAGCATCAGCAGCGTGGGCCGGCGCGGTCTGAACGCTGCAACAGGGCCGAGCGGCCCGCCTCGCCACCAACCGCAATCCCAGGGATCGCCGGGCTGCACGCGGTGCCCCACGACAACTTCCCGCCACAGGATCTGCAGCCGCCACCACAGGCCGCGCCAGCGGTCCATTCGCGCCAGTTCGTGGCTGCCAGCGAGTGCGGCGGCCGCTGCATCCACACCGGCGCGCGGCGTGATGCTGGCCACGCGCAGCGGCTCCGTCAGCACAGGAAATGCACCGCCGTTGCACCAGGCCCGCAGCGCGGCGAGCAATGCTTCGTCGACGGCCTCGCGGGCGTCGGGCGGGGCGGCGGATTGGCCGGTGGGCATCGCTCGGAGTGTGCCGCAAGAGAGGCGACGCGCAACGCGCGTCGATCGGCTCGAACGACCGTCACCGTGCGGAGCCCGGCGTCGCAGGAACCCGGATTGCCGCGTCATCGTCGTGAAGATTTCCGGTTCCTGCCATTGCGGCGCCATCGCGTATGAGGCTGAGATCGACCCCGCTCGAGTGGTTGTCTGCCACTGCTGCGACTGCCAGAAGCTGACGGGTTCAGCCTATCGTGTTTCGGTCGGTACCCGTCGCAGCCAACTGGTCGTTCATCGCGGCAAGCCAACGTTGTACGTCAAGGGTGCCGACAGTGGCGCCAAGCGAGCGCAGGAGTTCTGCCCGTGCTGCGGCTCCCCATTGTTCACTTACGATCTCCAGAATCCCGAGAAGGTGGGTCTTCGGGTCGGGTGTATCGACCAGCGGAGCGAACTGCGGCCAAGCAAGCAGGTATGGCGCAGGTCTGCCCTGGCTTGGTCGTCCTGCCTGGCTCACCTGCCTAGCCAAGAGCAAGAGTGAAACGCAAGAGCCGGCGCGAAGGCGGCGACGCCAATCCCCTCGCTCAGGGTCAAACGTCGTCGGCGTGCAGCGGTGTGTGTTTCGGCCAGGCCGAGCGCGCCGTTGCCGTTCGAGCACATCAGATGGTGAGACCGCATGCAAGTGAGTTCCGATTCATTCGAAGCAGCTGGCTACGCTGCCGTATCGGCGGTCCTGGACGCCAGAACCTGCGAAGCCATCTCGCGCCGCATTCGTACATCTTCGATCTCGGGCGGCACTCGCAACCTGCTGGCAAAGCCATGGTGCGTTGCCTTGGTGGAGCGCCTGCGCAAGCATCCGGGGCTTTCTGCGGTGGTCCCAAGCGGCCACCTCGCCATCCAATGCACATACTTCGAGAAGTCGGCCTCAAGAAACTGGGCAGTCTCTGCGCATCAAGATCTCAGCATTCCTGTTGCCGAACGGATCGAAGGGGCCGGCCTTACCGGCTGGTCACGCAAAGAGGGATCACTTTTCGTCCAGCCTCCTGCCGAGCTGCTCGGGCAGCTGGTTGCTGTGCGGGTTCACTTGGAGGCCTGTACCGCGGCAGATGGCCCTCTCTCAGTCATCCCAGGCTCGCACCGCTTCGGCCGCATGACCGAGCATGAGCTTGCAGCAGCCCGGCGCTCCACAGCAGAGGTCACATGTACCGCGACAGCTGGCGAAGCTTTGGCCATGCGCCCATTGCTTGTCCACTCCTCCCGAAAGGCTTCCGGTTCAAGCCGTCGGCGCGTCCTGCATCTCGTGTTCGGCCCGCGCATTCCTGGATACGGGTTGCGCTGGCAATACGCGGCCTGACCCCTCCGCGAGGCGAACCAGGCCCTGCAAGGCCGGCTCCAGCGCTACGAGCGCAGGTGTTGAAGGGCATGGTGTCGGCGCCGTAGCCGTTCAGGTTGCCCAGAGCGTTGCCGAAGTCGCTCAGCCAAGTCCGTGTTCGTCCCGGTACTCCCTGGCCTGTTGCTGCAGCCAGGCGCTGAACACCGTCAGTGCCGCGTGTTCGGCCTTGTGCCCGGGGTAGACCAGGTGATAGCTGCGGTCACTGAGGCTCTGGTGCCAGGAGGCCAGACGAAGCAGGCCGCGGGAGAGTTCGTCCTCGATCATCAGGCGCGGCACCAGTGCAATGCCCAGGCCTTGAATGGCAGCCTCGATCAGCATGGAGAACAGTTCGAGCCGCGGGCCCGCCATTTCGCCTTCCACGTCCAATCCGCGTGAAAGGAACCAGTGCCGCCACGCATACGGCCGAGTGCTTTGCTGGAGCAGCGTGCAACGGGGCCAATCAGGTTCTCGCTGCCGCCCGGGGCCTCGGCCGAGCCGACGCGTCGCCAGATATTTGGGGCTCGCCACCGGCACCATATGCTCGCGCATGAGGAACACGCCCTCGGTGCCGGGCCACAGGCCTTCGCCGGCACCGATCGCGGCGTCGAACGAGGTCTCGTCGAACAGGAAGGGCCGCGTGCATGACGTCATGTTGACGGTGATGTCCGGGTGCTGTGCGGCGAAAGCCGGCAGCCGGGGCAGCAGCCATTTCGTTGCGAAGGTTGGCACTACACCCAGTTCGAGCGTGCCGCCCAGGCCGCCCTTGGCCATGAGGTCCAGCGTATCGCGCTCCACCTCGTCGAGGCGCGCGGTGACCTGCCGGCTGTAGGTGACGCCGGCCTCGGTGAGAACCACGCCCCGGCTGCTGCGGCGAAACAGCTTGACGCCCAGGAAGTCCTCGAGGGAGCCGATCTGCCGACACACTGCGCTCTGTGTCACTGCCAGTTCGTCGGCTGCCTTGGTGAAGCTTTGATGCCGCGCAGCGGATTCGAAGGCGGTCAGCGCAGCGGTTGAGGGCAGGGTGCGTCGCATGCTTCCATTGTGCGCGAGAGCGATGCTCGATCTGTGCGTAATCGGAACAGGTCGCTGCGAATAAATCGTTTGTCCCGCCGAAGGCAGGCGCATAGAGTGCCGCACACGTTTTCTCGGAGTAGCCGGAATGAGCGGTTCGCACAAGTCTGCAACGTTCCAATGGGACGACCCTTTGCTGCTGGCACTGCAGCTCAGCGCCGACGAACGCGCGGTGCGCGACGCGGCGGCCGCCTACTGCCAGGACCGCCTGGCCCCGCGGGTGCTCGAAGCCTTTCGCCACGAGCACACCGACGCCGCCATCTTTCGCGA
>NZ_SWAR01000088.1 GCF_006386545.1 Methylibium rhizosphaerae | reverse complement strand
GATGAAGGCCAGCATCCGCGCCAAGGTCGAACACCCGTTCCGAGTGCTCAAGCGGCAGTTCGTCTTTACGAAGGTGCGCTACCGGGGCTTGGCGAAGAACACGGCGCAGCTGGTCACGCTGTTTGCGCTGTCGAACCTGTGGATGGCGCGGCGCCAGTTGATGGGAGTGCAGGGATGAGTGCGTCCGCAACGCGCCAAGGCGGCGCGGACCAGTGCCAAGGGGACCATTCCGGACACTCGTTGAGCGTGCTGAAAGGCATGCGGTCGTCGCATGGTCCGTCACCTGCCCGAGTGGCCGCTGCGATTCACGTTGTGCAGACTTTCCCTAAGGGTCAATCCGTACTGGGCCGACGAGGCGTTTGAACCTTACATTGCCTATCGCGCCGACTGAGCACCCATCGGGGCGGCGGGTCAGGGCAACAGGTTTGTCGCCGCTGCCATACCCGCACGTCCTTCACCCTCACATAGGCGGGAGATAAACGCAATTTGTGGAGCGGACGAGCCGGTTGCCATCATCGGCTGATGGCGAAAACGAGAATAGCTTCGGAGGAATCGTGCTAACGCTAATAAAAGCGCAGGTCTGGAAATACAAATCCATCGAGGACTCAACGCCCGTGGCGCTCGCAGAGGACGTGACGGTTCTCGTCGGGAAAAACGAGTCTGGCAAGACTGCATTTCTCGAAGCGCTGCACAAGGCCATGCCGCTTGGTGGCGCCAAGTATGACTACGTTGCTGACTACCCGCGCAAGGACTTGGTCCGCTACCGGCCACAGCACGAAGCCAAGAACTACCAAAAGACGGTCGAGCTGACCTTCCGCATCGAGAAGGCTCTAGCCGACAAGATCAACAAGGAAGTTTTCGGCGGCGCCGATATCGTCGCCGCAGGCCACACGTTCACGCGCGACACGACCATCGCCAACACGAACACCATCGGCCTCCACATCGACCAGAAAGCGGCCGTGGAGGCTCTCCAGAGGCCGCTTAACGATCTGGAACACAAGGATGAGGTATTCAGCGGCGCGGCCCGGCTTGAGGATGCGCTCACGAAGATTGAGAGCCTTAGCCTGCCGGCGGACAACCGCCTGGCGACGTTCGCGGCACAGTGGCGTTCTCGCGCAATCAAGGCGAACGGCTGGGGGCTGGTTGACGGTCATATCTGGCAGAGCTACCTGTCACCTGCGCTACCGAAGCTCCTCTACTTCGACGATTACAAGCTGCTCGAAGGCAAGATCAACCTGGCCGCGCTGCAGCAGCGCGAAGCCGCTACGCAACTGACCGACGCCGACGAGACCGCGCAGGGACTCCTGCAGCTCGCCGGCACGACATTGCGAGAGCTGATGAGCGACGAGGGCTATGAGACGGCCAGGGCCAAGCTCGAAGCTATCGGGCTGACCATAACGCAGAAGGTCTTCGAGTTCTGGAAGCAAAACCAGGATCTTGACGTCGAGTTCGACCTCAAGACTGACAACAAGGACATTGCTCCCTACAACAGCGGCGTCAACCTCTACATCCGCATCAAGAATCGCCGGCACGGCGTCACGGTGCCGTTCGACCAGCGCAGCAAGGGTTTCATCTGGTTCTTCAGCTTCCTTGTGTGGTTCGACGCCGTGCAGTCGCGCGCCGAGACGGAAGACGCGCTCGTGCTGCTGCTCGACGAACCGGGCTTGAACCTGCACGCGTTGGCGCAGGCCGATTTTTTGGCCTACATCCGCAAACTGTCGGAGCAACATCAGATCATCTATACGACGCACTCGCCGTTCATGGTAGACAGCGCGCACCTTGAGGACGTGCGCGTTGTGGAGGACCGGATCAAGGAAGGCACCAAGATCACCGGGGACCTGGCCGGCTCGTCGGACGAAAGCGTGTTTCCGCTGCAGGCCGCGCTCGGCTACTCCATCGCGCAGAACCTGTTCATCGCAAAGAAGAACATCCTGGTCGAAGGCCCGGCCGACCTGATCCTCCTGCAGCACATGGGCGCGCTGTTGGAGTCTGGCACTAAACAGGGGCTGGGCGACGCGATATTGGTGCCCGTCGGTGGCCTCGACAAGCTGGCCACCTTCGTCGCGCTGCTCGGCTCGAACAAGCTGAAGCTCGTGGTTCTGCACGACCGCGCTGGCAGCCCCCATCAGAAGTTGGAAGACCTGGTTCGGCAGAAGCTGATCGAGCGCAAGCGCGTCCTTGACTTCTCAATGTTCCTAGACTCCGCACCTGCCGAAGCAGACATCGAAGACCTCTTGCCTGCCAACGCCTACATCGCGGCGTTCAACCAAGCCTACGCCAAGGAACTGAACGGCGTCACACTGACGGTCGCTGACCTGGGTGCGCAACCACGCATGGTCGAACGGATCAACCAGTGGCTAAAGACCAAAGGCATCACGCTGCTGAAAGATGGCGGTTTCAACCATTACCGCGTCGCCCAGGCCGTGTTGCCATCGCTCACGGCCGCGAAGCTTAAGCCAGATGAGCTTGCGCGCTTTGAGCGCCTTTTTGCAAAGGTCGGGGAAGTGTTGTGACCTGCCTTTGCTACGTTGCCAACAAGAGCATGCAGCGGACGGCGCTGATGGTGAGTGTTGATACCCGCTTCTCGGCACTCTCCACAGTCAGCGTCGCAGTGCGCTTCGGGTCGGCAGTGCCAAGTCGCATCGGGCGATAAGCATCCCTTCGTACCGCGCCCCTATATAGCGCCGATGGGCGCCTGCTTCAGCAGGTCGTGCAGTCACTTGAGGCGCGGGCTAGCCGAGTGACCGGTGATGCTGACCGCAGTCATACAGGCGCCGACTGCGCATGTTCGTGTTCATCCTTTCGCGGTCATCTGCCGATCGCTGCCCAGCCACGGCCTATCACCTCACCGTCGTCCCACCCGCAAACACCACCGCCTGTGCCGCAGACGCCCTCCTGTACGCCACCCCCTCCTCCCCCGCCACAAAAGCCGCAAGACTCGGCAACTCATCCGACAACCCGGCACCCTTAACTTCAGCAGCACCGCCACCATCATCAAGTCCCCACGCTGAACGCCCTATCGAGTCACTGCCCATATCCCAGCCGCGCGTCCAACTCCCGCAGCCGAACCCGTTCGTCAGTGACTCCACCGTGCTGAGTGCCGCCAACATCCACGCAATCGCAGTAAGCGTCCGGGCATCCCGTGGATCGGACGCAGGATCAGGTCAGCGAGCTGCGTCCGTCGTTGACTTCGTCGATGAACACATCTTCTGACCAGGCGAGGCCGATCGCCTTGTCCAAGCGCTT
>NZ_SWAR01000087.1 GCF_006386545.1 Methylibium rhizosphaerae | reverse complement strand
AGGGCGGCAGTGACGAAATCTACGGAGGCGACGACGCCGACTACATGGTCGGCGACGACCGTGATCCGGTTCGCGCACCCCTGAGCACGCACGGCAACGACTACCTGGATGGTGGTGCCGGGGTCGACCAGATATGGGGCGGCGGCCGCGACGACGAGCTCTTCGGCGAGGCGGGCAACGACCAGCTGTGGGGCGACGACGAACCATCCTCCGTCGTGGCATCCGCGTACGGGCAGGACTATCTGGATAGGGAAGAGGGTGACGATACGCTGGTCGGTGGCGCCGCCGCGAAAACCCTCCGGGGCCTGAGCGGGAACGATGCGCTGCTGCGCCGTGGAGTGCCTATGGTTCTCAAGCTTGTACGAGCAGGTGCGAGCTTCGGCACAAAGAGCGCCGTCAATGATCGCCGCTGGGCCTTTGCAGCATGAAAAGCCGCCCTTTCCCCTTTGACGACACGCAGTCGCCCGTTGACGTGCCGCCTCCGATACCGGCCCTCTCCTGGGCTGGTGCCTTGAGCCCTTTGCTGTTGGTGCCGATGGCAATACCTGTGCTCGTTGCGCTATTCGCGCCGGACAACGTCCTGGACTTGTGGCCGTGGGCTCGACGCTTCACCGCATGCGTGCAGCGCATGGTGCCGTTCATGAACATGAGCGCGCACGCGAACTCGACGGTGTTTCCGCAGGTGGCGCTGCTGGCGCACAGCCTGACCGTGGCGTTGATTCCGGTGCTGTCGCTTGTATGGACCGTGCAGAGCGTCGCCGTTTACCCGCAAAACTTGGCACGACGGAGCGCACTAGGGAGGATGCCTGTCAAACAGCACCTCATGGTTCTCCTTAGCCCATTGCTGTTTCTCGGTTCCATCTACTTCTTCATTGCGATTCCGGGTGACCCGTCTTTCGGAAAGGGCTTCACGACCCATAGCCGAGGAGGGTTTGCGTTTCTGACCGCATGCGGGCTGTATCCGACCACTATGGGGTTGGGCGCTCAACTGGCCAATATTCGTATCTTCATCGACACCTATCTCAAACCGCGAGCCTGACGACATGACCACCACAGCTGAGTACAGCTTCATCGCTGCGTTCAATCGCAAGATCAGCGAGCCGGACATCTTCGACTACGTCGGGGGGCCGGTTGCCGGCGTCGATACCTTCTACGCCGAACTGGGCAAGCTTGCCAGGGCCCTGCAAGACAAGACCTTGACCGCTGCCGACGCGCAATCGGCCAAGGTGTTGCTGCAGACGTTTTCGGACGGTGTCAACCGCCTCAACGACCGCATCACGCAGGCGGGCGCGACGCCAGGCAGCGTGCAAGATGGCAAGTTCGCGCAGTACTTCAAGTCACTGAAGGACCAAGTCAATCTTGCGATGCAGCAGGTCAGCTACGCGGCAGACGAGATTGCCGCAGGCAACTCTGCATCCATCCAGAAGTTCAGCGCAGCGGCCTCTTCGGTGCTCAAGCAAGTCGGTGCTGCGCTCGGCCTGATTCAGATCGGCAAGGAGTTCTACGACAACGGGCTTACGGAAGCGGGCGTTGATCGGGCGGGGGAGAAGGCGCTCGGGGTGCTGACCGGGCTTGTGGGCGGTGAACTCGCTGTTGCAGGTGTTGTGGCATTTGGAGCTGCTCTTGCTGCTCCCGCGCTCTTGACTGCTGCAGCAGCGATAGGGGCTGCGGTATTCGTTGGCTACTTGGCCGGCAAGGCCGGCGAAGCGATGTGGCAGCCGGTGCGCGATTGGGGGCAGGATTTGCTGGGGCGGGTTTTTGATACAGGCTCTGTTGCTTACACAACGCTAAGCGTCAATCTGAGCGACCTCGCGGTGAGCATGGGCCGCTTTGACGGTACCTGGCTCGAAGGTCTTGATGCGTCTGATGAACAGAAGGCCGCATTCACGACCTTGCTGGCTGGCGTGTCGCAACTGCCCGCAAGCACACACATGAATGCGGACATCAAGCGCTTGCTCGAAGCACCTTTCGATGACACAGCGCTGGTTTCACGCGATGCGCTCATCCGCACGGTGCTACTCATCGCGCAAGAGCAGCATGGCTACCCTGGTGAGCGTGTCACGACCTCTGCCGGCTCTGTCACGTTGACGCTTCCAGCTTCGGCACCGGGGGCGCTCGCTGCTCTGCGCGACCTGGCACAAAACTCATTGAGCGAGCAGGACCGAAGCGGCTTCGCTATCAGTGGTGCAAACCGTGTGGTCGTTTCTACCTCCGGAGGTACGCTGGCCGGCGGCGAACTTGATGACCTGATCCTGGGCAGTGCAGCTGTCGATGGGCTGATCGGTGGAGCCGGGCAGGACGAGTTGCTGGCAGGAGCAGGTGCCGACACCCTGCTCGGCCAGCAAGGCGCTGATGTGTTGTTCGGAGAGGAGGGCGACGACTACCTGGATGGTGGTGATGGCAGCGACCACCTATACGGCGGTAGTGGCCGGGACACCTACACCTTCACGGGAAGTTTTGGTGGGGACTGGGTAGTCGACAGCGACGGTGAAGGTGTCATTACGGTCGAAGGGCACACCATTCGCGGTGCAGAAGCCAAGAAGGTTCGAGACGGTGTGTATAGCGACGGAACCTGGACCTACGTGCTTGCGGACAATGGTCACGGCGGAAAGGATCTCATCCTTCATCGGGACAGTTCGCTGAACTCGATTCGCATTCGCGACTGGACCAACGGCGAACTCGGCATCACGCTCGACGAAACCGAACAACAAGCCCCGGCCAACACCACGCTGGCGGGCGACTTCATCAAGGCCGCCGACGAAGGCGGCGTGGGCTACCGGTGGCGGCGCCGCAGAAACCCTCCTGGGCCTGGGCGGCAACGATGCGCTGCTGGGCGGAGGCGGTGACGACCTCATCGACGGTGGCGACGGCAACGACGTGCTCATGGGCGGGCTGGGGCGCTGGGCACCCTGCCACGCGCAACAGCGCTACTTGGCGGCGGCATAGGAGAACGGATTTGGCTGAACTCACTTGGATTCCCGACGCTCTGCGAACGCTTGGCGGGCTTTACATCGCACTGGCGCTGGCGTCGCTCGCGTGTGCGTTTATCAAGCCGAAGACCGCCTGGAACAGGGGATGGGCGGTTGCTGGCGTTGTCGTGCTCTTCGGCGCTCTGCCCATGGGCTCGTACATCGCCGGTCGCGATGAGCGGCAGCACCGCAAGGAGCAAGAGGCAAGGCAGGCAGCGGCTAAGGCCCGTTTCGAGATGCGCTGCAAGAGTGCTGGCGAAAAGATCCACCGCACGGTGGAGAACGTGGACGGCGTGGTGTGGATGAAGTGGCGCGAGCCCATTTCCAACGCCGACAACTTTGCCGACCAGTACAAGCTCAACGATCCCTACGGACAGGACTGTGGGGGTGAGGACTGCATCGTCAAGCTGCTGCGAGCTACCGAAGGACTGCAGCTCGACCCGCAGAAGAAGGAGCCGCACCACGAGGGCTACAGATTCGTCGAGAGCCTTGACCCGCGTGACGGCAAGCCGTATCGCCACACCTTGCGGCTATATCGGCCGTTCGATCGCGAGCCGAAGTGGCTCGAGACGCTGATTCGTCCCGAACTGGTGACCGAGCCAATTGACAAGCTCACCGCCCGCTACGGCGTGACGTGGGACGACATCTCCACGAAGGAAGACCGTGACTACTGGATTGCAGGCGGCTCCCTGAAGGTGATCGATCTTCAGACCCAAGAAGTGATCGCCGAGCGCATCGGCTACATGATGGATTGGGGACAAGGGAGCCAAGCGGGGTTCAGATCGCCGTGGGGAGCAGCCTCCGACAACGCGTGTCCTTCGAAGGTCGATGCAGACGGCAAGCGGACGCAAATCGGCTTTACACAGAGATTCGTAAATCAAGTTCTACAACCTAACAGAGAAGAGTGAGCATGCCTGCCAACTCCGTTTCCACTTATCTCACCTATGCGCAGCTGCAGATGGCGGCTGAGGCGCGATTGGATCTATTTGGGAATCAACTCAACGTCGCGGCGCTGACCTTCGGCAACAACCGCTCCAGCAGGTTCAGCGATGTGCAAGCGGAACAGTTCGCGCACGAGTGGAAGGTGGTTGCTCACCAGCCCAACACGAACACCGGTTTTAGCGGCACGGTGTTCGAGTGCCTCGTCGACGACCCAGCGCGAGGTCTGACCCGAGGCCAGCTCGTGATGAGTTTCCGCTCCACCGAGTTCATAGACGATGCCGCCCGAGACAACCAGGCGACCAACGCAATGGAAGTAGCACAGGGCGGCTGGGCGATGGGGCAGATCGCCGACATGGAGGACTGGTTCAGGACGCTGAGCCAGCCTGGAGGCGCCCTGGCGGGCAAGACCTTCAGCGTCACGGGCTACAGCCTGGGTGGCCACCTGGCCACGGCCTTCAACCTACTGCACC
Source organism: Methylibium rhizosphaerae (assembly GCF_006386545.1). Classification (GTDB taxonomy): domain Bacteria; phylum Pseudomonadota; class Gammaproteobacteria; order Burkholderiales; family Burkholderiaceae_C; genus Pseudorivibacter; species Pseudorivibacter rhizosphaerae. The sequence goes on along the minus strand of NZ_SWAR01000087.1, from coordinate 1,724 downwards.
AGGGTGAAGGCCGCATTACCTCTACCTACACGTTCAACGGCGCAGGCGTCGGCCAAGTCAATGCCGGTGAGTCCCTGCGGGCCATCGTCCAACGCTTCGACGCACAGCGCAGGAACACTGACGGCAACCAGATCGTCTTCAGCGACCCCGCGGCCCGCTCCACCTACCGGGAACTTCGCAGCCTCCTCACGGGCGGTGTGGCCCCGACCGAGCAGGACATCCAGAACGTACTGCGCGTCATGCAGAACGGCTTGATGGACAACGCCCAGGGCGCGCTGCTCGTCTCGGCCATGAAGCGCATCCAGGTCGTCATGACCGAAGCCGCGCGCGTGCCCACCCTGAGCAGCGGCAGCGCGTCATCGGCCCCGCCCACCAACGTCAACGCCAGCCAGATCGAAGCCACCCGGCTCGACTACCAGCTGGCTGTGCTCATCGCCCAGCGCAGCACCCAGGCCCTCAGCGTGGCTGGTGGAGGCCTCACACCGCCATCGACAGCCGCAACACACTCGGTCCGCTGGCCAATTTCTACGACGTCTACGGCGCGACCTACCCCTCTGCCGTGGCCAACTCTCAGTATCACTACGGCGTCGCGACGCAGGTGTTCATCGAGGACCAGCCCCTGTACCGCGGCAGCGTGATCAGCGACTCGGCCCGCGCCTCCTTCGAAGCCTTCGACGTGCGGCTGCTGGTCAACGGCTACAGCCAGAACGACTTCGGCGACACCCACAGCCTCGTGCTGATGATCGACGCGCTGAGCGTGCAGGAAGCACTCACCCAGTTGGACCCAGAAGTCACCACCAGCACGCTCAACCAGATCCTGCTGGCCGCCTCCAATGCACGAGCCGCTGCCGACGGTAGCAACAACGGGCAAGGCAGGGCCGAAGGCAACGTGCTGGAACATGTGCTCGACGGATTGCGTCGGTCCCTGCTAGGGCCTTCCATCCCTGAAACACAGGCCAACATGAGCGGCGGCACCTGGGCCAACATCGCCGACAGGAACGTGTTCCATGACCGGCTGGCCGCCCTGCTCAACAGCCAGACATTCACGGACCTCGCCGGCAAAGTCACGCTGATCAGCGCCGCCGGCAACAGTAGCCTGCCGAGCCAGGCGCGCAGTGACTTTGCCGCCTTGCTGGCGCTGACGACTCTGTCACCCGTGGTCCTTACCGTCAGGTCACCAGATGCTGCGTCAGCAGTGGAGTCCGCCCTGTCGCAAGCTTGGGGCAGCACCTACACCGACTGGCTGGCCGACAGAGCGGTCATCGAACAGGGCGGGGACGCAAATCGGCTCAACTTCAGCGACAACTGGCTCAACGACCGCCAGGCGCTGCTGCAGTGGCAGATGATGCGCAACATCAGGAACATCGAAGGCAACACCATTACCGGCGCGATGGCCGGTCAGAACATCCTAGAAGCCACGAACTTCGAAGACCGCGCCAGCGGTACGCAGATTTTCGTCGGCGTCGTCGACCAGGCAAACCAGCGCGTGCAGGTGATCTTCGGGGGCGAGTCCGCCGAGAGCTTGAGCGGTTACGGTCGCAACGACCGCCTCTACGGTGGTGCCGGCGACGACACCCTGAACGGCGAAGGCGGCAACGACCACCTCGAAGGCAACGCCGGCGCCGACCAGCTCAACGGCGGTGAAGGCTCCGACACGCTGCTGGGCGGTGCCGGCAGCGACACGCTCGATGGCGGGCAGGGCAACGACACGCTGACCGGCGGAG
>NZ_SWAR01000086.1 GCF_006386545.1 Methylibium rhizosphaerae | reverse complement strand
TTCTTCATCGCGTACTCGGCGCTGGCAAAGCTGCGTTGGCTCATGTTGGCGTGGCTGTGTCCGGGTTCCGCGCGGCATGCATGCATCGTGCCGGAGCGGTCAATTGATCAGCGTCTCCCTAACTGAGCCACGGACGGGCCACGCGAAGCGTATGGCGCGCGAGTTCGGGACGCGGTTCGGGCGATCAGCAATACGCCGTCGAACCATCCGCGGAATCTTCTAGAGCGTGCGTCTGCACCCGTCTGGTATCGAACAAGCGCCCCGTGCTGAGCACCTCGTACCGGCGGCGTGACTCGCAGTGCTGAAGGCTCATCGCCGCGACGGCGAAATCAAAGGGCGCCAGGTGGCCGACTACTTGTTTGAGCTGCTGCCGCCTTGGTACGACCTGCCGAGCAGGCGGCGCGAGGCGCCGATGGCGGCTGGTACCGTGGCATCGCCGGAGCCGGCTGCAGCCTGGTTGATCGACAATACCGCCGGTGCTCGCAACAACACGTCGACGCGAGCAATAGCTCTTCGTACAACGTATGTCGAAAATCGTAGAGGTGTTTCTGGCGTCTCCCGGAGACATGGAGGCCGAGCGTGCGATCGTGCGCGAGTGCGTCAATACCTTCAACGACCAGTGGGGCAGCGAGTTCTTCGGCCTGATGTTTCACGTCATCGGCTGGGAGGCCGTCCCGTCGGTCGCACAGCGGCCACAGTCTCGTATCAATGAAGAAGCGAACAAGAGCGACATATTCGTCGGCTTGATGGGACGGCGTTGGGGGACTGAGAGCGGTGAATACAGCTCGGGGTTCTACGAAGAATTTCAGGTCGCGCGGCAGCGATTGAAGGCGACCGGTCGTCCGGAAATCTCGATGTTCTTCAGAACGCCGGACAAGGCCTTGCTCGACGACATCGGCCCCCAGCTCAGCCTGGTGCGCAAGTTCCGGCAGGAGCTGATCGACGGCAAGGAGATTCTCTTTCACGACTTTAGTGCCGACGAAGACCTGCGCAAGCACGTGAACGCGGTGCTCATCGAATACTGCAAAAAGTCCAGGGTATCGGCCACACAGACAAACGATACTGATCCGACGCCACCTTTGAATTCCCCGGTAGGAGAAGGCGATCAAGATCCGGCCGCTACAGGGAACGACGTTGCCGCTGTGTTGTGCGCCGCCGGAGCACCCATACTCGATGAGACGCAAGAGCGGCTCGACTTTTGGGGTGCGTTGCGGCTTCACCTGTACGCCCTGGGGCTGTATTCGAAGCGTCGTCCCTATGTACTTCTGACCACGCACGAGATCAATCTCGTCTACCGGAAGAAGCGCGATTGGGCGGTCACCCCAGCCGAACGCATCGCGCTGGTGAATGCGATGCTCAGCGACGCTCACGGCTATGCGCCTGGATGGTTCTGGCTAACAGACAACGATACGGACGCGCTGCGTTCTCGGCTCACCTACTTTCTGGTTGCCGACGGTGTTGGCAAGGAAACCGCTGCGCGCATCGTCGGCGACGGTGATGAACTCCCGCCGTTCGACATTGTTGAATTCGCGATTAGAGATAGCGCGACGTTCCGGTCGATCCTCCGCTTGCTGAAGCGCATCGGCACGGCGGAACATCTCGTCCTCTTCGAGCAACCCAACGAGCTTCGGAAGACGGACGCCCACGCCTTCTCCTCCGCGCATTTCGCAATCCTTTTAAGAGAAGGCAAAGCACTGCCCGCCGACCTGGTGCTGATGCACGCCGTGGACTATGTCGACGACGCTGCGCGCATGCTGGAACAGCAAGTTCGCGTGATGGATGACGAAGCGCGGACTGCATTGCTTGGAGCCGCAACGAGCAAGCGAGCCCGTCAGGTAGTCATTCGCGCACTGACCGAGGCCGACGCACTCGACCCGGGACGGGCAGAGCGCCTGCTTGACGACCCGGACAAGGCCGTTCGTGAACTAGCTGTTCAGGCGCTCTGCAAATCGGGGCGCAGTTTCACCATGCTCGAACTCGACAACATGTTTCCAGCATCGAAGGCAGCGGGGTTGATGTCGTCGATCATGGATTGGGTCGACAAGGACAAGCTGTTCGGCGAAGGCTTGCGCTGGCGAGCGTATGAAGAACTTCGCCCGCTGCTCGACTACTTCGATGGTGCTGGGCGACAAGCGCACGGGGCAATGCTGGCCGACCACTTCGACAAATATGTCCCCGAGGTGGAGCGCCAGATCGACACCGACTTCGAGGCTTTGCTCCAGGAATCGGAAGCCAAGACGAAGGCGCAAGGCTACTCGCGTATCGCAATATGGGCGAAGTCTGACAATTCGCTCATCGAGTCGATGCGACGCGACTTCATCGGCTCATCGCTCGCGGCGGCTACGTCACACGGGTACGCGAAAGCGCTTGTCTGGGCTCAGAAGTACGCCGCCGCAAAGTATCACGAGGATCTTCGGTCAAGGGCGTTAGTGGCGCTCGTGCAACTTGACAGCGTGCCCGACCTCGAATTCTTCAGAGACGACATCAAGAACCTGTCAGCCGATGCCATTGGCGTTCTGCTGCCGATTTTCCTGAAGACTCACCAAGTCGACATTCGGATGATCGAAGCCGCGGCGTCCAACAAGGCGCTCGATGTGCGGGAGATCGTCATTCGCGCTATCAACGAGCAGTGGCGCGATGCCAGCGCGCCGTTGTTCGAATCCCTTCTTGCATCTGCCGACGAGAAGGTCAGGACACTGGCCGCCATTGTCATGTGGAGTTGCGTCGAACGCGAGGCGCTTGAAGTTGTCCTTGACCGCTACATCGAGCAGCCGTCTTACTACTACGACGTGGCGGCGCTGCTAGACATGGCCGTCTATGCGGTGCCGCCATACGCCGAGCGTCTAAAACAGCGCGCTATCGCCGGGATGCTGCACAAACCGTGAGCTTCAGCCTGCCCTCTTTTTGCGGTTGATCCAGCCTTTCCAGCGAGAGAAGGGGAACGGCGTCGCGCAACTGCCGTCCTTGAACCTAGCAAGCAGATCAGCCAACGGCACGAGCAAGAACCTCGTTCACAAGGCTCCGGAGCTCGGCCTGAGGCCGACGTGCTCGACGCAGCACAGCCGAACGTGGAATTGGACAGCGACACGCTGCGCATACGGGCTCGCCGCATGTTGCGAACACGATTTTCGGCGGGATCGATCCCGGGCGCCTAGGTTGCTCAATCGGCGTTTGATGTACCGCCTTCGGGTCTCCGATAGCACGGGGCGAAGGGCGGGGGACCGGATTGGGTCGGCACTGCGAGTTCGAGCCGTTGGGAATCGGTCGCCGGCGTCACGGGCGGCCTCGCGAGAGTCCTACGGCTGCTGCACCTCGCACAGCCGTCATTCATGCGGCGACGGTCGTCGGGCCGAACGGCTGCTTGGTGCCGGTCGGCGTGAGAACGGCCACCGACGACCAAGGTCCGCACCCGCTGCGGACTTGTCGCTCGCGTCCAAGCTACGTACGAAGGTCGGCAAAGGTGGCGAGCGGGTATCAGCACCTGCCGGCCGAACGTGTCGGAACCAGCCACAGCACGGGCTCGCCGAAGAGCCTTTCGCTCTCCAATTCAAGCGAAGACCTTTAGGCGCCTTGCGCTGCGTGACGTGCGCGACGGGGCTTGATTCCGCGACGGCGACCTCTACCGTCGCCGCATGCTCACGCGCCAGGAAACCGCCGACCTCGAACGCTTTGTCGACGCCGTGAAGGCGTCACTGCCCGGTTACCGG
>NZ_SWAR01000085.1 GCF_006386545.1 Methylibium rhizosphaerae | reverse complement strand
CTGGCGCGACAGGCGAGCCGGACCGAGCACTTCAGAAGCGGCGGCCCGGGCTCGGGCCTGGCGGGTGGACGGGGATGACGATCTGGGCGGCGGGACGAGCGACCCGCGCAGCGCCGGAGCCGGCACGCCGCTCAGTTCGTCAAGCGGGCGCGGTCACGCACAGCGTGAGCGAATGAAGCCCGCGTGCCGCGGCCACGGGCGGGACGCCGCCGCGTTGTTCCTGCTGGACGAGCACTCAGGCGGTGGCCTGCTTGCGATGGACGGCCATTGCCGGCGGATGGCTCAGCGTCTGGTACACGACGCAGTACCGCTCGGTGAGGCGCAGCAGCGTGGCGAGCTGTTCTTCCGAGGCATCTGTGTCGAGCGTGAACTCCAGTCGTATGTTCTGGAAGCCGACCGGAACCTCCTTGGAGAGGCCGAGCGTTCCGCGAAAGTCCAGGTCGCCTTCGGCCCGGAGCGAGGCGTCTCGCAACTCGATGCCGAGCGCCGTGGCCACGGCGTTGAGCGTCACGCCGGCGCAAGCCACCAGCGCCTCGAGCAGCATGTCGCCGGAGCAGGCCGCCTGACCTGTACCGCCCGTCGCCGGATGCAGCCCCGCGGCAACGAGCGCCTTGCCTGTTTCGAGCTTGCAGGTGACGCCCTCGCCGATTCGTCCCTGCGCACGCAACGTGATCAGCGCCGCCTCAGGGGATTCGCGATAGTGCTCCTTCAGAGGGGCCTGGATCGAGCGCAAGTCTTCGGCGTTCATGACGAGGGTCCTCAAAGGAGTTCGCGACGACGTCAGCTCGATGGAAGCTTATCCGTCATTCACGACTCATTGTGTACTGGCAGAAGGCAAATTCGTTCGCGTCCACCTCAGACCATTTGAGAGGTTGCGCTCTTGCCGCTCGTAGGCCTCCACCCAATCGACAAGGCCTCGCAGTTCGGCACGGCGCTGCTGGCCCAGTCGGTCAATCGCCTTGAGGATGGCCGCAAAGCCCTCGCCTTCGGCATCGCACGCCCCACGCAGCTTCAACAGCCGCGCGGCCGTCCGCAGCCGAGCCTTGCCGCGTTCACTGATGCGCCGCTGCGGCGGCACGGGTCCGTTGCTGGGCATGGTGCGCTGTTGGATCGATGCGGTGGAGAGAAGAGCCTGGGGGCCCTCCTCTCCTTCCACGTCAGCCGTTCACCACCGGCCCGCCGCCGTTGCGCTCGCCAACACGCAACGGCTGCGGCAGCCATCCGCAGTCCTTCAGCTCCCGCTCCGCGACCCGGGCCAGCTCCTGCTTGCTCACGCCCTTCACCCGGGCCGCCGCCTCCGGCCCGGCCCCTTCGGCCAGCGCCGCCAGGATCGTCTCCTTGGTCACCCGTGAGAAGTAGCCGAGTGCCGTTGGCTGCCACCACTGCGCCATGTCGAGCGACAGCGCCTCGGCCACCCGGTCCAGCGGGCTGCCCCGTTCGCTGTCGCGCACGTCGTTCAGCGTCAGTGCCACGCACAAGGCCAGTAACTCGGCGCGCTCGTCATCCCCCAGGGCCATGAGCCAGCCAAACAACCGCCCGGCATCGCCCGGCAAGCGCTCTCCCCAGCGCTGGCGGACCGCGTCGAGCACCTCGCTGGCCCGCGACTCGGCCGGGTCGAACACCTGGCTGATCAGCCCCGCGTCGGCCTGGTGGGGAATGAGCCGCACGGGGGTGTCGGCCGGGCCATAGCCGTCGTACAGCAGCCGCTGCACCAGGCCATGCAGCAAGGCCACCAGCGCCACCTGCGGCTGGTCGAGCATCGCCGCCCGGGCCGCCAGCGTCCGGTGTGCGGTCAGGTTCAGCATCAACGCCGCGGAGTGCACCGCCTTGCTGGTGGCCGGCTTGGCGCTCTCGGCGTCCTCCTCCTGCGTGTTGTTCTCCCCGCTGTCCTCGCCCGAACCGCTGGTCCTCCTCGCCCCCTTCGACGGCGACGGCCGCAGCAACCCTCGGTGCACTTCCACTTCGCCATGTGAGCCGAGCGCCACCAACGCACCACCGCGGCTCAGCGCCTCGCTGTCGAACACCGCCAGCCCGGCCTCGAACGCTTCCACCGCCTCCCGGGCCACCTCCGCCTCGGCTTCCAACTTCGACACCTGCTCGTCATCGTCTTCGCTGTCGCCGTGGGCCTGGGTCAACTGCGCCGTCAGCGTGGTCGCCCGCCGGCGCAACGCGTCTAGCTGCCGCTGCTCCCGCCGGTTCATCGACCGTTGCGCCTTCGGGCAATGCCCGAAGGCCACCAGCTGGGACCACGGCAGCCGCACCGCCACGTCCACCCACGACCAGCCCTCGCTGCGGACCTCTTCGGCCACCGCCTGCAGCTTCTCTTCGGCCAGCCGGTGCAGCAGCGCCGCATCCAGCAGGTACACACCTCCCTCCTCCCCTTCCGAGAACAGGTCCCGCCGCACCGCCCCGCCGGCCGCCTCGTAGGCATCCACCCCCACGTACTTCGCCACCGGGTCGCTGCCTGCATCGATGTCCTGCTGCAGCAGCAAGCGGCGCAGCGAGTGCGCATCGCGCTGCCAGTCCGGCAGCGCGTTCCAGCACTGCAGCTGCTCGTCCGGGTCGGCCACGAGCGCCAGTGCCGTCAACTGCGCCAGCTCGATACCGTCCTGCCGGTACAGCGCGATCAGTTGCGGATGCAGGTCGGCGAGCTTCAGGCAGCGCCGCACCTTCAGCGGCGTGGTGCCAAAGCGCTGGGCCACCTCCTGCACCGAACGGCCGGCGTCGACCAAGACCTTGAACGCCTCGAACTCGTCGGCCGGGTGCATCGCCAAGCGGGCCACGTTCTCGACCAAGCTGGCCTCGGCCGCCTCGCGGCTCGGCTTGACCCGGCACAGGATGGGTTCATCGGCTCCGATCTCGCCGTCGGCCTGCAGCTCGCGCAAGGCCCGCAGCCGGCGCAGGCCGCCCACGACCTCGTAGCGCTGAACGTCGGCTTCTGACGCCCTGCCCTTGCGGACCTGGGGCTCCACCGGACACACGATCAGGTTCTGCAGCACCCCCTGGGCCCGGATGGTGGCCTTCAGGGCCGACACGTCTTGCCCGTCGGTCTTGCGCACGTTGCGCGGCGACGCTTGCAGCAGGGACAGCGGGATGCTCATCAGCTCGCCCGAGCGAGCCTCCAGGCTGTTGCTGCCTGCTTGGGTCTTGGCCATGGTGATCTCCTGGCCGGGCGGAATCGCCCGGCAAATGGATGGATGGATGGATGGATGAAACGAAGAAGCGAGGGCTCAGTACTCGCTGGGCAGCAGCAGCGTGGTCACGCTGCGGTCGGCTTCGGTGATGACCCAGACCTTGCTGCCGCAGGGGGACAACGCGTAGGACGAGAACACCCGGCCGCCTTCGGCCACCGCGCGCTCGTTGGCCTCGCGGTCCTCGTCACACAGCTCGCCGTAGTCGCCGCCCTGGTGGCGCTCGATCAGGCTCGTCTCGGACACATGCGCCTCGATCAGCGCCAGCAGCGCACCCGGCGTGCGCACCACGAACCCGGCCTCGAACAACGTGGCTTTGTCGATCATGGAGGGCCTCCAACAGTCAAAGTGAAAGAGAACCCGCCCGGCCTCGACCCCGTGTCTTGGCCTTCAGGCGGAAGATCCTCTCGCTCGGACTTCCCTCGCTCCCGCCCTGGGGCGGGCGGGGGGTGGGGGATGCCCCTTCCCTCACGGGAAGGGGTGGGGGATGGGTGGGGTTCAACAGCAGCCCAAGCAGTGAGC
>NZ_SWAR01000084.1 GCF_006386545.1 Methylibium rhizosphaerae | reverse complement strand
GCCACAGGTGCGGGGGCTGCACGAGGAGGCGTCATGACGCCCAACCCCTCCATCGAGCGGACCCACAACGGCGAGGCGCAGTCGCGGGCTTCGGCCACACCGAGCGCGCCGTTGCGGTCCGCTGTAAGCGCTCTTTAACCCTCGTCCTTGTCTGCGGTGCCCTGTGCTGACAGGCTACGTTCCCACGTAGGTGAACGTGGGAACGTGATGTCAGAGGGAATGGAAGACCTGGCGAGCCGGCTGGTGGTCGGACGCAAGCGCGACGGTCGCGCGGTATACGACGAGCAAGTCAAGGCCGAGCTGGTCGCGCTGTGCGCAGCGCCCGGTGCGTCGGTGTCGCGCCTGGCGCGCGGATGCGGCGTCAACGCCAACCAGTTGAGCCGCTGGGTGCGCGAGAGCAACGAGCGCAGACCACGAGCGCTGGCTACGCCCACGCAACCTGCGCAAGCGGCGTTCATGCCGGTGACGATGGAGGTTGCGACGCCGGCCGCGCCAGAGCCGACGATCTGCGTGCAGGCGCGCCTGCCCAACGGCGTGGTCCTTGAGCTGGGCGGCTGCGACATGACCCGAGCTGGCGAGGTTATCGAAGCGCTGGGGAGGCTGCGGTGTTCCGCCTCGACGAAAGGCTGAAGGTCTACCTGCACCGCGAACCGGTGGACTTCCGGCTGAACATCAACGGCCTGGCTGCGCTGGTGCAGCAGGCACTGGGTCTGGATCCGTTCGCCACGTGCGTGTACGTATTCAGCAACCGCCGGCGCAATCGCGTGAAGATCCTGGGCTGGGACCGCAACGGATTCTGGCTTCTGTTCAAGCGCCTGGAGGAAGACCGCTTCGTCTGGCCGAGCGAGGCGGTGGTGCCGACGTTGACGGTGGAGCAACTGCACTGGTTGCTCGAGGGCATCGACATCGGCGTGGTGCAGCGGCATCCGAAGCGGCTGTACGAGCGCGTGGCCTGACAGCGCGACAAAGCTCTTACCCGGCGATGCGAAGATCGCGGGGTCGCCAGGCGCGAACCCCACGAGAATGCGCGGCGATGGTTCACATGCCCACGCCCGAAGAGTTCGCCGCCTTGCAGCAGGCACTGGCAGAAGCCGTGCAAAGCAAGAACGCGCTCGCCGCGGAACTGCGTGTGACCACCGGCGAGCTGCGCGTCACGCGCACCGAGCGCGACCTGCTGCAAGAGCAGCTGAACCGCTTCAAGCGGCAGCTGTTCGCGGCCAAGAGTGAGGCCAGCGCCACGCACCAGAAGGACATGTTCTTCAACGAGGCCGAGAGCCTGGGCGTGCAGGCGCAGCCGGCCGCTGAAGAAACCGACGACGACAAGATCGACGTGCCCGGCCACAAGCGCGCCAAGCGCGGGCGCAAGCCGCTGGACCCGGCGCTGCCGCGCGAGGTCGTGCGCCATGAGTTGCCCGAAGGCGAGCGGGTGTGCCCGCACGACGGCGCAGCCTTGAGCGAGATCGGCGTGGAGGTCAGCGAGCAGCTGGACATCGTGCCGCAGCAAGTGCGGGTGATCCGCCACGAGCGCGTGAAGTACGCCTGCCCCTGCTGCGACGGCGGCATGCGACTGGCGGCCAAGCCGCCGCAGGTGATCCCCAAGGGGCTGCTCACCGAGAGCGCGCTGGCCTGGGTGGCGACGTCCAAGTACCTCGACGGGCTGCCGCTGTACCGCCAGGCGGCGTTGCTGGGCCGCTTCGGCGGCACGGACATCTCGCGCAGCACGCTGGCTGCCAGCATCGTGCGCGTGGGCGAGGCCGCGCAGCCGGTGGTGAACCTGCTGCGCGACGACCTCCTCGACTCACCGTTGATCTTCGGCGACGAGACCGAACTGCAGGTGCTCAAGGAGCCGGGGCGCAAGGCGCAGGCCAAGAGCTACATCTGGGCGCAGATGACCGATGGCTCAGGCAAGGACGGACGGGGGCCACCGATCCGGCTGTTCGCCTACGCGCCCAGCCGCTCGACGGAGACGGCGATGAGGATCTACGCCGGCATTGGCCGGGGCGCGGTGCTCATGACCGACGGCTATGAGCCCTACGATGCCGTCGCCGAGAAACACCAGCTTGTGCACCTGGCGTGCTGGACCCATTGCCGGCGGTACTTCCTCGATGCTCTGCAGGCGTTGCCCAAGGACAAGCGAGGGCCCGAGCAACTGCCGGCGCGGTTCATCGCGCTGATCGGCCAGCTCTACAAGGTGGAGGCCCAGGCCAAGCGTGACGAGGTCACCGTGCAGGAGCTTGAGCGCCGTCGCCAGGAGCACAGCATGCCGGTGTTGAAGGACATCGAAGCACTGCTGCTGGCCAACCTGCATGTGGTGCTGCCCAAGAGCCTGCTGGGCGAGGCGCTGCACTACCTGGCCTCGCAGTGGACGAAGCTCAAGCGCTACGTCGAGGACGGGCGCTACAGCATCGACAACAACGCCCAGGAGAACGCGATCCGTCCGTTCTGCGTCGGGCGGCGCAACTGGCTGTTCGCCGACACCGTGGCCGGCGCCCACGCCAGTGCGAACCTGTACTCGCTGCTGCAGACCTGCGCGATCAACGGTATCGACGGCTACCGCTACCTGCGCGCGCTGTTCACCGCATTGCCCGCGGCCAAGACGGCCGACGACTACGCGGCGCTGCTGCCCTGGCGCGTCAAGCTCGGGGCCCCATGAAGCTGTCCCGCGCCAAGCTTCGGAAACTGATCGAGGAGGCGACCGTCGACGCGTACAACGACTCCGAGCAGCGTGTCAGCTTCTTGACCATGATCCAGGAAAACGTCGAGCTGCCGTTCAAGACTCATGTGCTCGGTGTCGAGGTGCTCGTCGAACGCGTCGACATGACCGTGAGTGAGGAAATCGTCGCGGTGTGCCGCAGCGGGCGGACGCGACAGCGAATTGCGCTTCTCGACCTACCACTTCCGAGTCCATTGCCCCGTGGGGTCGAGTGGATCGAGGCCTACCGTCACTGGGACCGCAGCGTCAACTAGACCGCCTTGCCATGCGGCGCAAGGACGGGGTTCATTGATCGCGTACGGTCCGCTCATGTCGAACGTTAGACCCCTCCGCAGATGTACCGCCTCTCGTTCGATCCGCGGCTGACTGACCAGTGGTTCATTGACACGCCGGTGGATCAGTCGAGGGATGAGTGGGCGTTTTGGCGACTGCTTAGTGGGTCGCCGCTAGAGGCGACCGATCATCTACCGTGGCGAAGCAAGGTTAAGCAGGCAGGCCAGCGGCTCAGCTTTTCGTTCGCCGGGTTCGATGTGCCGGTTGTGACCGAGGAAGTCGCCAGTGCGCTTGGGTCGATCCTCGGAGACCAATCTCAGTTTCCGCAACTTCATATCGTAGGAGAGAATTCGCCCTATCGAATCTTGGTCGCAACGCGCACTGTGCGGTGTGTCGATGAGCCGAACTCTCAGTTCACCAAATGGAGCCTGGCGGATGGTCGGCCGGACAAGTGTGGCGAATACCGCATGGTTACCCGCCTTCGCCTCGATCCTGCGCTCGTCCCGGCTGATGCAAAGATCTTTCGTGTGTGGGGCTGGAAGCAGGCGCTGGTTGTCACCGAGACCGTGGCTGGTGTGCTACGGTCATACGTGCACGCTGGTCTCGTCTATGAACCAGTGGTCTAACCCCTCCATCGAGCGGACATGCCACGGCAGGCTTCGCCTGCCGCGTCATGCCGCTCATGTCGAACGTTAGAGCACAACCCCTTTGTACGCACATGCTCGCGCCCGCTTCTCGCAATAAGGTTTCGCGCTGGCTAGCCGGTGCGAGTGTGGTCGCCTTCCTAGTGAGTCTTGCGCTGCCGGCCTATCAAACCAACCGCTATGGTCACCTCCATAACCACTCGGGGTTGGAGGCATTCATTCTTGGTCCCATCGGGCTTTTTGCGGGCCATATTTCGTGGGCAGCAAACGCCGTCCTAGTGTTGTCGTTGGCAAAACGAACCAGTCCGCACTACGGGCTCTCGTTTGTTCTGGCGCTCCTTGCA
>NZ_SWAR01000083.1 GCF_006386545.1 Methylibium rhizosphaerae | reverse complement strand
GCGAGCCGCACACGACCACGACCGCGCGGCGGGCAAGGTGCCGCTGCGAACTACATGCCTTGCCAATGACGAACTGCTATTCATGGACCAAAAGCACCGGCGCATAACGTTCGACATGAGCGGCGACCGTAGGCATGCGCAGCATGCCGGAGGGCGTCCGCTCGATGGAGGGGTTAGAGGGCATCTTCTTCCCATAGCGACTCATCGCTCGCCATGTCAGTGAGTAGCTCCGCACGCGCATGAAGCATAGGAGCAAGACTCGCACTCTCCTCAGGCGGACCAATGCTGTAGTGAGGCAACTGATCACCGCGCAACATACGCGCCGCTGCATCAGCCCAGCGCATAGCGATTGCTCGCATTGCTTCTCTTGGATGCTCTGCGTCTTTGGACGAAACATAGTCGCACGGTAGGTCCCCGCAAATGGCCCACCACCCCACGCGACCTGGCTTCGCCAAGCTCTGAACTGCCCAGATAGAGACAAAGGGTGCCAAGTGCCATGCCGGACAGTCCCCGATACCGCCATGACGTAAGCCTTCCGCATGCAGATAGGCAACTACTTCAGCCCTTCGCTCAGAGCACCATCGGGCGTCAACTTCCGAATCTTCGTAGTCGAGCACGTTGCCCTCTAACGTTCGACATGAGCGGTGACCGTAGGCATGCGAAGCATGCCGGAGGGCGTCCGCTCGATGGAGGGGTTAGGCCAGCAGCCTAAAGCGGATCCCCAAGCGCGCGAACACCCACCAACGGGTGTGACTGACTGCCACAGAAATGCGCTAGCGCGTGCTGTTGCAGTTCTCATGCTGACCCCAGCAAAGCCCAGCCTAGCCAGGAGGCAAGGGCCACGATGAATGCAAGCCAGCCAAGCTGGCAAAGGTGCTTGCCGCGCCCAACGTAGCGTGACTCCCCCACGAACCACCAGAGTGACCAGCCATAGACACGGTCATGCTCCGAGGCGCTGGGCAAGTACTTCAGCGCACAAATTCCGAGAATGGCCCACGCGAACCCCGCGATTGAACCCAAGAGAAGAAGCACAAGACTCAAGGTGCTCACCAAGTGCGTACAGGGCCTAACGTTCGACATGAGCGGCAGACGCAAGCACGCGGAGCGTGCTTGTGGCTGTCCGCTCGATGGAGGGGTTAGGCGCCTCAGTCGCCATCGCACACCAGCTTTCGTGAATTAGAACTCCCGTGCACTAGTGCAAGGAGCGATTCGATTAGCTGAATGAGCTTCTGCCGTTCCACGGTGCGCCACTCCTCAGTTTCGACAGACATGCTCTCACCTTTCCAGCCCACCAACACTTGCCATGAGTCGGGCTTGTGGTTCACTTCTGCCAGCGCTTGCTGAAGCTCAGTCTCGAAGCGGTGAAGCTGGTACCCCTCTATGACACCACCACCATAGAGATCAATCAGTTCGCCCTTGTGGCGTTCAAGATTTGCCGACTCGAAGTATCGATATAAGAACCAGTAGTACCCGTCCGAGTCAAGAACGACTGGGGCAATGTCTCGGAGTGCCACTTGAGGATTGGCGGGATCGATGAGATACAGGGCTGCGGCCATAGGGGCGCCTAACGTTTGACATGAGAGGCCCGACCCGGCTTGCCGGGGCGGGTCCTCTCGATGGAAGGGTTAGGCATCACTTTGCCCGACACTGAGAAGATGTGTTTGATGCAACGGAGTACCCGAACTCCGCATTGATAGAGATGCACGATGACTCGGGCGCAGAGGGCGGAAACCATGCCAGAACTTCAGCCCCATTGTTGGCATCTTGTACAAAGCTGTTGACCTTAGACCAGTTCACGGTGACGTCGCCGTCTGTTGCGCAAAAGATTCTTGTGCTGGTGTACCTCTTGCCGGAGACAACGTAGCTGTATTCAACAACTGGGAACTGGCGGGTGCTTCTACCTACTTGCACTTGGCGGCTATCAATTCGGATAAACCGCACCGGCGTACTGAGGCGGGCGCATTGCGCAACTCGAGGCTCCAGAAGGAGAGGAGCAAGGGATGCCCCAATGATCGCGACTACGGCAATTGAAAGGGCGATAGCGACGATGCGGCGATTCAACTGTGAGGCCTAACGTTCGACATGAGCGGCGGCTGGAAGCGTGCGAAGCACGCTGGAAGCCGTCCGCTCGATGGAGGGGTTAGAGCCCATTTGGTGCGCTACCGCTTTATGACCTTGAGATCAGCGCCTGCTTGACCTTGCATGGCAGCTGCCGCAGCACGCACCCACTGAGCCTTTACAGCAGGATCGGCAGGGTCGCCGTCGGGCAAGAGAGCCATGGAGCCGAGCAGGGAGCCGAGTTCCTCGGACTGCGACAGTTCGAACTGCTGTTCCAAGAACGCAAACATGGCTGCGTAAGCTTGCTCCTTGCTCATGCACGGCGAGTCACTTGGCTCGGAAGGCAACAGTGTTGGAGCCTCAGGATGAAGCTTCGCGCCAAGACAACTCGCATGAGCCCAGAGCGCTTGGGTTGAGCCGTCTTCGACTGGCGCTGCGATTTCGACAGGCGCCTCGCCGGCGACGGGCCTAGCGCAGAAACAGCAAACGGTGGCACTCATGGGTATGGGCTCTAACGTTCGACATGAGCGGCGTGCCGAAGGCACGTCCGCTCGATGGAGGGGTTAGGCGTCGCCTGCTTCATGGGAGACCCTCTTTCCAACCTTCTCCCGCTCCGCCTTGAGCAGCGGAAGTACCTCGTGAAAGTTGCGCACCAGATCGTGCTCGGACATGACAGGTATGCGAAACAGCACGTGAAAGACCCCCCACCGCCCTTCGGATGGGCCTGCTATTGCCTGGATCTCGGGACCGTGACTCTCCCACGCGATGCCGGCTTGCCAACCCTCCGGATCGGAAACGAACAGGTCCCCGCTCCGCTTTGGCCAAGGGCCTGGCCACGGGATGCCGATGTACCCCAATGACCACCCGTCTCGCAGCGACGAGGGGATGATGTTTTCAGCGTTGTACGTAGTCTGAGCCGGCATAGAAGTACGACGCCTAACGTTCGACATGAGCGGCACACGACGGCGCAACGAGTGCCTCCGAAGCGCGCCACTGTGCCACGCCGTCGTGTGTCCGCTCGATGGAGGGGTTAGGCGCCTTCACTTCGTGCAGCCTTCCTTGAGAGCGACGAAAGCCAGGATGTTCATGCTTTCATGCCACCGCACCGGGTTCTCGGACAACCACTTTTCCACGATTGCGACGAGCTGATCATCCGTCATTCCGGTTACGCAGCGTTCGAGCCAACGTATCTCGCCCTTCGGTGCATCGAGGAGCGGCGCGACAAGTGCGCCATCGACAAACCCCGCAACATAGCTGCGCTTTGCGACTGAGCTGAGCTCGCGAAACGAACTCCCAGTGTGGAAGCCGCTCTTGATGGAGACCGGTGTTTTGGGTGCGGCATTCGCCGCGCCGAAGACGCATGCCACGCACAGGCCGATAACACAGCGACGGTGGTTCATAGGCGCCTAACGTTGGAGTTCAGCGGCAGCCGAAGGCTGTCCGCTGCAACGACGGGTTATGCGCAGCCAAGCCCGAAGGCACTGCGGCTGCACCCCACGAACGATACCCAAGGCGCGAGCCTCTGTGAACGCAGCGCTGGCGACCGCACGCTGCTTTGCTGCTACGGCCTCACAACTGCCAAGGACCTGCTGCAACTCACCGGCACTGCGGCAAACACCTCGCTGCAACGCCTGGTGGTGCGCAGCGGTGGTGGCTAGCCTCACACGCGACACCTCAGACCGGCCCCGCGCGCGGTAGCAGCGCCCCGAGGTACCAATACCTTCACCTCGCGTGCGCGCCACCTCGCAGCAGCCAGCGCGCGCAGCCATACCTGCAAACTCAGCCAACAGAAAAGCGGGGCGCATAACGTTCGACATGAGCGGCGCACAACGGCGCCGCCAGAGTGGCCGAAGCGCGCAACTGCGACCCGCCGTTGTGTGTCCGCTCGATGGAGGGGTTAGCCGTCATTTCCGGCGAGGACGCTTTGTGGAACGAAGGCCCTCTGCGTCGAGCGATGCGCGGGCTCCGCAGTAGCGGGAACATGATTCGAACGGATCGCTGCTGAGTTGAAGGCCCCCCTTCTTCTCGCCAATGCGAACCACGCATGTGCCTGCTTCGCCTTCCGAAGGTGGTAGTCGAACGACAATCTCGTGGCCTTCCC
>NZ_SWAR01000082.1 GCF_006386545.1 Methylibium rhizosphaerae | reverse complement strand
AACAGCCCGTTATGTGAAGTGCGAAGCACTTCCCCCGCAGCGCCTGCCAGGCAGCGGCCGGCTCGATGCCGGCTGTTGCCTGTCTCGTGGCTCTCGCGCGCAGCGCGCTGGCTTTGAGGGCGGTGGCACGCCTCGACGTGTCCAGCGGCGCGCGGGTTGCTCTCGCAAGCCGCGTGACGCCCGCGCTGTCGGTGGCGCGGCACCCGAAGTTCAGCGGCGCCGGCCGGCGTCCGCTGCAACGCCGCCGCCGGCGCGGTCCTCGTTCGCCTCGTCGTCGGCCTCGCGCGCCAAGGCATCCAGCAGCGCACTGGCGGCGTTTTGCGGCTCGGGATGAGGGGTCGGCACGTCCTCGGCCTTCTGCGCGCTCCTGGCGCGGCGCTTCGCGCCCGGATGCGTCATCGCATGCACCGCCTGCAGCTGCCGGATCGCCACCTGCGTGTAGATCTGCGTCGTGCTCAGCTCCGCGTGCCCCAGCATCGCCTGGATGAAGCGCAGGTCCGCGCCGCCTTCGAGCATCAGCGTGGCCATCGTGTGGCGCCACAGGTGGCAGCCGCCGCGCTTGCCCAGCTCGGCCGCGTCCACCCTCTTCGCGATCAGCGTCGAGAGCCACAACGGGCTGATGCGCTTGCCCTCGGTACTGAGGAACAGCGTCTTGTCCTCGGCGTTCCACGCCAGTTGCGGCCGGCCGCGTTCGAGGTACTCGCTCACCCAATACAGCGCCCGCTCGCCCAGCGGCAGCAAGCGATCCTTGCCGCCCTTGCCCTCGCGGATCAGCACCACGCCGCGCTCGGCCTCGAGGTCGCCGAGTTCAAGGCTAGCCAGCTCATGGCGGCGCACACCCGTCGCATAGAGCACTTCGAGCATCGCGCGGTCGCGCAGTCCGATCGGCGTGCCCAGGTCCACGCCGGCCATCACGCGCTCGGCCTCGTCGGCCGTGAGCACGGTTCTCGGCAAGCGCTTGAGCTTGCGCGGCAGCTCCAGGTCGGCCGCCGGGTTGGCCGGGATCTCGGCGGCCTTCGTGAGCCAGCGGAAGAACCCGCGCAAGGGCACCAGCTTGCAGCGCTGCCCGGCCACGCTCAACGGCGAGCCATCGCGCTTGCGGTAGTGGTACAGCCAGCGCTGGTAGCGCTCGATGACCTGGCGTGTCACCTGCTGCGGGTGCGTCACGCCGCGCTCGTCGGCCCACGCGATGAACTCGCGGATGTAGCGCTCGGCGGTGGCGATGCCGCTTGGGCGGTAGCCGCGTGTGCCCAGGTGTTCAAGGTAGCGCCGCAGCGCGGCGGTCAGGCCGCGCAGGTCGTTCGGGGCGCCGGCCGTGAAGCGCTCGCGGGGGCGCATGGCCGTCAATGCGCGGCCGTGGGTACGACAGGACGAAGCGCGTCCGCGCCAGAGATAGGCGTTTTGGCGCCGTTGATCGGTCGATCGGCCGCAGCGCCAGCATCGGCGCGGGTTTTCGGCTGGTTCACCGCGTCCAACTTGACCCCAACTTGGGGGCAACTTGGGGCCAACTTGGCACCCACTTGCGCGGCTGCGGCCCCAACTTGCGGGCGTCGTAGCGATGCGTCGGCGTGCAGTTCGGCCGTGTCGATCAGCCCGCACAGGCGCCGCACATCCTCGTCGCTGCCGTCCCACAGCAGCTCGTAGCGCAGGCTGTGGCCGCGGCTGCCGCCGTGGATCAGCAGGAACTCCATCTCGGCCAGGCGCGCGCAGTGCACCTTCAGCTGGTTGTCGCTCCACTGCGTGGCCTCGCGGATGTCGCGCCGCGTGAAGCGCACGTCGGCGCATCTGATGCGCTCACGCTCGGCGCGCTCGGCCACCATCGCGCGGATGAGGTTGAGCAGGCGCCGCGTCTGCGGCGGCAGCTCGTCCAGCGTGCGGCCGAGCACTTCGTGCGCGATGGCGTTGGCCAGCTCGATGTCGGCGGGGGTCACCTCGATGTAGCGCAGGGCCTGGCCGCCCTCGGCCTGCGCCGTCTTCACCTCGCGCTGGTGCTGGTGCAGCAGCGCGATGGCCTGGATCAGCACCAGGTACTTCATGTGATCGCGCCGTGTGCGGGTCTTGTCGGCCAGGAAGGTCAGGCGGTCGGCATACGGGTTCACCACCGCGATCGGCGCCAGCAGGCGCTGCGCGTTGTGGTGCACGGCCTTGAGGGTGTCGCGTCGGTTGCGTTCGAGCAGCCCTTGCAGCGTCTGCTTCTGACGCTGCCGCGCGTGGATGGCCGCGGTCTGCTCGCGGCTCTCGTTGACCGAGAGAACCAGGCAGCGGTTGAGCAGCTCTTCGTCGACGTCGATGGCCGTCGTCGTGAGCATCAGCATCACCGGACCCTTCACCGTGTATTGCCGCGTGCTCAGGTTGCCCGTGGCCTCGTCCTTGGCGGTGCTGGCGATCGTCAGCTCGCCATCGCTTTGCAAGAGCTTCAAGGCATACGCGGCCTGGCGCACGCCCTCTTCCTCGGCGATGGCGAGGATCTTGTGCTGCAGGTTCGTCTCGCCCAGGTAGAACAGGCTCTGCCCGGTCATCGCCGAGTAGCGGATGCGCTCTTCCTCGGGCACCAGCTGCAGCACGGCGTCCATCAGCGAGGACTTGCCCGCCGCGCTCGAGCTTTGGATGAGCACGGCCAAGGGCGTATCCAGCTTGCGGCTGACGGCAGCCAGGTACGCGGCCAGCAGGTTCAGGTCTTCACCGACCACGCCCAGCGCATGCAGGTCCGTCACGATGCGCTCGATGAGGTTCGGCGCCTGCAGCAGCTCCAAGGCCTGCGCTTCTTCGTCGGCCGACAGCACCGGCGCCTTCGGCGTCGAGGCCTGGCGCTCGCGCGCTTGCGTGAGCAGCGCATCCTGCAGCGCCTCGAGCTTCAGCAGCACCGCGCCGAGTTCACGTTTCAGCGCGTCTTCGCTCATCCCCAGCTCGATGCTGGCCGCGCGCAGGAACGCCGCACGGCTGCGCGCGGCGTACAGGTCCAGCGTGTCCACGAAGTACGCGCCCAGCGTCGAGTCGGCCGGCGCGTTCGCCTCGGGCTTGCGCTTGGCCTGCACGTTGACCTTCATCACCTCGGCGCTGGTGTTTTTCTTCCAGCCGCGCACGCGCCAGGTGATGCCGCCGGTGTCCAGCTGCAGCTCGTCGGGCAGCTCGCTCGGCATAGCTTCATCGGCGCTGCGCGCCGGCGGCTCAGCGGCTGAGGAAGGAAGTGCCGGCGCGTCCTCGGTTGGCAGCGCCGGCTCGGTCAATCCTTCTTCAGCTGCTGGCGACTGCACCGGCCGCGCCCCGCCGATCCATTGCGCTTGCCGCAGCACCAGCGCCAGCGCCTTGTCGGGCGGGCTCATCTTGCGCGCGTAGTCGTTGGCATCCATGCCCTTGGGGAACAGCACGCGCAAGACCTCGAAGCCTTCGGCGATCAGCGCCTCGGCCAGCTTGGCCGCCGCACGCTCGCCGGCGTCGTCGCGGTCGTAGGCGATCAGCACGCGTTCGATGCCATGCGCCTTGAAGGCGGCCAGCAGGTCGTCGCCGAAGCCCTCCACGCCGTAGGCGCTGGTCACGTTGGTGAAGCCGGCGCACCAGAAGGTCATCGCGTCGATCAAGGCCTCGCACAGGATCACTTCGCGCTGGCCCGGCGCTCGCTGCCCGGCCTCGATCACGCCGGCCAGGTTGAACACGCCCGCATGCGGCCCCGGCAGGTACAGGTGCTTGGGCGTGCCCGCGCGCAGGTCGTCTCTGAGCTTGCGGCCGTAGACCTCCACCACGGCGCCGACCGCATCGAACACCGGTACCACCAAGCTGCCGTTGAAGTGTTCGTGGCCGCTGTCTCGGATCAGCCCGATGCGCTGCAGCCGCTGCCGCACCGCCGCGCCGGCCTGGCGGTTCTTTTCCGGCAAGCGCAGGCCCAGCGTCCTGTCGGCCACGCCGAGCTGGAAGGTGTCCACCAGCTGCGGGTGGTCGAGCCCGCGTGCCTTGAGGTAGGCCAGCGCCTCGGGGCTTTGCTTCAAGCGCTCGTGGTAGTAGTCGATGGTCTGCGCCAGCAGCGCCTGGTCGTCGGCATCCAAGGCCACCGGCGCCGGCAGCGCGCGCACCGTCGTGCGCTTGGCAGGCGCAGCACCGGCAGCCGCTATGGAAGGATCGGCCTTGAGGAGCTCCACCGCGTGCCGGAAGCTCACGCCACGGTGCTTCATCACCCAGTCGATCGGCCCGCCGCCGATGCCGCAGCCGAAGCAGTGCCACAGGTTCTTCGCCGGGCTCACCACCAGGCTCGCCTCGGCATCGTCGTGGAACGGGCAGCGCCCCAGCCAGTCCTTGCCCGCACGCTTCAGCTCCACCCCCACCGCCTCGACCAGGCGCTGCACCGACACCTCTTCTTTTAGCCGCTGCAGTTCTGGTTCGGGGATGCGTGCCATGCCGTTCTCCGTCAGTCCCGGACATACACCGGGTTGCTAAACAATTTGAAGGACGGCACACTATACATCGTGTGTATACATGTCAAGTCCGAGGCTTCAATGCAGCGTCCAGCCTTCCTAGACTCGCCCCATCGCTTGGAACTTGTTTCGATGGGCAAACGCATTCAACCGGCCACCGCTGCGGCAGCCGCCCCGGCCAGCTTCGGCGAGCGCCTGGCCAGCCTGCGTAAGGCAGCGGGTTTCACGCAGGTGGAGCTGGCCGCCGAGCTGGGCATCTCGCAGCGCATGGTGGCCTACTACGAGAGTCCGGCGGCCACGCCGCCGGCCAACCTGCTGCCGCAGATCGCCGCCGCGCTGGGGGTGTCGATCGATGAGTTGTTCGGCGTGGGCGCGCCCAAGCGGCGGCTGGCCAAGCAGGAGGGCGACAGCCGGCTGCGCCGGCGCCTGCTGGCCATCGAGAAGCTGGACGTGGCCGACAAGCGCCAGGTGCTTCAGCTGCTGGATGCGTTCATCGAGCGCGGCCAGCTCAAGCGCAAGGCGGAGAGCCGCACTTGAGCGCCGCCGCACCGCAGCTGGATTTCGAATGGGACCCGCTCAAGGCCGCTTCCAACCTCGTCAAGCACGGGGTGTCGTTCGAGCAGGCCGCCACGGTGTTGCTCGATGCGCTGGCGCTGACCGTCTTCGACGCGGCGCACAGCGAGTTCGAGGAGCGTTGGTTCACGCTGGGGCTGGCGAGCAACGGCCGGCTGCTGGCGGTGGCACACACCTACAGCGCCAGCGGGCCGAGCAGCGCGAAGGTGAGGATCATTTCGGCGCGCGAGGCCACCAGGCACGAGCGCCGGCAGTACGAGAACGAGCCGCGTTGAGCGGCTCACAGCAACACCCAAGGTGATGACGATGGGAACGCGAGCCACTGACCACGACGACGACCTGCCCAGCGAGATCGATTTCT
>NZ_SWAR01000081.1 GCF_006386545.1 Methylibium rhizosphaerae | reverse complement strand
GCTGATGACAACACAACGAAGTCAGCGACGCGCCGAAGGGTGCAGTTCTTTAAAAAGTTACAGCCGATAAGCGTGGGCGTTTGAAGGCGAATGCCAAGGATCTACGGATCCACAAACGCTCACGGATGAAGAAGTGAAGTTCACTTCAATTCCGTTTTGAGCAAATTCAAGATCGAACTGAAGAGTTTGATCCTGGCTCAGATTGAACGCTGGCGGCATGCCTTACACATGCAAGTCGAACGGCAGCACGGGGGCAACCCTGGTGGCGAGTGGCGAACGGGTGAGTAATGCATCGGAACGTGCCCAGTAGTGGGGGATAGCCCGGCGAAAGCCGGATTAATACCGCATACGACCTGAGGGTGAAAGCAGGGGATCGCAAGACCTTGCGCTATTGGAGCGGCCGATGTCGGATTAGCTAGTTGGTGGGGTAAAGGCTCACCAAGGCTACGATCCGTAGCTGGTCTGAGAGGACGACCAGCCACACTGGGACTGAGACACGGCCCAGACTCCTACGGGAGGCAGCAGTGGGGAATTTTGGACAATGGGCGAAAGCCTGATCCAGCCATGCCGCGTGCGGGAAGAAGGCCTTCGGGTTGTAAACCGCTTTTGTCAGGGAAGAAATCTTCTGGGCTAATACCTCGGGAGGATGACGGTACCTGAAGAATAAGCACCGGCTAACTACGTGCCAGCAGCCGCGGTAATACGTAGGGTGCAAGCGTTAATCGGAATTACTGGGCGTAAAGCGTGCGCAGGCGGTCATGCAAGACAGATGTGAAATCCCCGGGCTTAACCTGGGAACTGCATTTGTGACTGCATGGCTGGAGTACGGTAGAGGGAGATGGAATTCCGCGTGTAGCAGTGAAATGCGTAGATATGCGGAGGAACACCGATGGCGAAGGCAATCTCCTGGACCTGTACTGACGCTCATGCACGAAAGCGTGGGGAGCAAACAGGATTAGATACCCTGGTAGTCCACGCCCTAAACGATGTCAACTGGTTGTTGGACGGCTTGCTGTTCAGTAACGAAGCTAACGCGTGAAGTTGACCGCCTGGGGAGTACGGCCGCAAGGTTGAAACTCAAAGGAATTGACGGGGACCCGCACAAGCGGTGGATGATGTGGTTTAATTCGATGCAACGCGAAAAACCTTACCTACCCTTGACATGCCAGGAACTTGCCAGAGATGGCTTGGTGCTCGAAAGAGAGCCTGGACACAGGTGCTGCATGGCCGTCGTCAGCTCGTGTCGTGAGATGTTGGGTTAAGTCCCGCAACGAGCGCAACCCTTGTCATTAGTTGCTACGAAAGGGCACTCTAATGAGACTGCCGGTGACAAACCGGAGGAAGGTGGGGATGACGTCAGGTCATCATGGCCCTTATGGGTAGGGCTACACACGTCATACAATGGCCGGTACAGAGGGCTGCCAACCCGCGAGGGGGAGCCAATCCCAGAAAACCGGTCGTAGTCCGGATTGCAGTCTGCAACTCGACTGCATGAAGTCGGAATCGCTAGTAATCGCGGATCAGCTTGCCGCGGTGAATACGTTCCCGGGTCTTGTACACACCGCCCGTCACACCATGGGAGCGGGTTCTGCCAGAAGTAGTTAGCCTAACCGCAAGGAGGGCGATTACCACGGCAGGGTTCGTGACTGGGGTGAAGTCGTAACAAGGTAGCCGTATCGGAAGGTGCGGCTGGATCACCTCCTTTCTGGAAAAAGCATTCAAATTCTTGCGCCCACACTTATCGGCTGTAAGTAGACAACAGCGTGTGAAACGTGAACCGGCGACAGCGTCAGCGCTAGCAGCGCGGGTTGACGTTAAAGAGGCGGGCCATCGCGGTTCACAAGGGAATGCGAGGGTCTGTAGCTCAGTCGGTTAGAGCACCGTCTTGATAAGGCGGGGGTCGTTGGTTCGAATCCAACCAGACCCACCATCGTTACGGGGGATTAGCTCAGCTGGGAGAGCACCTGCTTTGCAAGCAGGGGGTCGTCGGTTCGATCCCGTCATCCTCCACCACTCATTCTGATTCTGAGCGCACGCAAAAGCCATTGGTGATGGTTTTTGTGTGCGATCCGAAAGGGTCGGCTGTTGTTCTTTAACAATTTGTAGAGTCGAAATCAGCGTTGCTGGCGGAAAGCGCTTCATGGCGCATCCGTGCCGCCAGCAACTTTTTGATTGCGTCACCAAACTTCAATTCGAAAGAATTTGAAGACGGCATAACGCGAATACTCAAAGATCGACATTGAACCGTCGATCCAGTCCTTGACGATGCCTCTTATCAGCGAGGCGTCAAAGTTATAGGGTCAAGTGACTAAGTGCATGTGGTGGATGCCTTGGCGATTACAGGCGACGAAGGACGTGATAGCCTGCGATAAGCTTCGGGGAGCTGGCAAATAAGCTTTGATCCGGAGATTTCCGAATGGGGAAACCCACCCTTAGGGGTATCGCATACTGAATACATAGGTATGCGAGGCGAACCGGGTGAACTGAAACATCTCAGTAGCTCGAGGAACAGACATCAACCGAGATTCCGAAAGTAGTGGCGAGCGAAATCGGAACAGCCTGCACGTTTTAGCCATCGACTTATCAGAACGGTCTGGAAAGGCCGACCATAGTGGGTGATAGTCCCGTATGAAAAAAGTGGGTGGTGGAACTAGGCGTGCGAAAAGTAGGGCGGGACACGTGAAATCCTGTCTGAAGATGGGGGGACCATCCTCCAAGGCTAAATACTCGTAATCGACCGATAGCGAACTAGTACCGTGAGGGAAAGGCGAAAAGAACCCCGGGAGGGGAGTGAAATAGATCCTGAAACCGCATGCATACAAAAAGTCGGAGCCCGCAAGGGTGACGGCGTACCTTTTGTATAATGGGTCAGCGACTTACATTCAGTGGCAAGCTTAACCGAATAGGGAAGGCGCAGGGAAACCGAGTCCGAATAGGGCGTTCAGTCGCTGGGTGTAGACCCGAAACCAAGTGATCTATCCATGGCCAGGATGAAGGTGAGGTAACACTCACTGGAGGTCCGAACCGACTAGTGTTGCAAAACTAGCGGATGAGCTGTGGATAGGGGTGAAAGGCTAAACAAACTTGGAAATAGCTGGTTCTCTCCGAAAACTATTTAGGTAGTGCCTCAAGTATTACCGTCGGGGGTAGAGCACTGTTATGGCTAGGGGGTCATGGCGACTTACCAAACCATTGCAAACTCCGAATACCGACGAGTACAGCTTGGGAGACAGTGCACCGGGTGCTAACGTCCGGACACAAGAGGGAAACAACCCAGACCGCCAGCTAAGGTCCCTAATATTGGCTAAGTGGGAAACGAAGTGGGAAGGCTAAAACAGTCAGGATGTTGGCTTAGAAGCAGCCACCATTTAAAGAAAGCGTAATAGCTCACTGATCGAGTCGTCCTGCGCGGAAGATGTAACGGGGCTAAGCCAGTAACCGAAGCTGCGGGTGCGTAGCAATACGCGCGGTAGGAGAGCGTTCTGTACGCCTGTGAAGGTGGATCGTGAGGTCTGCTGGAGGTATCAGAAGTGCGAATGCTGACATGAGTAGCGTTAAAGGGGGTGAAAAGCCCCCTCGCCGAAAGCGCAAGGTTTCCTACGCAACGTTCATCGGCGTAGGGTGAGTCGGCCCCTAAGGCGAGGCAGAGATGCGTAGCTGATGGGAAACAGGTCAATATTCCTGTACCGATGTGTAGTGCGATGTGGGGACGGAGAAGGTTAGCTCAGCCGGGTGTTGGATGTCCCGGTTCAAGCCTGTAGTCGTGCCTGGTAGGCAAATCCGCCGGGTTTAGATGAGGGGTGATAACGAGGCGGCTTGCCGCTGAAGTGAGTGATACCCTGCTTCCAGGAAAAGCCACTAAGCTCCAGCTACACACGACCGTACCGCAAACCGACACTGGTGCGCGAGATGAGTATTCTAAGGCGCTTGAGAGAACTCAGGAGAAGGAACTCGGCAAATTGACACCGTAACTTCGGAAGAAGGTGTGCCCTTAGTAGGTGAACCCGTACAGGGGGAGCCCAATGGGGTCGCAGAGAATCGGTGGCTGCGACTGTTTATTAAAAACACAGCACTCTGCAAAGACGAAAGTCGACGTATAGGGTGTGACGCCTGCCCGGTGCTGGAAGATTAAATGATGGGGTGCAAGCTCTTGATTGAAGTCCCAGTAAACGGCGGCCGTAACTATAACGGTCCTAAGGTAGCGAAATTCCTTGTCGGGTAAGTTCCGACCTGCACGAATGGCGTAACGATGGCCACACTGTCTCCTCCTGAGACTCAGCGAAGTTGAAATGTTTGTGATGATGCAATCTCCCCGCGGAAAGACGGAAAGACCCCATGAACCTTTACTGTAGCTTTGTATTGGACTTTGAACAGATCTGTGTAGGATAGGTGGGAGGCTTTGAAGTGGTGCCGCTAGGTGCCATGGAGCCAACGTTGAAATACCACCCTGGTGTGTTTGAGGTTCTAACCTTGACCCGTTATCCGGGTTGGGGACAGTGCATGGTAGGCAGTTTGACTGGGGCGGTCTCCTCCCAAAGCGTAACGGAGGAGTTCGAAGGTACGCTAGGCACGGTCGGAAATCGTGCTAATAGTGCATAGGCATAAGCGTGCTTGACTGCGAGACTGACAAGTCGAGCAGGTACGAAAGTAGGACTAAGTGATCCGGTGGTTCTGTATGGAAGGGCCATCGCTCAACGGATAAAAGGTACTCTGGGGATAACAGGCTGATACCGCCCAAGAGTTCATATCGACGGCGGTGTTTGGCACCTCGATGTCGGCTCATCTCATCCTGGGGCTGTAGCCGGTCCCAAGGGTATGGCTGTTCGCCATTTAAAGAGGTACGTGAGCTGGGTTTAAAACGTCGTGAGACAGTTTGGTCCCTATCTTCCGTGGGCGCTGCAGATTTGAGAGAGCCTGCTCCTAGTACGAGAGGACCGGAGTGGACGCACCTCTGGTGTATCGGTTGTCACGCCAGTGGCATTGCCGAGTAGCTAAGTGCGGAAGAGATAACCGCTGAAAGCATCTAAGCGGGAAACTCGTCTCAAGATGAGATCTGCCGGGGCCTTGAGCCCCCTGAAGAGTCGTTCGAGACCAGGACGTTGATAGGCTGGGTGTGGAAGCTGGGTAACCAGTTAAGCTAACCAGTACTAATTGCTCGTGAGGCTTGACCCTATAACTTTGACGTGACCGTCAAAGCGTGTTGTGCCCAAGTGGCCGCAATCAAAAATCGCTGACCAGACTCTACAAATTGGCTGCCTTGCCAACTAACCGCAGGGCAGTGACCGGTTCAGCCTGATGACCATAGCGAGGTGGTCCCACTCCTTCCCATCCCGAACAGGACAGTGAAACGCCTCAGCGCCGATGATAGTGCGGATTCCCGTGTGAAAGTAGGACATCGTCAGGCTATTAACTCGCAAAACGCCCGACCAGCTGGTCGGGCGTTTTTGCTTTG
>NZ_SWAR01000009.1 GCF_006386545.1 Methylibium rhizosphaerae | reverse complement strand
GTATGGGGACTGGTTCATCTGAACAACGTGCTGGCGCCTTGGGTGTGCTCAACCTTACAACGACATCGGCCCTTCCTGCCGGGCTGCTGCTGACCAGTCAAGGTGGGATGCACAGACGCGTACCCTGTAGCCTATGGTCGCTCAGATCAAACCGCCGGCGCGGGCCGCTGGGGAATCCTCTTTCTGTCTCAGGCTGGAAATTGCGGTCGCCAGAGCGGCGCCACGAAGGATGGTCTGGACCTTAGGGCTCTGGGGCCCATTTACTGTGACGTTAAGACCTGGCCGCTCGGTGCTCGTCAGTGCGGCACTTCGCTCGCCTGGATGCCCCACGGCTCGGCATTTGGGGGCATGGCGGGTGCATGGGGCGCCGCTTCCTCTTCCCTTCGCAGGTCAGCCTCCAGTTCTGCCGGCGCATCTTCATCCGCACACTCCTGCCGACGCGGGCCGAAGCACTGGACAACTTGCGTGCGCCCATTGCCCAGGGCGACCCCTTGACCATAGGTGAGCCCCGCTCGCTTCATCTGGTCGATGATGGTTCGCATCACGCGTTCCGCCGCGAACGGGACTCGGATGTTCAGTTCCAGCACGTACCGCCTGCAGCTTGCGTCGGCCTTGTTGCCGAGGACCACGCGAAGAGCATCAAGGTATTGCTTCGACATCCGTTTGGCACCGAGCGTGTCACGGGCGAACTCACGC
Source organism: Methylibium rhizosphaerae (assembly GCF_006386545.1). Classification (GTDB taxonomy): domain Bacteria; phylum Pseudomonadota; class Gammaproteobacteria; order Burkholderiales; family Burkholderiaceae_C; genus Pseudorivibacter; species Pseudorivibacter rhizosphaerae. The sequence continues at coordinate 163,017 of NZ_SWAR01000009.1, read as the reverse complement.
AACAAGCCCTCCGGAATGACCGCGACGTGATGTCGGCGCAACCGCACACCCGCTGCCCCTTGCGGACGACACGCAGTGGAAGTGGCAGGAAGTGCCGCCATTGCCTTGTCAATGTCGAATTCCTCCCGGGCGCGTCGCTGCGCTTCAGTCGGTCGTGCAGGGTTTGGAGTGCGCTGCGCCGCGCACTGCGTGCAGCTCATGCGGGCTCCGTGGCCCAGACGGTCACACAACCGAGTTCGCCCAAGGTGCGCTTCCCGCCGAACAGTTCCATGAGCCCTACGCGGGCCGCCGGGGTATCACCATGCAGCGCGGTCGCGATGACAGCCAAGTCGGTCCGATCGCCTTTGCGGGCTCTGCGGCGCAACCAGGCCGCTTGGGCCTCAACGTCCCCGGGGAAGCGGTCCTCGGCTTCCTGCACCGGGTTCTTGCACTTGCCGCCCCGTTTGGCAACCACGCTAAGGTTCTCGTCGCGGAGGTCGAAGCGGTTGCCGTTGAGGTAGCGGACGGCTTGCCCGGGTTCGCAGTCAGTGATGAGGCGGGCGACAGTCAGTAGGTTGGATGGACCTTCGAGACGGACGTAGCTATGGCCGCACTTGCCGTCTCGGTTGGCGAACCAGCGCCCAGTGTGGCCAGCGGCCTGCAGGGCCTCGTACCGGGCCTTGCTGATTTGGCAGGCCTGGCGGTTCTGTAATTGCACGACGAGCACGTCAGGCCAGTGTGAATGAGGACGCACGTCGTTGGTCTTGGGCGAGCGCTTCAGGAGGACGGGGACTTTGTGAGTCATTGCTGGGTCTTTCGTGGTCGAACGCACCCCTCCCGGCCGGGAGGCCAGGGATAGAGGGGGCAGGTCCTGCGCGTATGCGCGGAGGGGCCGCGCTCTTGGGCATCACGAGCCTGCCGAGACCGGCAAGGGGCTCCTGGGCTCGTAAATAGCGCGGGGCAGGGGGGGCTTGCGCGAGACGCGGGCTGGCGCGGCTGATTTGCCTGGCTTCAGCCCTGCCTGGGGCCACATCAGCGACCCCGACGGGGAGTTGCTCGCAACTGTGGGGACTGCTGGCGTGGCGCTAAGGTCGCTACCTAACCGTGCGTTACTGCAACTGCATGTCGCGTCGAAGGTTTTCCGACCGGCACTGGAGCGAGTTCAATCCGTCGGTGGAGGGCGCCAGGGATAGCGGCCCCCTACCTAACCGGTAGTTCGTCAATGGGGCCTCCAGGCAGGGAGCCCGGAGCCGCATGTCAACGGTCAAGGAGCGGAGAAGTGCACGCCGCGCGGCTGAGCCGCCACACCTTTGCTTCCAACTGTGGAGTGGGGGGCATGGCATGCTGCAGCGCGAAGGAACCTGCCCGCAGACCAAGAGCGGCACGAATTGCCGTGCGCTCGGCATAGCGCAGAGTCAGCCAGAAGTCAGCCGCAATTGCGGCCCGCCAAGTGGCAGAACCATAGGCCCGACCGCTCGCCATAACGAGCCCGAACCCACGCGCAGGCCTTCGAATGAGCTGCACCGTCGCCAGCGGCTCCAACGTCAATCTGTCCGGCTCGACCATAAGGAGCGAGGCGTACTCGTCGTTATCCTGGGGGCTATAGAAGTCCGCGGTGACCCCCACGCAAAGGCTTCGGGACAGTGAATGCGCCAACGCATGCAAAGCCGCCTGTTCGGTGGGTGTGAAGGTCAGGAACTCGGCAGTGGCAAGACGGTTCATTGGCTTCTGCGTCTCAAGGTTGTGGCGCCGCTGAAACCCGGGGGCGCTTATCGGGAGCCAGGTGGGTGTGCGCGGGCACGCTGGGCAAGGGCTGGGGCGCTCTACCCGACCCGGTTGGTCTTTGGGGCCCAGGCGGGCTCTTTGAAAACTCTCGGCAACGTCAGGCCTGCATAGGTAACGCGATCCAGTACCTCTCGCAATACCTCGGGCGAAAGGGCGTGCAGGTATGTGGAATTGCCCGGGCCGCGGGCGCCCGACCATCCGCCAATCGCAAATGCCTGTGCATCGGTGGCCCCTGCATTGGCAAGCGCGGTGCGCATCGTGTGTCGCGCGGCGTGAATACCTGCACGAGGTCGCGTGATGCCCAGGCCTCGCCGGTACTTGCCGAACCAGGTAGATAGGTCGTCGCCTGCGCCCTTACCCTCGCGCCGCTGAACGGAGGGGAACATCTGGGCGGCGCCGGCTTCCTTGATGGCGGCTGCGTACTCCAGGAACCCCAAGCGGATCAGCTCGCGATGCAGCGGGACCGTGCGCACGCTGCCCGCGGTCTTGGTGGCCGTTGCGAACGTGCCCACCTCGTCGTCCTCTGGCTCATCGGTAATGCTCAAGACTGCAAGGGTGGCAGGGCCTGCGGAGCTGTCGGCAAGCACGAGGTCTCGAATGCGGAGCTGCGCCAATTCGGACACGCGAGCACCCGTGAACAGCGCGAGCAGAGGTACCCAGTACGCCGCATCCTGAGCAGCCTTTTCCTGGGGCGGGAGTTCGTAGCACGTGAACAGCGACGTGCCGAAGATAGTGGCGACTTCCCCGAGGGCCCACGGGCCGCCCTTGGTTCGCTTGGTGATGTTTACGCGCAGCTTTGCCCAAGGGTTGCGTTCGATCATGCCGCGCTGGTCGGCGGCATAGTTGAGCAGCCCGTTGACGGCAGCGAACTTGTTTGCAGCGGTCTTCTCGCTGCTTGACTGCTTGAGCAGCCACGCACGGAAATCGTCGCCATGTGCCAGCGTTAGGCGCGATAGCGGGGGGTTGCCCGTGAAGGCCTCGAAGGCCTCCAGGGCCAGCTCGGTATCGCGCACCGTCTTCGCGTGTCGGTTGGGCTTGGCAGCCCTCCATGGGGCGAGTGCATCGCGCAGCCTCGCAGGTGCGGCGACCTGCTGGGCTGCCGGCGCTTCCGGGGTCTCCACGCTCTCACCGGCCCCACGGGCCACGAGGGCCGCCGCGGCGTCGATCATGCTGCGCTGAAACGTCACCAGAAGCTCACGTGCCCCTGCCGTGCCCCAGTCCAGCTGCAAGCCCATGCGCTGCGCCATGCGATCCGCTGCCCGGCGGGCGACCTCCAGACGTCCATCCGCGGCGTCCTCCTTCCAGCCCGCGAGTGTGCGCTGGTGGTCCGCCTTGATAAGTTGCGCATGCTCGCGTTTGAACCCTGCCAGCGGGTCCGCGTCATCGTCTGGGAGCAGCTCCGCACCAAGTGCGTGAACCTGCACGATGTGGCCGGTGGGCGTGGTTTTCGTGTGAACCGGCTCGGCCCCAAGGAGCAGCGCGGCTCCGAGCGCCGCCGTCGCTCCGGTGGTGTGTGGGTTTGCGCGGGTCCTGTCGTCGTCGCTCAGCAGTTCATGGCGGAACAGCGCCGCAAGATGTGTGACGACCTCGCGGGTCGGCTGGATGCTCCGTGGCTTGAGGCGGGCACGCTGTACCGTGAACAGCGTTTCGTATTCCGCTCGCTTCTGAGCGGCCCGCAAACGAGCCTCGCGCAGGTCAGCAGTACCCAATGCGACGACCAGCTTCGTGCGCGGCTTACCGCCTTCTCCCGCGTTTTGGGCCTGAAGGTCCTTCGGGACCATGACGCGCAGCGAGTAAGACCCGCCACGTAGGAACAATCCAAGAGGTTTTGCCATCGGTTCGTGTGCCACGTGTCAGAGAGGAAAGTGACACATCGAACAGACACACGAATGGTCTTGCGACCCGCAGAAGCGCTTGCTTCCCTATGAAAACCGACTGTTGAAGTTGGTCGGGGTGAGAGGATTCGAACCTCCGGCCTCTACGTCCCGAACGTAGCGCTCTACCAGGCTAAGCTACACCCCGATTTGCAGTGACGAGCCCGTTGCGGGCTGCTCTGCAGGTTCGTCAGACCGTCTCAGGAAGAGCGGTCTACCGAACGAACACAAAATTCTAGCAGAGCTTCGCGGCTTTCTGACATCGGCAATGCAGCAAGGCATTCGCGGGCCTTCGAAGCCTCGGCGCGAGCTGCCTCTCGCGTGGCCTCCAGCGCGCCGGTTTCGCGCACGATCTCGATGATCTCGGGCAGCTTCTCGACCTCGCCATGTTCGATGGCGTGGCGGATCAGTGCCCGCTGCTGTGCCGTGCCGCGCTCCATGGCCACCAGCAGCGGAAGGGTGGGCTTGCCCTCGCGCAGGTCGTCGCCGACGTTCTTCCCCATCTGGGCCGACAGGCCTTCATAGTCGAGCAGGTCGTCCACGAGCTGGAAGGCGGTGCCGAGCGCGCGGCCGTAGGAGGCGCAGGTTTCCTCGAGCGGAGAGTCGGCGCCTGCGAGCACGGCGCCCAGGCGCGCGCTGGCCTCGAACAGCTTGGCCGTCTTGTAGCGGATGACACGCAGGTAATCCTCGACCGCGAGGTCGGGGTCGTGCATGTTCATGAGCTGGAGCACTTCGCCTTCGGCGATCACGTTGGTCGCGTCAGCCAGCACTTCCAGCACGCGCAGGCGCTTCACCGACACCATCATCTGGAAGGCGCGCGAGTACAGGAAGTCTCCGACCAGCACGCTGGCCGCATTGCCGAAAAGCGCGTTCGCGGTCTCACGGCCGCGGCGCAGAGCCGACTCGTCCACCACGTCGTCGTGCAGCAGCGTGGCCGTGTGAATGAATTCCACCGTCGCTGCCAGCTCATAGCGCTCCGGCCCGTTGAAGCCGAGTGCCCGTGCGAACAGCAGGACCAGCATCGGCCGGATGCGCTTGCCGCCGGCACTGATGATGTAGTGCGAGATCTGGTTGATCAGCACCACGTCGGAGGCCAGTCGGCGCTGGATCAGGGCATCGACCTCGGCCATGTCGGCAGCCAGAAGTGCTGCGGCGGAGGTCGTTGTTTTGGGGACGGGGGACACGCTGGGGACCCTTGAACAGAGGCGGGCTCGCGGTGAGCAGACGGCGGATTATAGGGAGCGGGCGGACACCTCCTGGCCGCGCGCTGAGCGAAAGCGCGCCTTGACAGGTCGGCTGTGGTATGATCGCGGGCTCTTCGCCTCTCGGGCGAGGAGCTGCGCTTTGGGGGCAGCCCCGTCGCGCGTGTTCTTTGTTACTGAAAGGGCTGATATGTACGCGGTCATAAAAACCGGTGGCAAGCAATACAAGGTTGCTGCTGGCGAAAAGATCAAGGTAGAACAGATTGCTGCGGAAGTTGGCCAAGAGATCGTGATCGAGCAGGTGCTCGCCGTGGGTAACGGCGCGGACCTGAAGGTTGGGACTCCCTTGGTTGCCGGCGCAAGCGTCAAGGCCACGGTGGTGGCGCATGGCAAGCACGACAAGGTGCGCATCTTCAAGATGCGTCGTCGCAAGCACTATCAGAAGCGCCAAGGTCACCGTCAGACCTTCACCGAGCTGGAAATCAGCGCGGTCAACGGCTGATCCCGGCCTTAGCTCCAAGGAGTTCGAAACATGGCACAGAAAAAAGGCGGCGGTTCCACCCGGAACGGCCGCGACTCTCAACCGAAGATGCTCGGCGTGAAGGTGTTCGGCGGCCAGGTCGTGCCGGCCGGCTCGATCATCGTGCGCCAGCGCGGCACCCGCTTCCATGCCGGCACCAACGTCGGCACCGGCAAGGATCACACGCTGTTCGCCCTGGTCGACGGCGAGGTGTCCTTCACCGAGAAGGGCCCGCAGAGCCGCAAGACGGTCGTCGTCACGCCGGTCTGAGCGGCCCGAGCTGCACTCGCACAAAGCCCCGGCTTGCCGGGGCTTTGTTTTTGAGGCCCTTCGCGGAGGGCCTCCATTACCATCGTGCCATTGCGACCGTCCGCACACGCTGCAGCGTGGTCCATCGTGACCCACGAGCCCGCGGACAACCAGCAGGGCAAGGACAGCAAGTCATGAAGTTCGTCGACGAGGCTTACATCGACGTGGTCGCCGGCAACGGCGGCAGCGGCTGCGTGAGCTTCCGCAGAGAAAAGTTCATCCCGTTCGGCGGGCCCAACGGTGGTGACGGCGGGCGCGGCGGGCATGTCTACGCGGTGGCCGATCGCAACCTCAACACGCTGATCGACTTTCGCTTCTCGCGTCGCCACGAGGCGCGCAACGGCGAGCCCGGCCGCGGCTCCGACCAGTTCGGCGCGGCTGCCGAAGACATCGTGCTGCGCATGCCGGTGGGCACCATCGTCACCGACGCCGAGACCGGCGAACTGGTGGTTGAACTGCTGAAGCCCGGCGAGATGGTGATGCTCGCCAAGGGCGGCGACGGCGGCTTCGGCAACCTGCACTACAAGACCAGCACCAACCGGGCGCCGCGGCAGAAGACGCCCGGCTGGCCGGGTGAGCAGAAGAAGCTCAAGCTCGAGCTGCGCGTGCTGGCCGACGTGGGCCTGCTGGGCATGCCCAACGCCGGCAAGTCCACGCTGATTGCCGCCATCTCGAATGCGCGACCCAAGATCGCCGACTACCCCTTCACGACCCTGCATCCCAACCTGGGCGTGGTGCGCGTCGGACCGGAGCGCAGCTTTGTCGTGGCTGACGTGCCGGGGTTGATCGAAGGCGCGGCCGAAGGCGCCGGCCTTGGGCACCAGTTCCTGCGCCACCTGCAGCGCACACGGCTGCTGCTGCACCTCGTGGACCTGGCGCCGTTCGACGAAGGCGTCGATCCGGTTGCGCAGGCCAAGGCCATCGTGACCGAGCTCAAGAAGTACGACCAGACGCTCTACGACAAGCCGCGCTGGCTCGTGCTCAACAAGCTGGACATGGTGCCGCCCGAGGAGCGCGCGGCGCGGGTGAAGGACTTCGTCAAGCGCTTCAAGTGGAAGGGGCCGGTGTTCGAGATCTCGGCGCTCACCCGGGAAGGCTGCGAGCCGCTGGTGCAGGCCATCTGGCAGCACGTCGCGCAGTTCCAGGAGCACGTGGTCGAGCCCGACGTGCGCTTTGAAGAGCCGGCCGCGCCGGCGGAAGAGCAAGCCTTCAAGCCCGCTTCGGACGACCCCCGTTTCCGCTGATTTCGCAGGAGCCCCATGAGTGACGTTCTGAAGAACGCCCGCCGCATCGTCGTGAAGGTGGGCTCCAGCCTCGTGACCAACGAAGGCCGGGGCGTCGATGCCGATGCGATCGGCAACTGGTGCCGCCAGATGGCCGCCCTGGCTGCGCAGGGTCGCGAAGTGGTGATGGTTTCCAGCGGCGCCATCGCCGAAGGCATGAAGCGCCTGGGCTGGTCGAGCCGGCCCAAGGAAGTGCACGAGCTGCAGGCGGCCGCGGCGGTGGGGCAGATGGGCCTCGCGCACATCTACGAAACCAAGCTGCGCGAACAGGGCCTGGGCAGCGCCCAGGTGCTGCTCACCCATGCCGACCTGGCCGACCGCGAGCGCTATCTCAATGCGCGCTCCACGCTGCTCACGCTGCTGTCGCTCAAGGTGATCCCGGTCATCAATGAGAACGACACGGTCGTCAACGACGAGATCAAGGTCGGCGACAACGACACCCTGGGCGCGCTGGTGGCCAACCTCGTGGAAGCCGATGCGCTGGTGATCCTCACCGACCAGAAGGGGCTGTATTCAGCCGACCCGCGCAAGGATCCGAACGCTCGCTTCCTCGACGTGGTCACCGCGGGCGATCCGTCGCTCGAGCAGATGGCCGGCGGTGCGGGCTCCAGCATCGGCAAGGGCGGCATGATCACCAAGGTGCTGGCGGCCAAGCGCGCGGCCGGCAGCGGTGCCAATACCGTTGTGGCCTGGGGCCGCGAAGCCGACGTGCTGGTGCGGCTCGCCGGCGGCGAGGCCATCGGCACGCTGTTCGTGGCCGGCACCGCCAAGCAGGCCGCCCGCAAGCAGTGGATGGCCGACCACCTGCAGCTGCGCGGCACGCTGGTGGTCGATGCGGGCGCGGCGAACAAGGTTCGCGATGAAGGCAAGAGCCTGCTGCCCATCGGCGTCGTCGAAGTGACGGGCGACTTCCATCGCGGCGACGTGGTGGCGGTCCGTGGCCCCGACGGCGTGCAGATCGCACGCGGGCTGGCCAACTACTCGAGCGCCGAAGCGCGACTCATCGCGCGCAAGCCGTCGAGCGAATTCGAGCGGCTGCTCGGCTACACCGCCGAGCCGGAAATGATCCACCGCGACAACATGGTGCTGGTCTAGAGACCGACGCAACCTGAGGGTCAGCCCTCGCCCTCGCTCGGGGCCGGTGCGGGCACCTCAGGCGGCACCGACGGGTGGTGCTCGTCGTCGCGCCGATGCGGCCGCATGCCCGAGCGCAGGTAGCGGTTGTGGTGGTTGGTGCGCGGCAGATACCGGGCGAGCTCCGTCAGCGCCATCTGATAGACGTCGCGCTTGAACTCGATCACCACGTCCAGCGGCACCCAGTATTCATTCCAGCGCCAGGCGTCGAACTCCGGATGGTCGGTGGCGCGCAGGTTCATGTCGCTGTCGCGGCCGGTCAGCTGCAGCAGAAACCAGATCTGCTTCTGGCCCTTGTAGTGGCCGCGCGCGTCGCGCCGGATGTAGTGCTCGGGCACCTCATAGCGCAGCCAGTCGCGCGTGCGCGCAATGATGCGCACATGTTCCGGATGCAAGCCCACTTCTTCGTGCAGCTCGCGAAACATCGCCTGCTCGGGCGTTTCGCCATGCTTGATGCCGCCCTGCGGAAACTGCCAGGAATGGGTCCGGATGCGCTTGCCCCAAAACACCTGGTTCCGCTGGTTGAGCAGGATGATGCCGACGTTGGGCCTGAAGCCTTCACGGTCGAGCATAATCAACCCCAAATTTCAGTACTGAAATCATTATTGCACCGGGTCTCATGGCCCGACCCCCGGCTAACCCCAAGCCGCGGTGTGCAAGCTCCCTGCTTCTTTCTCCGACATTCGGCATGTTTTTGCCGTCATCGCGCCCATGAAAGCCTCCCAGTTCTTCATTTCGACTCTCAAGGAAGCTCCTGCCGACGCCGAGATCGTGAGCCACAAGCTGATGATGCGGGCCGGGCTCATCAAGCGCCTGGGCGCGGGGATCTACAACTACATGCCGATGGGCCTGCGGGTGATTCGCAAGGTCGAGAACATCATCCGCGAGGAGATGAACCGTGCCGGCGCGGTGGAGCTGCTCATGCCCGTGGTGCAGCCGGCCGAGCTGTGGCAGGAGACCGGGCGCTTCGACAAGATGGGCCCGGAGCTGCTGCGCGTGAAAGACCGGCACGAGCGCGACTTCATCATCCAGCCCACCAGCGAAGAGGTGGTGACCGACATCGCGCGCCAGGAACTGCGCAGCTACCGCCAGCTGCCGAAAAACTTCTATCACATCCAGACGAAGTTCCGCGACGAGCGCCGGCCTCGCTTCGGCGTGATGCGCGGCCGCGAGTTCACCATGAAGGATGCGTATTCCTTCGACCGCGATGCCGAGGCCGCCGGCAGGAGCTACGACCTCATGTACGCGGCCTACCGCAAGATCTTCGATCGGCTTGGCCTGCAATACCGGGCCGTGGCGGCCGACACCGGTGCGATCGGCGGTGATCGCTCGCACGAGTTCCAGGTGATCGCCGAAACCGGCGAGGACGCCATCGTCTACTGCCCCACGAGCGACTACGCCGCCAACATCGAGCTGGCCGAGGCGCTGCCGCTGTTGGCACAGCGTGCCGCGCCCGCGCAGGCGATGCAGAAGACGCCCACCCCCGGCAAGGCCACCTGCGAAGACGTCGCCGAGCTGCTGAAGCTGCCGCTGGCGCAGACGGTGAAGTCGCTGGTGCTTGCCACCGACGAAAAAACCGCCGCCGGCGACGTCACCAAGTCCACCGTCTGGCTGCTGCTGGTGCGCGGCGACCATGCCCTCAATGAAGTGAAGGCCGGCAAGGTGCCGGGCCTGAAGGAGGGCTATCGCTTTGCCACCGTCGCCGAGATCGAGGAGCACTTCGGCTGCAAGCCCGGCTACCTGGGTCCCATCGGCCTCAAGAAGCCGGTGAAGGTGGTAGCCGATCGCACCGTGGCCAACATGAGCGACTTCGTGTGTGGTGCCAACGAGGCGGACTTCCACCTCACCGGCGTCAACTGGGGCCGCGACTTGCCCGAGCCCGACCTCGTGGCCGACATTCGCAACGTCGTCGAAGGGGACCCCTCGCCCGACGGCCAAGGCGTGCTGGCCATCCAGCGCGGTATCGAGGTGGGCCACGTGTTCTACCTCGGCACCAAGTACTCGAAGGCGATGAACGCCACCTACCTCGACGAGAACGGCAAGCCGCAGCTGATGGAGATGGGCTGCTACGGCATCGGCGTCACCCGCATCCTGGGCGCTGCCATCGAGCAGACGCACGACGAGCGCGGCATCGTCTGGCCCGACGCCATTGCGCCGTTCACCGTGGTGCTGTGCCCCATCGGCTACGACCGCAGCGCCGAGGTGAAGGCCGCGGCCGACCAGTTGCACGACGACCTGCTGGCCGCAGGCATCGACGTCATGCTCGACGACCGCGGCGAACGCCCGGGCGCAATGTTCGCCGACTGGGAGCTCATCGGCGTGCCACACCGGGTGGTGATCTCGGACCGAGGCCTGAAGGAGGGCCAGCTCGAGTACCAGGGCCGACGCGACGCCGCTGCCACCAAGCTGGCACCCGGCGAGGTGCTGCAGCACGTGAGGGTGCGGCTCGGACTCGCGAGCTGAGGTGATGGGCGGCATGGTGCAGGCCGAGCCGCTGCACCGCGTGTCGCGCGAGCCGCTCGTCGACGGCCTGCGCATGCTGGCGCTGGCCGGCGTGCTGGTCGTCAATGCCATGAGCTATGCCGCAGGTCCCTACGGCCCGCTGCCCGGCGTGCCTGTGCCGGCCGACTCTTGGCTCGCGCATGCGGTGTTCGTCGCCATGACGGTGTTGTTCCAGGCCAAGGCCTATCCGCTGCTGGCCTTCCTGTTCGGCTACAGCTTTGCGCTCTCGATGCGCAGCCGTGCGGCGACTGCGGTCATGCACAGGCGAGGGCGGATGAGGCGCCTGCTGCTGCTCGGGGTCTTGCATGGCGCGCTCATCTACAGCGGCGACATCCTGACCGCCTATGCGGTGTGTGGCCTGCTCCTGCTGCGTTGGGCGCAACTGCCCTTGTCGGCATTGCGTCGCGGGCTGGCCTGGCTGCTCGTGCTGTGGGGGGCTTCGATGGTGCTCGCCGCGACGCTGACCACAGGCGCGCCTGCACTGACCGAAACGATGCCGAACAGCGCAAGCGTCGGCACCTGGCGCGAGTGGTGGGTCCTCAACGTGAGTGCCTACTGGAACACGGTGCTGCTCGCGCCGCTGCTGTTCCTGCCGGAGCTTGTGACCATCACCCTGGCCGGTTTCGTGGCTGGCCGCCTGCGCTGGCTGACCCATCGGCGCTGGCAGACGGCCCGCCTGCAGCTGGCCCGCTGGTTGCCGGTGGCCTTCGCGGCCAATGTGGCGTATGCGGTGCTGCTGGACCGGGCGGTCTCGTGGGGCTACGCGGCGCAGAACACGGTGGTCGTTGCGTCGGCGCTGGTGGGCCCCTGGCTTTCGGCCGCTGCCGTGGCCGCATTGGCAGCCAGCCGGCAAGCAGGGACGGCGCTATGGCTGGTGAAGCTGGCGCCGGCGGGGCGGTACACCCTGTCACTGTATGTGGGCTGGTCGCTGGTGCTGGCCTTGTGCTTCAGTGGTGCAGGCGCGGCCTGGCAGCCGGGCACAGCGGCAGTGGCTGCGCTGGCGCTGGTCAGCTGGGCGGCCGTTGCGGCCCTCGGCAGCCTGGCCGCGCCCAGGGGATGGACCGGGCCGCTCGAACGTTGGCTCGCCGGGCCACGCCGACGGAAAATCACGCCATGAGTCTTCACAAGGTCAGCAAGGTCTGGTTGCCGCGCCGTCGAGCCTGCGTCGCACTGGCGGCGGTCGGGCTGCCGGGCTTGTCGCTCGCGGGCGCGCAGGTGGAGGAGCCGCTGGCCGACGCCGTTCGCTCTGCCCTTTCTGCGGCCATTGCCAACAACGCGCCACCCAGGCCCGAGTTCGCCACGGTGCAGGAGCGCCTCGCCTACTGGCGCTGGCTAGCCCACGTGGGCGACCGTCTCAAGCGGCGCAAGCCCGACTTCCAGGTGCGGCGCGAATTCCTCGAGGCGGTGTGGTACGAGAGCAAGCGGGCCGGGCTCGACACGGCGCTGGTGCTCGGCCTCATCGAGGTGGAAAGCGGCTTTCGCAAGTACGCTATCAGTGTGGTCGGCGCGCGCGGCTACATGCAGGTGATGCCGTTCTGGAGCCGGGTGATCGGCGACGGCAACGCGAGCCGGCTGTTCCACATGCAGACCAACCTGCGCTTCGGCTGCGTGATCCTGCGCCACTACATCGACCGAGAGAAGGGCGATCTCTTTCTGGCGCTGGGCCGCTACAACGGCAGCCGCGGCAAGGCCGAGTACCCCAACGCCGTGTTCGCCGCGCGCAAGCGCTGGCTGTTCACGCCCGAGTCGGAGCCGTCGGCCTCGGCCCCTCAGCGGGGCGTGTGAGCCGGGCCGGGCGTCACAGCCCGGTCCAGGCGCGCGGCTGCGCGTGCTGCACGCCGAGCAAGGAGAGGACACGCTCCACCGTGTCGTCCACCAGGTCGTGCACCGTCTGGGGCCGGTGATAGAACGCGGGCAGCGGAGGGAAGATCACGCCGCCCATTTCGGTGACGGCCGTCATGTTGCGCAGATGCGCGAGGTTGAATGGCGTCTCCCGCACCATCAGCAGCAGGCGTCGGCGCTCCTTCAGCGTCACGTCGGCCGCGCGGGTGAGCAGGTTGTCGCCCAGGCCATGCGCAATGGCGGCCAGGCTCTTCATCGAGCAAGGGGCCACCACCATTGCCGCAGTGTCGAAGCTGCCGCTGGCAATGCAGGCACCCACCTCCGCCGGGTTGTAGGCATGGTCGGCCAATGCCTCCAGGGTGGTGCGGTCGAGGCCGAGCTCGTGGTGCACGTTCAGCACGCCGGCCGGCGTGACCACGAGATGAGTCTCGACACCAAGCGAGCGCGCGCGCTCGAGCAGGCGCACGCCGTAGACGGCGCCGGTGGCGCCGGTGATGCCGACGACCAGCCGGGTTGAGTGGGTCTCTTGAGCCAAGTGGGGTCCGCCCCGAACGGAGGCGAGCGATCGGTGATCAGGCTTGCTGGCCCAGCACCTGCTGGAGCTCACCGGCCTGGTACATCTCCATCATGATGTCCGAGCCGCCGACGAACTCGCCGTTCACGTAAAGCTGCGGGATGGTGGGCCAGTTGGCGTAGTCCTTCACGCCCTGGCGGATCTCCTCGTCTTCGAGCACGTTGACGGTCTTCAGGTCCGTCACGCCGCAGGCCTTGAGGATCTGTACCGCGCGGCCGGAGAAACCGCACATCGGGAACTGGGCCGTGCCTTTCATGAACAGCACCACGCGGTTGCCGTGCACCAGGTCGGAGATGCGTTGTTGAACGTCGCTCATGGGGGTCTCGGTCATGCAAGCAGAAAAGAGACGAGGTTATACGGCAAAGCGCAAGGTGCCCCCTTGCGCCAGCGCCAAGACCTCAGAAGGAATACGACACGCCGAGCTGCACCATGGGCGCCAGTTTCAGGTCGCGCAGGAAGTCGTCGAAGCTCTGCTGCGGGCGGGCGCCCAGCCGCAGGCCCTGGCGCGAGTTCTGTGCCATGAGGCCGACGTCGGCGGTGAAGCCCCAGCTGCCGGCCCGCAGGGTGTCTGCACTGCGGGCCGCGGAAGCGGTGCCCGTGTAGCCCACCCCCAGGTAGGGAATGGCAGTGGTCGGGCCGGAGTCGCCGTGGATGTCGCCGCCGCCGAGGGTGAAGCTGCGGCGCTCGGCCGCGAGCGCCGTGGTGGCGCCATGCAGGCCAAAGCTGGGTTGGGCGGCCCAGAAGGTGGGGCGCGAGCCGAGCACGACACCGCCGGTGGCGCGCAGGCCGCGGCGGATGGAGAAGTAGTAGTCGCCCATGAGGCTCACGCTTTCGATGCGCGAGCCGTCTTCGGCACTGGCAGGCGAACTGTCGAGCCGGCCCAGCCGGGTGCTGGTGGCCAGCCCCAGGCGGCCCTGCAGGCGCGCGGCCGACAGCCACCCGTCAGAAATCTCGGTGGCCTGCAGCCGCGGCCGCCACGACGCGACCCCCGCGTCGGCGGCCCATGCGCCGGCGCTTGACATGGCGCCTGCCACCGTCATCACCATCAGCCAAGACTTCTTACCCATGGCGATCCTCCTTGCGGTTCGGCCCCCTCGGGCCTTTCTGGACAAGGCACTTCGAAGCGATGCTACGCCGCCTGCATGGTTCCGTGGTGGATTCTTGCCGCCTGGAATGGCGGCGACGCAACGGCCTGCGTCAACCTGGCCACCGGCCACCGGTGCAGCGCGGCAGGCCCGCCAGATCGGGCCGTGTGGCGACGGCATCGAAGGCCGCGTCGCGCAGCAAGGCGCAAACCGCCGCCGCCTGGTCGTGGCCATGCTCGAGCAGCAGCCATGCGCCCGCGCGCAGGTGGTCGGCGGCGCTCGCCACGATTTCCCGGATCGCATCGAGCCCGTCGGCACCCGATGTGAGCGCCTGCTGCGGCTCGTGCTGCAGCGCATCGAGATGCGGGTCGCCCTCGGCGATGTAGGGCGGGTTGCTGACCACGAGATCGAAGCGCCGCGCATGCAGAGGCGACCACCAATGGCCGTCCAGCCACTCCACCGCCAGCGTGAGCCGCTCACCGTTGCCCCGGGCCACCGCCAGCGCGGCGGCGCTCGCATCCACCGCGCAGACCTTCGCAGACGGACACGCCTGTTTCAACGCCAGGGCGATGGCACCGCTGCCGGTGCCGAGGTCGGCGACTTCCATGCCGGCAGGTGCCGCCGCGAGCAGTTCCAGGGCCCAGTCGACCAGCACCTCGGTGTCGGGCCGAGGCACCAGCACATCGGCGGTCACTCCGAGCATGAGGCCGTGGAATTCCTTCTCGCCCAGCAGGTAGGCCACCGGCACGCCCGCGGCCCTGCGATCGATTGCCGCGTGCACCTGCGCGAGCTGCTGCGCGTCGAGCACCGCGTCCTCATGGGCGATCAGCCAGGCGCGTGGGCGCTGCAGCACATGGGCCAGCAGCAGTTGGGCATCGAGCCGGTCCACCCCGGCCGCGCGCGCGGACTGCAGCAGCGATGCGACGCTGGTCATGCGAGTCCGCCGGTCTCGAGCTCGGCCAGCTGTTCGGCCGCACGTGCAGCCTGCAGGGCGGCGGTCACCTCGTCGAGGTCGCCTTCCATGATGTTGCCGAGCTTGTAGAGCGTGAGGTTGATGCGGTGGTCGGTGAGCCGGCCCTGCGGAAAGTTGTAGGTGCGGATGCGGTCGCTGCGGTCGCCGCTGCCGATGAGGCTCTTGCGGGTGGCCGCTTCCCTGGCCTGGCGCTCGAGGCGTTCCTTGTCGCGCAGCCGTGCGGCCAGCACCGCCATGGCCTTGGCCTTGTTGCGGTGCTGCGAGCGATCGTCCTGGCATTCGGCCACCAGGCCGGTGGGCAGGTGGGTGATGCGCACCGCCGAGTCGGTCTTGTTGATGTGCTGGCCGCCGGCACCCGAGGCGCGGAAGGTGTCGATGCGCAACTCCGCCGGGTTGAGCTGCACCTCTTCTGCCTCGTCCGGCTCGGGCAGCACGGCCACCGTGCAGGCGCTGGTGTGGATGCGGCCCTGGGTTTCGGTGGCCGGCACGCGCTGGACGCGGTGGCCGCCCGATTCGAACTTCATGCGCGAGTACACCGCGTCGCCTTCGAATCGCAGCACCACTTCCTTGTAGCCGCCGAGGTCGGACACGCTTTCGGACATGACCTCGCAGCGCCAGCCCTGCCGCTCGGCATAGCGCGTGTACATGCGCGCCAGGTCGGCGGCGAACAGGGCGGACTCGTCGCCGCCGGTGCCGGCACGGATCTCGACGAACGCGTTGCGCTCGTCGTCCGGGTCCTTGGGCAGCAGCGCGAGCTGCAGTTCGCCGTCGAGCCTTGCGAGCTCTTCTTCGGCGCTCGCGATCTCGTCGCGGGCCATGTCGGCCATGTCGGGGTCTTCGAGCAGCTCCCGTGCGGACGCGAGGTCGCCCTCGCGCTGCACGTAGCGGCGGTAGCGGCTCACCAGGCCTTCCACTTCGGCATGTTCGCGCGAGAGGCCGCGAAAGCGCGTCATGTCGCTCGCGACGCCCGGGTCGGCCAGCGCGGCATCGAGTTCCTGCAGGCGGAATGCGAGGCGGTCGAATTGTTGACGGAGCGAGGCTTTCATCGGTGAAGGCGCAAATGAGGCGCGTGCCTGGGCACGAACCGGACTGTGGGGCAGGGGCGCTAGGAGCGCGAGGTGTCGTCGTCGTTGGCCGCGCGCGCGGCAGCAGTGCGCAGCTCGGGCGTCCATTCGCCGCGCAGGAACAGGCGCGATACCGTGCCGGCCAGTTGCTGGCGCTGCACGCTGTCGGCGCCGTGCAGTTCGGCCAGAGTGCCGTGCAGCATCTTCTGCGTGAGGCCGCGCGACAACGCATCGAGCACCGCTTCGACGTCGGTCCCCTTGGCGAGCAGCTTGCGCGCGCGGGCGATCTCGGTTTCGCGCCAGGCGTCGGTCTGGGCCTGCAGCGCCTGGATCAGCGGCACGGTGGCACGCTGGTCGAGCCAGTGCACGAAGCTCTGCACGCCGGTCTCGATGATCGCCTCGGCCTGCGCCACGGCAGCCTGGCGCTTCTCCCCCGCCGTCTGCACAAGCGCCGAGAGGTCGTCCACCGTGTAGAGGTAGATGTCGGACAGCCGGGCGACTTCAGGCTCGATGTCGCGCGGCACCGCCAGGTCGACCATGAACATCGGGCGGTGCTTGCGCGCCTTGAGTGCCCGCTCCACCGCACCCAGGCCGATGATGGGCAGCGTGCTGGCGGTGCAGGAGATCACCGCGTCGAACTCGTGCAGCCGCGCCGGCAGGTCGGCCAGCCGCATGGCTTCGGCGCCCAGCCGGGTGGCGAGCTTCTCGCCGCGTTCGAGCGTGCGGTTGGCCACCACCATCTGGCGGGGCGTCTTGGCCGCGAAGTGCGTGGCCGCCAGCTCGATCATTTCGCCGGCGCCGACGAACAGCACCTTGATCTCGCGCAGGTCTTCGAACAGCTGCGCCGCCAGGCGCACCGCCGCCGCCGCCATGCTGATGGAATGCGAGCCGATCTCGGTGGAGGTGCGCACCTCCTTGGCCACCGCGAAGCTGCGCTGGAACAGCTGATGCAGCGTGGTGCCCAGCGTGCCGGCCACGTCGGCCTCGCGCACCGCCTGCTTCATCTGGCCGAGGATCTGCGGCTCGCCCAGCACCATGGAGTCGAGCCCGCTGGCCACCCGGAAGGCATGGCGCGCGGCCTCGCCGCCTTCGAGCACGTAGGCGTGGTTCTTCAGCGCGTCTGCACCCACGCCGCCCACGCCGGCCAGCCATTCGATGGCCGGGCGCACGAGCTGTGGCCCGGCGGCGCAGTACAGCTCGGTGCGGTTGCAGGTGGACAGGATGGCGGCCTCGGGGGCCCGGCTGGCCGGGGCGCTGGCGGGTTGCACCCGCTGCTGGAAGGTGAGCAGCGTGGGCGCCAATTGCTCGAGCGTGAAGGCGAACCGCCCCCGCAGGTCCACGGGGGCGGTGGTGTGGTTGAGTCCCAGGGCAAACACGCTCATGGCGGCGATTATAAAATTGCGAGCTTTTTCAAAGACTTATCGGCTCCATAGCCGGACGCCGCGTGGCGATTCCGCCGCACTGGCGCCAAGTTGCATCGGCCGCACACATGGGCCTCCTCGACGCACTGATCCATTTCGTGAATTTCTTCATGCCCGCGCTGGGTGTCGGCCTGCTGAGCGCGCTGCTCACCAAGCTGCTGTGGCGGCACGCGCTGCAAGGCGTTTCGCTGCGCCGGCTCGCCGCCTGGGCCGTGGGCGCCTGTGCGCTGGTGCTGATCGGCGGGCTGGTGGTCACCGGGCGCGATGGTCGCATGGCCACCTACATCGCCATGACGGCGGCTTGCGCACTGGCGCTGCTGTGGGCGGGCTGGGGCCCGGGCCGCAGATGAGCAGCGGGGCAAGGACATGACCTACAGCATCAAGGAAATCTTCTACACGCTGCAGGGCGAGGGCAGCCATGCCGGCCGGCCGGCCGTGTTCTGCCGCTTTGCCGGATGCAACCTCTGGACCGGTCGCGAGCAGGATCGCGGCGGCGCGGTCTGCAGGTTCTGCGATACCGACTTCGTCGGCACCGACGGCACGCTGGGCGGCAAGTTCGCGCAGCCGCAAGAGCTGGCCGCCCGTGTTGCCTCGTTGTGGCCCCAGGGCGGCACCGGTCGCTTCGTGGTGCTGACCGGCGGCGAACCGCTGCTGCAGGTCGACCCGCCGCTCATCGACGCGCTGCATGCGCAGGGCTTCGAGATCGCCGTCGAAACCAACGGCACCGTGGCCGCGCCCCCCGGCATCGACTGGCTGTGTGTGAGCCCGAAGGCCGGCGCACCGCTGGTGCAGCGCTCTGGTCAGGAGCTCAAGGTCGTGGTGCCACAGCCGGGCATCGACCTTGCCGAACTCGAAGCGCTGGACTTCGAGCACCGCCGGGTGCAGCCGATGGACGGCCCGCAACGCGAGGCCAACACCGAGTGGGCCGTGCAATGGTGCCTGCAGCACCCGCGCTGGCAGCTGAGCCTGCAGACGCACAAGTACCTGGGCATCCGCTGAAGGACTCTCCCCGATGTTCGAACTGAGCCAGTCCTTCTACTTCGAGGCCGCGCACACACTGCGCCGGCCGGCCGTGGGCCAGGCGGAGGCCAAGGGCAGCCGCCGCATCCACGGACATACCTATACCGCCGAGGTCACCGTGCGCGGTGCCCGTGATGCGGCCACCGGCATGGTGGTGGACCTGGGGGTGCTGCGGGCGGCCATCGCCGCCGTGCGCGAGCAGCTCGACCACCACTTTCTCGACGAGGTGCCGGGCGTGGGCACGCCCACGTTGGAGAACCTGTGCGTGTTCATTCACGCACAGATTTCGCAGCGCGTGCCGCAGGTGCATTCGGTGAGCGTGCAGCGCAAGAGCAGCGGCGACCGCTGCGTCTACACGCCCTCGCAGGCCTGACCGAAGCTCAGGCCGCCTGGATCTCTTCGCGGGTCACCACCTCGCCGCGCAGCGAGTGCGGCAGCGCCTCGGTGATCGTCACGTCGATCATCTGGCCCACCAGGCGCGGCGATCCGGCGAAGTTGACGATGCGGTTGCACTCGGTGCGCCCCATGAGCTCGGGCGCGCCGCCGGGCCCCGGCCGGCGTGACGGGCCTTCGACCAGGATGCGCTGCACCGTGCCCACGCGGCTGGCGCTGATGCGGCGCACGTTGGCCTCGATGGTGGCCTGCAGGTGCTGCAGCCGCTTGAGCTTCACTTCCTGCGGCGTGTCGTCGTGCAGGGCGGCGGCCGGCGTTCCGGGCCGCGGGCTGAACACGAAGCTGAAGCTGGAGTCGTAGCCCACGTCTTCGATCAGCTTCATCATCCTTGCGAAGTCTTCCTCCGTTTCGCCAGGGAAGCCGACGATGAAGTCGCTCGAGAGGCTGATGTCGGGCCGCACCGCGCGCAGCTTGCGGATCGTGCTCTTGTATTCGATGGCGGTGTAGCCGCGCTTCATGGCCATGAGGATGCGATCGGAGCCGTGCTGCACCGGCAGGTGCAGGTGGCTCACCAGCTTGGGCACCTTGGCATAGACGTCGATCAGGCGCTGCGTGAACTCGTTGGGGTGCGAGGTGGTGTAGCGGATGCGCTCGATGCCGGGGATGTCGGCCACGTACTCGATCAGCAGCGCGAAGTCGGCGATCTCGTCGGTGCCGCCCATCCTGCCGCGATAGGCATTGACGTTCTGGCCCAGCAGCGTCACTTCCTTCACACCCTGGTCGGCGAGGCCGGCCACTTCGGTCAGCACGTCCTCGAAGGGGCGCGAGACCTCTTCGCCGCGGGTGTAGGGCACCACGCAATAGCTGCAGTACTTGGAGCATCCCTCCATGATGGAAACGAACGCGCTGGCACCTTCCACGCGCGCCGGCGGCAGGTGGTCGAACTTCTCGATCTCGGGGAAGCTGATGTCCACCTGCGGCCGGTTCTGCGCGTCGCGCCGGGCCAGCATGTCGGGCAGGCGGTGCAGCGTCTGAGGGCCGAACACCACGTCGACGTAGGGCGCGCGCTCGATGATGGCCGCGCCTTCCTGGCTGGCCACGCATCCGCCCACGCCGATCTTCACGCCGCGGCCCTTCAGGTGCTTGATGCGCCCGAGGTCGGAGAACACCTTCTCCTGCGCCTTCTCGCGCACCGAGCAGGTGTTGAACAGGATGAGGTCGGCCTCCTCGACGTTGGTCGTGGGCTCGTAGCCCTCGGCCGCCTTCAGCACGTCGGCCATCTTGTCCGAGTCGTACTCGTTCATCTGGCAGCCGAAGGTCTTGATCCACACCTTCTTCTTGGTCTCGGCAGTACTGCTCATGGCTGCCTCCTTCAGGGCTTGGTCCAGATCTGCGCCACCGGGTCGAAGCTCCACTTCGCGGCTTCTTCCGCGGTCTTCGGCCACGTCTTGGCAATTTCGTCGCGACGCAGGATCCACACGTCGGACACGAGGCCGTACTGGTCGAGCGTGTAGTTGACGACCAGCTTCTGGCCTACCGCGGCCCCTGACATCACGAGGAGGTTGTCCTGCCCCTTGATGCGCGAACCCGGCGCGAGCCGCGAGGGCTTGCCGTTGAGCGTGATCTCGGGCGGGTTGGTGACGACGATCTGCCCGCGCAGCGCGTTCTGCGGAAAACTGCGCACCACCTGGGCTTGCGCGACGAAGGGGGCGGCCGCTACGAGGGCGGCCGTCAGGACACAGCGGAACATGGTGTAGATCCAGTGGCTGGTGGGGAAGGAGGGGGCGATTTTAGTTCGGGGCTTGCCTAGCGGCGAGGCACTTTTCCAGCGACGCGCCGGGTGTCGCCGCGGCCCAGATTGGCCGTGACCAGTGCCGCCGCGAGCGTCACCAGCCATGAGAAGTAGATCCACAGCAGGAACACCGGCACCACTGCAAAGGCGCCATACACCGCCTTGTAGGTCGGCACCTTGAGCAGGTAGGCGGCGAACCCGCGCTTGCCCAGCTCGAAGGCCGCGCTCGCGAGCAGGCCGCCAATCAAGGCATCGCGCCGGCGCACCTTGGTATTGGGCACGACGTAGAACACGCAGGCGAACGCGAGCATGCCCAGCAGCACTGGCCCCAGGTTCAGCACGAACGTGGCAGAAGGCGGCAGCGTGCCGATCAACCCGAGGGAGGCGCTGACGAGATACGAGGTGGCCCAGAGGCTGGCGCCCAGCGCCGGCGGCCCGATGGCGAGCATCAGCAGGTAGAGTCCGAGCCTCTTGAGGATGGGGCGGCTCTTCCTGACCTGCCAGATCTGGTTGAGCGCGTTCTCGGCCGTGAGCAGCAGCGCAAGCGCGGCGAGCAGAAGGAACACCGAGCCCACGAGCGTGAGGCCGCTCGCATTGCTGGCGAACTGGCCCAGGTACTTGAGTACCGTGCGCGAGATCTCCGGCGGCAGCAGGCTCTTGAGCAGGTGCTCTTCGATGGCGCGCTCGAAGCGTGTGAACACTGGAAAGCGCGTGAACAGCGCGAAGCTCACGGCCAGCAGCGGCACCATCGACAGCACGGTCGCGAAGGCCAGGCTGCCGGCCACCTGGGGCAGGCGTTCTTCCCTTGCGCGGCGGATCGTGAGCAGCGTCAGGCTGAACATGCGGTGCCCAAAACAATGAAGCGTTAGCGGGCACTTGCCTGCTAACGCTTCATGAAAGGATCTGGTGGCGCTTCAGGGAGCCACCACCGAAATCTCTAAATCTCGCGCCTCTTGCGAGGCGGATCAAGCACTTACGACAACCTTGGACCTGGCCCAGGGTGGTCAAAAGCGTCACCCCGAAGTGTAACCCCGAAATGCGGGGAAGGGTGACATGAACGTACGTTGTCGCCGGCGCATTCGCCGCGACCTAGAAGTCAACGTTGCTTGTTGGCTTGTGCCAGGACCGACGCCGCAAGCTCCTTCGTAGCTTCTGCGGACCGATCGTTGGCGAGCACACGAGCCGCGACGTCTTCCATCTCCGCGCCGGTTTGCTTGCGGCCGCTTCGTTGCGAGAGTGCAGACGCCGCCAAGCTTTTGGCAACCTGCGAGGCCTTGCTGTCTTGCAAGGTTTCAGCCGCGAGCTTCGCGATGCGGGCAGATGTTTGCTTAGCGTTCTTGGTCATGGCGGTCTCTCGGGAAATGGATCACGACTTGGTACGGTCGCGAAACGGAAGCACGGTGTTGCCGGAGGAAATTGGCGCAGACGGCCGGCCTGTGGACTTCAGGCGCGCAAACTGGACCACGTTGCCTTCGGTGCCGCCAGCGAAGTACCCCTCAGGAAGGCTCGCGAGCATCTCGATGTCTGAAGCAGAGAGGCCGATGTGCCGGGGGATGGCATCCAGCGGCATCACGTTCTCAGCCACCAGCAAGTCGATGGTGCGACGGAGCAGCCGCGGCTGTTCCGGCCTTCGATCACCGTCACCTGGCTCCGCCTTGGCACCCCACCGGGCCGAGCGACGCTTGAACAGCGTCAAAGCGCCATCCTCGTCGATCAAATCCAAGGCGCGCAAGCGCATGATGATCGCGGCGGCCGAGACCCCCCAGCGACGCTTCAACAGCAGTAGGTCGTCCAGTGTTGGCGGTACCCGAATCTCGGCTGCAAAGGTCTCCGCCGGTAGGAGAAAGGCGCCGGCGAAGCGGTGAGCCTGCTGCTCAAGAAGCTTGTGCCGATCACGCTCGGTCGGCCGAGTGATGTGCCTGTGCAGGACGAGGTGTCCGAGTTCATGTGCGAGGTCAAATCTGCTGCGGTAGCCGTTGTCCTTGTCGGCGGACAAGAGGATGACTGGTCGATCGAGGACCTCGCTCCATGCAGAGAGCCCTTCGATTTGCGCGATCCCGGTCTCCTCCCGGACAACGACAACACCTGCTCCCTCGACAGCCAGCATCAGGTCCTGCACCACGGTGCGCCCCAGACGCCACCTATCGCGGCACTCGCAAGCCGCAACTTCGATGTCTTCGAAAGTGATCTGCTCAGGATCCGTGAACGAGCGCGACGGCAGGTTCACCGCGGGATAGTCGACGAACTCCATCAGCGCGGCCGCGACGTCCTGCGCCCAGTCGAGTCGGGCTTCCAGCATTGCTCGAGCGGCCACGTGCGCCGATGCGTTGCTGCGGAACAGCGGCGGCGTGAGCTTGGTTGCCGCAGGCCGCGTGAACCACTCTGGCGTCACATTGACCACCATGGCCAGCCGCTCCAGCGCTTCGCGCTCGGGCGCTTGAGATCCTGCGCGCCACTTGCTGATCGTGGCGGGCGAGACGCCGGCCATCGACGCGAGCTGAACCTGCGTCAGCCGGCGCGCAGCGAGGATTTGGCTCAGGCGTTCCTTTCGGAAACCCTGCAATGCGCCACGACTCATTCTGATGTTCCGTCTTTGTCTTGCCGCTTGACGACGTGCTTCTTGAGCTTCGGCACCGCGAGGTCGTCTTGCGTTGCGCTTCTGTCCTGGTGGTCGTACCGCTTCACGAACTCGCCAAGGGGTTCCCTGAACAGCCAGCCGCGCATCTCGCGATCGGGCACCGCAATCTGGATCGAGACCGGCGAATCCGGCTGCGTTTGCAGCGAACCGGAGAAGCATGCGACGAAGAAGGCGACACCCTCAGAAGGCGGCTGGTACTGCTCGAAGAGCTCAGGCTGGACCAGCGGTTCGATGGCTTTGTTCGCGAACGACATCTGCCGCCGTGTCTGGCTGCGCCGCCCGTTGATCCAAAAGCCTTCCGGGATGTTGAACCGGGCGATCGTGAAAATCCCGGCCCGCCCCGTGACGATGCTGTTGCCACGAAGAGCCGAAGGAGAGGAGTTTGCTGTCGCCAAGGCCCGCTGGAACGCCTCATTCATATGGAAGTGGCGCAATTGACCAACCACGTGAGGCAAGTGCCCCTCATCCATGCCCCGTGCGGCGGTGTAGGCGCGCTGAGCTCCTACCGTCAGCGCCTCCTCTACCCCAAGCACAACCTCCCGGGCCAAGTTCTTCACCAAAAGGGCCGGCACGGTGTCTCGGTTCGAAGGTGTCATTCGGGAATCCTGTGGACGATTTCGCGTATCCGGATTCTATGTCGGAAAAATTTCGTTTAGCAAGTGCCATCGTCATCCGCCTTGCGTGCGGACAGATTCATCCCCGGCTGATCCATGCCGGATAGTCGGAGGCTCGAACTTGCGAGCCAGCCGGTGACCGGCCAAGGCACCGTTCGCGCATTGCGCAAACGGCCGAGTACCGCCATGAAGCGCCGTATCAGGTCTTCAGAGCGTCCGCCAACGTCGGCACTCCTTGCCGCACGTCGTTGTGTTCCATGAAGTAGTCCCAGTACATCTTGAGGAACTC
The DNA here is from genome assembly GCF_006386545.1 of Methylibium rhizosphaerae. Classification (GTDB taxonomy): domain Bacteria; phylum Pseudomonadota; class Gammaproteobacteria; order Burkholderiales; family Burkholderiaceae_C; genus Pseudorivibacter; species Pseudorivibacter rhizosphaerae. Next base: position 138,724 of record NZ_SWAR01000009.1, on the reverse strand, counting down.
GACCTGTGCGTCGTCGGTGGTCAAGGCATGGGCGTCGCCAGCCCCCTGCTCTTGCAGAAGCTGAACCAGGTGTTCGCGCAACTTCTCGTACGCATACTCGTTGGCACTCTTCCGCTGTACCGTCTCGTCGAGACCCTTGACCCGTGATACCAGCAGGGCCGTGTACTTGATGTAGCAGTTCTGGACGGTATTGAGTTGGTCTCGAACCTGTTCGTGGCGCTCCAAGAGCGTGGACACGGCCTGCCGAAGTTCGTCTCGCTCGCGCTCAAGGCGCTTCGCATAGTCAGCCCATGCTTGCGCTGAGGACTGCCGCGTCACAGCCTCCATCTCGGCTCGCGCGGCGCGTTGTTCCACTAGGCTTCGGATCCCGGCCGTGAAGCCATCCACCGCGTTTTGCGTCAGTTCCATCGCGCTAAACATCGCATGCCTCCTAAATCGGCCGTCGCCGAGCTCTTGGTTGTAGTCTCATCGTTTGATGAGGCAGATACTTTCCCAATTGAATCTCAAAGTGCTCAAAACGTACAGGAAAGTGGTCGAAGAGGGCTGCTTGGCAGCGAGACAACATGGACGTTTGGCACCTGAGCGTCTCGGCCCCCATCCGGGCCGCCCACTGAGCGCCCCTCGCTGTCCGTCGTGCGCTGACGCGTACGCGCCACGATTCGGCCGGCGCGGTCCGATTTCTTTTGGTTGGCTGGCGGCCGCCGGCTAGAGTTGCACGACACCTTTTCATAGCGGCTGATGGGTCGCGATCTTGTTGACGCGTTGCGCACCATGGGGGATGCGCTCGTCGGTACACAGGAATCGCATGACCAGTACGGCCCACGCCACCACTGCCGCACCAGCTGAGGGTGCAGGCGACGGTCTGTGGCAGCAGCTGCAGCTGCCGCTCAACTCCGAGATCGTCTTTCACGAGTCCATCGAAGAAGTTCTGTTCGATGTCTTCGACCTCGACGAAGAAAGTCCTCTCGAACGAGGGTTCGATCCCATTCACTACCTGTGCAGCCGTGAGTCGGTCGCCGAACTGGTGGCAGCCGTGGAGCTCGAAATCGGCGGTGAAGAACTTCGGCGGCGCAATGCAAACATCGCGCAAAAGCTGAGTTCGGTCGGGGGGCGGATCCGCCGGCTGCGCCGGTTGCCGGCCACCTGGAGAAGCGAACTCACCTCGCTGCAGCAGGACTTTCCGAACTTCGACGGGGTCATTGACTATGTCCGGGGGATGGCTGCTCTCGCCGAGCTGGGTAACGGCGTCATCCAACTCGATCCGATCGTGTTCGATGGGTGCCCTGGAAGTGGGAAATCTGTGTTCGCCGAGCAACTCGCTCAGACCGTCGCGGGCGGCTTCGTGCGTCTGCAGATGAGCTCCGCCGAAGCAGGGGCGCAGATTGGCGGGTCGGCGATCACATGGTCCAACTCCTCTCCCGGGCTGATCTTTTCGACGCTGACCAGCGCCACCTATGCAAATCAGTTGGTGCTGCTGGACGAACTCGACAAGACCGCATCGGCACCTGGCGAGCGCTTCAGCCCGATCGGGCCGCTCTATCAACTTCTCGAGAGGCCGGCCGCACGGTCGTTCCGAGACCAGTCGGTGCCTGGCCTATGCATCGACGCGTCGCCCCTTCTCTGGGTGGCCACGACAAACGACCGCACGCTGTTGCCGGCGCCGATCCTCAGCAGACTGCATCCGTTCGACATTCGGCTTCCGCACCCAAGCCAGGCGGAACAAATGGTTCGATCCGTCATGCGTCGACTCGTCACTGAAGAGCCGAACATCGGGCGCTTCAGGCTCGGTGACGATGCGGTGAAGAAGCTGAGCCATAGCTCGCCGCGCGAAATCCGTGGAAAGTTGCGGAGGGCGTGTGGCAGCGCAGCTCTGCAATCTCGGTGGACCATCTCGTCCGTCGACGTCCCGGACAGCAAGCCACAGCAGCGCCCTATCGGGTTCCGGCCCTGAAGATTCGTTCAGCGCAGGTGTTGTCCACCCGCGAGTCGATCATGCCAACACTGGCTCTGTTCAAAGGTATCTACAAACCTACAAACGACATCAGGCGCACCGATGAAGGCAAGACTGACTCTATTCAACGAGCCGTTGCTGGCCGACGTATGGCGACCTCTCTCGGACGACGAGGTGCATGCATGGGTTCGCCACGCGCCAGGCGCGCCTCCCGAGGCCAGGCTCTACACATTCAGCCCTTGCGGCGTCCCTGTCGTCTGTCTGAAAGAGCGCATGGAGGCGGCCATCGCCGTGCTAGCCCAGGCGCAAGCACTAGACGCGTTGGCAGCGGTTTTGTCGACGGCAAGTTCTTCTCGCTTGCACATCGCAGCACTCGTTGACGCGTGCGTCGCTACCGGCGACCGCGACCGTTTGCTGCGAACGCTGGAGAGCGCCGACCCTGCCGGGCGTGACTACGTGCTGGCAACCTGGCCAGCTCCTGCCTACCGTGAAGTGTGGGAGTGGGCTCGATGCATCGCGCGGACGGTCGAGGCTCGCATTGCAGCGAACGCTGCGACGGCTGAGGCTGCCGATCCGGCGGACCGCAGAGACCAGTAGCCTCGTCGCACGTTGCGTGAAACGCCGTCCTGACCGCGCATCGATACCAATGTGCAGACCGGGGCGCTGTCCGTCGCTGGGCGAGAAGAAAACATAGTCGAGAATTGAATACAAGAGGAAGGAATCGCATGCCCAAGAAGGTCATTGGAGGCGCACCGAAAGAGCGGTCCGACCGCGCGGTGTCAACACCACGGCGGTCGGGTGTGCGCCCCACCAGCGTCCATCTGACGGCTGAGGAGAGCGCGGCGTTGATGTCTGAGGCCAAGCGGAGAAACGTCAGTCGGTCGGCCCTGATCCGGCAGGCGATCCAGCGGTTGCTCGGCGGCGAGGCGGGCGTAGCCCCGCCGTCGCTCGGCATCGCCGACGGGATCTATCCATCTACGATCCACGATGACGTAGTAACGCTGGCGAACCTCGTCGTTGGCCTGGGCTACGTCGTTGAGACTCTCGAAGGGCGCATCTCGCGGCATCGGCGGGCTGAGGCTCGGGCGCAACTGGCCGACGCGATTGAGCAGATCCAGCGAATCGCCGGGCGGAGTGTGGCTTGATCATCAAGATCCTGCCGTACGCCGCGGTGGAGCCGCAGCGGCCAGGCGACCTTGCCCGGCTCCTGCGCTATCTATTTGCTGCGCAAACTGGCGAACAGGAGACCGGCGCCCACTTGCGTTTGGCTGGACCGCCTGTCACGCGTCGCGTGGTACAGCGCCATCTGCCATGGGGGCTCGACGCGCGGAACGCAGCGACGGATCTAGCACACCAGATGTTTGCATTCATCCGAGCGGGTTGGACGGGCGGTGGACGGTTGCCCCGACGCGTGTACAGCCACATTGTCATCAGTTACTCGCCCAAGCTTAGTCGACGGGCCGGCTTGGGTTCGACGGTGCGAAGCACCATGGGGAGCAACTCGGTTCACTCGAAAGCCGTCCACATTGCGCTGGATGCCTTGGAGAACCTGGGTGTTGGTGAACACTTCCCAATGATCGTCGTGCCGCACGGCGACCGGCAACATCTGCATGTTCATATCGTCCTGGCGCTGATGGTCGCCGGCTCGCCAGCTTGCAAGCTTCCGGAGCGGAACTCGTCGACCCTGCGTTCGATCGCCAGACACGTTGCTGGAGCATACGGACTGCCGGCCGCATCGCGGCTATTGAACGAGCGGCACAAGGCGGCCGTGCACGGCTGCGTCGCGGGCACGCACAGGGCGCGCTGACGGCGCCTCCGTTGCCGTCTGCCCCTGCGAATCCATGTGCATCTTCGTCCGTCAGAATGCTGTCATCGTGGCAACGTGGTGGCATGGTGACTTGCTCGCACCGCTGACGAGCCATGCCACCTAACCGGAACTATTGATGCCACCTTTGCCCTCCTCCAGGATCTGGCAGGAGATTGAGCTTCATCTGGAATCGCGGGCCGATCTGATCACCGTCCTGGTCCCGGTGGATTCGGCTGAGTACCTGCCGGTTCTTCGCGATGGTGCGTTTGAGGTTGCGGTTCCCGCTCGGGGCGTTCGGTTAAAGGACGAACTCGCAGCAATGCGGCAGTGCGGGCGTAGCATCGAAGCGGCCTTGGCCTCGAGCCTCCAGAGGGCGAATCACAAGGATCGCATTCCGCGAGGCGAAGCGATCCGGCTGCATGGGCATGCCGTCCTGTGTGTTGCTTCAGGGCATGAGCTGGCGCTGTGCATGGCGCGTGCGCCGATGAATGGACCGGCCTTCGTTCCAGCCGATGTGCACGACGCCGCCATCACGCTCGATGCAAAGCTCCGAGCGTGGCGTGCCGCCGCTGCGGCCTCCGCAGCGGTCATGGAGCTCGCAAATGACCTGCTTCCCGTGTCGTCGGTTGACGAACCTGCGGCCGGCCTGCAGGTGTCGGTGACCAAATCAGGCGTACCACGGTTGCCAGCAGAGATTCTCGACGGCGTCACGCGGGACATCGCCAACCGATTGCCGCAAGGTTTGGCCGTGCGGATCCGAACGTCGTGGGCGCCAGAGGTGATCCACAAGAAGGTCGAGATGGCCATCCGCTCGGGCGTGAACCCAAGCTATCCGCCGCCGCGTGACGCTCGGTACCGGGGATGGGTCACGCAGGGGGTCAACTCCGGTGAGCGCATCGTGCTGGTGACCTGGTCGCCCTATCGCGGTCTTCCGGGATACCCGGAAGTTCGCGCGGCTTCCAAGAAGTGCCTCGCGCGGGCTTTCCTTCAGCCGAGGCAGTCTGGACTTCGACCGGATGTCGCCAATTCGCACCTGGTCGCCGATGGCGAGGTCGTCGTGACGGCTCGGCCTTTCGACCCGCGCGAGCCGTCCTGGCTCAAGCGGCTTGAAGAGGTGCGGCAGTTTGACTTCCCCAAGAAGCAGCAAGCGATCTCTCGGGCCTGCGAGGCCTTCGGGCAGGTCGGCCTTGCATCCCTGGGTTGGTACCAGCCGCATCACTGCTTTGCCGAGCAAGCCTGGGGCATCTACATCCATGCAGGTCGGTTGGACGCTGTCGTCAGCGCGGCGGCAGAAGAACTGCGTCAAAGAGGACTTGCGGCTGATGCGGATCGGCAGGCGGCCCGGCTGGTCATAGGGCTGGCCTACGAAAGGCTGCTCTTCCATGCAAGAGTGGAGGCCGTCCTGACCTGGAATGAGTTGCACTCGGGTCAGCCGCGCTTCCTTCGTTATGCCGACACGGTCTACAAGCCACTACGAGGCACGGGCGAGTGCCTGGAGGATGTTCTGGCCGGTTATTGGGCGTGGACCTGGTTTAGCAGCGAGTTGATCCTGGCCGCCTTGGCGGGGGCGATTTCGTCCGAACAGCGCAGCGCGATGGGTCGGCTGGTCGAGGACTGGCTGGACGGGTCGTCTATCGGCCAAGCACGCTGGCGCGAAGGACGCGGCCGAGAGATATGGCGCCTTCTTGCGACGCAGGCGATCCAAGGCCGCCGAGTCCCGGCGCCGACCGGGGGCGCACTTCCCATCGAATCCACGCTTCGCGACGCGCTTCCCTTCGACTTTCAGCCGACAGACGTCCCGCTGCACATCGTCGGTCAGGGCGTGGTCGCGACGCTGGTGTTCCGAAGCCGGTAGGAAGGGAAGTGCTTGAGTCGACGAGGATCATGACGATTTGCATTAGAGATCAATTTGATCTCTAATGTGGATACAAATAGATCTCCCCAGCCCTTTCACCATGACCAGCTTGGCTTCCATGTCTCTTGCGCAGCGTGATCGCTTGGCGCACGTCGACTTGCGCCTGCAGTTCTTCGGGGAGGTGCGACGGGGAGACTTGGTTGGACGTTTCGAGATTCAGACAGCGGCGGCCACCCGCGACCTTTCCGCTTACCGCGAGATGGCGCCAGAGAACATGACCCTGGACGGGGGTACGCGGGCGTACCGCCGGACCGATCGCTTCCAGCCCCTGTTCGACCATAGTGCCTCGCGCGTCCTGGCGTGGCTTACCGAAGGCGCGGGCGATGCTGCACCGGCTCGCGGTCGTTCACTGGTGCCGAGCGCCAGCGCCATCGCTCCACAGGCAATCAGGCTGGATGTCCTGGGCGCGCTGACGCGGGCGATGCATCAGGGGCAGATCGTGCGCATCACGTATCGATCGCTGACCAGCGGCCTGACTACTCGGGAAGTCGCTCCACTGGCACTGGCCAACGATGGCCATCGTTGGCACATCCGGGCGTACGACCGGCGGTCGATGGCGTTCCGGGACTTCGTCATTGCCCGCATCGCCGACGCTGAGGCATCGCCGTCGGTGCGCCACGATCACGAAGCCTTGGACCAGGACGCGCAGTGGCAACGGCTTGTCGATCTCGAGTTCGTGCCACACCCCGCCAACATCCAGCACCCCGACACTATCGAGGCCGAGTTCGGAATGGAAGCCGGCGTGCTCGAAGTCCGTGTGAGGGCTGCAGTTGCGGGCTATCTGCTGCGCCGCATGAATGTTGACTGCTCCATCGACCACCGCTTGCGCGGCCCCGAGTACCACCTCTGGTTGCGCAACCGGCCCATGCTCGTGGGTGTCGAGAATCTGAGTCTGGCGCCCGGCTATGGCGGGGAATGACTGCAGCGCCAAGAGCCCAGGGAGGGCACATTGCTGAAGCTTGAGGACATCAAGAAGAACGCGGCATTGGTCGGCCTGGAACCAGGCCATGTCGTGCGCGTCGTGACCACCGAGGTAGTCGGCGACAACGCGATCACGGTCTACTACAAGACGCCCGATGGCGCGCTCCACGAGCGCATGCTGTTTCGACAGGACGAGGGCACTCTCAGCCTTGCAGTGGTCGGGCGCCCTTGGGCCTTTGATGCCGACGGTGAGTCCTTCAAGCTCGGCGTTGAGGCACTGCGCATCGATCTGGCGCACCTGTTCGACCCGATGATGGCTGTCCACACGTCCAACGTGGAGCCATTGCCGCACCAGATCACCGCCGTCTACGAGTCGATGCTGCCCCGGCAACCTCTTCGCTATGTGCTGGCGGACGATCCGGGTGCTGGAAAGACGATCATGGCGGGCTTGCTGATCCGCGAGTTGCTGATGCGGGCCGACGCCAAGCGCGTCCTCATCGTTGCGCCTGGCAGCCTGGTCGAACAGTGGCAAGACGAACTGCACGAAAAGTTCGGCCTGGCATTCGACATCTTCAGCCGTGAGCAGATCGAACAGTCCCGGTCAGGGAATCCGTTCGATGACCGCGACCTGTTGATCGCGCGCATTGATCAGCTCGCGCGCAGCGACGAACTGATCGAGAAGCTACGGCTGTCCCACTGGGACCTGGTGGTCTGCGACGAAGCCCACAAGCTATCGGCCAATTACTTCGGGCAGAAGGTCAACAAGACCAAGCGCTTCCAGCTTGGCGAACTGCTCGGGTCGATCACCAGGCACTTCCTGTTGATGACTGCGACGCCGCATAACGGCAAAGAGGAGGACTTTCAGCTGTTCATGTCGCTCCTGGACAGCGACCGCTTTTACGGCAAGTTCAGGGACGGCGCCCACAAGGTCGACGTCACCGATCTGATGCGCCGGATGGTCAAGGAGGAACTGCTCAAGTTCGACGGTACGCCGCTGTTCCCTGAGCGCCGGGCCTACACCGTCAACTACAAACTGTCGGAGCAGGAGGCCGCGCTCTACAACGCCGTCTCGGCCTACGTACGCGAGGAGATGAACCGTGCCGACACGCTGCAGGACGGCGCACGCAAAGGCACCGTCGGGTTCGCGCTGACTTCGCTCCAGCGTCGGCTGGCCTCCAGTCCTCAGGCGATCTACCAATCGTTGCGGCGCAGACGTCTGAAGTTGACACGCCGCGTCGAAGACGAAAAGCTTCGTCAACGTGGTCAGGCCCTGATCGACGTTGCAACGCCACCGATGGCCTCCGATGACGTGTGGGACGCGGCCGAAGCCATGTCGGCCGAGGCCTACGAGACCTTCGAGGAAGAGGTCGTCGACCAGGCAACCGCGTCGCAGACCATCGCTGAACTCGAGGCCGAGATCTTCAGCCTCCAGGCGCTCGAAGATCAGGCGCGGCAAGTTGTCCATTCCGGCACGGACAAGAAGTGGGAGGAACTGTCTTCCCTGCTTCAGAACACGCCCGAGATGCGAGACGCGTCAGGGCGCCAACGCAAGCTCATCCTGTTCACGGAGCACAAGGACACGCTTGACTACTTGGCTCAGAAGATTCGAGGTCTCCTGGGCAGCGAGGACGCTGTCGTCGTGATCCACGGCGGCGTGAAGCGGGAGGATCGCCGCAGGGTCCAGGAGCTGTTTCGCAACGACTTGGCGACCCGTGTCCTGGTGGCCACCGATGCCGCAGGCGAAGGTGTCAACCTACAGAACGCTAACCTGATGGTGAACTACGACCTTCCGTGGAATCCCAACAGGTTGGAGCAGCGCTTCGGCCGCATCCATCGGATCGGTCAGACCGAGGTCTGCCACCTCTGGAACATGGTGGCCAAGGAGACCCGCGAAGGCGACGTTTTCCACAAGCTGTTTGAGAAGATGGAGGTCGCCCGGGCCACGCTCAAGGGCAAGGTGTTTGACGTTCTCGGCGAGATCTTCGAGGACACCAGCCTCAAGGACCTGCTGATTGAGGCCATTCGCTACGGCGACGACCCGCAGGTAAAGGCGCGGTTGCGCAAGAAGGTGGAAGGCGCGCTGGACACACGCCATCTCGAGGACATCATTCACCGCAACGCGTTGTGCGAAGAGGTGATGGACTCGAAGCGCCTGTTCGCCGTCCGGGAGGAGATGGAGAAGGCCGAAGCGCGTCGACTGCAGCCGTACTTCGTGCGCGCCTTCTTCACTCAAGCCTTCCAACAGCTGGGCGGCGAGCTCCGACCGCGCGAACTGGGCCGCTGGGAGATCAGCCACGTCCCGGCCGCCGTCCGAGAACGCGACCGGATGCTGTCTGGCCGCGATCGTCGCAATGTCGATCCGGTGCTGCGCCGCTACGAGCGCATCTGCTTCGAGAAGCAGCACCTCCGGGTGGCCGACCGTTCCAGCGCACCTCTGGCAAGCCTGATCCACCCCGGCCACCCGCTCATGCAGGCGGTGACGGACATGGTGCTCGAGCAGCATCGCAACAAACTCAAGCAGGGCGCGGTGCTCGTCGCGCCCGGAGACATGGGCGTAGCCCCTCGGGTCCTGTTCATCCTGGACCACAGCATTCGTGAGGGCGCTGACTCGAGCCGGGTCATCAGCCGGCGCCTACAGTTCGTCGAGATCGATCCGTTGGGGCAGGCCAAGCACGCCGGCTGGGCGCCGCACCTGGATCTCGCGCCGCTGGCACCGCAAGATCTGGCGCTGGTAGCCGATGTCGTTTCCGCCCCCTGGATCGCCAAGGATCTCGAAGCTCAGGCGCTCGCGCATGCGAGTTCGCAGCTCGCACCCGAGCACTTCGACGAGATCAAGCGGCGCCGCGAGGCCGCTGCCGACAAGACGCTGGCGGCGGTCCACGAGCGCCTGGTCAAGGAAATCAATTTCTGGCAAGACCGCGCCATCAAGCTCAAGGACGACGTCGCCGCCGGAAAGCAGCCGCGCCTGAACTACGACAACGCACTGCGGACCCTGGACGACCTCACGGCGCGCCTGCAGGCCCGGACTGCCGAGTTGAAGGCCATGCGCCATGTCGTCTCATCGACCCCGGTCGTGCTCGGCGGGGCGCTTGTGATTCCCGCAGGTCTCTTGGCGCAACGTCGCGGCGAACCAGGCTGGTCAGCCGACGCGGCAGCGCGTGCCCGGATCGAGCGCATGGCAATGAATGCCGTGATCGCCTCCGAGCGCGCCTTGGGGCACGAGGTGTTTGACGTGTCGGCGCAAAAGTGCGGCTGGGACGTCACGGCAATCCGCAAGTCCGCCGACGGGCGCCTGTTGCCACCTCGGCACCTGGAAGTGAAGGGGCGCGTGAAGGGCGCAGGCTCAGTCACAGTCACCCGGAACGAGATCCTGTACGGCCTCAACCAGCAAGACAAATTCCTCCTCGCCGTCGTCAACGTCGATGGAGAGAGCGTTGACGGGCCGCACTACATCCGTCGTCCGTTCACCCAGGAGCCTGATTGGGCCGTGACCAGCGTGAACCTCGACCTTCAACAACTGCTTCAGCGGGCGGTCTCGGCGGAGGATTCCCTGTAATGCGGACGCAGATGAAGGACGGAGCCATCAAAGAGAAACGCCTCCACCAGGGAGGCGTCGGACCAGAGATGCGATCTCTGACGGGGCATGCGGCCATGTTATCCGGAGCCGGGACATGAGACTAGAACACCTTCACCTTCGCAATTTCCGATGCTTTGAGGATCTGACCATCGACTTCGGCAAGCGGCTCACGGTCATCATTGCCGAGAACGGCGCCGGCAAGACCGCTGTGCTGGACGCGATCGCGATCGGCTTCGGACGCTACCTCACCAAGCTGCCGGGGATTGGCGGCCTCACGACCAAGGACACTGATCTTCGAGTTGCAGACGGCGAGCGCCGAGAGCCTTTCATGATGCTGGCGTGGGAGGCCCGCACGCGTGACGAAGTGCCTGTTGTATGGGCCACTGGTCGTAAACGCGATGGTGCTGTCGGTGCTGCCACCATCAAGAAGGTGCTGTCCGAGGAGCATGAAGCCCTGCTTAACCGCGGGCTGAAAGAGCTGGACGACTTCACGCTGGGTCTTGTCCAGGCCGAGGCCGACCAGCAGCCCTACTTCCTTCCAGTCATCGCCTACTACGGCACCAACCGCGCGATTCGCGAAGAGGTGCAGCGCCGCCGCGGCTTCAGAAAGAACTTCTCCCGCTTCGATGCGCTCTTCGGAGCGCTCGATCCGAACTCTCGGTTCCGTGCTGCGTTCGAGTGGTTCAATGCGATGGAGGACGTCGAACGCCGCGAGCGGGAGACGCGGCGCGACTTTGACTTCCAGCATCCCGAGTTGAGCGCTGTACGTACGGCCATCGTGCGCTTGCTGCCGGAAGGCTTCAGCAGGCCCCGCACCGAGGTCGGCCCACTTCGCTTCGTTATCGACCGCAGGATGCCGGACGGGACCACTCGAACGCTGCGCATCAGCCAACTCAGCGACGGCTATCGGGTGGTGCTGGGCCTAACGATGGACTTAGCGCGCCGCATGGCGCAGGCCAACAGCAGGCTGCTGCCCAACGGCATGCAGGTCATGAATCCGCTGGACCTCCCCGCTATCGCTCTGATTGACGAGGTGGACTTGCATCTGCATCCATCCTGGCAGCAACGCGTGTTGACCGACCTGATGCAGACCTTCCGGAACACGCAATTCATCGTGACCACACATAGTCCGCAGGTGCTTAGCACCGTGAAGCGCGAGAACATCCGGGTGATCGGGCAAGACAGCAGGGGCAAGGTCGTCGCCGTGCCGCCGCTAGCGATGACCTATGGCGAACCGAGCGGCGACGTGCTCCACAGTGTGATGCTCGTCGATCCCCAGCCGCCTGTCGCGGAGAAGGCCGATCTGCAGCGCCTTACGGAGTGGGTGGACCAGGGGCGTTACCAGGAGACAGAGGCTCGTGCTCTCCTGCAGCGCCTGACGGACATTCTGGGCGTACAGCACCCCCAACTGCAGCGACTGCAGCGCAGCATTCAGCGTCAAGAGGCGCTGAAGCAATGAGGAGCATCCAGAAGCAGGGCGGCGGCGGGTACCACCTAGGCCAAGCCCACACCAATCCGCCTCAGACGCATCAACAAGCCACCAGCCGCTGGGGCTCGTTCGGGCACAAACCAGCTGTCTTGCAGTGCCTGCTTGATGAGCAGTTCCAGCTTTGCTGCTATAGCGAGCTGCGGGCTGACGAGGAGGGCCTGGGCTACCACATCGAGCACGTCGAGAACAAAAGCCAGAACCCGCCGCGTACCTTCGACTATGCGAACCTTGCCGCGAGTGCACTCGATAGCGCCCAGGACTTGCAGGCCTTCAAAGCGCAAGGCTACGTCGTGTTTGGCGGCCATGCACCCGGTAAGCAGTCTGCCTGCGACATGCTGCGCTTCGTGTCGTGTCATCGGCCTGACTGCCGCCGTTACTTTGCCTTCTTGTCCGATGGGCGGGTTGTTCCCTCGTTGGGGTTGAATCCGGCAGAACAAGACCAGGCGCAGTACACCATCGACATCCTCAACCTCAACAGCCCTTTCCTATTGACCCGTCGTCGCCAATGGTGGGACGAACTGGACGCGCTGTACGAAGAGCATCGCCAGAAGAACTGGAGCCTTCCTGACCTGGCCGCCGTCGACCTTGTCCCCGTGAACGGCAAGCTAAGCCGTTTTTTCTCCCTCACCCGCCAGTTCTTCGGCGCCGCAGCTGAAGCCGCCTTGCAGGCGCACGCCCCCGCTCTCGTATGACCCCTGTCAAGTCTCCCAAAAAGCTCATCGAGGTGGCGTTGCCCCTGGACGTGATCAATACGGCGTCGGCGCGTGAGAAATCCATCCGCCACGGTCATCCGAGCACGCTGCACCTGTGGTGGGCGCGTCGGCCGCTCGCCGCGGCGAGGGCGGTGATCTTTGCGCAGATGGTGAATGACCCAGGCGGCGAGCGCGGCTACTTTGCGGGCATGACAAAGATCCAGGCCGACGCCAAACGCGAAGAGCTGTTCAAGATCATCGAAGACCTGGTGCAGTGGGAGAACACAAACAACGAGGCGGTGCTCGAGCGCGCCCGCGCCGCTATCCGCGAGAGCTGGGTCGAGACTTGCCGGCTGAACAGGGGCCATCCGCAGGCCGCCGATCTGTTCAACCCGGACAAGCTGCCGGCCTTCCACGACCCCTTTGCTGGAGGCGGTGCGCTGCCGCTGGAAGCGCAGAGGCTGGGCCTGGAGAGCTGGGCTAGCGACCTGAACCCGGTGGCAGTGACGATCAACAAGGCGATGATCGAGATTCCGCCCAAGTTCGCTGGCCGCGCACCGGTGGGGCCTCGCCTGGAGGGCGACAAGCAGGGTAAGTTCGGTGAGGACTGGAGCGGTGCGCGCGGCCTGGCCGAGGACGTTCGACGCTACGGCGCCTGGATGCGCGCCGAGGCCTACAAGCGTATCGGACACCTGTACCCGAAGATCGAGGTGACGGCGGAGATGGTGGCCGAGCGGCCGGACCTGAAGCCCTACCTGGGCGAGAGACTCACCGTCATAGCATGGCTGTGGGCGCGCACGGTTAAGAGCCCCAATCCGGCGTTTGCTGACGTGGCGGTGCCTCTGGTCTCAAGCTTCGTGCTGTCTAGCAAGGAAGGCAAGCAGGCGTATGTGCAGCCGCTGGTTACGGGGGGCGACTACCGCTTCACCGTGCGGATGGGTAAACCGGGCGAGGCTGCGGAAGCAGGAACCAAAGCTGGAGGGCGCGGAGCCAACTTCCTCTGCCTCTTGTCGGGCGCGCCAATTAGTGGTGACTACATCAAGGCTGAGGGTCAGGCCGGCCGCATGGGTGCGCGGTTGATGGCCATCGTGGCCGAGGGGAAGCGCGGGCGCGTCTATCTGACACCAACTGTCGAACACGAAACCGTCGCGGCGAATGCGACGCCTACGTGGAAGCCGGACGTTGCGTTCCTGCAGCAAGCCCTCGGATTCCGCGTTGGAAACTACGGCATGGCGCAGTGGAGTGACCTGTTCACCGCGCGCCAACTCGTCGCGCTAAGTACCTTCTCCGATCTAGTGCATGACGTCATCGCCTGCTGCCGTTCAGATTCTCTGGCCGCTGGAATTGCTGATGATGGCCTGTCTTTGGAGTCGGGTGGACAAGCCGCGACTGCCTACGCCGAAGCCGTTGGTGTCTACCTCGGACTGGCGGTGAGTCGCCTAGCAGATGCGCAAAACGCGCTTTGCCAATGGGGGCCGAGCGCTGATCAGACGCAGCATCTTTTCCGCCGGCAAGCGATTCCGATGGTCTGGGACTTCGCCGAATCTTCCGTTTTCTCCGATGCTGCCGGGGATTTCGTGACCACAGTGGGAAGTATGTGCCGTGTGCTGGATAGGCTGGAGGTCCGATACCAAGGCACAGCTGTGCAGGACAGCGCGCAGCTTCAAAGCGTCTCTGCAGCAAAGGTGGTCTCAACCGATCCGCCTTATTACGACAACATCGGCTATGCCGACTTGTCCGACTTCTTCTACGTCTGGCTGCGCAGGAGCCTGAAACCCATCTACGCGAATCTGTACGCCACGGTGGCTGTGCCAAAGGCCGACGAACTTGTGGCTACTCCTTACCGCCACGGCGGCACTGAGGAGGCAGAAGCGTTCTTTCTTGATGGAATGACCCAGGCAATGCACAACCTGGCCGAAAAGGCGCACCCCGCCTTTCCGGTATCCATCTACTATGCATTCAAGCAGAGCGAGACCGAAGTTGAGTCCGGAACGTCCAGCACTGGCTGGGAAACCTTTCTGCAGGCGGTCCTGGATGCAGGCTTTGCGGTGACAGGTACGTGGCCCATGCGCACCGAGCGTAGTGCACGGTCACGGGGCATCGGTTCCAACGCCTTGGCATCCAGCATCGTGCTGGTCTGCCGCCAACGCGCCAACGACGCACCCACCATCGGCCGCCGGGCCTTCATTCGCGAGCTGAACGCCGCGCTCCCGGACGCGCTGGACGAGATGACGCGCGGCGGCGTCAATTCTCCCGTGGCGCCGGTGGACCTAAGTCAAGCCATCATCGGCCCTGGCATGGCCATCTTCAGTCAGTATGGCGCCGTACTGGAAGCCGACGGCAGCAAGATGAGCGTGAAGACCGCGTTGCAGCTGATCAACCGCTTCTTGGCCGAAGACGACTTCGACCACGATACCCAGTTCTGCCTGGCCTGGTTCGAGCATCGTGGCTGGGCATCGGGAAAGTTCGGCGAGGCTGACGTGCTGGCCCGTGCCAAGGGCACGAGTGTGGAAGGTCTGCGCGTGTCGGGCGTGGTGGAGAGCGCGGGTGGCGATCTGCGCCTTCTCCGCTGGGCCGAGATGCCGGCCGACTGGTCGCCTGAAGCTGACACCCGGACGCCGATCTGGGAGGCTCTGCATCAGCTGATCGGTGCGCTCGCCAAGGGCGGCGAGTCGGCCGCCGGCGCGCTGCTCGCGCGCATGCCAGCGCGCGCTGAGCCCATCCGTGCATTGGCCTATCGCCTGTACACGCTGTGCGAACGGCAGGGCAAGGCCGAGGATGCGCGGGCCTACAACGAGCTGATCGGTTCATGGGCAGGCATCGAGTCGGCCGCGCAGGATGCGGGCCCCGTGGGTACCCAAACCTCGCTGGACATGTGAGGGGCAGCGCATGGCGACCAATACCTTAAGCAGTTCGGAGGCGGTATCGGCCCTGGCGAGGTTCGCCGATCCGGCTGCATCGCCGGAGGATCGATACGAAGCCCTGTCGACGCTCAGCACGACCAAGTTTCTGCCTAAGCAATACGAGGATCCGGCAGTCGCTGCCGGCCGACGCCACTTGCTACAGCAGGCGCTTACGGCCTCGGAGCCCGGTCATCGACTGCTTGCGATCGCCGAGTGCATCCGCCTAGTGCAGATCGTCAAGCGCTGGGCGCCTGAGATGGTGGAGCAATTGCGCCCTGCCTTCTCCGAGCCCTTGCCGAATATGCAGCTGCTGGCTAAGGGGGACGACCGGCTCAACTTAGCGCGCGCCTGTGCCCAGATGTCAGCGCCATGGCTGCCGGACTACCAGGCCCGAGCCATTGCCGAGGAGGCATCGGCGGACAAGGCACGCCTCGAGCTGGTGTCGGCTTTGATGGCCGGTTCGGGCAGCCTCGCCGAAGTGCTGCGCCGTCTCGCGAAAGCCTTTGAAGCGTACCGACCCGACACGCAGGCACCTGGTGACACGATGGCGCGGAGACTTGCTTCGGCCATCGAGGCCATTCGGGAGGCACTGCTCGAGAGCGAGCTCGAGGCTGGCGACGAGCTAGGCATCGCGCTGTACGAGTGGGTCAGTGCCCCGCTGATGGCGGTTGGCAAACCGCAGGAAGACAAGGCACAGGTGGACCTGTGCCGGCAAGCGCTGCTTCTTGTCCACGACATCGTCCGTACGCGCATCTCGGTCGTCGCGGATCCAACGATGTACCGGGTAGTGGATTACTGTCGACGACTGGTGGGCGGGGGCTCCTGGCCCAACGAGCTCCAGAAGCCGCTGGATAGGCTGATTACTGACGTAAGCGAGGCGCTTCTACTTCTGGGTCGACAGGGGCAGCGTGATCAAGCCCTGCTTGCGCAGCTGGAGGTGCTGTGCAACCACCCTGAGCGGGCCCGCGCGGTGGCCCGTGAACTCGCCGCCCGACATCCCGAGCTGAACGAAGAGGTGCGTGACTGGCTGGAACACGGCCGGGTGCGGCCGGTGCGGCAAGCCAGCAGTTCCGCCGTGGAGGCCGCTGCCAGCAATGCCGACGAGAGTATCGGGCTCGCGCTACAGGCCGCGCGCCAGGCCCGCAAGCTTCGCGATGGGCTGCGAGATCCGCTGGTGTCGAACCTCGAGATCTACGACCCCGCGCTGGCACCGTCCACGCAGGCCTTGTTGGATGGCGTGCAGGCGCTGGCCATCCAGGTGGAGCAGGCTGCCGCGCTGCGGGGACTGGACCTGTACGGCGTGCCGGGGGAGGAGGTCGAGATGTCGACCAAGTTCTTCACCGTCGTCGGAGGTTCGCCGCGGCAGCGCATGGTTGTCAAGCAGCCTGCCATCGTGCGCAAGCGTGCAGATGGTGGCCTGGGAGACGTGGTGACCAAGGGATTGGTGGAGTGAATCGCGGGCCACTTCGGCCCGATCGCTGACAAGTCGTCGAGGAGGGAACTTTGGACAAGAACACTGCTGCGATATTGATTGCGAGCCTGATGGAGCGCATCGAACGCGACCAGGTTATTGGTGCCGTATCGTCGCTGGAGCGCAAGGCGCTGCAGCTGGCGTTGCTTGCGCTGCAGGCAGGTGGCGACGCCGATGCGTCGGCGGCTGCGGAACCGGTGGCGAATGCGCCCAGCCCAGCTTCGGCTGCGGTGACCGGCGGCAACGGGACATCTCCGATTCCGAATGCACCGACCTCGGTGAACATCGAGGACAAGACGACTTCAACGCCGAAGATTGCTTCGCTGCCGCAGGTTTCGCTCGCGTTGGGTTCCATCGAGCGCGAGGAGGTCACCGATCCTGAAGTGCTGTTGTGCCTCGACTTCGGAACTGCGATGTCGAAGGCCTTCGCGACCGTTTTCCCCGACAAGTACCTCGACCTGGAGCTGGGCACCGAGGCTGGCCGGCAGGGCTATACGCTGCCCTCCTCGGTGTTCATTGGTGACGATGGCAAGGCCTACTTCGGCTTCGAAGCGATCGAGCAGAGCCAGGACCTGGTGGACTCCGGTCGCGAGCGGCTGGACTCGATCAAGGGCTGGCTGAGCCTGCGCAGGGAAGGCAACCTCGACGGCGAGGCCTGCGTCCTCAAGCCCGCGATGAACCCTACGGGCTTTCGCCTAACAGAAGGCGACCTGATCCGCATCTATCTCGCCTACCTGACGGACGTGGCCGAGCGTTCGCTCGCCTTTCAGAGCGTGAAGGAACCGCGGTATGCCAAGCGCCGATTCGCCCGTCCGTGCTGGCCGGATGCGGCGCAGGCGAAGTGGGCGGACGGACTGATGCGCAGCATGCTGGCCGAAGCGCAGATCCTGGCCGACACCTTCAGCGATCGCTGGGCTGGCGGTATCCCGGTTGGCGAACTGAAGTCGGCTGTCGAGCAGATCAAGGCCGTGGGCAAGCGGCCCGAATACCTCATCGATGACGGCGTGCCAGAGCCGGTGGCTGTGGCCGCCGGTGCGATCGCCGATAGCGAGAACCTGCGCGACGCCTTCATGGTGGTTGACGTCGGCGCCGGCACGACTGACTTCGGCCTGTTCATCTCGACCCACCGGCCGGAGGACGGCGAGATCCGCGTTTTTCAGGTGCCCGCGTCGATCCACGGCCTGATGCAGGCTGGCGACAAGGTGGACGGGCTGCTGCGTGGATACATCGCGCAGCGGGAGTCCATCGACCTGAGCGACAACTCGGGCCGCTTGATCCTGGCGGACCTGAATCGTCGGATCCGCGGCCTGAAGGAGACGCTGTTCAAGACGGGCAAGCTCGAGTACGCCCTGGCAGACGGCACCGTGGGCGAGGTGAAGCTCGACGACTTTCTGGCGGACGACAAGGTGATGCGTTTCGCCCAGGCGGTGGAGGCCGGCTTCAAGAAGTCGCTGGACGCTGTCGACGAAACATGGCTGCGATGGCTGGCGATGGATGGTGTGCGCTTGCACGTGGTGCTGACCGGCGGCAGCTCGCCGCTGCCGATGATGCAAGTCCTTGGTAAGGGCCCGATCGACGTCAAGGGGCACCGCATCCTGCGCCAGGCTGTCGATCCGCGGCCGCAGTGGATGAACGACATGCCGGTTGAGCTGGAGGCGGTGTATCCGCAGCTGGCCGTGGCCATCGGCGGCGCAGCAGAGACGATGCCGGAAACGCTGACAGCACCACCAACTTTCGGTGGCGGCGGTTCACGGCACCACGGCTATGTGGCCGGGAACTTGCGCATCTCGGGGAGTTGAGAAATGGGATTGAAGCCGTGGCGTGAAGTCGCCGTTCCGCATTCGGACGTGCTGAAGGGCACTTTCCAGCAAGCCGAGTTCGCGGCGGATCTGTCACGCGTGCATGACAAGACCGCGTCGGCCGAGTACCAGGACGCCGCGCTGTTCTTCCAGCGCACGTTCATTACTGAGGGCATGCGGCTGCTGCTCGACTCCGTGGTCAAGCGCCTGGCTGGCAAGGGCGGCGATCCGGTCATCCAGCTGCAGACAGCATTTGGTGGCGGCAAGACGCACACGATGCTGGCCGTATACCACCTGGCCAAGGGCGCAGTGCCGGCGACAAACCTGCAAGGAATCCCGGCCATCCTGGAGAGCGCGGGCATCGTCGACCTACAGCCTGCCCGTATCGTCGTGCTCGACGGCATCCGCCAGTCGCCGAATCAGCCTGCGGTTTATGACGGCCTAGCCGTGAAGACCTTGTGGGGCGAACTGGCCTGGCAACTGGGCAAGGCTGAGGCCTATGAGCTGGTGCGTGATGCCGATCAGTCTGGCACCTCGCCCGGCAAGGCGGTGCTGGAGCAATTGCTGTCGAGGTATGCGCCTTGCGTGATCCTGATCGACGAGCTGGTTGCCTACATCCGCCAGTTCGAGGAGGGCAAGGCTCTCAGCGGCGGCAGTTTCGACTCGAACCTGAGCTTCATCCAGGCACTCACAGAGGCCCTGAAGGCAGTGCCGACGGCCATCCTTCTGGCTTCCCTGCCGGAGTCTGACAAGGAGGCGGGAAGCCAGCGAGGGGTCAAGGCGTTGGGCGCTCTGGCCCACTACTTCGGTCGCGTGCAGGCGCTGTGGAAGCCGGTGTCGTCCAGCGAAGCATTCGAGATCGTCCGCCGCCGACTGTTTGCCTCCATTGGCGACCAACTAGCGGCAGAGGAGGTGTGCCGTGCGTTCGCGGACCTGTACGTTGGTCACGCGCACGACTTCCCGCACGAGACACAGGAATCCAGGTACCACGACCGTCTGCTGTCGGCGTACCCGATCCATCCGGAGGTGTTCGACCGCTTGTACGAGGACTGGTCGTCCCTCGACAACTTCCAGCGCACGCGAGGCGTGCTGAAGTTGATGGCCAAGGTCATCCACCGGCTTTGGAATGCCAACAACACCGACCTGCTGATCATGCCCGGCAGCTTGCCGTTGTACGACGCCGATGTCCGGAACGAGGCGATCTACTACCTGCCGCAGGGGTGGGACCCGGTACTGGAGAAGGACATTGACGGCGAGCGTGCCGAGACGACCGAGATCGAGCGTCGCGATCCGCGCTTGGGCAGCGTGCAAGCATGTCGCCGAGCTGCACGCGCCATCTTTCTTGGGAGCGCGCCGACCAATGGTGGTCAAGTTGTGCGTGGCATTGAGCTAGAGCGCGTTGTCCTGGGCGTCGCTCAGCCCGGACAGCAGCCGAGCCTGTTCAAAGATGCCTTGCGGCGCCTGGGCGATAGGCTTCAGTACCTGAACAGCGGCAACAACCGCTTCTGGTTCGACGTGCGCGCGAATCTGAGGCGTGAGATGGAGGACCGGAAACGCCGGTTCCAGGACAAGGAGGACGTCTTCCCTTCCGTCCGCGATCGGCTGCAGCGCAGCATCACGAGCGCCTCATTCGATGCGGTGCACGTGTTCACGCCAAGTGCCGACGTGCCCGACGATTGGATGCTTCGCTTGGTCGTTCTGCCCCCTGACGCGGCATTCAGCCGCAGTGGGCAGAGCCTGGCGATTGATCGTGCGACCGAGATCCTAAAAGGCCGTGGCGACCAGCCACGATTCAAGCAGAACCGGGTGCTCTTCGTCGCGGCCGACTTCGAGACCGTGTCTCGCCTGAAGGACCAAGTCCGCTCGATGCTGGCCTGGCAGTCCATCGTCAATGACGTGAAGGATCTGCGGCTGAACCTCGACCAACTCCAAGCGCGGCAGGCCGAGCGCAGCCTGGGAGAGGCGGTTGACACCGTGCGTAGGACGATCCGTGAGGCCTATAAGTGGCTTCTGGCGCCCTCTCAGGAGGCGCGGCCCGGCAAGGGCATTTCAGATGTGCAGTGGGAGCACTTCGCCCTCAACCCAGGCACGGCGAACTTCGGTGATGAGCTCGATCGTGTGCTGAAGGAGAACGAACTGGTGATTGGGGCGTGGGCGCCCGTTCATCTCGCCACGGTGCTGCGCAACTGGTTCTGGAAGCCGGAACAGACGGACGTCGGCGCACTGGGTGTATGGCAGCAGACCTGCCACCAGCTCTATCTGCCACGCCTGCGGGATGATCGCGTGTTCCAGAGCACGCTGGCGGCTGGCGCCGAAAGTCGCGACTTCTTTGGTCTGGCGCAGGGCAAGGACAGTGACGGCTTCGTCGGTTTTGTCTACGGAAATCGCACGACGCCGATCCTGGACAGCTCGCTGTTGCTAATCGAGCCTTCCGCGGCTGCATCGTTTGCGAACTCGGTTCGAGAGCGAAGCCCTACGTCACCAATACCTGGGGGCGGTGGGGCTGTGGTGCCGCCGCCGGTGACCCCGCCGAGCGTGGAGAACGGCTCCAACGCACAGCCTCCGACGCCCTCTTCGGTCAAGCGACGCTTCTACGCGTCAACGACGTTGGATCCCGTGCTGGGAAAGAAAGGCTTCAACGACCTCTACGATGAGCTTGTCATGCTGTTCACTACGAAGCCTGGGGTCAGCGTTCAGCTTCGGGTGGAGATCGAGGCCGACGCAGGCGGCGGCGTATTTGATGACGCGACCCAACGGGCAGCGAAGGAGAACGCTTCGGTGCTGAAGTTTTCGTCGGCGGAGTTCGAGGAATGAAGGGAGAGTCGAACGCCTCGATGGGGCCTTATGACTTGCGGGTCATCAATCTGCATGACGTGACGCGGTTGCGCCAGCTTGACATGTTCGTTTACACAAACTACTGTGGCTCGTCCAAACATGGGAGCTCAACATGCCGCATAACATGCTTGTCCCGGGTGAACCGCTGGGCACACAGAAAGCTCGCATTCGAGAGCAGATGGCTGCCATAGTGCTGAAATGCTGGCAAGACCCGGGATTCAAGGCTGCCTTGCTCGCCGATCCAAAGGCCGTTCTCCAAGCCGAGGGTATTCAGGTCAACCCTGGTGTGGAATACGTGTTTGTTGCTGATGAAATGCCACGGCTTCATTTCATTATCCCGTCTCCTCCGGTCGCCCAAACGCTTACGCGTTCTGAGATGCTTGAAGTTGCTCGCGCGGGAACGCAGCTGATTCTGCCGTCGATCATTTGCTAATGGGATTCCCGGGATGATGGGTTTCATCCCGTCGGAATTCGCACGGACCTTTCGCCTTGAAGATGCTTTGCCAGATTTCCACTACGAACTGGCTGACTTCGAGGTGGATCTTTGGGCGAACCGCGGCCAGATCGCGCAGAATATTCGGATGGCCGGTGCGGATAAGGAGATCTTTCCCACTGTCGCAGCGGCCAGACAAGACGCCCTTCAGTGGATCTTCGAAGGATTGGCGGATGGCTATACGGCCATCTTTAATAAGCTAAACCTTTGTAACGCTGACGTCGCGCGCCTCTGTCAAGAGATCAATCGCGCTTACCCGGACGGAGCTCGGACCTTCGTAACTGCGTTCTTGTCCCCTTCGTCGCAGCATTGTTTCGGGTATCACTACGACGAAGTTGACGTGTTTCTGGTCCAGGTCCATGGCGTCAAGTCGTGGTCTGTGGCTAGGCCCTCTACGCCTTTTCCTATTGAGGGAATGTACAAACCCCCGGTCGACCAGGACCAGTGCGCGCGCGAATACCTTCGCACTGATCTTTCGCCGGGTGATGTGCTCTACATTCCGCGAGGTCACATTCATCGGGGGCTGCCTGGTCAGGCGGGATCATTGCATCTCTCCGCGGGGGTGCATGTGCCGACGATCGCGGACGGAATCGTCCAAGCTGTCCGCAAAGCGAGCTTGCTTCAGGAGGCACTTCGGCTGCCTGCCACGGCTGGTGAACGCGACGAGCTGATTCGCCAAGCGCTCGAGACACTAGAAGCGAATTCAGGTTTGGATGCCGATCTCGCCGAGAAAAGAATCTATCTTCCGCGGGATGGGTTACGGTCAATGCTGCGCGTAGGTCGACTTGTCGCCGAAGACTTGCTCGTGCGCGTGAATGGGGTTCCTATAACCTACAAGCTGATGCGCGACCTATCCACGCTTGAAGTGTCAGGCCTGCTATTCGACTATGGCGTCCGTTCGGAGCAACGATCTAAGACGGCCTTCCCCTCTGGATACTATCGTGCTATGCAACTGATCAACGAGAAGTGCGAGTTCACTCCGCGTGAAATCGCTCAGGAGCTGGGTCTGCCGATTGAAGACGCAATAGAGCTCGGTCGTCGGCTTATCACTCTTGGGGTGTTGGAGTACAAAGCTTGCTGATTTCCGCACTTATCGGTGGTGCAGATGTCGATTCGGCTGAGGAAGAGGATTGTCTTAAGCAGATCGCAAACCTTGTCGTCGCGAAATTGAAGGGCGATGGACTCTTAAATCAAGCCGTAGAGCTCGGCTTGGGGATTGAACTCATCGCGCTCTACAGACGGTTATGTGATCCGCTGAAGAATGCAATTGAGCGTCAGTTCGCTGCTTTATCGGGGATCGGGCTCGCACAATGGATACTGCGCAATCTCCGATCTTGTCCGGTGCTTGATCGCGCGCTTTACGAGCAATCATGTCAGTTGGTCCATGAGTTCGCTACAGCAGGTCATCGTTATTTGCTCGATCAGGAGTTGCTAATAAGCAATGGGCTACTGCGGCATGGCGTTGAGTTGAGCTCGGTGCGAATTGCTTCGGCAGACAAACATCACGGTCAACACGTTCTGCGGTTCGCTTTTGTTGGCCATGGCGATCTGTACTACAAACCTCGCTCTGGCTCTGGGGCTGCACTTTGTGGCGAGGTCTCTCGTCATCTTCGCCATTGGGGCCTCCCGTTGGTGGCTCCTGAAGCCTTGATAAGAGAGGGCTACCATTGGATGGCCGGAGTGGAGTACGAGGAGAAAATTGATTCCAAAGCCGCGAAGCACTTTGCCTTCTCCGGTGGGGTGCTGTACGCCGTGGCGAGAGTGCTGAACGCGTCAGATTTGCACTTCGAGAACATCATTGCCACCAAGCAGGGGCCTGTCGTCGTCGACTGTGAAACGATGTGTCAGCCAAGGTTCTCGGCTGCCGCCGCTGCTTACCTTCTGCGTCGCCCACGCGAAGAGCATGACGATGTGACGTCCCTTTTCCTTAACTTCGACCACTATGGCGGCCAGGAGATCGACTACGGAGGCCTCAGTTGCGTCGACGTAATGTTTCGCGCCGATCCGAATGCAGGCCTTCAGGTTGAACTTCCTTGGGAGCAACGGTCACTACGCTTGCACCGTAGTCGAAGCGCGGTGGAGGTGGATGGACGACGCATCGCACCGGCAGTTGAGCACTTTGAGTGCTTCGTAGATGGTATCCGCCACGCATCGGAATGTCTGCTCTGCCATAAGGACGAGCTAATTGCGCTCATATCGCCGGAACATATATTCAGGGTGCCGCTACGGGCGACTCGCGTCTACGCCGCGGTGTTGGCGGAGCGCATGGCGGGGATCTGCTTCTCCTCATACGCACCAGAGGCGTGGCGATCACACCTCGAGGCAGATTTGCAAGAAGCACCAGATGGCTTTGCGGCTGCTGCTCGGACCATTCTTGACCAAGAGTCCGCTGATCTTGACGCGCTCGATATTCCAGCCGCTTACGTGCGAGCGGGCAGCAGGGACCTTTTTGTGCGGAATGCAGTTGTTCCGGGTGTGTTTGACCTCTCTCCGCTAGAAGTTGTGCGTCTGCGAATTAACGAGCTGAGTCCCTCCGCCGTGGACGAGCAAATTTCAGCACTTCGCGCGCGGCTGGAGAAGGCAACGAAGCAGCGCCTCAGGCGAGCGACGAGCGAGGAAGTTTCCGCAAGCTAAGCCCCCTTAATGCGGGCTTCACGCAGCGTCGTCGAGGCCCTGAAATTTCGCCGGGTCCACTAGATCGCGCAGGGGAACCCCCACCGCCTTGGCCAGGATGTCGGCGTTGTCCATGCTGATGTTGATCGTGCCACGCTCGACCCGGCTGATGTACGCGCGTGGCATGTCAGCCTCAAGCGCAAGTTGCTCTTGGGTCAGGTCCTGCAACCGCCGCGCTCGTCGTAGGTTCCGAGCGAAAACTTGTCTGGCAGTGAGGGGCTGCTTGGCTTTGGGCATGAGGCCCAAGCATCCGTTTCAGGAGCGCAGCATGACCACATCAACGGTGGATCGAAATGCGCCCTTTGTGTATCATTTAAGTTCACCTATAGACCTAACGGTTATGCCTAAGGTGCTGGATGCGCCACACCTTGCTCACCATTGAACCAGGGACAGGACTGCATGACACTCGACTTCGCCCGGAACTCGCCGCTGAGAACCCTCACCATGGCCGCCCTCATCGGGTTGACTGTCAGCGCCCGGGCGCAACTCGTGGACCCCTCGAAGCCGAAGCCTCAGGACACCACTGGCGCGATGGCCGGGTACGACATGCTCGGCGTCAAGCTCGGCATGAGCGAGGCGGACGCGGTCGCGGCGATCAGGAAGCGCTTCCCTGACGGTTCGCCGGACGCCATGGGACGCCCGATGAAGATCAAGCAGACCGACTACATGCTGGTCAACCCGAGCAACCGTCAGCCGGTGCGCGCCGGAGTCCGGTTTGAACTACGCCCGGAACAGAAGTCGAACTACGACTTCATCAAGCTGCTGGTCCACGACGGCAAGGTCTGGGCCGTCTGGCGCGACGACATGTCGTCCAAGTACGACTACGACAAGATGGTCGGCGAGCTGACCACAAAGTACGCGGCAGCTCGCCCGATCGAGAGTATGTTTGACGTCATCGAGGGCACTAAGCGGACCAGCGACGGCTCCAAGGGCACGTCCGGCGTCGAGCTGTACGACGGCAAATGCACCGGCACCCCGCTGAGTCACATGGCCACCGACAGCATCGCCCTGCAGCCCGGTTGCAACAAGGTGCTGTGGGTCAACTACAGCATCACCAAGACGGCTGGCGTCAAAAGCATCGGCGCCGGCGGCGGCCAACTCGTCGACCTCGAGGCGGGACGGATGTTCTTCGCATCCATGAACAACGCGGCCACTGCTAAGGCCCAGTCTGACAACAAGCGCGGCGGCGACGCGAAGCTGTGATGAGTCACCTACTGGCGCACATCTCGGCGCCGGCGCCGGCGCCCGCTGACTGACCGGAGACCGCGAACTCCAGGTACTCGGGGCATAGTCGTAGACCACGTCGCTGTCACCCGGCTGAGTGCTGATGGCCGCTTTGACGACGGGTTGTCGGCGCCGAAGGTGACTCCGCTGCCTGCGGTTTCGCTCACGCTTGGCGCCATCGAACGCGACGAATGACCGATCCGGGCGGTGCCGTGCTGCTTCGATTTTCGGGACGGCAATGTCGAAGGCCTTCGCCACCAGACGGGCAGGTCCGACCAGTGAGTTCATTGTCGCTAGCCCTTCAACCTCACGTGTAGATGTACAAAGCCCGACTGGTCGGGCGTCTCCCTGATCTCGAGGTAGGACTGCTTTCGGACAAGTTCGCCGAGCTTCGAGTAGCCGTAGTTGCGCGGGTCGAAGGAGGCATTGGTCTTGCCGATGAACGAGCCCACCGCCGCAAGAGACGCCCATCCCGGCTCGCGCATGGTTTCGCGAACGGCATGGGTCAGCAATTCCTTCAGGTCTGGCACGTCGGCGACTTGTGCAGGCGCCGCGGATCCCTCGGGACGCTTGAGCACCTCAAGGAAGATGAACCTGTCGCACGCTGAGATGAATGGTTCGGGAGTCTTGCGTTCTCCGAGTCCGACGACGAGCTTGCCCGCTTCTCTGAGCCGGGTCGCGAGCCGCGTGTAGTCGCTGTCGCTCGATACCAGACAGAACCCGTCGAGGTTGCCGCCGTACAGAAGATCCATGGCGTCGATGATGAACGCGCTGTCGGTGGAGTTCTTGCCCTTGGTGTAGGCGAACTGCTGGATCGGTTGGATCGCATGCCGGTGCAGGGTTTCCTTCCAGCTGACAAGGTTCTGCGTGGTCCAGTCGCCGTATGCACGCTTCACTGTCGGCGTGCCGTACTTGGCCACTTCCTCGAGAAGCTCCCGCGCTACCGACGCCGAGGCGTTGTCCGCGTCGATGAGAACCGCCAGTCGTGCCGGGTTGTCTCCTGCCATGCTCCACGCTCCTTTCGGGCAGGGTAGCAGCTTCCTTGCAGTGCGAACGCCGCGCTACCGACCGTCAGCGCCCGTCCTGAATGGGCGAAGCGACCGCTTGACATCGCGGTTCCCAGTGTCTATTCTCACTCACGTGAATGAGTGAATGAATGACCATGTTTGTGCTTCCCCTCTCCGAGACGCTCGGAACGGTGCTTGTCGGCGCCACGCGCGGGCAAGCCGGTCACGCGGCTCTTCTGCGCCATCTGCGCGGCGTTCAGGACGCAATGGTGGTTCTCGACCTGGCAGACGTGGAGGTGCTTTCGGCCAGCTACTTTCGAGAGGCCATTTGGCCACTCGGAAGCTGGTGTCAGGAGAACGGCGCCGCCCTCGTTCTGGCCAACGTCAACAGTGCCGTGGCTGACGACATCGCCGTATCGCTGAAGGCATATGGGGGCGCCGTCATCATCGGCGCCCGGCACGGAGACCGGCTGACCCATCCGCGCATCCTCGGCGAGCTTGACGAGAAGCTTGATCTCACGCTTCGCCTCGTGTGCGAGGCAGGCGTGGCCGATGCGGGATCCATTGCCAAGGCGTCCGGTGAAACGACCGTGGTGACTGCGTGGAACAACCGGCTGGTCACGCTGAACAGAATGGGCCTGCTGCGCGAGGAAAAGCAGGGCAAGACCAAGTTCTACTCGCCGATAGTCAAAGGACTGAAGCATGGGTGACGACTTCATTCGCAAGAAGGGCCCGGCCCATCGCAAGGCTTGGCGCGACAGCGCGACGCTCGCCACGCCTGACCTGTTTGTGCAGCAACAGTCCTCTGTCCGGCGAACCCTTCGAGCGGCCTGCAGTCGTGGCACGGCGCTGAAAGCCGGTCAACGCGTCCTCCTTCGGCGAACACCCGAGGGCGTGGTGGCCTGCGAAGGGACGCACAGCGTCGCCTCGTTGGTGCGGCCGCCACGAGCGCTCATCCAAGCCCTAGAGCAAGGAAGCGGCGTTGCCTGTGCCACGGTGGATGCAATGCACGAAGCAGCCGGTCTCGCGGACCTGCGCCTTGACGAGTGAGACGCCGATGGACGTGGTCCAGCAACGCCACATTTGGATGCTCAAGGACCGGGATGGAGGACAGCTTCGGCTCGGGTGCAGTGAATGCCTTGACCGAGGGGCCTGCGGCGGTCTGCATAGCAAGGCCATTGCCCTCGGCGACATGACCTGCCTCAGTGAGTGCCAGTGCCCTAACCCGGATGCCTGTGATCTTGTCTGCCCGACTGCGCCCAGCCGTTTCGCGGCCCGGATTCGCGAGGTTCACGGCTTAACGCTCGACAACGTCCCCATCGCGCGTGACCTGCCCTTGCCGGCGCTTCCCGACGCTCTGCCGATCTTCGATGGCAACCACGGAGGCGAGCCTCTGACGTCCCTCGACTTCGCCGCTTTACCCTTCACCAAGGCGCTGCGTCGAGAAGATGGCACCGACCGAGCCAGGACGGCGAGCGAGCTCAGAGACACCTTCGGTGTCAAACCACGCATCGGTTGGGTCCTCACCGGCGTGCAGCAGGACAGCCATGTAGAGCGCACTTGGCGGCTGCGTCAGGCTGCGGCGGTTCTCGCACGGCTTAAGCGTTCCGGCGTGGCAATGGCGACCACGCCGAACTTCAGCCTGTACCTGGACGCGCCCCGCCACGACAACCTGCATGCCATGAAGCGCATCGCGTGGATGTGGTATCTGCTGCAGGAGGCAGGCATTCCCGCGGCGCTGCACATCAACGGCCGGACCGAGCACGACTTCATGCGATGGGCGGCGTTCGCCCGCCAGCACCCTGAGCTGCGTGCGGTCGCCTTCGAGTTCCTCACCGGGACCAGCGGCGTCGATGACATCCCCGTGTATCTCAAACGCCTCAAGCTTTTCGCCAGAGAGGCTGGCCGGCCGCTGTGGCTGCTTGTACGGGGGCACAACGAACTCCGGCACGAGCTCGCCGCGGACTTCGAGCGCGTCATCGTGCTCGACGCCAATCCGTACCAGAAGACGATTCATCGCCGCGCAGGTCACCTGACATCCAGTGGCCGCCTTCGCTTCAGCAAGTCGCCAACAGAAGGTCCAAAGCAACTGACGGCGTTGCTGAGACACAACCTCAACGTGTGGAAGGCGTCACTCGAGCCCAGCCACAAGGGTCTTCGGGCGCAGAGGCCTCTGGACTACGAAGCGTCGCCCTCCGCCTCGAAGTCACCTGCAGACAGACGCAACGAACCCAACGACGAAGCCTCGCAACTCAAACTCTTCGCTTAGGCGAGCCGGCTCACCACTGGCCGCGGCGCCAGCGGCCAGCGTGAGACTGGCATCGTCGCTGCGCACGCGGACGAGCGCATCAAGCGAGCGCAAGGCGTCCATGAGCTCTTTGAAGCCCAAGCCGCGGTCAGCGCGGCCTGTACATGAGCGGTGCTGCAGCACCGCCAAGTCGAGCGCCTGGCTGGCGTTGTCCTGCGAGCCTAGCTGCCCGTTCCGACGGTAGCTGGCAAGAACGCCCTCGCCGTCATCGGCGACGATTGCCGAGAACCGGCCACCGTCGTCCACCTCATAGGCCGACAGCGCCCACTGGCAGCCGCCCGTATGCTGAAACACGTTGTCGAGCAACTCGCCGAGAGCTCCGAGCAAGCGCTGACGTGCCTTGTCAGGGAAACCTGCGCCGGTGAGAACGCCGGAGGCGCCCATCAAGTAGCGATTCAAGTTTTCGTCGAAGGATTCGTCGCGCTCTGCAAGCGGGGAGGATACCGGTGGGAGCCTCAGACATCCCGCGTGCTGGCCGGCGGCGAAGGAGCAGCCTGGTGTCGTCGAAACCTCGCGAACTACGCTTAAGACTGGTCGCCGTGCAGTGCCGCGTAACCGCACAACCTTCCCCTGCCTTTCCCACTGGCGCCTCAGCGCTAGGAGCTCTCCGAGAGCGAGCAAGCTCTCCTTCGAGGCGTCAAAGAGCTCCGTACCAGGCGCTTCCGCCCGGTGCATAGCGGACTCGATGACAAGGACACGTTCGAAGTCGTCTTGCTTTGCCATGTTCTTGCCTCCCGGGACCATCTTGGCACACGACCGCTGATGTAGCACGGCAAAGTCTGCGGGCAGAGGCGGGCGGTAAGACGAACGGCGAACTAGCAGATCTCCACGGCCTTGTTCGCAGAAACTGCGAAAAGCCCGCATGCCAAGCCTTAGGCAACGTCGATCCATGTGTCACGGCGGTTCGCCTCGGCGTACCGCCGTGCAGCGAAATGCAGATCGTCGGAAATCTGAAGCTGAAGCAGCAGGCCCATATGGGTGTGCGAGAACTTGGGCCTGTCGTGCTTGACCAAGATTCCTCATGACGGTGGATGGCGATGCGTGCAGCAGATCTTGACCTGCCGGCCGGCCAGCCGCCGAACGAGCACCGATGTGCCGGCTGGCCGTACGGCCATACGGGCATCGGCCTCGCTACGCGCCGACGTGGTTGAAACCAACCGCACCCCATCATCGATGAGTTCGTGCTGAACGATCCAGATGCCGCGGGCGTCTCGGGTGACCCTGGCACCCCCATAGGTGGCTACGCGGTAGTCGGCGGAAAGGAGCGGCGATCCAGATGCAGCGTCGTTCAGCGATACGGATCTCGAAAACTCGTGGCCGCATCGTGGGCACGACCTTGCCAAAGCTAGCAACAAGGCGCTGCAAGTTGGGCAAGTCTTCTGCGATGGCGGGGCTGTGCCTGCTTCGTTCGCATCGAGTCTTGGATCGTCGATGAAGCCGAACCTGCGTGTTCCGTTTCCGTAGTCCCACACCAGACAATCCGCCTTCCCATCGAAGATCCTGAGACCACGCCCGATCATTTGAATGAGAAGAGCAAGGCTGGATACATTGCGCAGGATGGCCACGGCATCGATGCAGGGGATGTCCACGCCAACGCTAATCAGGTTCACGTTGATGAGCCATGACCGCCCCGCGGCCGACTGAAAGGCCTGAATCTCGGCCTCCTGAACGTCGCCCCGTTGCTTGCTGTGAACGACGTGCACCGAGGCCTCGCCTTGGGCGCGCAACTGCCCGGCAGTGAACACGGCATGAGCGATGTCTGCGCAGAAGACGACGCAGCGACTGCGTCGCTCCGAGGCGACCGAAGCGCGCAGACCAGGGGCGATGCGCGTAGTGACTTCTTCAAGGGAGGCGGTCTCGTCCTCCGGCATCGAGAAGCCCTTGCCCGTCGACATGCTGATGGGGCGAACGAGCACACCTTGATCGATCAGATCGACCATCGGCACTTCGAAGCCCTGCTGCCAATCGATCCCGCAGTACCTGATGTGCCTCTGGGCTCGGAACGGCGTCGCCGTGAGTCCGACGACCGCCGCTCGGGGGAATCGCCGCAGAAGCTCGGCATAGCTTCCGTCGGGAGGCACGAGGTGGCACTCGTCGATGATGATCACGTCGGGGGCCGCCATTTCGCTGCGACGCACCATCGTTTGGTACGTGCCGGCTACCACGCGATGCCCGTGCCCCAGGTCATTGCCCAGACCGGCTGACAAGACGCCGTGATGGCGAAGGCGAGTGCAGGTCTGCAAGAGCAACCGCTTCCGCGGCGTGATGATGAGGATCTGCCTGCCGTCCAAGCAATCCACGATGGCGGAGATCACGATGCTCTTGCCGGAGCCGGTTGGCATGACCAGCAGTACATTCGCTCCGGGAGCGATCCGGGAAGCAGCCGCGGCCACAGCCTCCTGCTGGTAGTCACGCAGCTTCAGTCCGGGTCCTGCGTGACAGTCGGCCACTGGGTGAGGTCTAGCAGAACGCACGTTCGATGGGCGTGACAAAGAATGGATTGGGCGGCGGTCCATCGCGGACGATGGTCACGACGCCTAACTGCTCCATGCATAGGAGTGGCTTCCTCGCTGCCGATGGGTTTCGCTTGCGGTCGAATTCGGGTTCAAGGAAGTGAGCCAGTTCGATCGACGTCACGAAACCATACAGATGAATGCCGACGCTCAGCAGTGCGGGCAGCGGCGTGGCCAACGGATGGGTTCGGCCATAGAGCTCCACGTCGCGTCTGATTCGCACAGAGATGCGGCCAAGCGGGTGCTGCACATCAAACAGTCGCAAAGTGAGGCGAGCGTCGACGCGGGGGTACTGGCCGTGCTGCACGAACGTCTTGCGAGTCTCTGCCACCCCAAGAGCGCTGAGGCGCGATGCCAGGGAAGTCGCTTGCTCGACGAGACCACTGCCAAGCGCGCGCGCAGCTTCCGAGACAGAGAACCAAGAATTCCCATGCGCGATTGACGCGGCCATCGCAAGCCGGATCGCCACAGCGCTTTGTCGACGAGCGTCGCGGACGCTTTGGCGGGCCATCCGTTCCACTTCCGTGGGGTGGATGATCAGTCCCGATTGCGATGGAGCGACGTCGCAGTGCGACGCCGCAGATGGGTTGCTGTCGGTGCTCGACGAAAGGCTCGACGAAAGCCGATCCTGAAGCATCACAGAACCCGCTCCGCATGGCTGGTGGCAGGCGCTTCACAGAATCCTCGCGCCGAGAGAAAGGCTTCGATCTGCTGCTGCAACTGCTCCCGGTCGTTCTCGCTCAGTGGGGCGTTCACCTTAATCGTCATGCCGGTGGAATGAGAGCCGCGAATCTCCACGAGTTGTTGGTCCCGAGTGATGGAGGCTCCATCACCCTTTCTGGCTGGGCCGGCGACCAACTTCGAGACCATCTGCTTGGCGGTCTGATCCATGCCCTCATCCAGCAGTGATTTGATGTGGCGCCGCATTCCTTCCGGATCACGGTTCCAGGCAGGCTGCAAACGTTTGACGTCGTCGCAGGTGATCTCGATAGGCGACCCCACGAGTCGAAAGAAGTCGGCCGGCAGCGATGCCAGCCAAACCTTGCGGCTGACGTCCCCCTGGTCCACCCCCAGCGCCTCGGCCAGTTTTCGCTGGCTGGCGTACATGCGCTCGCTGAGGAGGCGCTTATAGAAAGCGCCCGTCTCGAACGCCGAGAGACTCTCCCGGTCGCGATTCTCAGCATGCATGCGCTCTACCAGCCGCCGGCTCTCGGGGAACTCCTCGACGATGGCCCGGACAAGCAGCCCCAGCTCACGGCAGGCACGGAGGCGACGGTGACCGTAGACGAGCTCGTAGGGAGGCGAAGACGAATCGGCGTTTGGCTGTGGACGTACGAGGATGGGGACTTGGTTTCCACCGTCATGCTGGATGCTCTGCTTGAGTTCGAGGAAGGCGCTGCTGAGATAACTGTGTTCGTGCCGGTTGGCCCAGCGCGAAAGGCCGACCAGCTCAGGGTCGAGGAGGATCGATCCAGCGCGTTCCTCGCCTGACTCGCATGCAGGCTTGGACTTGGTCGTGCGGATCGACGTGTAGATATGAACGACGTCGTCGCCTCTCTTGATCGCCGCTCGAGCCTTGGCCCGGAGGCCTTGCTCCAGTCGACTGCCTCGTGGGCGACTGGAGCCGGCGTTAGACGTACTGCCCACGATGGCGGCGGCGGGGCACTGATTCGAATCGATCATTGAGGTCGCGGGACGGTTGCGATGGAGGGAAAGTCTGGCGAGTCACCGCAAATTTGTCGATCAGAACGCGCCAATCGCAGGCAGCGCGCTGCCTGCACTCCGCGTCAACCGTTGCTTGTTGATGACATGGCGACGCGGCGACGTGTCACCGTGCAATCAATCCCCAGTCAGCGGCGGTAGGCCGCGTTGCTTCAGCAACTCGCTGATGCCGGCAACAAGCAGGCGTTGCAGCGAGGTTTGCTCACGCATCGCGAACTCAGTGGCCCTGTGCCAGTCGTCGTGACTGAGCCGTACGGCGATGCCTACCCGCTTGTTCTTGCCGCGGGTTTGAACGAGGGCGTTGTCGTTGGATGTCGTCGAATCGGTCGGCTTGTTGACCGCGAATTTGCTCAAGCTACTGCTTGTTGCCTTTGCCATTGCTCTCTCCTGATCTGCGCGTACAGCCACTGCCAGTAACCATTGATCTCGGTCGCTGCTTTCGACGTGCTGGACGCAAACTCGGTGACCGCGAGTCCATCGGTCAGCGCCCGCGAGAACGCGCGCCGATCGCCGATCACCACCGGCGCCACAGGCGCACCTGTGCGCAACGCTTCGATCGCCTGCGATACCTCCGGCGCCCGGCTTGGCGCTCGATTCACCACGAATGAGAATTGCTTGCCGGCCGCGCGTGCCAGAGCGACAGAACGGGCGGTGGCCGTGAGGTCCGGCATCGTTGGCTGCGCGGGGATGACCACGTGATCCGCGCTGCGCAGCAGCGCGGCAGTTCCGGGCGCGGCGTGGGGAGGGCAGTCGATGATCGCCAGGTCATACCCTTCGTCACGCGCACTCGCCAGCAATTGCTCGATGGTGGACGATTCGGCGCGGGCGACGAACGGCGAATGCTTGGCGCGATCAGCGGCCCACGTAGCGACGGTGGCTTGCGGATCGGCATCGATGAGGACCACCTTCATCGACACGCTGGCGGCAACGGCGAGATGCACCGCTAGGGTCGACTTACCAGCGCCCCCTTTTTGCGAGAAGACGGCGATCGTCAGCATGCGATCAACGGCGTGGCTGGTCGAGTTGATGTCATGGCGGCTTGCTGCCACGTCATCACTGTTGTTGGTGTCGTGTGGCGTTGCCGCCGCCCGGTCGAGTAGCACGTGTGTCATCGGACGTCCTCTCACGTTTCAAGCAACGCCCTGGCCGCTTTCGCCTGGCGCACGGCCGTGATGTCGGCGTTGGATGGTTCGACGTCGAGCGGTCGGCCACCTCGAGCGTGGCGAGCCTGGGCGTAGTGCCGACCGGCCGTGTCGGTGCTCGCGTGACCCATCAGCGCCGCCACTCCGGCCTTGGTGTAGGTCGACTTGGCTCGGGCGGCGAAGCAATGGCGGGCCGTGTAAAGAGAGGGGAACGTAGTGCGTCCCGGAAAGGTTCGCCGGGCGACGATGCGAATGAGTTCGCGAACACCGTCGTACATCGCTTCGTACTCATCGCCGGCCAACTTCACCCGGCTCAGGAACCCGGAGACGAGATCAATGTCCTCCCGCGGGCACCTCGCCAAGCCGATCGTCCGGGTCTCTGAGTGCGCACGACCGTTGGTCTGCTTGGCGTTGCAGACGACGAGAGCCTTGTCGACTAGCTGGGCCCCGCGCCATTCGCATGGCCTCAGGCCGGTAACCAGGGTCGCCCCAATCCAGCTGCATGCCGGTTCTGCCCAGACACTGCCGGACGCGCGCAGTGCGGCGTTGAGCTTGGCCCAGTCTGTCATCGGAATCCAGCGCGCCTTCTGCTGGGCACCGCGAAGTTCAGTGAGATTCGCGGCGCGTTCCTGACGTACTTGTTCCTGCCGATCGAACCAGGTCTCGTTGTGTTCGGGGTCGAGAATTTGATCGACGTCGTGGTCGAAATCGCCGGGGCTCGTTGCCATCGCATGACGCACGGCCGCTCGATACAGCCGCGCTGTTGCTACCGTGACCTTGGGCTCGAGGTCAGTGAACGCGATTGCAATCCGCAGGTTCCGGTCCTCGTTGTAGACCATCTCGCCTGCGACGACCATCTCCGCGGCGTGCCGCTCGAGCCGACCGATCACGCGTTGGTAGAAGCTCTGGGTATCCGGCGTTTGTGTTGGGATGGCAGGCCGCATTTCAATCTTCCTCATCTGGTCGTTAATGCAAGGTGCTCGAGGGCTTGAAATGCGGGCGTCCCGGTAGCGCTGAAACGCGGCTCAGGCTTTGCCGGCCACCGCGCCGTTGGGCTGGCTCGCAGTCGCGCAGACGCGGTCGAGCATGGCTTGGGCAAGGGCCCGGTTGTTCGTGTGCCAGCCGGAAGAGAAGCTTCCGTCCGGCTTTTTGACAGTCAGCTCTTGAACGATCCGGGCGGCTTCGCGCAGGCCGCCGAAGTCGAGCGGATAGTGCAGGCTGTTTTCCAGGTGTGCCTTGAGACGTCCATACAGCGATTCCTGACCGTAGGCGCCGGCGTTCACGTAGGTCTTCAGGTGCGTGGACGACTTACCGCCGAACTGCCCCGAGGCGCTGCTCAGCCGCATGTGGACGTCCTGCGCGGCGTGGCCGACGATGAGCTCCGCGTCGCCGACGGGCGTGCCGTGCACGTGAAGGCGGGTGATGACGGTGTGTCGGAAGCTGTGGAACACCTTCTCCGGCGCCGTGATGCCGACGTCGTCGAGGTGCAGACCAAAGACGCGACTGACATGCTTGGAGGGGTCGTCCTTGCGCGTCTCGTTCAGTTCCCGGTGGGGAAACAGCGCGGTGGCTCCCAGGGCCCTCACGTGCTCCACGTAGTCGAGCAGTCCAAGCCGGATGAGGGGCTCAGGAATCGGCACATGGCGCACCGAGTTGGCGTTCTTGCCCTGCCTGACGGCGACGACGTAGACGCCCTGCTCCTGGTCGAGGTAGATGTCGCTGACCTTCCGGGTCACGATTTCCGCCAGCCGCATGCCCAGGTAGGCGCCCATCAACGGGGTCCAGAAGTCGTCCGCTGCGCGAAGGTTGGCGAGGTAGCGCACCGGTTCAAAGATGGCTCGGAGGTCGCTGTCGGGGAAACCGTCGTAGCTGTTGTTCCGCTTGGCGCCGGCGGCCTTCCTGCGCAGGCCTTCCAGCGATTCATAGAACGCGTTGTCCAGAGGGCTGGACGCCACCATGTTCTTACCCAGAGCGAAGGTGAAGAAGTTCTCGAGGTGGCTGATCGCCTTGAGAACCGTCCGGGGCGACAACGTTCCGCCCGTGCCGCCGGCGCTTGTTTCGCTGCCGCTGGAATTCGGCTCCGAAGGTTCGGCGTCGATCCCGGCTTTTGCGGGCCGCTGGGCATACGCATTGACGAAGTCGAGCAGTTCGTCGCGGCGGACTTCGTGCACATGGGTGGAATCGGCCGGTCGGCCGTGGGCGATGAGATGCGCCTGCAGCAGGTCCATGGTCCGGCGTTTCTCCCCCGCGGTACTGCGTCGGTTGCTGTCGAGGGTGCCGCGGGACTGCTCGAACACTTCGATCGCCGTCTTCAACAGCATGGGATTGGCTACGGATGCTGCCGACACCGTTGCGGCCTTGACCTGCTGGACCAAGGCCGCCATCGCCTCGGCGGGTGCGACGCCCGAGCGGACCGACTGCAGGAGGGCCTGCCGGATGTCCGGGTTGTCATGCATGAGCTGGTCGAAGAGGCGACGGTCGTTGTCGTCGCGGATGTCCCACTGCGTCTGGCCGATGGTGACGGTGAGTGGGGTCACCCCGGCGTGGGGATGCTTATCTCGGGTCATGGCACGTACTCGCTCGAGCGCTAGGTTGAACTCGAGCGCCAGAATACGGGCACGGGCCGGGTCGGTCGTGCGCAGCGAGAAGCGGATCTCTCGCGGGGAGCCGTCAGAACGCAGGCCGACTGGGACGATCCAGCGCAGGCAGTAGGTGCCGTGGCGGTTCTTCGTCAGTCGTGATGGCTTGGCGGACAAGGTGGATACCCAAAGTGGATACCCCGGCCAAGAAAAAAGCCTCGCAAGTGCTTGACCTGCGAGGCTTTCGTAGACTTTGGTGGCGCTTCAGGGATTCGAACCCCGGACCTGCGGATTATGATTCCGTCGCTCTAACCGACTGAGCTAAAGCGCCAAGAGCCCGCGATTATAGCCGGGTCTGCCGGGGGTTTAGCAAGTGCCCGAAAAGCGGCGGCGTCACCGAGATCCCGAGCGACCTCTCTTCTCGAAGAGCGTGGTTGTCTCGCCCGCACCTGCGACCAGGGCGGTCCTTGTTTACACCGCTGCAACACCGCTGTTGCAGCGCTTCTGCTCCGCGGCGCGCTGGCCTGTAAACACCCGACCGTAAACCCCTGCTCCGGCCGTTCGTGAAATCCTTTGCGAATCAAATGCTTGCGTTGTGGCATCCGGGTTGCATCGAAGGCCGGGTCCGGTGCGCACCCTCGGCGTGTGCCCGGCTCTTCGAGAGGAATCGACATGCTGATGACGATCGATCCCGCTGCCGCGGCCCCTGCCTCGCGCGCGCAGCAGCCGCTGGCGGCCGGCGTGCCGCGCATCACGCCTATCCGCGATCTCGTGGACAAGCGCTACAGCGACCTCAGCTTCAGTATCGACACGGGCGGGCGGCCCAGCTATCGCGTGCTGATCGCGCGCGACCGTGCGCTGTTCGCGCCCGAGCAGGCCGGCGCACGCAACGCGTCGAACTTCTATGACAGCCAGCGAGAGGGCCTCCAGCAGAACGACGGCCCGCCTTGCTTCTATCTCGTGCCGCGCAGCGTGCTGCACGCAATGCTGCCGGCGCAACGGCTGTACTACACCGTCATCGCCTACGAAGACAGCGACGGCACGCGCGCCACCTATGCCCATGCGCCCGAAGCGCTCGCCACTGCCGCGCCGTCGGTCAATATCGCGGACGAACTGTCCGCCAGCCTGAGCCTGATGTTCGGCACGCCCGTCAATCGGCTGTTGCCCGTCGGCCGCAGTGCCGTCCTCGCCTTTGCCGCCGACGAGGACGGCGAGGACGTCTCAGCCGAACTGCCCGAATCGATCGGGCTGGCCGCCGACGATGGCCATGCCGATGCCGACCACGAGGTCGGCGAGGCGGCGGCGAGCGATGCCGACGGTGATGAGGGCTATGGGGAGCCCTACGGCGACGAAGGGCTCGAACAAGCCGCGGCGCTCGATGCCGAAGATGACGCCGACGATGACCGCCATGGAGCGAGCGCCTCGCTCGCTGCCGAGGCAGGTTGGCGCACGCCGATGTTCGAGGATGCCGAAGCGGCGGCCGCGTTCGACGAAGGCAACGGCGACGCGGCCGACGTGGATACCGGGCTCGGCGCGGCCGATGCCGACTACGACGATGGCTACGGCGCCCCCGCCCAGGCCGGCGTGCGCGCCTACGAGACGCAGGCCGAGGATGACGAACCCGGCTATGGCGCCGAACACGAGACCGCCCAGTCCTGCGCCGGCGGTTACGACGATGAAGTGCATGCGTTCGATGCGCCGTCGCGCCAGCCGGTGCCGGAGATGCTGCCCGACGAGGATGCCGACGGTGCCCATGCGGCGCAGGCCAGGCAGTACGAAGATGACGAGGTCGAGATCGAGCCGCCGCCCGGCCAGGCCCAGGCGCATGCCTCGGCGTACGGCGACGACTACAGCGACGATGACGACGACGGCCATGGCGAGTCCTATGCGGATGCCGCGTCGGACGCCCCCAATGTCGCCGCGCCGCCTGCCGCGACCCGTGCGCCGTTCGACATCGAGGCATGCAAGGCGATCCTCGCCAGGATCATGCCGTTCGAGTCGGGCAAGGAAGGCTTTGCCCGCATCGTCGATGACGGCGAATTCGCCGGCCGCTTCGGCACCGGCCATCCGGCCTACCAGCGCTACCACCTTGGCCTCACGTTCGGCGCATTCCCGTTCGTGCAGGAACACGGCACGCTTGGCCAGCTGCTCGCGCTGATGCGCGAGCGCGACCGCGCAACCTTCGACAGCCTGTTCCCCGAGGCGCAAGCGCTGCTGCGCGTGACCAATGCATCCGATGGTCCGCGCGCCTGGGAATCGCCCGACGGCATGTCCCCCAGACTGCGCCCGGTCGGCGGACAGCCGCTCTGGGAGGAGCCCTGGGTCGGCCGCTTCCGACGCGCCGGCCAGCATCCGCCGTTCCAGGGCGCGCAGAACGAGCTGGCCGCCAGGCTCTACGTGCACCCGGTGCTGCAGGTCGCCAGGCAGATCGGCCTCGAGTCGGAACAAGGGCTGACTCTTTTGATCGACCGTGCCGTGCAGATGGGTGCGCCGGCCGCACTGGCCTGGGCTCTCGAGGCAGCGACGCCGGTCGAGACCCCGGCCCTGCGCCAGCAGGCTCTTGCGAGCCTCGGCCATGCCGACCTCGCGGCTTTCCAGCGCGCCGCGCAGGTTCCGCTGACCGGCATCTGGGACGTCGCGACCCATGCGGCGCTGATCGCTGCACTGCGCGCGAGCCCGCGCAGCCCGACGCCGGTGCTCAGCGGCAACGAGATCGTCGCGGCGATGCTGCGCCACGCGCAGGGTCTGCCCTGGGCCGAGCGGATGGCGCGTCTGCGCGACGCGACCTCGGCGACCCGGTTGTTCCAGTTCTAAGTGGCGGAGGCAGCCGCCATGCGCGCCGAGCCGTCCTTCCTGCCTGGTGGTGATTCGCACGAGGTCGCCGCCGTCCGCCAGCTGGGTCAGGCACTTCGGCAGGCGCCGGCCTACCGTGAGCTGAACCATGATGCGCGCCGCGAGCTCGACCGCTCGCTTGGCCGTATCGGGCAGATGCTGGCTCCGCTCGGAGGGCCTGGCCTTGCGCGCCAGATGGCACCAGACCTGCGCTCGCAACTTGCTCCCGGCGAGGTGCAATCCCCGAGCCCCGGCCCGCAGCCGGCCGTTGCGCCGCCTGCTGCCTCGTCAAGTCAGGCGCCGACCGCCGGCACCGGCCCGGTCGGCCGCGTCGGCGAGGTCGCACGCGCGACGCTCAACGCGATCGATTTCCCGTCGTTCGTCGCCTCGCTGATCCAGGGCACGTTCCAGGCGATCGTCGATGCGTCGATCCAGCAAATGGAGGCCTACGCCGAGCTGCTGAAGAACGTAGCCGGCACCGTCGACAAGTTCATGAACGACAACGTGTCGGACGGCATGGCCAAGGACTACCTGGCCGACCAGTACAGCGGTGTGATCGGCCGCGACACGAGCAGCGGTACCGCGCGCCTGACCGTCAATCGAAACGCGCAATCGCTGCCGAGCTTCTTCAAGGACCTTGGCTTCGACTCGCCCGATCAGCTGACCGAGCAGAGCCTCAACGAAGTCGTCGTGCCGGCCACGCGCAGGCAGATGGCCGAGCGGCGCCAGCAGACGCTCGCGACCATGGTGCTGATGGGCATCAACCGCGTGATCGTCAAGGACGGCGAGATCAGCGCCAAGCTGATGTTCCATATCGACGCGAGCGAGACCAACAACATCAAGTTCGACGAGAACAAGGTCACGAGCGGGAACATCAGCATGGGCGGGCGCAGCCCGTTCGGCGCGACCGGCGTGATGGTCAACACGACGAGCCTCAACGCGCAGAGTGCGATCAACGTGCGCGCCGATCTAACCGGCCAGGTGACCGTGCGTTTCGCGAGCGAAACCTTTCCGCTCGAGCGTTTCGCCGATTCGGCGGCGATCCAGCTGATCAACAACAACGCCAAGGTCCCGGCTCCGACGCCTGCGCCCGGGGCACCGCAACCCGCAGCGCCGGCTGCAGCCCCGGCGCTGCCCGCGCCGGTGGCAACGGCGCCGGCCGCCGCGCCGAAAGCCGCGCCCGTGACGCCGGCCCAGGCCCTCGCGTTCGACCCCTGGGTGCCGGCGGGAGCGTGACATGCGAACCGAACTGGCCGAAACCCTGCTGCAACTGTTCGATGGCCTCGACGCGCCGCCCCATTCGGGCCTGGTCGTGACCGAGCTGGAGGTCGACATGCCGCTCGAGGTGAGCGCGGCGACGCGCGGCGACGAGCTCGTGCTTCTCGCACAGGCGCCGCATTCGCGCTGGGAAGCTGGCTTCCTGCCGCCCGTGCAGCGGCTGCATCTGAAGCTTGGCCTGGAGGAGTGATGACTTGGCTGATCGCAACAACCCTGCCGTCGCTGGCTTCCTGGTCGAGGAGTTCATCACCTCGATCACGACACAGCTCGACCGCGTGCAGGACGCGCTGCGCATCAAGGCCGTCAACCGGCCGCTGACCTACGCCCTCAAGGAACTGCATCTGGAGCTCAAGGTGTTCGTCGACATGGATTCCCAAGGCCAAGTGCTGCTGCGCGCCGCCGGACCGAACGAATCGGGCGCGAGCACGCTGGCCATGGACTTCACCACGATCACCAAGCCGATGATCGAGGAGAACACGATCTCGCTTGCCGCAACCCGCTCGGCCCCGCTCGACAACCTCGGCCTCAAGCCCGAGGAGCAGATGAAGCTCGAGCGGCTCGGTGTGACCAACCTGGCCCAGCTCGAGCGCCTCAAGGGCTCGACCGGCGTCAACACGGTCGCGCGCATGGCCGACATGCCGATCGACCGGCTGCGCCAGGCGCTGCAGGCCGGCCAGCCCAGGCTCGGTGGCGCCGTGAAGCCGCCAGTCCCGCGCCCGGTCGCGCAGCCCGCTCCGCGTCCGCCGGTCGCCGGTCCGCCGGTCCTGTCGCCCGTGGCACGGCCGCCCGCCATGCCGCCGCCGATCAAGGCGACGCCGCGGCCGGCGCCACCATTCACGCCGCCGGGGGTGACGCGGCCGCCCGTGCGTTCGGCGCCGGTGTTCGTGCCGGGGCGGCGACCGGGCCGCATGCTCGAGGCAGCGCCGGCCGACCAGGTCCAGACAGCCTATGCGCAAGGGTATGGCGACGCGCCTGTCGAAGCAGCCGCCGAAATCCTCGAGGTTGCGCCCGGCACGCGCCGCCTCGCGCTGTCGGGCAGCAACCTGCTCAACGAGGCCTATCCTCCGGCGGTGCGGCTGAACGGAGAGGCGCTCGCGATCGAGGAGCTCGACGACGACCGACTCGTCGTGCGGCTGCCTGAGCACCTAGAGCTTGGCGAGCTCGAGGTGCAGCTCGGCGATCTGGACCCGCATTGCTTCGCGCTGGTCCACCCGTTCACGGCCGACGATGCCTTGGCAATCGCCGCGGCAGACCCCTGGGCTCCGGCTGGCGGAGGGCAGACGTGAAGCGCGATGGCTTTCTGACCCTCACCCTGCGCAGCGGCGTCGAGGCTGCAGTGGTGCCTGCGCATCTCGACTGCCTGTCGGGGGCCGGTCGTCCGACTGCGCGGCTCGACGGCGGCCGCATCGATGCACTCGTCAGCCGCTGGGCCGACGGCGCGCGCTACCGCCGCATCTTCCATGCGCGGCGCTCGCTCGGCCGGCCCGGCGAGCACCATGTCGGCTTTGCCGACGACGAGGAAGCGCTCGGCATGTCGCGCAGCTACCAGGTCGAGCTCGGCAGGCCCGAGGCTGCCTCGAACTTGCGCGAGGCGCTGCGCGATCTCGGCCCGGTCGAGCAATGCGATGAGCAGACGCTCGCCTGTGCGCCTTTCGATCTCGCCCCGACCGGGCGCCGCCTCAGCTACGAGCAGGCGCTCCAAGCGCAGCGGCGCATCCGCGCGCCCGAGGCGCTCGCACGCGAGCCGGGCGACGCGACGATCACGGTCGCGGTCGTCGACACCGGCGTCGTGGTCGGTCACCCCGAACTGCAACGCCGCTGCATGGCCGGCTACGACACGGTCGACCTCGGCCTCGGCCGCCTCAACGACAGCACCCGCCTGATCGGCGATTCGCGCGGCTGGGACTACAACCCCTACGACGAGGTCGGCCACGGCTGCCTCGTCGCCGGCATCATCGGCGCTCGCGGCTTCCGGCTGCCGCGGGGCCTCGCCGGCCTTGCGATGCTGCTGCCGATCCGCGTGCTCGCTGCAGCGCGGCGCGAAGCGGCCGGTGCGCGGCTGGTCGGCGTCGGCGCGCTGCCGGACATCGACGCGGGCATCAAGGTCGCGGTCGATCTCGGCGCGACGGTCATCAACATGAGCCTCGGTTCGCCGCGCGACGAGCGCGACGTCCATGCAGCGCCGCCGCACCGCGCGGTCGCCCGCTACGCGCTGGCGCACGGCTGCGTGCTCGTCGCCGCGGCCGGCAACAGCGGCCAGCGCCAGCAGTTCTACCCGGCGGCGTTGCCCGAGGTGATCGCAGTCGGCTCCGTCGATGCACAAGGGCAGCGCTCACGCTTCTCGACCTGGGGCTCGCACATCGCGCTGTGTGCGCCAGGCGAGTCCATCGTCGGTGTCGGCCGGCGCGGCTACC
Source organism: Methylibium rhizosphaerae (assembly GCF_006386545.1). Taxonomy (GTDB): domain Bacteria; phylum Pseudomonadota; class Gammaproteobacteria; order Burkholderiales; family Burkholderiaceae_C; genus Pseudorivibacter; species Pseudorivibacter rhizosphaerae. The sequence goes on along the minus strand of NZ_SWAR01000009.1, from coordinate 95,179 downwards.
AGGCAAGTTCGGGCACCTCGTTCGCATCGCCCTATGTGGCCGGCGCGGCCGCGCTGCTGATGGCGCGCGCACGCAGGCGCGGCCAGGCGCTCGATGCGGGCGGCGTACGCCAGCTGCTGTGCTCGAGTGCCCAACGCTTGCCAGGACCGGCCGAGGAGGTCGGCGCCGGCCTGCTCGATTGCAGCGCGGCGCTCGATGCGCTCGACGCGCTCCATGCAACAACCCCCTCGAGGAGGTGATCCATGGCGACCAGAAACCCACCCGTACCGCCTCGGTCGAAGTCCGCTGCACCGAAGGCGGCACCGATGGCCGACCCATGGATCAAGCTGCTGGCTCTGGTGGTCGGTGGCCGCCCCAGCGCGCCCGATCTGGACGAGGCCAAACGGCTGCTGCAAGCCGCGCTCGAAACAGTCGACGAACTGGCGCCGACCCAGCTGCTGCGCGCGCTTGACGCCGGCATGGCAAGGGCTAGCGGCCCGGCGCCCCCGCCGAGCAACGCCTATGCACTGATGCTCGCGCGACTGCTGCATCGCGTCTTGCTGCAGGCGCCGTTCAACGCGGGCGCCGAACAGCTGAAGCCGCTCGAGCAGTGGCTCTCCCAGCACAGCACGGATTCGCTCCGGCCGCTCATGGGGCCGGCCTTGCGCCTCGTCATCGGCAAGCCACGCGATGAGGACACGCCTTTGCTCAACGAGTGGCTGGTTCAGTTCATCAAGGAGACCTCCATGGCCGATATCACCACCTTCTTCATCGACGTCAGCTCGATCCCGATCCTGCAGAACGACAGTGTCAAGAACGCCTACATCGCCCGAGTGACCGCCGAGCTCAAGGACCGCTTCGGCGTGCCGGCCGAAAAGGCCGACGTGACCAAGGTGCCGTCAGCCGCAGCCGTGCTCGGCATGACGGTGCTCGACGGCGAGGTCGATCCGGCCTCGAGCGGCCTGCCCGATGCGCTGCGCCGCAGCTGGCTCGAGTCGATCGGCGACATCCCGAGCCTGCGCGCCGGCGACAGCGGCAAGGTGGCGCTGTCGATCGTCTACCAGTTCATCGCCGAGACGATCCCGAAGCTCAACGGCAACGTGAAGGCGCTGGCGGTGCAGGAGTTCGCCTTCGTCGCTCGCGAGGTGATTGCGGGTGCTTCGTCGATTCCGTTCGGCCACCCCAATTTCGAGTCGGCGATCCGCATCGCGCTCGACCGCTATGTCGAGACGCGCTCGAGCGGCGACTCGTTGAGCCTGCCGCCGGGCAGCCTGCCGGGCGGCACGACCAATGCGGGCGGCGATGCCGACCTCAATTCCGACAACATCCGCGTCGCCGGCCTGACCTATTCGCTCGCGCTGCTCGAAAAGACGCTGGTGCTGCGCGCCGCCGATCGCCTCGGCGAGCTGTTCATGAACGGCCTGCTGCCGTTTGGCCACGACGCGGCCGGCAAGGCGCTCGACGAGTACTACTGGGACACCGAGGACCGGCTGTCCGAATCGCAGCGCCGCTCGCAGTACAGCCGCATGCTCGGCATGCCCGGTGGCGAGGTTTCCAAGGAGGTCGCGCCGAACAAGAACTTCGAGCAGCTGTTCCTGCGCTTCATCGCAAGCATCTCGGAGTACACGCGCCAGCGCGAGGTCGACCAGATGTTCACGGCCCAGCGCTCGCGCCTGTCGATGACCGGCGAGCAGGTGCGCAAGTGCGCGTTCGAGCTGGCCAAGAACGCTTCACTCTATGCCTGGGGCGGCAGCTTCTATGTCGCAACAAGGATCAACAAGCATCTCGACCGCGCGCTCGGACTGCTGAACCAGCCGCAGGTGCTCAAGACCTACGCCGCCTCCAACCATTGGCAGGTGGTCGAGCGGATTGCGCAGCAGGACTTCGGCGGCGCGCCGAACTGGGTCAAGTACAGCACGATGGCGCAGTCGGCCAGCACGCTGTTCGACATCCTCGCCAAGAACACCACCGCGCTGGCTGCGACCAGCAGCCCGCGACCGTTCCTGTCCGACCTGAACAGCGACGGCTACAGCGGCGTCGATGGCGATCTCGATCGCGACACGACCCGCCGCCTGCTGATCGGCGTGCAGTCCTGGCTGGCGGTCAATGGTGTGCGCGACGAACAGGTCAAGCAGTACGCGCAGCCGGTCGAGATCAGCACGGCGCCGAGCCTGCCGGCGCTGCCGACCGCCGGCGGCGACGGTCTCGAGGTGGTCAACAAGCTCAAGCAGCTGACTGCCGGCGGCACGCCGAGCCCCGAGCAGCTCCAGCAGCTGCTGGCCCAGCTCCATTGAGATCGGGAGCCCGACATGAAACCGCGAGACACCCTTGCCCTGCGCGCGCGGCGGCTGCTCGCGCAGTCGGCGCGCCGGCTCGGTACGGCCGATCCGCTCGACGACGTCGGCACGGCGCTCGATGAGCAGCTCGACGTTCCCTACGGCGATCCGACCGACGACATGCCGCTGTCGACCCATTTCTCGGAGCAGACGCCCGAGCACCTGAACTTCGTCATGCGGGCAACCGGCCGCGGCGTGACCGGTGCCGACCGGATCCACAGCTCGAGCCACGCGATGGCGAGTGTGGTCGATCGACATTTCGGCCGTGCCGCGCGCCGCTGGCTCGACAACCAGCTGGAGCCGATCCGAGGTCTCGAGACGAGCGGCAGCGCGTCGTGGGGCGCCGCCTTCGGCAGCGCTTTCGACCGCAACGGCCTGGCCGAGTCCTACGTGCATTGCGAATGGGGCCCGAGCATGATCGATGCGCTGCCGGCGCCGCTTCATCGCATCGTCCGCATAGCGCTCGACTCAATGCCGGGTTTGCGGCCCGTCATCATGTCGGTGCGCTGCGGCCGTTCGGCCGGCGCGCAGCAACTGTCGTTCGAATCGGAACGGCCGCTGTCGCTGGCGGCGCTGCAGCCGCTGATGGACCAGCTCGGCCTCGGCCATCGCCATGCCGGCCTGATGAGCGCGGTCGCCTTCATTCTCGGAGCGCGCTTCACGCTGCCGGCAGAGGCCGCGATGCTGACGCTGCGGCCGCTGCGCCAGGGTGTCGAGCTGAGGCTCGACGTCAGCCTCGATGCGATCCCCGATCTGCCCTCGCAGCTGATGGCGCTCACCCGCCTGCAGATGACCGAGCGGCCGCGCAGCGTGCAGGGCATGGACCGCTGGCTGATGGCGCTGACCCCAGATGGCTACCCGGGCCCGGGCACCGTGTCGGTGCTGTCGGTCTGGGTTCGGCCCGACCTGCCCGCAAGGGTCGCCCTTTACCTGCGGCCCGCATCGCTCGACCCTCGCCTCGAAGGCATGCGCCAAGCTCCAGCACATCAGCCGGCCCAGGCGCCGAGCCCCGCGCCGGTACACATGCCGGAAACCGTCGCCGGCCAGGCGCTCTGGTCCTCGTCGGCGTGGCAGCCGGCCTGACTCATCGCCAAAGACGGAGAACGCCATGACCGCTGCCGCCGCTCCCGACGACCGCCTGCTCGGCGACATCCGTGCGCGCGTGCGGCAGGCGCTGACCCAGAGCGCCGCGTTCAACGCGCTGCCACCCGTCAAGCGCACCGAGATCGCCCACAACACGGTGCGCGCCTTCCACTACATCCTCGGCGGTGCCGACGGCACTTCGCGGCCCGGTGCAGTGGAGCTCGGCGGCAATGTCGCCGGCTATGCGCCGATCGTGGAGGCGCAGGCCGGTGCGGGGGGCGGGGGCCGCGGCATGGCACAGCTGCCACCGGCAGGCGAAGCAGCGCGGCGCGCGGATCTGGCGCGCAGGCAGCGTGTCGACAGGCAGCCTGCGATCGGCGAGGCGGCGCGTCGCGGTGGCGACGCGTTGGACCACCTGATCCAGGAGGTCGACTTCCCGTCCTTCGTCGGCGGTCTCGTCGACGGGGTTTTCAACTCGATCGTCACGAGCTCGATCAAGCAGATGGAGGCCTATGCCGAGCTGGTCAAGAACGTCAGCAAGTCGGTCGACCAGTACATGAAGGACAACGTCAGCGAGCAGAACGCACGCGACTATCTCGTGCAGCGTTATCCCGAGCATCTCGAGATGGACCTTTCGCAGGAAACGCCCAAGCTCAAGCCGCGCGAGGGCGCCGACGAATCGAACATGCCCGACTTCTTTGCCGACCTCGGCCTGAAGGTGCCCCTGGGAGGGCTCGACCAGGACTCGGCCGAGCAGCAGCTGATGCCGGCGGCGCGCCAGCGCATCGCCATGGACCGCCAGCAGATGCTCGCGACGCTGGTGATGATGGGCGTCAACCGGCTCGTCGTGACCAACGGCTCGATCGAGGCTTCCTGCCTGTTCCAGCTCGACACGCGCGACACGCGAACACGCAACCGCACCTACACGAGCGGTGGCAACTGGACCAGCAAGAACCACGATGAGTGGGGCAACAAGGGCGACCAGAAGTACGAGGAAGCGCTCCAGGAAGGCGACCGGCTCAAGAGCGGCAAGTACTCAGGCAACCGGAGCTGGTACGACGGCCACACGCGCGACAGCACCGCTTCGTTCAGCGTTTCGACCATCGACACGAACAAGAGCGAAGAGGAGATCAAGCTCCACGCCGAGCTCACGGGCAAGGTCAAGCTCAACTTCAAGAGCGACTACTTCCCGATGGAGAAGATGATCGACGCGCTGCAGATCAACCAGATCCGCGACAAGGCGCCTGCCGCCGCGCCGGCGCCCGCCGTTCCCGCCGCGCCGCCGCTGCCGCCGATGCCTGCCTTGCCGCCGGTGCCCGGCGTGACTGCGCCCGCCCCGCCAGCACGCTGATCGAAACGAGGACATCGCCATGCCGAGCCTCGACGATGACAAGCTCCTCCCGCTGATCCGCCAGCGGGTCAGGCAGGGCCTGCTCTCCAGCCCTGCCTATTCGCGGCTGAGCCCCGAACAGCGCGTGGCCGTGGCCAACGACACGGTGCGCGCCTTCCACTACATCCTCGGCGGTGCTGATGGGCGGACGAGGCCAGATCAGGTGACCCTCGCAGGGCACACCCCCGTGTCGGCGCTGACGGGCAAGGCCCCGGTGCCGGAAGGCGATACCGCCGGCCAGCGCTTTGGCGAGGCCGGTTCGGTTGCCGCACGCGAGGGCAGCGAGGCCTTCACCGAGATGATCGAAAAGGTGGACTTCCCGCAATTCGTCGCCGGGCTGATCGACGGCGTGTTCAACGCCATCGTCAACTCGTCGATCCAGCAGATGGAGGCCTACGCGGAGCTGGTCAGGAACGTCAGCAAATCGGTCGACCAGTACATGCGAGACAACGTCAGCGAGAACAACGCGCGCGACTACCTGGTCGACCGCTACCCGGAGCATTTCGAGATCGATCTCGATGGCGAGAAGCCCAAGGTGCGCCGCCGCCAGGGCGCCAGCGACGAGAACCTGCCCGATCTGCAGGGCGACCTCGGCCTGCCCGAGCCGGTCACTTCGGTGGACGACGACGTGATCGAGGGCAAGCTCGTGCCGGCCGCACGCCGGCGCATGGCACTTGATCGCCAGCAGCTGCTCGCGACGATGGTGATGATGGGCGTCAACCGGCTCGTCGTGACCAACGGCTCGATCGAGGCGTCCTGCATGTTCGAGCTCAACACGACCGATGCGGTGCGCCGGCGCATGAAGCAGGAGCGCTCGGCCGACTGGCATTCGCAGCGGAAGGCAGAAGCCGGCTATCACGGCGGCTACGGCAGCTCGCGATCGGGCTTTCTCGGCCTGGGCGCCAGGCGCCGGTTGAACCAGAGCTGGTACGGCAAGTCGAGTTCCGAAGACACCGCCAACTTCTCGGTGCGCACGACGCGCAGCGAGGACTCGGACGCCAAGGTGCAGATGCACGCCAAGCTCGCCGGCAAGGTCAATGTCCAGTTCAAGAGCGACTTCTTTCCGATGGAGCGCATGGTCGACGTCATGCAGATCAACCAGATCCGCGGCAAGACGCCGGCCGGCCAGGATGCCAATGCGGCCGCCCCGGGCGCGACACCAGGCGCCGCGAAGCCTGCCCCCGCCCCGGTGGCGGCCCGCTGAGAAGGATCAAGGACATGGGTCGCCGCGCCAGCCCCGATGTGCTCGCCGCCGCGCTGCGCGATGTTCATCGCCTGCTTGCGTCGCTGGCGATGCCGCAGTCGCTGGCCGACGATCCGCTGCGCCTGGCACTGCCGCCGCTGCCGAGCCCGACTGCGACCGCGCCGCAGCGCGAGGTGCTGACCGCTTATGCGGCGCTCTATCTGCAGGCCGAGCTCGAAGAGGCCGGCGTGCTGCCAACCGTCGATGCGCTGACCGAGCAGCGCCATGCGCTGGCCCTACGCGAGCGACCGGCGGCCGAGAAGCTCGACCGGCTCGCACGGACCGCTCGCGACTATCCGACGCGTAGCGAGCGTGCAGCCGTCTTCGCGCGGCTGTTCGGCCTGGGCACGGCGGCCGTGCGCCATCTGCAAGGCGCAGCCAACCAGGGGCCGTTCGGCGGCTGGGGCAGCGAGGACGGCACGCGGCTCGATTTCCAGCAGCGGCTGCTGCGCTTCGCAACCGCGGTCGTGCGCGCCGATCTCGAGCGCCAGCGCGGCGCTCGCCCCTCGACGGGCAGCCAGGCCGGCCCGATCAGCCAGGCCGCGTGGCGCGCTGCGGCGCAGGAGCTGCTCGCCCTTGTCGCGACGGCGCCGGCCGGCTCGCTCGTGCAATGGGCGCGGCGCCTCCATGCGCGCATCCTGCAAGCCTTCGAGCTGCTCGGCGATGAGGGCCTCATGAGACAGCTCGGTTCGCGCTCGGCCTGGGACAGCCTGGCCAAGCTGCTGCCCGAGGACGGCGCGCCGCGCCGCGATGCGGCCGCGCGGCGCGGCGCGGCCGGACAGCAGCTCCTGCGATCGCTCGCCGATGCGTTCGACGCCGAGCTGCCCGACGCCGAAAGCGTGCAGGCGGCGTTGCGCTGGCTGATCGCCAGCGGCCTGCCGGTGCCGGACAACCTGCCGCAGTTCCGGAACATCGGACCGACGCGGCTGCCCGACACGGCGTTTGCTGCATCGAGTGCGGCGATCGCCCGCGCCAGGAGGCGTGCATGACCGCAGCGATCCTCGCCCGTCCGGCCGGCGCGGCACGACCGGTGGTGCCGCCCGCGGCCCGGCCGATCGCCGGCCCGCGCGGTGCGCCGCGTTCGGTCGCGTTGTCCGGCGCGTTCGCGACGCCGCCCGATCCGCGCGGCATCTTGCCGACGCCGGCGACCGAGGCACTCGTGCGCACACAGGTGCGCAGCCTGCTCGAAGCGACGCCGTCGTATCACCAGCTCGCCGAGCCCGAGCGCGACGAGCTCGAAACCAAGCTCGCCCGCGTCGCCGGCTATGCGGCGGAATGCCTGCGCGACATCTATTGGCAGTCCGAGCGGCTCGGCCAGACGCCGGTGCTCAAGGAAACGCGGGTCAGCCGCGCGCTGCCCCCGGCGGGGGAGAAGCCAGAGCCTTCTTCAGGCGAGCCGCGCGCCGCGCAGCTGGCGCGCGCCCAGGCCAACGACTTTGCACCTCGCGCGGCCAGCCAGATCGGCAACGTCACTCAGCAGACGCTGCGCGCGATCGCCTTCCCGACCTTCGTGGCCGACCTGATCCGCGGCACCTTCGACGCGATCTTCCAGACCAACGTCAAGCAGATGGAGGCGTTCTCCAAGCTGCTGTCGAACGTCTCGAAGACGGTCGACCAGTTCATGGAAGACAACGTCACCGACGACCAGGCGCATGGCTGGCTCGCCCAGACCTACCCGCGTCATCTGACGGTGCGCGGTGGCAAGGCCGTGCCGCGCGACAGTGCCGAAGCGCTGCCGCCGCCGAACTTCGAAAGCGAGCTCCACGTCAGCGGCGGGCTCGACGAAGCGTCGATCGAGAGCACGCTGCTGCCCGCAGCGCGCAGGCGCCTTGCCGAGACGCGGCTGCAGATGCTGTCGACGATGGTGCTGATGGGCATCAACCGCATCGTCGTCACGGCCGGCAAGATCCGCGCGACGATGGCTTTCCACATCGACACGAGCGACAGCGCGTTCGAGCGAACGGCCGAGGACATCGACGCCCGCGTTGCGATGCGCGGCCACTACAACGCGCTGGTCTGGGGCGTCGAGGCCTCGGCTTCGCTCGCCTACGTCAGCAGCAGGCGCGCCGGCAGCGATGCCGAGATCAACACCTCGACCGACCTGACCGGCGAGGTCGAGCTTCATTTCAAGAGCGACTACTTCCCGGTCGAGCGCTTCGCCAATGCCGGCATGCTGCGCACGATCTCGGGCAACACGGCCGTGCCCGAGGCCAATCCGCCGCCGACGTTCGCACCACCGCGTGTTGGCGCGCCGCCGCCGGGCGAGGCCGCGGCTGCGCCGGCCCGGCAGCGCCGCACGCGCGAGGCGCCGCCGACGATGACGCCGGTCGGCTCGCCGCTGCCCGAGCCGCGCTTGCCGACCGCACCGATCCAGCGCGGCGCCCTCGATCCCGGCGCGAACAGGCCCGCACCCGAGGCGACGACGCCCGCCGAAGGCGGCGGTCATGCCGATGGGGGGAATGCCAGCAGCGGCGGCGCCGGCCATGCCGATGCCAATCGAGCGGCCGGCACCGGGCCGGCTGCCGAGGCCGACGGCGAATCGACCGCCGAGGAGGCAGGGCTCTCGTCCTCGTTCAATGCCGCGAAAGGACCGCCATGGACCGTCCATTGACCGCCGCGGCTCCCGCCTTGCCCGGCCCGTTCGACACGGTGCCGCCGGCCCAGGGCATGACGATCACGCCGCCGGTGTCGCGGCTCGTTCATGCGCAAGTGCGTGCGCTGCTCGAATCGAGCCCGGCCTTCCACGACCTGCCGGCCACGCGCCGGGAGGCGATGAGCCACGACCTCGAGAAGATCGCCGCCTACACGGCCGCACTCGTGCACGAGGAATGGGCGCAGACCAAGCGGCTTGGCCAGACGCCGGTGATCCACCAGCGCGAGACGCTTCCGGTCGCTGCGCAAGAGGCTTCTGCCTGGGCGCCGGCGGCGGCGCAGGCGGCCGTCGCCGCCGTGCTGCCACAGCAGCCGCCGGTGCAGGCCCTGGCCAAGAAGCAGCAGGAGCATTTCGACACGCGCGCGACCGGCCAGGTCGGCCGCATCACGCGCGACACGCTGAATGCGATCGCCTTCCCGACCTTCGTCGCCGACCTGATCAAGGGCACCTTCCAGGCGATCGTCAACGCCAGCATCCAGCAGATGGAGGCCTACGGCGCCTTGCTCGCCAACGTGTCGAAGACGGTCGACCAGTTCATGGCCGACAACATCAGCGACAACAACGCGCGCGATTGGCTGGTCAACGCCTACCCGAGCCACTTCAAGGTCGAGACCGGCGGCGACAGGCCCCGCGTCGCCGTGCGCGACGGCGCCGGCAGCGCCGGCAAGCCCGACCTCCGCGGCACGCTGGGGCTCGACGAGGACGTGGACCTGTCCGACGAGGCAGCCGAGGAGAAGCTCGTGCCGGCCGCACGCCGCTACCTGGCCAAGAGCCGCCACCAGATGCTGTCGACCATGATGCTGATGGGCATCAACCGTATCGTCATCACCAGCGGTCGCATCTACGCACGCATGGGCTTCCAGATCAATGCGCAGGACCTGGCCCAGGCCGAAAGCGCGAGCCAGTTCGACGTGAAGCACCAGAACAAGCTCAGCTTCGGCGGCGGCATCGCCGGCTTCCTCGGTGGCCCGAGCGGCGAGCAGACGACGAGCGTCGCCTACGTCTCGTCGAAGAAGGCCAACAGCAGCGACGCGATCGACGTCCATGCCGACCTGACCGGCGAGGTCGATCTGAAGTTCAAGAGCGACTACTTCCCGATGGAGCGCTTCGCCAAGCCGGAGCTGATGTCTCTGATCATGGGCAACACGCCCAACCCGACCGCGAATACGCCGGTCAACACCCATGGCGGCGACGGCAAGGCGGCAGCGCCCGCGCCGAGCGCCTGAGAGAACGAACCCGACAGCAAGGAGATCGACCATGCGCAGCACCTACACGAACTACGTCGGCGCAACCACGGCCAGCGCCCTGGTGTTCGGCGCCGATGCGACCACCGAGGTCTCGGCCTTCGACGGGACGCTGAATGTCGGCGCCGCGCAGGGCGACGGCGCGCAGACGGTGGCGGCGCTGCGCCGGTCGCGGGATTCGCGCTATCCAAGTCATGACCTGCAGCGCAATAACTGCTGGCTGCGCTGGACCCAATTGCCGCCCGGCTACAGCGGCAATGTCGAGATGGTCGTTCATCTGCACGGGTTCACTGGCTACGCCGACGAAAGCCATCCGCCGCGCATGAACCTCGGCGCCAAGGCCGGCATCAGCGGCTTGCTGCTGACGAACCCGGGCGTGCCCCGCGCGACGGTCGGCCTGGTGCCGCATGGCGTCGCCGGACGCTGGGTGAATTCGCGGACGGGTCGGTTCCAGGGCGAGAGCTTCAACTTCCCGCATGTGTCAACCGCGCAGCAGCTCGACACCGTGCTCGGCGAGGTGCTCGGCGCCTTCGGGCCGGGGCGCGGCGCGCTGACGCGCGGCCGCGTGATCCTGACCGCGCATTCGGGTGGCGGCGCGCGTCTGCTGCAGCTGCTGCGGTCGACCGTCGGCAGCGCCACGGCCGTCCATGGCGTGCAGCTGTTCGACGCGACCTACGGCGGGCCCGACTGGCCGGTCGCGCTGCGTCCGTGGGTCGAGGCCGCGCTCGATGCCGACATCGCGCTGATCGGCGCGGCGCGCGGCGACACGGCGCTGCAGCGCATGCGCATGTCCGGGCACTATCTGCGCGTGGCGTTCCTCGGCGGAACGTCGACGCAGGCCCAGGCGATCGACCGCATGCTCGTGGACGTGCTGGCCGCGAAGGCCCCGGATGCCGGCTTGAGAACGCTGCTGCGCAAGTTCTACCGCGCCCAGCGTGTCGTCGATCGAGGCATCCAGCACAACGACGTGCCGAACTCGTTCGGCGGTCGCCTGCTCGCCGACCCTGGCAACGACCTGTCGCCGCAGGCGCAGGATCTGCCGGCCGCCGCCGTGCGCGCCCATGCCTACGGAGAGGATGACGAGGGCGATGGCTATGGCGACAGCTACGGCGCCGGCCACGCCGATGGGCATGGCCAGGGCTACGGCGGTAGCCATTCGCTGAGCGACGAATGGGAGGACGGCAGCTACGAAACCGCCGCTTGGGAGGGCGAAGCCTTCGACGTGACGATGCCGCAGGTGCACGCGCCGGCGCGCCCGGGCGATGCGCCGTCCGGCTCGGCCTTCATCGCGAGCCTCGGCGACCGCAAGGGTGTCGAACGCGAGAACCGGATCTTCGAACAGATCCGCGCCGGCAATATGCCGTCATGGCTGCGCACCTTCCATACGGTGCGCACAAGCGCCAACGACCGCGCCGGCCAGCGCCATGAGATCGAGTTCTACGTGACGCCCGATGTGATCACGATCGGCAGCGACGGCGACAACGTGCGCATCCCGACCGACCCGGTCAACGCGCAACGCATCGCCGATCTGTTCGACTGCCTGCTTCCGACGGCCCGCATGGTCGAGCAGCTCTACCAAGCCGCCCCGACCAAGCTCGCCTTCATCCCCGGCAACTACGCCGGCACGCCGCGCGCCCATCTGCAGGACGCGTCGAGCAGCTATCTGTGGCACAGCCAGCAGATCGACGGCCAGCTGCGCCGCCCGCCGACGATCCTGACCGCCGGGCACAAGAAGGAGATCGTGATCAGCAACGGCTACATGCGCGCTTCGCGCAACAAGACGACCGGCGCGATGGGGCCGGCGCGCCCGAAGCTGGCCTTCTACGGCGCCTACACAACCGGCGGCGTGCCGATCCAGGCGCCGCGCAACGGAGGGCAGGTGATGCGCGGCTATCCGTCGTTCGCGCATGAGCCGGTGTTCGTCGACTACAGCCATGGCGTGCGCCTGGTCTGGCCGACTATGAAGGTCGACGGCGCTGAGCGCCGCATCGCCGAGGTGCTGCGTGATCCGAACCTCAGCGTGCTGATCGCAGCCGAGGGACCGATCAACGAGCCGCGCTACACGCTCGACCGCGCCGGCCACACGGTCACCGCGCGCTCGGCGGCGGCCGCCTACGAGGATCCGCTCGGCCTCGCCCCCGATCAGTACGGCAGCGCGCTCGGCTACGGTACGACCTGGGATCAGCGCATCTGCCAGATCGTCGAGGGCTTCCTGGCCGGCTGGCGCGGCATTCCGGTGCGTGTCGGCACGCAGACGATTGCCGTGCATCCGCCCTATTTCATGAACGTGCGGCCGACCACGGGCCCCGGTCGCACGCGCAATCGCCACGACGCGGCACAAGGCCATCGCCGCGCCGCGCCGCCCAGGCTGCGGGCGATCATCAACGAGCGGCGCTTCTTCCAGGCGACGATCGGCAAGGGCACGCCCGAGGAGATCCGCGACCTGTTGCAGGCCGCCGACGCGCAAGGTGTGCTCACGACCGACCCGGCCATCAACGGCCACCCCAGCTCGGCGACCCTGCGTGCCTTCCTTGCCCGTTACGGCATCGGCATCGATTGCTCGGGGTTCGTCTCGCAGGCGATCAACCGCATCGTCGACCAATGCCCAGGCGCCACCGCGGCCGACCGGATCGCCCAGCCGCACAACACGCCGGCATCGGGTCTGCAAGGCGGGACCGCCAATTTCGAGCGGGTGACCGATCCGGCCCAGCTCTGCGCCGGCGACACGATGTGGCTCAATGGCCATATCCGCATCCTGTCGAGGGCCGAGCGCCGCGCCGACGGCATCTACTTCTGCACGGCCGAGTCGCGCTCGACGCCGGACGATATCGGGCCGGCCGCGCGCTGGTGGCGCCTGGTCCCCGATCGGGCCGCGCGCTCGGCCGACTTCGTCGGCCATCGGCTCGAACGCACCGACGATCCCGCCGGGCGGACCGGTTTTGGGCCTGTCCCGGAGTCCGGCAAGGAACATCGCTACGGCCACTATCGCCCGCTGCGCCGCCTGCTCGGTGCGGCCGGCGTGACGCCGACGGCGCTCGACCTGTCGGACGCGGTGACGGCCTTCGACGCGCCGCCGCGCACGGCGATCACGACCGACCTCACCCAGGCCGAGGTCGATCGCCTCGCGGCGATCCGCTTCCGCAACGCGGCCGAGATCGAAACCTTCTTCCGCCGCGGCGGCCAAGCCTCGTTCATCGACTGGTACAACGCCGGCCTCGCGCGCAGCGCGCCCTTCAGGGAGCGTGGCGCGACCGAAACGAGCCGCATCGCGCGTGAGCGCTTCACGGCGTTCTGGAACCAGATCCGCACGGCCTTCGATCGCGACGAGATTACGGCCCTCGACTTCGCCGCGTTCACCGCCATCTCCATCAACGAAACAGGCGGTCATCTTTGGGCCCACCCGGAAAACAGCGGCCGCCGCGGTGGCGGGCGCACCGATGCGAGCGGCCGTCATCCCGGCCTTGCCTATTTCTTCGATCGCATCATCGGCGTGAAATCGAGCTACAACATGCTGCGTGGCGGCCGCACGGCCGGATCGCTGTTCAACGACGCCGATTTCATCGACGCCCACGGCTCGCTCGCCGGCGCGGCGCAACTGGCGAATCACGGCAGCGACTTCCGTGGTGCCTGGAACGGCAGCTACTACCCGCAGGGCGACTTCTCGACCAACGAGGATCCGGCCGCCAACGGCTTCATCATGCAGGCCGACTTCTACAAGTTCCGCGGACGCGGCGTGATCCAGACGACCAGCCGAGGGGCGTATCGCAGTGTCGTCAACTGGATCAAGGGCTATCGCGGCAGCAACACGGTGCTGGCCGACTATGCGCGTCGCTGGGCCTCCTATTCGAACGATGTTGCCTGCACGCGCAGCACGACCGACGACTGGGACCGGATCTTCGGCCAGTCCGAGATGCTGGCCAAGGGCGTCGCTCTGCATGCCAGGGGCTTCGATGCCAGAAAGGGCGACTACCGCGAGATGAGCCGGACCGCCGCGACCCTGCTCCATGTGCCGCCCGAGTCGGACGGCAATGCGATCGGTACCGCGGGCTCGATCTATGCAATGGGCCGCAGAATCTCCGGCAAACGGGCCTACGGTGGCGGCATCTACCGCCAGCGCGTGCTCGCACTGCTGCACGGTTTCCTGACGCTCTGACAGCCGTGCCATGCGCCGTCAGCGCCATCCGCGCCGTCAGGCCCGGCCTCCTTCGGGCCTGACACCGGAGCTGGCGGCTGAACTGGCGAGCTACGCGAATCAGTTCGAGGTCGGTTTCAATGCCTTCGAGTTCCTGTTCGACTTCGCGCAGGACTATGCCGACGGCAACAGCGGCGCGGCGACGCATACGCGCATCGTCACGGCGCCGGCCTATGCCAAGGTCTTCCTCGACCTGCTCGACCGAAGCATCGGCAACTATGAAGCGCAGTTCGGCGCGATCACCACGCCGGCGCGGACACCGCTGGTCGAGGGCAACGCCGCCACAGACGATGCCGGCGGGCAAACGCGGAGCGGACAGCACGTTCGGCGGACTCCTCGCTCGGGCTCTCCATGAGGCGGGGCGGCAGCCATCACATGCCTGATTGGCGTTGATGCGAACTAGCCGGCGTGCGAACGGACGGGGTCGGCCTGCGCCTCGCTGGCGCATGGAATCGCGTGCTTGGCCATCTTGCGGTAGAGCGTTACGCGCGACCATTTGAGCTCGCGCGCGGCGGCCGCCTTGTTCCAGTGGGTGGCGAGCAGGGTGTCAAGGATGCGCTGGCGCTCGTTGCGGCCTGGCACTGCGGCCGTGTTGGGATCGTCGAAGGGCTGCGCGAGATAGGCGGGCAGCGAGCGCAGGGTGATCGGGCCGTCGGGCGGGTCGATGAAGATGGACTCGATCACGTTGCGCAGCTCACGCACATTGCCGGGCCAGCGGTGGGCAAGCAGGCACTCGAGCGCCACGGCATCGAACCAGCCGACCCGCGCACCGTCGGCGCTGCGCTTGAGTGGTGCCATGAAATGTGCGGCCAGTTCGAGGATGTCGTCGCGGCGTTCGCGCAGCGGTGGCAGCTGCACACGCGCGACGCTGAGCCGGTAGAACAGATCCTCGCGAAAGCGCCGCTCGCGCACCATGGCCTCGAGCGGCTGATGAGTCGCGGCCACGATGCGTAGATCGACCTTGCGCGCTCGCATGCTGCCCAGCGGCGTGACCTCGCGATGCTCGATCGCGCGCAGCAGCTTGGCTTGGCTTGCGAGCGGCAGGTCGCCGAGTTCGTCGAGGAACAGGGTGCCGCCGTCGGCAGCGACGAATCGGCCCGCGTAGGAACGGCCCGCGCCGGTGAACGCGCCGCGCTCGTAGCCGAACAGCTCGCTTTCGATCAACGCCTCGGGCAGTGCCGCGCAGTTGAGGCTGACGAACGGGCCGCTGGCGCGCGTGCTGTGCGCGTGGACAAGGCGCGCGACCTCGTCCTTGCCCGTGCCGGTCTCGCCGACGATCAGCAAGGGGCAATCATGGCGCGCGGCTTTGCGTGCGAACGACAGGGCTGTGTCGAACGTGCGGTTCCGGCCGATGAGGCCGAGGTTCGCACTCGATCGAATCTGCATGGTCCACCTCCCGGATCGGACCTGCACCGCGTTATTGCTGTGCTTTGGGACGGCACGTTAGCGAGGCACATGTGCGAACGCAAGCGCGACGAGCCCCAAAAACTGAACCGCCGCTCGCGTATATGACTTGTAGCCAATCGGGCAGCCGGACGTCGAACACCCGTTGTTCGCCGCCGCTGTTGTGTGGCATGCTCACCCGCTCATTGGTAGGCCGTGTTGGACTTGAACCAACGACCAAAGGATTATGAGTCCTCTGCTCTAACCGACTGAGCTAACGGCCCCCGGGGAAAGAGGCGGCATTGTAGGCGGCCCTACTTCTGGCTCAGGGCGTTGCTGACCAGCCGCGCCGTGATATCGACGATCTGGATCATGCGGTCGTAGGCCATGCGGGTGGGCCCGATCACGCCGAGCGTGCCGACCACCTGGCCGTCCACCACGTAGGGCGCCGACACTACCGACAGTTCCTCGTACGGCACCACCTGGCTTTCGCCGCCGATGTAGATGCGCACGCCGTCGGCGCGGCTCGAGACGTCGAGCAGGCGCATCAGCTGCGTCTTCTGCTCGAACAGGTCGAACAGCTTGCGCAGGGAGCCCATGTCGTTGCCGAAGTCCTGCACCCCCAGCAGGTTGCGTTCGCCGGACACGACGACCTGGTCGCTTTCTTCCATGGCGTCGGTGCCGGCCTGCACGGCCGCCTGCATCAGCGCGGCGATCTCTCCGCGCAGGGCCTCGATCTCGCCCTTGAGCCGCTCGCGCACCAGTTCGATGGTGAGGCCGGCGTAGTGCGCGTTGAGGTAGTTGCTGGCCTCGATGAGCTGGCTTTGCGTGTAGTCCTGGGCGGTGAAGATCACCCGGTTCTGCACGTCGCCGTCGGGCGCCACCAGGATGAGCAGGATGCGCCGCTCGCCCAGGCGCAGGAATTCGATGTGGTGGAACACCGACGCCTTGCGCGGCGCGGTGACCACGCCGACGAACTGCGACAGGTCGGACAGCAGGTGGGCCGCGTTGGCGATCACCCTCTGCGGCTGGTCGGGCTGCAGCTGCCCCCGGGCGTCGGGCGGCACTGCCGCCTCGTCGTCGCGCTGCAGCGAGCGTGCGGTGAGCATGGTGTCTACGAACAGGCGATAGCCCCGTGCCGTGGGGATGCGCCCGGCCGACGTGTGCGGGCTGGCGATGAGGCCCAGTTCCTCGAGGTCGGCCATCACGTTGCGGATGGTGGCCGGCGACAGCTCGAGGCCGGAAGCCCTGGACAGCGTGCGCGAACCCACGGGTTGGCCATCGGCGATGTATCGCTCGACCAGGGTCTTCAGCAGCGTCTTGGCGCGGTCGTCCAGCATGAAAGTCATTCTAGGTTCGCCTTGCTCCAAGAGAATCCAGGGGCAATCGCTATGGTGTAATTCCTCACATGCCGACGCGCTTCCGACATGCCGCACTCATAGGCAAATACCAGGCTCAGGGCAGCCGCTCGGTGCTGGACGAGCTTGCCCAGTTTCTGGTGCGCCAAGGCCTGGAGGTGACGCTCGAGCGCGCCACCGCCCTCAACACCGGCCTCACCGACTACCCCGCGCTTCCCACCGCCGAGCTCGGCCGCCAGTGCGACCTGGCCGTGGTTGTGGGCGGCGACGGCACCATGCTGCACATCGCGCGCGAACTGGCGCGCTACAACGTGCCGCTGGCGGGGGTCAACCAGGGCCGGCTCGGCTTCATCACCGACATCCCGGTCAGCGAAACCGCCGAAGTCCTGGCGCCCATGATCGCCGGCGACTACGAGGAAGAACACCGCAGCATGTTCGAGGGCGCGGTCGAGCGCGACGGCGAAGTCATCTATGAGGGCTATGCGCTCAACGACGTGGTGGTGAGCCGCGGCGCCGCCTCCAGCATGGTGGAGCTCAAGATCTCGGTGGACGACCAGTTCGTCGCCAACCTGCGTGCCGACGGGCTCATCATCGCGTCGCCCACCGGCTCGACCGCCTACGCGCTGTCGGCCGGCGGGCCCATCCTGCATCCGGCGATCGCCGGCTGGTCGATGGTGCCGATCGCGCCGCACACGCTGTCGAACAGGCCGATCGTCCTGCCGGACGCGGGCTGCGTGTCGGTCGAGATCGTCGCCGGGCGCGACGCGAGCGTGAACTTCGACATGCAAAGCCTCGCCAGCCTGCTGCACGGCGACCGCATCACGGTGCGCCGCTCCGAACACCGCGTACGCTTCCTGCATCCGCGCGGCTGGAGCTACTACGCCACGCTGCGCCGCAAGCTGCACTGGAACGAAGGGGTGGTGGGCTGATGCTGCGTCGTCTCGCGCTGCGTGACTTTGTCATCGTGACCTCGCTGGAGGTCGATCTGGCCGAAGGCTTTTCGGTGCTCACCGGCGAAACCGGCGCCGGCAAGTCCATCCTGATCGACGCGCTGCAGCTCGCGCTGGGCAGCCGCGGCGACGCCGGCGTGGTGCGCGAAGGCGCCGCGCGCGCCGAGATCACTGCCGAGTTCGACATGCGCGACGCCTTCGCCCCGTGGCTCGAAGCCGCCGGGTTCGAGCGCGACGACACGCTGCTGCTGCGCCGCACGCTCGATGCGCAGGGCAAGAGCCGGGCCTGGATCAACGGCAGCCCGGCCACCGTCACCCAGCTGCGCGAGCTGGGCGAACAGCTGGTCGACATCCACGGCCAGCACGCCTGGCAGAGCCTCACCCGTGCAGATTCGGTGCGTGCGCTGCTCGACGCCTACGCCGGCGTGGACTCCAGCGCCATGGCGGCTGCCTGGGCCGGCTGGCGCGGCGCCAGGCAGCAGCTGGACGAAGCCCGCGGCAAGCAGGCCGACCTGGAGCGCGAACGAGAGCGCCTGCAGTGGCAGATCGGCGAGCTCGACAAGCTGGCGCCAGGCGCCGACGAGTGGGCCGAGCTCAACGCCGAGCATCAGCGCCTGGCCCATGCACAGGCGATTCTCGATGCCGCTCAACTGGCCTTGAACGCTGTGTCCGAGGCGGAAGGCTCGGCCGACGAACTGACCGGCCGCGCCATCGATGCGCTGCAGCCGGTGGCCGGCTACGAGACGGCGCTCGCCAGCGCGCTGGAGGTGCTGCAGGGGGCTCAGGCGCAACTGCAGGACGCCGCCCACAGCCTCAACGCAGCGCTGCGCCACACCGATCTCGAACCCGAGCGCCTGCAGGCGCTCGACGAGCGGCTCGCCGCCTGGATGAGCCTGGCCCGACGCTACCGCCGCCAGCCCGAAGAGTTGCCGGCCACGCTGGAGGCCTGGCGCAGCGAACTGCAGGCGCTCGAAGCCGCGAGCGACCTCGAGGCGCTGGAGCGCGAGGCGGCCGCAGCGCGAAGCACCTACGACACCGAAGCCAAGGCCGTCTCGAAGCTGCGTCGCGCCGCCGCGCCCCGGCTGGCGCAGGCCGTCACCGTCGCAATGCAGCAGCTGGGCATGGCGGGTGGCCGTTTCGAAGTGGCCTTGTCGGTGCTGGCGGAGCCGCAGTCGCATGGCCTCGAATCGGCCGAGTTCCTGGTGGCCGGTCACGAAGGCAGCACACCGCGCCCGCTGGGCAAGGTGGCTTCCGGAGGCGAACTCTCGCGCATCGCGCTGGCGATCGCGGTCACCACCAGCGAGCTGGGCGAAGCCGGCACGCTCATCTTCGACGAGATCGATTCCGGCGTGGGCGGCGCCGTGGCCGAAACCGTGGGCCGGCTGATGAAGCAGCTGGGCCGCGACCGGCAGGTCATGGCGGTGACCCACCTGCCGCAGGTGGCCGCCTGTGCCGACCACCACCACGTGGTTTCCAAGACCAGCCGGGCCGGCAGCACCACCAGCGACGTGTCGCTGGTGCTGGGTGAGGCGCGGGTGGCCGAGATCGCACGCATGCTAGGCGGCCAGCAGCTCTCGGGCGCGAGCCTCGCCCATGCGAAGGAAATGCTGGCCACCGCGGTGGCTGCCGCGCCGGCACCGGCCAAGGCCCGCGCAAAGAGATCATGAACACGGTTGTTTCCGCACCAGCGCCCGCGCTCGAGCCGCGTGAAGTCGTGCTGGTCACCGGCATCTCCGGCTCCGGCAAGTCGGTGGCGCTGGCCGCGCTCGAGGACGCCGGCTTCTACTGCGTCGACAACCTGCCGCCGCAACTGCTGCGCGAGTTCATCAAGCTGGAGCACGCCCGCTCGGCGCGCCGTGTCGCCGTCGGTGTGGACGTGCACACCGCCGGCTCGGTGCAGCAGCTGCTGCCGGTGCTGGCGCAGCTGCGCGACGAAGGCGTGGCGGTGCGCTCGATCTTTCTCGACGCCAGCACCGACACGCTGGTGCGCCGCTTCTCCGAAACAAGGCGCCGGCATCCGCTGTCCGACGACTTCGACGAAGCCGCCACCGGCGAGCTGCGCGAGGACGCGCATCGCGTGCTCACCGAGGCCATCGAGCTCGAGCGCGAGCTGCTGGCCGACCTGCGCGACGTGTCCTCCACCATCGACACCAGCCAGCTGCGCCCGGCGCAGCTGCGCGCCTGGATGCGCAGCCTGGTGCAGACCGCCTCGTCCACGCTGACGCTGATCTTCGAGTCTTTCGCGTTCAAGCACGGCGTGCCGCTCGACGCCGACTACGTGTTCGACGTGCGCATGCTGCCCAACCCGCACTACGTGCGCGAGCTGCGGCCGTTGACCGGGCGCGATGCCCCGGTGATCACCTATCTCGAAGAGCAGCCCGAGGTGGCCGAGATGGTGGCGCAGATCGAAGCCTTCCTGGTGCGCTGGCTGCCTGCCTTCGAGCAGGACCAGCGCAGCTACCTCACCGTGGCCATCGGCTGCACCGGCGGCCAGCACCGCTCGGTGTATTGCGCCGAGCAGCTTGCCCGACGCTTCGCCTCGCGCGGCGTCACCCTCGTGCGGCACCGCGAACTCGGTGCACGCGAGGGCCATCGAACCCCCAAATGACAGCATCCTCCAGCAGTACTCGAGAGCTCCCCCTGTTTCCCCTGCAGTCGGTGCTCTTCCCGGACGGCCTGTTGAGCCTGAAGGTGTTCGAAGCGCGCTATCTCGACCTCATCGGCACCTGCATGCGCGAGCAGCGGCCGTTCGGTGTGGTGGCGCTCAAGCGCGGCCAGGAGGTCAAGCGCGCAGGCGACGCCGTCGAGCTCGAAACCATTGGCTGCCAGGCCGAGCTGATCGACGTCGACAGCCCGCAAAGCGGCATCCTGCAGGTGCGCTGCCGCGGCACGGTGAGGTTCGAGACCCACGCCAGCCGCCAGCAGCCCAACGGGTTGTGGGTGGGCGACGTGTCCGACCTGCCCGGCGACGAAGCCGTGCTCCCCACCGAGGAGCTGGTCGGCACCGCCAAGGGTCTGGCCAACGCGATCGCCGCACTCAAGCGCCAGGGCGTGGTGCACATCCTCGAGCCGTATCGCTTCGAAAGCGCGGGCTGGGTGGCCAACCGCTGGTGCGAGCTGCTGCCGATCTCCATCACGGCGAAGCAGAAACTGATGGAGCTGCCCGACCCGCTGGTGCGCCTGAAGCTCGTCGACGAGTTCCTGCGCAGCAAGGGCGTCGTGACCTAGGCGCCGAGCAGCAGCTTGCGCAGCGGTGACGGCAGGGCCACTCCGCCCAGCTGGTCGCGCGCCACCCAGCGACCTTCGCCCAGCACGCCGCTTCCGCCGTCGGCCGCCGGCAGCGCTGCCAGCCGGGCCCGCCGCGGATGCAGCACCCAGTCGAAGTGGGTGAGGGCGTGTTCGATCTGCGGCTGCGGCTCCGGCGTCGAGCCGAGGCCTTGCGCGGCCGCCTGCAACTGCGCCTCGTCATCGAACAGCGGCAGCACCCACAGCCCGGCCCACACGCCGGTGGCGGGGCGTTGCTGCAGCCACACCTGGTCCTGCCATTCGAGCCACAGCCACCAATGCTCGCGGCGGCTGCGCTTGAGCTTGCGGGTCTTGACCGGGTAGCGCTCGGGACTGCCTTCACGCTGCGCGGCGCAAAGCGCCTGCACCGGGCACAGCAGGCAGGTCGGCTTGCGTGCCAGGCAGACGGTGGCGCCCAGGTCCATCAGGCCCTGGGTGTAGGCCGGCATGTCGTCGCCCTGCTGGGGCAGCACCGCCTCGGCCAGGCTCCACAGCCGGCGCTCATGGCGCGTCTCGGCGAGGTCGTCGCCGAAGCCGAGCGTGCGGCTCAGCACGCGTTTCACGTTGCCGTCGAGGATGGCGGCGCGCTCGCCGAAGCAGAACGACGCGATGGCCGCTGCGGTGGAGCGGCCGATGCCGGGCAACTCGGCCAGTTGCGCGGCGCTGGTCGGGAACGAGCCGCCATGCACCGCCACCACCGCCTGCGCACAGCGGTGCAGGTTGCGGGCGCGGCTGTAGTAGCCCAGGCCAGCCCAGGCAGTGAGCACGTCGTCGAGCGGCGCGGCGGCGAGTGCCGGCACGTCGGGATACCGCTCGAGGAAGCGGGCGTAGTAGGCGAGCACGGTGCTCACCTGCGTCTGCTGCAGCATGATTTCCGAGAGCCACACGCGATACGGGTCGCGGGTGCGCTGCCAGGGCAGCCCGTGGCGGCCGTGCTCCCGCTGCCAGGCCACCACCAGGGAGGCGAACTGACGGGCGAGGTCGGCGTCGACTTCGGTTGCAGAAGAAGATTCGGCCGCCCTGGAAGCGGCCTCTCTGCGAGGGCGAGGCATCAGGCGCGGGTCAGGCGCGGAATCACGCGCGAATCAGGTGGGCCGTGGGTTCCTCGACGTCGATGAAGACATCGACGCTGGCCTCTTCTGGCAGGTCCACCAGCTTGATGTTCAGCGGGGCGGCCTTTTCGCCGCCGTCGGCGAGCGGGGCCGGTGCGGCCGCGGCAGGGGCTTCACCGGGCTTCGCCTGCGCGGCGGCCACGAGCACGTCCACCACCTGCTTGAAGCGGGCCTGAAGCTGCTGCAGGCGCTGGTCCTGCGATTCGAGCTCGCTCAGGCGGTGCTCCAGCTCGCCGGCCGCCTGCTGGATGCGTTCCATCGACTCGCGGCGGCGCTTGAAGGCGCGGCGGCGTTCGCGCAGCTGCGAGTCGATCTGCGCCGAGGCCGTCTTGTTCCACAGCTCCAGTTCGCCGCAGGCCGACTCGAACACCACACGCAGCCGGGACACCAGCATGCGCCGGAACTGCTCCATGAAGCGTGGCTGCGACAGCCGCAGCGCCTGGGTGATGCCCAGGTACTGCACATAGTTGCGCTCGATGAGCTCGAGGTCGCGCACGAAGCGGCTGAGGTCCGGCCCCTTGGCCACCGACAGCCCGAAACCGAACTCGGCGTTGAGCTTGTTGAACGAGGCGGCCAGCATGTCGTGGATCTCGTTGCCGCGGTCCTGTGCGCTCTCGATCAGCTTGCGCAGCCCGGCGCACATGTCGACGAAGGCCTTCTTGGCGCCCAGCTGCAGCAGCGAGCCGCGCACCGCTTCCTGCATCGCATCGACCTGCTCGCGCAGGCGGTCGCTCGACAGCCCCACCAGCGCGTCCTTCAGCATGCGGGTGTGCACCATGCGCATGGCCTGCAGCCGCGAGGTGCATTGCTCGAACTCGGCCACCTCGGCTTCCACGCGCGACACCATGAGGCGCACCTTGGAGGTGTTCTTGCCGCGCAGGCCGCGCAGCTCGAGCATCTGCTCGGCCAGCTGCCGGCGGCGGTCGTTGAGGCGCCGAGTCACCTGCGACTGCACCTGCTGTGCGCCTTCGAGCGTCACCTGCTCGAGCACCTCTCGGCGCTGCGGCAACAGCTCGTCGGCCAGCGCGGATTCCAGCGCGGGCAGGCGGCTTTCGGCGAGACCGGCGTCGTCCTTTGCCACCCGCGCAGCCAGGGCCTGGCGCGCCGAGATGGGGAACACGCAGCTGTGCGGCACGTCTAGCGTGCGGGCCACCTCTTCGCACTGGCGGGCGATCTGCGCGTCGGTGTGTGCCTTCGGGCTCAGCGGGTCGACCAGCGCGTCGATCTTGTTGAGCGCCACATAGCGGGCCAGCCCCTGGCCGCCCAGGTGGTCGCGCCAGATGGCCAGGTCGGATTTCGTGACGCCGGTGTCGGCGCTCAGGATGAACACGGTGGCGTGTGCGCTGGGCAGCAGGCCGACGGTGAGCTCGGGTTCGGCGCCGATTGCATTGAGGCCCGGGGTGTCCAGCACCACGAGGCCGCGGCGCAGCAGGGGGTGGGGCACGTTGATGAGCGCATGGCGCCAGGCCGGCACCTCGACCAGGCCATGGGAGTCGACCGGCGGGTTGTCCTGCGGGCGTTCGTCGTCCCAGAAGCCGAGCGCCTTGGCAATGTCCACCGGCACGGTCTTGGTGCGCATCACCTCGGTGAGCGACTCGGCCAGCGCGTCCGGGTCGGACAGGTCGAGCGGCAGCACCTTCCAGGCCTTGGGCTGCTGGCGCAGTTCGGCGAGCGACAGGTTGTCGAGCCGCGTATCGATCGGCAGCAGCGCGAGGCCGGGGTCCTCGTCTGCGTCGTAGCCCAGTTCGACCGGGCACATGGTCGTGCGACCCGGCGTGGCCGGCAGGATGCGTCGGCCGGCGTCGGCAAAGAAGATGGCGTTGATGAGCTCGGATTTGCCGCGCGAGAACTCGGCTACGAAGGCCACGACGAGCTTGTCGCCCGACAGGCGCAGCCGCAGCGTGTCGAGAAGGTCGTTGGCCGGCTCGTCGAGCAGCTCGTGCTCGCCCAGGAAGCGGGTCAGCTCCTTCAGCCGCGACTCCACGTTGACGCGCCAGCTACCGAGGGCGTCAAGGCTGCGGGCGAAAGACTGTGACATGGCGGCCGTTTCTCTTTTTGCGGGCAGGGGAGTGCGGGCATCGTAGCCTAAGGCCCCGCTCCCCCCAATCAGGGTGTTGCGTAGCGCGTCACACCTGCGCCACGCACCTTGTGTGCGTTTGTTACGACCGGCGCGGCCGGGGAGTCGTCGGCCCGCACTGCGGCCGGGCTTTCAGCGCTTCTGACAGCGAGGGCAGAAGTAGGTCGAGCGCTGGCCCTGCACGAGGCGCTTCACCGCGGTGCAGCAGCGCGGGCAGGGCAGGCCTTCGCGGTCGTACACCTGTGCCTGGAGCTGGAATTCGCCACCCATGCCGTGCGTGTCTCGAAAGTCGCGCAGCGTGGAGCCGCCCAGCGCCAGCGCCCGGGTGAGCGTGCCGCGCACCGCCTCGACCAGCCGCTCGCATCGCGCCAGGCTCACGCGATATGACGGGGTGCGCGGGTCGATGCCGGCCTGGAACAGGGCCTCCGACGCATAGATGTTCCCGACGCCCACGACGATGTCGCCTGCGAGCAGCGCCTGCTTGATGGCGACCCGCCGCCCGTGCAGGAGTCCGTGCAGGTAGCCGGCGGTGAAGGCGGCGTCGAAAGGTTCCACGCCCAGGGTCGACAGCAGCTTGCCGGCCAGGCCTTCCGCCTGCGAACTCGACCACAGCACGGCGCCGAAGCGGCGCGGGTCGGTCAGGCGCAGCGTCCCCTGAGAGGTGTGGAGCTCGAAGTGGTCATGCGCGCCGGCGGGCGGCAGCGCGGGCGCGAAGCTGAGCGAGCCCGACATGCCCAGGTGCAGCAGGAGCCCGCCGCGTGCCGCTGTCGGTGCCTCGAGCGGCAGCCACAGGTACTTGCCCCGGCGGGTGACCGCACCGACGACCTGGTCGCGCAGCGCCTCGGGCGCAACGCCCAGCGGCCAGCGCAGCGGCTTGCCCAGGCTCGCGCCGGTGACTTGGGCGCCGAAGATGCGTTCGGCAAAGCTCTGCCGCGTGACTTCGACCTCGGGTAGCTCAGGCATGCGGCGGATTATCAGGGCGAGATGGCCCGGCATCGCCGCAGTGCCGGTGCGGCCGTTGCGCAGCCTTACACCACGACGCCGCCGATTGACGAACAGTCGAGCCCAGGAACGCGACCGGCCGGTGCAGGTCGAAGCCTAGAATTCAATCGACCATGGCCCTCGGGTCACAGGAGTTGTAGATGCCCGCCTTCCGTCTGGCCACATGCGCCGCCTCGATTGCAGCCGCGCTGTGGGCCCTGTGTGTGCCGACCGCTGTGACGGCACAACAAACCCCCGATGCACCGACCGAGGCGCCCGGCGATCCTGCGGCGCCCGTCGTCAATTCGTCGCTCGACGGATCGCTGTTCTTCCAGTTGCTGGTGGGCGAGCTCGAGTTGCGTTCAGGCGAGGCCGGCGCGGCCTACCAGGTGCTACTCGACGCCGCCCGGCGCAGCAATGACGAAGGGCTGTTCCGGCGTGCCATCGACATCGCGCTGCGCGCGCGCGCCGGCGACCAGGCGCTGGCCGCCGCCCGCGCCTGGCGCACCGCGGTGCCCGAGTCGCGCGAGGCCCACGAATACATCGTGCAGCTGCTGATGGCGATGGGGCGGTTGAGCGAGGTGCCGGAGCCGCTGCGCAGCCTGCTCGAGCTCACGCCGGCCGCCGACCGGCCCGGCGTGATCGCGTCGCTGCCCCGGCTGCTGGCCCGGGCGAACGACAAGCGCCTGGCCGCCGGCGTGCTCGAGGACCTGCTTCAGGCCTATCGTGCCGGTCCGGTACAGGGCACCGATGCCCGGGTCAGCGCGATCGTCGCCACCGGACGCGGCTGGCTCAACGCCGGCGATTCGCAGAAGGCGCTCGGGCTCGCGAGGCAGGCGCAAGGTCTCGACAGCACGGCCGAAGGGCCGGCGCTGCTCGGTCTGGAACTCATGGGCGGCACGCCGGAAGCCGAGTCGCTGGTCACTTCCTACCTGCAGGTGCAGCCGGCCGGGCACACCTTGCGCATGGCGTACGTGCGCAGGCTCATGGGCGCGCAGCGCTATGCCGATGCGGTGTCCCAGCTGCAGGTGCTGACCCGCCAGGAGCCTGGCTATGCAGCGGCATGGTTGAGCCTGGGCGCGCTGCAGCTCGAACTCAAGCGCCCGCGCGAGGCCGAGGCTGCCCTTCAGCGCTATGTGAACCTGCTGCCGCCGTCCTCCGGTGCTTCTGCCGAGCCGCCGGCCGAAGGCGGCAAGGTGGAGGAGGGGTCGGTCGAGGCGAGCCGCACGCAAGCCTATCTGCTGCTGGCCCAGGCGGCCGAGCAGCGCAACGACTACAAGGCGGCCGAGGCATGGCTCGGCAAGATCGACAGCCCGTCGAGTGCGCTGACGGTGCTCTCCCGCCGGGCCTCGCTGCTCGCGCGCCAGGGCAAGCTGGCCGATGCGCGGCAGCTCATCCGCAAGTCGCCCGAGCGCAACGAGGACGATGCCCGCGCGAAGCTGCTGGCCGAGGCCCAGCTGCTGCGCGAGATGCGCCAGTGGCGCGAAGCGCATGCAGTGCTCGCCGATGCGCTGAAGCGCTCGCCCGACAACGTCGACCTGCTCTACGAGCAGGCCATGATGTCCGAGAAGCTCGACCGCATGACCGAGATGGAGTCGCTGCTGCGCCGGGTGATGGAGCTGCGACCCGACTACCACCACGCCTACAACGCGCTCGGCTACAGCCTGGCCGATCGCAACCAGCGCCTGCCCGAGGCGCGCGAGCTGATCGCCAAGGCGCTCGAGCTGTCGCCCGGCGACCCGTTCATCACCGACAGCCTGGGCTGGGTGGAATACCGCCTGGGCAACAGCGCCGAAGCGCTGCGGCTGCTGAAGCAGGCCTACCAGGCGCAGCCGGACACCGAGATCGCCGCCCACCTGGGTGAAGTGCTCTGGGCGCTCGGCCAGCGCGACGAGGCTCGCAAGGTCTGGCGCGAAGGCCGCGACAAGGACGCCGGCAACGAAGTGCTGAAGTCCACCCTGGCCCGCTTGAAGGTCGATCTGTGATCCGTGGCGCGCTGGCCGCCGTCATCGCTGCGGCGGCGATGCTGGGCGGTTGTGCGACCAGGCCGCCTCTTCCAACCCTCGAAGGCGACCGTTTCAGCGGCCGCCTGGCACTGAAGGTCGAGGGCGAGGCAGCCAGGTCGATGTCCGCCGGCTTCGAACTCGAAGGCGGTGCGCAGCGCGGCCGGCTTTCCTTGACCACGCCGCTGGGCACGCAGGTGGCCCAGGCCCGCTGGTCGCCCGGCGAGGTGGTCCTGGCCGGCTCCGGCGGCGAGCGGGTGTATGGCGACCTCGACGAACTCTCGCGTGATGCGCTGGGTGAAAGCGTGCCGCTGGTCGCGTTGTTCGACTGGCTGCGCGGCCGCCCCTGGGCGGGGGCGCCGTCGCGCGATACCGCGGCGGGCTTCGAGCAGCTCGGCTGGGAGGTCGACCGCCGCAAGGCCGGCGAAGGCCTGATCGTTGTCACCCGCCAGGCGCCTGCGGTCACGCTGCGCGTCAAGCTCGACGCTTCCTGATGCCCATGGCCCTTCGCTCCATCCACGGCGTTCCCGCGCCCGCCAAGCTGAATCTCTTCCTGCACGTGATTGGCCGGCGCGCCGACGGCTACCACCTGCTGCAGTCGGTGTTCGTGCTCATCGACTGGTCGGACACCCTTCATTTCGAGCGACGCACCGACGGGCGCATCGCCCGTCACGACCTCGGCGCGGCGCTGCCCGAAGACGACCTCTGCCTGCGCGCCGCCCGTGCGCTGCAGGCGGCTGCCGGTGTCGCGCAGGGGGCCGACATTTCCATCGAGAAGCGCGTGCCCTGGGGTGCGGGCATGGGCGGCGGCAGCTCCGATGCCGCCTCCACGCTGCTCGCGCTCAACCGGCTCTGGGGCCTCGACTGGCCACGCGAGCGGCTGCTTTCGCTCGCGCTCGGCCTGGGCGCCGACGTGCCGTTTTTCGTGGGCGGGCGCAATGCCTGGGTCGAAGGAATCGGCGAGCGGCTGACGCCGATCGATCTGCCGCCGCGGCGCCTGGCGGTGCTCAAACCTGCGGTTGCGATCCCGACTGCGGCAATCTTCAACAGCCCGCACTTGGCTCGCGACACACAGCCTGCTATACTCTCGGACTTTCTCGCGGACCCCTACGGGTTTGGCCACAACGATCTGCAGAAGCCGGCGCAAGCCGCCAGCAGCGAAGTGACCGAAGCCCTGGCGCTCCTCGAAGCCCGGTACGGCAACAGCCGCATGACGGGGTCGGGCAGCGCGGTGTTCGCGAGAGCGGACAAGTTGGGCACAGACAGCGACGCACCCGTCGCGCCGATGTATGAGCAGCATGAGCTGCCGTCGCAATGGGTGGGGCGTTTGTGCAACAGCCTGGAGCAGCATCCGCTGGTCGGGTGGTGCGCGGGCTAGGCGACAGAAGTTTTTTGAGGGCGCCGGTGCAAGCCGGAGTCCTGTGTAGGGGAGTCGCCAAGTTGGTTAAGGCATCGGATTTTGATTCCGACATGCGAGGGTTCGAGTCCTTCCTCCCCTGCCAAACCTCTTCCTGTTCCCGGGCCGGCTGGCACGGGGCCCGGCCGCACTGAGGCCAGTACCCGCAAAGCGTCAGCACCGAGGGTTGCCATGCTCTCCGATACCGTCCTTTTCACCGGCAACGCCAACCCTGTCCTCGCGCAGGAAATGGGTGCGAATCTCGGTCTCACTCTCGGCAAGGCCAAGGTCGGCCGCTTCTCCGACGGCGAAGTCGACATCGAGATCGAGCAGAACGTGCGCGCGCGCGACGTCTTCATCGTCCAGCCCACCAACGCCCCGACCAACGAATACCTGATGGAACTGCTGCTGATGGTCGACGCGCTCAAGCGTGCGTCGGCGCGTCGCATCACCGCCGTCATCCCGTACTTCGGTTATGCCCGCCAGGACCGCCGCCCGCGCTCGATGCGCGTGCCGATCTCGGCCAAGGTGGTGGCCAACATGCTCGAGTCGGCCGGCGTGAACCGCGTGCTGACCATGGACCTGCACGCCGACCAGATCCAGGGCTTCTTCGACATCCCGGTCGACAACATCTACGCGTCGCCGGTGCTGCTGTCGGACCTCAAGTCCAAGAACTACCAGGACCTCGTGGTCGTGTCGCCCGACGTGGGCGGCGTGGTGCGGGCCCGTGCACTGGCCAAGCAGCTCGGCTGCGACCTGGCCATCATCGACAAGCGCCGCCCCAAGGCCAACGTGTCCGAGGTGATGCATGTCATCGGCGAGATCGAAGGCCGCAACTGCGTGATCATGGACGACATGATCGACACAGCCGGCACGCTGGTGAAGGCTGCCGAAGTGCTGAAGGACCGGGGCGCCAAGAGCGTGTTCGCGTATTGCACGCACGGCGTGTTCTCCGGCCCGGCCATCGAGCGCATCAAGGCGTCGCAGCTCGACGAGGTGGTCATCACCAACACCATCCCGCTGTCGCCCGAGGCGCAAACCACGCCGAAGATCCGCCAGCTGTCGGTGGCTTTCCTGTTTGCCGAGACCATTCGCCGCATTTCCGACGGTGAATCGGTCACCTCGCTGTTTTCGGAGCAGAACAACAACTTCTGATCCGTTGTCGCGGCTGCCTTGCCTGAAGGGGCGGGCGGCCTTTTTGCAGCGCCTGGTCGCGGGCGCTTCTCTACTTGGAGTGAAACCATGAAATTCGTCGCATTCACGCGCGAACTGCAGGGGACCGGAGCGAGCCGCCGCCTGCGCAATGCCGGCAAGGTGCCCGGCATCGTCTACGGCGCGGGCGAGCCCGCCAAGATCGAACTCGATCACAACGCGCTGTTCCATGCGCTGAAGAAAGAGGCCTTCCATTCGTCGATCCTCGACATGGAACTGAACGGCCAGGTGCAGAAGGTGCTGCTGCGCGACGTGCAGATGCACGCCTGGAAGCAACTGGTGCTGCACGTGGACTTCCAGCGCGTGGACGCCACCACCCGCATCACGAAGAAAGTGCCGCTGCACTTCATCAACGAAGAGAACTCGCAGGCCGTCAAGCTGGACAAGTGCCTGATCTCGCACGTGGCCACCGACCTCGAGATCGAGTGCCTGGCCTCGCAACTGCCCGAGTTCCTGACGGTGGACCTGGGCGGCCTGGCCAAGGGCCAGTCGCTGCACGTGAGCGACCTGAAGCTCGACGCCGGCATCAAGGTCGTGCTGCACGGCAAGAAGAACCCGGTGATCGCTGCCGTGGTGGCCCAGGAAGCCGAAGAGGCTCCGGCCGAAGCGGCTCCCGCACCGGCTCCCGCGCCTGCCAAGGGCAAGGGCAAGAAGTAAGAGCCCGCCTTGTGCCGCCTTGCAAAGCCCCGCCTCGGCGGGGCTTTGTCGTTTGCAGGGCCACTCGATAATCGAGGCCATCATGATTCGACTCTTCGTGGGCCTGGGCAACCCCGGGCCGGAATACGAGGCCACGCGCCACAACGCCGGTTTCTGGTGGGTGGATGCTGTGGCTCGCAAGCTTGGCGCCACGCTCGTGGCCGACCGCAGTTATCACGGCCTCGTGGCGCGGGTGAACCGCAAGGAAGGCCCGGTGTGGCTGCTCGAGCCGCAGACCTTCATGAACCTGTCGGGAAAGTCGGTCGCTGCGCTGGCGCGCTTCTTCAAGATCGCGCCGGAGGAAATCATCGTCGCCCACGACGAGCTCGACCTGCCTCCCGGCCAGATGAAGCTCAAGTTCGGCGGCGGCCACGCCGGGCACAACGGCCTGCGTGACATCCATGCCCAACTGGGCACCGGCGACTACTGGCGTCTGCGACTGGGCATCGGGCACCCGGGCGCTAAGGCCGAGGTGGCCAACTACGTGCTGCGCAAGCCGCAGGCCGAGCACCGCGAGGCCATCGAAGCCTGCATCGATCGTTCGCTGCCGGCGCTCGATGCGCTCCTGGCCGGCGAGATGGAGCGCGCCACGCTGCTGCTGCATACCAGCAAGCCGCCCAGGCCCAAGCCACCCAGACCGGCGGACCTGCCGCCGCCGGGCTGACCGGCAGTAGAGAACACATCAAGGGAGGGGACGATGAGACAACAAGCAAGAGCGTTGCGCTGGAGCTGCGGCGCATGGCTGGCGCTCGCCGCGGGCGTCGCGGCCGCACAGGCGACCATCTACCGCTGCGGTCCCGATGGGCGCAGCTTCAGCGAAAAGCCGTGCGCTGACGGTAGCGGC
Organism: Methylibium rhizosphaerae; assembly: GCF_006386545.1. GTDB lineage: Bacteria > Pseudomonadota > Gammaproteobacteria > Burkholderiales > Burkholderiaceae_C > Pseudorivibacter > Pseudorivibacter rhizosphaerae. The sequence continues at coordinate 63,762 of NZ_SWAR01000009.1, read as the reverse complement.
CGCACGATGAGCGTGGACGATTCGCGCAGCGACACCGAACTGACGGCAGCACGAGAGGTGGAGCAACGACAGGCGCGCGCTGCGGAAAGCCTGGCGCGCGACAACCGCCGGTTCGAGCGTTCGCTGCGGCCCGGCGGTGCCACGTCCTTGAGCGGGCCCGGCACTGTGGAGGCGGAGGAAAAGCCGGTGGGCAAGTCCGGTGGCAAGTCGCGCAAACGCAAGGGCAAAGCGAGCAAGTCTGCTGAGCCGGACCTCTTCACGGCCGAGGAGCCCGGCAGCGAGCGGAAGAAGCGGCCGCGCGACTGAAGTCAGTCCCGCTCGTTGCCGTCTGCCTGACCCGCTGCAGGCAGCGCCGCGCGGCCTTGCAGCTGCAGGTACTTCGCCATCAGCTGCTCAGGCGTCTCGATGTGTGCCGGGTTGACCGGAATGCAGCTCACCGGACAGACCTGCACGCATTGCGGCTCGTCGAAGTGCCCTACGCATTCAGTGCATTTGCGATGGTCGATGACGTAGAACTCGGGCCCCATCGAAATGGCCTGGTTCGGGCATTCGGGCTCGCAGACGTCGCAGTTGATGCACTCGTCGGTGATCATGAGCGCCATACAGCACGCTCTCCTTCAGGGGTTGCTCTTGACGCGGCTCTTCAGCCGCTCGAGCACGGAGGGTGCCACGAACTTGGAAACATCACCGCCCAGGCTGGCAATCTCCCGCACGAAGGTGCCCGACACGAACTGGAACTGGTCGCTCGGCGTCAGGAACAGCGTCTCCACGTCGGGCATGAGCTGCCGGTTCATGCCGGCCATCTGAAACTCGTATTCGAAGTCGCTCACCGCCCGCAGCCCGCGCACGACGACGCGGCCGCCGTTGGCCACCACGAAATCGCGCAGCAGGCCGCGGAAGGCAATGACCTCGACGTTCGGGTAGGGCTTTGCTACCTCGCGCGCGATCTCGAGCCGCTCGTCCACCGTGAACATGGTGCGCTTGTGGTGGCCCGCGGCCACCGCCAGGATGAGCCGCTCGAACAGCCGGCTGGCCCTGCGCATCAGGTCTTCGTGCCCCAGCGTCATCGGGTCGAAGGTGCCGGGGTAGACGGCGGTGAGGCGGGTCGCGGAAGTCATGATGGCGAGGGGAGGTCGTCGGGCACAGGGTGCAGCAGATGGTAATGCACCGCAGCGGCGCGTCCGCTGCGGTGCAGTTGCACGCCGAGCGGGCGCAGCATGGCTTCGTCGAAGGCGCGCCCGGCCTCCAGATAGATGCAGCCGGCCGGCGCGAGCAGGGGGACGGCCGCGCGCAATGCGGGCTCGAACAGGTCTGCATCGAACGGCGGATCGATGAAGACGACATCGAAGCTGGCGCGCTGCGCCTGCCGCATCCAGGCCAGCGCATCCGCCGTCTCGACCTGCACCGTCGACGCGCCCAGCCGGGCCTTGGACGCGCGCAGCGAGGCCGCCAGCCTTGCGTCCCGCTCCAGCAGGACCACCTGCGTTGCGCCGCGCGATGCGGCCTCGAATCCGAGGGCGCCGCTGCCGGCAAATGCGTCCAGGCAACGCCAGCCGGTCAGGTCCTGGCCGAGCCAGTTGAACAGCGTCTCGCGCACGCGGTCCGGCGTCGGCCGCAGGCCGGGCGCGTCGGCCACAGGGAGCTTGCTGCGCTTCCACTGGCCGCCGATCACGCGTACCTCGTGCGGCGCATGGCGGGGGGCGGCGGGGGGGCGCTGGGCGGGTTTCACGGCCGCGATTCTAGAGAGCGGGGGTGCCTGCGGCGGCCTCCTAGAATCGAACGCGATCCAAGGAATCCCATGTTCAGCTTCTTCAAGAAGAAACCGGCAGCAGCGCCTGCTGCTGCGTCACCGGCTCCGACGCCCGCTGCATCACCCGCTGCGGCACCCGCTGCGTCTGCGGTTCCCTCGGCGGTTGCTCCGTCCTTGCCGCCTGCACCGGAGCTGGCACCCGCACGCGATTCGTGGCTCGACCGGCTCAAGTCGGGACTGCGCAAGACCGGCTCCAACATCACCCAGGTCTTCACCGGCACGCAGATCGACGACGCGCTGTACGAGGATCTGGAGGCGGCCCTGCTGATGGCCGATGCCGGCGTGGCCGCGACTGAATACCTGCTCACCGACCTGAAGCGCCGCGTCAAGGAGGCCAAGGCGACCCAGCCGGCCGCGGTGCGAAACCTGCTGGCCGATGCGCTGGCCGACCTGCTCAAGCCGCTGGAGCAGCCGCTCGTGGTGGGGCAGCACACGCCGACGGTGATCATGGTCACCGGCGTCAACGGCGCGGGCAAGACCACGAGCATCGGCAAGCTGACGCGCCACCTCGCCGGCGCCAACCAGAAGGTGCTGCTCGCGGCGGCGGACACCTTCCGTGCCGCGGCCCGCGAGCAGCTGGCGGTGTGGGCCGACCGCAACCAGGTCGAGATCGTGAGCCAGGAAGGCGGCGACCCCGCGGCGGTGACCTTCGATGCGGTGAAGGCCGGCGCCGCGCGCGGCTGCGACGTCGTGATCGCCGACACCGCGGGGCGCCTGCCGACGCAGCTGCACCTGATGGAAGAGTTGAAGAAGATCCGCCGCACCATCGGCAAGGCGATGGATGGCGCACCGCACGAGGTGCTGCTGGTGGTGGACGGCAACACCGGCCAGAACGCGCTGGCCCAGGTGAAGGCCTTCGACGAGGCGCTGGGCCTGACCGGCCTCGTCGTCACCAAGCTCGACGGCACGGCCAAGGGTGGCGTGCTGGCGGCCATCGCGCTGTGGTCGCGTGCCCACGCGAAAGCCGTGCCGGTCTACTTCATCGGCGTGGGCGAAAAGCTCGAAGACCTGGAGACCTTCGGCGCCCGCGAATTCGCGCAGGCGCTGCTGATGGGCTGAGGTCGGCCGGCGGCCGGTTCAGGGCCGGGGCCCCGGCCGGTTGGTGGGGGCCCCACCATCGAGTGGCGCGGGCGCCGAATCGAGCTCGTCGAACCAGGTGGAGGGCGGCGGATCGCGCGGCACGGCGTCGTCGTCCTCGAGCCCGGAGTCGAGCGAAGGGGCCAGCCGTGCGGCTGCCGACCGGGTGCGCACGCTGGCGCCGCCTTCCTGCTGGGACAGCTCGGGCGGCATGCCTTGCAGCACCTGCTCGCGTGCCGCATTGGCGCTGGGCAGGTGGCCTTCGCGCCACACGTGCACCGGAATGCCGGCAGCCTTGAGCACGCGGTCCATGCGGGCATGACGCTTGTGCGCGCGCTCGCTTTCGTCGATGTCGGCCTGGCGCACGTCGACGACCGCCACCACCTGGGAGCTCGAGTCGCACACCAGCAGGTCCACGCACAGCTGGCCGGCGCGGCGCATCCACTCGGCATACGAATAGCGGGTGGGCACCTTGATGAAACGCGCCAGCGGGACCTGGGCCAGCACCATGTGCTCGGGCAGGGCCGTGCGCAGCACGGCATAGGCCTTGCGCTCGGAGTTGGTCATTAGCCGCGTGGCCGATGGCGGCCACGCGACCACGGTGTCCAGGGCATCGAGTGCCTTGGCCTTGGGTTTTGCGGCAGGCGCAGCCGGTTGGCGCTTGCGTGTCGCAAGCCACAGGACGGCCAGAACCGCCACCACGACCAGGCCAATCAATAGAGGATCCATCGGTACCGATATCCAGGAAAAACGGAGCAAATTACGTTAGCGGGCGCCCGCATTGCGGTCAATCCGAACTTCGACGCCTTGGCAGGTCGTCAGCGGCCCGTCAGCGTCCCATACCGGGCAGGCCCTTCAGGCCGCCCATGCGCTTCATCATCTTCATCAGGCCGCCGCCCTTCATCTTTTTCATCATCCCCTGCATCTGCTCGAACTGATTGAGCAGGCGGTTCACCTCCTGGACCTGCACGCCTGCACCGGCGGCGATGCGGCGCTTGCGGCTGGCCTTCAGCAGCTCCGGCTTGCGGCGCTCAAGAGGTGTCATCGAATTGATGATCCCTTCCATGCGCCGCATGTCGCGCTCGGCCCGGTCCATGTCACCGGCTCCGGCCTTGCCGGCCAGCTCGGTGGGCAGCTTGTCGAGCAGGCCGGACAGCCCGCCCATCTTCTTCATCTGCGAGATCTGGGACAGGAAGTCGTTGAGGTCGAAGTTGTCGCCGGCCTTCACCTTGGCGGCGAGCTTCTGTGCGGCCTCGACGTCAACGCCCTTCTGCACTTCCTCGACCAGCGCGACGATGTCGCCCATGCCGAGCACGCGGCCCGCATGCCGGTCGGCGTCGAAGACTTCGAGCCCGTCGATCTTCTCGGACACACCGGCGAACTTGATCGGCGCGCCGGTGATCGTGCGCACCGACAAGGCCGCGCCGCCGCGGGAGTCGCCGTCGAGCTTGGTGAGGACGATGCCGGTGAGGGGCAGCGCCTCCTTGAAGGCCTTGGCCGTGTTGACCGCGTCCTGACCCTGCATGGCGTCGACGACGAAGAGCGTCTCCACCGGCTTGAGCTCGGCATGCAGGTCCCGGATCTCGGCCATCAGGGCCTCGTCGATCGCCAGGCGGCCGGCGGTGTCGACCAGCAGCACGTCGAAGTAGTGCCTGCGTGCATGGTCGAGCGCCTTGTGCGCGATGTCGCGGGGGGCGTCGGTCGGCGAGGAGGGGAACCACTCGGCACCGGCCTGCCGGGTCACGGTCTTGAGCTGCTCGATGGCGGCCGGGCGGTAGACGTCGGCCGAGACGGTGAGCACCTTCTTCTTGCGCTTCTCGATCAGGTGCTTGGCGAGCTTGGCGGTGGTGGTCGTCTTGCCGGCGCCCTGCAGGCCGGCCATCAGGATGACAGCCGGAGGCTGGGTCGCGAGATCGATGTCCGCGATGCCCTGGCCCATGGTGGCGGCCAGTTCCTTGTGCACGATGCCCACCAGCGCCTGACCCGGCGACAGCGACCCGATCACCTCCTGCCCGAGCGCCTTCTCCTTCACCCGCGCGATGAAGTCGCGCACCACGGGCAGGGCCACGTCGGCCTCCAGCAGCGCCATGCGCACTTCACGCAGCATGTCCTGGACGTTCGAGTCGGTGATGCGGGCCTGCCCCCGCATGGTCTTGACCAGGCGCGACAGGCGTTCGGAAAGGGCGGAGGTGGCCATGCTGAAGCGGAACGTTGGAGCCAGCGGACGTGAATGCTCGGCGTGAGGGCGCGTACCCGAAAGTACACTGTGGCCGATGATTCTATTGCCCCGTCTCGACTCGCCCGGCTGGTGGGCCCTGGCCCTGCCCAGCGTGCTGGCGCTGGCCGGCTATGCGGCGGCGACGCTGCGCGGCGAAGCCCACGCACTGCGCGTGGGCTTGCTCGCCGGCTGGGTGGCGCATGCCGCCGCGATCTTGGTCGACACCCTCGGCATCGGCTCGGCGCAGCCCGGCGCGCGTTTCGGTTTTGCGCCGGCGCTGTCGGTGACCCTGTGGCTGGTGCTGGCCGTCTACGCAGTGGAAAGCCGGCTGGTGCCGCTGCCCGGCGTGCGCCGCGTGCTGGCATCGCTGGGCGCCACGGCCGTGCTGCTGGCGCTGCTCTTCCCGGGGGAGTTTCGTCCTCACGCCGGCTCGGCGTGGGCGCCGCTGCACTGGGTGCTGGGCATTGCCTCCTACGGACTGTTCGGCGCGGCGGTGCTGCATGCCGCGCTGCTGAGCAACGCAGAGCGGCAGATGCGCCTGAAGCCCAACGGCGCGGGCACGCTCAGGCAGCCGCCCACGCCGATGGGGCTGCCGCTGCTGCGCCTGGAGACACTCACCTTCCGATTCGTGGCGGCCGGCTTCGTCGTGCTCTCGATGGCCCTGCTGTTGGGCTGGTGGTACGCGAGCCCCTGGCGCTGGGACCACAAGACGGTGTTCTCGGTGCTTGGCTGGGCGGTGTTCGCCGGCCTGCTGGCCGGGCGCGCTGCCTTCGGCTGGCGTGGGCGCAACGCAACCCGCTGGCTCTACTTCGGCGCCGTGCTCTTGCTGCTCGGGTACGTCGGGTCTCGTTTCGTGCTCGAGGTCGTGTTGAAACGCGCCTCGGCGACGATGTGACGGTGCCCTCGTGAAGTACCTGGTATTGCTGCTGATCGTCGTCGCAGTGCTGTGGCTCATGCGCTCGGGCCGGGGTGCCGGCACGGGCTCGAAGGACGCCTCAGGCGCTGCGCCGTCCCAGGCCCCCGCGAGACGTGGCGCGGAGCCTGGCTTGCAGCAGGTGGTGGCCTGCTCGCACTGCGGCGTGCACCTGCCCCGCAGCGAAGCCCTGACCGGGTCCGGGGGCCGGCTCTACTGCAGCGAGTCGCATCGACACCTGCAAGAGGGCAAGGCTTGAGCACCGGCACCCGGCCGAGCAGTCGAGGGGCGCGGCGGCAGTCGGCCCACCAGGCGGCAGCCCGCAAGGAAGGACGCACCGCACCCGAGGAGTCGTGGTTCGGCGCCCTCGGTGTGGGAGACGACACCCGGCTGGACCCGGCCGACGCCGACGCACTCCATGACGACGAGTCGCGCTACGACGGCGACTGGAGCGACCTGCAGGGACAGTCGCCGCTCGACTCGCGTTTCATCTCGCGCCAGGCGCGCCGGCTGGTCAGCACGACGCGTCCGTCCTTCCAGCGCATCTACCGGGCCTTCCTGGGTGCGCGTGCGGCGCTCGGCATGGCCCTGCTCGGGGCGCAGGTGGTGGCCAGCTTCTTCTCTGGCAAGCCGCCCACGCTGGTGCTGGGCATGTGCGTCGCCTATGCGGCGGTGGCTGTCAGCATCTGGCTCCTGCCCGGGCTGAACATGGCAAGCGCCTCCGGCCAGCCGGTCGCCCGGCTGAGCCGCGGGCAGTGGTTGCTGACCATCGGCGTGGACGTGCTCGCGTTCTCGGCGCTGCATGCGCTCGCCTCAGCGTCCAGCCTCAACTACGTGGCGCTGCTGGTGCTGCCGGTGCTCATGGCCGGGGTGCTGACCTCGCGCATTGCAGCGCTGGCCACGGCCGCACTGGTCGCGATCATCCTGCTCGGTACCGCCTGGCTCAACGTGCAGGCCGGTGGTGTGCCTTCGCTGCTCATCACCCAGGCAGGCCTCGCCGGGATCGGCTTCTTCGTCATCACGATCCTGGCTGGAGAACTCGCCGGCCGGCTCGCCCGCGAAGAGCTCACCGCGCGAGGCAGCCTGGAGCTCGCGCGTCAGCAGGCCCAGCTGAACCGCCTGGTGATCGAGGAGATGCAGGAGGGCGTGCTTGTCGTGGATCGCCGTGGCCGCGTGCGGGCGGCCAACCCGGCGGCGCGCCTGCTGCTGGCCGAAGACGGCATGACACGGCAGGCTCCCTTCCAGCTGCGCGGTGTGGCGGCCTGGGAACCGCTGGTGAAGGCAGTGGAAAAAGCCTTTGCAGAAAGCATCTGGCCCGAGGCGGGGCGCGATGTCCTGCTGAGCTACATCAGCGGAGGCACACGCCAGCTGCGCCTGCGCGTTCGCTTCACGCGGCGGCGCGACCCGCGGGCGCCCGAGGAGTTCTGCGTGCTGTTCCTGGAAGACGTGCGCACCGCCGAGGCGCGCGTGCGCCAGGAGAAGCTTGCCGCCATGGGGCGGGTGTCAGCCGGCATCGCGCATGAGATCCGCAATCCGCTGGCAGCGATCTCGCAGGCCAACGCCCTGCTTTCGGAAGACGCCACCACGCCCGGCCAGCGGCAGCTCACCCAGATGGTGGCCGACAACGTGCAGCGCCTGAAACGCATCGTCGACGATGTGATGGAGGTAGCGCCCGGCACTGCGCCCGAAGCCGGCGTGCTCGAACTGGGCACGCTGGTTGCCGCGGTTTGCAGCGAGTGGGCTCGCACGGCCCAGCTGCCGCTCGGTGAGCGCAGTCCGCTCAAGGTGAGCCTGCCGGACGAATCGGTCGGCGTGCGTTTCGACGAGGACCATCTGCGCCGCGTGCTCGTGAACCTCCTGGACAACGCCCATCGCCACGGCACCAAGGCCACCGGTGCGGCATGGGTTCGCCTTGCGTTGCATCGCGACACCGACCAGCTCGAGCTTTCGGTGCTGAGCGACGGGCCGCCCATCGCCCCGGACGTCGAGCGCTATCTGTTCGAGCCTTTCTTCTCGACACGAAGCCGCGGCACCGGGTTGGGCTTGTATATTTGCCGCGAACTTTGCGAACGCTACGGCGCTAGCATCGATTACCGTCAGCGGCCCGCGACCGAGCGTCACCGCAACGAATTTTTCATCACCCTCAAGCGCGAACCGCTGCTGGACCCGCCTGAAGCCCGCCTTCAAATATGAGCACCCCTGCCCATTTCAGCCTGCTGGTCGTCGACGACGAGCCCGACCTGCGCACGCTGTACGAGCTGACGCTGCTGCGCGAGGGATACGACGTCGAAACCGCCGGCACGGTGGAAGACGCCTGGCTGCATCTGAAGGACCGCACCTACAGCGCCGTCATCACCGACATGCGCCTGCCCGACGGCACCGGGCTCGACCTGCTGCATCGCCTCGAAGAGGCCGGTCGCCGCGAGAAGGCGGTGGTCATCACCGCCTATGGCTCGGCCGAAAACGCGGTCGAGGCGCTGAAGGCCGGTGCCTACGACTACCTCACCAAGCCGGTCGACCTGAAGCAGTTCCGCACCGTGGTGGCCTCGGCGCTCGGCCGGGTGATGTCGCCCGGGCCCACCGTGCAGCCGGCCAACCTGCCATCCGAGAACGCGGCAGCTCCTGCCTCGGCGGCCACCGCCAAGGCGGCACGCCTGCCCGTTGCAGCCCCGCCGCCCGCGCCAATCGCGGCCGCGCCCTCGGGCAGCCCCGCGCTGAACCGCATGGCCGGCAGTTCGCAGGCGATGCAGCATGTTCGTTCGCTGGTCGAGAAGGTGGCGCGCAGCATGGCGCCTGTGCTCGTTCACGGCGAATCCGGCACCGGCAAGGAGCTGGTGGCGCGAGCGATTCATGAAGTGAGTGCCCGGGCGGCGCAGCCTTTCATCGCGGTGAACTGCGGTGCGATTCCCGAGCAGCTGCTCGAAGCCGAGTTCTTCGGCTATCGCAAGGGGGCCTTCACCGGCGCTGCCGAAGACCGCGAGGGCTTCTTCCAGGCAGCACGCGGCGGCACGCTGTTCCTCGACGAGATCGGCGACCTGCCGCTGTCGATGCAATCGAAGCTGCTGCGTTCGATCCAGGAGCGCGCGGTGCGGCCGGTGGGTGCGGTGAGCGAGGTTCCGGTGGACGTGCGCATCGTGAGTGCCACGCACAAGGACCTGGCGGCCGAAGTGCAGAACGGGCGTTTCCGGCAAGACCTCTACTACCGGCTAAACGTCATCCAGATCCGCACCCCGCCCCTGCGCGAGCGTCTCGAGGACCTGATGGCGATCTGCGACCGGGTGCTGACGCGCATCGCCTCCGACGCCGGCGTGAGCCCGCCCCCGCAGCTCAGCCGCGATGCGCTGATGCACCTCATGCGCTATCCGTTCCCCGGCAACGTGCGCGAGCTCGAGAACCTGCTGCACCGCGCGGTTGCCTTGTCAGGGGGCGAGATCATCACCGTGGCCGACCTCGGGCTGCCCGACGCGAGCTTCGGTGACAGCGGTCCGCAGGACTTCGATACCCTGCTCACGCAACCTGCTGCGCTGGAGCCGCTGCACCTGCCGCCGCCGCCAGACAGTCCCCCGCCGCCGCCGGCGCGGCGTGCCAGCGACGCACTGCCCAGCGACCTCGCGGCCTATCTCGACGGTGTCGAGCGTGACATCCTCGTGCGTGCCCTGGAGCGCCATCGCTTCAACCGCACCGCGGCGGGCGCGAGCCTCGGCCTGTCGTTGCGGCAGATGCGCTATCGCATGGCGCGCCTGGGCATCCAGGTGGCCGATCAGGGGCTCACGATCGGTGAGCCGAGCGAGCCCGGCGACGCACCAGACCCTGCATGACCGCAGCCGCCTCGGCGTGGTCCGGCGGCTGGTGGGCCGCGGCCCGGCGCATCGACTCACCCAACTTCGGGCCGCGCCCGGCCGATGGCGCGCCGCCCACGCTGGCCATCGTGCACTCGATCAGCCTGCCGCCCGGCCAGTACGGCGGTGACGAGATCGAGCGGCTGTTCACCAACCGGCTCGACTGGTCTGCGCACCCGTACTTCGAGCAGATCCGCGGGGCCACCGTGTCGGCGCACTTCCTGATTCGCCGGGACGGCGAATTGCTGCAGTTCGTGTCGGTCGACGACCGCGCCTGGCATGCCGGGCGCTCGAGCTGGGGCGGGCGCGACGAGTGCAACGACTACTCCGTGGGCATCGAGCTCGAAGGGCTCGAGGACCATCCGTTCGAGCCGGTGCAGTACGAAGTGCTGGCAACGCTGCTGCGCGAACTGGCGATGCGCTGTCCGATCGCGCAGGTGGTTGGCCACGAACATGTGGCGCCCTCGCGCAAGCGCGACCCCGGCAGCGCCTTCGACTGGCGTCTGCTCGCAACAAGTTTGGGGTGGCCGGATCGGTGCTTTCCCGCGGGCGTGTTGAACGCCGCCTGAGGCGCGCGTCGCGCATCTCAGCATTCATGCAGCCGGGCGCAGCGAATCGCGCTGCAAGCAAGGCCTGGTGCGGGTCGAGGGCCTCGCGCGAAGCAATGGCGCAGCGTTGCGCCGATGTGTGCGGCGCATCACGATCGGTCGCTTCGAGGCCTAGCGTAAACACGCTATACGTAGTGCTTGAAGGGGCGGGGTGCGCTAGATATAGTGTCCCGTCGTGGTATCCTCTCGGCCCTGAAAAGCCTGCCCCCGGCCCGTTGATTTCGATGACTCGCACAAGTGCATCGAGGGCCGCCCGTCACGCGCCGCGCGACATGGGGAAAGCGCAGGACCCAGGACACCCGCCCGACTGACCGACCGAAGCGCCGCACGTTTGCCGGCGCTTGCGGCACGGTCATTGCGTGGCGATCAAGATAACGCAGCAGTCAGAGTACCCAGGCACCAGAAGGAACAACTCATGCAAGCAGTCACACCCAGCGCCCAGATTCCAGCCGTCCCTTCGTCGACCAGCGTGCCCGCAGGGCAGGGCATCGGCAGTGGTTCCGCCTATGCGGGCTACCAGATCATTCGACGCAACGGCGCGGTTGTGGCTTTCGAACCGAGCAAGATCGCCGTGGCGTTGATGAAGGCCTTCCTGGCCGTGCACGGCACGCAAGGCGCCGCATCGGCCAGCGTGCGTGAAACCGTGGACGGCCTCACCGAGTCGGTGGTGCGCGCATTGATGCGCTCGCGCCCGGGCGGCGGCACCTTCCACATCGAAGACGTGCAGGACCAGGTCGAGCTCGGCCTGATGCGCGGCGGCCACCATGAAGTGGCGCGCGCCTACGTGCTGTACCGCGAGCGCCGTGCGCAGGAGCGCGCCAAGCAGGGCGAGGCGCAGCAGGCGCCGGCGCACCCCACGCTGATGGTGACCGACCGCGGCCAGCGCGTGGCGCTCGACATGGCCAAGCTGCATGCGCTGATCGAGTCCGCGTGCGAAGGGCTGGGCGCCGAGGTGCAGGCCGCGCCCATCCTTGCCGAGACGCAGCGCAACCTCTATGACGGCGTGCCGCTCGACGAGGTGTTCAAGGCCGCCATCCTGGCCGCCCGCACGCTGATCGAGAAGGACCCGAGCTACACGCGCGTCACCGCGCGCCTGCTGCTGCACACCATCCGCAAGGAAACCCTCGGCGAGGAAGTGACCCAGGCCGAGATGGGCACGCGCTATGCCGAGTACTTCCCCGGCTTCATCAAGAAGGGCGTGGAAGCCGAGCTGCTGGACGAGAAGCTGCTGCAGTACGACCTGGCCCGGCTGGGCGCGGCGCTCAAGCCCGAGCGCGACTTCAAGTTCGACTACCTGGGCCTGCAGACGCTGTACGACCGCTACTTCCTGCACGTGCGCAAGACCCGCATCGAGCTGCCGCAGGCGTTCTTCATGCGCGTGGCCATGGGGCTGGCGCTCAACGAGATCGACCGTGAAGCACGCGCCATCGAGTTCTACGAAGTGCTGTCGAGCTTCGACTTCATGTCGAGCACGCCGACGCTGTTCAACTCCGGCACGCAGCGTTCGCAGCTTTCCAGCTGCTACCTGACCACGGTGCCCGACGACCTCGACGGCATCTACGAGGCCATCAAGGAAAACGCGCTGCTGTCCAAGTTCGCCGGCGGCCTGGGCAACGACTGGACCCGCGTGCGCGCCCTCGGCTCGCACATCAAGGGCACCAACGGCGAAAGCCAGGGCGTCGTGCCCTTCCTGAAGGTGGTGAACGACACGGCCGTGGCGGTCAACCAGGGCGGCAAGCGCAAGGGCGCTGTGTGTGCCTACCTGGAAAGCTGGCACCTCGACGTCGAGGAATTCCTGGAACTGCGCAAGAACACCGGCGACGACCGCCGCCGCACCCACGACATGAACACGGCGAACTGGATTCCCGACCTGTTCATGCGCCGGGTCATGGAAAACGCAGAGTGGACGCTGTTCTCGCCGTCCACCTGCCCGGACCTGCACGACAAGTTCGGCAAGGACTTCGAAGAGGCCTACACCCGCTATGAAGAGAAGGTCGCGCGCGGCGAGCTCAAGCTGTTCAAGAAGGTGCGCGCCGTCGACCTGTGGCGCAAGATGCTCTCGATGCTGTTCGAGACCGGCCATCCCTGGATCACCTTCAAGGACGCCTGCAACGTGCGCTCGCCGCAGCAGCACGTCGGCGTGGTGCATTCGTCCAACCTGTGCACCGAGATCACGCTGAACACCAACGACGGCGAGATCGCCGTGTGCAACCTCGGCTCGGTCAACCTGGCCCAGCACCTGAAGGACGGCGCTGAAGGCAAGGAGATCGACCATGCCAAGCTGAAGAAGACGGTGGCCACGGCGATGCGCATGCTCGACAACGTCATCGACATCAACTACTACGCGGTCAAGAAGGCGCGCGACTCCAACCTGCGCCACCGCCCGGTGGGCCTGGGCGTGATGGCCTTCCAGGACAGCCTGTACCAGCTGCACATTCCGTACGCGTCGCAGGCCGCGGTGGAGTTCGCCGACCGGTCCATGGAGGCGGTGTGCTACTACGCCTACTGGGCGTCCACCGAGCTGGCCGAGGAGCGTGGCCGCTACTCCAGCTACCGCGGTTCGCTGTGGGACCGCGGCATCCTGCCGCTGGACACACTCAAGCTGCTGGCCGAGCAGCGCGGCGGCTATGTCGAGGTGGACACCTCCGCGACGATGGACTGGGACGCGCTGCGCGCCCGCATCGGCCAGCACGGCATGCGCAACTCCAACTGCGTGGCCATCGCGCCGACGGCGACCATCTCCAACATCATCGGCGTCGATGCATCGATCGAACCCTGCTTCGGCAACCTGTCGGTGAAGTCCAACCTGTCGGGCGAGTTCACCATCATCAACGAGTACCTCGTGCGCGACCTGAAGAAGCTCGGCCTGTGGGACGACGTGATGGTGATGGACCTCAAGCACTTCGACGGTTCGCTGCGCCGCATCGACCGCGTGCCCGAGAACCTCAAGCAGCTGTACGCCACCGCCTTCGAGGTGGAGCCGCAATGGCTGGTGGAGGCGGCGTCGCGCCGCCAGAAGTGGATCGACCAGGCGCAGAGCCTGAACATCTACATGGCGGGCGCCTCGGGCAAGAAGCTCGACGAGACCTACAAGCTCGCCTGGCTGCGCGGCCTGAAGACCACCTATTACCTGCGCACCATCGGCGCCACGCACGCCGAGAAGTCCACCGTGAAGTCGGGTCAGCTGAATGCGGTGCCCACGCAGGGCGGTGCGGGCGGCGTGTCGGCCATGGAAACGGCCGCTGCTGCAGCGCAGGCGCAGATGGCAGCGGTCGCTGCCACCAGCGAGCCGGCCACCGACGTGAAGTTCTGCGCCATCGACGACCCGACCTGCGAAGCCTGCCAGTGAGCACAGCGGCAACGACATGCGTGATGCACCACTCATGCATGTCGTCGCTGCGAATCATCGAGGCGCGTTGCGCAGTGCGCGCGCGCTCGACATCACCGCTCACATCACGTTTCGACCCCGCATTGCGATGCGATGCCGCAACAGCTTTCGCCTCGCGATGTCAAGAAGTGCTTGGTGTTTGAACACAACACTCCGATAATTCGCCGTTATAGGAAGTTCACCTTATGTTGGTCTGGGAAGACAACGCTCGTTCCACATCGCTAGCCCCCAACAGCACCGCGCCACTCTCGCCTCAAAGCGATGCGCGGGCCGTGACCTCCTCGCCTCTTCAATCTGCGGCTGCTGCCTCGACGGCTGCCGCGCAGTCGATCCACTCGACGAGCGAGCGCCGCGTCAACGTTGCCGACAAGCGCATCATCAACGGCCAGACCGATGTGAATCAGCTGGTGCCGTTCAAGTACAAGTGGGCCTGGGAGAAGTACCTCGCCACCTGTGCCAACCACTGGATGCCGCAGGAGATCAACATGTCGCGTGACATCGCGACCTGGAAGGATCCCAACGGCCTCTCCGACGACGAGCGCCGCATCATCAAGCGCAACCTCGGCTTCTTCGTGACCGCCGATTCGCTGGCTGCCAACAACATCGTGCTGGGCACCTACCGCCACATCACGGCGCCCGAGTGCCGCCAGTTCCTGCTGCGCCAGGCCTTCGAAGAGGCGATCCACACGCACGCCTACCAGTACATCGTGGAGTCGCTGGGTCTCGATGAAAGCGAGATCTTCAACAGCTACCACGAAGTGCAGTCGATCCGGGACAAGGACGAGTTCCTCATTCCGTTCATCGACCAGATCATGGATCTCAACTTCCACACCGGCACGCCCGAGAACGACCAGAAGCTGCTCAAGTCGCTGATCGTCTTCGCCTGCCTGATGGAAGGGCTGTTCTTCTATGTCGGCTTCACGCAGATCCTCGCGCTGGGCCGCCAGAACAAGATGACCGGCGCTGCCGAGCAGTACCAGTACATCCTGCGCGACGAATCGATGCACTGCAATTTCGGCATCGACCTCATCAACCAGATCAAGCTCGAGAACCCGCACCTGTGGACCGCGGAGTTCAAGGCAGAGATCAAGGCGCTGTTCCAGAAGGCCGTGGAGCTGGAGTACCGCTATGCGGAAGACACCATGCCCCGCGGCGTGCTGGGGCTCAACGCCTCGATGTTCAAGGGCTACCTGCGTTACATCGCGAACCGGCGCGCAACGCAGATCGGCCTGGAGGAGCTCTTCCCGAACGAGGAAAACCCGTTCCCATGGATGAGCGAAATGATCGACCTGAAGAAGGAACGCAACTTCTTCGAGACGCGTGTCATCGAGTACCAGTCCGGTGGCGCGCTTTCGTGGGACTGACGTTTCCGGGCACGAGACTCGGAGATCAGGTCATGTTGATGGATCAAGATCGGTGAGCCAGATCGACGCAGCAAAAGAAATGCGCGAACTGGCTTGCAACCCCATTCACCGTACCGGGGCGCCTCTCCAAGGCAAACACGGGTGGTGAATCGCTGCGCTGAATCGAACAGCGCAGTGTTCTTTGCAACTTGATCAAGGAGAATCGTGATGGCAACTGCGAAGAAAGCTCCGGCCAAGAAGGCCGCTGCAAAGAAGCCGGCCGCCAAGAAGGCTGCCGCCAAGAAGGCTCCGGCGAAGAAGGCCGCAGCGAAGAAGGCCCCGGCCAAGAAGGTCGCCGCCAAGAAGGCGCCGGCCAAGAAGGTCGCCGCCAAGAAGGCGCCGGCGAAGAAGGCCGCTGCCAAGAAGCCTGCTGCCAAGAAGGCCGCAGTCAAGAAGGCGCCGGCCAAGAAGGCCGCTGCCAAGAAGGCTCCTGCGAAGAAGGCCGCTGCCAAGAAGGCTGCGAAGAAGCCTGCTGCCAAGAAGCCTGCGAAAAAGGCTGCTGCGAAGAAGCCTGCGGCCAAAGCGGCCGCTGCTGCCCCTGCTGCTGCCCCTGCGAAGCCTGCCGCAGCCCCGGCTGCCAAGACGACGCTGAGCCCGCAAGCAGCTTGGCCGTTCCCGACGGGCAACAAGCCCTGAGGTCGGTCTTCCGGCGATCAGCAAGCCCGGCTTCGGCCGGGCTTTTTGTTTGGCGCTCCAACACCACCACGACCCATTGCCATGGCGTCTGAATCCGACTGGCCCTGCGCACGTGCAGACGGCACCGGCACGCTGCTCGACGTCCACGTCGTCCCTGGCGCGAAGCGGACCGAGGCCTGCGGGCTCCACGGTGATGCGCTCAAGCTGCGGCTGGCCGCTGCCCCGGTCGAAGGCCAAGCCAACGATTGCCTGCTGCGCTGGCTTGCAGAGCAGTTGCACCTGCCGCGCCAGCAGGTGGTGCTCAAGCGCGGCGCGACCTCACGCCGCAAGCAGGTGTGGCTGCCCGCCAGCCTGGCCGACGTGCGGCGCTGGTTGCACGGGGTGTCGGCCGAGCCGGCATAGAGCACGAACATCGGCCCGAGAAGTCCTTCACGCAGATTCAAGTCACGGCGGGGTGCCGGCGGATCACACTTCCTTCAGCCATTGAAGGAGTTTCGTCATGGCACAGCTCACCGCCTCGTTTGCCGCGGCCGTCTTCATGCTGTGTGCCGCCGCAGCAGCCCATGCGCAGGGCATCTACGCAGCCACGCCAATCCCGGCAGCGGGCGTGAAGCTTTCGCATGCCGGCGACAGCAAGGCCTACCGCACCGATGCGGCACGGCACCTCTACGACGCCTACTCGCACCGCATCTACCGCGGCAAGCTGCCGCCGCTGATCCATGCGGTCGTCGTGGTGGAAACGGAAGTCGACGCCGAGGGGCGGGTGGTGGACGTGAACTTCGTGCGTGTGCCCACCCATGCGCCGGAGGTGGTGGCCGCGGTGCGCAAGATGCTGCGTGACGCGTCGCCGTTGCCGGTGCCGCAGCAACTGGGCGGCAGCGTCAAGTACACCGACATCTGGCTGGTGGACAAGAGCGGTCGCTTCCAGCTCGACACGCTGACCGAAGGCCAGCTCATGGGACACGAGCAGCGCTGATCCGCGGCGGCACTCGCGGGGCTGCGCCTACAGCGGCTGCGTGTCGGCGAACCCGGCTGACGGCGGGCTCAGTGCACCTGGCTGCGTCTGGAGGGACTTCCAAGCCTCGTGGATCTTCTGGTGGGCGGCGATCTCGCTCTGGCAGGCCGCGAGCTCGCGCTGCAGCTTGGAGATCCGGTGGCGCGCCTGCAGGGTGTGCACCGACGCCACCTTGCGCGTCTTCTCGAGCTTGCGCTGCATCTCGGCGAGCTTGCGCCTGTACCACCAGGCGGTCGCCCACCAGGTGAGCCCGCTCATTGACACGCAAGCGGCCATCAGCAGGAGCCAGCTGGTGAGGTTCATCGGGACTGCTCGACGGACGGCCGCTTGATACAAGTGACGGGACGATAGCGCCGCGGTGCGAACTGCGCAGTGAACTTCGTCGCGCTTCGAACGCAATGCGCGCTATGCGCGCGCCGTTTGACGTGGATGCAACAGTTCGGGTTTCCCCGCGGGCTCAGAGGCCGAGCGCCGCGTGGTCGATGCGATGGTTCTGTGGGCCGTGCGATGCGATCTTCAATGCCCCGACGCGGTTGCCCAGCTCGGCGCAGCGCACGAGCGGCCAGCCGCGTTCCAGGCCATACAGCAGGGCACCGCGGAAGGCGTCACCGCAACCGGTGGGGTCCACCACTGCACTCGCGCTGACGCCGGGCACCCGGGTCGCCTGGCCCTGCACCCAGATGTCGCAGCCTTCGGCGCCCAGCGTCACCACCACACCCTGCAGGTGCGAACGCGACAAGGCCTCCAGGCTCAGCCCGGTGCGTTCGCACAGCATGCGGGCCTCGTAGTCATTGACCGCCACCCAGCTGGCCTGGTCAACGAATTGCCGCAGCTCTGCGCCGTCGAACATCGGCAGGCCCTGGCCCGGGTCGAACACGAACGGGATGCCCGCTTCGGCCAGCTGGTGTGCATGCTGCAGCATCGCATCGCGGCCATCGGGCGCGATGATGCCGACCTTCAGGTCGCTGCGGCCGCTCGGCACCGCGGTTTCGTGCGCCTGCTGCATCGCGCCCGGATGGAAGGCCCACAGCTGGTTGTTGTCCTGGTCGGTGATGCAGAAGGCCTGTGCGGTGTAGGTGCCCGCGATCGTGCGCACGAACTCGGTGTCCACGCCCAGCCCCGTCAGCCGCTCCAGGTACGGGCCGCCGTCGGCACCCAGCGTGGCCATCACCGCCGGTTCGCCGCCCAGCGCCTTGAGCGTGTAGGCGATGTTGCCGGCACAGCCGCCGAACTCGCGCTTGAGCGTGGGCACCAGGAACGACACGTTGAGGATGTGGATCTGCTCGGGCAGGATCTGCTGCGCGAAGCGGCCCGGGAAGGTGGTGATGGTGTCGAAGGCGAGGGACCCGCAGATCAAGGCCGGCATGAGTGCTCCGAGAAGAGGAAATCAGGGGTAGAAGATCTCGACCGTGAAGCCGGCCACGCGCTGGCCGCCGGTGGTCAGCAGCATCTGCAGCGTCGACTCGGCCCCTGCGGCAAGTTCGGTCTGCGGCGCGCGGAAGTCGACTGGCGACAACGCACGGCGGGCCACGAGCAGGCCGCTGGCGTCGGTCATGCTCAGGTCCACGGCCGGCAGCAGGATGGGCAGGTGGCTGCGGTTGCGCAGCACCACGGTGAGCCGGTAGGCCTCGCTGCCGCCATTGGCCTTGACCAGCGTGCTGCTCTCGACCACCAGGTCGTCGATGCGGCGTGGCGCCTGCAGGCGGCAGCCGGTGTGCTCGCACACCTGGGCGAGATACGGGCGGGCCTGCGGGAACTCCGCGGCCACCAGGTCGCGCCACTGGTAGGCGCCCTGGGCCGCCAGCGTGAGCAACAGCGCCAGCACCAGCCCCACCAGCAGGCCGCGCACCGCGGGGCTGCGCCAGCGCTCGGCCCGCTCGGCATGCCGCACGAACTGCGGCGCCACCGGTTCGGGCTTGGCGCCCGGCTTGCGGGTGCGCGTGCGCAGCTTGTTCGGCCGGATGCGAGGCGGCTGCGCAGGCAGCGGCTCCAACGCATTGCCGGGCCGGGTGGCCGCATGCATCAGCTCGTCGGGGAACTGCGCGTCGGCGAAGTCGAAGGCGGCTGCCGGTTCTTCGTCGTCTTCGGGCGGGCCGGCCCGCAGGCCAAGCTCGCGCCGAAGGAAGCGCGAGTCGAGCACGTCGGACTCGTTGGTGGCCGGCAGCTCGGGTTCATCCTCGACCGGGTCGGCGCTGCGCTGGCTCTGGGTCGAGTCCCAGTCGTCGGGCGCCGAAGGGCGCACCAGCGCCGGCGCCTCGGGTTCCACCGGCGCGCGCGGTGCAGGCCGCTGTGGCGGCGGCTCGCGCTCCAGGTCGAACAGGCCCTCGAGCGCGTTGAACACTTCCTGGCAACGGCCGCATCGCACCCAGCCTTCAGACACTTTCAGCTGGTCCTGCACGACACGGAAGATCGTGCCGCAGGCGGTGCAACGGGTGGCCAGGCTCATGAGGCCGATGGTGCGGCACGCCGTGCCGTCATCAGGATCCAGCCGTCTTCGCTGTCGCTTACCTCCAGCGCGAGCCAGGGGGCGTAGGCCGCCTTCAGCTCGTCGGCCTGGCGCTCCAGGATGCCGGCCAGCACCAGGTGCCCCCCCGGCGCGACATGGCCGGCCAGCAGCGGCGCCAGCAGCTTGAGCGGCGTGGCCAGGATGTTGGCCAGCACCAGCGGGTAGCTGCCTTGCGCGGCATCGGGCAGGCCGGCCGCAAGCTGCACGCCGTTGGCCTTTGCGTTGGCTTCGGTGGAGCTGACCGCCGCAGGGTCGATGTCCACCGCATCGATCTGCCGCGCGCCGTGCAGGGCCGCGCCGATGGCGAGGATGCCCGAGCCGCAACCGTAGTCGAGCACGCGGGTCCATTGCGGCGCGAGCTGCGGCGCATGCTGCGCGATCCAGCGCAGGCACATGCGGGTGGTGGGGTGCGTGCCGGTGCCGAAGGCGAGGCCCGGGTCGAGCCGGATCACCTGCTGCGCACCGGACGGCGGCTCATGCCACGACGGCACGATCCAGAACGCGGGCGTGATCTGCACCGGCGCGAACTGCGACTGGGTGAGGCGCACCCAGTCCTCGTCGGGCACGGTCTCGAGGCTTTGGACATGCACGTCGTGCGCCCAGTCCTGCGCCAGCAGCAGCGTGGCGGCTTCGGTGGCCGCCTCGGCATCGGCGAACAGGGCACGCAGCGTCGAGCGCTGCCAGCCGCCGCGCGGCGCCGGCAGGCCGGGCTCGCCGAACAGCGCACGCTCGGCCGGCGTGTCGGCATCGGCGTCTTCCACCGACACAGACAGCGCGTCGAGCTCCATCAGCGCATCGGAAACGGACTCGACCAGGTCTTCACCGGCCAGCAACAGCAGTTCGACCATGGCAGGTGCTCAGCGCGTCATCGCTTGTGCTGGCTCATCCAGCCTTCGAGATAGTGGATGCTCGTGCCGCCTTCGACGAACTTGGCGTCCACCATCAGCTCGCGGTGCAGCGGGATGTTGGTCTGGATGCCTTCGACGAGCGTCTCGCTGAGCGCCGTGCTCATGCGCGCCAGCGCCTGCTCCCGCGTGTCGCCGTGCACGATGATCTTGCCGATCATCGAGTCGTAGTTGGGCGGCACGAAGTAGTTGGTGTAGGCATGCGAATCGACGCGCACCCCGGGGCCTCCCGGCGCGTGCCACATCGTGATGCGGCCGGGCGAGGGCGTGAACTTGTAGGGGTCTTCGGCATTGATGCGGCACTCGATGGCATGGCCGCGCATCTCGATCTGGCGCTGCGTGAACGGCAGCTTCTCGCCGGCGGCCACGCGCAGCTGCATCTGCACGATGTCGATGCCGGTGACCATCTCGGTGACCGGGTGCTCCACCTGCACGCGCGTGTTCATCTCGATGAAGTAGAACTCGCCGTTCTCGTAGAGAAACTCGAAGGTGCCGGCGCCGCGGTAGCCGATCTTCTTGCAGGCCGCCGCGCAGCGCTCGCCCACCCGCTCGATCAGCCGGCGCGGGATGCCGGGTGCCGGCGCTTCCTCGATGATCTTCTGGTGGCGGCGCTGCATCGAGCAGTCGCGTTCGCCCAGCCACACCGCGTTGCGGTGCTGGTCGGCCAGGATCTGGATCTCGACGTGGCGCGGGTTCTCGAGGAACTTCTCCATGTAGACCGCCGGGTTGCCGAAGGCGGCTCCGGCTTCGGCCCGGGTGGTCTGCACCGCGTGGATCAGCGCAGCCTCGGTGTGCACTACGCGCATGCCGCGGCCGCCGCCGCCGCCGGCCGCCTTGATGATCACCGGGTAGCCCACCGAACGGGCGATCTTGGTGATCTCCTTCGGGTCTTCGGGCAGCGCACCTTCGGAGCCGGGCACGCAGGGCACGCCAGCCTTGATCATGGCGTTCTTGGCCGACACCTTGTCGCCCATCAGCCGGATCGACTCTGGCGTCGGGCCGATGAAGGTGAACCCGCTTTGCTCCACCCGCTCGGCGAAGTCGGCGTTTTCCGACAGGAAGCCGTAGCCGGGGTGGATGGCCTCGGCGTCGGTCACCTCGGCCGTCGAGATGATGGCCGGCATGTTGAGGTAGCTCTGGGCCGACGGCGCCGGGCCGATGCACACCGCCTCGTCCGCCAGCTTCACGTACTTGGCGTCGCGGTCGGCCTCGGAATAGACCACCACCGACTTCACGCCGATCTCGCGGCAGGCTCGCTGGATCCGCAGGGCGATCTCGCCTCGATTGGCGATCAGGATCTTCTTGAACATCGAGCGCTTCCTTACTCGATGACAAACAGGGGCTGACCGTATTCGACGGCCTGGCCGTTCTCGACCAGGATCTTGGTGATCTTGCCGGCCTTGTCGGCTTCGATCTCGTTCATGATCTTCATCGCCTCGATGATGCAGATCGGCTCGCCTTCCTTGACCTCCGAACCGACGTCCACGAACGACTTGGCGCCGGGGCTGGAGGAGCGGTAGAAGGTACCGACCATCGGCGACTTGACGATGTGCCCGGTCTCGACTGGAGCTGCGGGCGCAGCTGCCGCGGCCGTCGCGCCAGCCGCGGGCGCGGCAGCCGCCACGGCGGGCGCCGCCGCCACCGGCTGAGCCATCACCGGCGCCACCGTGGCCACGGCAGCCACGGGGCTCGACTTGACGATGCGGACCTTGCCGTCGGCTTCGGTGATTTCCAGTTCGGAGACGTTCGATTCGGACACAAGGTCGATCAGCGTCTTCAGCTTGCGAAGATCCATGGATGCTCTCTCCAACTCTGTCGTTGTTGTGGACCGGGGCTGCTGTTTGCGCGCCGGCCGATGTGTGAAACCTGTACGGGCCCGCCGTTCAGCGAACGGGCTTTGCCACGCGGTCGAGGACGAACTCGAGCGCCAGTCGATATCCCGCCGCCCCCAGTCCCACGATCACGCCTTCGGCGATGTCGGAAAAGTAGGAGTGATGGCGGAAGGGCTCGCGGCGGTGCACGTTCGACAGGTGCACCTCCACGAAAGGCAGCGCCACCCCGGCGAAGGCGTCGCGCAGGGCGACGCTGGTGTGGGTGAAGGCGCCCGGGTTGATGATGATGAAGGCCGTGCCGTCGGTGCGCGCGGCATGCACGCGGTCGATCAGCGCGCCCTCATGGTTGCTTTGAAAGCTTTCCAGTTTCACGCCGCGATCATGGGCGATCTGGGTCAGTTCTGCGTTGATCTGCTCCAGAGTGGTCGAGCCATAAACCTGCGGCTCGCGGGTGCCGAGCAGGTTGAGGTTGGGACCGTGGAGAACGAGGATCTGCATGACGGCTGCGGCGTTGACGAAAAGATGCGCGTGAGAAGTTGCGGGAACCCTGAACTTTACGCGCAAATGGACACAAAATCGAGCTGGCCTTACAGATCGGCTCAATTTGCGACGACTAGCCGGCTGAATCGGCCCAATCCCGCAACTCTTCGAAGCTGGTTTCGCCCAGCTTGCGTCGCACGATGCTGCCCTTTGCGTCGAACACCACCGTGAAGGGCAGGGCGCCGGCAGTATTGCCCAGGATGCGCGACAACTCGGTGCCGCCCAGGCCGGCCAGCACCACAGGATAGGTCACCGGATGCTTGGCCAGGAAGCTGTTGACCGCGCCGGCATTGTCGATCGCGACCCCCACGACCTGCCAGCCGTCCGCCGTGGACTCCCGGAAGAACCGGTCGAACTGCGGCATCTCGCGCACGCAAGGAGCGCACCAGGTGGCCCAGAAGTTGAGCACCAGCGGCTTGCCTCGCAGGCTGGCAAAGGCCAGCGGTGCACCCGCGGGGGTCTCGAGGCTCTGGTTCCACAAGGCCGCCGCCTCGTCCGGCGCCAGCTGCGGCTCGCGCCGCCGCCATGACCACCAGGCACCCCCGGCAACCGCGGCCAGGCCCACGGCGGCCAGGGCCAGGCGGCGGCCGAAGGCCGCGCGCGCGGGCACGGCGGGTTGGGCGGGTTGGACGGGCTGTTCGGGGAGGTCGTCCATCAGGCGTTCTCCGAGTCCTGGCGCAGCAGGCGGCGCACCGCCTCGATGTCGCCGCGTTCCGTGCGTCCGCGGGCGTCGGGTTTCAGGGCGCCGCGCAGGTCATCATGGTCGAGCACGGTCATGCGCACCTGGACGTGTTCGCCCAGTTCGCGGCTGGGCGTGGTGACCACCAGCACGTCGACGTCCCGCCCGCGGGGGCCGGGTGCGCTGGCGACCTCGTAGCGCACCCCGCGGTTGAGCAGGGCGATCTCGGCCGACTTCGAGTCGTCGCAATACAGCTGCAGGTGCACGCCGGAAAGGCGGGTGGCGGTGCCGCGCCAGACCGCGCCGGCAAGGTGCGGGCGGAACTCGGCCAGCCGCTCCATCCAGGAAAGCGCCACGCGCCGGAGTTCGGCCAGCTCGGTGGGCTGCGTGTCGGCGCAGAACAGCGCGATGTAGGCGCGGACCTCGTCTTCGACCGCGTCGTTGTCGGGCAGCGTCGCCCCGTGCAGGCCGCGCTGGCCGCCCAGGAGCTTGAGGGCCTTGCGCTTGGCCGGGCCGTATTCCATGCCTTCTTCGACGACCAGCCGGGCGGCCGCGGCGGCCAGTTCGGCGCTCAGTGTGTTGTCGGTGCCCATCGGGTCGCCCTCAGGGAAGTTCCACTGCACCCATGCGGGCGACCACCGTGCCCGCGCGCCCCATCACATAGGCCGAGCCGGGGCGCTTCTCGAAGCGCTTGGGTGCGGGCAGCATGACCGCCAGCCTCGCCGCCGGGTAGGCGCCCAGCCGGTCGGCATCGATGCGGAAGTAGTACCTCGCCGCGGCCTGCGCGCCGAACAGGCCTTCGCCCCATTCGACGTTGTTCAGGTAGATCTCCAGGATGCGCTGCTTGTCGAGCAGGGCTTCGAGCATGAAGGTGATGAGGAATTCCTGCCCCTTGCGGGCAAAGCTGCGCTCGCCCGAGAGGAACAGGTTCTTGGCGAGCTGCTGAGTGATCGTGGAACCGCCGACGATCCTGGCCGCGGCCAGCTTCGCGGCGGGCGGCTCGGGTGGCGTGCGGCCGCGAGCCTGCGCGCGCTCCGCGGCACGCTGCTGGCGTTTTTCGATCTGCTCGTTGATGCGGTCGGCGCGGGCCTCGGCGCGCTGGTTCTTCTCCCAGGCCTTCTCGATGGCCTCCCACTCCACCCCGCTGTGCTCGGTGAAACCGGCGTCCTCGGAGGCGATGACGGCGCGCTTCAGGTGGTCGGAGATCTGCGCATAAGGCCGCCACTCCTGCGCCCACAACACCCGATGCTGTTCGACGGCCAGGCGGTAGATCTCGGAGCGCTGGAAGGTGGTGGACTGCGGGTCGACCACGAGCATCAGTGCCACCCGTGCCAGGAAGTAGACCTGCAGCGACGCGCCGGCGATCACCAGCAGGGCGACAAGGCGCAGCAGGTGGCCGAACAGCGCCTTCATGCCGCGCGGGAGAGTTCGCCGCGCAAGGCGGCCAGCACGGGGGCGGTGTCCGGCCGCAGGCCGCGCCACACCCAGAAGGCCTCGGCCGCCTGCTCGACCAGCATGCCCAGGCCGTCGCGGCCGGTGGCGCCGTGCCGGGCGGCCCAGTCCAGGAAACCTCGTGCGGCCGGGCCGTACATCATGTCCAGCGCCAGCGCACCGGGGCGCAGCACGGTCGCCGCCACCGGCACGCCGGCATTGGCAAGGCTCGCGGCGGTGCCGTTGAGCACCACGTCGAAACCGCTGCCGCAGGCGTCGAGCGGAGCGGCAACCAGGCGTGCGCCGTGCGCGCGGGCATGTGCCGCATGGCGCTCCACCAGCGCCTGCGCCTTGTCGGCCGACCGGTTGGCCACCACCAGCTCGGCCGGGCGCGCCTCGAGCAGCGGCCCGAGCACCCCGGCTGCCGCGCCGCCGGCGCCCAGCAGCAGCACCCGTGCGCCGGCCAGCGTGACGCCGGCGTTGCGGGTCAGGTCGTTCACGAGGCCGATGCCGTCGGTGTTGTCGCCGAACCAGCCGCCGCTGTCGAAGCGCAGCACGTTGGCCGCCTGCGCCAGGGCGGCCCGGGGCGAGCGCCGGGCGGCCAGGTCGTGGGCGACGAACTTGAACGGCACGGTGACGTTGCAGCCCTTGCCGCCTTCCGCGGCGAAGCGGCGCACGCTCGCTTCGAAGCCGTCCATCGGGCACAGCAGCCGGCCGTACTCGACCGGCTCGCCGGTCTGCCTGGCGAACATCGCGTGGATGAAAGGAGAGCGGCTGTGCTCGACGGGATTGCCGGCGACGACGTAGCGGTCGGTCATGGGAGTCTGGTGTGCGGGCGGTAGGTCAGCGGTCGAGCATCTGCGCCTGCATGCCCTCTTCGCGGGTGAACCGGAAGCGCGACACCACCACCAGCTGGTCGAACTGCTTGCGCATGTCGAGGGTGAAGTTGCCGAAAGGCGCAGCGGCCTTGGCAATGGCGATCGCCTGGCGGTCGAGCACGCTGTTCTTCGACGACTGCACGATCTCGGTCTCGATCACGCGGCCGGCGGCGTCCACGGTGATCACCATGGTGAGCTCGCCATAGAGCTTCTTGCCCTTGTATTCAGGGAAGTTGCGGGTGCCGCGCTCCTCGATCATGCGGCGCAGCTGGTCGTAGTAGATGGCCGACACCGCCTCGCGCGTGCTCGGCCCGACGAAACGCTTGCGCGGGCGGGCGTTTTCCTCGTTGATGCGCTTCTCGATCTCGGCCAGCAGCTCCAGCAGCTGGCGGCGCTTCTCGGTCAGTGCGCGGGCCTCCGGCGTGCCCTGGTCGCGCTTCGGGTCGGGGGGCGGCAGCATCGCGAGCTCGCGGCGCACCTGGGCCAGCAGCTGGTTCTGGGCTTCCTGCAGCTGCTCGATCTGCTTGCGCGCCTCGTCCATCGAGTCGCCCAGTTCGGTGAGCGCCGAAGGCGGCAGCGGCGAGGTGGCCCGGCCTTTTTCGGCGTCGCCGCCGCCCAGCAGGTTGCGTTGCGCGATGGCCTGCGCCTTGGCCGGCGGTTCGCTCGAACTCGCGTTGACCAGGATCACCTCCAGCGGCGTGTCCTGGAACACCCGGTTGAAGCCTTCGGGATCGACGAACCGCACGGTCAGCAGCACCGCGTGCACGGCCACCGAAAACAGCAGCGCGAGCTGCAGGGTCGTGAGCTTCTTGAACCAGGACATGGAAGAGGTGTCGCAGCGAACTCAGGATCAGGAGGCGGTGGGCGCAGTATCGCCGCTGGCGGGCGGGTTCTCGCCCTCCGCGTCGCCCACGTCGATGGCCAGCGACAGCGGGCCGGCGGCATCGCCGCTGGCTTCGGCGTCTTCGCTGTCGTCGGGTTCGACGTTGGCGTCGTCGGCGGTGGTGCCGGCGTCATCCAGGCGTGCCACCACGCTGGCATGCACGTCCAGCGTCAGCAGGTCGGTGCCGGTGATGCGCACGCGCACGCGCGCGCCGCGCGGCAGGCCGTCGGCGCCGAGCGCGCGGAACACGAGCGGCAGGTCGTCCGCGCGAACCAGGCCTTCCTTCAGCACCGCGGCCTCGAGCTCGGTGAGCCCGTTCTGCTCCAGGTAGCGCAGCGTCCAGTAGCGCTCCATGCCGCTCTGGAAGCCGTTGTAGGCGCTGTAGGCCGCGTCGAAGCCGGAGATCACCGAGAACAGCTCCGCGTCCTTGGGCTTGAACGGCGCCACCAGCGCGGCGGTGCGGCCGTGGCGTGCGGCGGCAATGATCTGCCACTGGTTCACCAGGTCGACGTAGCGGCGCAGCGGCGAGGTGGCCCAGGTGTACTGCTTGACGCCCATGCCGGCATGCGGCGCCGGCTTCACGCCCATGCGCACCTTGATGCCCGGGGCGAGGCTCGCCTGGCTGCGGTAGATGCCCGGCACACCCGCTTCGGCCAGCAGTGCGCCCCAGCTGCTGTTGGCCAGGATCATTGCTTCGGAAACGATGAGATCGAGCGGCGCCCCGCGCTGGCGCAGGCCGATGATGACCCGCTCGCTGCCGTCGGGCTCGCGGCCGTCGTTGCCGTCGAGCTTGAAGTTGTAGTCGGGCCGGTTGAAGTTCTCGGGCTTGCCGCGGGCCACTTCGCGCTGCGCCTTCAGGTGCCTGGCGAGCCGGTAGGCGAAGGCCAGCTCGGCGGGGAAGGGGTAGTCGGCCGGCGCCGCGCCGGAGAGGCTCGCCTCGGTGATCACGCTGTCGAGCTGGTCGTGCCGCAGGTTCACCGCAATGGGTACCAGCTCCAGCTTCGTCTCGGTTTGGCGGACGTCGAGCGTGGCCTCGTCGAAGGTCACGTAGATCGACACCGCGGGACAGTCGCGGCCCTCCTGGAGCGTGTAGGCCTGCACCACCTCGTCGGGCAGCATCGTGAGCTTGTAGCCCGGCATGTACACCGTGGACCAGCGGGCGCGCGCCACCTGGTCGAGCGGCGAGCCCGGCGCAATGGCGAGGCCGGGAGCCGCGATGTGGATGCCCAGCACCACCGACCCGCTGCCCAACCCCTGCACCGAGAGCGCATCGTCGATCTCGGTGGTGGCCGAGTCGTCGATCGAGAACGCCTGCACCGGCGCGCGCGGCAGCTCGTCCTTGACGGCCGGGGCGGCCAGCGCCGGGAAACCCGTGCCCTTGGGGAAGAACTCGAACAGGAAGCGCTTCCAGTGGAAGTGATACGGCGAGTCGATGGCGCCGGCATCCTTCAGCAGGTCGAGCGGCGCCTTGTGCGAGCGCTTGGCCGCCTCGACCACCGCCTTGTATTCGGGGCCGTTCTTGTCGGGCTTGAACAGCAGCTTGTAGAGCTGCTCGCGGATCGGCGCCGGGCATCGGCCGGCGGCCAGCTCCACCGCCCAGGACTCGATCTGCGCCGCCTGCTGGGCCTTGCGCTCGATGGCCACCAGCGCCTGCTTCAGCACGTCTTCCGGCGCCTTGCGGAAGCGGCCCTTGCCGCGCCGGTGGAAGTAGTGCGGCGCCTCGAACAGGCGGAACAGCGCGGCCGCCTGCTGCGGCGCATCGGCCTTGTCGCTGAAGTATTCGCGCGCGATGTCCTCGAAGCCGAATTCCTCGTCGGGAGCAACCTCCCAGATGAGTTCGAGATCGATCTCGCGCGACAGCTGCTGGCCCTGGGCCAGCACCTCGTTGGGCGCCGGCTTGGCGAAACGCAGCAGCACGTTGGCGGCTTTCACTTTCACGCGTTTGCCCGAATCGAGCTCGACCTGCATCGAGCTCTCGGCTTCGGACATCACGCGGCCGGCGAGAAACTTCCCGGCGTCTTCGAACAGGGCATACATATCCGGCGCATTTTCACCGATGCCCCGGTTCAGCCCTCGCCGGTCAGCTTGCGCGGGTCCAGCAGTGCCTGGAGCTTGTCACGCCCGAGGTCCGTCATCTCGTCGGCCACGTCGATGATCGGACGGCCTTGCGCATACGCCTGCTTCGCGATCTCGGCCGCCTTGAGGTAGCCGATCAGCGGGTTCAGCGCGGTCACCAGGATGGGGTTGCGTGCGAGCGCCTGCTGGAGGGCGTCCTCGTTGACCTTGAAGCCGGCGATGGCCTTGTCGGCCAGCAGCCGGCTGGCCCGCGCCAGCAGCGCCAGGCTCTCGAGCAGGTTGCGGGCGACGACCGGCAGCATCACGTTCAGCTCGAAGTTGCCGCTGCCGCCGGCCACGGTGATGGTGGTGTCGTTGCCCATCACCTGCGCGGCGACCATCGCCACCGCTTCCGGGATCACCGGGTTCACCTTGCCGGGCATGATGGACGAGCCGGGCTGCAGCGACGGCAGCTCGATCTCCCGCAGGCCCGCCAGCGGGCCGGAATTCATCCAGCGCAGGTCGTTGGCGATCTTCAGCAGCGATACCGCGGTGGTCTTGAGCTGGCCCGACAGCGCGACTGCGGTGTCTTGCGAACCCATCAGCGCGAAATAGCTGTCGCCCGGGCGGAAGCTGAGGCCGGTCTCCTCGTTCAGCGCCTCGCAGAACGCGGCGGCGAAGCCCGGCGGCGCGTTGACGCCGGTGCCCACCGCGGTGCCGCCTTGCGCCAACGCCTGCAGGTCCGGCATCAGGTGGTGCAGCTGCCGGATGTCCTGCAGCAGCTGCTGCGCCCAGCCGTCGAGTACCTGGCTCAGCCGCACCGGCATCGCATCCATCAGGTGGGTGCGGCCGGTCTTCACATGCTCGTGCACCGCGGGTGCCTTGTGCTTGAGCACGTTGACCAGGTGCCCCAGGGCCGGCAGCAGCTCGCCGTGCAGCACCAGCGCCGCGCTCACGTGGATGCTGGTGGGGATCACGTCATTGCTGCTCTGGCTGCAGTTGACGTGGTCGTTCGGACTCACCGATGTGCCGAGAGCGCGCGTGGCCAGCGTGGCGATCACCTCGTTGGCGTTCATGTTGCTGCTGGTGCCCGAGCCGGTCTGGAACACGTCGAGCGGAAAGTGCTGCATCAGCTCGGGGTCGCCGCGCAGCTGACGGCAGGCGCCAACGATCGCCTCGCCCACCTCCGCAGGCAGTGCCCCGATGCGCACGTTGGCCCGGGCTGCCGCGGCCTTGACCAGCAGCAGAGCCTGCACGAAGGCCGGCGGCATGCGCTCGCCGCTGATCGGGAAGTTGTCGATGGCGCGCTGGGTCTGCGCGCCCCACAGCGCATCGGCCGGCACGGCGAGCTCGCCCATGCTGTCGCGCTCGATGCGGGTGTGCTTCGGGTCGGAGGAAAGAGGGTTGGCCATGGTGTTGTCGCATCCTGGAGGCTGGATGCGCGACATCATGAGCCGCCCGGCATGCCCTGCACCGACTCAGGTTTTCGGGCCGGCCAGCTCCTCGACGGCCACGCCGCGCTCGCGCAGCAGCGCTTCGAGTGCCGGCAGCAGCGGGCCCAGGCGTTCTTCCAGGGTGTCGCGCACGGTGTCGACCACCACCTGCGTGCCGCGCTCGATCTCCATGTTGAGCGCATCGCCTTCGACCTTGTCGCCGAAGGTGGTCATGCGCAGCGTTTCCGGAATGAGCCAGACCTCGAACCAGCCGGCGCGACGGTCGGCCTCGGCCACGGTGAGGCTGGCACCGTTGATGGCGATGTAGCCCTTGGCGAACACATAGCGCATCCACGGCGCCGGCACGCCGATGCGCAGCACATGGTTGTTCTCGGGCTGGCGGATCGACAGCAGCCGGGCCTGGAAGTCGACGTGGCCGGAAATCGGATGGCCGCCGATCTCGGCGCCGTCCTTCGCGGCGCGTTCGACGTTCACGCGGCTGCCTTCGCGCAGCGTGCCCAGCGTGGTGAGGGCAAGGCTTTGCTGCATCACGTCGAACTGCGCGGCGTCGGGACCTTCCAGGGACGTGACGGTCAGGCACACGCCGTCGACGGCGACGCTGGCGCCGATGGCCAGCTCGGCAGCGAAGCCGGGCGGAAAGTCGAGCCTGAAGCTGCGCAGACCGGTGCGGTCGGTGATGGACGCGACGGTGGCGACGCCCTGGACGATGCCTGTGAACATGGTGGTGGGGCTATGAAGGGTTCAGCCCGAGGAATGCCAGCACCTCGGGCAGGTGGGAATCGAAGTCGGAAAGCGCATGGTCGCCGCCTTCGAGCAGCTTGATGCGGCAGCCTGCGTAGCGCGCGGTCATCTCGTGCCAGTCGAGCACCTCGTCGCCCTTGGCGATGACGGCGAAGTAGCGCTGCGGCCGGGTGATGGCGGCCGGCCGCAGCGCTTGCAGTTGGTCGATGAATTCGGGCCGGAAATGGAAGTGCTCGGCCGGGTCGTGCCAGGTGGTCTGCTCGCCGATGTAGGCGGCCAGGTCGCGGGCCGGCTCGATGGCGGGGTTGATCAGCACCGCCGGGCAGCCGAGCGCCTCGGCCACCACGGTGGCATAGAAGCCGCCGAGCGAACTGCCCATCACGGCCGTGGTGTCACGCGGCCAGCCGGCCATGCCGGCCATCACCTCGCGCATCGCCGCGGCCGGCGACGGCGGCAGCTGCGGGCACCACCAGGCGACCTCGCGACCTGCGCTTCGCAGCGCCTCGACTTCGCGGGCCATGCGCTGGGCCTTGGTCGAGCGCGGCGACGAGCGAAAGCCGTGCAGGTACAGCAGGTGGGTGGTGCGGGCGGTCATGTACTTGGCCGCGTGAGGATCCAGCTGCCCACCGCCACCGCAACGCCGGCCGGCACCCAGCGCCAGGCGCCCGGCAGCAGCAGCAGGCCCACCCCGGCGCTGAACAGCAGCGAAAGCGCCGCCGCCCATTTCGCCGGCCGCGAGATGACACCGCGGGCGCGCCAGGCCCGCAGCTGCGGGCCGTAGCGCGGATGCTCCAGCAGCCGCCGTTCCCAGGCCGGGTTGGCGCGGGCAAAGCACCAGGCCGCCAGCAGCAGGAAGGGCACGGTGGGCAGCAGCGGCAGGAAGGCGCCCACCACGCCGGCCGCCACCGAGAGCACGCCGATCGCCAGCAGGACCTGCTTCTTCATCGAGCTTCAGCGGCGCGAGCCCGCCAGCGCCTCGAGGAGCTTGGGGTGGATGCCGCCGAAGCCGCCGTTGCTCATGCACAGGATGTGGTCGCCCGGCTTGCTGGCGCGCACCACGCGCTGCACGAGTTCGTCGATGTTGTCGCTCACCATGGCCTTGTCGCCCATCGGCGCCAGCGCGTCCTCGGCGTTCCAGGTGAGGCCGCCGCTGTGACAGAAGGCGAGGTCGGCCTCTTCCAGGGCCCACGGGAGCTGCGCCTTCATGGTGCCCAGCTTCATCGTGTTCGAGCGCGGCTCGAACACGGCCAGGATGCGTTCGAGCCCGACCTTGCGGCGCAGACCGTCGACAGTGGTGCGGATGGCGGTGGGGTGGTGAGCAAAGTCGTCGTAGACCTTCACGCCGCGGGCCTCGCCGCGCAGCTCCAGCCGGCGCTTGACGTTGCGGAACTCGCCCAGCGCCTTGGCGGCCACTGCCGGAGGCACGCCGACATGGTCGGCGGCGGCAATGGCGGCCAGTGCATTCATCTGGTTGTGTTCGCCCAGCAGTTCCCACTCCACACGCGCGAGATGCACGCCGGACTTGAGAACGTCGAACGCATGCGGCTCGCCGCGGGCGCGCCAGCCGGGGGCGTCGCCGCGCGTGCCGAAGCGCACGTTTTCGCTCCAGCAGCCGCGCTGCAGCACACGGTCCAGGCTCTCCTCGCGGGCATTCACCACCAGGCGGCCGGAGGCAGGCACGGTGCGCACGAGGTGGTGGAACTGGGTCTCGATGGCCGCGAGGTCGGCAAAGATGTCCGCGTGGTCGTACTCGAGGTTGTTGAGCACCGCGGTGCGCGGCCGGTAGTGCACGAACTTGCTGCGCTTGTCGAAGAAGGCGGTGTCGTATTCGTCGGCCTCGATGACGAAGGGTGCGCCCGTGCCCAGCCTTGCCGAGACGCCGAAGTTCTGCGGCACGCCGCCCACCAGGAAGCCCGGGTCGAGGCCGGCGTGTTCGAGGATCCACGCCAGCATCGACGTGGTGGTGGTCTTGCCGTGCGTGCCGGCGACGGCCAGCACGTGGCGGCCTTGCAGCACGTGTTCGGCCAGCCACTGCGGGCCGCTGGTGTAGGCCGCGCCGGCGTCGAGCATGGCTTCGACCAGCGCATTGCCGCGCGACACCACGTTGCCGACGACGAAGACGTCGGGCTTCAGCTTGAGCTGGTCGGCCGAGTAGCCCTCGATCAGCTCGATGTCGAGCGCGCGCAGCTGGTCGCTCATCGGCGGATACACGCCCGCGTCGCAGCCCGTCACGCGGTGCCCGGCCTCGCGCGCCAGTGCCGCCACACCCCCCATGAAGGTGCCGCAGATGCCAAGGATGTGAATGTGCATTCGGGCGATTCTAGGAGCCTGGGGCGGGCAGGATGCGGCCCGCGCAGCGTTTGCCAACTCGTCTTACCATGCCGGCTCCGCCCTACAGGGCATCACCGGCTCATGAGGCCCCGCATGACGAGCAATCCCCTGCTGCAGGACTGGGATACCCCCTACGGCCTGCCCCCGTTCGACCGCATCCAGCCTGGCCACTTCCCGCCCGCATTCGACCAGGGCCTCGCGCAGCACCTGGCCGAGATCGACGGCATTGCCGGTACCGCCGAGCCGCCCAGCTTCGACAACACCGCCGCCGCGCTGGACCGCAGCGGCCGCCTGCTGCGCCGGATCGAAGCGGTGTTCCACAACCTGTGCGCTTCCGAGAGCTCTCCCGAGCTGCGCGAGGTCGAGCGCGAGATGGCGCCCAGGCTGGCGGCCCATCGCAGCGCGGTGTACCTGAACGCGGCGCTGTTCGAGCGCCTCGAAGCGCTGTACGAACGGCGCGCCAGCCTGGGGCTGGGTGCCGAGCAGCAGCGCCTGCTGGAGCGGCTGCACCTCGACTTCGTGATGGCCGGTGCGCGGCTCGCGCCGGCCGCCAAGGCGCGATACGCCGAGGTGATGCAGCAGCTGGCCGAGCTCAACACCCGGTTCAGCCAGCACGTGCTGGGCGACGAGGCGGCCTACCACCTGCCGCTTTCCGGTGAAGCCGACCTCGAAGGGCTGCCCGACTGGGTGCGCAATGCCGCCCGTGAAGCCGCCTCGCAGCGCGGTGTCGACGGCCATGTCGTCACCCTTTCGCGTTCGCTGATTGCGCCTTTCCTCACCTTCAGCAAGCGCCGCGACCTGCGCGAGGCCGCGTGGCGTGCCTGGACCTCGCGCGGCGAACACGTGCCCGAGCGCGACACGCGGGCCCTGGCCGCGCAGATCATGAAGCTGCGCCTCGAGCAGGCGCGCCTGCACGGCTTCGACAGCTATGCCGACTACGCGCTGCGCGACCGCATGGCCGGTACGCCCGACGCCGTGGCCGGCCTGCTGCAGCGCGTGTGGGGCCCGGCCAAGGAACGCGCCGCCGAGGAGCGTGCCCTGCTGGAAGCGCAGGCCCGCGCGGCGGGCGACGCCATCGAGCTGCAGCCCTGGGACTGGCGCCACTACGCGGAGCAGGTGCGCGTGGCCCGCTACCAGCTCGACGACAACGAGGTGAAGCCTTACCTGCAGCTCGACCGCATGATCGATGCGATGTTCGACTGCGCCGGCCGCCTGTTCGGCGTGCGCTTCGTCGAGCAGCGCGGCCTGGCGCTCTACCACCCCGACGTGCGGGCCTGGGAGGTGCGCGACGCCGGGACCGATGCACTGGTCGGCCTCTTCCTCGGCGACAACTTCGCGCGGCCGAGCAAGCGCGGCGGCGCCTGGATGAGCCTGTATCGCGAGCAGATGCGCAACACCGCCGACGGCTCCGCGGTGCTGCCCATCGTCGTGAACAACAACAACTTCGCCAAGGGCGCCCCGGGCACGCCGACGCTGCTGTCGTTCGACGACGTGCGCACGCTGTTCCACGAGTTCGGCCACGGCCTGCACGGGCTGCTCAGCAGCGTGACCTACGAGCGCCTGTCGGGCACCAACGTGCTGCAGGACTTCGTCGAGCTGCCGTCGCAGATCTACGAACACTGGGCGCTCGAGCCCGAGGTGCTCAAGCGCCATGCACCGCACGTGCAGACCGGCGAGCCGATCCCCGACGCGCTGATCGAGCGCCTGAAGCGGGCGCGCCATTTCAACCAGGGTTACGAGACGGTGCAGTACGTCGGCTCGGCCCTGCTCGACCTGGCGCTGCATCGCAGGACCTCGATGGAAGGGCTGGACATCACCGCCTTCGAGCGGGAGGAGCGTTTGCGCCTGGGCGTGCCCGAGGTGGTGGGCCTGATGCACCGGCTGCCGCACTTCCGCCACCTGTTCGCCAGCGACAGCTATGCCGCCGGCTACTACGTCTACATGTGGGCCGAGGTGCTCGATGCCGACGGCTTCAACGCCTTCGTCGAGGCCGGCGACATCTTCCACCCCGCCATTGCCGAGCGGCTGAAGCGCCACATCTACAGCGCGGGCAACAGCGTCGAGCCGGGGGCGGCCTATCGGGCCTTCCGCGGGCGCGACGCCGACGTGCAGGCCATGCTGGTGGATCGCGGGCTGGTGGCCGAACCGGCCTGAGTGCCGTGCCCGCGTGAACCCGGCTCAGCGCAAGGCCGCGCGGGCCGCCTCCACGGTAGCGGCGATGTCCTCGGCCGTATGGGCCGCGCTCACGAAGCCGGCTTCATAGAGGGCAGGGGCCAGGTAGACGCCGCCGTCGAGCATGGCGTGGAAGAAGCGGTTGAAGCGGTCCTTGTCGGTGGCCATCACGGCACCGTAGTGCTGCGGCAGCTCGTTGCCGAAGAAGAAGCCGAACATGCCGCCTTCGCAGTCGCCCGCCATCGGCACGCCGGCCTCCTGTGCCGCACCCAGCAGGCCGTCCACGAGTGAGCGGGTGCGCGCCGCCAGGGCGTCGAAGAAGCCGGGCTTCTGGATTTCCTTCAGGGTGGCCAGCCCGCAGGCCGTGGCCACCGGGTTGCCGCTCAGCGTGCCGGCCTGGTAGACCGGACCCAGCGGCGCCAGCTGCTGCATCACTGCGCGCGGGCCGGCAAAGGCGGCCAGCGGCATGCCGCCGCCGATCACCTTGCCGAAGACGCTCAGGTCCGGCGCGAAGCCGGGGATGGCCTGCGCATACAGGCTCTGTGCGCTGCCCAGCGCCACACGGAAGCCGGTCATGACCTCGTCGAACACGAGCAGGGCGCCGTGCTGCGTGCACAGCTCGCGCAGGCGTTTCATGAAGGGCACCGCGGCCCGCACGAAGTTCATGTTGCCGGCGATCGGTTCGATCATCACGCAGGCCAGCTCGCTGCCGTGCTCGGCGAAGGCCGCTTCGAGCTGGGCGAGGTTGTTGTACTCGAGCACCAGCGTGTGCTGCACCACCTCGGGCGGCACGCCGGCGCTGGTGGGGTGGCCGAAGGTGGCCAGGCCTGAGCCGGCCTTCACCAGCAGGGCGTCGGCATGGCCGTGGTAGCAGCCCTCGAACTTGATCAGCCGGGGCCGCCCGGTGGCGCCGCGTGCCAGGCGGATGGCACTCATGGCGGCCTCGGTGCCCGAGCTCACCAGCCGCACCTGCTCGGCGCTGGGCACGAACTTCAGGATCTCCTCGGCCAGCTCGATCTCGCGCTCGGTGGGGGCGCCGAAGGAGAAGCCGTCGGTCGCCGCCTTCTGCACCGCCTCGAGCACGGCCGGATGGCCATGGCCCAGGATCATGGGGCCCCAGGAGCCGATGTAGTCGATGTAGCGCCGGCCGTCGGCATCCCACAGGTAGGCGCCCTGCGCCCGCGTGATGAACCGCGGCGTGCCGCCGACCGCGCGGAAGGCGCGCACCGGCGAGTTCACGCCACCCGGGATGACGTGCTGGGCACGCTCGAACAGCTTTGCGTTTGCGCTCATCGGGGCAGGGAAGTCAGTGGATGCTGCGGCCGGGGGCCGGCTTGTCGGGGTCGCTGCCGCCGGGGCCGCCCTGCGGTTCCTCGCCTTCCGCGCCTTCTTCGGCCGGTGGCAGGGCCCAGAAGAAGCGGTCGGGCACCACATTGCCCATGCCGGGCCGGAAGCCGGCGTCGAGCGACTGGTCGAGGAAGCTCAGCGCCTCGGAGACCGCCACGTGCAGCTCCTGGCCGCTGGCCACGAGCGCCGCAAGCGCAGCCGACAGCGTTTCGCCGGCGCCCACGAAGCTGGTCTCGAAACGCTCGAACTTCTCGCCGGTGATGGCGCCCTGCGCCGACGCCAGCACGTTGTCGATGAACTGATCGGGAAGCTGCACGCCGGTGACCAGCACGTAGCGGGCGCCATGTTCGCTGGCCGCCACGGCCAACTCGCGCGCCGACGGCGGACGCTCGGCCTCCCACTCGGGCAGCAGGAAGTCGGTGAGCGTCTTGTGGTTGCCCACCAGCACCTCGGTCTGCGGCAGCACCAGCTCGCGGAAGGCGTCGAGGTAGCCGGCCAGCGGGTCCTCGTCCATCCAGGAAAGGTTGGGCAGGTAGGCGACCAGCGGCACATCGGCATAGTCGGACAACACCTCCGCCACGGCGCTCACCCCCTCGGCACTGCCCAGGAAGCCGACCTTCCAGGCCGAGATGGTCACGTCTTCCAGGATGCTGCGGGCCTGCTCGACGATGGTGTCGGGCTCGATCTCGGAGGCCTCGAACACCTCGGCGGTGTCGCGCAGCACGATCGAGGTCACCACCGGCAGCGCATGGGCGCCCATGGCGGCGATCGTGGTCACGTCGCCGGCCAGCCCGCCGGCGCCGCTCGGGTCGCTGGCGTTGAAGCTCATCACGCAGGCGGGCGCGGGCGGCTCCTGCAGGACCTCGGGGTTGGTGTCGGAAGGGGCGATGGGGGCGGTGGTCATCAGGCGCTTTGGGGGGTGGGCCGGGCTGCGGAACTTCCGCGTTCGACCTTCTAGAAAAGTGTGAGGTATGTTGCGTATGTGCCTACGAAGTCTTGGATTTTTCAGAGTTCGCGTGGCTACAATCGTTATTCATTGTAGTGAAGCTAAAAGACTAAGTGAGCGAATCGCAGACCTGGATGTGCCTCATTTGCGGCTGGATCTATGACGAGGCGGCAGGCGACCCCGAACATGGCATTGCGCCCGGCACCAAGTGGGCCGACGTGCCGATGAACTGGACCTGTCCCGAGTGCGGAGCCCGCAAGGAGGACTTCGAGATGGTGCAGATTTAGCCGCATGCCTACAACCCCCCCGGACGCTCTTCCGCGGGGTCACAAGTCGTTAGGAGTTCGTCCGTGAGCGAAGCAGGGCAGGCCGGCCAGGGGGCTGGTACCAAGGTGCTTGTGATAGACGACAGCAACACCATCCGGCGCAGCGCCGAGATCTTTCTCAAGCAGGGCGGCTACGAGGTCGTGCTGGCCGAAGACGGCTTCGATGCGCTGGCCAAAGTCAATGACTGCGAACCGCATCTGATCTTCTGCGACATCCTGATGCCCCGGCTCGACGGCTACCAGACCTGCGCCATCATCAAGCGCAACCCGAAGTTCTCGCGCGTGCCGGTCATCATGCTGTCGTCGAAGGACGGTCTGTTCGACAAGGCGCGCGGCCGCATGGTCGGCTCCGAGGACTACCTGACCAAGCCCTTCACGAAGGACCAGCTGCTCCAGGCGGTGGAGCAGCACAAGCGGGCCGCCTGAGACGGTGGGTGCGGGTGGTCCGCAACACGGTCCGGGGCGCCCGGCAGCAGTAGTAGCAGTAGCCGGCGGTACCGCACAGTGCCGCCGTTGACAGAGGAAAACGAGCCATGCCGATTCAGAAAATCCTGCTGGTGGACGACTCCAAGACCGAGCTCCACTATTTGTCCGAAATCCTGACCAAGCGTGGCTACCAGGTGCGCACGGCTGAAAACGGCGACGAGGCGATGCGCCGCCTGGCCGAAGACAAGCCCGACCTCATCCTGATGGACGTGGTGATGCCCGGCCTCAACGGCTTCCAGCTCACCCGCGCGATCACCCGCGACCCGAACTACGGCGACATCCCGGTGATCATGTGCACCAGCAAGAACCAGGAGACCGACAAGGTCTGGGGCATGCGCCAGGGCGCGCGCGACTATGTCGTGAAGCCCGTCGATGCCGACGAGCTGGTGGCCAAGATCAAGGCCTTCGGCTAAGAACAAGAAGCACCAACGAGCAGCGTGAATGGCTAAACGAGAAGCACTGCGTGAACTGCAAAGCCGTCTGGCCGAGCGCCTGAAGGTCGCGCGTACGCAGGCGAACACGGCCACCTGGCTCGCCGTCGAGTCCGGTGGCCAGGGCTTTCTGCTGCCGTTGGGCGAAGCCGGCGAGATCTTTCCGTTCGGCGCCCTGGTGCCCGTGCCGCACACGAGCGGCTGGTTCCTCGGCGTGGCCAACCTGCGCGGCGGCCTGCACGGCGTGGTCGACCTGGCCGGCTTCCTGGGGCTCAAGAGCCAGGCAGCCAATGAATTCGCGCGCGAGCAGCTGCGGCTGATCGCGTTCAACCCGGTGCTCGAGATCAACTGCGCGATGCTGGTGGACAAGCTCTCGGGCCTGCGCAGCCGTGAGCAATTGGAAGAAGACGCCGACGAAGGCAGACCCAAGCCTGGATTCGTCGGCGGTCGCTATCGCGACAGCAGTGGACGTGTGTGGCAGGAACTTCGCCTGGCGGCTCTCGCCGGCGACGAGTCCTTCCTCAAGATCGTGGGCTGATCGCCCACCGGTATCGATCGATCAGCGAGATAAAAGCGCAAGCAGGAAAAGAGGGGCCTATGAGTTTTCTGAACAAGATCAAGGGTTTCGGTAAGCCCAAGTCGCAACCCGACGCATCGGACGACCT
This sequence comes from Methylibium rhizosphaerae, assembly GCF_006386545.1. GTDB lineage: Bacteria > Pseudomonadota > Gammaproteobacteria > Burkholderiales > Burkholderiaceae_C > Pseudorivibacter > Pseudorivibacter rhizosphaerae. Next base: position 24,247 of record NZ_SWAR01000009.1, on the reverse strand, counting down.
GCCCTTCGACGAAGCCTATCCGGCTGACAACGACATCTCCGTGGGGCCGGGCGGCACGCTCGCCATGGAGCCCACCACCATCCAGACCGCGAGCGCGGACTCGTCCATCATCTCGGAGGCGGCGCCTTCGGAGCTGCCGGGCGAATTCAGCGAGACCCGCATTCAGGCAGCGGAGGCCGGCGAGGTTGGTGCGCCGCTGCCGCTGATCGGCCACATGTCCACCGGGCAGCAGCAGCGCATCCTGGGCGGGATGCTGGTGCTGGGCGTGTTGGGTCTGGTGGCCTCGGCGGTGTTCTCGATCAACGCCGCTACCAAGGGCGCGGCCCAGGTGGGCGCCAGCGGTCAGGCGCTGATGCAGTCGCAGCGGCTCGCGAAGTCGGTGTCGCAGGCGCTGATCGGCAGCCCCCAGGCCTTCCCTGAAGTGCAGGAAAGCATGGAGGTGCTGGCGCACAACGTGCGTGGCCTGAAGGACGGCGGTGCCGACCTCGAGCCGGCTCCTGCGGGAGCACAGCAGACGCTCGAGCCCCTGCTGCCCCTGGTGGACCGCGCCGAGAAGAACGCCCAGACCGTGCTGGGCCAGCAGAAGATCCTGACCCAGGTGGGCCAGGCGCTTCGCGCCATCAACCGCCAGTCGTCCGACCTGCTCGAAATCGCCGAGACCGTGTCCTCGCTCAAGCTGCAGCAGGACGCCTCGCCGGCCGAACTCTCGGCCGTGGGCCAGCTCGTGATGCTGACGCAGCGCATCGGCAAGTCGGCCAACGAATTCCTGACGATGGAAGGCGTGTCGCCCGAAGCCGTGTTCCTGCTGGGCAAGGACTTGAACTCCTTCCGTGAAATCGCGCAGGGCCTGTCCGACGGCAACCCCGAGCTGCGCCTGCCCGGCACCAAGGACCCGCAGACCAAGGAGCGCCTCGAGGCGCTGATGAAGCTGTACGAAGAGACCCGCACCCAGGCCGGCGCCATTCTGGGCAACCTGCAGGGCCTGGTGTCCGCCCGCGAAGCGCAGGCGGCGATCATTGCGGACAGCGAGCCGCTGCGCAAAGGCCTCGAGCAGGTGCAGGAAAGCCTGGCCGACAGCGCCGGCATCTCGCTGCTGAACATCGTGCTGATCGTGTTGTCGCTGCTGCTGGCCCTGGCCGGCGCCGGCGGCCTGCTGATGGCCTACCTGCAAGACCAGCGCCAGCGTGCGGCCATCGCCGAAACGCAGCGCCAGGAAGCCGAGCGCCAGGAGCAGGAAGCCAAGCGGGTGAACGACGCCAACCAGGCGGCCATTTTGCGGTTGATGAACGAACTGCAGACGGTCGCTGAAGGCGACTTGACGCAACAGGCCACGGTGACCGAGGACATCACGGGCGCCATCGCCGACTCGGTGAACTACACCGTGGAAGAGCTGCGCACGCTGGTGTCGCAGGTGCAGGGCACTGTGTCCCGCGTGACCGAAACGACGCAGCAGGTGGAAGCCACGTCGACCGAACTGCTGGCCGCTTCCGACGAGCAGCTGCGCGAGATCCGCGAAACCGGCGAATCGGTGCTCCAGATGGCCGGCCGAATCAACGACGTGTCCGCGCAAGCCCAGCAGTCGGCCCAGGTGGCGCGCCAGTCGCTGCAGGCTGCCGAATCCGGCCTGCAGGCGGTGCAGAACACCATCGGCGGCATGAACACGCTGCGCGAGCAGATCCAGGAAACCTCCAAGCGGATCAAGCGGCTGGGCGAGTCGTCGCAGGAGATCGGTGAAATCACCGAACTGATTTCCGACATTACCGAGCAGACGAACGTGCTGGCCCTGAACGCAGCCATCCAGGCCGCCTCCGCCGGTGAAGCCGGTCGCGGCTTCTCGGTGGTTGCGGAAGAAGTGCAGCGACTGGCCGAACGCTCCGCCGACGCCACGCGCCAGATCGCGGCGCTGGTGAAGACCATTCAGACCGACACCGCCGACGCCGTGGCCGCCATGGAGCGCTCGACGCAGGGTGTGGTCGAAGGCGCCAAGCTGTCCGACAACGCAGGTACCGCGCTGGGCGAGATCGACCGCGTGTCGCGCCAGCTCGCTGAACTGATTACCAGCATTTCGTCGCAAGCCTCCCGCGAAGCCGAATCGGCCAACGTGGTGGCAGCCAACATCCAGCACATCTTCGCAGTGACCGAACAGACCGGTGAGGGCACGCGATCGACCGCTCAGCTGGTTCGAGAGCTGTCCAAGACCGCCGAGGAGTTGAAGCAGTCGGTGGCCCGATTCAAGATCGGCTGATCAAGCGGAATCTCCTGTTGCGCCGCCCTCGGGCGGCGCACTGCCAAGAGAGTGCTGAACATTTGAGACAAGGGATGGGATGGATACCCAGCGCGACCCACAGATGATCGACGACTTGAGTTCCCTGGCCTGGGTGCACGAGGAACTGCGCAAGTCGCTCGACGCCGCCCACAAGGCGCTGCGCCGCTGCCTGAAGGAAGCCGAAGCCGCCGCCAGCTCCGACGTCGACGCGGTGGACCCGGCCATCCTGCGCACGGCGCGCCAGCAGATCCACCAGGGCGTGGGCGCCCTCGAGCTGGTCGGCCTGCCCGCCGGCGCGGCGCTGCTGCGCGGCTCCGAAGCCGCGGTGCAGCGTTTCATCAGCAAGCCGCACAAGCTCGACCTGGGCGCCGTCGAGGCCATCGAGCGCGCCTCGTTCGCGCTGCTCGACTACGTGAGCCGGCTGCTGGCCGGCAAGCAGGTTTCGTCCGTCGCGCTGTTCCCGCAGTACCGTGCGGTGCAGGAGATCGCCGGGGCCGAGCGTGTGCATCCGGCCGACCTGTGGTCGGTGGACTGGAGCTGGCACGACGTGCCCGGCGACGCCACGCCGCCCATTGCCGCGCGCGGCGCGGCGGTGTCCAGTTTTGAATCGCAGCTGCTCACGCTGATGCGCAGCACGTCGGCGCAGTCGGCCGCGCAAATGAGCGACATGTGCGCCGGGCTGGCCAACGGCGCAGCCGACGGCCAGGGCGCCACGCTGTGGCGTCTCGCCGCCGCCTTCTTCGAGGCGCAGTCGAAGGGTCTCTTCGAGGCCGACGTCTTCAGCAAGCGTGTCACCTCGCGGCTGCTCGCGCAGCTGCGCGCCCTCGAGCGCGGCGAAGCCGAAGTCTCCGAGCGCCTCGCGCAGGACCTGCTGTTCTTCTGCGCCCAGGCCATGCCCAAGGGCGCCACCGCGTCGCCGCGTCTGGCTGCGGTGCGCCGCGCCTACGACCTCGACCGCCAGGCACCGGTCGACTATCGCGAGCCGATGCTCGGCCGCTTCGACCCCGCCTGGATCGCCCAGGCGCGCAAGCGCGTCTCGACGGCCAAGGATTCCTGGTCGGCCGTGGCCGGCGGCGAGCTGCATCGCCTGCCGGGCCTCAACGAGCAGTTCTCGCTGGTGGGCGACTCGCTCAAGCGCCTGTACCCCGCCGGTGAGTCCCTGGCCGACGCGCTGCAGAAGGCCATCGGCCAGGCGGTGCAGGCCAATGCCAGCCCGGCTCCGTCGCTGGCCATGGAAGTGGCCACCAGCGTGCTCTATCTCGAAGCCTCGCTCGAAGACGGCGACTTCGACCATGCCGACCAGGCCAAGCGCGTGTCGCGCCTGGCCGAGCGCATCGAGGCGGTGAACGCGGGCGGGACGCCCGAGCCGCTCGAGCCGTGGATGGAGGAGCTCTACCGCCGCGTCTCCGACCGCCAGACCATGGGCAGCGTGGTGCAGGAACTGCGGGCGACGCTGTCCGAAAGCGAAAAGCTGATCGACCAGTTCTTCCGCAATCCGGCGGACCGCACCGTGCTCATCCCGGTGCCCAACCAGATGCAGGCGATGCGGGGCGTGCTGTCGGTGCTCGACATGACGCAGGCATCGCAAGCGGTGCTGCGCATGCGCGACGACGTCGACGCGCTGATCATCACCGAGGTCGATCCCGCCAAGGCTGCAGCGGCCGGCACCTTCGACCGCCTGGCGGGCAACCTGAGCGCGCTGAGCTTCCTCATCGACATGCTCAGCGTGCAGCCGCAGATGGCGAAGTCGCTGTTTGCATTCGACGCCGCCAGCGGCACGCTGTACCCGGTGATGGGCCGCAGCCAGGCGGTGCAGGCGGCTGCGCCCGAGGTCATCGCCGAAGCGCCGAGCGCGCCGCGGCTGATCGAGCAGGCACAGTCCCTGGCGATTGCCGCCATGAACGACGACGTGCCCCTCGAAACCGTCTCCGGCGAGCTCGATCGCCTGTCGCAGGAAGTGCTCGTTGCCGACCAGCCCGAGCTGGCCGCCACCGTGTCGCATGCGCAGGCCGCGCTGCAGCAGGCCGAGCAGGCCGGCGCCGGCCCGGCCACCGTGTCGCTGGCTCGCGAGCAGGTCGTGCAGGCCATGGCCGACTTCGTCGTCAGCGCGTCCGAGCCGATCGGGCTCGACATGCTGGAGATGCCAGCACCGGCCGTGCCGCTGAGTGCCGCCCCGGCCGTGCCGCCGCTGGCTGCCACGCCGCCGGCGGCGCCGGCCCCCACCGGCCTCGAAGAAGACGACGAGATGCGCGAGATCTTCCTCGAGGAAGCTCGCGAGGTGATGGTCGATGCGAACAACGCGGTCGCCGACCTCGAGCGCAACCCCGGCGACGCCGGGCAGATCACCGTCGTGCGCCGTGCCTTCCACACGCTCAAGGGCAGCTCGCGCATGGTCGGGCTGAACGAGTTCGGTGAAGCCGCCTGGTCGTGCGAACAGCTCTACAACGCCTGGCTGGCCGAACAGAAGCCCGCCAGCGACGAACTGCTGGCCCTCACCCGCGACGTGCTGGGCTACCTGGGCGCCTGGGTCGAGGAGATTGCGGCCCGCCGCAGCGGTGGCCACGCCGCCGCGCCGGTGCGCACCGCCGCCGACACGCTGCGCCTCGAGGGGCGCCTGCAGTCTGTGGGCGCAGGGGCTGCGCCGGCGATGGCCGCGCCGGCCGTCGCTGCGCCGGTGGTTGCACCCGCGCAGGTGCCTGTACAGGCGCCCGCGCCGGCTCCTGTCGAGGACTTCTCGTTCGACCTGCCGGCCGAAGCTGCGCCGGTGGTGCCGGCCGAGCCGGCCATGCCGGTCATCGACTTCACCCTCGACCTCTCCAGCTTCGACAGCGCGCCTGCGGCTGCGCCGGCCCAGCCGGTGGCCGCACCCCAGTGGAACCCCGAGGTCACCCAGCCCGTACGCATCGAGACACCCGCCGAGTCCGAAACCATCGAGGCGCCCGAGACCATCGAAACGCTCGAGATCACCGATCTCGAGCTGCCGCTGGACGCAGATTTCGGTGCAGCCGCGCCGCACGCGGACCTGCCGCTGGAGCCGATCGACCTCGCCCCGGTGGCAAGCCCGGAGGCGGTGGCCTCGAACGACGCGCTCGAGGTGGCGCCCGAGGCCGAAGCCGAGCCGGTCAACGACCAGGTCAAGATCGTCGGCCCGCTGCGCATCAGCATCCCGCTGTTCAACATCTATCTCAACGAAGCCGACGAGCGTTCGCGCCGGCTCTCCACCGAGCTGGCCGAATGGGCGCTCGAGCTGCACCGTCCGGTGGGCGAGATGGCCATCGCCATGGCGCACTCGCTGGCCGGCAGCTCGGCGACCGTGGGCTTCGCCGACCTGTCGCACCTGGCGCGCCAGCTCGAGCATGCCCTGATGCGCTCGCAGGCCATCGGCCACGGCACGCCGCAGGAGGCGAGCCTGTTCGTCGACTCGGCCGATGAAGTGCGCCGCCTGCTGCACCAGTTCGCGGCTGGCTTCCTGAAGGCGCCGCCGCCGGAGCTGCTGCAGCGCCTGGCCGAACACGAGGTGGACGCCGGTCGCCGTCTCGAGGCCCAGAGTGCCGCCGCCGAGCTCCAGCAGCCGGTGTCGGAGGTCGTGCCGCTCGACATGGCGCCCGACGAAGTGCTGGAGCCGCTGTCGCTCGACGTGGCGCCGGAGCCGTTGGCGGTGCCGCAGCCCGAGCCCGAGCCCGAGCCCGAGCCGGTCGCAGCACCAGTGGCCGCCGTGCCGCAGGCGGCACCCGAGCCCGAACCCGCGCCGGTCGCCGAGCAGACCAACTTTGCCGAACTGGGCCAGGCCGAGCTCAAGGAGCTGGCGCCGCTCAAGCCGCAGGACGTGGTGCATTCCACGCCGGTGCGCGGCCACGGCACCGACTACGACGACGAAATCGACGCGGTGGACGCGGTCGACGCCGACCTGTTCCCGATCTTCGAGGAAGAGGCCGAGGACCTGCTGCCGCAGCTCGCGTCGCAGATGCGCGACTGGCAGCGCCGCCCGGCCGACATGGGCGGGGCCACCGCCTGCATGCGCACGCTGCACACCCTCAAGGGCGGTGCACGCCTGGCCGGCGCGATGCGCCTGGGCGAAATGGCCCACCGCCTCGAAACCGCCATCGAGCACCTGCTCGCCCGCGAGGAGGTCACGCCCGACGACGTCGAAGCCCTCCAGTCCCGCGTGGACGGCCTCGCTACGGTGTTCGAGGCGCTGCGTTCGCGTGATGCCCAGGCCTACGAAGAGGCCGCTGCCGCAGCGGTCGAAGCCGCGCAGTCCCTGCATGGCGACCTGGACGAGGAGCCGCGTCCGTCGGTGCCGGTACCGGTGCAGGCCGAGCCGGTGCCAGCCGCGCCGGCGGTGCGCGAGCCGGTGGCCGAGCTGCCGCCGGAATTGCCGCCGCTGCCCGTCGCCCTGGAGCTGCCGCTGCCTACGCCGCCGGCGCTGGAGCCCTTGCTGCCCGAAGCCATCGACGTGCAGGCGCCGGCGCCGGCCCCAAGCCAGCCGGCAGCGCCGTCCGTCGAGATCGACTGGTCGCGTTTCATCAGCGATGCGCCGACCACCCGCCTGGCGGCTCGCAGCGAGCGGGCGGTGGCATCGTCCACCCACGCGGTGCGGGTGCGTGCCCAGCTGCTCGACCGTCTGGTCAACCAGGCCGGCGAGGTGAGCATCACCCGTGCGCGCCTGGAGTCGGAGGTCGGCAACATCAAGGGCACGCTCGGCGACCTGACCGACAACCTGGAGCGCCTGCGCCAGCAGCTGCGCGACATCGAGCTGCAGGCCGAGACGCAGATGAGCTCGCGACTGGAAGCCGCCAAGCAGATGTCGCAGCAGTTCGACCCGCTCGAGTTCGACCGCTTCACGCGCTTCCAGGAACTGACCCGCATGATGGCCGAGTCGGTGAACGACGTGGCCACGGTGCAGCGCACGCTCCAGCGCACGCTGGAAACGGCAGAAGACGAACTCGCCGCGCAGGCGCGCCTCACGCGCGACCTGCAGGACGACCTGCTGCGTACGCGCATGGTCGAGTTCGAAAGCCTGTCCGACCGTCTGTACCGCGTGGTGCGGCTGGCCGCCAAGGAAACCGGCAAGCAAGTGCGCCTGGACATCGTGGGCGGCTCGATCGAAGTCGACCGCGGCGTGCTGGAGCGCATGACCGGTGCCTTCGAGCACCTGCTGCGCAACTGCGTGAGCCACGGCATCGAAACGCCTGAAGCCCGCCAGGCCAAGGGCAAGGAAGCCACCGGCTCCATCTACGTGGTGCTGCACCAGGAAGGCAACGAAGTCAGCGTCGAATTCCGCGACGACGGCGCCGGCCTCAACCTGGCACGCATCCGCCAGAAGGGCGAGGCCATGGGCCTCCTGGCGCCCGGTTCGCAGCACACCGACGCCGAACTCGCCAACCTGATCTTCACTCCGGGCTTCTCCACCGCCGACAGCGTGACCGAGCTGGCTGGCCGGGGCATCGGCATGGACGTGGTGCGTTCCGAGATCAACGCGATGGGCGGTCGCATCGAGACCGCCACCGCGCCGGACCAGGGCACCAGCTTCAAGCTCGTGCTGCCGCTGACCACAGCGGTGACGCAGGTGGTGATGCTGCGCTGCGGCGACGCGATCGTGGCCGTGCCGTCCAACCTCATTGAGATCGTGCGCCGTGCCACGGCCGCCGAGATCGACGCGGCTTACACCCGCGGCGGCTACCACTATGGCGACCACACCCTGCCGTTCTTCTGGCTGGGGTCCCTGCTGCAGATCAGCCCGCGCGGGCAGACCGCCGGTCGCTCGATGCCGGTGGTGGTCATCAAGTCGGCGCAGCAGCGCATCGCGATGCACGTCGACGAAGTGCTGGGCAACCAGGAAGTGGTGGTGAAGAACCTCGGGCCGCAGCTGTCGCGCCTGCCGGGCTTGGCGGGCATGACGCTGCTGGCCTCCGGTGCCGTGTCGCTGATCTACAACCCGGTGGCCCTGGCCACGGTGTACGGCGAAACCGCGCGGGCCTACACGACCGCGGCGCTGCATGCGCCGGTGGAAGAACTGGCCGCCGAGCCCGAGGTGCAGGTCAACGCGGCGCCGGCGGTGCCGCTGGTGCTGGTGGTCGACGATTCGCTCACGGTGCGCCGCGTCACGCAGCGCCTGCTGGCGCGCGAAGGCTATCGCGTCACGCTGGCCAAGGACGGCCTCGAGGCGCTGGAGCGCCTGGCCGAGGAGCGGCCGGCCATCGTGCTGTCGGACATCGAGATGCCGCGCATGGACGGTTTCGACCTGGTGCGCAACATCCGCAGCGACCGCAAGCTGGCCGACCTGCCGGTGATCATGATCACCTCGCGCATCGCGCAGAAGCATCGCGACTACGCTGCCGAGCTGGGCGTGAACCACTACCTCGGCAAGCCGTACAGCGAAGAAGAGCTGCTGGCGCTGATCGGCCGTTACACCAGTGAGGCCGCAACCGCCTAACATGGCGCGCCAATGAGCGCGCGCTCCAGCGGACGATGACGAAGGCCATAGATCACCTCGCAGCACTGACCGGCTTCCGCGACCGGGATCTGCTGGACGTCACGCTGGCGCACGCGCTGATGGACCTGCTCCATCCCAGCTCGGTGGCCATCCACAAGCTGGTGGGCGACAGCCAGAGCACGCAGCGCTGGTTCCTGCGTGCCCGCCTGGCCTCGGGGCAGGTGACGGCCGCCTCGGACCCGCCCTGGATCGACTTCGACGGCCTGCCTGCCAAGCAGGCCTTTCCCTTGCGGGTCGAAGCGCTCGAGAGCGAGCAGGTGCTGCGTTCGCAGACGCCGCGCGGCGAGGCGCTCACCATCTTCCCGATGCTGGCCGAAGGGGCCGACGCGGGGGTCATCGAGGTGCTGTCGGGCGGGCCGATGTCGCCTGCGTCGCAGCGCACCGTCTCGAGCATCCTGCGCATCTACCGCAACTTCCACGGCCTGCTCGACTATTCCGAGCGCGACACGCTGACCGGCCTGCTCAACCGCAAGACCTTCGACGAGGCCTTCCTCAAGACCACCCACACGGCGGCCCACCCGCTCGCTCAAGGCGCCGCCGCCGGCGATGACGACCGGCGCCACGACGCGCCGCTCACGCAGTACTGGCTGGGCGTGGTCGACATCGACCACTTCAAGAGCGTCAACGACCGCTTCGGCCACCTCATCGGCGACGAAGTGCTGCTGCTGGTGGCGCGCATCCTGCGCAGCACCTTCCGCTTCCAGGACCGGCTCTACCGTTTCGGCGGCGAAGAATTCGTCGTGCTGCTGCGTTGTGCCGGCGAGTCCGACGCCCACCAGGCCTTCGAGCGCATGCGCGCCAACATGGAGGCCTACCAGTTCCCGCAGGTGGGGCAGGTGACGGCCAGCGTGGGCTACACCGCGGTGCTGCCGGGCGACACCCCGAGCGGCGCCTTCGAACGCGCCGACCAGGCGGTCTACTACGCCAAGCAGCATGGCCGCAACCAGGTCTGCGGCCATGCCGAGCTGGTGCGCCGCGGCGTCCTGAAGGACGCCACCAAGATCGGCGACGTCGAGCTCTTCTGATCCCCGGTGACATGGCGCGCCCGGCAGGGCCGGCGGCAAGCCCCTTGTTGCGCAAGGGTGTGAATCAAGCGCTTGCTTGAGGCTGCGGATACACTGCGCCGCCTGCCTCGTCCACCACCGAAACCATCCCCGCTGCCGTGAGTGCCCTGCCTGACCAGCCTTCGGCTGCCCCTGCCCCTGCCATCGACCCCCAGGACAGCAAGTCGCTGCAGGCGCGTGAGCGCTTGCTCTGGGAGGCGACCCGCATCTTCGCGGAGAAGGGATTCGCGCGCGCGTCCACCCGTGAGATCTGCCAGGCGGCCGGCGCGAACGTCGCCGCGATCCACTACTACTTCGGCGACAAGGCCGCGCTCTACCGCGCCGTGCTGCTCGAACCCATCGCCCGCATCACCGGCGCCTTCTCGCAGCCCGAGGATGCCGATGCGCCGATCGAGCAGTCGATGCGGCGGCTGCTGGGCGCCTTCCTGACCCCGCTGGTCGAAGGCGGCGACATGCAGTGGCTCATGCGGATCCACCTGCGAGAGATGGTCGAGCCGACCTCGATGCTGAAGGACGTGATCGAGGCCAACGTGCTGCCTCACTACCGCGACCTGGTGGCGCTGCTGGCCCGGCATGTGGGCGTGGCCGAGCCCGACGACGACCTGCACCGCCTGGCCTTTGCGGTGACGGCCTTCGTCAACGACTACTGCATGTCGCGCGAATGGATGGAGGTGCTGGCGCCCGGGCTGCTCGAAGGTCCCGATGCGCTCGACCGCGCGCTCGATGCGCTGGTGGGCTATGCCTGCGCGCTGGTCCGCTACGAGGCCGAGCGCCGTCAGGTCCCCCCGCTGCCACCCCCTTCGCGCTAACCCGCGCTTAACAACCGCCTCATACATTCGCGCGCGCCTTCGCACCCCCCATCCACCGGACTTCCCATGGCTGCACAACCGACCCCAGAGCCCATCGTTTCGTCGCCGATCGCCCGAGGTGCGCCGCGCTGGCTGCTCCCCGTGGGCCTGGCGGCGCTGCTCGTGGGGTGTGCCACTCCGCCAAGCGAGCCACCCGCCGACGTGCTGCCTGCCGGCTGGCAGGCGCCGCTGCCCCACGGCGGCCAGGCCGCCCGGATGGCCGACTGGTGGTCGCAGTTCGACGACCCGCTGCTGACCCGGCTGATCGACACCGCGCAGCGCCAGAACCCCACGCTCGCGCAGGCGACCGCCCGCATCCGCCAGGCCCGAGCAGCCGCGCAGGCCAGCGGCGCGGCCCGCTGGCCCAGTCTCGACGCCCGGGCCGGCGTCAGCCGCAGCAGCACCGAGCTGCCGCCATCGCCTGGGGTGCAGACCAGCGGCAGCGTGAGCCTCGACGCGCTCTGGGAGATCGATCTCTTCGGCAGCGTGCGCCACGGCGTGGCAGCGGCCGAAGCGCGTGCCGCCGGCAGCCTGGCCCAGTGGCACAACGCCCGGGTGAGCCTGGCCGCCGAAGTGGCCAACGCCTATGTGGGCCTGCGCACCTGCGAGGCCGTGCTGGCCGTCTATGAGCAGGACGCCGCTTCTCTGGCCAATACAGCCGGCCTCACCCAGCAGAAGGTGAAGGCCGGCTTCGACGCGCCGGCCAACCTGGCCCTGGCCAATGCGAGCGCGGCCGAAGCGGCCAACCGGGTGGTGGCCCAGCGCGCCGACTGCGACGTGGCGGTGAAGCAGCTGGTGCAGCTGACCGCGTTGCCGGAGGCGGGGCTGCGCGAGCAGCTTGCGGCGCGCCGCGCCCTGCTGCCCAGACCCGGCGCCTTGTCGGTGGCCAGCGTGCCGGCCGAGTTGCTGTCGCAGCGGCCCGACCTGGCCGCCAGCGAACGCGAGATCGCCGCCGCCTCGTCCGACGTGGGCGCGGCCCGGGCCGACCGCTTCCCGCGCCTGAGCCTCGCCGGCTCCATCGGCCGGGCCGGCGTGCGGGTGGCGGGGGACACGGTGAGCGGCAACACCTGGTCCATCGGGCCGAGCCTGCTGGCGCCGCTGTTCGACGCCGGCCGCCGCCGCGCCGCGGTCGATGCTGCCGAAGCCCGCTACGACGAAGCCGTGGCCGCCTACCGCGAGCGCGCGCTGGCCGCGGTGCGCGAGGTCGAGGAATCGCTGGTGCGGCTCGACGCTGCCGAAAAGCGCGAGGCCGATGCCGAGCGTGCCGCCCAGGGGTACGCCGAATTCCTGGCAGCCGCGGAAACGCAATGGCGCGTGGGCACCGGCAGCCTGCTCGACCTGGAGCAGGCGCGGCGCAGCGCCCTGGCGGCCCGCGCCGGCCTGCTGCAGGTGCAACGCGAGCGCGTGGCCGCCTGGCTCGCCCTCTACAAGGCCATGGGCGGGGGCTGGTCCCGCGATGCGGCCGGCACGGCCACCACCGCCGCGCTGGCTCCGGCCGACACCCAAGGCAACCCGAATCCGAACACGAACAGGTGAGGACACACCCGATGCGACTCTTCAACAACAAGCAAGCAGTGAAACCCGCGGCCGTGGTGGCCGTGCTGGCCCTGGGCGGGATCGCGGTGTGGGTCACCTCGTCGAACGGCAAGACCGACGACAGGGCCGCCGGCGCGAACGCCGACAAGGCCGCCGCCGCGGCGCCGGCCGCATCGGCCGTCAAGCCGGCCCTGAGCGTGACCACCACCACCGCCACGCCGGCCGAATGGGCGCAGACGCTGCAGGCCAACGGCAACGTCGCCGCCTGGCAGGAGGCGGCGGTGGGTGCCGAGATCGGCGGGCTGCGCCTCACTGAAGTGCTGGTCAACGTGGGCGACCGTGTCAGGCGCGGCCAGGTGCTGGCCCGCATGTCGAGCGATACGGTGCAGGCCGACCTGGCGCAGACCCGCGCCGCGCTCGCCGAAGCGCAGGCCATGCAGGCCGAGGCCGAGGCGAATGCCGAAAGGGCCCGCCAGCTGCAGACCACCGGCGCCATCAGCGCGCAGCAGATCAACCAGTACCTCACTGCCGAGCAGACCGCCAAGGCCCGCGTGCAGGCCCAGGTGGCCCGGCTCAAGACCGAGGAGCTGCGGCTGTCGCAGACCCGGGTGCTGGCGCCCGACGACGGCGTCATTTCCGCCCGCGCGGCCACGGTGGGGTCGGTGGCGCAGCCGGGGGCGGAGCTGTTCCGCCTGATCCGCGGCGGCCGGCTCGAATGGCGTGCCGAAGTCACCGCGTCGGAGCTGTCGCGCATCAAGCCGGGAATGCCGGCCCACCTGCTGCAGGCCGACGGCTCCCGGCTCGCCGGCAAGGTGCGCATGGTGGCGCCCACCATCGACCCGCAGACGCGCAACGGCATCGTCTACGTGGACCTGCCGCCGGCCGGCGGCGGCGAAGCGCGTGCCGGCATGTTCGCCCGCGGCGAGTTCGAGCTCGGCCGCTCGAAGGCCATGACGCTGCCGCAGGCGGCCGTGCTGCTGCGCGACGGCTTCAGCTACGCGCTGCGGGTGGGACCCGACTCGCGCGTCACACAGGCCAAGATCACCACCGGCCGCCGCGTCGGCGACCGCATCGAGGTGCTGGGTGGCCTGAAGCCCGGCGAGCCGGTGGTGGCTTCCGGCGCCGGCTTCCTGGCCGACGGCGACTTCGTGCGCGTCGTGTCGGCAGGCGCCTCCGCGGTCGCGCAGGGCCAGCCGGCTTCGGCCACCACCACGCGCTGACGCACCGCACCCGAGCGAACCAGAGGCCACGCCATGCAATTCAACGTCTCGGCGGCGTCGATCCGCAACCCCATTCCCTCGCTGCTGTTCTTCATCCTGCTCACGCTGGTCGGGCTGTACTCGTTCAGCTCGATGAAGATCCAGAACTTCCCCGACATCGACCTGCCCACCGTCACCGTCACCGCGTCGCTGCCGGGCGCATCGCCGGCGCAGCTCGAGACCGAGGTGGCGCGCAAGATCGAGAACTCGGTCGCCACGCTCCAGGGCATCAAGCACATCTACACCAAGGTGCAGGACGGCACGGCCACGGTGACGGCCGAATTCCGGCTCGAGAAGCCCACGCAGGAAGCGGTGGACGACGTGCGCGACGCGGTGTCGCGCGTGCGCTCCGACCTGCCCGGCGACCTGCGCGACCCGATCATCTCCAAGATGGACCTGTCGGGCATGCCCATCCTCACCTACACGGTGGCGTCCGAGCGCATGGACGACGAGGCGCTGTCCTGGTTCGTCGACAACAACATCGCCAAGGCGATGCTGAGCGTGAAGGGCGTGGGCGCGGTCGGTCGTGTGGGCGGCGTGAGCCGCGAGGTGCGTGTCGAGGTCGACCCGGCCCGGCTGCTCGCGCTCAACGCCAGCGCCGCCGACATCTCGCGGCAGCTGCGCCAGGTCCAGCAGGAAGCCTCGGGCGGCCGCGCCGACGTGGGCGGCACCGAGCAGTCGGTTCGCACCATCGCCACGGTGCAGTCGGCCGACGAGCTGGCGCGCATGGAGATCACGCTGTCCGACGGCCGGCGCATCCGCCTCGACCAGGTGGCCACCGTGCAGGACACCGTGGCCGAGCAGCGCTCCGCCGCGCTGCTCAACGGCAAGCCGGTGGTCGGCTTCGAGATCACCCGCAGCCGCGGCGCCGGCGAGGTCGACGTGGCCGAGGGCGTGCGCGCACAGCTCGAGAAGCTCAAGGCCGCGCACCCCGAGATCACCATCACCGAGGCCTTCAACTTCGTCGACCCGGTGGTCGAGAACTACGAAGGCTCGATGAAGCTGCTGTACGAGGGCGCCTTCCTCGCGGTGGTGGTGGTGTGGCTGTTCCTGCGCAACTGGCGGGCCACCTTCGTGGCGGCCACCGCGCTGCCCCTGTCCATCATCCCGGCCTTCGCCGGCATGTACCTGCTCGGCTTCACCATCAACGTCGTCACGCTGCTGAGCCTGTCGCTGGTGGTGGGCATCCTGGTCGACGACGCCATCGTCGAGATCGAGAACATCATGCGCCACCTGCGCATGGGCAAGACGCCGTACCAGGCGGCGATGGAGGCGGCCGACGAAATCGGCCTGGCGGTGATCGCGACGACCTTCACGCTCGTTGCCGTGTTCCTGCCGACCGCCTTCATGGCCGGCGTGCCGGGCAAGTTCTTCGTGCAGTTCGGCTGGACCGCCTCGCTGGCGGTGTTCGCCTCGCTGGTGGTGGCGCGCATGCTGACGCCGATGATGGCCGCCTACCTGCTCAAGCCCGACAACCACGAGCAGAAGGACGGCCGCGTCATGCAGCTCTACCTGCACTGGGCGCAGTGGTGCCTGAAGCACCGGGTGCTCACGATGGTGGCCACGGTGGTGTTCGTGGTGGTGTCGTTCGCCCCGGTGGCGATGGGCCTGCTGCCCAGTGGCTTCATCCCGCCGGACGACCTGTCGCAGACGCAGGTGAACATCGAGCTGCCGCCGGGCAGCACCTTCAAGCAGACGCTGGCGGCCGCCGAGCAGGCGCGCGAGATCGTGCAGCGCAACGAGCACGTCAAGCTGATCTACACCGCGGTGGGCGGCGGCAACGCGGGCGGTGACCCGTTCGCGCTGGCGGGCGCGGCCGAGGCCCGCAAGGCCACGCTGACCCTCAACCTCACGCCGCGGCAGGACCGACCGGGCGTGTCGAAGCAGGACATCGAGACGCAGCTGCGCACCGCGCTCGACGTGCTGCCGGGTGCCCGTCTGAAGGTGGGCTTCGGCGGCTCCAGCGAGAAGTACGTGCTGGTGCTGGCCGGGGAGGACGGCGAGGCGCTGGCGCAGCATGCGCTGCAGGTGGGCCGCGAGCTGCGCACGATTCCCGGCATCGGCAACGTCACCTCCACCTCGAGCCTCACCCGGCCGGAGCTGATCGTGCGGCCCGACTTCGCCAAGGCGGCCGACCTGGGCGTGACCTCGGCGGCCATTGCCGACACGCTGCGCATCGCCACCGCCGGCGACTACGACCAGAGCCTGGCCAAGCTGAACCTTTCGCAGCGCCAGGTGCCGGTGGTGGTGAAGCTCAAGGCCGACGCGAGGCAGGACCTCGACCTGCTGTCGCGGCTGCCGATCCCCGGCGCGCACGGCCCGGTGATGCTGGGCAACGTGGCCAGCCTCGCCATCGACAGCGGCCCGGCGCAGATCGACCGCTACGACCGCCTGCGCAACATCAACTTCGAGATCGAACTGAACCAGCAGCCGCTGGGCGCGGTGGAGGCGCAGGCGCTGGCGCTGCCCAGCCTGAAGAACCTGCCGCCCGGCGTGACGCAGACCACCGTGGGCGACGCCGAGGCGATGGCCGAACTGTTCTCGAGCTTCGGCCTGGCCATGCTGACCGGCGTGCTGTGCATCTACATCGTGCTGGTGCTGCTGTTCCACGACTTCGTGCAGCCGGTGACGATCCTCGCGGCGCTGGTGCTGTCGATCCCGGGTGCGTTCCTGGCGCTGTTCATCACCAACACCGCGGTGTCGATGCCTTCGATGATCGGCCTGATCATGCTGATGGGCGTGGCCACCAAGAACTCCATCCTGCTGGTCGAATACGCGATCGTGGCGCGCCGCGACCGCGGCCTGACGC
Organism: Methylibium rhizosphaerae; assembly: GCF_006386545.1. Lineage (GTDB taxonomy): Bacteria > Pseudomonadota > Gammaproteobacteria > Burkholderiales > Burkholderiaceae_C > Pseudorivibacter > Pseudorivibacter rhizosphaerae. Next base: position 7,969 of record NZ_SWAR01000009.1, on the reverse strand, counting down.
GCTGGGATGCCCTGCTCGACGCCTGCAGCAAGCGGGCCCGGCCGATCGTCATGACGACGGTGGCCATGGGCGCGGGCATGCTGCCGATCGCGATCGGGCTGGGGGTGGACCCGAGCTTTCGCGCGCCGATGGCGATCGTGGTGATCGGCGGCCTGATCACGTCGACCTTCCTGAGCCTGCTGGTGATCCCGGTGGTGTTCACCTACGTGGACGACGTGGTGAGCTGGCTCAAGCGCAACACCTTCGGCCGCCTGCATCACCACCATTCCCACCACCCGCACGCTCCGGGCGGCGCTTCGACGGCGGCATCGCAGCCGGTGCGCGAAACCCACTGAGCGGCACGGCCGGCGCGGGCCGCTACTTCGCGGCCCGCTCCTTGACCACGGCATAGCGGGCCAGGGTCTTCTCGCGGGCCGCGTCATGCTGGACCCGCGGCTTCGGGTAGTCGCGCCCCAGCACCACGCCCGCCGCCTCGAGGTCCGCGGGCCGCGCCAGCCAGGGTGCGTGGAGGGCGTCGTCGGGCAGCCTGGCGAGCTGCGGCAGGTAGCGCCGGATGAACCGGCCTTCGGGGTCGAACTTCCGGCTCTGCGTCACCGGGTTGAAGATCCGGAACCAGGGCTGCGCGTCGCAGCCGGTGGAGGCAGCCCACTGCCAGTTGCCGTTGTTGGCGGCGAGGTCGAAGTCGTTCAGCTTCTCGGCGAAGTAGCGCTCGCCCCACCGCCAGTCGATGCCGAGGTCCTTCACCAGGAAGCTCGCGGCCACCATGCGCAGCCGGTTGTGCATGTAGCCGGTCTGGTTGAGCTGCGCCATCGCCGCGTCCACCAGCGGGTAGCCGGTGCGGCCCTCGCACCAGGCGGCGAAGTCGTCTTCGGCATGTTTGCCGTGCTCCCATTTGATGCGGTCGTATTCGCGCCGGAAGGCCTTGTCCACCACGTGCGGGTGGAACAAGAGCACCTGGAAGAAGAAGTCGCGCCAGATGAATTCGGACAGCCAGGTCTCGGCGCCGCGCGAGCCGCCGCGCATGCGTTCCCAGGCCAGCCGGGCCACCTCGCGGATCGACACCGTGCCGAAGCGCAGGTGAACGCCCAGGTAGCTCGGTCCCTTCACCGAGGGAAAGTCGCGCGTCTCGTGATAGCGGTCCACCCGCTGCAGGAAGTCGTCGAGCAGCGCGGCAGCGCCTGAAGCGCCGGTGGGGATCTTCAGCGCGGCCAGGTTGGTCGGCTCGAAGCGCAGCGCCTGCAGGCTGGGCACCTCGTGCCGCAGGCCGGGCGGCAGCGGCGCCAGCGCGGTCGCATGGCGCTCCACCGGGTAGGCGCCCAGGTAGAACGGCTCGAGCTTCTTCATCCAGGCGTTCTTGTAGGGCGTGTACACGCCATAGGGCTGGGCCGCCCCGGTGCGCAGCTCGTCGCCCTCGAAGACGACCTGGTCCTTCGAGGTGTGCAGCACCACACCCGCATCGGCCAGCAGGCCCCGCACGCGCGCGTCGCGTGCCCGTGCCGCCGGTTCGTAGTCGTGGTTGGCATACACCGCCTGCACCTGCAGTTCGCGCGCCAGCCGGGTGATCTCCTCGGCGGCCGGCCCGTGCCGCACGATCAGCCCGGCGCCCTGCGTGCCCTGCAGCGCCGCGAGCGCGCGCAGGGCGCCGTCGAGCTCGGCCACGCTGTCGCGGATGAACTCCACCCGGCGGTCGGCCCGCGGCAGGGCATCGAGCAGGGGGGTGTCGAACACGAAGGCGCACCACACCCGCCGGGCCGCCCTGAGCGCGTGGTACAGCGCGGCATGGTCGTGCACCCGCAGGTCACGCCGAAACCAGACCAGCGCGCTGTCCAGGCTTTTTTCCATGAGCCCGGAGTGTCGTGCACGGCCGGAGGCTGTCAACGGCCCTAAAATTCGCGCCATGTCGTCCCCCGAGCCCACCGCTCCCTCCGCCCCCGGCACCACCATCAACCTGACGAACCAGTTCCTCATCGCCATGCCCGGCATGGGCGACGACAACTTCGCAGGTTCGGTGGTGTACATGTGCGAGCACACCGAACGCGGTGCGCTGGGGCTGGTGATCAACAAGCCGATCGACATCAAGCTGCGCAACCTGTTCGAGAAGGTGGACCTCACCCTCGACCGGGAAGACCTGGCCAATGCCCCGGTGTACTTCGGCGGGCCGGTGCAGACCGAACGCGGCTTCGTGCTGCACGAGCCGCTGGGCGGCGAAGAGGGCGCCCACTACAACTCCACCCTCAGCATCCCCGGCGGCCTCGAGATGACCACCAGCAAGGACGTGCTCGAGGCGCTGTCCAACGGGGCCGGCCCCCGCAAGGTGCTGGTCACGCTGGGCTATTCCGGCTGGAGCGCCGGCCAGCTCGAGGAAGAGATCGGCCGCAACGGCTGGCTCACCGTGAACGCCGAGCCTTCGATCATCTTCGACACGCCGATCGAGAAGCGCTACGAGCGGGCGCTGTCGCTGCTGGGCATCGACCCGGCGATGCTGTCGTCCGGGGCCGGGCACGCATGAGCTTTTCTGCTCCTGCGCCAGCCTCACCCCCCCAAACCCTCCTTGCTTTCGATTTCGGCACCAGGCGGGTCGGCGTGGCCACCGGCAACACGCTGCTGCGCCAGGCCCAGCCGCTGAAGACCATCGCCGCCGCCGGCGACGCCCGCTTCGAGGCCTGCGCCCGGCTCATTGCCGAGTGGCAGCCGGCCGCGCTGGTGGTGGGCGTGCCTTTCCACCCCGACGGCGCGGAGCACGACAATACCCGCCGCGCGCGGCGCTTCGCCCGCCAGCTGCACGGCCGCTTCCGCCTGCCGGTGCACGAGGTGGACGAGCGCTACACCACCACCGAGGCCCACAGTGCCGGCGCACGCGATGCAGATGCCGCGGCCGCCGCGCTGATCCTCGAGCAGTATTTCCGGGAGCACTCATGAGTACCTTGCACCTCGATGCCGAAGCGCTGTACGCCGACCTGGCCGCCGGCGTGCGCCCGCTCATCAAGCCGGGCGGCGTGCTGGTCGGCATCTGGTCGGGCGGTGCCTGGCTGGCCGAGCGGCTGCAGCGCGACCTGGGCCTGGCCGGCGAACATGGCGTCATCTCGAGCACCCTGCACCGTGACGACTTCGGCTCGCGCGGCCTGTCTGCCTCGGCAGACGCCACCCACCTGCCGTTCGAGGTGGAGGGCCGGCACATCCTGCTCGTCGATGACGTGCTCTACACCGGCCGCACGGTGCGCGCGGTCATCAACGAGCTCTACGACTTCGGCCGCCCGGCCAGCGTCACGTTGGCGGTGCTGGTCGACCGCGGCGGGCGCCAGCTTCCCATCCAGCCGTCGTATTCCGCCGCCCGCATCACGCTGCCGCAAGGCGAGCGGCTTTCGCTGGCACGCGATGCCGACGGCCGGTTCAGCTTCAACATCGAATAGCGAGAGACAGCGAGCGATGCTGCACAAACGCAACCCCCAGCTCAATGCCCACGGCGAGCTGATCCACCTGCTGTCCATCGAGGGCCTGCCGCGCGCGGTGATCCACCACATCCTCGACACCGCCGAGACCTTCCTGTCGGTGAACGACCGCGAGGTGAAGAAGGTGCCGCTGCTTCGCGGCAAGAGCGTGTTCAACCTGTTCTTCGAGAACAGCACCCGCACCCGCACCACCTTCGAGATCGCTGCCAAGCGCCTGTCGGCCGACGTCATCAACCTCGACATCGCACGCTCGTCCACCGCCAAGGGCGAGAGCCTGCTCGACACCATCGCCAACCTGTCGGCCATGCATGCCGACATGTTCGTGGTGCGGCACAGCGAGTCGGGCGCGCCCTACCTGATTGCGCAGCACTGCGCGCCGCACGTGCATGTGGTGAATGCCGGCGACGGCCGCCATGCGCACCCGACGCAGGGCCTGCTCGACATGTACACGATCCGCCACTACAAGCGCGACTTCACCAACCTCACGGTGGCGATCGTCGGCGACATCGTGCATTCGCGCGTGGCGCGCTCCGACATCCATGCGCTCACCACGCTGGGCGTGCCCGAGGTGCGCGCGGTGGGGCCGCGCACGCTGGTGCCCGGCGACCTGAAGGACATGGGCGTGCGCGTGTGCCACAGCCTGGAAGAGGGCATCGCCGGCGCCGACGTGATCATCATGCTGCGCCTGCAGAACGAACGCATGAGCGGCGCCATGCTGCCCAGCGCCGGCGAGTTCTTCAAGAACTTCGGCCTCACCCAAGAGAAGCTCGCGCTGGCCAAGCCCGATGCGATCGTCATGCACCCGGGGCCGATCAACCGCGGCGTCGAGATCGACTCGGCGGTGGCCGACGGCTCGCAGAGCGTGATCCTGCCGCAGGTCACCTTCGGCATCGCGGTGCGCATGGCGGTGATGTCGATCATCGCGGGCAACGAGGCATAAGAATGAAGATCCTGATCAGCAACGGACGCATCGTCGACCCGGCCTCCGGCCGCGACCAGACCGGCGACCTCGCCATCGCCGCCGGCCGCATCGTCGCGGTGGGCAAGGTCCCGGCCGACTTCCAGCCCAACCGCACCATCGATGCCTCGGGCCTCGTCGTCGCTCCCGGCCTGGTGGACCTCGCCGCGCGCCTGCGCGAGCCGGGCCATGAACACGAAGGCATGCTCGAAAGCGAGCTCAACGCGGCCGCCGCCGGCGGCGTGACCAGCCTGGTCTGCCCGCCCGACACCGACCCGGCCCTCGACGAGCCGGGCCTGGTCGAGATGCTCAAGTTCCGCGCGCGCAAGCTGAGCCTGTGCCGCCTGTTCCCGCTGGGCGCGCTCACCCGCAACCTGGCCGGCGAAGTGCTCACCGAGATGGCCGAGCTCACCGAGGCCGGCTGCGTCGGCTTCTCGCAGGCCGAGGTGGCCATCGCCGATACCCTGGTGCTCACCCGCGCGCTGCAGTACGCAGCCACCTTCGGCTACACGGTGTGGCTGCGGCCGCAGGACCCGTGGCTGGGCAAGGGCGTGGCGGCCAGCGGGGCGATCGCCACGCGCCTGGGCCTGTCGGGCGTGCCGGTCACCGCCGAGACGATCGCGCTGCACACCATCTTCGAGCTCGTGCGCACCACCGGCGCGAGGGTGCACCTGTGCCGCCTGTCCAGCGCCGCCGGCGTGGCGCTGGTGCGCGCTGCCAAGGCCGAGGGGCTGCCGGTCTCGGCCGACGTGAGCATCAACTCCCTGCACCTGACCGACGTGGACATCGGCTACTTCAACGCGGCCATGCGCCTCACGCCGCCGCTGCGCCAGCAGCGCGACCGCGACGCGCTGCGCGCCGGACTGGCCGACGGCACCATCGACGCCCTGGTGTCCGACCACATGCCGGTGGACGAAGACGAGAAGAACCTGCCGTTCGCCGAGGCCACGCCGGGCGCCACCGGCCTGGAGCTGCTGTTGAGCCTCACGCTCAAGTGGGGCACCGACAGCGGCCTCGCGCTGCCGGCGGCGCTGGCGCGCATCACCAGCGAACCGGTGCGGGTGCTGGGCGAGTCGCTGGGCTCGCTGGCTTCGAGCGCCGGCCGCCTGATCGAAGGCGGCGTGGCCGACGTCTGCGTGTTCGATGCCGAGGCCCATTGGGCGGTGCGCCCGGGTGCACTGCTCAGCCAGGGCAAGCACACGCCGTTCGCCTTCGAGGCCAGCGGCTTCGAGCTGCCGGGCCGCGTGAAGCTCACCATGGTGGCCGGACACGTGGCGCACGAGGCCCTGTGAAGACGCTGCGGGCGCTGTGGCGCCTGGTGCGGGTGCTGCTGCACATCGCGCACGGGCTGGCCATCGTGTGGTCGAGCTTCGGCGGGCTCGACCTGGCCGCACGCCGCCAGCGGGTGCAATGGTGGGCCGGCAAGCTGCTGGCCGTGCTGGGCGCGAGCCTGCACACCCGTGGGCAGGCGCAGCCGGGGCCGGTGCTGCTGGCGGCCAACCACGTGTCCTGGCTCGACATCGTCGCGATCCATGCGCTGTGTCCGCAGACGCGATTCATCTCGAAGGCCCAGGTGCGGCACTGGCCGCTGCTGCGTACGCTGGTCGACGCCGCCGGCACGCTCTACCTCGAGCGCGAGCGACGGCGCGACGCGCTGCGGGTGGTGCACGTGATGGCCGAGGCCCTGCAGCAGGGCGACACGCTGGCCGTCTTCCCGGAGGGCACCACCGGCGAAGGTCCGCGCCTGCTGCCCTTCCACGCCAACCTGCTGCAGGCTGCCATAGCCACCGGCACCCCGGTGCAGCCTGTGGTGCTGCGCTTTGCCGACCCTCGCCATGCCTTCAGCCCGGCGGTGGCCTATGTGGGCGACACCTCGCTGCTGCAGTCGCTGTGGTGGGTGGTGTGCGCCGACGGCCTGCAGGTCCATGTGACGCTGCTGCCGGCGCTGCCCATCGCCGTGGGCACCGAGCGGCGGGCCCTGGCCGAGCAGCTGCAGGTGCAGATCGCCGCCTCGCTGGCCGCTGCCGCGTGAAATATGCCGCATGCGCTGGCGCAAGTGCCGGCGAAATAGGCGCCACACGGTAGACGCCTTGCAGTAGTCTGGCCCACAGCACAAGAGCCCCGGCCCCTTGCGAGCAAGGGGCACCCGGCCGCTCAAGAGGGGGCAACCCGATGGCACCGTTCAAGGAGCGCCATGCAGTTGCTGAAGCTGGTCCAGAACCAGGTTCGGGTCGACGAGCCTTTGCCCTGGAACATCCGTGACGCCTCGGGCCAGCTGCTGTTGGCCAAGGGTTTCGTGCTGCATGGCCAGCAGCAGCTCGAAGCCCTGCTCGACCGCGGCGTGTATGTCGACATCGAAGAGGTGAGGGCGGCCAGGCGGGCGGCGGAAGAGGCTGCCGCTCGTGCGCCCAACCTGTTCGGCCAATGGGAGCGGCTGCTGTGGCGGCTCGACAAGCTGCTGCGCCACATCGGCCAGGAAGCCGACTTCACCGGCGACCTCGACCAGCTGGCGCTCGATCTGGCGAAGCTGGTGGACCGCGATGCCGACATCGCGATCTACCTCGCGGTGCGCCAGGACCAGAAGCGCTTCCCGCTCTACGGCCTCACCCACGCGATCCACACCGCGACCATCTGCCTGCTGATGACGCGGCGCATCGGCTGGCCCGCGCAGCGTGTGCATGCGCTCATCCAGGCGGCGCTGGTGATGAACGTGTCGGTGCTCGACCTGCAGGGCCGGCTGTGCGCGCAAGGCGTGCCGCCCACCGAGCCGCAGAAGGCCGTGCTTCGCGAGCACCCGCACAGGAGCGCCGCGATGCTGCGGGCCGCCGGCGTGACCGACGCGGCCGTCCTGCTGGCGGTGGAGCAGCACCACGAGCGCCTTGACGGCAGCGGCTACCCGCAAGGGCTGACCGAGCTCGACGAGATGGCGGTGGCGCTCGGCCATGCCGACGTGTTCATGGCCAAGATCAGCCCGCGAGCGCTGCGCGCGGCCCTGCCCACGCAGCAGGCGGCCCGCGAGCTGTTTGCCCAAGGGCAGGGCAGCCGGGTCGCCTCGGCGCTCATCAAGGAGCTCGGGATCTATCCGCCGGGCGACTTCGTGAAGCTGAAGTCGGGCGAGTGCGCGGTGGTGGTGCGCCGGGGCGCCGACGCGCGCACGCCGCTGGCAGCCAGCATCACCAACCGCGACGGCATGCCCACGGTGAACACGGTGCAGCGGGACACGTCGCGGCCCGAGTTCGCCATCACCGGCGCGATCAACGACAAGTCGCTGGTGCTGAGAATGCCGCCCGAGCGGCTCTATGGCCTGCCGGAGTGATGTTGGCCCCTCGTCCGGCGGGTACGCCGGACGCTCCCCCGAGGGGAGGCGGGCCTTGCTTGGGGCGGCCCGGCGCGGCGGCCCGTGGGATGTCGGCCCCTCGTCCGGCGGGTACGCCGGACGCTCCCCCGAGATCCTATGGAGGACCACCCGCGTCAGCCGCGTTGGTCTACAACGGGAATTTCCTGTTCTCTGTGCAAAGGAGGTTCGGAAATGAAGTCGACTCAGGCAGTCCTCCAAGGCAAG
>NZ_SWAR01000080.1 GCF_006386545.1 Methylibium rhizosphaerae | reverse complement strand
CCTGGGGGCGCATGCCGTCGTTGCCGCCTCGTTGTGTGCAGTGAGCACACCGCCTCGGCGGCGCCTAGGCCTGCGCCCCCAGGGACCCAAGCGTGAGGCTCCAAATAGCGTTAACAGGCCCTAGCGCGTCTGCATGGAGACGTTCCTGAATGCCCTGCAGTGGCCGGCGATGCTGGCCACGCTCATCGCGGCGTGGCTGGTCGCGTCGAACAGCCGGTCCCGGCGACGCTGGGGCTTCTGGTGTTTCGTGCTGAGCAACCTGTTGTGGTCGGCCTGGGGCTGGCATGCGGGCGCACACGCCCTGATCGGCCTGCAGCTCGGCTTGTTCGTCCTGAACCTGCGCGGCGCGAGCAAGAACGACCCCGACGCGGCCCAGGGTCCTGGCCAGCCGCCTTGATCGTGCGCAAGGCGGCCTGCGGGGTCGCTGTCTACAGTGGGTCGAACCAACACGCAGGCAGGAACACCATGGACGTCCCGACCCAGACCCACCTGACGGAATTGCGCCAGCTGCTGGTGTACCGGCAGCGCGAACTCGAGAGCGAGATCCATGCGGCGGAGCTGGCACGCCGGGACGCGCCGGTGGCCGCCGTGGTGCAGGAGGTGCGCGACGGCAAGGACGAAGCCGGGTTGGCCCAGGGCACCGCAGTGGATGACGCGCAGCAGCGGCGTGACCTCGATGAACTGGCCTGCGTGCAGGCCGCCCTGAGGCGGCTCGACGACGGCAGCTACGGCGATTGCTCCGATTGCGGCGAGCCGATCCCGCTGCGGCGCCTGCTGGTGCAGCCGGCCGCAATGCGCTGCGCGGCCTGCCAGGCGGCGCATGAGCACCGCCCGCGAGCCGATACGCACTGAAACCGTCAGACGCCCGCCACGCGGCGCGCGCACCGTCGCCGCTCCCCTCCATGAACGACAGCACCACCGTTGCCGATGCCGGCACGCAGGCCCCCTTGTTCCGCGCTCGCGGGTTGAGCAAGGTGTACCGCACCGGCGAGGTCGAGGTGCAGGCCCTGCGCGGCGTGGACCTCGATGTCGCGCGCGGCGAGTTCATCGTGCTGCTGGGGCCCTCGGGCAGCGGCAAGTCCACCCTGCTCAACATCCTGGGCGGGCTCGACACGCCCTCGGCCGGCGACATGCAGTTCGCCGGGCGGCCGCTCACCGGGGCCGGCGAAGCCGAGCTCACCACCTACCGTCGTGAACACGTGGGCTTCGTGTTCCAGTTCTACAACCTGATCCCGAGCCTCACAGTGCGCGAGAACGTGGCGCTGGTCACCGACATCGCGCGCGACCCCATGCCGGTGGACGAGGCCGTCGAGCTGGTCGGCCTCGCGCCGCGGCGGGACCATTTCCCGTCGCAGCTGTCGGGCGGCGAGCAGCAGCGCGTGGCCATCGCGCGGGCCATCGCCAAGCGGCCCGAGGTGCTGCTGTGCGACGAGCCGACCGGCGCGCTGGACTACCAGACCGGCAAGCTGGTGCTGGAGGTCATCGCGCGCATCAATGCCGAGCTGGGCACCACCGCCATCGTCATCACGCACAACGCGGCCATTGCCGCCATGGCCGACCGGGTGATCCACCTGGGTGACGGCCGCATCCAGCGCATCGAGGTCAATGCTCGCAAGGTCTCGCCGGCGGAGCTGTCATGGTGAGCCGGGCCAGGCGATGCCGCAGTGGAGGAGGGCGCCGACGTGCGGGCACTTGACCGCAAGCTGCTGCGCGACCTGCGCCAGATGTGGAGCCAGGCGCTCACCATCGCGCTGGTGGTGGCCAGCGGCATCGGCGGTTTCGTCACCAGCCTGTCGGCGGTGGACTCGCTCGCGCTGGCGCGAGACCGCTTCTATGCGGAAGGCCGCTTCGCCGACTTGTTCGCCGCGGTCAAGCGCGCGCCTGCAGGGCTCGAACCGTCGCTGCGCGAGGTGCCGGGCGTTGCCGACGTGCAGACCTCGGTGGAGGCGGTGGTTCGGGTCGAGATCCCCGGGGTGTCCGATCCCATCATCGGCCAGCTGATCGGGCTGGACCTCACCCAGGCGGCGCGCATGAACCTGGTGAGCGTGAGTTCAGGCCAGCCGCTGGCAGGTCCGGGCGAGGCGCTGCAGGCGGGCGGCGTGCTGCCGGCGCTGGTGAACCAGGGCTTCGCGAAGGCGCGCGGGCTCAAGCCGGGTGATGAGGTCAACGCACTGGTGAACGGCCGGCAGCGCACCCTGCGCATCACCGGCACCGCGCTGTCGCCCGAGTACATCTTCGCCGGGCTGTGGGGCATGCCCGACATGCGCGGCTTCGGCGTGTTCTGGCTCGACCGCGAGGTGCTGGCGGCGGCCTACGACATGCAGGGCAGCTTCAACCGCGTGTCGGTGAAACTGGCGCCGGGCGCCTCGGCACAGGCGGCCATGCAAGGGCTGGCGCAGCGCCTGGCGCGCTACGGCGGGCGCGACGTGTTCGGCCGCGACGACCAGGTCTCGCACCAGATGCTCGACAACGAGATCAAGGAGCAGCGTGTGCTCGGGACGGTGCTGCCGGCCATCTTCCTTGGCGTGGCCGCCTTCCTGCTCAACGTGGTGGTGACGCGGCTGGTGGGCACGCAACGCGAGCAGATCGCCGCGCTCAAGGCGCTTGGCTATCCGGACCGCAGCATCGCTGCCCACTACCTGAAGCTCGTGCTGGCGATCGTGCTGGCAGGCCTGGTGCTCGGCATTGCGCTGGGCGACCGGCTGGGCACGCTGCTGACCGGCCTGTATGCCGAGTTCTTCCACTTCCCGCGTTTCGAGCATGCCGTCGCCCCAGGCCTGCTGCTGCTGAGCGCGTTCGTCACGGTGGCCACGGCCGTGCTGGGCACCCTCAACGCCATCGTCGCCACAGTGCGGCTTGCTCCGGCCGAGGCGATGCGCCCGCCCGCGCCGGACCGCTACCGGCGCACCCTGCTCGAAAGTCTGGGCATCCAGGCCATGGGCCCGGCACTGCGAATGACGGTGCGCAACATGGAGCGGCGGCCGCTGCGCGCCGCGCTCGCCGTCGGCGGCGTGGCGGCGGCGGTGGCCATCACCATCATGGGCAACTACTTCCGCGATGCGATCGACGTGATCGTCGACACGCAGTTCAACCTCTCGCTGCGCGGCGACATGACGGTGTGGATGACCGACCCGGGCGACGAGCCGAGCACGCGGCTGGCGCTCGAACGGCTGCCGGGCGTCAACGCGGTCGAGTCGACCCGGTTCGTGCAGGTGCAGATGAGCCACGGCCATCGCAGCGAGCGGGTGCTGGTCCGCGGGTTTGCCGCGAGGCCCGAGCTGTATCGCGTGATCGACGTCGACAACCGCGAAACCCTGCTCGAAGGCCGCGGGCTGCTGCTCACCGACCGGCTGGCCGCCAAGCTGGGCGTGCACACCGGCGACACGGTGTGGGCCGAAGTGCTGGAGGGCGAGCCGCGGCGCGTGGCGTTCAAGGTGGGCGGCACCGTGCGCGACATGATGGGGCTCAACGCCTACATCGATCGCGCCGAGCTCAACCGGGCCCTGGGCGATGGCGACCTCGGCGCGGGCTATGTGCTGGGCCTGGAACGCGGGCGCGAGGCCCAGGTGCTCGAAGCCACCAAGGGCCTGCCTCGGGTGGCGGGCGCCTTCAGCAAGGCCACCATGGTGCGCAACATGCAGGAGATCAGCGCGCGCAACGTGCGCATCATGAGCACCATCCTCACCGTCTTCGCGAGCGTCATTGCGGTGGGCGTGGTCTACAACAACGCCCGCATCGTGCTGGCCGAACGCGGCTGGGAGCTGGCCAGCCTGCGCGTGCTCGGCTTCACCCGGGCCGAGGTGTCCACCATGCTGCTGGGCGAGATGGCCATCACGATCGCGGTGGCGCTGCCGCTCGGCATGTGGCTGGGCTGGGGGCTCATCCACCTCATCTCCGAGCTGCTGAAGTCCGACCAGTTCTTCTTTCCTGTGGTGATCCGCGCGCGCACCTATGCATGGGCCGGCCTGTGTGTCGTGATCGCCGGTGTGGCCAGTGCGCTGGTGGTGCGGCGGCGGATCGACCGCCTCGACATGGTGGCGGTGCTCAAGACGAGGGAGTGAACATGAAGAAATCGACCTGGATCTACATCGCATCGGCCACGGCGGCCGCCGTGCTGGCGCTCGCCTGGGCCTTTGCCCCCCGGCCGCTGGAGGTGGAGGCCGCCGGCGTCACCGAAGGGCCGTTCGAGGCCACCGTCGACGAAGACGGCCGCACCCGGCTGCGCGACCGCTACCTGGTGTCGGCACCGCTGGCCGGGCGGCTCGACCGCATTGCCCTGCGCGAAGGCGACAAGGTGGCTGCGGGGGATGTGGTGGCCACGCTGACGCCCGGGCTCTCGCCGCTGCTGGACGACCGGACGCTGCGCGAGTTGCAGGCCCGGGTGAGCACCGCGCAGGCCAACGTCGAGCGCGCGGCGGCGCGCATCGAGCGGGCCAGGGTGGGCGTGCTGCAGGCGCGCAACGAGGTGCAGCGCACCGAGGAACTGGCCCGCCAGGGCTTCGTCGCGCCGAGCAAGCTCGACGCCGACCGGCTGGCGCTGCTGGCGGCGCAGAAGGAGCAGGAGTCGGCCCAGGCCGAGCGGCAGGTCGCGGCGCACGAGGTCGGGCAGGCCCGTGCCGCACTGGGCGCCGTGCAGCGCAACGCCCCCGGCACGCCGTTCGTGCTGCGCTCGCCGGTGGCCGGCCAGGTGCTGCGGGTGGCACAGACGAGCGAGGCCACGGTCGGGCTCGGCATGGCGCTGCTGGAGCTGGGCGACGTGTCTCGCATGGAGGTGGTCGCCGAGCTGCTGACCACCGAGGCGCTGCGGCTGCAGGTGGGCGGCCCTGTGCGCATCGAGCGCTGGGGCGGCGAAGGCGAGCTGCAGGGGCGCGTGCGGCGGGTGGAGCCGGCCGCCTTCACCAAGGTGTCGGCGCTGGGGGTGGAGGAGCAGCGCGTCAAGGTGCTGATCGACATCACCAGCCCGCCGGAGCAGTGGCGCGCACTGGGCGACGGCTTCCGGGTGGGCGTGCGCATCGTGGTGCTGTCGGTCGGCCAGGCGGTGCAGGTGCCGCTGGCGGCGGTGTTCCCGCTGGCCGACGAGGCCGGCGGCATGGGCGTGTTCCTGGTCGAGGGAGGGCGTGCACGCCTGCAGCCGGTGGAGGTGGCCGCGCGCAACGGCACCCATGCCTGGGTGAAGCGCGGCCTCGCGCCCGGCGCGCTGGTGGTCGTGTATCCGCCCGCCACCACGGCCGATGGCGCGCGGGTGAAGGTGAGGAAGGTCTAGGAGCGTGCGCGGCAGAAGCGCGTGACCGACTCCCTCTCCCGCGTGCGGGAGAGGGCTGGGGTGAGGGTGTGGCGCCACGCTCGGGCAGCAAAGGCGGCTCAGTAGAGTGCGCCGCCATGGCGAGCTACCTGCCGTATGAACCTCAGCAGCAGATGTTGCTGCCCGAGGCGTTGCAAGACTGGTTGCCCGAAGGGCACTTGGCCTGCTTCATCAGCGACGCCGTCGATGGCCTGGACCTGAGCGCGTTCCACGCCCGCTACAACAGTGGCGGCCCGCGCAACCAGCCGTTCCACCCGGCCATGATGGTCAAGGTGCTCGTGTACGCCTATGCCAGCGGCGTG
>NZ_SWAR01000079.1 GCF_006386545.1 Methylibium rhizosphaerae | reverse complement strand
CTTGAGCGGGTCCCATTCGAAATCCAGCTGCGGTGCGGCGGCGCTCAAGTGCGGCTCTCCGCCTTGCGCTTGAGCTGCCCGCGCTCGATGAACGCATCCAGCAGCTGAAGCACCTGGCGCTTGTCGGCCACGTCCAGCTTCTCGATGGCCAGCAGGCGCCGGCGCAGCCGGCTGTCGCCCTCCTGCTTGGCCAGGCGCCGCTTGGGCGCGCCCACGCCGAACAGCTCATCGATCGACACCCCCAGCGCGGCGGCGATCTGCGGCAGCAGATTGGCCGGCGGCGTGGCCGCCGGACTCTCGTAGTAGGCCACCATGCGCTGCGAGATGCCCAGCTCGGCGGCCAGCTCCACCTGCGTGAACCCGGCCGCCTTGCGCAGGCTGGCCAGGCGCTCGCCGAAGCTGGCGGGCGAAGCTGCGGCGACCGGTTGAATGCGTTTGCCCATCGAAATGCGTTCCAAGCGATGGGGCGAGTCTAGGAAGGTGTGGGGGTGCATTGAAGCCTCGGGCTTGACATGTATACATGCTGTGTATAGTGTGCCGTCCTTCAAATTGTTTAGCAACCCGGTGTATGTCCGGGACTGACGGAGAACGGCATGGCACGCATCCCCGAGCACGAGCTGCAGCGGCTGAAGGACGACATCTCGGTGCAGCGCCTGGTCGAGGCCTCGGGGGTGGAGCTCAAGCGCTGCGGCAAGGACTGGCTGGGGCGCTGCCCGTTCCACGACGACCGGGACGCCTCTCTCGTCGTGAGTCCGGCAAAGAACCTGTGGCACTGCTTCGGCTGCGGCATCGGCGGCGGGCCCATCGACTGGGTGATGAAGAGCCGGGGCGTGAGCTTCCGGCATGCGGTGGAGTTGCTGAAGGACGATCCTTCCTTAGCTGCTGGTGCTGCCCCTGCCAAGCGCACGACGGTGCGCAGCTTGCCGGCGCCGGTGGCCCTCGATGCTGATGACCAGGCGCTGCTGGCGCAGACGCTGGACTACTACCACCAGCGGCTGAAGGAGACGGCCGAAGCGCAGGCCTACCTGGCTGCGCGTGGGCTCGATCACCCGGCACTGGTGGACACCTTCAAGCTCGGGGTGGCCGACCGCACGCTGGGCTTGAGGCTGCCGCAGAAAAACCGCCAGGCCGGTGCCGCGATCCGTGAGCGCTTGCAGAAGATCGGGCTGCTGCGCGACAGCGGCCACGAGCACTTCAACGGCTCGCTGGTGGTGCCGGTGTTCGACGCGGCGGGCCAGGTGGTGGAGGTGTACGGGCGCAAGCTGCGCGACGACCTGCGCCCGGGCACGCCCAAACACCTGTACCTGCCGGGGCCGCATGCGGGCGTGTTCAACCTGGCCGGTGTCATCGAGGCGGGGCTGCGCGCGCCTGGCCAGCGTGACGTGATCCTGTGCGAGGCCTTGATCGACGCGCTGACCTTCTGGTGCGCCGGCTTCACGAACGTGACCAGCAGCTTCGGCGCGGAGGGCTTCACGGCCGACCTGCTGCAGGCCTTCAAGGTGCAGGGCATCGAGCGCGTGCTGATCGCCTACGACCGCGACGACGCGGGCGAGCGCGCGGCCGAAAAGCTGGCGCCCGAGCTGATCGGCGAGGGCTTCGAGGTGCTGCGCGTGGTGTTCCCCAAGGGCATGGATGCCAACGAATACGCGCGCAAGGTGACGCCGGCGGCGAAGTCGCTGGCGCTGGTGGTGCGGCAGGCGCAGTGGGTGGGCGGTGTGCGGCCGGTGCCGGCGGCTGAGGACAAGACGCCCGAGCCACAGTTGCCGACCGAAGACGCGCCGGCACTTCCTTCTTCAGCCGCCGAGCTGCCGGCGCCACGAGCGGATGAAAAGGCCGAGGAGGCTGTGCCGGCCGAGCTGCCCGACGAGCTGCAGCTGGACACCGGGGCGCTGGCCTGGCGCGTGCGCGGCTGGAAGAAAAACACCAGCGCCGAGGTCATGAAGGTCAACGTGCAGGCCAGGCGCAAGCCGGAACCTGGTGCGGCGGCCGACTCGACGCTGGGGGCGTACTTCGTGGACACGCTGGACCTGTACGCGGCCAGGAGCCGCGCGGCCTTCCTGCGCGCGGCCAGCGTCGAGCTGGGGCTGAGCGAAGACGCGATGAAACGCGAGCTGGGCGCCGTGCTGCTCAAGCTCGAAGCCTTGCAGGATGCGCTGCTCACGCAGGCACGCGAGCGCGTGAGTGCGGCCAAGGCGCCGGTGCTCAGCGCCGACGAAGAAGCCCAGGCCTTGGAGCTGCTGCAAAGCCCGAACCTCATCGAGCGCATCGTCACGGACCTGCACGCGCTGGGCGTGGTGGGTGAAGACTTGAACCTGTTGGCGGCGTACCTGGCGGCGGTGAGCCGCAAGCTGGACACGCCGCTGGCGGTGCTGATCCAAAGCTCGAGCGCGGCCGGCAAGTCGAGCCTCATGGACGCGGTACTGCAACTGGTGCCGGAAGAAGAGCGCATCCGCTACTCGGCGATGACGGGGCAGAGCCTGTTCTACCTGGGCGAGACGAACCTGCAGCACAAGATCCTGGCGATTGCGGAGGAAGAAGGCGTGCGCCAGGCCGCCTATGCCTTGAAGCTGCTGCAAAGCGATGGCGAGCTGACCATCGCCAGCACCGCCAAGGACGAGGCCACCGGCAACCTCAGCACGCGGCAATACACCGTCAAAGGCCCGGTGATGCTGATGCTCACGACGACGGCCATCGACGTCGACGAAGAGCTGCTCAACCGCTGCCTGGTGCTTACCGTCAACGAAAGCCCCGAGCAGACGCGCGCGATCCATGCGCGCCAGCGCCACAGGCAGACGCTGGAAGGCATGCTGCAGGCCGACGAGCGCGAAGCCATCGGCGCGCTGCACCACAACGCGCAGCGCCTGCTCAGCGCCGTGCGGGTGGTGAACCCCTACGCCAACGAGCTGAGCTTCGCGGCGAACAAGACGCGCGCGCGGCGCGACCACATGAAGTACCTGACGCTGATCCGTGCGATTGCGCTGCTGCACCAGCACCAGCGCGAGGTCAAGACCGTCGAACGTCGCGGCAAGCTCATCTCCTACATCGAGGTCACCAAGCAAGACATCGCGCTGGCCAACGCCATCGCGCACGAAGTGCTCGGCCGCACGCTGGACGAGCTGCCGCCGCAGACGCGGCGCCTGCTCACGCTCGTGCGCGAATGGGTGCAGGCCGAATGCACCGAGCGCAACGTGCCGCAAAGCCAATGGCGCTTCACGCGCGCGCAGCTGCGCGCGGCCACGCGCTGGGGCGACACGCAGCTGAAGGTGCACCTGGCGCGCCTGGTGGACTTCGAGCACCTGGCGCTGCACCGCCGCGGCCTGGCGCACGAGTACGAGCTGATCTACGACGCGAAACACGACGACGGCGGCGAGGACGCCCGTGCGCACTTCAGCGGCCTGGTCGACGTGGACGCACTGGCGCACGACTACGACGGCGACCGGTCGGGGTTGCAGGGCCTTCGGTCGGGGTCCGGTCGGCCCCTGGTCGGTGGGTGGTCGGGCCTCGGTCGGGGTGGGGTCGATGCGGTGCAAAGCGAGCCGCCATGCGGGTTGCCGGCCGATGCTAGGGCGCAAAAGCTCAACGGCGCCAAAACGCCTATCTCTGCCGAAACCGCGCCTCGTCCTGTCGTACCGACAGCCGCGCATTGACGGCCATGCGCCCCCGCGAGCGCTTCACCGCCGGTGCGCCGAACGACCTGCGCGGGCTGACCGCCGCGCTGCGGCGCTACCTCGAACACCTGGGCGTGCGCGGCTACCGGCCCAGCGGCATGGCCACGGCCGAGCGCTACATCCGCGAGTTCATCGGCTGGGCAGACGAACGCGGCGTGACGCATCCACAGCAAGTGACACGGCCGGTGCTGGAGCGCTACCAGCGCTGGCTCTACCACTACCGCAAGAAGGACGGTGCACCGCTGAGCGTGAGCAGCCAGCGCTGCAAGCTGGTGCCGCTGCGCGGCTTCTTCCGCTGGCTGACCAAGGCCGCCGAGATCCCGGCGAACCCGGCGGCCGACCTGGAGCTGCCGAGGAAGATCAAGCGCTTGCCGCGCACCGTGCTGACTGCCGAGGAGGCCGAGCGCGTGATGGCCGGCGTCGAACTGGAGACGCCGGTGGGCCTGCGCGACCGCACGATGCTGGAGCTGCTCTATGCGACCGGCATCCGCCGCCACGAGATCGCGCGGCTGGAGCTGGGCGACATCGAGGCCGAGCGCGGTGTGATGCTGATCCGCGAAGGCAAGGGCGGCAAGGACCGCTTGCTGCCTGTGGGCGAACGGGCGCTGTACTGGGTGAGCGAGTACCTCGAACGCGGCCGCCCGCTGCTGAGCTGGAACGCCGAGGACAAGACGTTGTTCCTCGGCGCCGAGGGCAAGCCGTTGAGCGCGCTGTGGCTGTCCACGCGCATGGCCCAGCGCGTGGACGCCGCCGGCATCGGCAAGCGCGGGGGCTGCCACCTGTGGCGCCACACGATGGCCACGCTGATGCTCGAAGGCGGCGCGGACCTGCGCTTCATCCAGGCGATGCTCGGGCATGCGGAGCTCTCGACGACGCAGATCTACACGCAGGTGGCGATCCGGCAACTGCAGGCGGTGCATGCGATGACGCATCCGGGCGCGAAGCGCCGCGCCAGGAGCGCGCAAACGGTCGAGGACGCCGCTACCTCTCACCCCGACGCGCCAAACGCCGCAGAGGCGCTTCTGCAGACCTTGGCGCGCGAAGCCGAGCAAGAGGCGGACGAGGATGCCGGCGGCGGCGTTGCAGCGGACGCCTGACGGCGCCGCTGAACTGCGGGCGCCGATGTCACCGACGGTGCGGGCGTCACGCGGCTTGCGAGAGCAACCCGCGCGCCGCTGGACACGTCGAGGCGTGCCACCGCCCTTGAAGCCAGGCGCCGCAAGCGGCGCGTAGCCACGAACACAAGCCCAGCCGGGCATTGAGCCCGTCAGTGCTTGGCAGGCGCAGCGGGGGAAGTGCCTGCGGCACTTCACATAACGGGCTGTTGCCCGCGCCCGGGCTGTTCGCTCGCCGGGCTCGCTCGGCAGCCCGAGCGCGCGCAACCCCCGTTATGTCTGGCGCCCCGCAGCGCCTGCGGCACTGCAGCGCGTGCGGCTGCGCCGCAAGGGTTCTGGCCAGTGCGCTGCGCGCAGTCCTCACGAGTGGAGCCCCCGCCCACCCCGGCCGGTCAGCCGGTGCGGGGTCGTGCCGCTGCGCGCCACTCCTTGCCCGCCCCGTCTGCCCGTCCTCCCGTCCGCCCCCGCAGGGGGCTCCCTCCAAAGTGGCTCACGCAAGAGCAACGCGGTCTCGATGCGGGGGCAAGCCGAAGTCTCGTCTTGCC
The DNA here is from genome assembly GCF_006386545.1 of Methylibium rhizosphaerae. Lineage (GTDB taxonomy): Bacteria > Pseudomonadota > Gammaproteobacteria > Burkholderiales > Burkholderiaceae_C > Pseudorivibacter > Pseudorivibacter rhizosphaerae. Next base: position 456 of record NZ_SWAR01000079.1, on the reverse strand, counting down.
CCCGCATGCGCAAGCGTGCGCCTGGCCGTGGCGCGTCAAGGCCAAGCCCTGCGGGCGCGCTGCGCGCGGCCTTGACTCGATGCGATACCGAGGGCCGCGACGAGAACACGGCGGCTAAGGAAGGAAGCGCCGGAGCTTCTTCCCCTTAGCCGCTGCGCCGCAGGCGCTCTTGAGGTCGCAAATTGCGACCTTAGACACTGCAGCCTCAAAACCGCACTTCGCGCGCGCGGGGCGCGCGCCAGGCGCTGGCGCGCAGGGCCTGCTGGGCGCCAAGCCGCGCCGATGCTCGCGCGCGGGGTGCTGTGGCTACGACGGAGCGTCGGACCAACTGCGTTTGGCAATGCGTTGGGTAGTTCCCTCGCGGCTGAAAGCACGAGGGGCAGCCAGCAGGAGGACGTGCTCGGGCAGTTCATCGACGAGCAGTTGCAGGCGCAGGACCGGCGCGACTTCTATAGC
>NZ_SWAR01000078.1 GCF_006386545.1 Methylibium rhizosphaerae | reverse complement strand
TGCCCGACACAAGCTCAGAGAAGACGGCTGGATGAGCGCGGTTGCCACGGACCTCGAACTTGGTGTGGCATTTGGGGCAGATGTCGTAGGTCACGCTCACGTTCATATGGCCTAACGTTCGACGTAAGGGGCGGCCTGCGGCTTGCCGCAGGACGTCCCCTTGACGGAGGGGTTAGACCTCGGGTGGATAGCAGAGCAAGACGGCGTTTTCATGAACAGATCTCAATGAGCGAAGGCTGCTACATCAGGGAAGCTACCTCCAGGAGAGGAAGCTATCCAATGCTGCCTCAAGTTCCTGAAACGTGACTGGCCTGGCCGATTCAACTAATGCCATCTTGTGTTGACAGTCAAGATCGGCAACCACTTGGGGCGGAAGATGATTGCCCGGATACTTGCGCAACACAAGGCGTACTTGAGTCTCAGACTTCCACTCGGTCTGATCCAGTGACCACAAATCACTGTCAAAGACCAATAGAGATACGTTCGCGATCGTGTCGAACACGACTGGACTCTCGACCCAGAGTGAATTGCCGGCCTCCCACTGATTGACGAGGATTTGATAGCGCCCGCCCGGCGACGTGGATCTCAGTTGGAGGGACATGGAGGTCTAACGTTCGACATGAGCGGCAACCGCAGGCGTGCGAAGCGCGCCGGAGGTTGTCCGCTCGATGGAGGGGTTAGACCTCACCGAGCCTCCTGGGCAGGCGTGCGGCCAACTTCTCCACCAGCAACTTTGCTTCTGCTTCCTCAAGGGCTGCTCCGAGCCTCAGCGTGCGCGCCCCATAGTCAAACGCCACCGGCCCAAAACCTGACCCAGTGACCGGGGGAAACCATGCAGCCTGACTTGTGAAAGGGTTCGACGCGTATTCGGTGGCACGCAGGGCCTTCACTTCGCTTGCTTTGTAGGCCCGGGACCAACCGAGGCCAAAAGCTTCTACGCGATGCATCAGCGTAGCAGCACTCACCGAGATGACTTCCCTGCCTGCCAACTGCCACAAGACAGCAGCCAGAGCAAACGCACCACCGAGCGTCCACCCAACAAGCCACGCGAGCATGAAGAGCCGAGGCGAGTTTTCGGACGGAGATAGCAGCTGGTGGATGGCCGTGACCTCGCCGAACACCCAGCCCACCAGCCACGCGCAAAGGAAGAGGACGACAAACCAGTTTCTACGGGCTGGCAGAACGGCGCATAGGCCCTCCGATGTGGACTCAACGGTGAACCGAGGTGATTGAGGCTCGACGTGCATGTGTTGTGAGGTCTAACGTTCGACATGAGCGGCGGGACACGGTGGGCGAAGCCCGCCGTGGCACGTCCGCTCGATGGAGGGGTTATGCCTCATGCCACAGCACTCCCCACTCACATTCACTATTCGGATTGTGGAGGCCCTGTTGACGAATGCTCTTGTGCATTCGCTTGCCAACCCAATACCGGTCGGACGAGGGTCCCCCGAACTTCTTGCAAAAAAACGCCACGGCTTCTACGCGCTTCCGTCGGATGCGGGCTTTCACTGCCCCTCTCGAACGTTCTTCCCAATCCGATAGGCCGTGCATCAGCAGAGCTAACTCGGACTTCGCGAGGGCGTTCCAGTATGCACGCCGTCGCTTGAGCGGGTTGTAGATCTGCAGCCGAGCCGGCGCGCTTCGCCGCCGCCGACGGGACGCCTTCAACTGACGCCAAATTGGTGCGCTCTTATGGGGCATAACGTTCGACATGAGCGGCAGCCGGAGGCTGTCCGCTTGATTGACAGGTTATGCGAAGCCCAGCCCGAGGCGCGCGAGCCGCGGCAAGACCGGCTGACCTTGAACGAGAGCTCCGATGCGAACAGCAGGCGCCAGTGCCCAACCCGCGAGCCCTGAGCGCCCCACGCACAGCGAACAAACCACCGTGGCGGACTGCTTCGTGAATTGATTTGCTGCTGCTGGAGCGCACAAAGGAAGCAGCGCTTCGCACGCGCGAGCAGCCAACGCTTCGAGCCGAACCGGACTGTGACCGCGCGGCGGGCCAGCAGCAATTGCGAACCACAAGCGCTGCCAAGCCAGACCTTCTATTCACGAGGACCACGCGCTGGCGCATAACGTTCGACATGAGCGGCGACCGTAGGCAAGCGCAGCTTGCCGGAGGGCGTCCGCTCGATGGAGAGGTTAGGTGACTTCATTGAGCCTGCCCAAATGGTTTGAGGTGTTCCGGCACGAAGTACCTTCCATTCCGATACCTGAGGACTTCGGACCGTTCCGAGCTTACCGGCGGACAGGTCATGTTTTCACGCGCAATGCCGATCTGGCGCTCCGACACGCGTATGGGGGCATAGCCTTTGGCTTGTGAAGGCTGAACTTCGAGGTCTCGGGTTGTATGCACATCACAGCCCTCTCCTTGATAAATCTCGGTAACAAGCTCGGTAAGCAGCGGGACGATTGTTGCGCCACGTTGGGTAAAGAGACTGAGTTTCCTGATGTTGTAGAAAGAGACGCTCGATGAACCGCTCCAAGACTCAGCTAGGCCGAAGACAGTGGCTTTATGGCGGACTTGGTAGTTCACCTTGGAGATCTCCGCTGAGTCGATCTTGTAGGCGTCGCTTTCCCACACGTCTTTGAGCGACAGCCGCGCCTTGAGCCTGTTCGATCGGAGATCTGCAAGGATGAGTTCGACGTCGTATGTCTTGACATCCTCGGTCGAACGAGATGTTTCGAAGGCAAAGACGGCTACGCCTGTTCGCGGGTCGCCTTGCATGGGCGCGCAGGAACTTAGACGGGGCTCAGGTTCCCTGCCGCTGAAGAGTGCATCTCGTACCGACTTGAACGGCTCTTGGTCGCAGCTCTGCGCCAACACTGGGCAAGACAAAGTCAGAGCAACTAGGGTGAAAGCGGTTCGCACTCGAGGCACCTAACGTTCGACATGAGCGGACCGCAACGGCGTGCTCGGTGTTGGCAAGGCCGCAGAGCGTGGCCCGCCGTTGTGGGTCCGCTCGATGGAGGGGTTAGGCGCTTCGCGCAATGGCAAGCCAAAGACGCTGACTTGGCTGGAATTGCTGGCTAAGCGACGCATACCTTGACCCGGAGTCATTCAGTGAACCCGAAGAGGTTGAGCATGAACTCTGGCCTGGCAACAAACGCCGCACCAAGCCCACCCAAGAGGAAAGCGAGAACCTGAACGAGTGGGCCGGTGATATAGCCAGAGGGCTCTTGACCTTCCCAGCCATACGGGATGCGCTTGGCCGACAAGAGAACAAAGGCCTGAACCATGACGAACAAGCCGATGGCTCTCGCTCCCGCGCGCTCTCCTGAGAACGCGAAGGCGGCCACTACCAATGCGACTCCGACGTACTTGCCCACCGGCCACCAGCTCGGCACAGGGTTCTCTGACTCGTGGCTCATCAAAGCGCCTAACGTTCGACGTAAGGGGCGGCTTGCGGCTTGCCGCAAGACGTCCCCTTGACGAAGGGGTTAGGTGCAACGCAAGTGCACCAGCGGCTGCAGGACGGCAAGAAGCTGCCCAAACGCGAACCCGGCGAACCTGCGATGCCAGTGAACAAGGCTTTGACCTGCTGCATTTGACCCTGGATTCTCACGCTCAGGCGATGGCGTGGGCGGACGGCGTGCTGACCTTTTGCATTTGAGCGGCAACTCTGACGCACCAACCGTGAAAGGACTGCGGTCTCAACTCGCTCCGACCTTGACCGGAGGCGACGAGTGCGCACGCCAGCAGGACGCGCCGCGAGAGGATGGAGCCCCCTCGGCTGGCCTATCGCGCTACCGATGATGCTGCTGCAAGCCAAAGAGCCATCAGCGGCCACGGGTGATGAGCAAGCCGACCAACTACCGGAGACCAGGCACAACGGGCCGCTGGCGCGATGTGTGAAAGGCTGGCTCCTCATGGCCGCACCTAACGTTCGACGTAAGGGGCGGCCCGCTTGCGGGACGTCCCCTTGACGGAGGGGTTAGGAGGCTGGCTGCGGGGCAAAGCTACAGATGAGAAATTACCCATAGGAATAGCGCAAAGAGAACCCCAAAGACGAACACCCAACGAAGCCATTTGGGACGCTCGGCCGAACCGTGAAAGAGCCCGGAAGGAATATCTTCGACTGCCACTGCTGCGGTGGTAACGAAGAAGCCAATGAAGAAATGAACCGTTCCCTCAACGAAGTCCATGGCACCAACCGGCAGGAGTGCCCCCGATAGCGCGCCGGCAACGGCCCCGCCGGCTACGGGACGACCGATTGACTGGGACCACCCGGCGTAGAGGAACAGAAGACCAACCAGGAAGCCAATTGTTGCACCGGCGGCCGTGGCCAGAAGCGCCGCGCCGACGCGGAAGGGGAGATCGACTTCAGAGGCTTGGCGCAAGTGAATGTGCCTCCTAACGTTCGACGTAAGGGGCGACCGCAAGTGGGCGAAGCCCGCTTGTGGGCGTCCCCTTGACGGAGGGGTTAGGTGCAACGCAAGTGCACCAGCGGCTGCAGGACGGCAAGAAGCTGCCCAGCCGCGACTCCGGTGAGTCTGCGACGCCAGTGAACAAGGCTTTGACCTGCTGCATTTGACCCTGGATTCTCACGCTCAGACGATGTCGTGGGCGGACGGCGCACTGACCTTTTGCATTTGAGCGGCAACTCTGACGCACCAACCGTGAAAGGACTGCGGTCTCAACTCGCTCCGACCTTGACCGGAGGCGACGAGTACGCACGCCAGCAAGACGCACCGCGAGAGGATGGAGCCCCCTCGGCCGGCCCAACGTGCCACCGATGATGCTGCAGCAAGCCAAAGAGCCATCAGCGGCGACGGGTGACGAGCAAGCCGACCAACTACCGGAGACCAGGCACAACGGGCCGCTGGCGCGATGCGTGAAAGGCTGGCTCCTCATGGCCGCACCTAACGTTCGACGTAAGGGGCGGCTTGCGGCTTGCCGCAAGACGTCCCCTTGACGGAGGGGTTAGCCCTCAAGCGATGTGGCAATGAACTCTCCCGTGGAGTTGTCGCGGATGAAGGCCGAGCCGACCGGCAACTCGAGAAGGGCAACAAACGAGTCATCCTTGCTCAGGACTGCACCGAGAGAGACATAGGCCACGTTGTCGGAGTCATCCATGTATTCGTCGGTCTCCGTATTGGATGTGATTCTCCAACCGCTGTCCTTCTCCTCGTCCGGCTCCTCGCGGTAGAGATAGCCGACCTTGTAGCCTTCGTTCAAGACACGCTTGGTGACGAAGCACCGCTTGATGTAGCGCTCGACGATATTGTCGTTGTCATCGTGCTCTGTGTTGATGATGTGGCAAGACTCAAATTCGATCAGATCGTCGAGCTTGAGGTCTTGTATATGCCGTGGTTCGTTGTTCAGTCTGCCCTTAAAGTGGGTGCCGTCATGCGCTTCATCTACAAGTACCCACATGCGCTCGGCGCTAGGTGCCTCGGGATCGTCGCTCTCGAACTGAAAAATCAACTTGACCACTTCGCCTGGTGCCACTCGTCCAATGACTTCGCGGCTAGGCTTGTAGAACGTGTACTTGTGTTGACTGGCAATTTCATCGGCATTTGCCAAGTGCCAACTGGGCATGTGAGTCCTCCATATGAGGGCTAACGTTCGACATGAGCGGCACACAACGGCGCAACGAGCGCCTCCGAAGCGCGCCGCTGCGCCCCGCCGTTGTGTGTCCGCTCGATGGAGGGGTTGGGCCACAGGCCCGCGACAGCGCGCTGTGCACTGCGGGCAGCAGCAACGGCGCTGGCGGCATGGGCCGACAGGCCGATGCCTCCACTACCTGAGCTTGGCGCTGCGCTACCGCGCAGGGCCTTCACTGTGCAGCGCTGCTGCATTGACCTCTCCCCTGAGCCTTGCACTGAGCCTCGACTTTGCTTGAACCGCCCTTGCGCTGCAAGCACCGCTGCGGCGAACACCACCACCGGTGAGCTGACCGCCGCAGGACGGGCAGCCCTCGGTGGCCTCACGCACGCGTGCCACGCTCGGCGCAGACGCACTCGACGGCTCCATGTGCGACAACCGTTCCCTCTTCAAGCACCACGAGCCTCACCCAGCCATGGGGCCCAACGTTCGACATGAGCGGCGACCGTAGGCAAGCGCAGCTTGCCGGAGGGTGTCCGCTCGATGGAGTGGTTAGGCCAGCAGCCTAGACCGGAGCCCCAAGCATGCGAACACGCACCAATGGGTG
>NZ_SWAR01000077.1 GCF_006386545.1 Methylibium rhizosphaerae | reverse complement strand
GAGATCGGCCCGTCCGGACTGTCGGTGCTGGGAAAGGAAAACAGCTCCGCCTCCGCGCCCGCCTCGGAGACCGGCGTCTTCCGCCACCCGGGGCTGCTGCTCACCGAAGCCGACGCCACCCGCATCCGTGCGCACATCAAGGCAGGCCAGGAACCGTGGACGGGCTGGTGGAACAAGCTGTGCGCCGACCGCTTCGCCACCCTGGATACCCGGCCCTACCCGCTGGAGGGGGTCTACCGGGCCGACGGCAGCAAGAACAACCTGTACGTCGACATCTGGCGCGCCTGGTCCCTGGTGCTGCGCTGGAAGCTGTCCGACCCCCAGGACAACCGCTATGCCGACAAGGCGGTGGAGTTCCTGGACGCGTGGGCGAACACGCTGAAGGTGGTCGGAACGGTGCCTCCCGGATCGACCGCCCATGACGACCACACCTTCATCCTGATGGCCGGCATGCAGGGCCACCAGTTGGCGCAGATCGGCGAGATCCTGCGCACCTACCCGGGTTGGGCGCCAGCGAACCTCAGGCGCTTCCAGGAGATGCTGCTCAAGGTCTTCGCCCCGATCTCGTCGTGGTTCCTCAGCGAGGGCCGGATCGGGTCCCACGCCAACTGGGACTTGGCTTCGATGGTCGGTGCCATGGCCATCGGCATCTTCTGCGACAAGCCTGAGCTGTACCGGCTGGCCTGCGATTCGTACGCCGCCAACAACCGCGGCAAGCTGCGGAACTTCGGCAACGGCTCGGCCCTGCACAGCGTGTACTACGTGCACCCTGGCCACTTCGGGCAATGGCAGGAGAGCGGACGCGACCAGGGGCACGCGACGCTGGGCATATCGCTGGGCGGGGACGTGATGGAAATGGCCTGGAACCAGGGCGACGACCTCTACGGGCTGTACAACAACCGCTTCCTCTCGGGCGCCGAGTACGTGGCGCGGACCAACCTGCAGGACGAGAGCGGCAAGCCCTACGCCATGCCGTTCGTGCCTGAGGACAACCCGACCCAGCCGCACACCAACCAATGGACGCAGGTGGCCTTTGGTCCCACCCCTGACGGCAAATACATCGGATTCGGCCGCAACTGCTGGGAGCCGATCTTCAACCACTACGTCAACCGCCTGGGCATCGCGGCACCGAACGTCGCGCGCATGGTGCCGTACTGCGAGGCGAAGTACGGCGGCAGCAGCGACGACATCTGGTGGCCGACGCTGATCCATCGCCGCGCGCCATATGCCGGGCCGATGAAGCCGCCGTCCGGCCTCACGGGGTATTTGAATGACGGCCGGGTCCTGCTCTCGTGGTGGGGGAGCGTGGGAGCGACTTCCTATGTGGTGCAGCGCGGCACGTCGGCCCAGGGCCCCTTCACGACGGTGGCCACGGTGGCGGCCGACCAACTGCTCACCCACACCGATGCGCCAGCCAACGGCACCTGGTTCTACCAGGTCGTTGCGCAAGGCCCCGGCGCGCCGCGTACCGGCTCCAACACGGTTCGAGTCGCGGTACCTGGCGAACTGCGCTTCAGCATGCCGCTGAACGGCCCGACCGGCACAGCCGCTGTCGGCCTGCTGGTGAACCCGGATGGCTCCAGGACGCCCGTGGAGGGGAAGCTGCTGGACGGCGTGACCTGGGGCGAAGGGCGCAACAACGACCAGGCGCCCATGTTCGATGGAAAGTCAGCGGGCATCCAACTGCCGGCGGGTCTGTTCAGCAGCCTGGACGACTTCACGGTGTCCATATGGGCCTATGCCAACGGGTATCGCTGGAACACCTGCATCCTGTTCGCCGGGACCGATGCCAACTCCGCCCTCGGCATTGCCCCCCAGGCCGGCCAAGGTGGATTGCAGTTCGGAATATTCGGCGCAACCGGCAGCGATATACGTGCGGTGGAAGGGCCGAGTGCTCTTCCCACGAGGCGCTGGGTTCATGTGGCGTACACGCAGAAGGGCACGACGGGTCGGATCTACGTCGATGGCGTCGAGGTGGGGAGCGCCACCCACATGACGCTGTCACCGCGTCAGGTGGGCGACCAGGTGACCTTCCTGGGGCGCAACTGGGGACATCCGGCGTTCAACGGGCGCCTGCAGGACTTCCGCGTCTATTCAGGCGCATTGAGCGCTGCAGAGGTCGCGGCCCTGGCGCGGTGAGTGTTGATCCGCGGCCAGTGCTCTCGCATCATGCGGGGCACGGGAGGTTTGCACGAACATGAAACACATCCTCGTTCTTCTTGCTCTGCCTGTTGTTTCAGCCTGCGTCAGCATTGATCTGCCCGGCGTCGTGTCCGACTCTGCGAAAGTTGCCAAGGAAACCTACAGGTCGGTCGCCGGGGCGTCCTCGAGTACCGATTCTTCCGAAAGCGTGTCCAACACCTACATCGGCCAGGAAACACAAACCCCGGCCGAGGTGAAGAGTCTCTGTGTTGGTGAAGCGGCAGCGAAGCTCTTCAAGGCGAGCGGCAAGGAAGTGCCCTACACGATCACGCAGAACACCATCTCGACCGTCAACAACTCGGTTGCCGCCACTTGCACGGTCAAGGCAACCAAGGTCGCTCCGACCCCATCGCCCGGGACGAAGTGACCATCCGGCTTGCCTGGCACACGAGTGCAGAACGGGCGGCGGGAGAGAGGGATCTGTTTCAGGTGCCTGCAGTGACTCCGACACTTTGCTCATCAATAGCCAGCCGCCTCCATGCATACAGGTGGTGGTTCCTCGCTTGCTCGGCAATCTCAATAGGCTTGTTCACGGCGGCCATGGCTGTTGTGCCGTCTTCGAGAACGCTTGCCGTAGGGGGAGCCCTTCTCGGCCCATTTGTGGCCGGTCCCTGGGCGCTCCTGTGTGCATGTGTCTGGTTTCATCCGCAGCGTGGCAACCTCCAGCCTGCCAGCAGGCTTGTTGGTTGGCTACCTGCACCGCTGCAGTCTGCAATTCGCTGGTATGCAGCCGTGTTCCTGCTGTTCTTCGTGGCCGTGGGCGCCGTCGTGGTGCCGCTGCTTTCTCTGGCGCAGCTATGAAGGCGGCCAACCCCTCCGTCGAGCAGACCGTCTGCCCGCCTCGGTAGCGTGCGTCTCGCACGCGCCCACGAGCGCGCCCATGCGTTGCATGCTGCAGGCTGGGCGAGAGGGGTTGCCTGTGCTGCGCCAAGCATTCTCGAGATCGGCCTGGCCGCCAGCCGCGGCGTGTGTTTCGTGGAGGTCCAGGACCGGCTGGGCGGCACACTGGTGCGCGGCACCGGCTTCCTGGTGGCACCGAACGTGATGCTGACCAACCACCACGTGATCATGTCGGCCCGGGAGGCGCAGGGAAGGGCGCAGGCTGGTGATCAAGAGCATCTACAGCGGGCAGGTGTTCGATGCACGCGAGTTCATCGAAGAGGCGTTCCGGATCGAGGCGCGCCGGGAGGCGCTGCGCGAGTCGATGCGGCGCAACGAGGCGCTGGCCACGGTGCCGGCGGCGGCGATGGAAGAGCTGCTGGAGGCCAATGCCCCCTTCAACTGCGAGCATGTCGTGCCGCAGTCGTGGTTCGCCAAGAAGGAGCCGATGCGCGGGGACCTGCACCACCTGTTCGCCTGCGAGTCGCGCTGCAACTCGTTCCGCGGCAACCACGCGTACTTCGACTTTCCGGCGGACGAGGCGGTGCGGGACTTGTGCGGCCGCCGCGAGAAAGACCGCTTCGAGCCGGATGCAGGGAAGGGCGCCGTGGCGCGGGCGACGCTGTACTTCCTGCTGCGCTACCCGCGCGGCATCGACCTCGACGAGAGCCGCATGGATGCGGCCCGCATCGACACGCTGCTGCGCTGGCACGAAGGCGACCCGGTCACCGAGTACGAGCTGCATCGCAACCAGGCGATCTTCGAGGCACAGGGCAACCGCAACCCGTTCATCGATCACCCGGACTGGGCCCGGAAGGTGGCGTTGGCGTCGGCGCTCGAGTGATGTCCGAGTTCCTTGTCACGGCGTTGCGAGCAAGGTCTCCCGCTTGGCCCTACCATGCGCGCCTTTCCCAGCACGACGCCTGCCCATGCCGACACCTGCTGCCAGTGCTCACGCCGTCTCCATCGCCGGCCTCACCAAGACCTACGCCAGCGGCTTTCAGGCGCTCAAGCGGGTGGACCTGGACATTCGCCGCGGCGAGATCTTCGCGCTGCTCGGCCCCAACGGGGCAGGCAAGACGACGCTGATCTCCATCGTCTGCGGCATCGTCACCCCGAGCAGCGGAACCGTCGCGGTGGCCGGCCACGACATCGTGCGCGACTACCGCGTCACCCGCAGCAAGATCGGCTTGGTGCCGCAGGAGCTGGCGACCGACGCCTTCGAGAGTGTGTGGGCGACGGTCAGTTTCAGCCGCGGCCTGTTCGGCCGGCCGCCCGATCCCGCGCTGGTGGAGAAGGTGCTGCGCGAGCTGTCGCTCTGGGACAAGCGACACGAAAAGATCATGGCGCTGTCGGGCGGCATGAAGCGCAGGGTGATGATCGCCAAGGCACTGTCGCACGAGCCGGAGATTCTCTTCCTCGACGAGCCCACGGCCGGCGTCGACGTGGAGCTGCGGCGCGACATGTGGGAGATGGTGCGCCGGCTGCGCGACGGCGGCGTCACCATCATCCTCACCACCCACTACATCGAAGAAGCCGAGGAGATGGCCGACCGGGTCGGCGTGATCAACAAGGGAGAGCTCATCCTGGTGGAGGAGAAGGCCACGCTGATGAAGAAGCTCGGCAAGAAGCAGCTCACCATCGAACTGGACCATCCGCTGGCAGAGGTGCCGGCGGAGCTGGCGCCATGGAACCTCGTGCTCAAGCCGGGCGGCCACACGCTGCAGCGCGAGTTCGATGCGGCCGATCCCGGCGCCGCCGGCGTGGCCCCGCTGCTGCGCCGGCTCGGTGAGCTGGGCATCGGCTTCAAGGACGTGAACACGCAGCAGAGTTCGCTGGAGGAGATCTTCGTGAGCCTGGTCCATGACTCCTCGCGCGCAGAGCGCAAACTGCGAGAAGCGGCATGAGCGCCGCCGCACGGCCGCTCCGAAGGGGGCGCGCTGTCCCTCTCGGAGGGACCTCGCGAAGCGAGAGGGTGCACCAATGAGCGCGACCCAGGTCGCCGCCTTCAACCGCTACGGCGTGTGGGCGATCTATCGCTTCGAGATGGCCCGCTTCCTGCGCACGGTGGGGCAGAGCCTGATCACGCCGGTGATCACCACCTCGCTGTACTTCGTGGTCTTCGGCGCCGTGATCGGCGAGCGCATGCAGAAGGTCAACGGCGTGGAATACGGCGCCTTCATCGTGCCGGGGCTGATCATGCTGTCGGTCTTCACGCAGAGCCTGTCGAACGCGTCGTTCGGCATCTACTTCCCGCGTTTCACCGGCACCATCTACGAGCTGCTGTCAGCGCCCGTCTCCTCGCTGGAGATGGTGATCGCCTACGTGGGCGCTGCGGCCACCAAGTCGATCGTGCTCGGGGTGGTGATCCTGCTCACGGCAGCCTTCTTCGTGCCGTTACGCATCGCACACCCGGTGTGGATGGTGGTCTTCCTGCTGCTCACGGCCGTGACCTTCAGCCTCTTCGGCTTCATCATCGGCATCTGGGCCAAGGGCTTCGAGCAGCTGCAGCTGGTGCCGATGCTCGTGATCACGCCGCTCACCTTCCTGGGCGGCGCGTTCTACTCCATCGACATGCTGCCGCCGCTGTGGCGCACGGTGACCCTTTTCAACCCGGTGGTCTACCTCATCGATGGCTTCCGCTGGAGCTTCGTGGACAGCACCGACGTGGGCGTCGGCTGGAGCCTTGGGGCGACCGCCGTACTCCTCGTGGCCTGCGTAGCGGTGGTGAGCTGGATGGTGCGCACCGGCTACCGGTTGAAGAACTGACAGTGCCTGGCTGCTGAGCGACTCAGGCCGGCGCCGTGCCAGCTGCTCCACCCTTGGCTACAGAGCAATTCGCCGCCATGGCGTATTCGGTGGCATCGCTCTCATTCGCTCACGCACGCATGAGCGAGGCCTCAATGGACCGTACGGTCCTCTCCGTTTGCCTCCGATCGAACCAATGCCATCGCGGCTTTGGAAACTGGCTCCATACGAACAGGTGGATTAGCAGCGGTGAGGCCTCTCAAGAAACTCCTTCCAAGTGACTGACCGGCAATGAGTTTTTCAGGCCGGTTGTGGCGCAGGAACAGGGACGACTTGCATGCCGAGCTTGGCGGCGCGTTGCGACAGCGCGCGCAGCAC
>NZ_SWAR01000076.1 GCF_006386545.1 Methylibium rhizosphaerae | reverse complement strand
CAGGGCGCCTGAGTGCTGCTCTGGCGCGCACATGTCGGCAACGACGCAGCAAGGGCCGCGCCGCTGGGCTCACGGAAGCTCGGGTGCTTGCGTGCCGTGGGCCTGCTCGTCTTAGGCGGCAAGCAGCCAACCTGCCAGTGAGCTGCCCGTTAGCTTCAGTGAGCGCGTACACGGGCATTGGGGTCCCTTGCCAGTCGGGCAATATGCGACGCAAACGCCCGTCGGCCAAGTCCTCTGCAACCACCTCTTCGCAGTAGGCTCACCCCTTGGTTCAGCATCGCAAGATTCCGCAATATGTCCACGCTGTTGAGCACAAAGCTCGCCGACCTCTACCTGCAGGGCCTGGCTGGCGGTGCTGTGCAGCGTGCAAGTGCCACCATTTTTTTGAAGCCCAGCAGGCGATGGCGCCGCTCCCGGCCGCACTCTCGCCAAAGCACTCAAGCCTGCGCATCAGGCCGGTCGCTGAGATCCCACAACGTGCCCTGCCAGTTGGAAATCCGACCCTCGGCCTTGCATGTCGGGCACGACCAGTAGATCGCATCATCCTGGGCGATCATGGGTTGCACCGGCGCTTTCTTGCACTTGAAGCAGGTCGGCGCGGCCATGCCGGTTTCGAGGAAGTCGGTGGCGTAGGCAATGGCGCCTGCATGGAACTCGGCCATCGCCTTGGCTGCTCCGCGCAGAGGCAGCAACGCGCCTTTCTCGTCAAGGTAGTGCCGGGCGTCGGTGATGTACATCTCGCTGGAGCAGAAGGGCGCAGGGGAGCGAAGCCGAAGGCGCAGTCTACGGGCGGTCGCCAGCGGATCGGCCATGGCGGTTCACGGTTTGTGCGTGTCCGAGCCGGGGCCGACGGACGGGCGGATTACACCGAGCGGCGGGCCGTAGTGCCCACCCGGTGGCACGACACGCTGCAGGTCGACACGCCACTCTTGCAACACCGCGGCCACCGTGCCCCGTGACTCTAAGCGTTCGATCCCGCGCACCGTGATGCCTTCGCCGCCGAGGCGGGTGACGGCGAAGTCGTACAGGAGTGCATCCGGCGGTGCCACGACTGATGCGTGAATCTGCCGGAACTCGGGCACGCGCACGAGCCGTTCACCGGCCCACCGGCTGCGGCTTTCGATGAATCCCTCAAGCCACTCGTCTGGATCGCGCCGTTGTGGCAGCAAGGTGCCGCTTTTGCGCAACTTCAGCATCCACCCTCTCATCTGTGGCCTGTACAACTGGATCGAACAACAAGGAGGGGCAGCCGGGAACGCCGGTGCTGCCGACCGCGCGGTGTCTCAGAGCCAGTTCCAGACCTTGAAGAGGAACGTGGGCACCAGGCGGCGTGCGGGGCGGTAGTGCTGGCGCAGTTGTAGGCGGGCGTCCATCAGCGGGCTCCTTGCGGTTGTGTTGTGTCCGTGCTCGGCTCGACCTTGCCGCCGTTGACGTAGGCCACACGGTCAACCACCTCGATCAGCATCGGCCCGAAGCGGCTTTCCCAGACATAGCGTTGCACCCCCTCGGTCGCGAGCGGTAAGGCCTCCTGCAGCGGCGGTTCTTGGGCCTGCAGGACTTCACGGAAGAGAGGGGCGCTCATGACTTGGCTGTATGTTCATCCAGTGTAGCAAAAGGCTGGATGCGTATACAGTGCCGGGATGTCAGAAGTTGCCGTTGTTCCCCAGCCCCTTCACCTCACAACCCCGTCGCGGATCGATGCGCTGGCCTCGCTGAACGAACAGCAGCGGGCTGCGGTGGAACATGGCCTGGATGGTGACGCGCGGCTCGCGCCGCCATTGCTGGTGATCGCCGGGGCCGGTAGCGGCAAGACCAAAACTCTGGCGGCCCGGCTCGCGCGGCTGGTGCTGGCCGGGTGTGATCCACAACGCATCCTGCTGCTGACGTTTTCGCGGCGGGCGGCGCTGGAGATGACCCAACGGGCCGGGGCGCTGTTGCAGGTTTCGCTGGGGCTGCGTTCGGGGCAGCGACCCCATCTCGAATGGGCCGGCACCTTCCACTCGGTGGCGGCGCGCCTGCTGCGGCTGTATGCCCCGCGGCTCGGGTTGTCGGATGCCTTCACCGTGCTGGACCGGGGAGATGCCGAGGATCTGCTCGATGTCGTGCGCGACCGGCTCGGCTTCTCGAAGACAAAGAAGCGCTTCCCGACCAAGGGCACCTGCTTCGGCATCTATTCGCGCGTCCTCAACAGCGGCGGCGCACTCTTGTCGGTGCTGCAGGACCACTACCCGTGGTGCCTGGACTGGGCCGATGAATTGAAGGTCCTGTTTCAGGGGTACGCCGACACCAAGCAGGACCAGCAACTGCTCGACTTCGATGACCTGCTGCTGTCGTGGAGCCTGATGCTCGAGGACCCTGCGCTGGCCACCGAGGTCGGAACTCGTTTTGATCACGTGCTGGTCGACGAGTACCAGGACACCAACCGGCTGCAGGCCCTGATCCTGCGACGGCTCAAGCCGTCAGGCCGTGGGGTGGTGGCGGTGGGTGACGACGCGCAGGCCATCTATTCCTTCCGTGCCGCCGAGGTGCGCAACATCCTCGACTTCGGCAGCCATTTCGACACGTCGGCCGAGCGTGTCACGCTGGAGCGCAACTACCGCTCGACTCAACCGATCCTGGCCGCGTCGAACGCCGTCATCGCCTTGGCGGCCGAACGGCACACCAAGCAGTTGTGGACCGATCGCACGTCGTCCAACAAACCTTTGCTGGTGTCGGTCGAGGATGAACTGGCGCAGGCACGCTGGGTGGCCGATCGTGTGCTGGCACAACGCGAAAGCGGCATGTTGCTCAAGCACCAGGCGGTGTTGTTCCGCACGGCGCATCACAGCGCCGCTTTGGAACTGGAACTGGTACGACGGAACATTCCGTTCGTGAAGTTCGGCGGGCTCAAGTTCCTGGAGTCCACCCACATCAAGGATGTGCTGGCGGTGTTGCGCTGGGCCAGCAACCCGCACAACGAGGTAGCGGGGTTCCGCGTCGCCAAGCTGATGCCCGGAGTCGGGCCGGCCACAGCACGCCGACTGGTCGAAGCCGTCACTGCTGCGCCTTCGGCACTGGAGGCCTTGGCTTCGTTTGAAGCACCGGCCGCGGCGCGTGAGTCGCTGCGGTGTTTTGGCGAACTGTTCGGGCGCCTGGCAGGCGGGCAGGGCGCTTGGCCCGCGGAGCTGGAGGACGTGTTGTTGTGGTACGTGCCGCTGCTCGAGCAGGCGAGCGACGATGCGGCGGTTCGGGTAGCCGACCTGCGGCAGTTGGTGCAGATCGCTGGCGGCTACCGTTCGCGTGAACGGTTCCTGACCGAACTGGCGCTCGATCCGCCGGCAGCCAGCAGCGATGAATCGGGCGACGCTCACCTCGATGAGGACTACCTGATCCTGTCGACCCTGCATTCGGCCAAGGGGCAGGAGTGGCGGTCGGTCTCGATCCTCAACGTGGTCGACGGCTGCATTCCCTGCGACATCATCACCGGCTCGGCTTCGTTGATCGAAGAGGAACGCCGGCTGCTGTACGTCGGCATGACACGCGCGAAGGAACAACTGCACCTGCTGGTGCCGCAACGCTACTACATGACGCAGCAGGCTGCGTATGGCGACCGGCATGTGTATGCGGCGCTGACACGGTTCATCCCTCCAGCGATCCAGCATCATTTCGAGGCGGTCGGGCCGGTGGCTCCGGAGGGCGTGCCCTCAGTCGTGGCTTCGGGGCCCAGCATCAACGTGCTGTCGCGGGTGCGGCAGCGCTGGGGCTAGTCGCTACCTGTTTGCCTAGGGAGCCTTTGCATGTGTTATTCCGCGCAGATCTGGGCCGACTACCGCAAGTACGTGCGGGTGTTTGGGGCGGTGATGGACATCCGCGAGTTTGTCGACACCTTCTGGCACCGGCGCGAGGAGATGACGTTGAAGCTGCCGAAGGCGCTCGAGGCGGCGTTCGAGTCGGAACCGGCCTACAGTGAAGAGCTGCGGAAGATCCAGCAGGCGATCGCCGAGTACAAGGCCGAACGGACCAGCAACCTGGAGCAGCAGTTGTTCAAGCAGGTCAAGCGGCGCGCCGATGCCGAACGCGTGCTGGCCTCCGGCAAGGTCACCAAGAAGGCGCAGGAAGACTTGCGCATCTCGACTTCCAAGATCGACCAGTTGAAGGGCTGGCTCAACGATCTGCGGCGCACCGAACTGACCGATGAAGACTCGCGGATTTTCCCGGGGCACTATGCACCGGTGATGGTGTGGGAAGACGGCCAGCGGGTCGTGAAGCCGATGCGTTATCAATGCCGACCACCGGGCAAGCCGGCCTTCTACGACACCAAGTACCCGGGCACCTACAACGCGCGGCGCGACAACCTCGAGGGTGAGTTCTGGAAGCCGCTGTTCGGCTGTTCCCACGGTGTGATGCTCGCAAGTGCCTTCTACGAAAACGTCAGCCGGCCGGAAGGCAACGTGGTGCTGGAGTTCCGGCCGCGACCACAACACGACATGCTGGTGGCCTGCTTGTGGTCGCGCTGGGTGTCACCGGACGGCAAGGAGGAACTGCTGTCGTTTGCGGCCATCACCGATGAACCGCCTGAAGAGGTGGCGGCTGCAGGGCACGACCGCTGCATCATTCCGATCAAGCCGGAACATCTCGATGCCTGGCTGCAGCCCGATGCGGCGAACCTGAAGGAGCAGTACGCAATCCTGGATGATCGTGAGCGGCCTTACTACGAACACCGGCTGGCGGCGTAACGCCGCGCCTCCTCAAACGTCTCCATCCCTTCCTTTGTCTCTACCGTTCCCCATGTTGTTGCGCTCGCTGGTGTTGTCGTTGTTGTTCGTCTGTGGCCCTGCGTTTGCCTATGGCGGGGCGGCCCACCGCCTGATCGCCGAACTGGCGCAGGAGCGCTGGAGCGCGGTCGCCAAGGCGGAACTGGCCAAGCTACTGGCGCTGGAACCGGGTGCCAGCCTGGTCTCGATTTCGACCTGGGCCGATGAGGTGCGGGCGCCGTCGACGGCGGCGTGGCACTACGTGAACATGCCACGAGACAGCGGTTGCCACTACGAGTCGGCACGCGATTGCCTGGAAGGACGGTGCGTGGTGGCGGCTATCGAGAGGCAGGCTGCTGTGCTGGCGTCGTCTGCGCCGCCGGAGGAGCGCCTGAAGGCGCTGAAGTACCTGGTTCATCTGGTCGGTGATGTCCACCAGCCCCTGCATGCGGGTTACGCCGATGATCGTGGCGGCAACCTCTTCCAGGTGCGCTTTGGTGGCCGGGGCACGAACCTGCACGCGTTGTGGGATGTGGGCCTGGTGGATCAGTGGCCCGGCGGGATGGACGCGTTGCGTGATGCGCTGAACCTGGCTGTGACCTCGCCCGTCGATGCACGCATTCAGCCAGCGCGCTGGGCCGAGGAATCGTGCCGGATCGTGACGTCGTCGGGTTTCTATCCGAACGATCATTTCCTGCCGGCCGACTACGGACAGCGTTTTGCGCCGGTGCTGCTGGAACGTCTGGCATCTGCGGGGAGGCGGCTGGCCGTGATGCTCAACCAGGTGCTTGTGCGGCCATGACGACGCTGGTCTCTCCGTCACCGGACTGCCACATTTGGTGGCAACTCAATGGAGTGTCAGTGCCGGCGCGGGCTCCCGTTTTCCGTTCACCCGCAATCAACAAGGTTGTCCACAGACGCTGGGGACAGTGCGACCGGGGAAGAGGAAGTCGCTGCGCGATGGCCGCAGGAGGTGCTGATTGATGGGATTGCGGCGCAAGGCGTGCCGGAGACGAACAGCAGCTCAAGACTGGGCACGGTCATTCGCTTTCGGCGGCCTGAATGTCGGCGGGGTCGGTCACCAGTCATTCATTGGCCCAGGCCCTGTACGCTCGCTCTACTTTCGTCAGCGGTCACTCGACCACTGACGCGCGACGGATCGGGCGCGAACGGCTCCTTGCACGCGAACTGGCCGGCGGTACCCGACCCAAAGCGGAAGTCCAGCACCTTCAAACAAGATCCCGCAAAGCAGTCGTTATCGGTTAGGTCACTCAGTCAACGAAACCGATTCAAGCTCCACGTCCCCTTGACTGAGGGGTTAGGTAGGCCGCGCTCGGCGCGCACGCACGGAGGGCCTCTTGTGCTTCATGTCCTTCTGAGCCGAACTGCTTTGTCGGCTCGGGCTTGAGCAGCCAATTCATCTGAGCTTGGTGTGGAGAGGGTTTGGTTCGGAGCAGTCGGATTCTCCGTTTCCACGAGCTCGAACGTCACTCGATCGTACGCGTCTGTGCATCCCACCTTGACTGGTCAGCAGCAGCCCGGCAGGAAGGGCCGATGTCGTTGTAAGGTTGAGCACACCCAAGGCGCCAGCACGTTGTTCAGATGAACCAGTCCCCATAC
>NZ_SWAR01000075.1 GCF_006386545.1 Methylibium rhizosphaerae | reverse complement strand
GTCGTAGCCGCGCTTCTTCAGCTCCGGCAGGGCCACCTTGGCGATGGTGGCGCAGGTGGCCGCCGAGGAACCCGACACCGAGCCGAAGATGCCGCAGCCCAGGATGGTGGTGTGCATCAGGCGCCCCGGCACCTTGTTCAGCCAGGGCGACAGGCCCTCGAACATCTGCTCCGACAGCCGCGTGCGGAACAGGATCTCTCCCATCCAGATGAACAGCGGCAGCGCGGCCAGCTCCCAGCTGGCGTTGGTCTCCCAGAAGGCGGAGAAGAGGTTGGCACCCGGCTGGGTGCTGGTGAAGAAGGCCTGCCCGACCCAGCCCACGATGGCCAGCGTCATCGCGATCCACACGCCGCCGGAAAGCAGCAGCAACATCACCAGCAGCAACAAACCGCCGACCGCGAGCACGCTCATCTACATGTCTTCCGAAAAGTCGCCGCGGGCGTGTCGTTCCTCGACCAGCCGCACATAGGTGGGCTTGCGGCCGGTGAGCACCAGCCACAGTTCGTCGAGCACCGCCAGCAGCAGCAGGAGGGCACCGGCCACGAAGCTCAGCTGCGGGATCCAGATCGGGATCACCACCAGCCCGCCCGCCATCTCCTTGAAGGCGTAGCTGTCGTAGGCGAAGCTCGCCGCCCACCAGGCGAGGTAGGCGGTGGAGGCCGCCGCCACGAGCAGGGCCGCCGTCTCGAGCGCGCGGCGCGCGCCCTCGTCCAGCCTTTCGAGCAGCAGCGTCACCCGCACGAAGTCGCCATGCTTGAAGGCATGGGCCATGGCGAGGAAGGCCGAAGCCGCGCACAGCCACGACACGATGTCGTTGATGCCGCCCACCCGCCAGCCCACGCCCCGGCCCACCGACTGCACGATCATCAGCACGAAGATCAGCAGCACGCAGGCGGCGGCGGCATGGCCGGCGGCGGCGAACAGGCGGTCGAGCGCGCGCCGCAGCATCAGGGCTTCTTGGGCGCGGGCGCGGCCGTGCCAGCCTTGGCAGACTGCCGGAAGGCCGCGACGATGGCCTGGCCCTCAGGGCCTGCCTGCTTCTCCCAGTCGGCCAGCATGATGCCGCCCACCTGCTGCAGGTCGGCCACCAGCTTGGGCGGCGGCGCCACGATCTTCATGCCCTTTTCGGCCAGCGCCTTCTTGTACCAGTCGTTCTTTTCCTGGCTCACCTTCCAGCCGCGCACCTCGGCGTCGGCGGCGGCCTTCAGCACCGCGTCCTGCGTGGGCTTGTCGAGCGCCGCAAACGCCTTCTCGTTGACCAGCACCGCGTTCTTGGGCAGCCAGGCCTGGGTGTCGTACCAGTACTTGATGTGCTCGTAGGTCTTGGAGTCGTAGCCGGTGGAGCCCGAGGACATGTAGCTCTCGACCACGCCGGTGGCGAGGGCCTGGCTGAGCTCCGCAGCCTGGATCTGCACCGGCTGCGCGCCGATGAGTTCGGCGATCTTCGCGGTGGCCGGGCTGTAGGCGCGCCACTTGATGCCGCGCATGTCGGCCACCGAGCTGATCTCCTTCTTGGTGTAGATGCCCTGCGGCGGCCAGGGCACGGTGAACAGCAGGCGCATGCCCTGTGCGCCGAGCAGCTTCTGCAGGGCAGGGCGCTGGGCCTCGGTCAGCCGCTTCGCATCGGCATAACTGCTGGCCAGGAAGGGCAGGCCGTCGAGCGCATAGATCGGGTTCTCGTTGGCGAAGTTGGCGAGCAACACCTCGCCGATCTGCGCCTGCCCGCCCTGCACCGCACGCTTGATCTCGGGCGCCTTGAACAGCGACGCATTGGCATGCACGGTGATCTTCAGCTTGCCGCCAGTGGCCTTGTCGACGTCGGCCGCGAACTGCGAGAGGTTTTCGGTGTGGAAGTTGTTGGCCGGATAGGCCGCGGGCAGGTCCCATCTGGTCTGGGCGTTCGCGCCGGCGGCCAGGGTGGCGGCGACCAGCGTGAACGTGAGCCTCTGGTGCATAGGGTTCTCCATGAGAAAGCGAAGGACGAGAATAAGCCCGGGCGCTGCGACAAACGATGAGGGCTTTTCCTGCAATGAACGACGGGCGGACACTGGGCGTGCTGCTGCTGGACACGCATTTCCCCAGGCCGCCCGGCGACATCGGCAGTGCCGACACCTTTGCCGCCCCGGTGCGCTTCCATGTCGTGCAGGGGGCCTGTGCCAACGACGTCGTGTCATCGGTTAGCAGCCTGCGTGCCAGCGAGCTGCCCGCGCGCTTCGTCTCGGCCGCGCGCCTGCTGCAGGCCGCGGGGGTGGCTGCCATCACCACCAGCTGCGGCTTCCTCGTGGCCCTGCAGGCGCAGCTGCAGGCCGCCGTGGCGGTGCCGGTGGTGAGCTCGGCGCTGCTGTGGCTGCCGCAGCTGCTCAAGACCGAGCAGCAGGTCGGCGTGCTCACCTTCGACGCGGCTTCGCTCGGCAGCGCGCACCTGCTCTGCGCCGGCGTGCCCCAGGAGCGGCTGGCCGACGTGCTGATCGAAGGCATGCCGGCCGGCAGCGAGTTCGTGCGGGGCATTCGTGGCGACGACCCGCAGATGGACCTCGCGCTGGCGCGCGGCGAGGTGGTGACCGCGGCGCAGGCGCTCAAGGCGCGTGCGCCGACGCTGCGCACCCTGGTGTTCGAATGCACCAACATGCCGCCCTATGCACAGGACGTCGAGCAGGCCACCGGCCTGCGCACGCTGTCGCTGCTGCAGCATCCCGCCGTGCGATGGGCGGTGGACGACACATTGCATCCATGAACCTCAGATTCGTCGAAGCCTTCTACTGGGTCGTGTCGCTGAAGAGCGTGTCGCGCGCGGCCGAGAAGCTCTTCATCACGCAGTCGGCCATGTCCAGCCGCATCTCCGCGCTCGAAGACGAGCTCGGTGTGCTGCTGCTCGACCGGCGCGACAAGCAGTTCCGCCTCACCGTGGCCGGGGCGCGCTTCTTCACCTATGCGCAGCGCCTGCTGGAGCTGCAGCGCGAGATCAAGTCGGAGATGGGCAGCGCCGGCGCGGCGCAGACGGTGTCGCTGCGCATCGGCGCCATCGAGTCGGTGGTGCATTCGTGGCTCACCGAATGGGTGCAGCACATGCGGCGCGGCAGCCCCGAGTTCGAACTGCAGCTCACGGTGGAAACGACGCCCATCCTGGTGGAGCAGCTGCGGCGCGGCGCGCTCGACATCGCCTTCGCCGCGCTGCCTTCTTCGGGCGAGGGCGTGCGCACGCTCGCGCTGCCGCCGATGGAGATGGCGTTCGTGGGCCACGACGACCTGCACCGCAAGCGGTGGTACACGCTCGCCGACCTGTCGCAGATCGACCTGCTCACCTTCCAGCGCGGCTCCCAGCCGCATGTGGCCCTGCTCGACCTGTTCCGCCAGGGCGGGCACGAGCTCAAGCGGGTCCACACCATCTCGTCGATCTCGGCCATGGTCCAGCTGGTCGAAGGAGGCTTCGGCGTGGCCACGCTGCCTCAGGCGGCGGTGGAGCGCCTGTCGCAGCGGCTGCCGCTGCGCACGCTCAGGAGCGAAGTGCCGCTGGCGCCCCTGCCGGTGCACGCGAGCTTCCGCGACGACCCTGCTTCGGGCGTGGTGCGCAGCGTGGTCGAGGCGGTGTTCGCCTTTGTTGGTGCACCGGTGCCGCGCCAGAAGCGTGCATCGAAAAAATCGATGGACTGATAGAAAAACTATCTGTTTGCGGCCGCGCTGCCCGCCTACCAGAATTTGCTCCATCGCGCCTGTTCCTGCGGCAACAGGCATACAAACACAGAGACAACCGGAGACGTCGATGGGCGCATCGAGCGAACACTCGCTGCTGGGCGAGCACGACCTGGAACAGGCGCTGGACGTGCGGCGAGCCATCCGCAGCGGCCGTTGGACCTCGCACACGAGCGGCCTGGCCGACGACCATGTGCAGGGCAACGTGGTGATCCTGCCCCAGGCCCTGGCCGGCGACTTCCTGCGCTACTGCCAGCGCAACCCCAAACCCTGCCCGGTGCTCGCCGTGTCCGAGCCGGGCGACCCGATGCTGCCCGGCCTGGGCACCGACATCGACATCCGCACCGACGTGCCGCGCTATCGCGTGTGGCGCCACGGCGAGCTGGTGGACCAGCCGACCGACATCACGGGGCTGTGGCGCGAAGACCTGGTCACCTTCGTGATCGGCTGCTCGTTCTCGTTCGAGCAGGCGCTGCTGGACGCCGGCCTGTCGCTGCGCCACGTCGACCAGAAGAAGAACGTGGCCATGTACCGCACCAGCATCGCCACCGAGCCGGCAGGGCCCTTCTGCGGCCCGATGGTGGTGAGCATGCGGCCCATGACCGCGGCCGCCGCGATCCGCGCGATCCAGGTCACCTCGCGCTTCCCCGACGTGCACGGTGCGCCGGTGCACATCGGCGACCCGGCGCAGATCGGCATTGCCGACCTGTCGCGGCCGGACTACGGCGATGCGGTGGAGGTGCTGCCGGGCGAGCTGCCGGTGTTCTGGGCCTGCGGCGTGACGCCCCAGGCGGCGCTGGCCCAGGCGAGGCCCGAGTTCTGCATCACCCATGCACCGGGCGCCATGCTCATCACCGACCTCTTGAACCGGCAACTGGCCAGCTTCTGAAGACAACCCAACGGAGACCGCGATGAAACGACTTCTGCTTGCCTGCGCCGCCGCCATGGCGCTGCCGGCCGCCCATGCGCAGACGAAATGGGACCTGCCTTCGGGCTATGCCGCCAACACCTTCCAGGTGCAGAACCTGCAGCAGTTTGCCGACGAGGTGGCCAAGGCCACCGGCGGCAAGCTGAAGATCACGCTGCATCCGAATGCCTCGCTGTTCAAGGCCAACGAGATCAAGCGCGCGGTGCAGTCGTCGCAGACGCCGATCGGCGAGTTCATCCTGTCGGGTGCCTCCAACGAGAGCCCGGTGTTCGGCCTGGACTCGATTCCCTTCCTCGCCACCAGCTATGCCGAGGCGAAGAAGCTCAACGACGTGTCGCGGCCGTATCTGGAGAAGGTGCTGGCCGAGCAGAACCTGAAGCTGCTGTACGCGGTGCCCTGGCCGCCGCAGGGGCTGTATTCGATCAAGCCCGTCACGTCGATGGCCGACCTGAAGGGCACCAAGATGCGCGCCTACAACCCGGCCACCTCGCGCATCGCCGAGTACGTGGGCGCGCAGCCCATCACCATCCAGCTGGCCGAGCTGAGCCAGGCGCTGGCCACCGGCACGGTGGAGAACTTCCTCACCTCGAGCGCCAGCGGCGTGGACAGCAAGCTCTACGAGCAGGCCAGGTACTTCTACGACGTGAACGCCTGGCTGCCGCGCAACGCGGTGGTGGTGAACCGCAAGGCCTTCGAAGCGCTCGACAAGCCCACCCAGGACGCGCTGGTGAAGGCGGCGGCCACCGCCGAGCAGCGCGGCTGGCAGGTCAGCGAGCAGAAGGACGCCGAATACATCAAGACCCTGGCCGCCAAGGGCATGAAGGTCGATGCGACCAGCGACGCGCTGAAGCAGGAGCTGAAGCTGATCGGCGGTCGCATGACCGGCGAATGGCTCAGGACGGCGGGTGAGGACGGCAAGGCCATCATCGATGCCTTCCGCAAGTCGCAGCCCTGATGGACCCGGGTGGTGGTGCGATGAAGACGACCAAGCTCGCGGTGCTGGTGCAGCCCGCTGACACGCAGGCCCCGGCGCCGGCCGAGTCGCTGCATGCGTTGCCGGCCTCGCGCGTCGCGGCCAACGAGCCGGCCGGGCCCGGCGCACTGCGCAAGGGGCTCGACGCGGTGTACCTGGCCGCAGGGGCGCTGGGTGCCATCTTCATCGCGCTGATCTGCGTGCTGATGGTGGGGCAGAGCATCGGCCGCGGCCTGGGCATCGGCATGGGCTTCGTGAACGACGTGGTGGCCTGGCTGTGCGCGGCCGCGGCCTTCTTCACGATGGCCCATGCTTTCAAGCACGGCGACTTCGTGCGGGTGACGCTGCTGCTGGAGTCGCTGGGCCCGTTGCCGCGGCGCATGCTGGAGCTGGTGTCGCTGCTGGTGGCCGTCGCGGCGGTGGGCTACCTGGCCTGGTGGGCCTGCCTGTTCACCTACGAAAGCTGGGAAATCCACGAGCTGTCGCAGGGCCTGCTGGTGATCCCGATCTGGGTGCCGCAGCTGAGCTTCGCGCTGGGTTCGCTGCTGCTGCTGGTGGCGGTGGTCGACGAACTGGTGATCGTGCTGCGCGGTGGCGTGCCGACCTTCGTGCGGGTGGTGCAGGAGCGGCATGCCGCCGGCGACTTCTCCTCCGACCTCTGAAGTCACATAGAGGGTAGTTCTCATGGAAACCTTGATGGTAGGCGGCGCCTTGCTGCTGCTCATGCTGCTGCTGTTGTCCGGCGGCGTGTGGATCGCGATGACGCTGGCGATCGTGGGCTGGGTCGGACAGGCCTTCTTCACCAGCACCCAGCCGGGCAAGAACCTGTTCTCGGCCTTCTGGGAAAGCAATGCGAGCTGGGAACTGGCGGCGCTGCCGCTGTTCATCCTCATGGGCGAGATCCTGTTTCGCAGCAAGCTGAGCGAGGAGATGTTCGAAGGCCTCGCGCCCTGGCTCGGCAGGATCCCCGGCCGCCTGATGCACACCACCATCCTGGGCTGCGGCATCTTCGGCTCGGTGTCGGGTTCCTCGGCGGCCACCTGCGCCACCATCGCCAAGGTGGCCCTGCCGGAGCTGAAGAAGCGCGGCTACGAC
>NZ_SWAR01000074.1 GCF_006386545.1 Methylibium rhizosphaerae | reverse complement strand
CCGCCCTCAAAGCCAGCGCGCTGCGCGCGAGAGCCACGAGACAGGCAACAGCCGGCATCGAGCCGGCCGCTGCCTGGCAGGCGCTGCGGGGGAAGTGCTTCGCACTTCACATAACGGGCTGTTGATCGAAGCCGCCCCGTTCGCTCGCAAGCTCGCTCGGCGGGTCGGCCGCTGCGCTGCGCTTCGCGCCCTGCGGGTTCGATCAACCCCCGTTATGTCTGGCGCCCCGCAGCGCCTGCGGCACTGCAGCTCGTGCGGCCTGGCGGCCGCAGGCATCGAAGCCAGGCGCTTGCGCGCAGTCCTCACGAGCACGAGCCCCCGCCCACCCCGGCCGGTCAGCCGGTGCGGGGTCGTGCCGCTGCGCGTCACTCCTTGCCCGCCCCGTCTGCCCGTCCTCCCGTCCGCCCCCGCAGGGGGCTCCCTCCAAAGTGAAGCACGCAAGAGCAACGCAGTCTCGATGCGGGGGCAAGCCGAAGTCTCGTCTTGCCCCCGCATGCGCAAGCGTGTGCCTGGCCGTGGCGCGTCAAGGCCAAGCCCTGCGGGCGCGCTGCGCGCGGCCTTGACTCGATGCGACATCGAGGTGCGCGACGAGCACACGGCCGCTAAGGAAAAAAGCGCCGGGGCTTCTTCCTCTTAGCCGCTGTGCAGGCGCAAAACCGCACTTCGCGCGCGCGGGGCGCGCGCCAGGCGCTGGCGCGCAGGGCCTGCGGTGCGCCAAGCCGCGCCGCTGCTCGCGTAGCGGGGTGCTGTGGCTACGACCCGCGTCAGGCCAACTGCATTCGGCAATGCGTTGGGCAGCGGTCTGGTTGATGCCGTGCAGCCGACTCAAGGCCAAGGGCCGTGGTCATCGGCTGACTACCGCAATGGGTCGGACATCGACAGCGACAACTTCAGCCCTGCGATGGCCTACGGCTACCGCAACGGCATGGATGTTGAAAGCGACGCCTTCAAGCCAGCGATGGCCTATGGCTACCGCAACGGCATGGACGTCGAAAGCGACGCCTTCAATCCGGCAAGCGCACATGGCTACCGCAACGGTATGGACGTGGCGAGCGATGCCTACAACGGAAGCCGCCGCCCTATCGCCAGTAACACCAGGGGCCAGAGCCAAGGCGGCCAGGCTGGTGCCTGGAGCCGCAGGACGGGCGAAGGCGGGCCTGTCTGGCACTCAGGCGGCTCACCGGGGCGAAACGCACCGGCACCACTGAGCGGCATGCAGCGAGCGAAAGCGCACGCGCTGGGCGTCTATGACGCTGGTGCGGGTGCAGTCGAAGGTTCCGGCTACAGCTTTGGTGTGGTGGGAACACCGGAAAGCCGAGCGGCTTGGGCTCAGCAGGCAGCAAAGGACGGTGTGGAAGGCATCAGACGCCTAATCAATGACCCGAGCGGCACTGTCTCTGGCTGGTGGGACAACCTCACGGGTGATGACCCAGAAGCCATCAGGCAAGCCACGGCGCAAGGCGCTGGCGTTGCAATGGGTGTAGGTGGTGGCGTTGTGCTTGGGCGCTTGCAGGGCACACCTCTTGGCAGGGCAGGCAAGGTCGGAAGTGCGGCTGATGCACTGAGCGGGCTGTCGAGCAACCAACTCGCTGCACTTCGCAACGCCGGACTAGGTGATGCCGAGATTGCCTTGCAAATCCAGACACTCGGCGATGTACAGTTGTTCCGAGGCACGACGCCGGGCTTCCCGGGCAACCCCGTGCTGCAACAGCTCGGCATTACACCGGCCTCGACTGACCCGCTTGTTGCCACGGTGTTTGCACTTGAAGGCAAGGCCATCGGCGGCAACGCTGTGGTTCTCGCCGGTGGGATGCGCAAGTTCGCTGCCGGCGACATCGACCTCGGCAATGTGCGAGCCTCGTTGGAACGTGAAGTCCAGGTGAACATGCAGCCGAGCCAGTTCGAGGCCATGGCGCCGAACGCGATTCCGGTCGATACGGCGAGGCAAGTCCTGAGCGATATGGGGGTGGCCAAGTTGCCACCGACGATTACGAGCTCACAGCAAGCAACGCAAATTCTTGAGGCGACTTCGAGGCTCACTCCAGCACAAATTCAGGAGTTCCTCGTCCGCGCCGGTATCCGTCATTGAGGACTAAGAAATGTCGAACGTAGAGTTCTTGATTCATGAGGTTCAGCCGGATGGCGAAGTCATCCGAGTCAGCGGTATCGTCAACAAGGGCAAAGTGTCATTGAACGACGAGTTTGTCTCGGTGCGAAGCGAGTCGGGGTCTGAAAGCCCTGTTCTGCTGAAGGTGTCGAGCATCGTCGCGTACCGCAGGCAAATCGCAGAACTTCCTACGGGCATGAGCGGCGAGTTGCACGTGTCTGGTGAGGGGGCGAGTGAACTTGGAAAGCACTGCATGCTCTCTGCCTGAAGGCAGGGGAGCAGTCGGACCAATTCGCTACAAGGGGCATGCACCCAAGCCCCTTGCCCATCTGGTACCTCTACACCACCGATTCTCGGTCATGTCGTCGCCCACAAACCCGCGCCAATGCTGGCTTGGCGCGGCATAGGGCTACGACTTCGCCGCGGGCCTGTTGCTCTCGGCAATGCGTTGGCTGGCTCCCTCGCGGAGGAGAGCTTGCGTGCCAGCCAGCAGGAAGAGGCACTGCAGGGCGTGGGGCCGTGGTCCGACAAGAACCACGTCAACGGCTCAGACCTCCAGAGCGACAACGTGCATTACGGCCGCATGGGGCGGCAGGCTGTGCAGCGCAGCGAGCCGATCTGGGGAGATAGCGGCGAGGAAACCGCGCGCCAGAGCATCGCGCGCCGGTTGGGGTTGGACGCCGATGACGTGCGCGACGTCGGCGGCCGGAGCAGGTTGTCGCCGGGGGCGTATGTCAATTCGCGCGAGGGGCCGAACTACCGGCTGGTGGTGGATGCCGATGGCAACGAGCGGGAGACCTACGAGCTGGACCGTGTCGAGGTGACTGGCACGCGCCTGCCGCCCGAGCCCGCGCAGTACCGTGGCATCAGCCGTCAGGAAGTTGCGCAGTGGCAGCTCGCACAAGACGACTTCCGGCGCGTCGAGATCGCACAGATGAATGCCGAGGCGGCGACTGCTGCGATGCAGGCTGAAGCGGTTGCGGGCAGCGGGCCAGCATTGACGGGCGCGCAACGGGCTGAAGCGCATGCGCTGGGCGTCTACGACGCGGGTGCCGGTGCGGTGGAGTCGGCCGGCTACAGCTTCGGCGTGGTCGGCACAGCGGAAAGCCGTGCGGCCTGGGCTGTGCAAACCTCACGTGCGGCCGTCGAAGGCATCAGGTCGTTTGCCAACGATCCATCAGGCGCGATTGGCCGCTGGTGGGACAACTTCACGGGCGATGACCCGGTGGCTATCCGGCAAGCGACGGCGCAAGGCACGGGTCTAGCGCTCGGCGTGGCTAGTGGCGTCGCGATGGGGCGGCTGCAAAGTGGGGTACGGCTTGGCGCTGCGAGTGACAGTGCTGCGGCGATTCACCCGGGGCGATTGGCTGCTGAATCGTCGGAGGTTACCCAGCAGTCGCTGTTGCGCGCCTTGAGACAGGCTGGGACGCCTGAATCACTCGCCACAGCCAAGCTCATCAGCCGCGGCCGTCTGGATGTCAACATCTTGGCGACGGACCCCTCCGGCCGGAGGCTTGGTGGGCTATACAGGTTTGGCTCTCGCGAAATCGAGATCTACGGTGACGCGTTCTCGACGCCGATTCAGGCGGCAGGTTACGCAACGCACGAGACCACGCACTTCATGCAAGGACTCTCACGCTCAAACTACCATCTTGGGCATGAGTTCGATGCGTTCAGGGCTCAGGGGGGTGTTGATCTTGGGCATTGGACCAACGGACTGAGCGATGCTGGCTTGTACGATCTGCTTACCGGGCATCCGGTCTATCGCGGCGTGCGTCCAGATCCCAATTGGCCGCGCTAGGGAGATATGGCAAACATGGCTAAATGCATCAACTGCGGCAATGAAAAGTGGGCAGTAGTTGCTCGCACAGGAGCGCTAGAGACTTGGCGCTGCGAGACTTGCGGACATGAGGAAACGGTGCATGTCTACGCGCCGCAGTTTGATCCCGCCTTGCCGAAGGATCTGGAGCCGGTGTTCAGTCTTCTCGCGAGTTGGCGGGGCAGGCCGTCTGCGCGTGACATTGCAGCGCTGCAATCGCTCTTCCCTCGAACACGGTCCATGTCAGCGGTAGAGCTAATGAAGAAGGCGCGTGACCATGAAAGGCTTGATCTCGGTAGATTCACCGAGTCGGAGTTGCGCCCTCTGGCCTCGCAAATAGAGTCCCTCGGTGTCGAACTGGAGCGCATCCCGATCGCTGTCTGAACAACTGCTTGATCAGACGGCTGCTGAGAGAAGGAAACCCCCAAAAGGGCTGCTCGCTGAGCGGCCCTTGTTGCTTGGGTGGCTTCCCGGCGAAGCCGAGGGTCAGGTCTTGCAATGCAACACTGATCTGACCTGACTCAGCGATCCTCGTCGGTCTTGGCGGCTTCGGCTTCCGTGTTGGTCCCGATCCTGGGGCGGCGCGACTCGATGCGATGCAGCAGGTGATCGAGCATGCGGGGCAGCTCCATGATCATCATGTGCGACTCCTTGCTGCCGGCGAACTCCTCCATGAAGGGGCCGCGATGAAGCATCTTGGTCATGCGCCGCAGTCGATCGAGCGCGCGCTGCGCGGCCTTCGCATCGCCGCTGCGCACCTCGCGGTAGACCTCGACCACCAGCTCGTAGAGCCAGGGCAGATCGTCGCGCACCATGCTGCCGAACATCAGCAGCGCGATCGGATCGTCGCCCTCCTCGGAGATCATGCGCGACATGTCGTCGAGCATCATCGGATGCATCGGCCGACGCCGGCGCCTTGAGCGAAAGTCCGCGTCCACCAAGCCCTCGTCGAGCCTGGCAAAGCGTCCCTCGACCCCGCGCACGGTGGCGACAAGTTCCTCGAGGATCTCGTGCTGAGGCCGCGTGCGCTTGGCGCCTGGGGCTTGCGCTGGGATGGCCTCGATCTTCTTCTCGATGTCGGGCCACAGACCCGCAAAGCGATCCTTCACGCGGTCCTCTGGCTCGGGCGTCTGAGCGGACTGGTTGATCGACTGCACGATCTCCGAGAGCCCCGCCTTGCCCAGCTTCTTGGCCTGGAACTGCGCCAGCGGCCCGCTGACATCGCTGAACTCCAGCCCAAGCAGCAGCGGGATCACCTTCGCGCCCTGCAGCGACTTGGCCAGCGCTCCGGCCTCGAACAGGATCCATGGCGAGCCGATGTTCTCCGGCGTGACGCAGATGATGCCGAAGTTGGAGGACTCCAGTTCCTTGGCGACCTCCTGTGCCCAGCGGTCGCCGGCGGAGATATCGGCCTGCGACAGCCATGGCTGCACGTAGGGCAGCACCAGCGGCAGCCAGTGGTGCAGCGCCTGAGCGAGTTGGTGGCTGCGCTCGTCGCTCCAACTGATGAAGATCTTCATCGCGTCCCCCTCTTGGCTTGGTTGGTTCGGTCCTTCTTGTGTTGCTCTGGCGTGACGAACCCGATCGGGCGCTTGTGCGGCTCGGGCGGGGTCATGAGTTCGCGCAGCGCATCGAACACCTGCTTGAGCTGGGCGCGGGTGTTGCGGCTGAAGGTGTCGTGACTCAAAGCCAGCGCCTCGGTCTTCTCTTCGAGCTCGGCCAGCCGCTGCGCCAGGTCGCCCTGCGTGGCGGCCAACTCGCGCAGCCGCACGAAGGCGCGCACCACGTACACCGACACCTCCACCGCACGCGGACTGGAGAGCAGGTTGGCCGCCATGATGGCGCCGTGCTCGGTGAAGGCATAGGGCAGGTACTTGCGATGCTGGCCGCGCCCGGCTGGCGCTGCGTTTAAGGTCGCAAATTGCGACCTTAAAGCCGCCCACTCGTCGGCCGAGAGCTGGAACATGAAGTCCGCCGGAAACTTCGCCAGGTTGCGCCGCACCGCCTCGTTGAAGCGCTTGGTCTCCACCTCGTAGAGCGCGGCCAGGTCCGTATCGAGCAGCACGCGCTGGCCGCGTACCGTGGCGATGCGCAGCGTGATGGCCTCGGGCGCGAGTAACTGCGCGCTGCTCACCGCGCCCCCGCCTGGGCCAGCACCGTCTCGATCATGCGGGCGACGAGCTGCTGCTGCGACTTGGACAACTGGGCCACCGCCTCGATCTGCTGCTGCCACTGCGGCGCGGACCCCCGCTTGCCGGCGCGCGCGGCGGCGGCCTTGCGCTCGCCGAACAGCTCATCGAGCGACACCGACAGCGTGTGCGCCACGATGGGCAGCGCGGACACCGGGATGCGGCGGCGCCCGACTTCGTAGGACTGCAGCGTCTGCTGCGAGCCCCCCAGCGCCTCGGCCAGCCGCACCTGCGTGACGTTGTGGGCCTTGCACCACGTGGCGATGCGCTCGCCCATCGCGACAAAAGACGCGCGCTTCTCGCTGCTGATGGCCATGGCGGTGGTGGGTGGGAAGACCAGTGGATGCGCCATGAAGATAACACTGCCCGACGAGCCGCAGCTGGACGCCGGCGGTATCGCTTGGCGCGTGCGGCTGCAGACGCAGCCCGGGTCAGGTCTTGCATTCCAACATCCCCGCATAGCACGACGCACTCAACCGCCTGACCCAGAGGCGGCGCGACGGCGTTCTGGTCGATGAACGGCTGTACGACGGGGCTGGCCGGGTGCTGCAGGGCGGCATGCCGGGCAGCGGCGTCTCGGCCGCCTACCTGGGGGCTGCCGGCGGCGCCGTGAAGAACCAGCTGAGCATCAGCCGCTACGACGCGCAGGGCCGGCTGGCGCGCCAGCGCCTGATCACCATCCACGGCAGCACCGACGGCGTGGACCGCAACGAACTCACGCACGACCTGCAAGCGTTCAACTACGACGACGCCGGCAACCTGAAGGGCTACGTGCTCAAGAGCCACGCCGGCCCCGGAGAAACGCTGACCACCTACGAGTACGACCTCAAGCGCTTCGAGAGCTACAAGGAAGGCCTGGGCCGTGTGTGGGACGACAAGCACGCCAACGTGATCGGTGGCACCCACTACGAGTACGACGCCAACGGGCAGATGTTCCGACAGGACGAC
>NZ_SWAR01000073.1 GCF_006386545.1 Methylibium rhizosphaerae | reverse complement strand
GGCCGCCTTGCAGCCCTTCCTGCATCGCTACAACTGGCATCGGCCACACTCCGCGCTCAACCGCCAGCCACCCATGAGCCGCATAAGGCGGTGTGCTCACTGCACACAACGAGGCGGCAACGACGGCATGCGCCCCCAGGGACCCAAGCCCTGCGGGTGATCCCAGGAAACGGGCGCCCTCCGCGTTGCAAATGCTCAGCGGGGGAGTGACCCCGCTTCCGCTTTGCGCCTTGATGGCGCCCGTTTCCTGGGTCACGTGAGGCTTCAAATAGCGTTAACAGGCCCTAGACCGCGACGCCTTCCCAGGCGAACTGTCTCGGCGTCACGAGCGCCGCCCGCGGCCGGTTCGGCGGCAGGCGCAGCATGTCTTCCACCGTCGTCTCGGCGAAGCCGCGACCGTAGCCGGGGCGCATGTCTTCCATCATCGTGGTGCGGGCGAAGCCGTGGCGGCCGAAGCCGTCGTCGAGCTGCACCGTGTCGGCGAAGCCGTCGCTGTCGGTCCCGGCACGCGCCGCCGCCAGCTCGTCTTCCTGTCGGGACGGGCGGTTTGCCAGCACCTTCAGGGCGGCCTCGCGGACCTGGATGGCCTTCTGCGCCGAAGCATCGAGTTCGCCCTTGAGCTGGGCGATCTGACGCCGGCATTGCGAAAGCAGCTCCGCCGCCTCCTGCTGCGCCAGCGTGTGGCGGTTCCTGAGGGCGGCGACCGTGCGGCGGTGGATGCCGCGGCCGATCCACCACTGGACGCCGGCAGCCACCGTTGCGCTGGCGGCGGCGATCGTCAGTACGTCGTTGAGCACCATGGCGAGTGTTCTCCTGCTGATGGCGCCAGTGTGGCCATGCGGCCCGGCACGAAGCTCAACACGGCGAACCGCTCCGCACGAAAGCGAAGCCCCAACGAGAACGGCGACCTCGCGGTCGCCGTTCTCGTTGGGCCGTAGCCCGACTAGAACCCCAGGCTCGCCAGCAGGTCGTCCACTTCGCCCTGGTTGGTCACCACGTCGGTGCGGCCTTCGGGGTTGACCACCGGGCCGTTCAGCAGCTGCGCCTCCACCTTGTGCGCCTGCTCCGGCGGCGCCGCCTGCACCAGCAGCTTGACCAGGCTGTCTTCCAGCTCGGTGGCCAGCGTGACCACCTTGGCCACCACCTGGCCGGTCAGGTCGTGGAAGTCCTGCGCCATCATGATGTCGGTGAGGTGGCTGTCGATGCGCTTGGTGCTCGCCTCCACGTCGCCCACGAAGTTCATCACCGCGCCCGAGGCCACCGCCTTCACCGGGTCGGCCACGATGGCGGCCGCCATGCGGCGGGTTTCGCTGGCGATGTGCTCATGCTCGGCCTTGGCCGAGTCCACCAGGTTCAGCACCTTGTTGGCGGCGTCGGCCGTCTTGATGGCGATGTAGTTCAGCCGGCTGCGCGCATCTGGCAGGTTGTCGGCGGCCACCTGCAGCTTGGGCATCACGCCCAGCTGCTCCAGCGTGTCGTGCAGCTGGCGCGTGATGGTGCCCAGCTGCTGGAAGATTTCCGGCGACGCTTGCGCGGCCATCTGCGGCGCGAGGTTCGCGAGTTCGTCCATTTTCATGTTGTGCCTTCCGTCGTCCGGGTCAATCAAGCCGCGATCTTCTGCATGATCTTCTGTACCTTCTCCTCGAGCGTCGCTTTGGTGAAGGGCTTGACGATGTAGCCGGCCGCGCCGGACTGTGCCGCCAGGACGATGTCCTCCTTGCGGGCTTCGGCCGTGACCATGAGCACCGGCAGGTGCTTCAGGCTTTCGTCGGCCTTGATGCTCTTGAGCAGCTCGAAGCCGTTCATGTTCGGCATGTTGATGTCGCTCACCACGAAGTCGAACTTGGTGGTGCGCAGCATGTTCAGCGCCACCACGCCGTCTTCCGCTTCTTCGGCGTTGTTGCAGCCCATTTCCTTCAGAAGGCCGCGAACGATGCGGCGCATCGTGGAGAAGTCGTCGACGATCAGGAACTTGAGGTCGGCTGTGCTCATGTTGGATAAACCTCGTTGGCAGGCAGGCAGAGGGTTAATGGAAAGTCTGGTGCTTTATCGGAACACCGCGGCCGGACTTGAGGCGGCCGCGTCGGCGCCCACCGTGACCTCGGGCATGGTGCCGAAGAAGCGGTCTTCCGCGTCGCGGTTCATCACGATGATGCTGATGCGCCGGTTCACCGGATCGAACGGGTTGTCGCGCTGGAACGGCACGCTGGCGGCCAGGCCCTGCACGCGCAGCACCTTGGTGTCGGCCAGCCCGCCGGCGAGCAGCTCGCGACGGGAGGCGTTGGCCCGGTCGGCCGACAGCTCCCAGTTGCTGTAGCCGCGCTCGCCCGAGCTGAAGGGCTGGGCATCGGTGTGGCCTTCGAGCGTGAGCTTGTTGGGCACCTCGGTCAGCATGGCGCCGATGGAGCGCAGCAGGTCGCGCATGTAGGGCTTCACCACGGCCGACCCGCTGTCGAACATCGGCCGGTTCTGGTCATCGACGATCTGGATGCGCAGGCCGTCCCGGGTGAGGTCGAGCCGCACCTGCGACTGGAACTCCTTCCAGCGCGGGTCGGCGGCCAGCACCATCTCGACCTTCTGCTTGAGCGACTTGAGCCGTTCGGCTTCGGCGGCCGCCTGCAGCTTGCGCACCTCGTTGGGGTCGTAGGGCTTGTTCTTGTCGGACTCGTTGGTGGCGCGCTTGAGCTGCCCCGAGGCCTTGGTGAGGTCGGTACCGCCCCCCTTGATGAGGGAGTTGGCATCGCCGGCGCCGCTGCCGCCGCTCATGCTCACCTTGAGCGGACTGTTGAAGTAGTCCTGGATGCCCTTGCGGTCTCCCTCGGTGGTGGAGCCCAGCAGCCACATCAGCAGGAAGAAGGCCATCATCGCCGTCACGAAGTCGGCATAGGCGATCTTCCAGGCGCCGCCGTGGTGGGCATGGCCGCCCTTCTTGATCTTCTTGACGATGATCGGCTGGAGCTTCTTCGCGTCACCGGCCATGGCCGTCCCCCGAAGTCGCTACGCGGGCGAGCCAGCTCATTTCTTGCCTTTGACGTGGCCTTCGAGCTCGCTGAAGCTCGGGCGCTCGGTCGAATACAGCACCTTGCGGCCGAACTCCACCGCGATCTGCGGCGCATAACCCTGCATCGAGGCCAGCAGCGTGGTCTTGATGCACTGCAGTTCCTTGGTGCCCTCGTCGATCTTCTGTTCCAGCAGGCCGGCCAGCGGCTCGAAGATGCCGTACGACAGCAGGATGCCGAGAAAGGTGCCCACCAGCGCCGAGCCGATCATGCCGCCCAGCACCGCGGGCGGCTGGCCCACCGAGCCCATGGTGTTCACCACGCCCAGCACCGCCGCCACGATACCGAAGGCCGGCAGGCCGCCGGCCAGGCGCTGCAGTGCAGCGGCCGGCTGGTGAGCCTCGTGGTGGTGGGTGTCGATCTCGCTGTCCATGAGGCTCTCGATCTCGTGGGCGTTGAGGTTGCCCGAGACCATCATGCGCAGGTAGTCGGTGATGAACTCGACCACGTGGTGGTCGCTGCCCACGGTGGAGTACTTCTTGAACAGCGGCGAGTTGTGCGGCTCCTCCACGTCCTTCTCGATGGACATGAGGCCTTCCTTGCGGGCCTTCTGCAGCAGGTCGTACAGCAGCGCCATCAGCTCCATGTAGCGTGCCTTGCTGTACTTCGAGCCCTTGAAGCACGAAGCCAGGCCCGCCACCGCGCCCTTGAGCACCTTGGGCTGGTTGGTGGCAATGAAGGCACCCACGGCCGCGCCCATGATGGTGATCATCTCGAACGGCAGTGCCTTCAACACGACGCTGATATTGCCTCCGTGCACGACGAACACGCCGAACACGCAGCCAAGCGCCACAACGAATCCAATGATGACGAACATCTGTGTTCTTTCAGATCCCTGCCCGGGGAGAGCAGCCGATGCGCGGCCGCGAAAACTTTGCTGCTCTTATCGGCGCCGGGCGAGGTGACTTGAGTTTGGATCGCGGGCGCTCCCTGCGATCGGCGGAACAGCGGTGTTCCAGGTGTCCAAACCGCGGCGGCCCGCCAAAAGAAAAACGGGTCCCGAAGGACCCGTGCAAAGCACTCACCAAAGAGGTGCCAGGAGGAGACTCACATGAAAAAACCGGTCAGGCTCAATGCATCTGGATGGCGCCGGCGGCCTTGCCCTTGCCGGCACGGGCGGGCGGGTTGCACAGGCCGCAGGTGAAATGTTTGGCGGTTTCGTGCGGGTGCGTGACGAAGTGGCCGCCGCACTTGTTGCACGGGGTCATGGTCAGCATGCCGTTGTCGACGAACTTCACGAGGCGCCAGGCGCGGGTGACGGACAGCAGCGCTTCCAGGCCCTGGGCCTGGGTCTGCTCGAGGTAGAGGCGGTAGGCCTTGATCACCACGTCGATCTCGTCCATCTCGGCCACCTTATTCAGGTACTCGTGGATGTTGAGGAACAGCGAGGCATGGATGTTCGGCTGCCAGGTCATGAACCAGTCGGTCGAGAAGGGGAGCTGGCCTTTCGACGGCGACTTGCCCGAGACCTCCTTGTAGAGGCGCAGCAGGCGCTCGTAGGACAGGTCGGTTTCCGACTCCAGCACCTGCAGGCGGGCGCCCAGCTGAATCAGCGTGACGGCACGTTCGATCTGCTTGGCTTCGGTGAGGATGCTCTTGGTGCGCATGTCAGTTCCAACAATCTGGTAGGTCGCGGGAGGTTCAGGCTGCTTCCTGGTGGCGGCCGGCCATCAGGATGCTGGCGTGCAGGCGGGCCACGCTGTCGTTGGCGGCCGACTTGCCATGGTTGGTCAGCAGGCCCCACACCATGTCGTCGTCGACGCGCATGCGGCACAGCAGCGTGTTGCCGGAGGCGACCTTCATCATCTGGGCGGGGCTCAGCACGTTGATCAGATCGGCGGTTTCTTCCGAGATGCCCAGGCGGAACAGGGCCTGCTCGCGGTCGGCGCGGATCAGGCTCTGCGCCAGCATCAGGTACGAGAGGTTGGCTTCGCGGATTTCCATCAGGATCTGGTCGGCGTTCATGCAGTGGCTCCTAGGTCTCGTGATTCGTTCGGTGGATCTGGCTTGTTTTCCGGGTGCTGCTTTCGCTTTCACCGTGAAGCGAACTTTAGAAGCCGATACAGCCCGACAACATCAGTTGCGTTCTGTGCCTTGAGTCCTTCTTTTCCTGCACCCGGTGTCAGGCAAATTCCTACAGGAGTGCTGGAAATGCCAGCTATTTCACGGCTTCACCCTCGCCCCCTTCCGCGCCCCTTGTTGCAAATCGGAGGCCTCAAGTCCTGCGGTGGACGGCCGATAAATCTCCGTTGGCGTGTCGAGTCCGGGCCGCCGCGCAACTACTTCACGCAGTTGCTGCTTGACAAACAGCCCTAAAGTTTTTTCAGAGCCGGCCCGATAACCACCCAACGGCGACGAGCAATCGAAACCGTGGTCCGGAGTAGCCGGCGGATGGAACGACAAGAGTGGCAACCCTCCCGCACTTCCTGTCTTGCATCCCATGACTGTCGCCGGGCGCAGCCTGAAGAGGCGCCGAAGGTTCACGTCACATCGCCCACAGCGAAACGATGCGGACAACAAGCACCGAGGCAGGCACGGCTGGCAGGACGGGCGTCCCCCAGCTTTGGCAATGCCGGCGCTCTTGCCGGGAGTCACCTTCTACGGAAAGACTGAAAGGTTTTCATCATGGGCATGACCATCAACACCAACATCTCGTCGCTGACGGCGCAGCGCAACGCGTCGAAGACTCAGAACGACCTGAACACGGCGATTTCCCGCCTGTCTTCGGGCCTGCGCATCAACAGCGCCAAGGACGACGCCGCCGGCCTGGCCATTTCCGAGCGCTTCACCTCGCAGATCCGCGGCCTGAACCAGGCAGCGCGCAACGCCAACGACGGCATCTCGCTGGCCCAGACCGCTGAAGGCGCGCTCCAGGCCGCCGGCGGCATCCTGCAGCGGGTGCGTGAACTGGCCGTGCAGTCGGCCAACGCCTCCAACAGCGCCAGCGACCGCCAGGCCCTGCAGCAGGAAGTCTCCCAGCTGGTCTCCGAGCTCGACCGCATCTCCACCACGACCGAGTTCAACGGCCAGAAGCTGCTCGACGGCACGTTCGGCACCCAGCAGTTCCAGGTCGGCGCCAACGCCAACCAGACCATCACCGCCACCACCGCCAACGTGCGCACCAGCGTCTACGGCAACAACCAGATCAAGGCCGATGGCTCCGCCACCGCTGCCGCAGCCTGGGGTTCCAACGGCGTGACGGGTGCCACCCTGACGATCAACGGTTCGCTGGGCAGCAAGGCCGTGACCGTGGCCGCCAACCAGACCGCCAAGGACATCGCCGCCAACATCAACGCGGTCAGGGGCGACACCGGCGTGACCGCCACCGCTCGCACCGAGGTCAACCTGGCTTTCGGTGCGGCCGGTTCGTACTCGCTGAACCTGCGTTCGGACAACGGCACCGACCAGACCGTGGCCTTCACGCTGTCGGCCGCCGCCACCGCCGACGGCTTGTCGGCTGCCGTGGCCGCCATCAACGAGCAGACCTCGAAGACCGGCGTGACCGCCGCGCTGAACACCGCCGGCACGGCCGTGGTGCTCACCAGCGCCACCGGCAACGACATCCGCGTGGCTGACACGACCGTGGCCAACGCCGGCGCCGTGACGGTGCGCAAGCTCGACTCCGACGGCAACTTCGTCGGTGCCGCGTCCACGCTGGCCGCCGACACCACGGCTGAAAACACGCTGACGAGCGGCTACATCACGCTGGACTCCGACAAGTCCTTCGCGATCGACAACTCGACGGCCGTGGCCACCGACGCGTTCGCCGACGGCGCCTCCACGCTGAACAAGGTGTCCGACCTCGACGTGTCGACCTTCGCCAAGGCCAGCGAGGCCCTGAAGACGGTGGACTCGGCGCTGACCTTCATCAACAGCGAACGCGCCAAGCTGGGCGCCCTGCAGTCGCGCTTCGAAACCACGATCGCCAACCTGCAGACCACCAGCGAGAACCTGTCCGCCTCGCGCAGCCGCATCCAGGATGCCGACTTCGCCAAGGAAACAGCCGCCCTGTCGCGCGCCCAGGTGCTGCAGCAGGCCGGCACGGCGATGATCGCCCAGGCCAACCAGCTGCCGCAGGGCGTTCTCTCCCTGTTGCGTTGAGCCCACCCCCGTAGCGCCTTCCGGCGCTCCCCCTCAAGGGGACGGCCCCAGCGGACCGGCAGAGCCGGATCCGCGGGGCCACGCGGGACAGCCCCGCGACCTTTGGGTCGCGGGGCTTTTTCCTTTGGTGTTCGGGTGGTGTCGCTGTAACAGTGGGCTTGCGCCGGTCAACCGCGGCCGGCATTGGCCGAAAACCCCTACACAACAGGGAAGAAGAATCGTCACGTGGGCTCGTCCATCAACACCAACCCGGCATCGCTCATGGCGCAGCGCCATGCCGCCAGGACGCAAGCCAGCCTCCGCACCGCGATCTCGCGCCTGTCTTCGGGCCTGCGCATCGACAGCGCCAAGGACGATGCCGCCGGCCTGGCCATTTCCGAGCGCTTCACCTCGCAGATCCGCGGCCTGAACCAGGCAGCGCGCAACGCCAACGACGGCATCTCGCTGGCCCAGACCACCGAAG
>NZ_SWAR01000072.1 GCF_006386545.1 Methylibium rhizosphaerae | reverse complement strand
CTCCGCCGGTCAGCGTGTCGTTGCCCTGCCCGCCATCGAGCGTGTCGCTGCCGGCACCGCCCAGCAGCGTGTCGGAGCCTTCACCGCCGTTGAGCTGGTCGGCGCCGGCGTTGCCTTCGAGGTAGTCGTTGCCGCCTTCGCCGTTCAGGGTGTCGTCGCCGGCACCACCGTAGAGGCGGTCGGCAAACCCACCTCCTTCCTTGTTGTTGTCTTGCCCGTCACCAAAGTAGACCAACTGTCGAGAGGTCGTGGCGCCGATGAGCACGCGCGTGCCGGTGGCAGCGTCCAGGTAGTCGGCGTTGGCGCTGACCGGCTGGCCGGTGACAACGGCAGTGTTGCTGTGCCCCTCTCTTGCCACCCAACTCAACATGGCAGCGCGATCCCGCAACCAGCTTTCGGTCAGCTCGCCCACGCCCGATGCCGGGTCATAGAGGCTCAAGGTGCTGGCGACAGCATCGCTCACCTGCACGCTGATGACGGACAACGAAGCCAAGGCCGCCCGCGCGTTCACGTCGCTGCGCGCCAGCAAGACGAGGCTGGCGGCATCGGTCGGGAGCAGCTCAACTGCGAGGCTTTGCAGCTGCTCCGGCGTGAGGGCGCCGAAAAAGGCCAGCGCATTGGCGGCGAAGTTGGCATCGGTTGTGGTGCCCAGCAGCGGTCGGCCCTGCACGGCTCCCATGACCATGTCTAGGAAGCGGTTCACGCCCACGTCCTTGATCACGCCCACCACCGGCTCGATCGGTGTGCCGCGCACGACGTCGCGAATGAGCCCCAGCCAGTTGCCGCTGCTGGCGGCAATGGCGATCTGCGCCGCGGGCGGTCCGACCCAGGGGTCGTTCCACACGCCGGTCAGCGAATAGGTGAAGCCCTGCGACAGCCAGCTGAGCATGTCGGTCGGCCCCTCGGCAAAGCCGGCTTTGACCGCCTTGTCGTAGGCCAACACAGCGAACAGGACGTTCTTCACGTCGTCCAGCGTGTTGAGCGTGGCTTGCCCGTGCCGGCCCGGCAACTCCGAGCCGCTGTCGCCGGCACTCAGCAGACGCCAGGTTTCGAAGGGGGAGCTTCCTCCCAGCAGGTCGAAGCCCAGCGTGCCTGACCAGCCGGCGTTGCGGCTGGTGGCAGTATCGAGGGTGCCGAGCGGTTCGCGGAACAGCGCTTCGCCTATGGCTCTAGCATCCAGTCCCGCGATCTGGTCGATGCGCGGCACGGTCCATGGGGCAAGAGGGTCACTTGAATTCAAGTCGCCAAGCAGGAGACCATTTGCCACGTTGCGCGCCACGACATTGGATGCGGTCTGCATCTCGTCGGCGGTGAACTCGCGGCCCAGGCGCAAGCGGCCCTGTTCGTTGGTGAACGCGCGGATAAAGGCCGAGTGCATGCCGCTGCCGCTGTTGGCGCCGATCGCCACGTCGAGCCATAGCTTGGCGCTCTTGAGGTCACTTGCC
The DNA here is from genome assembly GCF_006386545.1 of Methylibium rhizosphaerae. Taxonomy (GTDB): domain Bacteria; phylum Pseudomonadota; class Gammaproteobacteria; order Burkholderiales; family Burkholderiaceae_C; genus Pseudorivibacter; species Pseudorivibacter rhizosphaerae. The sequence continues at coordinate 9,686 of NZ_SWAR01000072.1, read as the reverse complement.
GTCGCGGTATCAAGCGCGCCTGGCGTGGCCAGTTTCTGCGCAATCAGGTTCGACAGTGCTTGGTACAGCGGGACGGCGTCGGTGCCGGCTCTACGCACCTCGTCGTATTGCCTCCCGTTCCAAGTCAGACCGCTACTTGCAGCGATGGCTGCCCGGATATGCTCTTGCTCTGCTGCTGTGAAGGTGTAGCTCATGCTTATCGCTCTCGACTGATCGACCCAGAGATGTACTGCTGGAGGGCTTGTAGTGCAGGTGTGATATCCCGCAAGGCTTCGGTGCCTGTACTGATCCTTGCTGCTCCGCCAACGAAGCTGAAATCCCATCCCTCGACTTGGCATGGCAGGGTCCTGTTGCCGAAGTCAAGATGCTCAAGATCCTTCTTGGTCATGGCGGAAGGGTCGTAGCCGGGCAAGTGCCAGCAGTTCACTTCCCTTGGTGTCCCATCAGGCCGAGGCCAGTCCTTCATGACGAAGTAGATGCCTCCAACGTCCTTCTTGTAGCCGTCCACAGGCATCCATATTTCAAGCCCTGGATAGGCAATCGGCCTGACGATCCGCTCCTCAGGCCACGTCGGTGGCAACCCAGGGTTCTTGTGCTTGGGGTCTACGCACTTCTTCGGGTCGAAGTGCTCTTGGCAAGCGCGCCCCATGCGCTGGTTGCCCAGCTGCGCGGCAACGTTGAGCCGCCGCCAATGCTTTGGAGTCTCCTGGCCCGGCAGCAACCCCGTGAACTTCTGCCCCGCCGGCACGATCTTCTCGCCGGTCCAGTAGAAGCTCGTCTCGAAGCCATCTGTGCCGCACTGACCGTCCTCAAACCTCACCGTGGTGGCGTTGAAGTCGAGGCGCCGGGTGTCGAGGTAGCCACCGCCGACGATGGGCACCAGCGGATCTTTCTGGAGTTGCTCGCTGCAGGCCTCCAGTTGCTGCCGGTAGGCCTTCTGTTCGGCTGGCTCCTCTCGCTTCGAGCAACCTTGCATCAATAGCAGCAGCGCTCCAGAAAGAAGGGCCACGTAGCCTTTGGCGGAGGCTGCGCTGTGCAGAGGTCCGGTGCCGATCATGCGCATGCCCTCGTGCTGAAAATCGCGTCGTTCGCTGCACGAAGGCGCAACGGCAGGTTGTCATCCGTTCTTCCGTTGACGTTCGTGCTGACTGCAGCGCGCGCCGGGTTGAGTTCGCCGCTGCCGCAGTTCTCTTCGCGGCCACCTTGGGCCCAGCACTCGTCGTTGCCGGCGCCATACAGCGCCCCAGCGGCCATGGGTTTCTCCTTGAGAAGCTGAAGTACTCGCACGACTTCTGCGTAGACCTCAGGCCAATCCGCACAATGCCGCTGGTTCATACGAATGCCGGCCCAGATGCCGGGACGCCACATGAAGCCGCCGCCTCCGCCGTTCTCGGGATGGTCGTGATTGCAAACTGCCACGGGCGGCAACCCGTCCCCACCTCGAAGGGTGGTGGCTACGTAGTAGGTAACGTGGTCCATGTACTGGCCTGTTGGACCGACCACGTGCTTCATCTGAATCACGTCAAGACCGGGGCGAACCTCCTTGTGGCTCGCGATCCATTGCTTGTCTTGAGCCAGCTCGATGAGCCTGTAGCCGCGGGGGTCTGGCGAGACGTTTTGCGATCGCAAGTGGATGTCGATGGAGAACTCGTTGCCTTCTCCCGCCGTGGCCAACGCTTGCATCTCCGGAGGCCGTGCCGCGCCTGCGGGGACCGGACGGTGCGACCACCACTCGAAGTACGCTGCGTTGTTCGCTGAACTGAAATACGCCCGCGGCCCGACAAACCATCGCCCATTCAGCTTGAGCGCGACGTCCCTTCCAGCATCTATGCGCGGAGCAACATCGCCTGGGCAGGGCCTGTCGGCGCAGGTGACCTGCGCTTGTTGAACCTGGCGATTCCCTTGCTGTTCCGCGCCGTCACAAGACGCCAGCAGCGTTGCTGCTGCCAAGAGAAGACTGGATGACCGCCTCATGAGAGCAGTCCTTGTGAAAGTTGTCCGACGTGACTTGTCATTCGGTTTAGCCCTTGAAGGTTGTCCCGCCTTGAGAAATCAAGGGTGATGCCGGAGGCCCGTCGGCATCGGCGTGAGCTGCGCTTCCCCTCAGTTCCGTGCAATCGCAGCACGCAGCCCGGCGAGGTGAGCGGCCAACTGGGCCGCCGGTGCGTAGTCGGGCACCACGGCGGCGGGCCGCACCTGCGCAAACAGTTGCAGCCACGCCTGCACGGCCTTCAGCAACGCTGCGGCATCGGCGAAGCCCAAGCCCAGCAGAACGTCGGCATACGACACCGGCGCGCGCACCGCAACCTTGGGCGCAGACTGCCCGCTCAATGCCAGTTCGCCGCGATCACCGGCTGCAGCGTGGCCTGATACGACGCCGGCAGCGTGGTTTCGCCTTCGGCAGGCGGTACGAAGCCGGCCATCGCGTCCACCAGCGCCTGCACCTGCGTGTTCAGCAGCGTGCCGCTATAGGACAGCTGGATCGTTTCTACCTGGCGAACAGCGTCGGCATACCAGTCCTCGATGGTGAAGCGGTCCGTACTCCCGATGATCGAGATCTCCAGGTCGTCACCCACCTGGCGGAACCACAGCTCCTCGGGCTCCACGCCGCTGATTTCCAGGCGGTCATCCCCACCCGCGTCGACGAGCGTGTCGGCACCGCTGCCGCGGCCCCATGCGTACACGTCGTTTGACGTGGCGGCGCTGTCGATGAGTCGGTCGGCCCCGGCGCCCCCGATGTACAGGTCGTTGCCCGCCCCCCCGAGCAACACGTCATCGCCGTTGTCGCCACGGAGCTCGTCATCACCCGCCGTGCCGAAAGCCGAGGCCGGCACGGTGAAGCGCAGCGCACCGTTCCACAGCAGGCCGTTCTGCCCGGCAATGGTGTTCAAGCCGTCGAAGGCCTGCGCACCGGCGCCCCTGTCGATCACCACCCCGGCGTCGGTCGTGCGCATCGCGTGCTCGCCCACCGTCACCAGCGACACCCACAGGTTGCGGTCCTGGCCGTTGGCGTAGTGGTCGTTGGTGAACACGACGTCCAGCCGCGCGGCGCGGCCCAATTCGGCGGCTACGTCGAATCGGTAGTCGGTGTACATCGTGCTGTCGACTTGCGCTTCGCCGACCAGCTCACCGTCGAGCCACAGCTGCATGCGGGCGCCTACGCCATCGACCAGCTGGGCGCGGGCGCGCACCACCACCGGAGTCATGGTGGTGTCGCCTTGCAGAAGGTCGGCTCCTTCGCCGCCATACAGGACGTCGCTGTCGGCGCCGCCGAGCAAGTGGTCGGTTCCCTCGTTGCCACTGAGCCGATCGGCACCGGCTGCACCGTCGAGCGTGTTGCCCAGGGCGTTGCCAAAAATGCCGTTGTCCTGGGCGTTGCCGGTACCGAGCAGCGCCTGAGCCGTCAGGGTCAGGTTCTCGACATGCCCGGTCAACGTGTAGTCGACACTCGCGGACACGCTGTCACTCCCCTCGCCTTCGAGCTCGACCACCCGATCTGCGGTGCCGTCGATCACGTAGTGGTCATCGCCTTGCCTGCCGATCAGCACGTCGGCGGCGGATCCTCCGCTCAGCAGGTCGCGGCCCATGGTTCCGGACAACTCCAGCGGCGAGTCGATGTCGCCGGCGACCGGTATGGTGGACAACAGCTGCTGCACGCTCAGCACCGTACCATCGGCAAACGCGAAGCGTTCCACACCTGGCATCGAAACCTCGCGGGCGAGCACGCTGCTCGTTGACAGCCGGCTCACCATGGCTGCGGACTCGAGGGTTTGGGCATCGAGCTGCGGCGCCACGCGGCCTTGGGCCGTGGCCGGGCTGTAGTCGATCTGAAGGAACAGCCGCCCGGCGGTCCACAGCTCAAGCGCCTGGAGACCCGTCTCCGGATCGACGGCACCCCAACGGTAGCTGAGGTTGTGCAGCGACACCGAGTCATCGAACACAACGACATCGAGGTTCGGCTGGTCAAGTCGGCCGCCATAGGCAAGGTACGACTGATCTGCGGCAGGGTCGAAGCTCGCGATGTCGGAGATGCGGTCCATGTCCGTGCCGTTGGCACCGATGTAGTAGGTGTCGGCCCCTGCCTGCCCGTCCAGCCAGTCGTTGCCAGCCCCACCCACGATGAAGTCGTCGGCATCGGTCCCGGAGGCCAGGTCATCGCCAGCACCGAGGTCAAGCCACGCCCCTGAGCCCCGGCTGTGGTGGTTCGAAACCGTATACCAGTGAGGCACGCCCGCGGGCAGCGCGCTCCAGTCGTCGCGCCTGGTGGCCTGCATGCCCCAATAGCCCGCATCGACACTGAGCAGCTCGACGCGGTCGTTGCCGGTGCCCGTGTCGATCACGCCACGGAACAAGCTCAGGCGCGACGAGTCCGGGCTTTGGCCCGGCACGATGACGTCGTCGTTGTCCGAGCCGCTGACCAGCATCTGGGTGGCACTGTCGGCAGGCACGCTCACCGTGTAGGTGTACGTGGTGGTTTCGTAGCCCACGACGCGCGGCTGAGTCCGCAGCGAGGCGTTTGAATCGGGGGGCAAGAAGACGCCGAGCAGGCGTTGCTGCGGTACGGAGTCGCCTCCGCCGGTCGACCACACCGGCTCGCTGTAGAACTCCGTCGAATTGGGTGGAAGCTCGATGACTCCATTTCTGACGGGCAGGTCTTCGACGCTCACGAATCGTCCCAACGGTCCGGACGAGTTCAAGGTCTCGATCCACTCATAGATGGGCCTGGTCGTTGTGGTCGTCACGGTTCGCTCGCTCGCTCCCGTGGCGAGGTAGTCGCTATGTTCGAACGCGCCCCCGCCCAGCTGGAAGCTGGCCTGCTGCACCTGTACTGGAACAGAGCCTCGATCCTGGCGGTCGTATCGCTGCACTTGCGTGCGCAGCTGCCACAGCTGTGCATCGACAAAGTGCTGCCGCCGCGGGGCCAATTCGCTGTCTGGCGACGACGGGCCGTGCTGCGCCACATAGGCGCCCAGGCCCTGCGCCTGGCTGCCTTCAATGCGGATCTGCCAGTTCGCGGCGATGCTCGGATCGGACGCATAGCCGCGCAAGCGCACCAGCGAAGCCGCGCCGGAGCTCAGCAACAGGTCGTCTCCTTCAACGTGCACGCGGACCGCTGACTCGAACGCCAGCAGCCCGCGCTCGCCTGCGGTTGGATCGATCAAGTCCGAACCACCGTTGCTCCCAAACCGATAGGTGTTGAATCCCGTCCCGCCCACCAGATGGTCGGTGCCGGCGCCCCCGTCGATCGTGTCGTCGCCGCCATGGCCTTCGATGTGGTCGTCGGCATCGGTGCCACTGAGCGCGTCACTCGCCTCGGTGCCGTGGATGATCCCGTCGTCATCGGGTTCTTGCACGAACTGCGAGGCGACCAAGTCGCTCATCGACAGCACGGACCCGTCGGCAAACTGGAGCTCGCGGATGGTGCCTTCCGCGCCCGGATCGAGCACGAGCCGGTCACCGTCTCCGTACTGGATCGCCAGGTGCACGCCGCGCAACGACGTGCCGGCACGCAGGTTGGTGATCTGCAGATCACTCGCCGAAATGCCTTCGCCAAAGCGGACCACATCGAGCGCGCCACCGCTGCCCGGCTGCGCGGTGATCCAGTCTTCGCCGTCGCCGCGCGAGAGCAGGTACACGTCGGCGGCGCCGTCGTCGCCGCTGGAGAGCTCGTACAGGGGGGGGCCGTTGTGGCTGCGCGCCAGGTTGGCATTGAGCGTGTCGTTGCCCACGCCACCGATGATGACGTCGCTGCCGGCACCGCCCACCAGCTCGTCGGCCCCTGCGCCGCCGTTCACGCGGTCGTCGCCCGCGCCACCGTCCAGCACATCAGCTCCGGTGCCGCCTGCGAGATAGTCTCTGCCCGCGGAGCCCAGCAGCGACTGCGCCGTCGAGACGGTATCGGTCCATGTCATCCCGCCCTCGGCCGTCCAGAAGCCCGAGCGCACTGCGCCGTCCGTCCCCGCGGCATCAACAATGGACTGCAGCGACCGCTGGTCACCATTTCCTGCATCCAGGCTCAAGGCGGCCAGGCTGGCCTGCGATCCCACTGCCACCACACTCGCGCTGTCCAGCGCCGCGTAGACCGTGCCGTTCTGCACGAACACCTGCGCACCTGAGGTGCCCGTGCTGCTGCCCGCAAACTGGATGGTGTTGACACCCTGTGCGTCGTTGATGACGGGAACCGGCACTGTCATCACGCCGTTGACTACCGTCGGAGCCTGCGGCTGGACGAGGTAGAGATCGTCTCCCTCGCCGCCGTCGAGGTAGTCGTCGCCGTCGCTCACCAGCGTATCGTTGCCGGCACCGCCGAACACGGCATCAAAGCCTGCCCCCCCGTCCAGGCGGTCATCGCCGGAGCCTCCCTGCAATTGGTCGTCGCCGGCACCGCCCAGCAGCGTGTCGTTGCCACCGTTACCCGCCAGTGCATCGTCACCTTCGCCGCCATCGAGGCTGTCGTTACCGTCGTTGCTGCCTTCGTCAATGCTGTTCAGCCCGTCACCCAGCAAGATATCGTTGCCCACGCCACCCAGCAACACGTCAGCCCCACCGTTGCCTGCCAGCTCGTCGTTGCCTTCCGCGCCGTCGAGGTAGTCGTCGCCGTGGGCGCTGAGGGCCACGTGCTCAACGGCCCCGTCACCTAGCAGCACATCATTGCCGGTGCCGCCGTAGAGCTGGTCATCTCCGCCGCAGCCCACCAGTTCGTCGTCGCCAGCCTCACCATCGAGCACGTCTTGCCCGTGCGCCGACACCGGCACCTTGGCCTGTTCGGCATCGCCCCACAGCAGGTCGTTGTCAGCGCCACCCATCAAGGTGTCGTCGCCGCCACCGCCGCTCAGTTCGTCGTTGCCGGAGCCGCCGTCGAGAAAGTCTGCGCCGTGGAACTCGACCGGAACCTTGGAGGCGTCGCCGTCACCCAACAACCGGTCGTTGCCACTGTCGCCCCACAAGGTGTCGTCGCGGCCACCGCCCACGAGAGTGTCGTCGCCCTCATTGCCTTCGAGCCAATCCATCCCGTGGTACTGCAACGGCGTGTCGGGCGTTTCGTCGTCGCCGTAGATGGCATCGTCTTCGGTGCCGCCGTACAGCTGGTCGTCGCCACCCTGTCCCACGAGTTGGTCGCGCCCGGCGCCGCCCGAGATCACGTCGGCGCCATGATGTTCCACCGGTGTGTAATGGGCGGGGCTAAGGTTGCCATCGCCCCAGACGAAGTCATCACCCGCGTCGCCGAACAACCAGTCCGCGCCCCCCATGCCGGAGATCGTGTCACTGCCGGCATCGCCGTGCGCCAGGTCGTTGGCGGTACCGGCAAACACTCGGTCGTCGCCGTCACCACCCGAGATCACGTTGCCGTCGGACTCCGCAAGCAATTCGGTGCCATCGCGCCACCATGCCCCGGTATGTGCCCCGGCCGTGGTGAGCACATTGCGCCCGTCGGCCTCCTCGCCCGGTGCGTCATACACCACCCATGAGAAGCCGCGCGCCAGCTCCGTGCCCGAGGACGTTGGCGGCGTGAAGTCGACCTCTTCCGGTCGGTCGACGCTGCCCAGCGCGCTGCCAAAGATGAAGTCGTTGCCGGCGCCACCTTCCAGCGTGTCCGCGCCCAGCCCGCCCAGCAGCAGGTCGTTGCCGGCGCCGCCTTCGATGCGGTCGTCGCCGCCCAGGCCCGCCAGGCCGTCGTTGCCGCCGCCCCCGCGCACGAGATCGCCCTGTTCGCTGGCGTTGATCACGTCCGCGGCATCGGCCTGCACGCCGTCGCTCGCATAGCCTCCGCTTGCTACTTGGTAGTGGGTGGGCCTATCGGGGTCGATGTGCTTGATGATGTCGCCCGTGTATTGCGTCAGCGCGGGCTGCGCGGGCGGCTGCTGCGACAGCGTCAGCCCCAACTCGCCGTCGCCGAAGTTTCTGACCGTCACGGTACCCACCACCGTGCCGCTGCGCGGCGGTTCGCGCCGGCCGATGATCAGATCGCCACGCCCCGTCTGCGCGTTGGGCTGCCAGATCAAGACGAACCGGCCCGCCTCGTCCTCCCACACGTCGTTTGCCACCTTCTTCATCGTGCCCGTCAGCGCTTGGCCATCGAACCACAGATTGCCGGTGCTGTCCGCATCGACCACCGTGTCGTGGCCGAAGCTGCCGTCGAAGTGATACGCGTCGTAGCCTGCACCGCCTTCGAGGTAGTCGTTGCCTTCGCGGCCGTTTAGCGTGTCGACGCCGCTGCCGGCGTAGATGCGATCGTCGCCGGCGCGCCCCTCGAGGCTGGCATCGTTGCCGGCCGTGCCGAACACCACGCGCTGGATGCCGGGCGACTGGGGAGAAGCACCTCGCGCGCTGACGGTGTAGGTCATACCGCTCGCACGGTCTTCGTATTGAATCGGCGCAGATACCGACACGCCGGTGATCTGGCGACCACCGATGTCGTACGCAACGTCACGCGTGTTGGCCGCGATGTTGGTGTTGAGCATCGCGGCACGGTCGTTGAGGTAGCCATCGCTGAAGTTCAAGGTGCTGGGGTCGGCCCCGGCCGCGACGGCGTTCTTGTCGGCCAGCCACTGCTGGTAAGTCTGCTCGTGCAGGGCCTGTAGCGCCTGCGGGGCCGCTGTGCCTTCGGCGTTGTCCCTGAAGCGCAACGCAAAAGGGGCTCCGCTGGAAAGCGAGAGGAACGCTGCGAAGTCGTTCCTCGCGATGTCGGGATAGTGCGTCGCCTCCAGGCGCAGTTGCCCGGCCCGTTCCCTGATGGCCGGCCACACCTGCGACAGCTGGGTGGCATAGGTCTCCAGCGACGATGCACTGCCCACGTCCTGGTTCAGCAGGATGCGCCCCACGCTGCGCAGCAGCGTCGAGGCTTCACGCAACCGGCCGCCCTGGAAGGATGAACCCGTGTCGGACTGCTGCAGGATCGACACCGCCCGATCCAACGACAGGCTCGTGTCGATCGCGTGGATCAGTTGCAGGGCGGGGCCGAGGACTGGGTTGCCTTGGTATTCGTTGCGGAAGTTTTCGTCATCCTTCAGAGACCAAGCGTAGTTGCCATACGCGCTCATCTCATCAAGGATGCGTGTACTCCAACGTACTATGAGATCGTTCTCGACAGTCCTTTCTCGAACGCCCACCACCGTGCCGTAGATGGACGCAGCCATTCCTACGGCAGCCAACCCACCTGCCAGGGTGATAAGGACCGGAGCAGACACAGCAGCAGTGCCTGCTACCGCCGTGGCAAATGCAGCGGTAGAAGCGAAGGCCGCGAGATCACTGACAAGCCCGAAGACCACCGAAGGTTCAATGCTCCCGCCGCGTCCTCGCTGCTCATTCGCCTTGATGAGGTTTGACGTGAGACTTCCGCCGTTCAGAACCGTCCCCAATACCGGGATCTCTCTGACGAGTGACGCAACGGCCTCTACGACTTTGAGGAAGTTGATTGATGCGTCTATCTGGTCTTGCACACTACCGGTAGGTGAGGTGGCGTTCTGTTGATTGACGTATCCAGCGTATAGATCAGCTCCAATGCCAAATTCTTTGATGACGAGCTCAATCTTCTCGGGCTTGGTGAAAGGCATTTGTTCTTTCCCTAGGGATGCGCTGATCAATGAGCGCCGTCGCTCGAGTTGAACCGATGCAACGCCACGATGACATTGCGTACGCCGTGAACCACGCGGTGCGTGGCCTCACAGCGATGTCTGAATCCTCTT
>NZ_SWAR01000071.1 GCF_006386545.1 Methylibium rhizosphaerae | reverse complement strand
CTGTCCGTCTCCGTTGCCCCCCACCAGCGTGATGTTCTTGCCCATCAGCTGGAACAGCGGCAGCACCTTGTCGAACGCCCCTTGCGGGCCGCCCACCATGATGGTCAGCGACGCCGCCTTCGCCCCCACCTCACCGCCCGACACCGGCGCGTCCAGGTAGTCGCAGCCGATCTCGTTGATCCGCCGCGCAAACGCCTTCGTCTCGATCGGCGAGATCGAGCTCATGTCCACCACGATCTTGCCCTTCGACAGGCCCGCGGCCACGCCGGTCTCGCCGAAGAGCACGGTCTCGACGTCGGGGGTGTCGGGCACCATGGTGAACACGATGTCCGATTGCCGCGCCACCTCGGCGCCGCTGGCGCAGCGCCGGGCCGAGGTGGCCGCGATCGCCTCTGGCAGCTCGCTGCGGGTGTGCACATGCAGCTGGTGGCCCGCTTCGATGAGGTGCAGCGCCATCGGCGTGCCCATGATGCCGAGGCCGATGAATCCGATGTTCATGTGAGATCTCCTGCTTTCATTCGACTTCAATAGGAATCCGTCGCCTTGGGCGGCGGCGCCAACCCTGAGCGCATGCGCGCCATCACCGCCTGGGCGCCCGCGGCGATGAGCCGCGCGTCGGAGCTGATGGTGACGAACTGGAAGCCCTTGGCGATGCGGCCCAGCGCCGCCTCCGGCGTGCCGTTGTGGATGCCGGCCACCACGCCATGTGCCTTGGCCCGCTCGACGATGTGATCGATGGCCTGCGCCGCCTTCGGGTCCACGTCGTCGAAGGTCGGCCTGCAGCCGAGCGAAAGCGACAGGTCCGACGGCCCGATGTAGATGGCATCCAGCCCCTCGACCGACAGGATGTCGTCGAGGTTGTCGAGCGCCTGCGCGGTCTCGATCATCGCGAAGCGCACGATGGTGTCGTTGGCATGCTGCGGATAGTCGGCGCCGCCGTACAGCAGCGCGCGCACCGGGCCGAAGCTGCGCGTGCCGCGCGGCGCGTAGCTGGTGCAGGCCACGAACTTCTGCGCGTCTTCGCGGGTGTTCACCATCGGGCAGATGACGCCGTAGGCGCCTGCGTCGAGCGTCTTCATCAGGATGCCGGGCTCGAGCCACGGCACCCGCACCACCGGCACGGTGGCCGTGGTGGAAATCGCCTGCAGCATCGTGACCATGGCCTGGTAATCCACCACGCCGTGCTGCAGGTCGATGGTGAGGCTGTCCCAGCCCTGGTGGGCCATCGTCTCGGCCGAAAAGCTGTTCGGTATGGCCAGCCAGCCATTCACCGCCGCCCCCCCGCGCTGCCACAGCGCGCGCAAACCGTTTTCTCGCATCGTCAGGTCTCCAGCAGGCTGATTGATCAATCGGCGGACCACGGCACCGGCGTCTTCAGCCGGCCCGTCGTGAAAAAGCTGTGCAGGTTCTCGACCACCAGGTCGGCCATCGCGGCACGGGTCTCCTCGGTGCCGCTGGCGATGTGCGGGCACAGCACCACGTTGTCGAGCGCGAACAGCGCCTCGGGCACGCGGGGCTCGTCCGCAAAGACGTCGAGGCCCGCACCGGCGATGCGCCTTTCGACGAGGGCGAGCACCAGCGCCTGCTCGTCGACCACGCTGCCGCGGGCCACGTTGATCAGGAAGCCGTGGGGCCCCAGCGCGTCGAGCACGCCGGCATCGACGAGGTGGCGCGTCGAAGCCCCGCCGGCGGCGGTGACGACCAGGAAGTCGCACCAGCGCGCCAGCTCCAGCGGCGTGGCGTAGCAGGCGTGCGGGGAATCGGCCGCCGGCCGCGTGTTGCAGTAGCCCACCTCCATGCCGAATCCGCCGGCACGCCGGGCCACCGCGCGGCCGATGCGGCCCATGCCCAGGATGCCGAGCTTCTTGCCGCTCACCCGCGTGGCGATCGGAAAGCGCCGCCGGAGCCATTCGCCGCGACGCACGAAACGGTCGGAAGCGGCCACGCCGCGCGCCACGTCGAGCAGCAGCGCGAACGCCAGGTCGGCCACGCAGTCGTTCAGCACGTCGGGCGTGTTGCTCACCCGGATGCCGCGGCGGCGTGCCGCCTGCTCATCGTACTTTTCATAGCCCACGCCGAAGCCGGCGATGACCTTGAGCCTCGGCAGCGCGTCGATCAGCTCGGCACTCGCGCCCAGCGGCGCAGACGTGACGATGCCGTCGAACGACGCACCCTGTGCCGCCAGGAAGGCCTGCGGCTCTGCTTCTTCGTACAGGCGGTGCAGGTCGTAGGTTTCGGCCAGCCGCGCCTCGAGGGCGGCCTGCGGCAGCTTGCCGTTCACCAGCAATCGAGGGCGCGGGTTCATCGCTTCGCCTTTGGTTGTTCAGTGGTTCAGTTGACCTGCACGCCGCCCTGGGCCACGACCGCCGCCCAGTTCTTGCGCTCGCGCTCGAAGAAGGTGGCGAACTCCGGCGGCGTCATCGTGTACACCTCGGCCCCCTGCGACACGAGGCGCTCGCGCACTTCGGGCATGCGGATGATGCGGGTGAGCTCGGCCGCGAGGCGGTTCACCACCGCCGGCGGCGTGCCGGCCGGCATCAGCACGCCCTGCCAGGTGCCCGACTCGAAGCCCTTGACGCCCTGCTCGGCCAGCGTCGGCACGTTGGCCAGCAGCGGCACGCGGGTGGACTTGGACACGCCGATCACCTTGAGCTTGCCCGACTGCACATGCGGCAGGGTGGCCAGCATGCCGTTCATCAGCACCTGCGTCTGGCCGGCCACCGTGTCGCCGATGGCCTGCGAGCCGCCCTTGTAGGGGATGTATTCCCACTTGGCCTTGGTCGCCTTCTCCACCGCCACGCCGGCGAGATGGGGCGCGCTGCCGATGGCGGTGACGGCGAAGTCGATCTTGTTCTTCTGCGACAGGGCCACCAGCTCCTGCAGGTTGCTGGCCGGCACCGACGGGTGCACCACCAGCAGGTGCGGCGAGTAGGCCAGCATGGTCACGCCGCGCAGGTCCTTCGACGGGTTGAAGGTCAGCTTCGAATACACCGAGGGCGAGATGGCCAGCGCGCCGACGTCGCACAGCAGCAGCGTGTGGCCGTCGTTGGCCTTGGCCACGAAGTCGGTGCCGGTGTTGCCGTTGGCGCCCGGCTTGTTCTCCACGATGACCGTCTGCTTCAGTGCGTCGGACAGCGGCTGGCTGATGGCGCGCGCGATGATGTCCGACGAGCCACCCGGCGGATAAGGCACCACGAGGCGCACCGGCTTGGTCGGCCAGGCGGCCGCCTGGGCCAGCGCGGCGGGTGCGGCCAGAGCAGTGAAGGCGCAGGCCAGGGCGGTGCCGAGGGCCTTGCGGCGGTTCGATGTCATTGCAGTCTCCTTGTGGGTCATGCGGGTGAAGCTTCGGGCGCGCGTTCAGACAGCGCCGTGGCTTTCGACGTAAAGCGCATAGAGCGAGTGGCAGCTGGCCATGTAGAGCCGGTTGTTCTTGGGGCCGCCGAAGGTGAGGTTGGCGCAGCGCTCGGGCAGCCGGATGAAACCGATGGCCCTGCCTTGCGGGTTGAACACCATCACGCCATCCAGGTCCTCCGAGCGGCCGCGCAAGGGGTAGACCTTGCGGCCGTTCATCTCGACCGGCTCGGCCGCCAGCGCGCCGTTGCTGCCCCAGCCGCACCAGAGGTTGCCGTCGCGGTCCACCCGGAAGCCGTCGAGCGCGCCCTGGTCGGCCGCGTCGATGAACTTGGTCTTGTTCGAGACGCCGGTGCCGTCGGCGCTGACGTCGTAGCTCCAGATGCTGCGGTTGGGCGTGCCCTTCCATTCGACGACGTAGAGCTTCTTCTCGTCGGGGGAAAACGCGAGGCCGTTGGGATTGACGAGGTCGGTGATCACCGCGGTCACCTTGCCGTCGGGCGCGATGCGGTAGACGTTGGTGGTGGCCTGCTCGGGCTTGGCGCGCGAGCCTTCCCATTCGCCATTGATGCCGAAGGTCGGGTCGGTGAACCAGATGCTGTCGTCCGACTTCACCACCACGTCGTTGGGCGCGTTCAGCCGCTTGCCCTCGAAGCTGTCGGCCAGCACGGTGATTCGGCCGTTCGACTCTGTGCGCACCACGCGCCGCGTGACCGAGTGTTCGCACGTCACGAGCCGGCCCTGCCGATCACGCGTGTTTCCGTTGGCGTAGTTGGCATTGGCGCGGAAGACGGTGAAGGCGCCCGTCTTCTCGTCGTACTTCATGATCCGGTTGTTCGGTATGTCGCTCACCAGCAGGTAGCCGCCATCCGGGAAGTACACCGGCCCTTCGGCCCAGCGCATGCCGGAAGCCACCTGCTCCACCGTGCTGCTGTAGATGCGGTAGCGGGTGAAGCTGGGGTCGAGGACCTGGATGGCCGGGTCGGGGTAGCGCTGGTTGGGCGTGTACGGGAACGACTGGCCGAGCGCAGCGCCGCTGAAGGCTGCGAGGCCGGCGCCGGCGGCGGCGGTCAGAAGGCGACGGCGGTCCGCCTGGGGTTCTTCATGCTGCATGCTCTGTCTCCTTGGACGCGGCCGGTCGCGGTCAACGCACCATGCAAGGCCGCTTGGGGTCGAACTTCCAGCCCGGCACGAGGTACTGCATCGCGATGGCGTCGTCGCGTGCACCCAGGCCGTGTTCCATGTAGAGCCTGTGGGCGGCTTCGACCCTGTCCATGTCGAGCTCGATGCCCAGGCCCGGCTTCTTCGGCACCTCGACGAAGCCGCCCCGGATCTGCAGCGGCTCCTTCGTGAGGCCCTGGCCGTCCTGCCAGATCCAGTGGGTGTCGATGGCCGTCACCTTGCCTGGCGCGGCCGCGCCCACGTGGGTGAACATCGCGAGCGACACGTCGAAGTGGTTGTTCGAGTGCGAGCCCCAGGTGAGGCCCCAGTCGCGGCAGCTCTGCGCCACCCGCACCGAGCCGGCCATCGTCCAGAAATGCGGGTCCGCCAACGGAATGTCGACCGACTGCAGCGCCAGCGCATGCGCCATCTGCCGCCAGTCGGTGGCGACCATGTTGGTGGCGGTGGGCAGGCCGGTGGCGCGGCGGAACTCGGCCATCACCTCGCGGCCCGAGAAGCCTTCTTCGGCGCCGCACGGGTCTTCGGCATAGGCCACCACCCCGTGCATGTCGCGCATCAGGCGGATCGCGTCCTTCAACAGCCAGCCGCCGTTGGGGTCGAGCGTCACGCGGGCCTTCGGGAAGCGCTCGTGCAAGGCGGTGACGGCCTGTACTTCTTCTTCGCCGCGCAGCACGCCGCCCTTGAGCTTGAAGTCATTGAAGCCGTAGCGCTCATGGGCGGCTTCGGCCAGGCGCACCACCGCCTCGGGCGTCATGGCGACTTCATGCCGCAGGCGCGACCAGGCATCGGGCGCATCGGGCTCGCCCTGGTACGGCAGGTCGGTCTTGCGGCGGTCGCCCACGAAAAACAGGTAGCCCAGCATCTCGACCCGGTCGCGCTGCTGGCCTTCGCCGAGCAGCGCCGCCACCGGCAGCTCCATGTGCTGGCCCAGCAGGTCGAGCAGCGCCGACTCGACGGCAGTGACCGCATGGATGGTGGTGCGCAGGTCGAAGGTCTGCTGCCCCCGGCCGCCGGCATCGCGGTCGGCGAACCTGGCCGCCATCTGCTGCATCACCGCGCGGTGGTTGCCCACCGGCTGGCCCACCACGAGATGGCGTGCGTCCTCGAGGGTGGCGCGGATCTTCTCGCCGCCGGGCACCTCGCCCACGCCGGTGTGCCCGGCGCTGTCGGTCGCGATCACCAGGTTGCGGGTGAAGAACGGCGCATGCGCGCCGCTCAGGTTGAGCAGCATGCTGTCGCGCCCTGCCACGGGCACGACGCGGTACTGGGTGACGATGGGGGTGGACATGAACGCCTGCCTCTTGTGGTGTGTCTAGTCCGCGGTGATCTTGCCGGTCTCGATCACCTGCTTCCAGCGAGCGAACTCCTGCGCCTGGAACCTGGCGAACTGCTCCGGCGTGTTGCCCACGATCTCGAAACCCACCTCGGTGAGCTTGGGCCTCACCGCCGCGTCGTTGAGTGCCGCGACCAGGCCCTCGTGCAGCTTGGCGCGCACGTCGGCCGGCAGGCCCTTGGGGCCCACCACCGCCTGCCACGAATACACATCGACGTTCTTCACGCCCGACTCCACCAGCGTGGGCACGTTGGGCAGCAGCGCCGAGCGCCTGTCGCCGGTGACGGCCACCGCCCGCAGCTTGCCGGCGTTGATGTGCTGGATCACCGAGTTGATGTTCATGAAGCCCGCAT
Organism: Methylibium rhizosphaerae; assembly: GCF_006386545.1. GTDB lineage: Bacteria > Pseudomonadota > Gammaproteobacteria > Burkholderiales > Burkholderiaceae_C > Pseudorivibacter > Pseudorivibacter rhizosphaerae. Next base: position 6,240 of record NZ_SWAR01000071.1, on the reverse strand, counting down.
CCACCACGCCGCCCAGCAGGTCGGTGATGGCCGGGGCGCCCCCCTTGTAGGGCACGTGCGAGCCGCTGGTGCCGGTCTGCTGCCAGAAGAGTTCTGCCGTCAGGTGGTCCGACGAGCCGTTGCCCGACGAGGCGAAGGTCATCTTGCCGGGGTTCTTCTTGTGGAAGGCCAGCACGTCGGCCACCGTCTTGTGCGGCGACGTGGGCGGCACCACCAGCACGTTGGGCGCCTGCACCGCCACGGTGATGAAGTCGAAGTCCTTCGTCGCTTCGTACTGCACCTGCTTGATGAGGTGGGGCGCGATCACCAGCGGCCCGAGCGAGGTGACCAGCAGCGTGTAGCCGTCCGGCGTGGCCCGCTTGACCTGCGCGGCGCCGATGGTGCCGGTGGCGCCGGCCTTGTTCTCGACCACGAAGGTCTGGCCCAGCCTTTCCTGCATCCGGGCCGCCAGCGTGCGGGCGATCACGTCCGACGAGCCGCCGGGCGGGAACGGCACGACCAGGGTGACGGGCTTGTCGGGCCAGGCAAAGGCCGGCGCGGCAAGGGCGAACGAGGCGGCCAGAGCGCAGATCAGCTGCTTCATGACGTTGTCTCCTGTCTCTCTCTCGGGGGTGGGAAGGCGAGCCGGGTGCTTCTTCTTTGCGGCACCTCGATTCGTTGTCAGTCATCGTACAACTGCGTTCATGCGAAGGCCATACGTATTCCTACTGGAGTTCGGGGTTGTCGCCCGCCGGGCGACAACCCCGCCGAGTGACCGCCGCGGATCCGGCTGCGCCGGGCGCGGGCGGTGCCTCTTGAGGTGGAGCGCCGCAGGCGCTACGGGGGTGGGCCCTACTCGCCAGCGGCGCGGCGGCGGCGCTCGCGGCTGTTGGCGAGGTGGGTGCGCATCGCGGCGCGGGCGGACTCGGCGTCCTGCGCGGCAATGGCGTCGAGGATGCTCTGGTGCTCGCGGTTCACGCCTTGCAGGTACTGGCGCCGCTCCTCGCTCCGGTCGGCCGGTGCGTCGAGCCGCGCACGCGGAATGATCGAGCTGCCCAGCGAGGCCATGATGTCGGCGAAATGCGGGTTCTGCGTCGCGCGGGCGATCTCGAGGTGGAACTGGAAGTCCGGCCCCACCGCATCGCGCCCCTGCTCGATGGCACGCTCGAACGCCTGCACCGCCGAGCGCATGTAGATGAGGTTCTGCTCGGTGCGGCGCAATGCCGCCAGGCCGGCCGCCTCGGTCTCGATGCCGATGCGCAGCTCCAGCAGCGCGATCACGTCGCGCAGCGTGGCCAGCTGCTCGGGCGACACGCGAAACGGTGCCGCATCACCCAGCCCCACCACGAAGGTGCCGATGCCGTGGCGGGTCTGCACCAGCCCCGAGGCCTGCAGCTTGGAGATGGCCTCGCGCACCACCGTGCGGCTCACGCCGAACTCGCCCATGATCTCGGCCTCGGTGGGCAGCTTGTCGCCCGCGGCCAGGGTCCCGTCGCGGATGCGGTCGCCCAGGGCGTCGACGAGTTCGAGGGCCAGCGAGCGGGGTTTGCGCAGGGCAGCGGGAGCGGAAGGCATGTCTAGGTTGTACGACAACTCATTCGGATCTGCAAGCCGACGGCTGCCGCCTCGTGCCGGGCGCCGCGCCGGCCGCTGCACCGCTATGGGGCCGGCTTTGCTTGCGCCGACGATGGATTGGCCCAGACCGCCAACCCGAGCCGGTCTACCGCGTCTTCGATGGGGATGAACAGGCCGATGCCCTCGCCTCCGCGCAACTGCGCAATGCCGATGACGCGACCATTGGCGTCGATCAGCGGCCCGCCGCTGTTTCCGGGATTGACCGCCACGTCGCTCTGCAGGAAGGGCACACCCTCCAGCACGCGCCGAGCGCTCACGACGCCGCGAGTCAACGTGCCGCTGAGCGTCTTGCCGAACGGCGAACCGAGCGCGTAGACCTCTTCTCCGACATGCGCCTCGTCCCTGCGCAGCGCGAGGGCGTCGAAACCCACGGGATCCGTGCGCAACAAAGCCACGTCGCGCTGCCTGTCGGTGCGAAGGACTTCACCGACAAGGTTGCGGCCGTCCGCCAGCCTCACACGCACGAACGCGGCATCGGCGACCACATGCCTGTTGGTCAGCAGGTAGCCGTCCCGGCTGACGTAGAACGCCGTGCCGGTGGCAGCCCCGCTTTCGATGGTGGCCACCGCCCCCAGCAGGCCGCCTGCAGAATGGCTCACCCCACCTGCCACGGTGCGGCCCACGTCCAGCTTGAGCGGCTCATACGCCTGCCTGGGCTGGTCGTCGTAGTTGCCGCCCGACTTGATGACCTCGACCAGCTTCGGATCGGCAAAGAGGTTGTCGACGATGGCTTCCAGAAAGTCGCCGTCGAACTTCTTCAACAACACCCTGGAGGTCTCTGCGTGGCTTGCCTCGATCGTGGTGGAGTAGACGACCTTCTGGCGCCGGCTCGAGAAGACTTCCCACTTGATCCTGGCGTAGGCCTGGCCCTTCACTTCACCGTCATCGCGGCAAACCCGATAGTCCCAGGCGAGCAGGGTCGCGCCCAGCTGGAATGCCGCCGCGCCCTTCTTGTCGTCGAACACGGACCTCGCATCGTTTGCCGCCCTGACCCCCAGGCGTACCGCTGCCTCGCGATACTTCTTCCCCAGGGAGGCGGAGAACCAGTTGTCGGCATCCTTCGAATACAGGAACGACACCCCGCCGGTGCAGAACAGGCCGTACTCGAATTTCCCGACGACGTCGTTGACCTCGATGCTGCTCTGCCAGGTGGTGAAGTCGACGGACTGCCCTTGTGCCACCGAGTCGAGCGGCTGAGGCACCTTGCGGGCCACCTGCAGCACGGGCTTGGACAGGTCCACGTCCCCGGCATTTGCGCCCACCGAAAAGAGGCTGGCAACGAACAGGACGGAGGCCAGCGGAAGGGTCGAGGACGGCATGGCTGACATCGGTTGGGATTCGACGAATCACTCAAGCAAGCGCTGAGAAGCGGCGCAGTTTACCTTTTGCAACGCCTGGGCCCGTACTCTGGGTGCCCGCGGCATCACCGTCAACGACGTGATGCCGGGTCTCACCGACACCGACATGAATCCGGCCACCAGCGAATTCGCCGCGCAGGCCCGCAACCAGGCGGCGCTCGGGCGTTATGCCGAGCCGCGCAAGATCGCCGACTTCGTGGCTTACCGCACCAGCGGAAGCCACACCCTCGCATGGTTCGGGCCACCAGCCTCGCTGACCACGCGCACATCGCTCACCGGCACGGCCCCGGGCCGCACATGCATGCGCAGGGTCACCCATCCCGGGCGCAGCATCAGCCCGTTGTCGGCCGGCAGCAGCTTGTCCATCGTCGGGCCGCTCGGCGGGCACCAATGGTCCTCGGCGGCGACGCGAGCTCGACATGGCAGGCACGAAAGGAAGAGGGGCGCCATGGTAGCCGCAGGCCCGCCCGACCAGCCGAAAGTCATGTCGCAGCTGGTTGCATCCTCGGGATCACCCTGAGCCACCCCCGGTACGCGGGAGAAACAGTCCTCTCCATTGATGACTCCCCCCGAATGAGCCATCGCCACCGGCCGCTGGTGGCGCTACATATGCGGCCATGCTGCTTCGACCTGCCGTCATCACCGCGTCCGCCATGAGCCTGCTGCTGGCGGCTGCGGTCGTGCACGCGGCGTCGGCCTCGGGCGACGTCAAGATCGGCTCGGCCCACGCGATCGTGGTGGACGAGGCCACCGGCGAAGTGCTCTTCGACAAGAACGCCGGCACCACCGCCCCCATCGCCTCGCTGACCAAGCTGATGACGGCGATGGTCGTGCTCGACGCGAAGCAGGATCCGCAGGAGGAGTTGCGCATCGAGGAGGCCGACACCGACCGGCTGAAGCACACCCGCAGCGGCGTGCCGGTCGGTGCGGTGCTCACCCGCACCGCCCTGCTCGAGCTGGCGCTGATGGCCTCCGACAACCGGGCCGCTGCCGCGCTGGCGCGCAACTACCCGGGGGGCCATGCGGCCTTCAACAAGGCGGTGCGGCGCAAGATCACCGCGCTGGCGATGACCAGCACCACGATCGAGGAGCCCACCGGCCTGTCGCCCCACAACGTGTCGAATGCGCAGGACATGGCCAAGCTGCTGCGCGCGGCGGCCGGCTATGCCGAGATCTCGCGCATCACCAGCCTGTACCGGCACACCACGCTGGTGAACGGTGAGCCCCGCGAAGTGCGCAACACCAACTGGCTGCTCGGCGAGCCGGGCTGGGAAATCCTGCTGTCGAAGACCGGCTTCACCCGCGAGGCGGGCCGCTGCCTGACCATGCGGATGCGCACCGGCGGCCGCACGGTGCTGATGGTGCTGATGGGCGCGGGCGGCTCTGCGGAACGCATCCTCGATGCGGTGAACATCCGCCGCTGGCTGGGCGGCGCGGCTTCGGCGCTCGGCATCGCGGCCGCACCGGCGGCGCCTGCAACCCGGCGGCTGGCCCACACGGCAAGACCTGCGGCACGCATCACGCCGATGCTCGTCGCGCGAGCCGGCGGCTACCGCCGGGGCGATGGCGCACTGCAACCCACGCCGGAGCAGCTGGCCGCGCTAGCCGCCGCCGCGGAGGCCGCCGAGTCGCAGGAAGGCGGCGGTGAAGAAGCCCCCGCCGAAGGTGACGCGCCCGTGGCCGAAGAGCCGGCGGCAATCGACACCACGGCGCCCGCCGGCGACGAAGGCGAGTGAACTACAGCACCAGCAGCGCGCGGAAGTCGTTCACGTTGGTGAACGTGGGGCCGGGCACCACCAGGTCGTCCAGGGCGGCGAAGAAGCTGTAGACGTCGTTGCGGTCGAGGAACTCCCGGGCCTTGAGGCCGCGGGCCGCCGCCCGCGCCAGCGTGTCGGGCGACACGATGGCGCCGGCGTTGTCTTCCACGCCGTCGATGCCGTCGGTGTCGGCTGCCAGCACCCACACCCCCGGCTGCCCCTGCAGCGCGATGCAGCAGCCGAGCAGGAACTCGCTGGCGCGTCCGCCGCGGCCGCCCTTGTGCTTCACGGTGACGGTGGTTTCGCCGCCCGACAGGATGACGCAGGGCCGCGCGAAGGGCTGGCCGTGCCGGGCCACCGCGCGCGCGAGCGCCGCATGCACCTTGCCCACCTCGCGCGACTCGCCTTCGATCTCGTCGGACAGGATATGGGCCGCGATGCCGGCCTGCCGCGCGAGCGCCGCAGCGGCTTCGAGCGACTGCTGCGGCGTGGCGATCATGTGGACCTCATGGCCGGCAAACACCGGGTCGCCCGGTTTGGGCGTTTCGAATGCGCCGCTCTCGAGCCCGGCGCGCGCGGCCGGCGGGATGTCGATGCCGTAGCGCTGCAGGATGGCCAGGGCATCGGCGCAGGTGGTGGCGTCGGGCACTGTGGGGCCGCTGGCAATGACGGCCGGTTCGTCGCCGGGCACGTCGGAGATGAGCAGCGTGACCACCCTGGCCGGCGCGCACATCGCGGCCAGCCGGCCGCCCTTGATGGCCGACAGGTGCTTGCGCACGCAGTTCATCTCGTCGATGGCCGCGCCGCTTTTCAGCAGGGCCTTGTTGACGGCCTGCTTCTCTTCGAGCGTGATGCCTTCGGCCGGCAGCGCGAGCAGCGCCGAGCCGCCGCCCGAGACGAGGCACAGCACGAGGTCGTCGGCGGTGAGGCCCCGCGTGAGTTCGACGATGCGCTGCGCCGCGCGGCGCCCGGCTTCGTCGGGCACCGGGTGGGCCGCCTCGACGACCTCGAGGCGCGCCCTGCCCTGCTGCTGCAGGGCCTTGTAGGCGGGCGGCACATGGTCGTAGCGGGTGACCACCAGGCCGGAGATCGGTGCGTCCTGCGGCCACAGCGCATGGACCGCTTCGGCCATCGCACCGCCGGCCTTGCCGGCGCCGAGCACCAGCGTGCGGCCCTTGGGGGGCTTGGGGAGGTGCGCAGCGATGCTGTGGGCAGGCAGTGCGCGCTGCACCGCGGTGTCGTAGAGCGCGCGCAGGAATTCGCGGGGCTGGGTTTGAGGCGAGGGAATGGGCTTCATGCGCGGATCATCGCAAACGAGGTCTCGGGTGCCCATCAGCAGTCTCCACACTCGGGCGGGTCGATAGGCGCCGCCTCGCTCTGCAGCAGCCTCACCCCTGCGCCACCTCGTGCGCCGCCATCAGCTCCAGCGCCTTCACCAGCGCCGAGTGATCCAGCTGCCCCCAGCCCTGCGCCGCGCACGCCTGCATCAGCTGCGCCGCCCCCGCCGTCTG
>NZ_SWAR01000008.1 GCF_006386545.1 Methylibium rhizosphaerae | reverse complement strand
TCCCGAGGGCGAGCAAAGAACTCGCCCTCAGCCTGCGGCTTCGGAGCTCAGACAGCTTTGCTCGACCGCTTCGCGGCAACCCTCGGGCCGCGACGCTGCGCAGGCGGCACAGACGGGGCCCCGCTTTACGAAGTGACCGACGAGCCGGCCTCGGGGCCGGCTACACCCGCCGCGTCCTACGCCGCCACCAGCTCCCCCGGCTGCCGCGCCAGCTTGAACACCGACACCGCCCGCACCAGCTGATCCGCCTGGCGCTTCAGGCTGGCAGCGGCCGCGGCGCTTTCCTCCACCAGGGCGGTGTTCTGCTGCACCGCCTGGTCCATCTGGGTGACTGCCTGGCCGACCTGGGTAATGCCGCTGCTCTGCTCGGCGCTGGCCGAGCTGATCTCGCCCACGATGCCGCTCACCCGCTCGATGGCCTGCACGATCTCGCTCATCGTGGCGCCGGCCTTGTCGACCAGCGCGGTGCCCTCCTCCACCTGCGCCACGCTGCCGCTGATGAGGGCTTTGATGTCCTTGGCTGCGGCGGCGCTGCGCTGCGCCAGGGTGCGCACCTCGCCTGCCACCACGGCGAAGCCCCGCCCCTGTTCGCCGGCGCGTGCCGCCTCGACGGCGGCATTGAGCGCCAGCAGGTTGGTCTGGAAGGCGAGGCCGTCGATCACGGCAGTGATGTCGGCGATCTTCTTCGAGCTGGCGTTGATGTCGCGCATGGTCACCACCACCTGGCTCACCACGTCACCGCCCTTGCCGGCCACCTCCGAGGCGCTGTTGGCCAGCCGGCTGGCCTGCTGCGCGTTGCCGGCGTTGTTGCGCACCGTGGCGCCCAGCTCGTCCATCGTGGCGGCGGTCTCCTGCAGCGCACTGGCCTGGATCTCCGAGCGCCGGCTCAGGTCGGAGCTGCCCACCGCAATCTGCGAGCTGCCGACTGCGATGGAATCAGAGGCCTGGCGCACCTGGCCGACCAGCTGCGCCAGGCCGGCCTGCATGACACCCAGCGACGACAGCACGCTGCCGTTGCCCGCCTTGTCGGCCTGCGGCAGCGGACTCAGGTCGCCGCCGGCCACCTTCTGCGCCGCCAGGCTGAGTGCCGCGGGCTCGTCCCCCAGCGCACGCAGCAGGCTGCGGGTGATGAGCACGCCGCCGCCGACCGCCGCCAGCACCGCCAGCAGGCAGGCGCCGAAGACAAGCAGCCGCTGTCCGGCGTAGTGCGCCTCGGCCTCCTCCACCAGGACCTTTTCGCGGCCTTCGGTGTAGTCCCTGTAGGTGTCGGCCGCCTTGTCCATGGCGGCGAGCAGCGGCTGGCATTCCCTTTCCATCTTCGCGATGGCGTCCTCGCGCCGGCCCTGCAGGGCCAGGTCCACGATGGCCAGGGCCACCGGGGCGTACTGGGCCTCGATGCGTTCGATCTCGCCGATCAGTTCGCGCGCCTTCTGCGAGATGTCGGTGGACTCGGCCGCCATCTTCTTCAGCAGCGCCAGCTGGGTCTTCACCTCCTCGTGGGCATGCTTCACCGCGGCCTTCTCCACCTCGACCTCGGCCGGCGACGTGAACAGCAGGAGGTTGCGTGCGGCGATGGCGCGCCGGTCCACCGCACTGCTCACGTGTGCGGCGACCGTCGCACGGGCGCTGATGCCCTCGACGTAACCGATGAAACGCTCGTTCGATGAGCTCAAGGCGTGCAGCGAAACCGCGCTCACCACCACCACGATGGCGGTGAGGGCGCCGAAGGCGAGGGTGAGCCGGGCACGGACGGTCAGGTCGGCGAAAGGCATGAAATGGGGCTCCTGCAGCTGTAGTGGGTGGTGCCGGCGTACGGCCGTGGCCTTCATATCGCCTCCCTTGCGGGCAGGCTGAAGGGCCGCTCATGCCAACTCCTTGGCGCTTCTCGCGCCGGTAACACCATGTGTATCAGCCGGAGCCGGGTTTCAGCCCCGGCGCGCATCCTCCAGCAGGTGCGTGAGCGCGCCGGCGGTGGCGATGACCGCCCAGAAGATCAGGAAGGTGACGCTGTAGACCGCCATCACCGGCCAGTCGAGCGCCGGGCCGCCGAACCATCGGAACGACTCCGGGTCGACGACCACGAACACCAGCGCCTCCAGCACGCCGGCCATCAGGAAGGCCGGCCACAGGATCAGCAGGACGCGCCGCGCGAACGGGTAGGCGTCGGACTCCCAGGGCTCGTCCGGCTCGTCGTCGAGCAGCGGGTCAGCGCTTCGGCGCGGCGGCATGGTTGCGCGCCTGCACGGCAGGCGTCAGGTTGACGTCCGGGGCTGCCCTCACCACCGGGTCGGCACCCGCGACGGCCAGCGCCGCGGTCAGCACCCCGGCCAGCACCACCGCCAGCGGCCCGGCGATGACCAGCCAGACCATGCCCACCCGCCACCAGGGCAGCACGGGCTTCGGATCGCCTTGTTCAGCTTGCATGTCGTGATCTCCTTGGCCGCCCTCAGCGCGGCACCACGAAGGTGGACTTCTCCTGCAGCGCGCGGGCCGCGCCCTCGCCCGGCCCGACCGCCACGATCTCGAAGCGGATCGGATGGGCGCCCGGGCCGATCGCCTGCGCCGCCTCGGGCGGAATGCGCACCGCCACCGGCATCCAGCGCGACTGCGCGGGGCCGACGTCCACTTCAGCAGGGCCCGACACCTGTGCGCCCTCGATGCCGCTCACCGTCACCCGGTAGCGCTGCTGGCGCTCGGTGGCGTTCATGAGCTGCAGCCGGTAGACGTTCTCGATGCGGCCTTCGTCCACCAGCCGCGCCAGCGACGCGCGGTCGCGCACCACGTCCACCTTCAGCGGGCTGCGCATCGACAGGCTCACCAGGAAGGCCACGGCGATCGCCAGCAGCACGCTGCCGTAGATCAGCACCCGCGGGCGCAGCACGCGGCGCAGCATCTGGCCGCTCGACAGCCCCTGCTCCACGCCGTTCTCGGTGGCGTAGCGGATCAGCCCGCGCGGGTACTGCATCTTGTCCATCACGCCGTTGCAGGCGTCGATGCAGGCGGTGCAGGCGATGCACTCGTATTGCAGGCCGTCGCGGATGTCGATGCCCACCGGGCACACATGCACGCACAGCTTGCAGTCGATGCAGTGCCCCAGCTTCGCGGCCTGCAGGTCGGCGCTGCGTGCACGCGTGCCGCGCGGCTCGCCGCGTGCCGCGTCGTAGCTGACGATCAGCGTGTCGCGGTCGAACATGGCGCTCTGGAAGCGCGCATACGGGCACATGTACTTGCACACCTGCTCGCGCAGGAAGCCGGCATTGCCGTAGGTGGCAAAGCCGTAGAACAGCACCCAGAACCATTCCCACGGGCCGAAGGACAGGGTGAACGACTCGGCCCACAGCGCGCGGATCGGCGTGAAGTAGCCCACGAAGCTGAAGCCGGTCCACAGGCCGATGGCCAGCCACACCGCATGCTTGGCCGACTTGCGGGCCAGCTTGTCGGCGGTCCAGGGGCCGGCGTCGAGCTTGATGCGGGCGCCGCGTTCGCCTTCGATGCGCCGCTCCACCCACAGGAAGATCTCGGTGTAGACCGTCTGCGGGCAGGCATAGCCGCACCACAGCCGCCCGGCCACGGCGGTGAAGAAGAACAGCGCGTAGGCGCAGATCACCAGCAGGCCGGTGAGGTAGATGAAGTCCTGCGGGTACAGGACGAAGTCGAAGATGTAGAAGCGCCGCGCCGCCAGGTCGAACAGCATCGCCGGACGGCCGTTCCAGGTGAGCCACGGCAGGCCGTAGAACAGCAGCTGCGTCATCCACACCAGTGCCCAGCGCCACCGGGAGAACCAGCCCCGCACCGAGCGCGGGTGGATGGTCTTCTGCTTCTCGTAGAGCGAGACGAGCTTCTGCGGCGCATCGTCGTGCGCTTCGCCGGCGGCCGCAGCCGCCGGCTGGATCGGAATGACGCGGCGCTCCGGCTTGCGCGTGACCACCTGTTCCTGCATGCCGTCAGCTTCTTCGGTTCGTCACTTCGCGGCGTTGGGCTGCGACAGGCGCCACACATAGGCGGCCAGCACCCGGATCTGCTCCGGCGTGAGGCGCGAGCCGTGGGCCGGCATCACGTTGGTCTTGCCGTTCTGCACCATCGCGGTCACCGCCTTCTCGCCCCAGCCGTGCAGCCACACCTTGTCGGAAAGGTTGGGCGCGCCCAGGGCCGGGTTGCCCACGCCGCCGGCGCCGTGGCAGGCGGCACAGGCACCGAACTTCTTCTGGCCCAGGCTGGCATAGATGCCGTCGTGAGGGCTGCCCGACAGGCTCAGCACATAGTGGGCGACGTGTTTCACGTCCTCGGCCGAGCCCACGGCGGCGGCCATCGGCGGCATGGCGCCCTGGCGGCCGTTGGTGATGGTCTCGACGATCTTCTCCGGCGTGCCGCCCCACAGCCAGTCGCGGTCGGTCAGGTCCGGAAAGCCCTTGCTGCCGCGCGCGTCGGAGCCGTGGCAGGTGGCGCAGTTGTTCACGAACAGCCGCTCGCCGATCCCTATGGCCTGCGGGTCGCGGGCCAGGTCCTCGATGGCCTTGCCGGCAAACGCGGCGTAGATGGGCGCCGCGCGCTGCTGGGCCCTGGCCTGTTCGTCCAGGTACTGCTTGTTGCTGCTCCAGCCCAGGCTGCCTTGCGCGCTGCCGAGGCCGGGGTACAGCCACAGGTAGGCGCCGGAGAACAGCACCGTCAGCACGAACAGCCACATCCACCAGCGCGGCAGCGGGTTGTTCAGCTCGCGCAGGTCCTCGTCCCACACGTGGCCGGTGGTGTTGTCGCTGGCCATCACCTTGCGGCGCGCCGCGATGATCAGCAGCGCCAGGCAGGCCAGCAGGCTCACCACCGTGGCGATGGCGATGTAGAGCGACCAGCCGCTGTTGAAGAAGTCACTCATGAGCGTTCTCCATTCCCGTTCGACGCGGGTTCGGCCTCACCCGCGAAAGGTGCCATCGCGGCACGTTCGAAGTCGGCGCGGCGGCGCGGCAGCCAGGCCCAGGCCGCGATGCCGACGAAGAGCAGCAGGCTCACCAGGGTGACGCCGCTGCGAAGCATGTTCAGGTCCATGTCGGCTCCTTCACTTCATGCTGGTGCCGAGCACCTGCAGGTAGGCCACCAGGGCATCGAGTTCGCTCTTGCCTTCGAGCGCCTTGGCGGCGCCGGCGATCTCGTCTTCGCTGTAGGGCACGCCCAGGCGGCGCAGCGCGGTCATGCGCGGCGCCACGCTCTGCGGGTCGACCTTGTTGCGCTCGAGCCAGGCATAGGCCGGCATGTTGGATTCCGGCACGAGGTCACGCGGGTTGAGCAGGTGCAGGCGGTGCCATTCGTCGCTGTACTTGCCGCCCACGCGGTGCAGGTCGGGGCCGGTGCGCTTGCTGCCCCACTGGAACGGGCGGTCGTAGACGAACTCGCCCGCCGTCGAGTAGTGGCCGTAGCGCAGCGTCTCGGCATGCAGCGGGCGCACCATCTGCGAGTGGCAGTTGTAGCAGCCCTCGCGGACGTAGATGTCGCGGCCCACCAGCTGTACGGCGTCGTAGGGCTTCAGGCCCGGCGCGGCCTGCGTGGTCGAGCGCTGGAAGAACAGCGGCACGATCTCCACCAGGCCGCCCACGGCGACGGTGACGAGGATCAGCACGATCATCAGGAAGTTGCTGGTCTCGATGCGTTCGTGACCGGTGGCTTTTTGGTTCGCAGCCATGTGTTGCTCCTTTCTTGTGGCCACTTCAGGCGGCCGCCGCCAGGCGCGGGATGGCCGCCGGGGCCACCCGGCCGCTGCGCACCGTCATCACCACGTTCCAGGCCATCACGCACATGCCGGCGAGGTAGAGCAGGCCGCCCGCCAGGCGGATCACGTAAAAGGGATAGGTCGCCTTCACGCTCTCGACGAAGCTGTAGACCAGCGTGCCGTCGGGATTGAGGGCGCGCCACATCAGCCCCTGCATCACGCCGGCGATCCACATCGCGGCGATGTAGAGCACGATGCCCAGCGTGGCGATCCAGAAGTGCACGTTGATGGCCGGCACGCTGTACATCGTGGTGCGGCCGAACATGCGCGGGATCAGGTAGTACAGCGAGCCCATCGACACCAGCCCCACCCAGCCCAGGGCGCCCGAGTGCACGTGGCCCACGGTCCAGTCGGTGTAGTGCGACAGCGCGTTGACCGTCTTGATGGACATCATCGGCCCCTCGAAGGTGGACATGCCGTAGAACGACAGCGCCACGATGAGGAACTTCAGGATCGGGTCGTCGCGCAGCTTGTGCCAGGCGCCCGACAGCGTCATCACGCCGTTGATCATGCCGCCCCAGCTCGGCGCGAGCAGCACCAGCGAGAACAGCATGCCCACGCTCTGCGCCCAGTCGGGCAGCGCGGTGTAGTGCAGGTGGTGGGGGCCGGCCCACATGTAGGTGAAGATCAGCGCCCAGAAGTGCACGATGGACAGGCGGTAGCTGTACACCGGGCGCTCGGCCTGCTTGGGGATGTAGTAGTACATCATCCCGAGGAAGCCCGCAGTGAGGAAGAAGCCCACCGCGTTGTGGCCGTACCACCACTGCACCATCGCGTCCTGCACGCCGGCGTAGGCCGAGTAGCTCTTCCACAGGCCGGCCGGCATGGCGGCGCTGTTGACCAGGTGCAGCAGGGCCACCGCGAGGATGAAGGCGCCGAAGAACCAGTTGGCCACGTAGATGTGGCGCACGCGGCGCATGCCGACGGTGCCGAAGAACACGACCGCATAGGCCACCCACACGAGCGTGATGAGGATGTCGATCGGCCATTCGAGTTCGGCGTACTCCTTGCCGCTGGTGATGCCCAGCGGCAGCGTCACCGCGGCCAGCACGATGACCGCCTGCCAGCCCCAGAAGGTGAAGTTGGCGAGCCAGGGCGCGAACAGCTTGACCTGGCAGGTGCGCTGCACCACGTGGTACGAGGTGGCGAAGAGTGCGCAGCCGCCGAACGCGAAGATCACCGCGTTGGTGTGCAGCGGGCGCAGGCGCCCGTAGCTGAGCCAGGGAATGCCGGCGCCCAGCTCGGGCCATGCCAGCTGTGCGGCGATGAACACGCCGACGGCCATGCCGACGATGCCCCAGAGCACCGCGGCGAGCGCGAACCCGCGCACCGCGAAATCGTCGTAGGTGGTTTCAATCGTTCTGTCGCTGGAGGCTGCCATTGCTTGCCCCTTTCTCCGTCGTGGGTACGGACGGATTGTTCGATCGGGCATCAGCAGGAGGCTTGATCGCTGTCAACCAAATGCGAGGCTTCGCGCGATTCGCTCGGCGCGTCGTCTTCGAGGATGCGTGCGCCTTCGCGTTCGACGTTGTCGAACTGCCCGCCCTGCAGCGCCCAGGCGAACACGCCGATGATGGCGAGCACCAGCAGCGCGGACAGCGGCACGAGCAGGAAGAGGATGTCCATGGTGTGTGTTCGATCGCTCAGCGCATGCCCATGCCGAGCCCGGGTCGCGCCCGCGATGCACTGCGGCGTGCCTCATGCAGCGGGCGTGTGTCGCTGCGCAGCCTGCCGGCGTTGAGCACCACCAGCAGCGAGCTCGCCGCCATGCCGAGCCCGGCGGCCCATGGCGGCAGCCAGCCCAGCATGGCCAGCGGCACGCACACCGCGTTGTAGGCAGCGGCCCAGGCGAGGTTCTGCCGCACCACCGACACGGTGCGCCGCGCCAGGCGACGGGCGGCGGCCACATCGGCGAGATGGGCGCCGAGCGAGGTGAAGTCGGCCTGGGCGCACAACTGCGGCGCGCCCTGCCCGATGGCGAAGGACACGTCGGCCCGTGCGGCCACCGGGCCATCGTTGACGCCGTCGCCCACCATGGCGACAGCCACGCCTTCGGCCTGCGCGGCCTGTACGAAGGCCAGCTTGTCCTCCGGCGTCGCGCCGCCTGTCACGTCCGCAATGCCCAGCGCCTGCGCGACGCGGCGTGCGGCCGCGGGCTGGTCGCCCGACAGCAGCGCCACGCGCACGCCTTCGGCCTGCAGCTGCGCCAGCGCCCCGCGTGCATCGGGCCGCAGCGTTTCGTCGAGGCAGAAGACGCCCATCGGCCGGCCGTCCATCGACAGCCAGGCCGTGGTGCGCTCCGCCGGTGGCGGGTGCGTGCCGGGGCAGGCGAAGGCCGGCGCCCCCAGGCGCCAGGTGCGGCCTTGCACATCGAGGCCGCACAGGCCGCGGCCGGCATGTTCCTCGACGTCTTGCATCACCGCGGCGCCGCCGGGCGGCGCGGCTGCGGCCAGCGCGCGTGCCACCGGGTGCAGCGAGGCCGATGCGAGGGCGGCGGCATGGCGCAGCAGGTCTGCCTCGGACATCTCGCCCAGGCGTTCGACGCCGGCCAGCTCCAGCCGGTCCTCGGTGAGCGTGCCGGTCTTGTCGAACACGAACAGCTCGACGCGGGCCAGGCTTTCCAGCGCCGAGAACTGGCGCACCAGCACGCCGCGCCGCGCGAGGGCGCCGCCGGCAGCCAGCAGCGCGGCCGGCGTGGCCAGCGACAGCGCGCACGGGCAGGTCACGATGAGCACCGAGACGGCCACCCAGACGGCCTGCCCCGGCTCGATGAAGCTCCAGGCCAGCGCCGACACCCCCGCCACCAGCAGCACGGCCCACAGGAACGGCCCGGCGATGCGATCGGCCAGTCGCGCGACCTCGGGCCGCTCGGTGGCGGCACGCTGCATCAGCGAGACGATCTGCGCCTGCCGGGTGTCCTGTGCGGTGCGCTGCACCAGCATGACCACCGGCGCCGACAGGTTGAAGCTGCCGGCGACGACCTCGTCGCCGGCCCTGCGCAGCACCGGCCTCGACTCGCCGGTGAGCAGCGCCTCGTCCACCTGCGCCTGGCCATCGAGCAGGCGCCCGTCGGCCGGGAAGGCCTGGCCGGGCCGCACGCGCACGCGGTCGCCCACGCGCAGGCGCCGCACCGGCACCGCTTGGCTGCCGCCTTCGTCCGAGAGGCGCTCGGCCGTCTCTGGCACCGCATTCACCAGGCCTTCGAGCGCCGCGGCCGTGGCATCGCGCGAGCGCATCTCGAGGTAGCGGCCGCCGAGCAGGAAGAACACGAACATGGTGAGCGAGTCGAAGTACACCTCGCCGCCGAACATGCCGCCCGGCTCGAAGGTGACCGCGGTGCTCGCCACGAAGGTGACCGCGATGCCCAGGGCCACCGGCACGTCCATGCCGACGCGCCGGCGCTTCAGGTCGGCCCAGGCACCACGGAAGAAAGGCCCGGCCGAGAACATGACCACCGGCACAGACAGCAGCCAGCTCGCCCACTGCAGCAGCCGCTCGATGTCGGCCCCCATGCTGCCCGGCTCGGCCACGTAGGCCGGCGTGGCGTACATCATCACCTGCATCATGCAGAAGCCGGCGACGAACAGGCGCCACAGCATCTGCCGGCGCTGCCGCTCGCGCGCCGCTTCGGCCAGCATCGACAGCGCGGGGAAGGCGCGGTAGCCGGCGTTCTCGACGGCTTGCGCGATGCGCGACGCGGTGGTGCGCTGCGGGTCCCAGCGCACGGTCGCGCGACCGGTCACCGCATTGACGTTCGCCGCCTCGACACCCGGCAGGGCCAGCAGTGCGCGCTCGATGTCGAGCGAGCAGGCGGCGCAGTCCATGCCTTCGATGCACAGCGCCGACTCGGCCAGCGGCTCACCGGCGGCGCCAAGGACCTGGCGCGTGAAGCGTGCCTGCTCGTCGGCGTCGTCCCAGGCCGCGCTGCTGCTGACCTCCTGCTCGGACATCGAGGGTGGTCGTTATCGGATGATCAGCACCGGCGTCCTGCACTGCGCGAGCACGCGGGTCGTCACCGAGCCCAGCACCAGCCCGCCCAGTGCGGAATGGCCGTGCGAGCCCATGGCCACCAGGTCGAAGCCGCGGCTGTTGGCCGCCTCGGCGATCAGGTCGGGCGCGTGGCCGACCAGGTGCTCGAACTCCGCCGTCCAGCCCTGCTGCGCGATGAAGCTTCGCACCGGGCCGAGCGCCTTCTCGGCTTCGTCCTTGTAGTAGTCCTGCAGTTCGGCGTTCGAGAAATACGCGCCGGCGCGCGGCGGCACCGGCGGCACCGCGGTCACCACGACGTACTGCGTGTCGCCGCTCAGGAACTCGTCATGCGCGGCCAGGTAGGCCAGCATGCGCTTGGTATAGGCACTGCCGTCGACGGCCAGCAGAACTTTCATGGGAACCTCCGCCTTGCTTGGTTGCGATGCGCGGATGTTGCTTGCACCGCCCCACTTGCGGCTTGATGCGCATCAAGCAGTCAGCGGCCGGCCGGCTGCGCCGCGGGTATGGCCTTGCGCGATGTCAACCGGCCGGCCGCACCGGCGTCGCGACAATCCGTCCCCATGCACAAGATTTCGTTGCCCGGCCAGCAGGAGCGCGCCGCCACCTTCGACGAGCCGTTTGCCATGCTCGACGCCTGCCACGACCGGGTGCGCCGCTCGCTCGCGCTGCTGCAGCGGCTGGTGCAGCATGCGGCCGCACATGGTGCCGATGCGCAGGCCCGCGACGCCGCGCGCGACGTGCTGCGCTACTTCACGCTGGCCGCGCCGGTCCATCATGAAGACGAGGAGCGGCACGTGATCCCTGTGCTGCTGGCCAGCGGCGACCCGGCGGCCGTGGCGGCTGCGCGGCAGATGCTCGACGACCATGTGCACATCCGCTCGGCGTGGGTGGCACTCGAGCCCCTGCTCAAGACGCTGGAGGCCGGCAACACGCCGGCACAGCCCGCGCTCCAGCCCGCGCTCGAGCACGCGGCGCAGCGGTTCGTCGACGTGCATGCGAACCACCTACCGCTCGAAGACGGCGTCGCATTCCCGCATGCGCACCGCCTGCTCGGGCAGCAACCTTCACAAGCGCTGGCGGCGATGGGCCGCGAGATGGCCGAACGACGCGGCGTGCGCCACGGCAACAAGCCTTGATGCGCCGCAACATGCGCGGCGGCAGGGCCGGATGAAATGTCTGCAGCGGGATTACCCGCAACGGTTGTTCAACAACGAAAGCAGACACCATGTCGCTCAAGACATCCAAGACCCTTCTCGCGCTGGCCGTCGCGGCCGCCGCCGCATCGCCCCTCGCGTCCCAGGCACAGGACGGCCCCTGGCTCGTGCGCCTGCGCGCCGTCCACCTCGACAGCGCCAACAAGGACTCCACCGGCCTGGACCTGTCGATCAACGACAAGGTCATTCCCGAGGTCGACGTCTCCTACTTCTTCACGCCCGAATTCGCGGCCGAGCTCGTGCTGACCTACCCGCAGAAGCACAAGCTGCGCTCGGGCGGCACCGAGATCGGCTCGCTCAAGCACCTGCCGCCCACCTTCACGCTGCAGTACCACTTCACCCGGCTGGGCGCCTTCAAGCCCTATGTGGGCGCCGGCGTGAACTACACCCGCTTCTCCAGCGTGGAGTTCAACCCGGCGGTGCAGGCGCTGCTGCAGCCCAGCATCGAGAAGAACAGCTTCGGCCTGGCCGCGCAGCTGGGTGCCGACTACGAGATCAGCAAGGGCGTCTACCTGAACGTGGACGTGAAGAAGGTGCAGATCCGCACCGACGTGAAGTCCTTCGGCAACAAGGTCGGCGAGTTCCGCGTGGACCCGTGGCTGGCGGGCGTGGGCGTGGGCATGCGGTTCTGAACCGCGACGAGCCCTGAGCTGCCGGGCAGCCGCCTACTGCGCGGCCTGCCTGCAGCTCACGCCCTCGGTGCTGTGACCGTTGGTGTTGTAGTTGAAGTCCTGCACCCCGGCGTCCAGCCCAGGGTTGCACAGGGAAGCGGCCCCGGTCATCGGCACGGCATTGGCGAAGCGCACGCGGTACGGGAACTGCGTGCCTTGCGTGGCCCCGCTGCCCTGCCACCCCAGCGTCTCGTAGGCATACGGGGTCGCGGTCACCGCCAGGTACAGCCGCTCCCCTGCGACATGTTCGAGGGCCGTGGCCGCGGTTCCGGTCCCGTCCACCTTCGCAAGGCTGCTGTAGCGAACGTTGCCGTCCGACGCAACCGCCACCAGCGCAAAGCGCCATGCGGCGTCGTTGGCCACGGTGGCACCCGTGAGCTGTGCGGTCACCTTGCCGGGAGCCGCGGTCAGCGGAACCAGGTGCGTGCCGTACTCGAGCAGCGGACGTTCGGCCGGCGAGGCGTAGACGCCCTGCGTGGCCGCAGCCGTCAACGGCACGAAGCGTTTCGCGACACGCTGCGCCGTGCCGCCTGCGGATTCCAGCTCGTTCGTCAGCTCCCGCTGCGCACCGAAGTCCATGGCCGCCAGCCTGGCGCCATACCAGCCCATGTCGTCGGCAAAGGACTTGTAGCCGTTCGGATAGACACCGGCTTCCTGGCCCAGGCGTACCAGCGCCTGCACGTAGTCTTCCGTCGTGGCTCCGGCATCCGTGCGCCTGTTCTGCAGCCAGGTCCGCCACACGAGCGCGCGCGTCGCATCGTTCTCCTGCAGATGCAGGAAGAACGGAAAGGCACCGTAGCGGCTGTGCGAAAACAGCGGGCCGCTCTCGAGGTTGTCGGCGTAATAGGGCAGCGACAGCGCCGACGGCACGAACGTGAAGGCATTCCACTCGGCGCCCGTCTCCCAGATCGGACCCGCGGCCTCCTTGTCGCGGAAACCGCCCGAGTAGAACTGCAGGACGTGCCCGAACTCATGCATGAGCGTGAAAGGGTCGAGGATGGCCCAACCGCCGACCCACATCGCCTCGGCCGCGCTGGCACCGCAGTCTTCGAGGTCGCCGCCTTCCAGGAACACGAGCCCGGTCCCGCAGACATAGACATTGACCTTCCTGCGTGTTGTGCTGCTGCCGTCGGCATAGGGCATGGGCGCCTTGCGCAGGTCCCGGTTCCACAGCCACTGGCGCTCGAGCAGCATGCCCACCTGTTCGAGCACGCCATCCCAGCCGCCACGCTCGGCGGCAATGCGCTTGCTGCTCTGGCCGTTGGAATCCACGCCGCGCCAGATGGCGAAATGCTGGGTGGCATGAAGGACGAGGGTGCCGTTGTCGAGGTCTTGCCGGGTCGGGCCGTCCGGCTCGAAGTACACCTCGTAGGTGGCCGGGTCGGCGGTCGATTCATGCGCGGCGATCGCCTCGCTCACCATGCTCGCATCCGCATCGGCAAGCTCCGACAGGCCCAGTTGCCGGCGGCAGCCGTCGGCCATCTCGAACAGGACCTGACGCGGCACGCCCAGGCTGTCGTCACCGAAGGCCACGATGAGCCGCGCCTCGAACGTCTTGCCCGGCGAACCGCGCAGCGTCCAGGTCCTCGTGTCGGCCCGTCCCCACGGATAGTCGCTCGCCGTGGAACGGCAGGCCTTCTCACTGGAAGGTACTTCCAGGACCTCGGGGGCCGGCACAGCACTCTCGGTGCCGCCGCCACCACAGCCGGCAACCAGCACGAGGGCCAACGACAGCACCGCGAAGGTGGGAAATCCTCTGACTTGCATGGACGCGCATCCTTGCCGGGTTGCAAAGCGCGTCAGTCTGCCGAAATGCTCGATGCGATGCGTGACGAAGCTCCGACGGTGCGATGGCGAATCGATGGCTGCGACGACCCGCGCATCCAGCGTGTGGCAGCGCCCGTCAGGACTGAAGTGCCCCGGCGTACCGGGCGAACTTCTCCTGCCCTTGCCTGATGCTCTGCACCAGTTCGCCGACGGAGAAGCCGTCGAACTGGTTGGGGTTGGACATCAGCGCCGGCGACATGCCCGCACCCAGCAGCAACCTGTTCAGCAGCAGGAAGCCGACCGTGCGTGCGTTTCCGTCGTTGAAGAAATGAGCCTGCTCCAGCGTTCGACAGGTCTCGGCGATACGGCGCAGCTTGCCATCGTCCGATCTCTCGCCGCGCATGGCCTTCGCGTGCGAGCGCAGCACCTTGTCGGCCAGTGCCTTGCATTCTGTGGACGTCTTGAAGTCACAGACCCATTGCAGAGGGCTCTGTTCAGCCCATTGGGATGCCAGCCGGGCGTAACCTGACCCAGGGGTCAACATCCTCGCCCAGCCCTTGAAGTTGCGTTCGGCATGCTGGAGCTCGGCGAGGCCGTCCTTGCTGAGGTTCCAGCCCGGCTTCAACTCATAGTGGGCACCTTGCACGCCTCTAAAACCCGTCTCGAAGTGGCTCAGTTGATCGGGCAGCCTGCGACGCAAGATCTCTTCGGCCTCGATCGTCGCCTGCTGGTAGTTTGCGCGCGGGGCGGTCAGCGCATCGACCACTGCTGCCGTGACGGGACCATCCCCCTTCAAGCCCTGCGGAAAGTGACGCGTGAACACCCCGGCGACAGCCGTGTCGTGCAGTTCCTCGAATTCCGCTGCCGTCGGCACACGACCCTTGTGATTGAGGTCGTCTTCGAGCACCTGCTTCAGACCGCGCAGCATCGCGCCCATGTATCCCGCCTCGTTGTCGAACCGCAGGCCATCGGCACCGCCGGGCTCGTGCCAACGGTCGTGGTCCATGCAAAAGCGCCACGCCTCCTGCACCGGGAAGTCACGGAACGCGGGATGTCTGCGCATCACCTCGCCGAGTTCGGCCTCCGCCGTCAGCTTCTCGCGCACGCCGTAGAGCGCGAACTTGAGGAGGTTGCGAAACTGAATGGGATCTTCCGCGGCAACCGTCCCGTCGCAAACGGCGCGACGCATCACTTCAGCCGCATCAGCGGGCGCCAGTCCCGTCTGCATGGACAGCGATCGCGCATCAGCCATCACGCTGGCCAGCAAATGCCCATGGAGCTCGCCACTCAGCAGCTCTTCCGCCCTGTACCAGTTGAAGGACAGGTCGACACCGCCGTTACCGCGGACTTCTGCGTCCAGATCGCGCATCAGCGTCAACGATGAGCCGGCGGCGGACCAGCGGCGCAGCGCTTCGCCCTCGGTGGGCCCGCGCCCCGTCGATGCAAGGCTGCCAGGCGGGCTCGGCATGCTGCCAGCCGCCGACGAAGATGCGGCCGGGTCCGCAAGCGGCGGCAGGGCTGCCTGCCTTCTGAACGCCTCACCATCCTCCGCGGGATTGCGGCGCGGCACCAGCGTTTCGGACGCCGGCAATGAGGCGCCCGCGTGCTGTCGTGCACGCGACGAAGCGGCCGTGGTGGGGTCGGGTTCTCGATGCCCCTGGGCCCGAAAGCAGTTGAAGATCGATTTCAGATGGGGCATGGGAGGAAGTACCGACGCGGGCGGCCCGCGCAGCCTGTCGATCGCGCAGGCTATCGAAACACGCAGTGCAGGCAAGTCCGCATGCGAAGCACGGTGGCCGGTGGCGAAGCTCGACACGGGTTCAAGACGCGCGCAGACCCGAAGAAGCCTCCGCGACTCGCGCCGCATCGCCCTCCAGCGATCGCAGCCCGGCGATCACCGGGTCGAGCTGCTCGCCCACCGCCGCCAGCAGCGCGTCGACGTCCGCCGCGCCTGCGCCGTTGGCGCAGGCGTCTTCCAGCGCCTTGGCGGCCTCGCTGACGCCCGCCATCCCCAGGGTGCCCGACTCGCTCTTCAGGTCGTGCGCCAGGCGGGTAGCCGTTGGCCTGTCGTGCGCCGCACAGGCCGCCCGGAAATGGGCCGCAAAGCCGGCTTCGCGGTCGCGGAAGCGGCCGAGCAGGCGCTCGTAGAGCTGCTCGTCGCCCATCATCCTCGCCAGCGCCGCCGTGCGATCGATGCCCGGCACGGCAATGCCAGCCCCCGCGCCGCCCGGGTGCAGCCAGCGTGCCAGCGTGGTGAACAGCTCGGTCACGTTGATCGGCTTGGCAATGTGGTCGTTCATGCCGGCCGCCAGCACCTTCTCACGGTCGCCCACCATCGCGTTGGCGGTCATCGCGATGATCGGCAGCTCGCGCCACTTCGGGTCGCGGCGCAGCTCGCGCGTGGCCGCATAGCCGTCCATCACCGGCATCTGGCAATCCATGAGCACCGCGTCGAAGCGCTCGCGCGCCAGCATGTCCAGGGCTTCGCGTCCATTGTTGGCGATCTGCACTACGACCTGCGCACGCCCCAGCAGGTCGCTCGCCAGCTCCTGGTTGAACGCGTTGTCTTCCACCAGCAGCACATGCGCACCGGCCAGGACGGCGCGGTTGCTCTGAAGCGCCTCTTCGCGCAGTTCGCTGCGCATGGCACGCTGCCGCTGCCGGCCGGTCGCCTGCAGGCAGGCGTCGAGCAGCGTCGAAGGCGTGACGGGCTTGGTGAGGGTGGCCGTGACGGTGACCCGTTCGGCCTCGAGCGCGCGCGCCATCTCGTCGCGCGAGAAGGCCGTGAGCATCAGCAGGGTCGGTGGCGGGTGCGCGAGCGGCATGCGCGCCAGCTGCCTCGCGCAGTCGATGCCGTTCATGCCGGGCATCTTCCAGTCGAGCAGGAGCAGGTCGAAGGGCTCGCCGCGCGCATCGGCCGCAGTGATCTCCTGGATCGCCTCATGCCCATCGCCGGCGTCCGACGCGCGCAACCCCAGCGAGCCGGCCATGTGCACCAGCACCTCGCGCGCAGCCTCGTTGTCGTCGACCACCAGCACCCGGGCCCCACGCAGGCCGCCACGGTACGAGGCCGCCTCGTCCGGGGCCCCTTCGGCGCCGAGGCCGAAGGTGGCCGTGAAGTGGAACCGGCTGCCGCGACCCGGCACGCTGTCGACGCCGAGCTCGCCTCCCATCATGCGCACGAGGTGGTGGCTGATCGCCAGGCCCAGCCCGGTGCCGCCGAATCGGCGGCTGGTCGACGAGTCGGCCTGCGAGAACGGCTTGAACAGCCGCTGCTGCTCCTCAGGCGTGATGCCGATGCCGGTGTCGCTGACATCGAAGCGCAGGCGCACCGAGCCGGCATCGCGCGCGAGCACCTCGACAGCGACGATGACCTCGCCCCGTTCGGTGAACTTGACGGCGTTGTTGCCGAGGTTGATGAGCACCTGCCCGAGCCGAGACGGGTCGCCCACCAGCGCACCGGGCAGATCCGGCGGCAGCGAGAACACCAGTTCCAGGCCCTTCTCCTCGGCCTTCATGCCGACCAGGTTCGCCAGGTCGTCCAGCACGCTGCCCAGGTCGAAGGTGAGCACCTCCATGTCGAGCTTGCCGGCTTCGATCTTCGAGAAGTCGAGGATGTCGTTGATGATGCGCAGCAGCGACTCGGCCGAGCGGTGCACCTTCTTCACGTAGTTGTGCTGCTGCGGGTCGAGGTCGCCTTGCAGCGCCAGGCGCGACATGCCGAGGATCACGTTCATCGGCGTGCGGATTTCGTGGCTCATGTTGGCGACGAACTCGCTCTTGGCCTGGCTCGCCACCTCGGCCCGCTTCATCGCTTCGCCCAGCGCCGCCGTGCGTTCGCGCACCGCCTCCTCCAGGGAGTCGCGATGGCTGCGCAGGTCCTCCAGCGCCTGCTTGCGCGACGTGATGTCGGCGACCTGCCCGTGGAACCCGCCCGACTGGCCGCCCGCCTGCGCACCGCCTTGCCGCCACCCGTTGAGCTGCACCCAGACCGGGCTGCCGTCGGCGCGCCGGAGCTCCAGTTCCATGCCGGCGATCTCGCCGTCGCGCTCGAGCGCGGCGAACATGGCGTCGGTCTGCTCGGGCGCGAACAGCGGCCGGCGCGACGGTCCGCCATTCGGTTCGCCGTTCACGGCCGCCATCAGTTCGGCTGGCGTGGCATAGCCCATCAGCTGGGCCAGGGCCGCGTTCACGTCATGCAGCCTGCCCGACCGGTCGAGGTGAAACATGCCCTCCAGCGAGTTCTCGAAGATCCCGCGGTAAGTCGCCTCGCTTTCGCGCAGCCGGCGTGCGGAGTCGCGCAGCCGGTCCGCCATCGCATTGACGCGTGCGCCCAGCCGGCCCAGCTCATCGCGGGATTCGACCGCGCAGCGTGCGTCCATGTCGCCTTCGGCAATGCGATCGACCGTCGCTTCCAGCCGGTTGATCGGCACGCTCACCATGCGCCGCAGCAACACGAAGGTCGCTGCATACAGCACCGCCACGATGCCGGCCACCAGCGCCAGGATGGCGCGGCGCGCCGAGGCGATGGTCTGCTCCACCACCGCGCGTGTGAGCACCACCCGCACCTCGCCGATCTTCTGCCTGGCCCCGCCCGGCGGCGCGTACTCGATGGGCTGCACGCGCACGATGGGGTCGACGAGATCCGCGTCTGCAATCTTGGTGATCTCGGACACCGTGCCCTCGCCCACCGTCGTGATGCGGAAGTGCGCGACCTCCGGATTCGGCGCCAGCGCCGCGAGCTGGCGGTCGACGGCTGCATGGTCGAGGTTCCACAGCGGATAGGCCATGGAGCGGCTGAACAGGTCGGCAATGCGCACCGCACGGCCTTGCAGCTCCAGGAAGCGACGCTCGCGCTCGCGCTCGATCAGCACATAGGCCGAGGCGAGGGCCACCAATGCCACCAGGACCGCCAGGGCCAGCATCAGCTTGGCGTGCAAGCTCGTCGCCCGAGGGACCAGCCGAAACCGCAATGGCATGTCCGCTCCTCCTGCAGAGACCGAAATGGTGTATACGTCCGCCGGTTGGGAAATGCAACACGTGCTCACAACCGGAGTCCCCGTATGCGCAGCCTGACGATCCTGGACATTGGCATGTTCGTGCTGTTGGCGTCGCTCCATTCGACTGCCGGCGCAACCGAGGCACCCGTGAAGGTGGTGGCCTCCGAGTTCCCTCCGCTGACCACCCATGCGAGCGGGCAACCCGGCGGCGTCGTGCTCGAAGTGCTGCGCGAGGCGGGCCAGCGCGCGAAAGTCCCCCTCGACTTCAGCTTCCTGCCGTGGCAGCGGGCGCAGCTGGAGGTCCAGACCAGGAACGACGTGCTGATCATTCCCTTCACCCGCACGGCCAGCCGGGAGGCGCACTACCAGTGGGTGGCGCCCGTGCTCGAGTTCCATACTGTCCTGGTGACGCTGGCGCCTCCGCCTTCTTCCGTCGAGGAAGCCCGGGCGCTGGTCGTCGGCTACGTTCGCGGCACGAGCTTCAAGGACGAAGCCGAGCAGGCAGGGTTCGCATACGTCGAGGAGACCAACGACGACGCGACGAACGCCAGGAAGCTGAAGCTCGGGCGCATCGGCGCCTGGATCACCACTGACCTCATGGCGCACGGCGTGTACCGGCAGGCCGGGTTCGACCCCGCCGAGCTGAAGTACGGCCCCAACCTGGGCCCGGTGAAGGTCTCCTGGGTGGCGGCGTCTCATGACTTCCCGAAAGACACCGCCAGGAAGCTCGCTCACGCCATCGAGCAGATGCGGGCCGATGGCTCGTACCAGGCCATCGTGAAGCGCTACCGGTAAGGGTCTAGCTGCACCCGGCGCTGCCGCAGCGCGTGATCGCCTGGGCCGGCAGCACACCGGTCACGGCTCCGGTGGCCGGCTCGAAGCCCACGGCGGCCATGTGCTGCGCGAGGCCGGCGTCCATCATCTGCGCATGCTGCGGAAACCACAGCGCCAGCTCGTTCACCAGCACGCCCAGCGGTTCCCAGCGTGCCTCCTCGCGCGCGAGCCGCACCCCCTCGCGCATCGCGGTGAGCACGGTCGCATGCTGGCGCGTGTGGCAGTTCTCGGGCGCGAAACCGGTGGCCAGCATCCAGCGGTCTTCCTGCGCGAAATGCTCGACCGTGTGGTCGAGCAGGCGCTCGAAGTCGGCCAGCGCCCGGAGCGGGTCGCCCGCTTCGATCGACGCGCGCGCCTGCGCCAGCAGGTCGACGAATTCCTCGTGGGTGCGGTCCATCTGCGGCTGGTTCAGGCGCAGGTCTTCTGTCCAGGCAAGTGCGGTCATGGGCAAGGCAATGGAGGGTCCGGGCCAGCCTATCCGGCGGCATCGCCAGGGGCCTTGAGCTGGCGCAAGGGTTGCCTAAACTTGCGCGCTGTCGCGCCCGGCGCGGGCATCCACCACGGGGAAGGACACATGAACACACAGGAACGGGACAAGCTCCTCCAGACGCTGGAGGCACGCTTCGGCAAGCACATGCGCCGGCACCAGGGCATCGCCTGGGCCGACGTGCGCGCCAGGCTGGAAGGCAACGCGAAGGCGCTGGAGTCGCTGCTGGCGATGGAAGCCTCGGGCGGCGAGCCCGACGTGATCAGCCGCGACGGCGACACCGGCCGCTACACCTTCTGCGACTGCTCGGCCGAAAGCCCGGCCGGCCGCAGGAGCCTGTGCTACGACCGCGAAGCCCGCGAGTCGCGCAAGGAACACGCGCCGGCCGACAGCGCGGTCGAGATGGCCGCGCAGATGGGCATCGAGCTGCTGACCGAGGAGCAGTACCGCGAGCTGCAGAACTTCGGCGACTTCGACGCCAAGACCTCGAGCTGGGTGGCCACCCCGCAGGAAGTCCGGTCGCTGGGCGGCGCGCTGTTCTGCGACCGGCGCTACGGCCGGGTGTTCACCTACCACAACGGCGTGCAGTCGTACTACGCGGCGCGGGGCTTCCGCGGCTGGCTGGTGGTCTGAGAGCCCCAGCCGGCCGCCGATTGCTGCATCGTGATTTGCAGCCTACGCTGAAACATGCAACCCGGGTGGAAGTCGGAGATTTTTTCAGCCGAACTGGTATATTCACCGGACGCTGAAAAACTAGGCTCCGATGAAATACCCTCCCACCGAGGTTGAGGATGCATGGCCCACCCTGTTGGTGGCCCTCCTGGAGCGGTCGCCTCTGGTGACCGACGTGCTGGTCGAGGCATCGGTCGCCGATCGCGATGGCAGCGATACCGAACTGGACGGCGATATCAGCTTCAAGGTCGCGGGCGAACCTCACCGGCTGATCGTCGAATGCAAGTCTTCGGGACAGCCGCGTCATGCCCGGGGTGCGATCCTGAAGTTGGGCCAGGCCATCTTCCGGGCCCATGAGTTGACCCGAGGCCTGTTCGTTGCGCCCTTCATTTCGCCGGCCGTCAGAGAGTTGCTGGCCCAGACCAACATCGGCTGGCTCGACCTCGCCGGGAACGCGCGCGTGCTGTTTCCCAGGCTGCACCTCGAAGTCCACAAGGCGGACCGTGATCCGTTCGCGACCAAGCGAGAGCAGCGATCGCTCTTCTTCCCGAAGTCGGCGCGCATCCTGAAGGTGCTGCTGCATCAGCCCCACGTTCCTTGGAAAGTGGCTGACCTGGCAGACAAGGCCCAAGTCAGCCTCGGCCAGGTGAGCAACGTCCGCCGGGCACTGATCGATCGAGAGTGGGCCACTGCAGAGGCGGGCGAAGGACTGAGACTCACACAGCCCGACGCCCTGCTCGATGCCTGGCGCGACGACGGCCTGCATCCTCCCAGCGTCGCATTGCGAGGCTACACGCTGAGGCACGGGAAGTCTCTCGAGGCGGCGATGGAGGCGGTGTTCTTGGATCCCGCCCTCAACGGCGACTCGCGCGTGCTGCTCGCCTCTCACTCCGTTGCCCGGCGGGCCGCTCCGTATGCTCGGATCGCCGGAGAGTTCTTCTATGCCAGCGATGTCGGCATCCGCCTGCTCAAGCGTCATCTCGATATCGCCCCGGCCGACAAGGGTGAGAACGTCACCATCTACCGTCCCAGCGACGACGGTCTGTGGATGGAAACCATGCCGCTGCGTCCGCCGTTGCAGGGCACCGGACCGATCCAGACCTACCTGGACCTGTTGACCACCGGTGAGCGCGGCCGCGAAGCGGCCGAGCACTGGAGGGCCGAGAAGATCAAACCCATGTTGAGCGGAGCCGTGTGATGGAAGGAGCCTCTGCGGCCGAGTACGACGAAGTCACCGCCAACGCGGTGCTGTCGGTCCTGCTCGAGATCGGGCAGGTCCTTGGCGCCTTCAAGGACCGGTTCGTCGTCATCGGCGGATCGGTCCCATGGCTGCTGCTTCCGCAATCCGACCCGGCCCATCTCGGAACGCTCGACATCGACCTCAGCCTTGACGCAGAGGCGCTCGGCGACGGCGATTACAAGACCTTGGTCGAAGCCCTCATGGACGCCGGCTACGAGCGCAACCAGGACCAGATGAAGTGGTTCCAGTTGCGCCGCGTCGTGGAGGTTCGGGGCCACGCGCCAGTGGCCGTCCTGGTCGACCTGCTGATGCCTCGAGAGGCCAAGTTCAAGCGCAACAAGCCACCGCTTCTAGCGGACTTTGCGGTACAGAAGGCCGATGGCGCGGCCGTGGCCATGAGGTCGTTCGTCCCGCACACCATCGACGGCACGATGCCCGATGGCCGGCGCAACTCGGTGGCCTTGCGGGTGGCAAGCATCCCAGCGCTTCTGGTCATGAAGGGCTACGCACTCGTCGGCCGGAGCAAGCAGAAGGATGCCTACGACATCTACTTCTCCGTGCGCGGCTACGAGGCCGGCATGGACGCGCTGGCCGCCGAGTGTGCGAGCCTCCTGGACGACACTGTCGCAATGAACGGTTTCAGGCACATTGCGAGCAAGTTCCGTTCGGAGGATGACTTCGGTCCCACCACGGTGCGCGACTTCCTCGCCGCGGGCGAACCCTTCGCAGGCATGACCCCCGAGCAGTTGCGGCTCGACGCCTATCAACAGGTGCGCGCGTTGCTCGATCGCCTGCGGCTGTGATCTGTCGAGACGAAGCGCGCGTGGATAGGCATGGCTACGCCGCCCTCTTCGCTGCGCGATGAATGTGCCCCCCCGCAGGCCGGTCAGTCGGCTCAGCCGCAGGCCCCCAGGTGGCCGCAGGCGGTGCAGAAGTTGCACCCGTCCTTGTGGATCAGCGTGGCATTGCCGCACTCGGGGCACCTCGCCCCGGCGATGGGCGATGCGGCCGGGGTCGAGCCTTCCGGCACGGCCAGGATGCCCATCTCCTGCAGCGGGTAGCCGTCCTCGTCGAGCACGCCCAGCATCGCGTAGCGGTGGATGATGAGCCGGGCCATGTAGGCCACGGTGGACGGCCAGGTCTGCTGGCGCCGCTCGTGCGCGGGCAGCCCGGGCACGAAGGCCATGAAATGGCCCAGCGGCTCGGCATAGTTCACCAGCTTGCGCAGCTTCATGCCGATCCAGGCCGGGTCGATGACGCGCATGTCGAGCGACAGCACACGCGCCAGCCCGTCGAGGGCGCGCGGGTAGTTGCCCGAGAAGCCGATCGCGCAGGGCCGCGTGCGCGAGGTGCCGTCGGGGCCGGGCAGCAGCACCTCCTTCAGCGTGAGGGTGAAGTCCTCGCCGGTGCTGTGGTTCTCGATGTCCACCGCCCAGGCGAGCGTGCCGGAGGGGCCGGTGTGCGGCTCGGTGCGGCTGAACATCGCATCCAGCACGGGCGTCGGCGCGCCTTCGCTGCCGTCCCACAGGCCCAGCTGCTCGCAGCGCCAGCGCACCACGGCCGCGGTGGCGGCCACCACGCCGGGGAACAGGCGCCTTTCGCCATGCGGCGGGAAAGGCATCTCGAAGGCGCGCTCCTCCTGCACGGTGGCCAAGGCGTCGAGCTTCAGGCGCACCCAGGCGGCGTCCTTGGCGCGCAGGTCCATCGACAGCGTCTTGGCCAGTGCGCCCAGCCCGCGCGGCTGCTCGGCACCGTTGACCCACACCTCGAAAGGCAGCGGCCTGCCGCGCGGGCCGCCCTCCTCCGCCGGCAGCTCGCCCACGAACAGCGAGAACTTGGCGTCCGGGTGGCGGACCATGTAGCTCCACGCCATGTTGCCGGCCGGCAGGTCGGGGCGGCCCGGCCAGCGCAGCGATGCCAGCACCGGCTGCGGCAGCCGTTCCAGCGCCAGCCGCTGGTCGGGATGGGTCATCGCGGCCGCCGGCTGCCGGGCCTGCGGCTGCGCGGCGGCCGGCTCCACGCTGAGCACCGAGCCCAGCACCGAGTTGGGCCGGTAGGTCGCCAGGCCCTTGAGGCCCGATTCCCAGGCGCGCATGTACAGGTCCTGGAAGCGCTCGTAGGGGTAGTCCTCCGGAACGTTCACCGTCTTGGAGATCGCGGTGTCGATGCTGGGCGCCACCGCGGCCACCATCTCCTGGTGCGCCTGCGCGCTCATCTCGAGCGCGGTGACGAAGGCATCGGTCAGCGACGCGTCGGTGCCCTTCAGGTGGCGGTACAGGCGCCATGCATGGTCTTCGACGGCGTATTCCTTGAAGGTGCCGTCGGGCATGCGCTTCTTGCGCTTGTAGCTCCATGAAAACGCCGGCTCGATGCCGTTGCTCGCGTTGTCGGCGAAGGCCAGGCTGATGGTGCCGGTGGGCGCGATGGACAGCAGGTGCGAGTTGCGGATGCCGTGCTTGCGGATGCGTTCCTTCAGCTCGGCCGGCAGGCGGGATGCGAAGGTGCCGCGGCTGCCGTACAGGTCGGCATTGAACAGCGGGAAGGCGCCGCGCTCGACGGCGAGGTCCACCGACGCGCCGTAGGCGGCGTCGCGCATGAGCGTGGCGATGCGCTGGGCCATGGCGCGCGCCTCGGGCCGGTCGTAGCGAAGGTTGAGCATCACCAGCGCGTCGCCCAGGCCGGTGAAGCCCAGGCCGATGCGGCGCTTGTTGCGCGCCTCGTGCTGCTGCGCGGCAAGCGGCCAGTAGGTGATGTCGAGCACGTTGTCGAGCATGCGCACGCCGGTGCGCACCAGTGCGGTGAAGCCTGTTTCGTCGAAGCCTGCGTCGGCCTCGAACGGGTGGCGCACGAAGCGGGTGAGGTCCACCGATCCCAGGCAGCAGCAGCCGTAGGCCGGCAGCGGCTGTTCGCCGCAGGGGTTGGTGGCGGCGATGGTTTCGCAGTACGACAGGTTGTTGTCGCGGTTGATGCGGTCGAGGAACAGCACGCCGGGTTCGGCGTGGTCGTAGGTCGACCGCATGATCTGGTCCCACAGCTCGCGTGCCGGCAGCCGGCGGTACACCCACAGGCCGTCGGCACGCTGGTGGGCGCCTTCGGACTTCTGCCGCGCGCCCGGCTCGGAGCGGTGCACCAGCTCCACGTCGCCGCCGTCGCGCACCGCCTCCATGAAGGCGTCGGTCACGCCCACCGAGATGTTGAAGTTGCGCAGGTCGCCGCTGTCCTTGGCATGGATGAATTCCTCCACGTCCGGGTGGTCGCAGCGCAGCACACCCATCTGCGCGCCGCGGCGCGCGCCGGCGGATTCGACCGTCTCGCAGGAACGGTCGAACACCCGCATGTACGACACCGGCCCGGACGCATTGCTGTGGGTGCTGCCCACCGCCGCGCCGCGCGGACGGATGCGCGAGAAGTCGTAGCCCACGCCGCCGCCGCGGCGCATGGTCTCTGCGGCTTCGGTGAGCGCCGTGTAGATGCCGGGGTGGTCCTCGTCCATGTGGGCGATGGAGTCGCCCACCGGCTGCACGAAGCAGTTGATGAGCGTGGCCTCGAGCTCGGTGCCCGCCGCGGAGTTGATGCGGCCGGCCGGCACGAAGCCCGCCTCCAGCGCGTGGTCGAACTCCGCCTCCCATCGCGCACGCTGCTCGGGCGCCTCGGCCTGCGCCAGTGCACGCGCCACCCGGGCACGCACCTCGGCCGCGCTGCGCTCGTCGCCCTTGGCGTATTTCTCCAGCAGCACCTCCTCGGTGATGGGCTGGACGGGCAGCGTGGCAATGGTGGCGGTGGTGGCGTTGGTCATGGATCCTCCGGCTTTGAATGACCGCGGGACGTTAGTGACACTGTGTCTCCACAGGGTTGACCTGCATCACGGTGAGGTGATGCCGGCGCCAGCGCAAACATGCTGTACGGAGGTGGCTGTGTGCGCCCGCTGGAACCAGAATTCATTCACCGCGGAGACGCGGTGAAGGTCTTCGGCAACCCATCGCGAACAACGACACCCGCTCGCCTCCCAAAGGGCCGCCGAGTCAAGCCCACAACGGCCCGATCGCGTCGAGCGTGTTCTTCAGCACCAGGCCCATCTCGGTGTCGCCTTCCATCACCAGCGCACGCTCGAAGAAGAGCCGGTCGGCATCGTCCTGCCCGCGCAGCAGGCGCCAGTAGGTCGGGCCGTCGGCGGCGATGCGCAGGGCTGCAGGGGCGGCCTTCGAGGCCGGCACGAAGCCGCGCGGCGTCGGCAGCAGTTGCAGGCGCAGCACCAGGCCGAGGTCGGTGACCGCCACTTCCACCGTTCGCGATGCCAGCACGGCATGTGCATCGGCCGGCAGGCGGGGCAGCAGCCAGTGGTCGAGCGCCAGCGCCAGCAGCCGCGCCGGCGGCTGCATCGGCAGGCGCGAGACGAGCGGGCGTGCACGCCGCGCAAGGCCCTGCATCAGGGCGGCGTCGATCATGCGCGGCTCCATTCGAGGCCGGGGCGGGCCCGTGCAAAGCCGTCGGACAGGCCGCCAGGCAGGCTCATCGCGTCGAGCGCCACCAGCGCGGCGTCGGCGCTGGCGCCATGGTTCATCACCTGGTCGAAGATCTGCACCACCTCGGCGAAGCGCGCCGACGACGGCGACAGACGCAGGCGCGACACGCCGGCCGCGCGCAGCGCATCGCCCTCGGCCACCAGGCATTGCAGCGCAGCCGACTGCGTCTGGATGCCGTTGATCACGAGGAAGGGCTGCTCGTCGGTGGTGGACAGCAGCAGGCCATCGGCGTCGTCGCGGCAGCGGAAACCGCACTGGTCCTTCGACAGGCGGTGGTGCCGCGCGGTGAAGCAGCGCGCTGAAAACGCCAGCGGCAGGCGCCCCCAGCCGAACACCTCGGTGGGCAGCACCGGCCGCGGCGCGTTCATGCGGCCGATGCCGTGCAGCGGCAGCTCCACCGGCGCGACCCAGCGCATGGCACCGGCCATCGCATGCTCGACCAGCGCCGCACGGCTGTACACGTTGATGTGCGGTCCGAGCACGTACTTCGCACCCACCTGCGACAGCAGGTTGAGGGCCGAGGCGTCACCGGCTTCGACGATGAAGTCGCCCTGCCCCGCGATGCGGCGCAGCAGCCGCAGGTCGGCCTCGGACTCGACCAGCGCCTGCGTGGCCAGCACCACCTCCTTGCGGGCGCCGGCGAGGTCGCGGGCCAGAGACAGCCAGTCGGCCAGCTGCATATCGTGCCGGCGCGAGCACACCACCTCGCCCAGCACCACGGTGTCGGCAGGCGACTCGGCCACCTCGGCATAGAAGTGCAGCAGCGTCTCACGCGGCCAGTAGTAGAGCACCGGCCCGATGGTCAGGGCCATGCGTTGTTGGACAGTCATGGATGTTCGGCCTGTATTGCAAGGTAGGGGCCGCGGATCCGGCTTTGCCGGGCCGGTGGCGCCGCCCCCTCGAGGGGGAGCGCCGCAGGCGCTGCGGGGGTGGACGTCATCTCCATGGCCTATCCAGCGCGCCCAGCGTGTGCTGCTGCCCTTCGGCCAGGTGGCCGAGCGTTGCGGTCCACTCGGGCAGCACGCGGTACCGGTCGGGCGCGGCCGCCGCGGCATCGATGGCGGCACGCCACACGCGGGTGACCTGCTGTACATAAGCCGGGCTGCGCTGCCGGCCTTCGATCTTGATGGCGCGCACCCCCATGCCGATGAGCTCCGGCAGGATGGCCAGCGTGTTGAGGCTGGTGGGCTCCTCCAGCGCGTAGTCGCGCCGGCCGTTCACGTTGAAGCGGCCCTTGCACAAGGTGGGGTAGCCGCGCGGCTCGCTGGCGGCATAGCGGTCGATCAGCAGGCCGTTCAGCCGTGCCTCCACGCCCTCCTGTGTGTCGTGCCAGCGCACCGCAGAAGGCGGCGAGCACACACCTGCGTTGTTGGGCGACTGGCCGGTGGCATAGGACGACAGCGCGCAGCGCCCTTCCACCATCACGCACAGGCTGCCGAAGCCGAAGACCTCGATCTCCACGTCGGTGTTGCGCAGCACGTGGCCCACCTGCGACAGCGTCAGCACGCGAGGCAACACCGCGCGCTCGACGCCGTAGCGGCGGCGGTAGAAGGCGATGGCCTCGTGGCTGGTGGCCGAGGCCTGCACCGACAGGTGCAGCCGCAGCCCGGGGTGCTGCCGGCGCGCATGGGCCATCACCGCGGTGTCGGCGCAGATCAGCGCGTCGGCGCCCAGGTCCACCGCGGCATCCACAGCGGCATACCAGGTCGCCTCATCGTCGGCACGCGCATAGGTGTTCAGCGCCATCAGCACTTGGGCGCCGCGCGCATGGGCATGGGCCACGCCTTCGCGCAGCTGCCCGTCATCGAAGTTCAGGCCGGCGAAGTTGCGCGCGTTGGTGGCGTTGCGCAGGCCCAGGTACACCGCGTCGGCGCCGGCATCCACCGCGAGCTGCAGCGCGCGCAGCGATCCGGCCGGGCACACGAGCTCGGGCTTGCCCGCGGGGTTGTGCTTGTCGTTGTGCATGGCCGGCGCACTCTAGGTGCGCACAAGCCGTGGGGGATTGCGGAGGGTCAAACAGCGTGGCCTTGGGGGCGGGATGTCCTACCCCGGCCTGCCGTCGAACCGGGGCCTGCCCCACCAGCGGCCGTAGCGCAGCGCCCAGGCGCCGCAGCAGGCGGCCCACGCCAGTGCGGCCAACGCGATCCATGCATCGGCGCCTGCAGCCCCCAGGCTGCCCGCCAGCGCCGCCCCGACCCGCGCCACCACCGCCAGCTGCAGCAGCCAGAACAGGCGCCACACGAGGTCGTCGGCCACCAGCGCGCGCCCGCCATGGCCGCAGCTCACCCGTGTGACCATCGCGATCAACGTGGAGCCGAGAAAGCCCATCGTGTAGGCGTGCAGCGGCGCGAGGCCGAGCGACAGGCTGCCGCCGCTGGCGGCGAGCAGCGCGTTCGATACACCGGACATCAGCAACGCCAGGCCCAGCCACACGAAGCCCAGGTGCAGCATGGCCAGCAGCCGCACCTTGAGGCTTTGCACCAGGCCCCAGCGCACCGCGAGCGCCAGCAGGGCGACGCCCGCGGCCGTCTCGATCGCCGCCTGCGCTGCCAGCAGCGGTGCCGGCAACGGCCACCAGAACGTCTGCGCCACGGCCAGGACCGCCTGCTCGCCCAGCACGGCCACGAAGACCCACAGCAACCACATCGGGCGCCAGGCATCGAGCACCGGCAGCGCCGACGCGGTGAAGAACGGGATCATGCGGTGGGCCACCGCCAGGTACACCACGCCGATGAAACCCCACAGCGCCACCTGCACCGCGGCGCGCACCACGTCGAAGCTGCCGGTGGCCAGGCCGAGCGTGGCGGCCCACAGGGCGGCTGCGCCCACGAGGCCCGCCACCGCCACGATGCGCGCATGCGTCTGGTCGGCCACCGGGCTGGTGCGCAGCAGGTCGCCGAAGCGGCGCAGCATGCCCGTCCACCCGACCGTCACCGCGCACAGGCCCAGCGCGCCGAACATCTGCCCGAAGGCGGGCTCGCGCGCATGCACGCCCAGGCCGAACACGCCCCAGCCGGCCAGCATGGCCAGCACCGGCGTCAGCAGCACCTGCGCATTCACCGGTGGCTGGCCGAGCCACTTGGGTCCGGCGGTGAACAGGAAGCCGGCGAAGAACAAGGGCACGAAGCCCAGGCTCATGACGAGGCCGTGGGCCAGCGACGGCGCCAGGGCCCACGGCACCACCACGCCCTGGCTGCGGGACAGCATGGCCAGGGCCCACCATGACGCGCTGGCCGCGAGCACGAGCGAGGCAGCGGTGAAGGCAAGGCGGTGCGGGGCCGCGAACAGCCAGGCAAGACGCCAGGGGGGCGCCTGTTGCGCAGTGCGCTCGGCGGGAGGTGAGGCAGCGGCGGCCGGCATGCTGCGGATGGGAATGGTCTTCATGCAGCCTGCGCGGGCGGCGGGGCCAGCAGCTTCTCCATGAGCTCGCGCACGCTGGCGATGCGCTCGCCGAACGGCAGCGCCCCCACGCCGCGGAAGAACAGGCCCTTCTTCACGTCGCCGCGCAGCGCGGCGGCGAGCTGGTGGTCGATGCAGAACTGGCCCCAGGTGGCGAAGCCGTCGCGCAGGCCGCACTGGGCCAGGCAGTCGAAGGCCTTGGTGCAGCGCGCCTTGGCATGCGCCACCGCCTGCAGCTTCGGCTCGAGCTTGAGATAGGCCCGCAGCCAGGGCGTCGGCACCGCACGCGCCGGCAGGCCCGCCACGCTGGTGAATTCCACCAGCTCGTCGTCCTGCGCCTCGGCCAGCACGCGCTTGAACTCGGGGTGAGCATCGCCCTCTTCGGTGACGGCGAAGGGCGTGCCCAGCTGCACGGCGGCTGCGCCGAGCGACTGCACCCGCGCAATATCGCCATGGGTGCGGATGCCTCCGGCGGCGATGAGCGGTATCTCTCGCTCGATGCCGGCGCTCTTCAGGAACTCGCGCGACTGCGGGATCACGTTCTCGAAGTCGAAGCGGGTGTCCTGCAGGTCTTCGATCTTCGCCGCTCCCAGGTGGCCGCCGGCCAGGCGCGGATGCTCGATCACGATGGCGTCGGGCAGGCGCTTCTTGCGTTCCCACTTGCGCACGATGAGCTGCACGCCCCGCGCGTCCGACAGGATGGGCACCAGCAGCGCTTTCGGATGCTCGGCGGCGAGGTCGGGCAGGTCCAGCGGCAGCCCTGCGCCCACCACCACCGCATCGATGCCGTCCTCGAGAGCGCGCTTCACGCTCGCCGCGTACTCGCCCACGGCGCGCATGACGTTCACCGCCAGCAGGCCCAGGCCTCCGGCGAGCTGGCGCGCCCGCGCGATCTCGCGCGACAGCGCCTCCAGGTTGGCGGCATCGATGAGGGCCTTGGCGCTTTCGCCGAAGCCGATGCCGCGGGTGCGCTCCATGAGGTCCGGGTGGTGGCGCCGCAGGTCCACCGAACTGATGGTGCCCACGCCGCCCAGTGCCGCCACGCTGCCGGCCAGCCGGTGCGCCGACACGCCCACGCCCATGCCGCCCTGCACGAGCGGCAGCAGCTCCCTGCCGCCCAGGGTCAGGCTTGCCAGGCCGCTGCCTGCCAGCAGCGGCCGCATCTCGGGGTGGATGGCCATCAGTGCAGCACCAGCAGGGGCAGCCGGCTGCGCTGCATCACGGCCTTGGTGTGGGAGCCGAACAGCAGCTCGCCGAAGGAGCCGCGTCCATGGGTCACCATCACGATCATGTCGCACTGGTGGGCCTCGGCCGCATGGGCGATGGCCACGTCGACGTTGTGCGCATGCGAGAACTCGCCGGAGAACGGCACGCCGGCTCCCTGCGCCTGGCGCTCGAAGTCGCGCAGCACGCGGCGCGCATGTTCGGCCGCGCGCTCTTCGTGGACGCTGCAGGCCTCCTCGACAGCCCGCGGGCTGGAGCCCGGCGCCGGCGACGGCCCCACCGGTTCGGCCACGAAGCCGGTGATCGCGGCGCCGAGCTGGCGCGCCAGCTCGATGCTCTTTTGCATCGCGCGGGCAGACAGCTCGCTGCCATCGACAGGAACGAGCAGGCGTTGGTACATCGTGTCTCCTGATGAGGCTTCTTCGCCGGGCAGTCTAGGCAGCAGCCGCTCCGGCCGCCTTGACCTGTCTCAACGAGTACCGCCTTGCAGGGCGGCGTCGATCTCGTTGAACACCGGTCCCTCGTCGCTCCACTTGTACGGGCCGGTGCCGCTGTGTTCTGCACGTGAAGCCGGCACGAAGCTGCCGCTCTTCACGTCGAACACATGCACCTCGCCGTCCTCGATCACGTAGTGCCAGCCGTGCAGCGACAGCTCGCTGCGCTCGACGCGGCTGCGCACCATCGGGTAGTCCATCAGGCGCTCGAGCTGCAGCACCACGGCGCGCTGCTCGGTGCGGCGCAGGGCCTCGGGCGTCGGCTGCACCGGCAGGGCCGCCTCCCGGGCGAGGTCGAGCCAGGCGCCCAGGTTGCGCGCCTCGGGCGATACGTCTTCGTACAGCGCCTTCATCGCACCGCAATGGCTGTGGCCGCACACGACGATGTGGCGGACCTTGAGATTGAGCACCGCGAACTCGATGGCGGCGGCAGTACCGTGGTGGCCGCCATCGGAGGTACCGCAGCAAGGCGGCACCAAGGCGCCCACGTTGCGCACCATGAACAGCTCGCCCGGCCCGGCGCCAGTCAGCAGGTAGGGCACGAGCCGCGAGTCGGAGCAGCCGATGAACAGCGTGGTCGGGTGCTGCCCGTCGGTCACCAGGTCGCGGAAGCGTGCGCGGTACTGCGGAAACGCGTCGTCATGGAAACGCCGCAGGCGCTGCAGCAGTTCGTCGGGCATGGCGGCTCACTGCACGAGCGGCGTGTCGGCGGCTTCGAGCAGCACGCCCTCGATGCAGGCATCGGCTGCCAGCAGCAGCAGGTACTGCCGCAGCATGGTGACCCAGGCACGCTGGCGCAGCGACAGCTGCACGGCGGCACGCACCTGTTCGAACCCCGGTACCTCGCCGCGCTCGCGAGCCAGCGCTTCCACCACGTGCAGGCCGAAGCGGCTGTGCACGAGGCGCGGCAGCACGCCGATCTCCTGCGTACCGAACACCTCGCGGGCAAATTCAGGCGCACAGTCCTCGCGGCCGAGCCAGCCCAGTTCGCCGCCCTGCCGGCCGCTCGGGCAGTTGGACC
Organism: Methylibium rhizosphaerae; assembly: GCF_006386545.1. Lineage (GTDB taxonomy): Bacteria > Pseudomonadota > Gammaproteobacteria > Burkholderiales > Burkholderiaceae_C > Pseudorivibacter > Pseudorivibacter rhizosphaerae. Next base: position 135,223 of record NZ_SWAR01000008.1, on the reverse strand, counting down.
ATTGCGCCGCGGCTTCGGCAAAGGCGCCGTCCTGCGGCGTGGCGCAGCGCAGCGCCAGCAGCACGCCTTCGGCCTTGTGCCGCAGGGCCTTCACGTCCACGCCGGGTGTCACCGCGAACAGCACATGCCGCAACAGCACCCGCTCGCCATGGGCATAGCCCTGCCGGTTGGCCTCGTAGTGGCGGCGGCAGGCTTCCTCCGAAGGCTCGGGCAGCACGAGCCGGCGATCGAGCAGCTGCTCGATCGCCTCGCTCGCGGCACCGCTCATCACGCCCGCCTGCGGCGCGGGGTCGTCCGGCGACAACAGGCCGCCGCGCTGGGCGGCCTGGCGCAGCAGCTCGCTACAGGCGCGCTGGCGCAGGGCTTCTTCTTCGATCTGCTCGCCCGCCGCGTGCAGCGCAACGCCGTTCACGTGGGCGATGGTGGTGGTCAGCATGCGGCCTCCCTCTCGTCAGGTGCGCGCTTCGCGCTGGTGGGCGGGCACGGTGGCGTAGCCCGGCTGCTCGGCGGCAGCAGCCTGCCCACCCTGCGGTACCACCGGCAGGACGCGCTGCGGCGTCAACTGCCCTTGCGGCAGGTTGAGACGTCGGCTGCGGGCCAGCTGGTAGGGCCGCAGCACATAGGCCAGCGTGCCGAAGCCGCTCCACACATGCACCAGCCGCGTGAACGGGAACACCAGGAACATCGTCATGCCGAGCACCATGTGGGCCTTGAACACCCAGCCCACGCCCGCCATCAGCTCGGGGGCGCCCGGGCGGAAGGTGACGATGCGCTGCGCCCACTCGGCCAGCTGCATCATCATGCTGCCGTCGAGGTGCCGGGCCGACAGCGGAATGGTCGCCAGGCCCAGCGCGAGCTGCAGCCACAAGAGCACCAGGATCGCGATGTCGCTGGTCTTCGACGTGGCCCGGATGCGGGCGTCGAACAGCCGGCGGTGCAGCAGCAGCGACACGCCGGCGAAGCCGAGCACCCCCGCCACGCCGCCGCTCACCATGGCCACGAGTTGCTTGCTGCCCGCGCTGATGAAGGGCTCGTAGAGGAAGTGCGGCGTGAGCATGCCCACGCTGTGACCGAAGAACAGGAACAGCACGCCGGCGTGGAACAGGTTGCTGCCCCAGCGCAGCGAGCCGGTGCGCAGCAGCTGCGACGAATCGCTCTTCCAGGTGTACTGGTCGCGGTCGAAGCGCAGCAGGCTGCCGACGAAGAAGACGGTGAGGCAGATGTAGGGATACAGGCCGAAGAGGAAGACGTCGAGGGTTTTCATGCAGCGCCTCCAAGGGCGGACGGGTTCGTTGTCCTGCGCACGATGTGCACGGGCTGCACAGCGCCCGGCCGCTGGCTGCCCTTGCTGGTGCAGCCGTCGAAGGCCTCGGGCTCGGCCCAGCTCGCATCGAGCGGCTCTTCCTCGGCCACGGCCACCGGCTTCAGCGGCTCGCCGGCGAGTTCGAGCGCGGCGGCCACCACGGCGGCATACGGGCTGCGCTTCTTCTCGAGCGCCGCATGCAGCGCGTTGAGAATGTGCGCCATCTCGGCCAGGAACTCCTGCGCCACGTCGGCCGGCTGGGTGGATGCGAACTCCAGCACCGCCGGCAGGTAGTCGGGCAGCTCGCCGGGCGCCAGCTGGAGGCCGGCACGCTCGTAGGTCTGCTGCAGGTCGATCATGGCCGGCCCGCGGTCGCGGGAATCGCCGTGCACATGCTCGAACAGGTGCAAAGAGGTGCGCCGGCCGCGGTCGAAGCAGTCGACGTAGGCGGCCTGCGCATCCAGCGCGTCGCTCTCCAGCAGGTGGTCGACGAGGCCCTGCAGCGCGTCGCTGGCAGCGGCCGACAGCGCGAGTTCGAAGACGCGCGCCTGCTGCAGCCGGGGCAGCAGTTCGCGCACCTCGTCGTCGGGGTAGCGCAGCAGCAAGGCCAGCGAGCGGCAGGCGTTGCGGTGGACGAAACCTGGATTCATGTGTCTGCCCTGCCTTTCACACCGAGGCCTTGATGGGGATGGTGCGGCGCTTCCTGCCGCCGAAGAGGCTCGCCTCGCCAGCGCCGTCGGAGCAGCCGTTGCCGAAGGAGAAGCCGCAGCCGCCCTTCATGTCGAAGGCGTTCTCGGCGTACTCGCGGTGGGTGCTCGGGATGACGAAGCGGTCCTCGTAGTTGGCGATCGCCATGATCTGGTACATGTCCTGCACTTCGGCGATGCTGAGGCCGACCTGCTGCAGCGCCGCCAGGTTCTCGCGGCCTTCGACGTGGCGCTCGCGCTGGTAGGCGCGCATGGCCAGCATGCGTTCGAGCGCGCGCACCACCGGTCCGGTGTCGCCTGCGGTCAGCAGGTTGGCCAGGTACTGCACCGGGATGCGCAGCTGGTTCACGTCGGGGATCTCGCCGTTCACGCCCATCTGGCCGGCCTGGGCGGCGGCGGTGATGGGCGACAGCGGCGGCACGTACCACACCATGGGCAGCGTGCGGTACTCGGGGTGCAGCGGCAGCGCGATCTTCCAGTCCACCGCCATCTTGTAGACGGGGCTCTTCTTCGCCGCCTCCAGCCAGGCCTCGGGGATGCCGTCGGCACGGGCCTGCGCGATCACCTTCGGGTCGTGCGGGTCCAGGAAGATGTCGAGCTGCGCCTGGTAGAGGTCGCGGTCATGCTCGATGCTCGCGGCCTGTTCGATGCGGTCTGCGTCGTACAGCAGCACGCCCAGGTAGCGGATGCGGCCCACGCACGTCTCGGAGCACACCGTGGGCTGGCCCGCCTCGATGCGCGGGTAGCAGAAGATGCACTTCTCGGCCTTGCCGGTCTCCCAGTTGTAGTAGATCTTCTTGTACGGGCAGCCCGAGACGCACATGCGCCAGCCGCGGCACTTGTCCTGGTCGATCAGCACGATGCCGTCTTCCTCGCGCTTGTAGATCGAGCCCGAGGGGCACGACGCCACGCAGGCCGGGTTGAGGCAGTGCTCGCACAGCCGCGGCAGGTACATCATGAAGGTGTTCTCGAACTGGCCGTAGATGTCCTTCTGAACGCGATCGAAGTCCTCGAAGTTCCTGTCCTTCGAGCGCTTGCTGAACTCACCGCCGAGGATCTCTTCCCAGTTCGGACCCCACTCGATCTTCTCCATGCGCTGCCCGGTGATCAGGCTGCGCGGCCGCGCGGTCGGCGCCGCCTTGCTTTCCGGCGACGACTGCAGGTGGTCGTAGTCGAAGGTGAAGGGCTCGTAGTAGTCGTCGATCTGCGGCAGGTTGGGGTTGGCGAAGACCTTCATCAGGAGCTTCCACTTGCCCCCCTGGCGCGGCTCGATCGAGCCGTCGGCCTTGCGGATCCAGCCGCCGTTCCACTTGTCCTGGTTCTCCCATTCCTTCGGGTAGCCGATGCCCGGCTTGGTCTCGACGTTGTTGAACCAGGCGTACTCCATGCCTGGCCGGCTGGTCCACACGTTCTTGCAGGTGACCGAGCAGGTGTGGCAGCCGATGCACTTGTCGAGGTTCAGGACCATGCCGATTTGTGCGCGCACCTTCATGCTGCCTCCCGCCGAGCCGTCTCAAGGGAGGCAACCCCCTCGGGGGGCCACGAGCGAATGCGAGTGTGGGGGCTCATGCAGTTTCTCCTTCCTGGGCCGCGATCTCGCCGTCCATCCAGTCGATCTTCTTCATCTTGCGCACCACCACGAACTCGTCGCGGTTGGTGCCGATGGTTCCGTAGTAGTTGAAGCCGTAGCTCAGCTGCGCATAGCCGCCGATCATGTGGGTGGGCTTGAGCACGATGCGGGTCACCGAGTTGTGGATGCCGCCGCGCTGGCCGGTGATTTCGGACCCCGGCGTGTTCACGATCTTTTCCTGCGCGTGGTACATGAGCACCATGCCCGGATTGACACGCTGGCTCACCACCGCGCGTGCGGCGATGGCGCCGTTCACGTTGTAGAGCTCGATCCAGTCGTTGTCCTCGATGCCGCCCGCCTTCGCGTCGGTCTCGCTGATCCACACCACCGGCCCGCCGCGGTTGAGCGTGAGCATCAGCAGGTTGTCGCTGTAGGTCGAGTGGATGCCCCATTTCTGGTGCGGCGTGATGAAGTTGAGCACCAGCTCCTGCTCGCCGTTGGGCTTGCGGCCCTTCACGTCGGCAATGGTCTTCAGGTCCACCGGCGGCCGATAGGAAGTGAAGCCTTCGCCGAAGTCGCGCATCCACGGGTGGTCCTGGTAGAACTGCTGCCGCCCGGTGAGGGTGCGCCAGGGAATCAGTTCGTGCACGTTGGTGTAGCCGGCGTTGTAGGAGACCTTCTCGCTTTCCAGCCCGCTCCAGGTGGGCGAGCTGATGATCTTGCGCGGCTGCGCCTGGATGTCGCGGAAGCGGATCTTCTCGTCTTCGCGGTGCAGCGCCAGGTGCGCATGCTCGCGGCCGGTCTGCCTGCTCAAGGCTTCCCAGGCCTTCACCGCGACGTGGCCGTTGGTCTCGGGCGCCAGCATCATCACCACCTCGGCGGCATCGATGTCGGTGTCGATCCGCGGCAGGCCCTGCGAGGCGCCGGGTTCGCTCACCGTGCCGTTGAGCTCGGCCAGGTGCTGCACCTCGTCCTGCGTGTTCCAGCCGATGCCCTTGCCGCCGTTGCCCAGCTGGCCCATCAGAGGGCCGAGCGAGGTGAAGCGCCTGAAGACGTTCGGGTAGTCGCGCTCGACCACGGCGACCTGCGGCGCCGTCTTGCCGGGCACGAGGTCGCATTCGCCGCGCTTCCAGTCGGCCACGCCGAACGGCTGGGCCAGCTCGGCCGCGGTGTCGTGCATCAGGGGCTGGAGCACCACCTCCTTCTCCACGCCCAGGTGGCCCACGCAGACTTCGCTGAACTTCTTCGCGAAGCCTTTGTAGATCTCCCAGTCGCTGCGGGCCTGCCAGGCCGGGTCCACCGCGGTGGACAGCGGATGGATGAACGGATGCATGTCGCTGGTGTTGAGGTCGTTCTTCTCGTACCAGGTGGCCGTGGGCAGCACGATGTCCGAATACAGGCAGGTGGTGCTCATGCGGAAGTCGAGCGTGACCAGCAGGTCGAGCTTGCCTTCCGGGGCCTTGTCGTGCCAGACCACTTCCTGCGGCCTGGTTTCCTCGCTGCCGAGGTCCTTGCCCTGCACGCCGTGGCTGGTGCCCAGCAGGTGCTTCAGGAAGTACTCGTGGCCCTTGCCTGACGACCCCAGGATGTTGGAGCGCCACACGAACATGTTGCGCGGCCAGTTGGCCGGATGGTCCGGGTCCTCGCAGCTCATCTGCAGCGCGCCGCTCCTGAGCCCGTCGACCACGTACTGCTTCGTGTCCACGCCGTGAGCGGCCGCGTCGCGCACCACCTTCAGCGGGTTGGTCTTCAGCTGCGGGGCGCTGGGCAGCCAGCCCATGCGCTCGGCCCGCACGTTGTAGTCGATGAGGCTGCCGCTGTAGGCACCCTTGTCCGCCAGCGGCGACAGCACCTCGTCGACCGCCAGCTTCTCGTAGCGCCACTGGTCGGTGTGGGCGTAGAAGAAGCTGGTGGAGTTCTGCTGGCGAGGCGGGCGCAGCCAGTCGAGCGCGAAGGCCAGCGCCGTCCAGCCGGTCTGCGGGCGCAGCTTCTCCTGCCCCACGTAGTGCGCCCAGCCGCCGCCGCTTTGCCCCACGCAGCCGCACAGCATCAGCATGTTGATGATGCCGCGGTAGTTCATGTCGCAGTGGTACCAATGGTTCATCGCCGCGCCGATGATCACCATCGACTTGCCGTGCGTCTTGTCGGCGTTGTCGGCGAACTGCTCGGCCACGGTGACGATCTGGTCGCGCTTCACGCCGGTGATGTGTTCGGCCCAGGCCGGCGTGTAGGGCTTGTTGTCGTCGAAGCTCTCCGGCACGTCGTCGCCGTCGAAGCCGCGGTCGATGCCGTAGTGCGCCACCATCAGGTCGAACACGGTGGCGACGATGGCCTCGCGCTGCACGCCGTGCTCCTCGACCGGCAGCGTGGTCACCGGCACCTGGCGGGCCAGCACGTCCTGCTGCTTGTTGGCGGTGAACTGCGGCGAGTCGATCCCGCCGAAGTACGGGAAGCCCACGGTGCGCACCTCATGCGCCTGGGCGCCGCACTCGTCCTCCAGCACCGACAGCTTCAGGTGGACGTCGTTGCCGTGGCGTGCTTCCTTGTTCTCGAGGTTCCACTTGCCCTTGTCGGGGTCGCCCTCGGGGCCCCAGCGAAAGCCGATGGAGCCGTTGGGCAGCACCGCCTTGCCGGTGGCGTCGAAGCCCACCGTCTTCCAGTCGGCATGGTGTTTCTGGCCCAGTTGGCCATGGAAGTCGCTGGCCCGCAGGTAGCGGTCGGGCACCAGCAGCCTGCGGCCGTCGGCCAGCACCTGCTCCTTGAGCATGACCAGCAGCGGCAGGTCGGTGTAGCGGCGGGCGTAGTCGTCGAAGTACTCGCTTCGCTTGTCGAAGTAGAACTTCTTCAGGATCACATGCCCCATCGCCATGGCGATGGCTGCGTCGGTGCCCTGCTTCGGGTGCAGCCACAGATCGGCCAGCTTGCTGACCTCGGCATAGTCGGGCGTCACCGCCACCGTCTTGGCACCCTTGTAGCGGACCTCGGTGAAGAAGTGCGCATCGGGCGTGCGGGTCTGGGGCACGTTCGAACCCCAGGCGATGATGAAGGTCGAGTTGTACCAGTCGGCCGACTCCGGCACGTCGGTCTGCTCGCCCCAGGTCTGCGGGCTCGAGGGCGGCAGGTCGCAGTACCAGTCGTAGAAGCTCATGCACACGCCGCCGATGAGGCTCAGGTAGCGGCTGCCCGCGGCGTAGCTCACCATGCTCATCGCCGGGATGGGCGAGAAGCCGATGATGCGGTCCGGCCCGTGCTGCTTGATGGTGAACACGTTGGCCGCCGCGACGATCTCGTTCACCTCGTCCCAGCTCGAGCGCACGAAGCCGCCCAGGCCGCGCTGGCGCTGGTAATCGGCGCGCCGCAGCGGGTCGTTCACGATGGAGGCCCAGGCTTCCACCGGCCCCATGGACTGTCGCGCGGCGCGCCAGTGCCTGAGCAGGCGGCCGCGCACCAGCGGGTACTTCACCCGGTTGGCGCTGTAGAGGTACCAGCTGTAGCTCGCGCCGCGGGCGCAGCCGCGCGGCTCGTGGTTGGGCAGGTCCCAGCGGGTGCGCGGGTAGTCGGTCTGCTGGGTCTCCCAGGTGACGATGCCGCCCTTCACATGGATCTTCCACGAGCAGGAGCCCGTGCAGTTCACGCCGTGGGTGGAACGCACGATCTTGTCGTGGGCCCAGCGCTGGCGGTAGGCGTCTTCCCAGGTGCGGTCTTCACCGGTGGTGAGGCCGTGGCCGTCAGAGAAGCTCTCCTTCGGCTGGGCGAAGAACGTCAGGCGGTCCAGGAAATGACTCATTCAAGACTCCGAGATCTGGTCAAGTGCAGCGAGGGCCCGAACACCGCGGATCCGGCTCCGCCGGGCGGCTGGTGCTGACCCCTCGATGGGCGGCCGAAGGCCGTGGGAGTGGTCCATGTCAGCAGGGCATCTCGGCACCCTTGCGGCTGTAGTACCACCAGGTCATCACGATGCAGGTGACGTAAAAGCCGACGAACACGTACAGCGCGGCTTCCGGGCCGCCGGTCATCGAGATCGAGGTGCCGTAGCTCTTGGGAATGAAGAAGCCGCCGTAGGCGCCGACCGCGGAGCTGAAGCCCAACACGGCAGCCGCTTCCTTGTTCGCGTCCTTCACCGCCTGATCCTGTTCAGCCCGGCCCTTGCCGGCGGCACGCTGCCGCTCCGTCAGGAAGATGATCGGGATCATGCGGAAGGTCGAGCCGTTGCCGATGCCCGAGGTGGCGAAGAGGAACAGGAAGGCGATGAGGAAGCCGTTGAAGTTGCCGCCCTGCCCCCCGTGCGGCATGAACTGCAGCACCGCCAGCACGCCGGCCACCATGGCGATGAAGTTCCAGAAGGTCACGCGGGCGCCGCCGAGCTTGTCGGACAGCCAGCCGCCCGCGGGCCGCACCAGCGCCCCCACCAGCGGCCCCAGCCATGCGTACTGCAGTGCGTTGACGCCGGGGAACTGGCTCTTGATGAGCAGCGGGAAGCCGGCCGAGTAGCCGATGAAGCTGCCGAAGGTGCCGAGGTAGAGCCAGCACATCAGCCAGTTGTGCTTGCGCTTGAAGATCACCGCCTGGTCGGCGAACGAGGCCTTGGCCTCGGCCAGGTCGTTCATGCCGAACCACGCGGCCACCGCGCTGGCCAGGATGAACGGCACCCACACGTAGCCGGCGTTCTGCAGCCACATGAGGCTATGCTGGCCGGCCTTGTTGATGGCCTGCGGCTCGCCACCCAGTTCGCCGAACACGCCGGCGGTGATGACCAGCGGCACCACGAACTGCACGATCGACACGCCCAGGTTGCCCAGGCCGGCGTTGAGGCCCAGCGCCGTGCCCTTCTTTTCCTTCGGGAAGAAGAAGCTGATGTTGCTCATGCTGGAGGCGAAGTTGCCGCCGCCGAAGCCGCACAGCAGCGCCAGCAGCACGAACACCTCGTACGGCGTGCCGGGGTTCTGCACCGCCAGGCCGATCCCACCCGCAGGCAGCAGCAGCGACGCGGTGGAGATGGCTGTCCAGCGCCGGCCGCCGAAGATCGGCACCGCGAACGAGTAGAAGATGCGCAACGTGGCGCCGCACAGCGCCGGCAGAGAGGCCAGCCAGAACAGCTGGTTGGTGGAGAACTTGAAGCCCACCGCGGGCAGGTTCACGACAACCACCGACCACACCATCCACACCGCGAATGCAAGCGTGAGCGCGGGAATCGAAAGCCAGAGGTTGCGCTGCGCGATGGACGCGCCCTTGTTGCGCCAGAAACCCTGGTCTTCCGGGTTCCAGTGCGAGATGACTGCTGAAGAAGCCATGTCGTGCTCCTCGATGCGACGTGTTGAGAGGGAGATCAGGCCCGTGCCGCGTTGGCGGCAGCACCGGGGTTGGCCGTGGCGGGCGGTGCGGGCGTGTGCTGCGGCAGCAGGTGCGGCGACTCGGGCGCGTTCCTGCCCATCACTTCGGTGCGCCGCACCTCGGTGAAGTACATCCAGATGAGCGAGACCCACACCACGCCGTACATCAGCATGAAGGCCGACGAGCGCACGCCGGTGAGGTCGAGCAGCGCACCGAACATGATGGGCAGCACGAAGCCGCCCAGGCCGCCGGCCAGGCCCACGATGCCGGAGATGGCGCCGATGTTCTGCGGGTACTCGTCGCTGATGTACTTGAAGACGCTGGCCTTGCCGAAGGCCCAGGCCACGCCCAGCACTGCCATCACCGCGGTGAAGGCATAGACGTTCAAGCCGAAGCTGAAGCTGCGCGGTCCGTTGACGGTGGCGACGGTGAACTCGGTCTGCGGGTAGCTCAGCAGGAACAGGCAGATCCAGCTCACCCACATGACCCACCAGGTCACGCTGTGGGCCCCGTGCCTGTCGGACAGCCAGCCGCCGATGGCGCGCAGCACGCCGCCGGGCAGCGAGAAGCAGGCGGCCAGCAGCGCCGCCACGCGGATGTCGAGCCCGTACTCGCCCACGTAGTACTGCACCATCCACAGCGACAGCGCCACGTAGCCGCCGAACACGATGCTGTAGTACTGGCAGTACTTCAGCACCCTCGGGTCCTTCAGCGCCTTGAGCTGGTCGGTGAAGCTGACATTGCCGGGCACCAGGTGCGCCGGGTCGTGCGCACTGAAGAACCAGAACAGCACCACGGTGCCGAGCATGACGGCCGCATACACCTGCGGCACCATGGCCCAGCCGAAGGCCACCACCAGCGCGGGAGCCACGAACTTGTTGACCGCGGCGCCCGAGTTGCCGGCGCCGTACACGCCCATCGCGAAGCCCTGCTTGTGCTTCGGGAACCAGCGCGCCACATAGGGCGTGCCCACCGAGAACGAGCCGCCGGCCAGGCCGACGAACAGGCCGATGACCAGGAAATGCCAGTACTGCGTGGCATGGCTCATGAGCCAGATGGCCGGCACGGTGGCGGCCATGAGCAGCGCCATCACGATGCGTCCGCCGAAGCGGTCGGTCCAGATGCCCAGCGGCACACGCACCAGCGAGCCGGTGAGCACCGGCGTGGCGGTGAGCAGGCCGAATTCGGTGGCGTTGAGGTTGAGCGCCTTCTTGATCGGGATGCCGATGACGCCGAACATCATCCACACCATGAAGCACACGGTGAAGGCCAGCGTGCTGACCACGAGAATTGAAACCGCCTGCCTGCGGCGCTGCGGTGAGCCGGCTTGTGCGGGGGCGGCTGCCATGGAAGCTCTCCTTGGTTTCTCCATGGCATGCACTATCGAATCGGGCGGCTCGCGGCGGCATCCTCCGGAAGGGCCGTGGGGCCGCGGCAGAAGAACGATGCGCCGCCGAGCGGCATCGTCCTGAAGAACTACGGCGCGGGCATCACGGGCCGCGCTTGCGCTGCGTCAACCGGCCTCAGCCGACGCTGGCGTAGCGCCCGGGCCGGTGGTTCCAGAGCAGCACCAGGTTCACCAGCGCGGAGCCTGCCACCGAGTAGGCCACCTGCAGCGGATCGGCCACGGCGAATGCGGCCGCGACGATCGCGAGGTCGGCGGCGAGCTGCACCGCGCCCGCACGCCAGCCGCGGCGCTGCTGCAGCAGCAGCGCCAGCACGCCGATGCCGCCCAGGCTCGCGCGATGGCGAAACAGCACGAGCAACCCCACGCCGATGAGCATGCCGCCCGCCACGGCAGCGAACAGCGGATGCACCGACTGCAGCTGCAGGGCCGCATTGACCACCTCGACGCCCGCTGACAGGCAGACCATGGCCAGCAGCGTCCGGAGCGTGAAGCGCGGCCCCATCGTCCGCCAGGCGAGCAGGCAGAACGGCAGGTTCACCAGCAACAGCGCCCAGCCGAGCGGCATGCCGGTGGCATAGCGCAGCAGGAAGGCGAGCCCGGGCACGCCGCCGGTGAGCAGGTGGGCCGAGCCCAGCAGGGACAGGCCGAGCGCGATGAGCACGATGGCGGTGGCGAAGGCCTGGGCGTCGTCGAGCAGGGTGTGCGGCGGGGTGCGGGTTCGTTCGTCCATGGCGCATGCAAGGCCAGGCAGTGTCGCCCGGCCGGCATGGCGCGCGTCTTGAGCCAGGGCAAACGCTGCCGCCTTCGCACGGCGCAATAGCGCGCGACTGCCCGAAAGAGCAAGAGGCGCCACCCCTGTTTCGTCGATTGCCTTGACGGCCGTCAAACGGCCCCGCCTTGCTGCGTGATGACATACCGCACGTGAACCGCGGGCGCCACCAGCGGCTTGCGTCTGCGGGGAGCAAACGCCCATGCCCATCTGCGCCAGACGCCCTGCCACGCTGCAGCTTCACCGGCCGCGGTGTGCACCGCCACTGAGCTTTCGCGAGGACCGCATGCGCAATCTCCTGTCGCCCTCCAGCGTGCACGGCTCGGCGCTGCGTACCGCTGCAGGCTATGCCGTGTTCGGGCTGCTGTGGATCCTGTTCTCCGACCGCCTCCTGCTCAGCCTCACCCGTGACGTCGCCGTGCTCTCCGCCGCGGGCGTCTACAAGGGTTTCGCCTTCGTGCTGGCCACCAGCGCACTGCTGTACCTGGTGGTCAGGCGCGCCGCCAGCCGCCAGTTGCCGGCGCCACTGCCGGCCGTTGACGATGCCGGGGCCCCGCATCCGCACATGCTGGCCTGGGTGCTGGCCTCGGTGGCGGCCGTCGTGCTGCTGGCCGGCATGGTGGGGGTGACCCGCTCCGCCCGCGAAGTGCACGCCCAGGCCGCGGCCAGGCTGCACACGGTGGCCGACCTGAAGGCCCGGGTCGTGTCGCAGTGGATCGAGGCTCGGCGCGACGACATGCAGCTGCTGCATCGCGACCGGGACCTGCAGCGCTACCTGGAGCAATGGCGGACCCAGGCCGACGAGGCAAGCCGCGAGCGCCTTGCCGGCCACCTGCGAGCCATCCTCTTCGCGGCCCAGTACACGAGCGTGCGGCTGCTCGACGCCAACGGCGACACGCTGCTGGTCGAAGGCGAGGCAGCCGCCGCCCTGGAACCCGCCGCCCAGCGGAGCGCGCAGCAGGCCCTGGCGAGCGGTGAAGTCCGGGACACCGGACTCTTCCTGTCGAGCGCGGATTCCACCCTGAGCTTCGAGATGGCCGTCCCCGTGGCTGCCGGCCGGGGCCAGCCGCCCCTGGTGCTTGTGCTGCGGGCCGATCCGCAGCGCGAGCTGCAGCCGCGCGTGCACACCTGGTCAGGCGCCGAAGCGGGCGCCGGCGTGCTGCTGCTGCGCCGAGACGGCAGCGACCTCGTGCTGTTCGGCGACGCCGCCCAGCCGACCCGCGTGCCGGCGGACGACGCTGCCCTGGCGGTGGCCCAGGTGTTCCGCCAGGGCGCCGCCGCGCCCGGCGTGGCGCTGCGGGGGCTGGGCGACAGCGGTGAGGGCGTCGAGTCGCTGGCGGTGCCGGTGCAGGTGCCCGGCAGCGACTGGTTCGTGGCCACCCACGTGCCCGCGAAACCGATCGACGCGCAGATCTGGCAGGACGCCGTCTGGATCGCCCTGGTGAACGGGCTGGCGCTGCTGGCCGCAGGCATCGTCGTCCACAGCGTGCTGCAGCGCCGCGAGCTGCGCAGCGCACGGCTGCAGCAGGCCCAGCAGGACGAGCGCCTGCGCGCCCTCAACCTGCTCGACGCGATCGCCAACGGCTCGAGCGACGCGATCTTCGCGAAGGACCTGCAAGGCCGCTACCTCTTCATCAACCGGGAAGCCTGCCGGCTCACCGGCCGATCGGCCGAAGAGATCCTCGGGCACGACGACTTCCTGCTGTTCCCGCCCGCGCAGGCGGCCGTCGTGAAGCAGCACGACCGCGCTGCCGCACAGGCCGGGCGCCCCATCACCCATGAGACCCTGCTGCAGACCACCGCCGGCGAACGGGTGCTGCTGGACACCAAGGGTCCGCTGCGCGAGGCCGACGGCCGCGTCATCGGCGTGTTCGGCATCAGCCGCGACATCACCGAGCGCAAACGTTCGGAGGAGCTGCACCGGCAGTGGTCGATGGCCTTCGAGCACACGCGCGACGGCATGCTGATCACCGACGCTCGCAAGCGCATCCGCAGCGTCAACCGCGCATTCGTCGACATCACCGGCTATACCCAGGAAGAGGTTCTTGGCCGCACGCCAACGCTGCTGCGGTCGGACCAGCACGATGCGGGCTTCTACCGGGCCATGTGGGCGTCGATCGCCCGGCAGGGCCACTGGCAGGGCGAGATCTGGAACCGCCGCAAGAACGGCGAGACCTACCCGCAGTGGCTCACCGTCAACCAGGTGAAGGACCCGCAGGGCCAGGCGACGCACTACGTGGCGGTGTTCACCGACATCTCTCAGCTCAAGCGCGGCGAGGCCGAGCTCGAACGCATGGCCCACTACGACCCGCTGACCAACCTGCCCAACCGCCGCCTGCTGCAGCAGAGCCTGGAGCATGCGCTGGCGCGTGCGCAGCGGCACGGCACGCGCTCGGCAGTGCTGTACATCGACCTGGACGGGTTCAAGACGGTCAACGACAGCCTGGGCCACCCTTCCGGAGACGAGCTGCTGGTGTGCGTGGCACAGCGGCTCAAGGCCCGCCTGCGCACCGAAGACACGCTGGGCCGCCTGGGCGGAGACGAGTTCCTCGTGGTGATCGAGTCGCTGCACGACGCGCCGGCCGCCGCCGCGCTGGCGCGCGACCTGCTGGCAGCCGTGGCCGAGCCGGTGTCGCTGTCCTGCGGCCGCGACGCCTACGTGACCGCGAGCATCGGCATCAGCGTGCATCCAGAGGACGGCAGCACCACCGCCGTGGAGATGCTGCGCGATGCCGACGCGGCCATGTACCGGGCCAAGGATGAAGGCCGCAACCGCTTCTGCTTCTATACCGGCGACCTCAACAGCGACGCCGTGGCCAAGCTCGAGCTCGAGGCGGCCCTGAGCCGTGCCATCGAGCGAGACGAACTGCTGCTGCACTACCAGCCCAAGGTGGACGCCTCCAGCGGCGCCATCTGCGGTGCCGAGGCGCTGCTGCGCTGGAACCGCAACAGCGCGGGGCTGGTGCCGCCCGGCCAGTTCATTCCGCTGGCCGAGCGCAGCAGCCTCATTCTGTCGATCGGCGACTGGGTGATCGACCAGGCGTGCCGGCAACTGCGGCAGTGGCTCGACCAGGGTCTGCCGGTGCTGCGCGTGGCCGTCAACGTGGCCGCCCGGCAGTTCGCCGCCGGCAACCTGGACCAGGTGATCGCAGACGCCCTGCGGCGCCATGGCGTGCCGGGACACTGCCTGGAGGTCGAACTCACCGAGGGCATGCTGATGGAGCGGCCCGAAGCCACCGCGGCCATGCTGCATCGCCTCAAGACATTGGGCCTGGTGCTGTCGCTCGACGACTTCGGCACCGGCTACTCCAGCCTGGGCTACCTGCGGCGCTTCCCGATCGACGTGCTGAAGATCGACCGGTCGTTCGTGCGCACGATCGACGACGTCCCGGACGGCTCGGCCATCGTCGACGCCGTGATCGCACTGGCGCACCGGCTGCACCTGCGGGTGGTGGCCGAGGGCGTGGAAACGGCGGCCCAGCACGACTACCTGGTGCGCCGCGGCTGCGACGAGCTGCAGGGTTATCGGTTCGGCCGGCCTGAAGACGCCGCCGCCCTGCAGGCGTTGCTGGCGCTGCAGGCGCCGGCCGAGGTCTAGGCTGCCTGCTCGCGGCGCTGCGTCGCAAACACTGCGGCCTGGACCCTGGAGTTCAGGTTGAGCTTGCGCAGGATGTGCTGCACATGGATCTTCACCGTGGTCTCGGCGATGTCCAGCCCGCGCGCGATCTCCTTGTTGCTGGCACCTCGGGCGATGCAGCGCAGGATCTCCTGCTCGCGCGGTGAAAGGACTGCCAGCGGATCGGCGGCGGCCGCCGGCTCGGCAGCGGCAGGCGACGGGCTGCCGCTCATTGCGCGGAACGCCGTCACCAGCTTGCCGGTCAGCTCGGGGCTCACCACCGACTCTCCGCGCACGGTGCGGCGTATGGCCTGGGCCAGCACCTCGCCGTCCACCGTCTTGAGCACATAGCCCTGCGCGCCGTTGCGCAGCGCGTCGGCGAGGTCCTGTTCGTCTTCGCTGACGGTGAGCATCAGCACGCGGGTTGCGGGGGCCGCCTGCCGAAGGTCCGGCAGTGCATCGACGCCGCGCGCACCGGGCAGGTGGTTGTCCAGCAGCACCAGGTCGGGCTGCAGCGCCTGCGCGCGCCGCAGCGCTTCGCCGGCGTCGGCCGCTTCGCCCACCACCTGCAGGTCGGCGTACTGGGCCAGCAGCGCGATGAGGCCGCGGCGGAACAGCGTGTGGTCGTCCACCACCAGCAGGCGGATCGGGGCTGGAGCGTTCATAGGGCCTCGGACCTTTCCTCGGAGTTCACGACAGCGGCCGGCGCCAGGCTCAGCACCACCGTCGTGCCGGCGCCGGGGCGGGACTGCACCGCCACCTGCGCGCCGATGCGCTGCGCACGCTCGCGCATGATGCTGAGCCCCACATGCATCTCGCTGCGGTCCTCGCCGGGATCGAAGCCGCAGCCGTCGTCGGCGATCTCGAAGCTCCAGTGCGGCGACTGCCTCACATGCAGCTGCACGCGGCTGGCCCCGGCATGCTTGCGCACGTTGGACAGCGCCTCCTGCACGATGTGCAGCACCTGGATCTGCAGGTCGGCCGGCAGCGCGATGCCGTGGCCTTCGCTGGTGAGCTGCGTGAGCACGCCCGACTGGTGCTCGAACTTCGACAAGGTGGTGCGCAGCGCCGCGGTGATGTCTTCCTCGCTGGCGCGGGTGCGGAAGTGCAGCAGCAGCTCCCGCACGTCGGCATAGCTTTCCCGCACACCGGCGTCGAGCTCCTGCACCGTTCTTTCCATGGCGGCCGCGTCATGGCGCCTCATGGATTCGCGCAGCAGTGCCACCTGCATCTTCAGGAAGGCCAGCGACTGCGCGATGGAGTCGTGCAGCTCCTGCGCCAGCAGGGTGCGCTCCTGCGCCACCGCGCCCTCCTTCTCGAGCGCCGCCGCGCGCAGGCTCTCGATGCCGCTGGCCAGGTGGCTGGCGAGCGTCTCATAGAGAGACCTCTCCTCGTCGGCCAGCGTCACCGGCCGGCGGAAGAACAGGTCCATCTCGCCGAGCATGCGGTGGTGCGTGCCCACCGGCACCGACAGCAGCGTGCGAAACCCCAGCCGCCCGCATTGCCCTTCGGCCGCCGCTCCTTCGACGTGCAGCGGGATGACGCGCAGCTTCGCGCCGTCTGCCGGCTGCCCGCAGTGGCAGTGGCCCGAGGGCAGGCATTGCTCGTCCTGCGCCAGCACCTCGGGCAGGCCGTCTGCCGCCAGCATGAGGTAGCGCTCGTTGGCCTCGTCGGACCAGCGCACCGCCACCGCGTCGGCCCGGGCGATGCGGCGCACCAGCCCCGCCACGCCCTGGGCCAGCGCCGGCAGCGTCTCGGCGCCCGCGATGAAGGCACTCACCTCGTACAAGGCAGCCAGACGCTGCCGCTTCACTTCCAGGCGTTCGGTCTTCTCGGCGACCTTGGCTTCGAGCTCGCCATACAGCGCCTGCAGGTGCCCTGCCATGCGATTGAAGCCATCGGCCAGCTGGCTGAATTCGTCGCCCGAGTCGAGCTCGATGCGGGCCGAGAAATCCTTGTCGCTCACCCGCTGCAGGCCCTGCTGCAGCCGCTGCAGCGGCTCGAAGACCACCAGGTGCGCGGTGTAGAGCAGCGCCACTGCGCTGCCGATGGCCAGCGCCACCATGGTGAGCTGGAAGGCGCGCAGCACGTCGGTCCAGCGCGACAGGTTGTGCTCGATGGCCCCGACGAAACCGTCGATCATCAGCACGAAGCCATCGAGCTCGGCCACCGTCGGCGGGTGGCCACCGAGCCACAGCGGGCGCAGCGCCTGCCAGCGCGACTGCACCGCCGAGAACGTCTCGCGGGTACGGTCGTTCCAGGGCACGAACAGCGGCCGCGACGGCTCGCCTGCGGCAAGGCGCTGCAGGCTCGCGTCGAGCACCTCGAAGGTGGCACGCACCTGCGCGGCCTCGCTGCCCTCCTGCTGCAGGGCCATGCGGTAGCTCAGCATGCGCATGCGCCCCGCCTCGTTGACCGCCGCGGCCCCCCCTTCGAGCTGCCACGACACCCACAGCGTCAGCGCGATGGACACCAGCGCCAGCGCGAGCAGGCAGAGTCCGATGGCAAACAGCTTCGATGCCACGGTGCGGCGGTGCGTGTTCATGAAACCACTCTACGGGCCGCCCCCCGCGGGCGGCTTGACACTCGTCAAGCCCGGATTCGAGCCGGCGGCTCAGCCGCCGATGTAGTGCATCGCGACGCGGCCGTCGCCGGCATCGCCCGGCGGCTGGCTGCCGCGCTGTTCCGAGTAGCGGTCGCTGCGTGCGCGCCAGGTGCCGCGGATCGCCGCGCCCAGCTGCGCGTCGCCGGCACCCGCCTCGCGCAGCAGCGCACGCAGGTCCAGCCCGTGCCGGCCGAACAGGCAGGTGACGAGGCGGCCGTCTGCCGACAGCCGCGCACGGTTGCAGTCGCCGCAGAAGGCCTGCGTCACGCTGCTGATGAAGCCGATCTCGCCTGCGCCGTCGGCATGGCGCCAGCGGCTGGCGGTTTCTCCCTTGCGGGCCGGCTCCATCGGCAGCAGCGCATGGCGGCGGGCGAGCCGCTGCAGCAGTTCGGCCGACGGCACCACCTGGTCCATGCGCCAGCCATGGCTGCCGCCCACATCCATGTACTCGATGAAGCGCGGCACCACCGGCGTGTGGCGGAAGTGCCGCACGATGGCCTCGACCTCATGGTCGTTCACGCCGCGCTGCACCACGGTGTTGACCTTCAGCGGCGAAAGGCCCGCGGCCAGTGCGGCGTCGATGCCGCGCAGCACCTCGGCCACCGGGAAGTCGGCGTCGTTCATGCGGCGGAACACGGCGTCGTCCAGTGCATCGAGGCTGACTGTCACCCGGTGGAGTCCCGCGGCCTTCAGCGCGGCCGCCTTGCGCGCCAGCAGCGAACCGTTGGTGGTGAGCGTCAGCTCCACCGGCTCGCCGGCGGGTGTGCGCAGCATGGCCAGCATGCCGACCAGCCGTTCGACGTCGCGCCGCAGCAGGGGCTCTCCGCCGGTGAGGCGGATCTTGCGCACGCCCTGGCTCACGAACACCGACGCGAGCCGCGTGATCTCGTCGAAGTCGAGCAGTTCGGAACGCGGCATGAACAGGCCCTGCCCGGCGAACAGCTCGCGCGGCATGCAGTAGCCGCAGCGGAAGTTGCAGCGGTCGGTCACCGAGATGCGCAGGTCGTGCAGCGGGCGGCCGAGGGTGTCGTGCACCGGCACGCTGCCGGCCGGTTCGTCATGCAGGAGCGCATGCGCAGCCATGCGGCGCATGCGCTCGTCGACCAGGGGAATGACGCGGGCTTTCATCTCGGGTGGCATCGTGTCGTGAACCGGCCCTCGAAGTCCTTGACGGTGGTCAAGACCGCCACCGAACGCGCTCAGCCCAGGATGGCCGCGGCGCAGAGGAAGTAGATCAGCAGGCTCAGCACGTCCTGGATGATGGTGGCCAGGGGGCCGCTGCCATAGGCCGGGTCCAGGCCGCGCCGCTGCAGCGCCCATGGCAGCAGCAGGCCCAGCAGCGAGGCGACCGTGCTGGCAGCCGCCAGCGCCGCGCCCACCGTGGCGGCCAGGCGTGCATCACCGAACACCCACCACACCATCGGAAACACCAGCAGCGCGAGCAGCAGGCCGATCAGCAGCCCGCTGCGAAGCTCGCCGCTCGCCAGCCGGGCCAGGCCCATGCGGCTGATGGACAGGCCGCGCACCGCCACCGCCTCCGTCTGGGTGCCGATCGCATCGGCCAGGTACACGAGGCCCGGCACGAAAAAGGCCAGCGCGGTGCGTTCGGCAATGGACGCCTCGAACCGCGACACCACCAGCGTGGCCAGCATGCTGCCTGCCAGCCCCACCAGCAGCCAGGGCAGGCGGTGGCGCACCCGCCGCAGCGGCGGCTCCTCGATCGCCTGCCGCGCCTTGCGCGTTTCGCGGGTGATGCCCGCCAGCCGGTGCAGGTCGGACACATGCTCGCGGCGCAGGATGTCCATCAGCGCAGCCGGGCCGGCCACGCCGAGCAGGCGCCCTTGTTCGTCGAGCACCGGCATCGCGGCCACGCCGTGGTGCAGCGCCATCGAGGCCATCTGCTCCGGCTCGGCCGAAGCGCGCACCGAGGGCGGCTGCCTGTCCATGCAGGCGCCCGCCCGGGCCGCATCGGGCAGCACCAGCAGGTCTCGAGCCGACAGCGTGCCGAGCAGGTGCCGGTCCTGGTCGACCACGCACACCAGCTCCCACACCCCGTTGCGGCCGAGCCGCCGCACCGAGTGGCGCACGGTCTCGACGGTGTCGTCCTCATGCGCCAGCAGGGCCCGCGGGCTCAGGTGTTCGGCGCAGGTCTCGCGGCCGGGTGCCTCGTGATCACGCCGAGGATCCGCAGGGCGCTTCATGCAGCACGCCCTGCGCGGCGCCGGCGCAGGGCCTTCTCGGCCTCGACCGCCACGAAGACCACCGAGGCCGCCGCCGCGCAGATCGCCAGTTCCGGCGCCGACAGCGCCTCGGTGCGAAACACCGCCTGCAGCGCGGGCAGGTAGACGACCGCCAGCTGCAACCCGAGCGTGAGCAGCACCGCCGCGGCGAGCGGCCGGTTGCTGCGCAGCCCGAGCGAGAACAGCGAGTCGGTCTCGGAGCGGATGGCCAGCACGTGCGCCATCTGCGCCAGCGTGAGCACCGAGAACACCATGGTCTGCCACGGCATGCCGGCCTGCAGCGCCCAGGCCTGCACGCCCAGGCACAGCGCCGCGATGAGCAGCCCGACCCACAGCGTGTGCTGCCACAGACCGCCGCCCAGCACGCTCTCTCCGGGGGCGCGCGGCGGGCGCTGCATCACGCCCCGCTCGGCCGGCTCGGCGGCCAGCGCGAGGCCGGGCAAACCGTCGGTCACCAGGTTGACCCACAGGATGTGCAGCGGCAGCAATGGGATGGGCAGCCCCAGCAGCGGCGCGAGGAACAGCGTCCAGATCTCGCCGGAGTTGCCGGTCATCGCATAGCGCACGAACTTGCGGATGTTGTCGAAGATGCGCCGGCCTTCGCGCACCGCCGCCACGATGCTCGCGAAGTTGTCGTCCAGCAGCACCAGGCTGGCCGCCTGCCGCGCCACGTCGGTGCCGCCGCGGCCCATGGCCACGCCGATGTCGGCCGCCTTCAAGGCCGGCGCGTCGTTCACGCCGTCGCCGGTCATCGCCACGAACTGGCCGTGCGACTGCAGCGCCTGCACGATGCGGATCTTCTGCGCGGGGTCCACCCGCGCATACACCCGCACGTCGCGCACCGCTCGCGCGAGGCTCGCGTCGTCGAGCCGGGCGAGCTGGGCGCCGGTGAGGACCGCGTGTTCCCCGGCGCCACCCTCGCCTTCGGCCGGTGCGATGCCGAGCTGCCGGGCAATGGCGAGCGCGGTGGCCGGGTGGTCGCCGGTGATCATGACCGGCACGATGCCGGCGCTGCGGCAGGCCGTCACCGCCTCCAGTGCTTCAGGGCGCGGCGGGTCGGCCAGGCTCACCAGCCCGAGCAGCACGAGGCCCTGCTCCAGCGCAGGCGCCTGCAGTGCCGCCGGGTCGTGCAGCCAGCGGCGCCGGGCGATGGCCAGCACCCGCATGCCGCGGGCCGCGAGGTCGGCCGCGGTGTCCAGCGCAGCCGCCACGTCGAGCGGCTGTTCGCCTTGTGCGGTGGCCACCGCGGTGCACAGCGGCAGCACGCTTTCGGGCGCCCCCTTGGTGACGACCAGCCAGTCGCCCGGCTGCCCATGCAGCGTGCTCATGCGCTTGCGCTGCGAGTCGAAGGGCCATTCATGCCGGCGCTGCAGGTCCCGCCGCAGCGCCGCGGCATCGACGCCGGCTGCCTGCGCAGCCTCGGCCAGCGCGGTTTCCGTCGGGTCGCCGCTCCAGCAGCCTTCGGCATTCAGGCTGGCGTCGTTGCACAGCAGCGCGGCCTGCCACACGGCGGACGGCTCAAGGCGGCCCCAGCGTTCCAGCGCCTGCACGCGCATGCGGTTGCAGGTGAGCGTGCCGGTCTTGTCGGAGCAGATCACGCTCACCGAGCCCAGCGTCTCGACCGAGGGCAACCGGCGCACCAGCGCGTTGACCTGGACCATGCGGCGGGCCCCGAGCGCCAGCAGCACCGTCACCACCGCCGGCAGCGCCTCGGGGATGGCCGCCACCGCCAGGCTGATGGCGGTGAGTGCCATCAGCAACAGCGGCTCGCCCCGCAGCAGCACGCCCACGCCGAACATCACCGCGCAGATCGCCAGCACGACCAGCGACAGCCGCTTGCCGAAGTCGGCGAGCCGGCGCTGCAGCGGCGTGCTGCGCTCCTCGGTGTCGCGCAGCAGCCCGGCCACGCGGCCCAGCTCGGTGTGCACGCCGGTGGCCACCACCAGGCCTTCGGCCCGCCCATGGGTGACCAGCGTGCCCTTGAAGGCCATGTTGAGGCGGTCGCCCAATGCGTGTTCGCCGTGCGGCAGCGCTTCGCTGTGTTTTTCGACGGTGGCCGATTCACCGGTGAGCGCCGATTCGTCGACACGCAGTTGCGCCACCTCGTGCAGCCGCAGGTCCGCCGGCACCAGGTTGCCGGCCTCCAGCAGCACCACGTCACCGGGCACCAGCTGGGCGGTCTCGATGCATTGCGACAGGCCGCCGCGGCGCACGGTGGCCTGCGGCGTGGCCAACCGCTGCAGGGCTTCGAGGGCGCGCTCGGCCCGCCATTCCTGGGTGAGTCCGATGGCGGCATTGAGCAGCACGATCACGACGATGGCCGCGGTGTCGGCCGCATCGCCCACGAATCCGGACAGCACGGCCGCCGCCAGCAGCACCAGCACCATGAAGTCGCGGAACTGGTCGAGGACGCGGCGCAGCAGGCCGCGCGGCGGCGGCTCGGGCAACCGGTTCTCGCCGTGCACGGCACGCCGCTGCGCTGCTTCGGGCGGCGCCAGGCCGTTGCGCGGGTCGACCTCGAGTCTTTCGGCCACGAGGTCGGCGCTGTGCAGGTGCGCACCGTCGACCTGCCGGTGGCCGGCGCCGCCGGCAGGCGGCGCCTCGGCATGTGGCTGCCTCAAGGCTTGGGCATCATCTTGCATTCGCCTTGCATGGCCATCATGCCGCCGGCGCCTTGCGCCGGGGCCTGCCCATGATCTTGCGGCGCACTGGCGCCTGCCGCGGCATGCATCGGCATGCGCTCGTGACCGGCCTTCATGTCCTTCATGTGGCTGGCGCACTCGCTGCCCGCGGCGCCGTCCTTCGCCGCCTGCATGCCCGAGTGGCGGGGCGGCCCCGGCTGCGCGCAGCCGGCCAGTGCAGAGGCGAACACGATGCAGCAGACGAGGGTCTTCATGGCAGCTCCTAGCGAGTGATTCGGGTGGTGCACGCACTCTGCGCCGAAGCACGACGCGCGACCTTGACGCGCCTCAATGCCGCAGTTCGAGCTGCAGCAGCACCACATCCTCGACCGGGTGCCGCCGCGACTCGAAGCCGAGGCCGCGGGCCAGCGCCACCATCGCATCGTTGGCCGGCAGGCACTGGCCCACCAGCCGCCGCACGCCGCGCTCGCGCAGGTAGCGCAGCAGCTTGGACAGCAGCAGGCGGCCGATGCCCTGCCCCTGCCAGCCATGGCGCACCTGGATCGAGAACTCGGCCTGCTCGCCGTCGGGGTCGCACACCGAGCGCACCTCGCCCAGCAGCCCGGCCTCGCCGTGCGCCGGGGCCACCGCGACGAAGGTCATGTCGCGGTCGTAGTCGATCTGGCTGTAGCGGGCCAGCTCCGAACGCGGCACCTCCCGGCGGGCCAGGAAGAACCGCAGCCGCATCTCCTCGGGCGTGGCGCTCGCATACAGCGAGCGCAGCAGCGGCTCGTCTTCCGGGCGGATGGGGCGCAGCAGCACCGCCTCGCCGCCGAGCTGCACCGGCTCCTCGAGCTGCGCCGGGTACGGACGGATCGCCAGCGGCACCGCACCCTGCGCAGGCTGCAGCTTCACCCGGGCATCGAGCGCGAGCACGCCGTGTTCGTCGGCCAGCAGCGGATTGATGTCGAGCTCGGCGAGCTGCGGCAGGTCGCAGGCCATCTGCGACACCTTGACCATGGCCTCGTGCACGGCTCGCAGGTCGGCCGGGCTGCGGTCACGGTAGCCCGCCAGCAACCGGGCCACGCGGGTGCGGCCCACCAGGTCGGCTGCAAGGTTCGTGTTCAGCGGCGGCAAGGCGATCGCGCGGTCGGCCACCACTTCGACCGCCGTGCCGCCCTGCCCGAACAGCACCACCGGGCCGAACACCGCATCGCTGGCCAGGCCCACGATCAGCTCGTGCGCACGCGGGCGGCGCACCATGGCCTGGACGGTGAAGCCGGCGACGTGGGCGTCGGGCCTCAGCCTGGCCACGCGGGCCAGCATGGCGTCGGCTGCCTGTTGCAGCTCGGCGGCGGAGCCCAGGTCGAGCGCCACGCCGCCCACGTCGGACTTGTGCGAGATCTGCGGCGACAGGATCTTGAGCACCACCGGGTAGCCGATCTCCGCCGCCGCGGCCAGTGCGGCTTCGGTGCCGGGCACGCTGCGGGTGGCGACCACCGGCACGCCATAGGCGGCCAGCAAGGCCTTCGCCTCGGTTTCGTTCAGCTCGTCGCGGCCGTCGGCCAGGGCGGCCTCCAGCAACGCGCGGGCTGCTGCCACGTCGGGGGCGGCGCCATCGCCGCCCGCGGTGGGCGCCTGCAGCAGGGCTTCCTGGTTGCGCCGGTACTGCACCAGATGCAGGAAGGCCTGCGCGGCCCGCTCCGGGGTTTCGTAGGTGGGCACGCCGGCTTCGGCGCAGGCGGCGCGGGCCGGCGCCACCGCCGTGCCGCCGAGCCAGCAGGTCAGCACCGGCTTGGCGGCCGCGCGCATGAGGGGCAGGCAGGCGTCTGCGATCTCGGGGCTGGGCACTACAGCAGTGGGCGCGTGCATGAAGAGCACCGCATCGGCCTCCGGCGCTTCGAGCAACGCCTGCAGTGCCGCGGTGTAGCGCTCCACGGGGGCATCGCCAATGATGTCCACCGGGTTCGCATGCGACCAGGTGGCCGGCAGCGCAGCGTCGAGCCGCTGCAGCGTGGCGGCCGCCAGCGGCGCGAGCGCGCCCCCGGCCACCGACAGCGCGTCGGCGGCCAGCACGCCGGCCCCGCCGCCGTTGGTGACGATGGCCAGCCGCTCGCCGTGCAGCGGCTGTGCGTGTGCCAGCGTCTCGGCCGCATCGAACAGGTCTTCCAGGGTGAGCACGCGCAGCATGCCGGCGCGGCGCACCGCCGCATCGAACACCGCATCGGAGCCGGCCAGCGCGCCGGTGTGCGAGGCCGCCGCACGCGCGCCCTCGGGCGCGCGGCCGGCCTTCACCACCAGCACCGGCTTGTTGCGGGCGGCGGCCCGCGCGGCCGACATGAACTTGCGCGCGTGTTTCACCGACTCGACGTACATGAGGATGGCGCGCGTGCCCGCGTCGCTGCCCAGGTAGTCGAGCACGTCGCCGAAGTCGACGTCGGCGCTGTCGCCCAGCGAGATGAAGTGCGAGAAGCCGATGCCGCGCGCGTCGCTCCAGTCGAGCATGGCGGTGGCCAGCGCGCCTGATTGCGACACGAAGGCCAGCCGCCCGGGCCGCGCTGCCAGGTGCGCGAAGCTGGCATTGAGCCCCACGCCGGGCACCAGCAGCCCCACGCAATTGGGGCCGAGGATGCGCAGCAGGTGGGGCCGTGCCGCATCGAGCATGGCCTGCTCGAGTGTCGGCCCGCCGGGTCGTTGCGCGGCCTTGAGGCCGGCGGTCAGCACCACCGCGGCACGCGTGCCCTTGCGCCCCAGCTCGGCGACCAGGCCAGGCACCGTGGGCGCCGGCGTGCAGATGATCGCGAGGTCGGGCGCCTGCGGTAGCTGGCCGACGCCGGCCCAGGCCCGCAGGCGGGCCACGGTGTCGCGCTTCGGGTTCACCGGCCAGACAGGGCCGGCGAAGCCGCCTTGCAGCAGGTTGCGCATGACCAGCGCGCCGATGCTGCCGGCCCGGTCGGAAGCACCGATCACCGCCACCGAGGCGGGCCGGAACAAGGCTTCGAGGTTGCGGACACTCAATGCGGGCTCCCTGGCCATGCGAGTTGTCGATAGCCGCCTTCGCGGTACACGGTCATCACCGTGCCGGGCACGCTGCGCCACGCAAGCAGCAGCCGCACCAGCTCGGCGCTGTCGCCCACCGGCAGGCGGTTCATGCCGACCACGATGTCGCCCGCCTTCAGGCCCAGGCGTTCGGCCAGGCTGCCAGGCGACACCGCCTTCACGAGCGCGCCGCTGCTGTAGTGCCGGCCGGCGGCCAGCGCCAGCTGCGGCGGCACATCTTCGAACGCCGCGCCCAGCCGTGGCCGCTGGCGGCCGCCGCCGCTGCGCAGCTCGGCGGCCAGCTGCAGGACGATCTCGATGGGGATGGCAAGCGCCACGCCCGGTGCGCCGATGCCGCCCACCACGATGCGCGAATTCATGCCGACGATGGCGCCGGAGGTGTCGAGCAGCGGCCCGCCGGAGTTGCCCGGGTTGAGCGCCAGGTCGGCCTGGATGAACAGCACATCGCTGTCTTCGATGAAATGTCGGCGCGCACCGCCCACGATGCCGGCGACCACGGTGCGCTCCAGCCCGTAGGGCTCCCCCAGCGCCAGCACCCAGTCGCCCGGGCTCAGCGACAGCGAGCTGCCGAAGCGCGGCACGATGGGCTCGGCCAGCGGCACCTTCAGCAGCGCGATGTCGGCGTCTTCATCCACCCCCACCAGCTGCGCGGCCAGCACGCGCTGGTCGGCCAGCTTGACCACGATGGACTGCACGCTGGTGACCACGTGCGCCGCGGTGACCAGGTAGCCCTGCGCGTCGACGAAGAATCCCGAGCCGATGGACGCCGGGTCGCCTGTTCCGGGGTCGGGTTGGAGCTGTTCGGGCGCCATGCCGATGGCCGGCCGCGACACCGGGTCGGCATCGGCCAGGTTGAGCTTCTTGCCGACGCCGTAGACGCCCACCGCGGCATGAACGCCGCGGTTGACCGCCTCGGCGAAGTCGGCCGGACCGGGCGCTGCCAACGAGACGACAGCCGATGGCTGCGGGGCCGGCTGCCACGTGGCGCAGGCGGCCGGCATGCTGGCGAAGGCTGCTGCCAGCCACGCCCGCGAGGCGAGCGGCCACAGGCTCACGACCACGCCCCGCTGCCCAGGTCGATGCGGTCGCGGAACATCGGCACCCGCGCCGACCAGCCGAGCTCGCGCTCGATGCGCTGGCGCAGCGCGTCGGCGGCGCCCGCCTCGCCATGCGTGACGAACACGCCGCGCGGCGCCTGCGGCGCGGTGCGCAGCCAGTCCATGATCTCGCTCGCATCGGCATGTGCAGAGGCGCCTTCGAGCTGCACCACCTCGGCCCGCACCGGCACGTCGATGCCGTGGATGCGTACGCTGGGCGCGCCGGCGGCCAGCGTGGCCCCTCGTGTGCCGGGCACCTGGTAGCCGGCCAGCACGATGGCATTGCGGTGGTCGGACGCGAAGGCCTTGAGGTGGTGCAGCACCCGCCCGCCGGTGGCCATGCCGCTGGCCGAGACGATGACCATCGGCCCGCGCCGCGCGCTCAGCCGCTTCGAGTCTTCGACCGTGCGCACGAAGGTCGCGCCGCCGCACATGGCATGGCATTCCTCGTCACTGAGCCGGTGTTCGCGCCGGAAGTGCTTGTAGAGCCCGGTCACGTCGATGGCCATCGGGCTGTCCAGATACACCGGCAGGTGCGGGATCGCCTCGCGCTGGCGCAGCCTCGCGATGTGGTGCAGCAGCGCCTGCGCGCGCGCCACGGCGAAGGCCGGGATCACCACCACGCCCCCATGTGCGGCCACGCGGCGGATCACCGCGCCGAGTGCGTCCTCCAGGTTTTCGGCCAGGTGTTCGCGGTCGCCGTAGG
Organism: Methylibium rhizosphaerae; assembly: GCF_006386545.1. Taxonomy (GTDB): domain Bacteria; phylum Pseudomonadota; class Gammaproteobacteria; order Burkholderiales; family Burkholderiaceae_C; genus Pseudorivibacter; species Pseudorivibacter rhizosphaerae. Next base: position 108,190 of record NZ_SWAR01000008.1, on the reverse strand, counting down.
TGGATTCGGTGACGAGCCAGTCGCAGGCCTGCAGAGGCTGCGGCGGCCGCATGATGGGGTCGTGCGGCCGGCCGATGTCGCCGCTGAAGGTGATGCTGGTGCCTGCCAGCTCGAAGCGCGCGCTGGCGGCGCCCAGGATGTGCCCCTGAGGAGCGAGCCGCACCTGCATGCCGGGGGCCGGCTCGAAGCCCTGGCCGAACGGCACCGTCTCGAAACGCTCCAGACTGGCGAGGGCGTCCGCCCGGGTATAGAGCGGCTCGGCAGGCTTGTGCTTGGAGAAGCCATGCCGGTTGGCGAAGGCCGCATCTTCTTCCTGCAGGTGGCCGGAATCGGGCAGCAGCACCTCGCACAGCGCGCGCGTGGCCGGCGTGCACCACACCCGGCCCTTGAAGCCGTCGCGCACCAGCCGCGGCAGGTAGCCGCTGTGGTCGAGGTGCGCATGGGTGAGGACCACCGCGTCGATGTGGCGCGCGCCCACGGGCAGCGGTTCCCAGTTGCGCATGCGCAGCGTCTTGTAGCCCTGGAACAGGCCGCAGTCCACCAGCACCCGGTGGCCCGCCGCCTCGAGCAGGTAGCGCGAACCGGTCACGGTGCCGGCGGCGCCGAGGAAGGTGAGCTGCGCCGAAGTGTCAGGTGGGGTGTTCATGCGAGGTCCTTGTGTGGGGTCTCTTCAGCGCAGCACCAGCACCGGCAGCTGCGTGCGGGCGAGCACGCCCTTGGTCCGCGAGCCCTTGAGCACGCCGTCCAGGCCGGTGCGTGCGTGCGTGCTCATCACCACCAGGTCACAGCCTTCGCGGCGCGCGATCTGGGCAATGGCGTCTTCGATGTGACCGGTGCACACGTAGTGGCCGCTGAATGGCACGCCCTGCGCCTGCGCCATGGCCGCGAAGCGCGACATGACCTGGCTGGCATGCCGCAGCTGCTGGCCGGCGTGTTCGTGCAGCGTTTCGAGGTAGTGCGAAGCCGAATGGCCCGAGCCCAGCGATGCCTCGGGCTCGACGATGAGGCCGGTGACGCGGGCCGCCATGGCATGGGCCAGCTGCACGCCGCTGCGCATGGCGGTCTCTGAGAACAACGTGCCGTCCACCGGCACGAGCAGATGGCGATACATGGTCGTCATTCGTCGGGGATGGGAGGCATCTTGCGTGCGCACCGCCCCGGCACGTTTGACGCGCGTCAAGGGCGCCTCGCCTGTGGGCCTGGCGCCTTGCTCGCGAGGAGCGGCCACTCTCTCCGTTCGTTCGGGCTGAGCCGTCGATACCTCAGGCCAGGGTATGCCTGGCGGCGCCCTCGCTCATGGTCCGAAGCTCATGGCCACCGAGGAATGGCCCCGACGCCATGCAGCTTTTCAAGGACGCGGCGCACCCGCGAATCTGTCGAGCTCGCCAGTTGCTCCACCGGCGCCCACTTCGCGGCGTGAACCTCCTCGAGCTGCGCTTGCAGTTCAAGATGCTCGGGCGCCACGGCCAGGAACTGGAAGTCGTGATGGACGTGCGGACCTTCCCCCTTGGCCGGGTTCGCAGGGATGTCGTGGCTGTCGATGTCGAGCGGGATGCCGTGGGCCAGCGACCAGGGATGCGCCTGCGCATCGGCGACGCCGGTCTCCTCGCGGACTTCGCGCAGCGCTGACTCCCAGACCGTTCCGCCCTCGTAGTGACCGCCGGGCGTCAGCCACTTGCGGAGGAACGCGTGCTCGATGAGCAGGATCTTCGTGCCGCCCGGATTGAGCACTGCCACGCTGCTGGTGAGGTGGCCCGTCATGTTTGACCGGATGAAGAGGTTCTCACCGCTGGCGAGCTGGCGCTGGAGCAAACCGAAGCGGTGGTGCTCACCAACGAAGTGACGCAGGTACTTCGCGAGAAGGCCCTCGACCTCCGCCCGGATGGATCCGTATTCCAAGACCGACTCCAAAGTCCAAAAGGCAAACGGGGCAACCACCGTAAAGTGATTGCCCCGTCTGGATTTGTGGCGGAGTGGACGGGACTCGAACCCGCGACCCCCGGCGTGACAGGCCGGTATTCTAACCGACTGAACTACCACTCCGCGTCGGTGACGGTGTTCGCGCACTGAGTGCGGCAAGTACCGTCGAACTTGGCGACCCCTAGGGGATTCGAACCCCTGTTACAACCGTGAAAGGGTCGTGTCCTAGGCCTCTAGACGAAGGGGTCATGTTCTTCGTCGACTTGAACTGCGCTTCCATTTGGTGGAGGTAAGCGGGATCGAACCGCTGACCTCTTGCATGCCATGCAAGCGCTCTCCCAGCTGAGCTATACCCCCTTATGGGTTTGCTTCATGGTTTTTACTCCGTGAAGCGCGCTGTTCAAGCGAGACGGAGAGTATATACCGCTTTTTACGCGGAGCGCAAGCGGGTCACGACTTCATCGCGTGAGAAGAGTTCGAGCACCGCGTCGATCGAGGGCGTCTGCGCACGACCGCACACCAGCACGCGCACCGGCACCGCCAGCTGCGGCATCTTGAGCTTGTGCTCGGCGATGGTGTCCTTGATGGCCTGGCTGATCGCCGCCTTGTTCCAGTCGGCATGCGCGAGCCGGTCGGCCAGTGCAGCGATCGCAGGCTTCACCGCGTCGGTCACGTGCGCGGCACGGTCTTCGTCCGATGGCGAGGTCGCGACGAAATACATCGCCAGCCAGTCCGCGAGTTCCACCGTGGTGGAGCAGCGGTCCTTGAAGAGACCGCACATGCCGGCCAGGCGTTGGTCCACAGGCGCGGTGATGCCGCGCTTGTCGAGCTGCACCTGCACCAGCGATGCGAGCACCGTGTCGCTGGTCATCTTCATGTGCTGGGCATTCACCCAGCGCAGCTTGGCCTCGTCGTACTGCCCTGCGCTCTTGCCCAGATGGTCGAGGTCGAACCATTGCAGGAACTGCTCGCGCGAGAAGATCTCGTCGTCGCCATGGCTCCAGCCGAGCCGCGCGAGATAGTTCACCACTGCGTCGGCGAGGAAGCCTTCGTCGCGGTACTGGGTGACGGGCTTGGCGCCGTTGCGCTTGCTCATCTTCTCGCCCTGCTCGTTGAGCACGGTGGGCAGGTGCGCATACACCGGCGGCTCCTGGCCGAGCGCACGGAAGATGTTGATCTGGCGCGGCGTGTTGTTCACGTGGTCATCGCCGCGGATCACGTGGGTGATCCGCATGTCGATGTCGTCGACGACCACGCAGAAGTTGTAGGTGGGGGTGCCGTCGGGCCGGGCGATCACGAGGTCGTCGAGTTCGTCGTTGCTGAACTCGATGCGGCCCTTGACCTTGTCCTCCCACACGACCGAACCGCCGATGGGGTTGCGGAAGCGGACGACCGGCTGCACCCCGGCCGGGACCGGCGGCAGGGTCTTGCCGGGCTCGGGTCGCCAGGTGCCGTCGTAGCGGGGCTTCTGCTTGGCCGCCATCTGGCGCTCGCGCAGTGCGTCGAGCTCGGTGGTGGACATGTAGCAGTGGTAGGCGAGCCCCGCTTCGAGCATCTGCCTGAGCACTTCCTTGTAGCGCTCCATGCGCTGCATCTGGAAGAACGGGCCTTCGTCGTGATCGAGGCCCAGCCACTTCATGCCTTCGACGATCACGTCCACCGCCGCCTGCGACGAACGCTCGAGGTCGGTGTCTTCGATGCGCAGGATGAACGTGCCCTGCTTGGCGCGCGCGAAGGCCCAGGGGTACAGCGCCGAGCGGATGTTGCCCAGGTGGATGAAGCCCGTGGGCGACGGCGCGAAGCGAGTGCGGATGTGTTGGTTGTTGCTCATGCTGGTTGCGGGGCCTTCGACCGGCCGGCTCGGCTATTCGTTCGCGTTCTGCAGCGCCAGGCGCGAGCGGGAGTCTTCTTCGTCTTCGGACTGGCTGCGGCGCTGTGCTTCCATGGCCGCGAAGTCGTCCGGGCTCACGTCGCCGGTGATGTAGACGCCGTCGAAGCACGACGCCTCGAAGCCCGCCAGCCCCGTGTTGAGCGAGCCGACCGCTCGCTTCATGGCGGCAACGTCCTGGTAGATCAGCGCGTCGGCACCGATGTACTCGCGGATTTCCTCGATGGTGCGGTCATGCGCGATGAGTTCGCTCTTGGTCGGCATGTCGATGCCGTACACGTTCGGGAAGCGCACCGGCGGCGCCGCGGACGCGAGGTAGACCTTTCGGGCACCGGCTTCGCGGGCCATCTGCACGATCTCCTTCGAGGTCGTGCCGCGCACGATGGAGTCATCGACCAGCAGCACGTTGCGGCCCTTGAACTCCGAGCCGATGGCATTGAGCTTCTGGCGCACCGACTTCTTGCGCATGCCCTGCCCCGGCATGATGAAGGTGCGGCCGACGTAGCGGTTCTTCACGAAGCCTTCGCGATACGGCTTGCCGATCTTCTGCGCGAGCTGCATGGCCGACGGCCGGCTCGACTCCGGGATCGGGATCACCACGTCGATCTCGTTCGGCGGCATGGTGGAGATGAGCCGCTGTGCCAGCGTCTCGCCGAGGTTGAGGCGTGCCTGGTACACCGAGATGCCGTCCATCACCGAGTCGGGCCGGGCGAGGTACACGAACTCGAACATGCAGGGGCTGAGGCTTGCATGGTCGGAACACTGCTGGGTGTGGATGCGGCCGTCGAGGTCGACGAACACCGCTTCACCGGGCGCGACGTCCCGCAGCAGCTTGTGGCCCGTGCCTTCGAGCGTGACCGACTCGCTGGCCACCATGACTTCCTTGCCGTCGGGCAGATCGGCCTCGCCGATGCACAGCGGGCGAATGCCATGCGGGTCGCGGAAGGCCAGCAGGCCGTAGCCGGCGATCAGGCACACCACCGCATACGAACCCTTCAGCCTGCGATGCACCACACGCACCGCCTTGAAGATCTCGGCCGGCGTGAGCTTGGGCAGGTCGCGCGCCGCAAGTTCGAGCTCGTGCGCCAGCACGTTGAGCAGCACCTCGGAATCGCTTTCGGTGTTGATGTGCCGCCGGTCGATCGCGAACAGCTCCTGCTTCAGCAGGTGTGCGTTGGTGAGGTTGCCGTTGTGCACCAGCACCAGGCCGAACGGCGCGTTCACGTAGAAGGGCTGGGCCTCTTCCTCGTTGTAGGCGTTGCCCGCCGTGGGATAGCGGACCTGGCCCAGGCCCACCGTGCCCGGCAGCGCCCGCATGTTGCGGGTACGGAACACGTCGCGCACCATGCCGCGCGCCTTGTGCATGAAGAACTTGGTTCCAACGGCGGTCACGATGCCGGCTGCGTCCTGGCCGCGGTGCTGCAGCAGCAGCAGCGCGTCATAGATCAGCTGGTTGACCGGCGCCTTCGAGATCACACCGACGATGCCACACATACTTCACCCCACAACAACGATCAGATCCAGAGACAGAGACGAGCGCTGGCCGATCAGGCCGGCAAGTGACGCACCACCTCGTCGGGCAGCATCGGCTTGAGTGCCTTGAGCCCTGCCTGCAGCAGCGCCACCCCGAACGAGTCGTGCCACGCATCAGTTTTGGCCAGCGGCGTCATCCCTGCAAGCGTCACGGCCACGAGCCCGATCAATACACCACGCGCCAGCCCGAAGACCGCACCCAGCAGGCGGTCGGCGACGCTCAGCGGCGACGCCTGCACCAGCTTCTGGATCAGCCACGTCAAAAAGCCCCAGCCCAGCAGCACCACGACGAAGCTACATGCGAACGCGGCGCCAGCATTCAAGGCCGAGCCCGGTGCGCCGACCGGCAGCGACGGCGCCACCACCGGGGTCAGCCACTGGGCCGCGAAATAGGCGATCACCCAGCCGAGCAGCGACAGCACCTCGTACAGGAAGCCCCGCAACAGGCCGACCAGCACCGAAAGGCCCAGCACCGAGATCAGCGCGATGTCGATCCAACCCACCGGCGCCATCCGGTCAGAGCGTGAGCAACGCAGGCGACAGCCCGGCCTGCTTGAGCTTGGCCACGGCTCTTTCGGCCTCAGCGCGATCGCCGTAGGGGCCAACGCGCACGCGGATGCGCTTGCCGCCCCCCGTCTCGACCACCTGGGTATAGGTCTTCAGCCCCAGCTTCTCGACCCGCTGGCGCACCTCGCGCGCGGCGTTCGCATCGCCGAAGGCACCCACCTGCACGACGAAGCGGCCCGCACCTTCTGCGGCCGCTTCGCGACCCTCGAGCAGCGCCTGGGCGCGCGCACCCTCCTTGGCGGGCTTGGCTTCGGCGGGCTTTTCGGGGGCCTTGGTCGGCGCAGGGGTGGCCGTGGGCCGCGGTGACGGCGTCGGGCTGGGCGTGGGCGTTGCAGCGGGCGTGGGCGCAGCCGCCACTTCGCGCGGCGCTTCGGCCGCAGGCACCGGCGTACTCGAGGGGGCCGGCCGCGACGAGGAAGTCGCAGCGGGAGCCGCCGTCGGCCGGGGCTTGGGTTGCGGCAGCGCCGCGACGCCGTCCTTGGCCGGGATCTCGATCGGGATGTCGACCGGCAGCGGCCTGGGCTGGGTATCGAAGAGGATGGGGAAGCCCACCACGCCCAGGCCGACCAGGACCGCAGCGCCGATGAGGCGCTGACGCGCCCTCGTGCGTGCACGATCGGCCTCGCCCGGCTCAGCGGTTCGCGCTGTCTTGCGGCCTGAGGAAGATTCGTCGGGGCTTCGTTTCAGGAATGACAGCAGACCCATGTGCGGTTGCGTAGGCAGTAGGAAGGTGCCGAACGTGGCGTGGGGCGCCACCCACTGCTGCGTTGAAACCCGGAACAGGGCCGGCGCGCGCGCTCAGCCCAGATGTTTGGCCGCCATGCGGGGCAGACCGTCCTTCATCACGCCGCCCACTGTGTAGAACGATCCGAAGACGACGATTCTATCAGCGGGGTCTGCAGCCTCGAGTGCCGCCAGGAGGGCCGAGCGCGGGTCGCCGTGCGCGCTCGCATCGATGCGAGCCGGCAGGACCGCGCCTCGGGCACGGGCCTCCCCTTCCGCGGAGCGCACGAGTTCGACGAGCGCTTCTGCCGTGGCGGCGCGCGGCGTGGGCAGGTTGGTGCAGTACCAGCCGTCCACTACCGGCAGCATGCGCGTCAGCAGCGTGGAGATGTCCTTGTCCGCCATCGCGCCGAACACGGCAAAGGTGCGCGGATAGAACGCCATCTGGTCGAGGTTGTTGGCCAGCGCCGCCACTGCGTGCGGGTTGTGCGCCACGTCAAGCACCAGCGTCGGCTGGCCCGGCACGATCTGGAACCGTGCCGGCAGCTCGACCAGCGCCAGCCCGGTGCGCACCGCCTGCGCGGAGATCGGCAGCCGGTGGTGCATGGCGGACAGTGCCGCCAGCACGCCCGAGGCATTGAGCAGCTGGTTGGCGCCTCGCAGCGCCGGGTAGGCCATGCTGTTGTAGCGCTTGTTGCGCCCGGCCCAGGACCACTGCTGCTTGTCGCCGCTGTAGTTGAAGTCGCGACCGAACAGCCACAGGTCGGCATCGATGGCTTGTGCGTGATCCTTCACGCTCTGCGGCGGCACCGGGTCCGACACGATGACCGGCCGGCCGGTGCGCATGATGCCGGCCTTTTCGCGGCCGATCGACTCGCGGTCGGGCCCCAGGTAGTCGGTGTGATCGAGGTCGATGCTCGTGATGATGGCGCAGTCGGTGTCTATCGCATTCACCGCATCGAGCCGGCCGCCCAGCCCCACCTCGAGGATCACCACGTCCACCTCGGCCATCGACAGCGCACGTGCGATGACGAGCGTGGTGAACTCGAAGTAGGTCAGCGACACCTCGCCTCGCGCGGCCTCCACCGCCTCGAAGTGCGGCACCAGCACATCAGCCTCGACCATCCTGCCGTTGACGCGGCAGCGCTCCTCGAAGTGCACGAGGTGGGGCTTGGCATACAGGCCTACCCGGTAGCCGGCCTGCAGCAGGATGCTCTCGAGCATTGCGCAAGTGGAGCCCTTGCCGTTGGTGCCCGCCACGGTGAACACCGGCACGTCGAACTTCAGGCCGAGACGCTGCAGCACCGTCTGCACGCGGTCGAGGCCCATGTCGATGGTCCTGGGATGGATGCGCTCGCAGTAGGCGAGCCAGTCGTCGAGGGTCATGGAAGCATGTGTGCCGGGAACGAAAAAGCCGGCGCCCAGGCCGGCTTTGCTTGCGCAGTGGAACCTACGGTGGCGTCAGGCCACCGCGTCGGCGGGCTGGCGCTGCAGCATCGCGACGATGCGTGCCACCGTCATGCGCAGCTCGCGACGGTCGACGATCATGTCGAGCGCTCCCTTGCTGAGCAGGAACTCGCTGCGCTGGAAACCTTCAGGCAGCTTCTCGCGCACGGTGTTCTCGATCACGCGCGGGCCGGCAAAGCCGATCAGCGCCTTGGGCTCGGCGATCACCACGTCGCCCATGAAGGCGAAGCCGGCCGAAACGCCGCCCATGGTGGGGTCGGTCAGCACGCTGATGTAGGGCAGCTTGGCCTTGGCCAGGCGGGTGAGCGATGCATTGGTCTTGGCCATCTGCATGAGGCTCAGCAGGCCTTCCTGCATGCGCGCGCCGCCGGTGGCGGTGAAGCAGATGAACGGCGTCTTCTGGTCGCAGGCGGCTTCGACCCCGCGCACGAAGCGCTCGCCGACCACGGAGCCCATCGAGCCGCCCATGAAGTCGAACTCGAAACCAGCGGCCACCACCGGCACGGTGTGCACGGCGCCGCCCATCACGATGAGCGCATCGGTTTCGCCGGTGGACTCCATCGCCTCCTTGAGGCGATCGGGGTACTTCTTGCTGTCCTTGAACTTGAGGGCGTCGACCGGCACCACTTCCTGGCCGATCTCGTAGCGGCCTTCGGGGTCGAGGAAGCCGTTGAGCCGCGCACGGGCACCGATGCGGTGATGGTGCGAGCACTTCGGGCAGACGTTGAGGTTCTGTTCGAGGTCGGTCTTGTAGAGCACCGTCTCGCAGGCCGGGCACTTGATCCACAGGCCTTCGGGCACCTGCCGGCGCTCGTTGGGGTCGGTAGGCTGGATCTTGGGCGGCAGGAGTTTTTCGAGCCAACTCATCTAGTCGCTCCTTTCATGTTGTCAAGGGCGCTGCGGATCTCGGCAATGAACTGCCGGCCCGCTGCAACCACGGTGTCACGCGTCTGCTCTTCGAGCAGTTGCACGATGCGAGAGCCGATCACCACGGCGTCGGCAACCTGGGCCACCGCCTGGGCTGTGGCGGCGTCGCGAATCCCGAAGCCTACACCCACCGGCACCTGGACATGGTTGCGAATGCGTGGTACGGCCTGCGCCACGGCGGAGGTGTCGAGGTGACCCGCTCCCGTGACGCCCTTGAGCGAGACGTAGTACACGTAGCCGGTGGCCACACGGCCCACGTCCTGCATGCGCTGCTCGGTGGAGGTGGGTGCGAGCAGGAAGATGGGGTCGAGGCCCGCGGCCTTCAGCGTCGAGGCGAAGGCCTCGCACTCTTCGGGCGGGTAGTCCACGATCAGCACGCCGTCCACGCCGGCCGCCCTGGCATCGGCCACGAACGCCTCTATGCCATAGCGCTCCACCGGGTTGGCATAGCCCATCAGGACGACCGGCGTGGTGTCGTTCCTTTCGCGGAAGGCCCGGGTCATGGCCAGCACGTGCTTGAGGCCGATGCCCTTGGCCAGCGCCCGCTCCGAGGCACGCTGGATCACCGGGCCGTCGGCCATCGGGTCCGAGAACGGCACACCGAGCTCGATGACATCGGCGCCGGCCTCGGCCATCGCCAGCATCAGTTCGGTGGTCGCGTCGGCAAACGGATCGCCTGCGGTCACGTAGGGGATCAGCGCCTTGCGGCCCTCGGCCTGCAGACGTTTGAAGGTGGCAGCGATGCGGCTCATCGGGCACCGCCTTTCATGAGGCTCACGCCGGCCAGGTCGGCCACCGTGTTGATGTCCTTGTCTCCGCGCCCGGAGAGGTTGACGAGGATGTGCTGGTCGGGCCGCAGGGTGGGTGCGAGTTTCATCGCATAGGCCACCGCATGGCTCGACTCGAGAGCCGGGATGATGCCTTCGGTGCGGCACAGGTGATGGAAGGCCTTGAGCGCCTCGTCGTCGGTGATGCCGACGTATTCGGCCCGGCCGATGTCCTTCAGATAGGCATGCTCGGGCCCGACGCCGGGGTAGTCGAGCCCGGCAGACACCGAGTGGGTCTCGATGATCTGGCCGTCTTCGTTCTGCAGCAGGTAGGTTCGGTTGCCGTGCAGCACCCCGGGCGAGCCGGCCGACAGCGAAGCCGCATGGCGGCCGGAATCGAGCCCTTCGCCCGCGGCCTCCACACCGATGAGCCGCGTGCCCTCATGCTCGATGTAGGGATAGAAGATGCCCATCGCATTGCTGCCGCCGCCCACGCAGGCGATCACCGCATCGGGCTGGCGGCCGGCGATCTGCGGCATCTGCACCAGGCATTCGTCACCGATCACGCGCTGGAAGTCGCGCACCATCATCGGGTAGGGGTGCGGGCCCGCCACCGTGCCGATGATGTAGAAGGTGTTCTCGACGTTGGTGACCCAGTCGCGCAGCGCTTCGTTGAGGGCGTCCTTCAGGGTCTTGGAGCCGCTTTCGACCGGCACCACCTTCGCGCCCAGCAGGTGCATGCGGTAGACGTTGGGCGACTGGCGCTTCACGTCTTCGCTGCCCATGTAGACCACGCATTCGAGGCCGTATCGGGCGCAGATGGTGGCGGTCGCCACTCCATGCTGCCCTGCCCCGGTCTCGGCAATGATGCGCGGCTTGCCCATGCGGCGCGCCAGCAGGGCCTGGCCGATGGTGTTGTTGACCTTGTGCGCGCCGGTGTGGTTCAGGTCCTCGCGCTTCAGGTAGATCTGCGCGCCGCCCAGTTCGCGGCTCATGCGCTCGGCGTGGTAGATGGGGCTCGGCCGGCCCACGAAGTGGGCGAGTTCCTTCCGGAATTCAGCCTGGAACGCCGGGTCGGCGCTGTATTTTTCGTAGGCGGCCTTCAGTTCGTCGAGCGCATGGACGAGCGTCTCGGCCACGAAGGTGCCGCCATAGGGTCCGAAATGCCCGCGCGCGTCGGGCTGGTGATAGTTCAGCATGGTGAGGGTGTCTTCTTCAGGCGATGCTCGAAGCGATGCGGGCGTCAGCCTCGCGCACTGCTTCGCAGAACCGGCGTATCGCGTCGGCATCCTTGATGCCTTTGGCGCTTTCGACGCCGGAACTCACGTCAACGGCCCAGGGCCTGACCTGAAGAACCCCATCGGTCACGTTTGCAGGATTCAACCCACCAGACAAAACGACCGGAGCGGGAACGTTTGGTGGAATGAGCGACCAATCGAACACCTTTCCGCCACCGCCGTAGCCCTCGACGAGAGCATCGAGCAACACGGCGCGGGCGCCAGAAAACCGAGCTGCGAAGTCTAGCAAATCGAGCCCCGGCCCCATGCGGGCGGCCCGCAGGTACGGCCGGCCCGCGGCTTCGCAGGCTTCGGGCGTTTCGTCGCCGTGGAATTGCAGCACGAGGTTCGGCACGGCCCGGCAGGCCGCTTCCACCTCGAACAGCTCTGCATTCACGAAAAGGCCGACCGGCGTGACGAAGGGCGGCAGCCGCCTCGCCAACGCAGCCGCGCGCTCGAAGCCGACGGCGCGGGGGCTCCTGGCATAGAACACGAAGCCGATGGCATCGGCCCCGCAGTCGACCGCCACGTCGACGTCCTGTTCACGCGTCAGGCCGCAGATCTTGATGCGCGTACGCTGGGGCATGGTGGTGGACCTTTGTCGCTCGCTCAGGGCAGCCAGTCCATCGCCGGCGTGCGTTCCGGGATGGCCAGCGAGGCTTCGTAGTATGGACCGAGAAAGTACAGGCCATCCGGCGAGAAGGTGGGCGCCGCCAGCTGCCGGCTGCGGCCGTCGAGCACGTCCTTCAGCCAGGCTGCGGGCCTGACGCCGGAGCCTACGGCAATGAGGCAGCCCATGATGTTGCGCACCATGTGATGCAGGAAGGCGCTGGCGTCGAAGTCGAAGCGCCAATAGGCGCCATGACGGCTGATCTCGATGCGCCGCAGCGTCTTGACCGGCGACGCCGCCTGGCATTCGGCCGAACGGAAGGCGCTGAAGTCCTGCTCGCCCAGGAGGTGGGCGGCGGCAGCGCGCATGGCGTCGCCGTCCAGCGGCCGGAACACCCAGCCGACGGAACCCGACTCGAGCGCCGGACGCACCGGCGACTCGAGCACGACGTAGGCGTAGCGCCTGCCGCGCGCGCTGTTGCGTGCATGGAACTGATCGTTCACCTCGAGGCACCACTGCACCGCGATGTCGGCCGGCAGGTAGGTGTTGGTCCCGCGCACCCATGAGAACACCTCGCGATCGAGCTCGGTGTCGAAATGGACCACCTGGTTGAGCGCATGCACGCCCGTGTCGGTGCGGCCGGCGCAGACGGTGCGCACCGGCTGAGCCGCGAAGCGCGCCAGCGCCGCCTCCAGATGGTCCTGCACCGTGCGCCCGCCCGGCTGGCTTTGCCAGCCGAGATAGTGCTGGCCGCGGTAGCTGATGCCCAGAGCGATTCGCATGGACCCTTGATGCAAACGGGGCCGCCCCGAAGGGTCGGCCCCGTGTTGATGAACCTGCCGCCTGCGGAGACCAGGATCTCCGCGACAGCGGCATCAGGCTAGGCTGTCGAGCATGCCCTGCGCCTTCGTCTTGAGCGAGCCGCTGGCCTTGGCCACCACTTCCTGCAGCAGGTCGCGCGCGCCTTCCAAGTCGCCGATCTGGCGGAATTCCTCGGCCAGCTCGAGCTTGCGCGCCAACGGATCGCCGTCGCCGCCACCGAGGCCTTCGGTCATGTCGAGGCCGCCGAGATCAGGCAGGTCTGCGTCAACCGGCGCCCCGCCGCCATTGGCCGGTGCGTTGAGGTCGAGCGAGATGCCTGCGAGATCGAACTCCAGCGACGAATCCTTCGCACCTGCCGTGGCGGGCACGGTCGGCGCCAGCGTGGGCAACTCGAAGTTCAGGTCGTTGTCGCGCACGTCGGCCGTGGCGGGTGCATCGAAGCTCGGCGGAGCCGTGAAGGGCTGCGTGACATCGAGCTTCGCGGCCGGAGCCGAGCCAAGGTGGTCGCCGGCGATGTCGAGGTCGAGGTCCACGCCCGAAGCGGAGTCGATGCCGGAATTCCCCGCTTCGAAGCGCGAGGGCGACGGGAGCACCGACTGCGGCATCGTGCTGGCGCCGAGCGGTTCGGCCACCGGCTTGCCGCCGGCCTGCACCGCCTCGGGCTGACCGCCCGGCTGGTACATCGGGTTGTCCGCGTCGATCGAAACACCGAGCTCCTGCGCCTTTGCCCAGTCTTCGCCTTGCCCGCCGGTCAGCGCGAACAGCTGCGTCGCAAGCAGTTCGAAGCCCTTCGTGTCACGACGCTTCGCATACACCTCGAGCAGCTTGGTACGAATGGCCAGGCGGTCAGGGCTGCTGCGCATGGCCTCCTTGAGGATTTCCTCGGCCTGCAGGTCACGGCCATAGGCCAGGTACACGTCGGCTTCCGCCACCGGGTCCACGTCGCCGATGGCGTCGAGCTGACTGAGCGAATAGCTCATCGAAGACGGCACGCCGGTCGCGTCACGCGTGTCGATGCGCTGGCCGCCGCTGGCGCCGAAGAAGGAGTCCGGCTGGAGGCGGCTCTCGAGGAAGGAGGTCTCGCCGCTGTCGGCCTTCTTCTGGGCGCGCATGCGATACAGGCCGAAGGCGGCCAGCAGCAGCACGAGCGCGCCGGCTCCCGGCAGCACCAACGGGTGCTCCAGCAGGTTGGCGAGGAAGCCAGGTTCTTCGACGGGCGGCGGAGCTGGACGCGGCGGCCGCACGGGCGGTCGCGCGGCAACCTCGGGCGCTGAGGCGGCAGCGGCAGCGGCAGCGGCAGACGCAGCGTCAGGCACCGAAGCGACCGGGTCAGCCGGCAATGCGGCGGACGCAGCCGGCAGGGACACAGCGGCAGGCGTCGGGGCAGGCGTCGGGGCAGGCGTCGGGGCAGGCGTGGGCGTTGCGACCGGCGTGGGCGCCGGGGTCGGCGCGGCAGCAACGACCGGAGCGGGCGTGGGAGTAGCGACGGGCGGCTTGACGGCCGGCGTCGGCGCCGCGGCCGGGACGCTGATGCCAGGCTTCGTTGCCGGCGCTGCGCCGGTGCCACCGGCCACGGCGCTTGCGCCCTGCAGTTTCTTCAGGTCTTCGACGTTCTTCGACAGCTCGGCCACGCGGGTCGCGGCGTCCTTCTTGGCACGCTCCTCGGCCAGCTTCTGCTCGGGCGCGGCGCCCTTGGCCGGGGCGGCGCCGCCCTTGCTCAGGGTCAGCTTGTCGGGGGTGGTCGCAGCACCCTGCTTGCGGTCCTGCACCTCAGCCTGAACCTGGCCGCCGGCCTTCTGCGCGGGGCTTTCGCCGGTTGCGGCCGGCACCTTGCCGGCGAGGCGCTGCCGGTAGGCACCGAAGTCGGCGCTTTGCGCCTGGATGAGCTTGCGCGCCTCGGCGGGAGACAGTTCCTGCGCCTTCTCGGCGCTCGGCACGGACAGCACGACACCGGACTTGAGCCGGTTCATGTTGTTGTCGAGGAAGGCCTGCGGATTGGACATGTACAGGCCGACCAGCATCTGGTCGAGCGAAACGCCGGGGCGCTGAGTCTTCGACGCGATGCGAGACAGCGTGTCGCCGCCGCGCACGCGGTACTCATCGGAGCCCTCGCCGGCGGCGGCAGGCGAGGCGGCAGCCGCCTTCGGCTCGGCAGGTGCAGCTGGCGCGCGGGGAGCGGCCGGGGCACGGGCAGCCGGAGCAGGCTCCGTGGTACGCGGGGCCGGTCGCGCCGCAGCCGCAGGCGCGGAGGCCTGCGGCGCCGGAGCGACGCCGGGCGAAGTGCCTGCCACTTGAGTCGGCGCGCGCAGCGTGGGCGGGTCGAACAGCAGCGTGTACTCGCGCACCAGCCGGCCCGTGTTCCAGGAGATGTCGAGGATCACGTCGACGAACGGCTCCTGGACCGCGCGATCGCTGCTCAGGCGAAGGTACGGCCGGCCGTCGGCGCGGCGCAGCAGCGTGACGGTGGTGTTGGGGAGGACGGCGTTGTAGTCGACACCCGCGGCGCGATACGACTCGGGCGGCGCGACGCGGACCCGCAGGTTGGACTCCTCATCGGGAGTCATGCTGGTGATGTCGATTTCCGCCTTGAGCGTTTCGCCCAGCGCGGACTGCACGTTGAGCCGGCCCAGGCCGAGGGCCCAGGCCTCAGGCGCGGCAGCCAACAATGCAGAAAGCGCGGCAATTGCCACGCTTTTTACAGCCCACTTCGCAGGCGACCGCCCTGCAGACATCGAGTTTCGTTTCAAGGCGTCTCCCAAAACATCAGCGGGCACAGGGAGGCGAGAGAGGCGCCCGGCCCGTCAGTTATCGCTGCGCCAGTGCGCAGATGTAGAAAACAGATGAAAACACAATAACATCAAGCAGATACGCTGACAAGCTAATCCAATTGCTGACGTTCGTTTCGGGCGCGAAGGAAGCGGTTATCCGGTACTTTGTCGCAACCGGGCAACGCGCCCCCTCTTCTCAACCCGCGTGCAATTTGTTACGCATCTTGTTACGCATCGAGCAGGATGCGCAGCATCCGACGCAGCGGTTCGGCAGCGCCCCACAGCAACTGGTCGCCGATCGTGAAGGCGCCGAGGTACTCCGGGCCCATCGCCAGCTTGCGCAGGCGCCCCACCGGGATGGTCAGCGTGCCGGTCACCGCCACCGGAGTGAGCTCGTGGATCGTCGCTTCACGGGTGTTGGGCACCACCTTCACCCACGCGTTGTCGTGCGCAATCAGTTGCTCGACGTCCGCCAGCGGCACGTCCTTCCTGAGCTTGATGGTCAGTGCCTGGCTGTGGCAGCGCATCGCGCCGACGCGCACGCAGAAACCGTCGACCGGCACCGGCGCAGTCCCGAAGCCCTCGCCCTGGCCGAGGATCTTGTTCGTCTCGGCCATGCCCTTCCATTCCTCGCGGCTCACGCCGTTGCCCAGGTCCTTGTCGATCCAGGGGATGAGCGAGCCGCCCAGCGGCACGCCGAAGTTGGCGGTCTCTTCCGCACCCAGGGCGCGCTGCTTCTCGACGATCTTGCGGTCGATCTCGAGGATGGCGCTCTTCGGGTCGTCGAGCAGGGCCTTCACCTCGGCGTTGAGCGCGCCGAACTGGGTGAGCAGCTCACGCATGTGCTGGGCGCCGCCGCCGGAGGCGGCCTGGTACGTCTGCGTGCTCATCCACTCGACCAGGCCGGCCTTGTAGAGCGCACCCACGCCCATGAGCATGCAGCTCACCGTGCAGTTGCCGCCGATCCAGTTGCGTCCGCCCTTGGCCAGGGCGTTCTTGATCACCGGGAGGTTGACCGGGTCGAGGATGATGACCGCGTCGTCCTTCATGCGCAGCGACGAGGCCGCATCGATCCAGTGACCGGTCCAGCCCGCCGCCCGCAGCTTCGGGAACACCTCGTTGGTGTAGTCGCCGCCTTGCGCCGTGATGATGATCTCGCAGCGCTTGAGCGCCTCGATGTCGTGGGCGTCCTTCAGCGTGGTTTCGTTCTTCGCGAAGGCCGGCGCCTTGCCGCCCGCATTGGAAGTGCTGAAGAACAGGGGCTCGATGTGGGCGAAATCGCCCTCCTGGCTCATGCGGTCCATCAGGACGGAACCGACCATGCCGCGCCAGCCAACCAGGCCGACCAGAGGTGTAGACATAGGAAACTCGCTCGCTAGCAAAAACAGATGAAATGGTGACACAACCGGGATGCCCGGCTGGCGATCGATCCATGCGGCGCGCAGGCCTGCCGGCCCGCACAAGGGCGTGATGTGCCCGAGCGGCCTGCCCGACCCGCGAGACCCATGGATCGCGGGCTCGCGGCGGGAGGCCTTCTCAGCCTTGGGTTTTCAGATGGGCGACCACGGCGTCGCCCATCTCCTTCGTTCCGACCTTCGTCGTGCCGTCGCTGTGAATGTCGGCGGTGCGGTAGCCCGCCTCCAGCACCGCCTGCACCGCGGCCTCGATACGTGCAGCGGCTTCGGGCTGGTTGAGGCTGAAGCGCAGCATCATCGCGGCGCTCAGGACGGTGGCCAGCGGGTTTGCGATGCCCTTGCCGGCGATGTCGGGGGCGCTGCCGTGGCTCGGCTCGTACAGGCCCTTGTTCTGGGCGTTTAGCGAGGCGCTGGGCAGCATGCCGATGGAGCCGGTCAGCATGGCGGCTTCATCGGACAGGATGTCGCCGAACATGTTGCCGGTGACGATGACGTCGAACTTCTTCGGCGCCTTGACGAGCTGCATCGCGGCGTTGTCGACATACATGTGGTCGAGCTCGACGTCGGGGTACTGCGCGTGCACCTCGGTCACCACGTCCTTCCAGAACTGGAAGGTCTCCAGCACGTTGGCCTTGTCGACGCTGGTGACGCGCTTGCCACGCTTGCGCGCCGCCTGGAACGCCACATGCGCGATGCGCTCGATCTCCGGGCGGCTGTAGCGCATGGTGTCGAAGGCCTCGGGGGCGCCGGCAAAGGCGCCGTCCGGCGACTCGCGGCGGCCGCGCGGCTGGCCGAAGTAGATGTCGCCGGTGAGTTCGCGAATGATGAGGATGTCGAGCCCTGCCACCAGCTCGGGCTTGAGGCTCGAGGCATGCGTGAGCTGCGGGTAGCAGATGGCGGGGCGAAAGTTCGCGAACAGGCCCAGGCTCTTGCGCAGGCCGAGGATCGCCTGCTCGGGACGCAGCGCACGCTCGAGCTTGTCGTACTTCCAGTCGCCCACGGCGCCGAACAGCACTGCGTCGGCCGATTGGGCGAGCTTCAGGGTGGACTCGGGCAGCGGGTGGCCGGCGGCCTCATAGGCGGCACCACCCACCGGGGCGCTTTCCATCTCGAACGAGAGGTCGAGCGCCTTCAGCACCTTGACGGCTTCCGCAACGATTTCGGTACCGATGCCGTCACCCGGCAACACTGCGATCTTCATGAGTCTTTCTCTCGAACACGCCCGGCCTCGCCGGCGGGCGAGGCGCCATTGTCTCAGTTCTTCAGGAGCCGCCCCGCGACGCCTACACGATGCGCTGGTTCAGCCACGGCTGTTTCGCCAGCCGCTGCGCCTCGAAGGCCTTGATCTTGTCGGCATGACGCAAGGTCAGGCCGATGTCGTCGAAGCCGTTGAGCAGGCAGTACTTGCGGAACGGTTGCACGTCGAACGGCAGCTCGGTGCCGTCCGGCTTGACGACCACCTGGCGCTCCAGGTCGACCGCGAGCTCGTAGCCGACGAAGGCCGCCACTTCGTCGAACAGCCTGGCCACTTCGTGCTCGGGCAGCGTGATGGGCAGCAGGCCGTTCTTGAAGCAGTTGTTGAAGAAGATGTCGGCAAAGCTCGGCGCGATGAGCGCGCGGAAGCCGTACTGCTCGATCGCCCATGGGGCGTGCTCGCGGCTCGATCCGCAGCCGAAATTGCGCCGGGCGAGCAGCACCGAAGCGCCCTTGTAGCGCGGCTGGTTCAGCACGAAGTCGGGGTTCGGCTTGCGCGAAGCCGGATCCTGGCCGGGCTCGCCTGGGTCGAGATAGCGCCATTCGTCGAACAGGTTGGGACCGAAGCCGCTGCGCTTGATCGACTTCAGGAACTGCTTGGGGATGATCGCGTCGGTGTCGACGTTCTCACGGTCAATCGGCGCGACCAAGCCCTTGTGGATACGGAATGCTTGCATGTCGTGGGCCTTGGTTACTTCTTGCGCGAAGCCGCGTCTTCGATCTTGTCGCCGACTTTCTGCACGTCCTTGCCTAAACCTTCCATGGTGTTGCAGCCGGCCAGCACGAACAGCGAAGCGATAAGGGTCAGCAGTGCACGGGTCATGAGTGTTCCTCGTGGAGTGGGTCTTCAGGCAATGCGACGGACGTCGACGAAATGACCTTCGATGGCGGCGGCCGCCGCCATCGCCGGGCTGACGAGGTGGGTGCGGCCGCCCGCGCCCTGCCGGCCCTCGAAATTACGGTTGCTGGTGGACGCACAGCGCTCGCCGGGCTCGAGCCGGTCGGCGTTCATCGCAAGGCACATCGAGCAGCCGGGCTCGCGCCATTCGAAGCCGGCGGCCTTGAACACCTGGTCCAGCCCTTCACGCTCGGCCTGTTCCTTGACCAGGCCGGACCCGGGCACCACCATCGCGAGCTTCACGTTCGAGGCCACCTTGCCGCCCAGGCGCCGCACGACTGCAGCCGCCTCGCGCATGTCCTCGATGCGCGAGTTGGTGCACGAGCCGATGAACACCTTGTCGATGCGGATGTCGGCGATCGGCTTGTTGGGCTCCAGCGCCATGTACTGCAGCGCCCGCTCCATGGCGTTGCGCTTCACCGCGTCCTTCTCGCGCTCGGGGTCGGGCACGCGGTCCTCGATGGACAGCACCATCTCGGGCGACGTGCCCCAGGTCACTTGCGGCCGGATCTGCGATGCATCGAGCTCGACCACGAGGTCGAACTTCGCCCCCGGGTCGGAGTGCAGCGTGCGCCAGCAGGCCACCGCCTGCTCCCATTCGACGCCGCTGGGCGAATACGGCCGGCCCTTGACGTACTGGATGGTGGTGTCGTCCACGCCGATGAGGCCGGCGCGGGCACCGGCTTCGATGGCCATGTTGCAGACCGTCATGCGGCCTTCCATGCTGAGCGCACGGATCGCGCTGCCGCCGAACTCGATGGTGTAGCCGGTGCCGCCGGCAGTGCCGATGCGGCCGATGATGGCGAGCACGATGTCCTTGGCGCCGCAGCCCTTGGCCAGCGTGCCCTCCACCTTCACCAGCATGTTCTTCGCCTTCTTGGCCAGCAGCGTCTGCGTGGCCAGCACATGCTCGACCTCGCTGGTGCCGATGCCGTGCGCCAGCGCGCCGAAGGCACCGTGCGTGGAGGTGTGCGAGTCCCCGCACACCACCGTCATGCCGGGCAGCGTGGCGCCCTGCTCCGGGCCGATGACGTGCACGATGCCCTGGCGCTTGTCGGCCATCTTGAACTGCGTGATGCCGTAGCGGTCGCAGTTCTTGTCGAGCGTCTCGACCTGCAGCCGGGACACCGGGTCGGCGATGCCGTGCGAGCGGTCGGTGGTGGGCACGTTGTGGTCGCTCACGGCCAGGTTGGCCGACAGGCGCCACACCTTGCGATGCGCGAGGTCCAGACCCTCGAACGCCTGCGGGCTGGTCACTTCATGCACCAGATGGCGGTCGATGTAGAGCACGGCGGTGCCATCCTCTTCGGTGTGGACGACGTGCTCGTCCCAGATCTTGTCGTACAGGGTGCGGGCGGTCATGGTGGGGGACCTCAAACAGAAGCAGGAATTTTCGCGCGTTTCACAGCCGCGCGGCGTGGGGTGGCGGGGGGATCGTCGCTCGGGCTGGCCTGGCGCGACAGAAATTCAACGAAGCGGCCGACCACCGCCGGCAGCACTTCCTGCTCGCGCACGGCGATCAGGTATTCGCGTTCGGCCCAGGGCTCGTCGAGCTGGAGCACCTGCAGCGAGAACAGGCGCGCCAGGCGCTGGGCCACCGCGGCCGGCATCACCGCCACGCCGAGGCCTGCCTCGACCAGCTGGGCGATGGCGTCGAAGCCGCGGACCTGGAGCCGTGCACGCAGCGGTTTGCCGACGGCAGCCGCCTGGGCGAGCATCTGCTCCTGGACGATCGCACCGGTGTGCAGGCCCACGATGTCGAAGTCGAGCAAGGCTTCGAAACGCACTGCGGCCTGCCCTGCCAGCGCATGCCTGGACGGCACGATGGCCGCGAGCCGCCCGCGGCGATAAGGACGGGTCGAAAGCCGCGGCTCGTGCTGCGGCGGCGCAAAGATGCCAACGTCGGCACGGCCTTCGGCCACACTGCGCTGCACCTCGGCGCTGGTCTGGTCTTCGAGGCTGATGCGCACGGTGGGATGGGCCCGCGAGAAGGCGGCGAGATCCGGTGGCAGGCACTCCGAGATGGACGAGGCGTTGGCGGCGATGCGCAGGTGCCCGCGTATGCCCCTGGCGAACTCGCTCACTTCGCTTTCCAGCGCATTGAGCGACGCATGCAGCGAATGGATGTGGCGCACCAGGGCCCGCCCGGCGGCGGTGAGTTCGACGCCTCGTGCCCGGCGCTCGAACACGGTGACACCCAGGCGCGCCTCGAGATCGGACACGCGCTTGCTGGCCGCAGCCAGTGCCAGATGCTCACGCTTCGCACCTTGCGTGATGCTGCGCGACTCGGCGATTGCGAGCACGAGATTGAGCGTGACCAGATCGAAGCGCATGGCGAGCGGGAACCGCGGGAAGGAGCGAAGGCGGGACCCGGCTTCGCGAACCACGTGCTCTGACCGGTAAGCCAGGCCGCAGTAGCGTTGATGCCGGCCGGTAAGCCGGCGCCCGCCGATGCCCCGTACCCGCACGATATGCGAAGGCTCAGTCGCGTCTCTTAGAGAGTTTTGAAGCCAGCCTTCGCAAGACACGAAGGATAAGTCATGCCACGCGCCAAAACAAAAACCCCGGCGCGGTGGCCGGGGTTTCGTGGCGCCAGGCGACCGCTCAGCGCTGGGCCAGCGGCTTGACGTCGCGCTTGCCGGAGCCCACGTAGAGCTGGCGGGGACGGCCGATCTTGTACTCGGGGTCGCCGATCATCTCGTTGAGCTGGGCGATCCAGCCCACCGTGCGCGCGAGCGCGAAGATGGCGGTGAACAGCGACACCGGGATGCCGATGGCGCGCTGCACGATGCCCGAATAGAAGTCGACGTTCGGGTAGAGCTTGCGGGCGACGAAGTATTCGTCTTCCAGCGCGATCTTCTCGAGTTCCATGGCCAGCTTGAACAGCGGGTCGTTCTCCAGACCCAGTGCGGTCAGCACCTCGTGGCAGGTTTCGCGCATCAGCTTGGCGCGCGGGTCGTAGTTCTTGTAGACGCGGTGGCCGAAGCCCATCAGCTTGATGCCGCTGGTCTTGTCCTTCACCTGCTTGATGAACTCGCCGATGCGCTCGACACCGCCGGCCTTCTGGATGTCTTCCAGCATGTTGAGCGCCGCCTCGTTGGCGCCGCCGTGGGCGGGGCCCCACAGGCAGGCCACGCCCGCCGCGACGGCGGCGAACGGGTTGGTGCCCGACGAGCCGCACAGGCGCACGGTCGAGGTGGAGGCGTTCTGCTCGTGATCGGCGTGCAGGATGAAGATGCGGTCCAGCGCACGCACCACCACGTCGTTGGGCTCGTATTCCTCGCACGGCGTGGCGAACATCATGCGGGTGAAGTTCGCGGTGTAGCTCAGCGAGTTCTTCGGATAGATGTACGGCTGGCCGATCGAATACTTGTACGCCATGGCCACCAGCGTGGGCATCTTGGCGATCAGGCGGATCGCGGCGATCTCGCGGTGCTGCGGGTTGTTGATGTCGGTGCTGTCGTGATAGAAGGCCGACAGGCCGCCCACCAGGCCGGTCAGCACGGCCATCGGGTGCGCATCACGGCGGAAGCCGCGCAGGAAGAACTGCATCTGCTCGTTGACCATGGTGTGGTTGGTCACGAGCTTCACGAAGCCGGCCTTCTGCTGGGCGTTCGGCAGGTCTCCGTACAGCAGCAGGTGGCAGGTTTCCAGGAAGTCGCAGTTCTCGGCCAGCTGCTCGATGGGGTAGCCGCGGTACAGCAGCTCACCCTTGTCGCCGTCGATGTAGGTGATCGACGAGTTGCACGACGCGGTCGACAGGAAGCCGGGGTCGTAGGTGAACTTGCCGGTCTGCGCGTACAGCTTGCGAATGTCGATCACGTCCGGACCGACGGTGCCCTTGTAGATCGGCAGCTCCATGGCGGGGCTGCCATCGGAAAACGACAGGGTGGCTTTGACGTCGGACGGAGTCATGGGCATTCCTCGGTTGGCTAAAGGAGAGAGTTTCTTTCAGGCAGGCGTTCGCATCAGGGCCAGCACGGCGTGCACTTCGTCGCGGTCGAGGTCACCCGAGGGCTCCTTGCGGGCCAGCAACAGGTCGAGCAGATCGTTGTCGGCGAGTTCCATCAGGGCCTCGAGGCCGGCAGCCTGCCGGCGCGTGAGCGTGGCTTCGTGACTCGAGAAGAAGCGCTCGATGAACAGGTCGTTCTCCAGCAGGCCCCGGCGGCAGCGCCACCTGAGCTTGCTGAGTGCTGCTGAATCGAGTGCAGTGTCCATCACCGGCCTTGCATGTGGCTGAAGGATGAACGCGCCTAGACGGCGCGCCGCACCATCAGTTCCTTGATCTTGCCGATCGCCTTGGTGGGGTTCAAACCCTTGGGGCAGACGTCCACGCAGTTCATGATGGTGTGGCAGCGGAACAGGCGGTACGGGTCTTCAAGGTTGTCCAGGCGCTGCGAGGTCGCCTGGTCACGGCTGTCGGCAATGAACCGGTACGCCTGCAGGAGACCGGCCGGGCCGACGAACTTGTCGGGGTTCCACCAGAAGCTCGGGCAGCTCGTCGAGCAGCTCGCGCACAGGATGCACTCGTACAGGCCATCGAGCTCCTCGCGCTCCTCGGGCGACTGCAGGCGCTCCTTCTCGGGCGGCGGCGTGTCGTTCACGAGGTAGGGCGTGATGGAGTGGTACTGCGTGAAGAACTGCGTCATGTCCACGATCAGGTCGCGGATCACCGGCAGGCCGGGCAGCGGCTTCAGCACGATCGGGTCCTTGAGCGTGCGCATGTTCGTGAGGCACGCGAGCCCGTTCTTGCCGTTGATGTTCATCGCGTCCGAACCGCACACGCCTTCGCGGCACGAACGGCGGAACGACAGGGTCGGGTCGACCGCCTTCAGCTTGACCAGCGCGTCGAGCAGCATGCGCTCATGACCATCGAGCTCGATCTCGATCGTCTGCATGTACGGCTTGGCGTCCTTGTCGGGGTCGTAGCGGTAGATCTGGAAGGTGCGCTTTTGCGTCATCGTGGGCTCCGAATACTTCCGAATGCTTTGCTTTGTGGGCGGCGCGGGGTCAGAACGTGCGGACCTTGGGCGGGATCGACTCGACGGTCAGCGGCTTCATGTTCACCGGCTTGTAGTCGAGGCGGTTGCCTTCGCTGTACCACAGCGAGTGCTTGATCCAGTTGGCGTCGTCGCGGTTCGGGAAGTCGTTGTGCGCATGGGCGCCGCGGCTTTCCTTGCGGGCGGCGGCGGAGATCATCGTGGCCTTGGCGCATTCGATGAGGTTCTCGACCTCCAGGGCCTCGACACGCGCGGTGTTGAACACCTTGGAGTTGTCGGCCAGGCCGATGGCGCCCACCCGCTTGTCGATCTCGAGGATCTTCCTGACGCCTTCGTCCATGCTGGCCTGGGTGCGGAACACGCCGGCATGCGCCTGCATCGACGCACGGATGTCATTGGCGACGTTCTGCGCGTACTCGCCATCCTTGGCGCTGTCGAGGCGGGCCAGGCGCGCCAGCGTCTTGTCGGCGGCGTCCTTGGGCAGCGGCTTGTGCGCCTTGTTCTTGAGGTTGAAGTCGACGATGTGGTTGCCGGCCGCGCGGCCGAACACCACCAGGTCGAGCAGCGAGTTCGTGCCCAGGCGGTTGGCGCCGTGCACGCTCACGCAGGAGCATTCGCCCACCGCGTAGAGGCCGTTGACGATGTCGTTGGGCACGCCGTTCTTCGGCGCCACGACCTGGCCGTGCACGTTGGTCGGCACGCCACCCATCTGGTAATGGATGGTGGGCACCACCGGGATCGGCTCCTTCGTGATGTCGACGTTGGCGAAGTTGTGGCCGATCTCGAACACCGAAGGCAGGCGCTTGTGGATGGTCTCGGCGCCCAGGTGGGTCATGTCAAGCAGCACGTAGTCCTTGTTGGGACCGCAGCCGCGACCTTCCTTGATCTCCTGGTCCATCGAGCGCGACACGAAGTCGCGCGGCGCCAGGTCCTTCAGCGTGGGCGCGTAACGCTCCATGAAGCGCTCGCCATTGGCGTTGCGCAGAATGGCGCCCTCGCCGCGACAGCCCTCGGTCAACAGCACACCCGCGCCGGCCACGCCCGTGGGGTGGAACTGCCAGAACTCCATGTCTTCCAGCGGCAGGCCGGCACGCGCAGCCATGCCCAGGCCGTCGCCGGTGTTGATGAAGGCGTTGGTGGAGGCCGCGAAGATGCGGCCGGCACCGCCGGTGGCCAGCAGCACGGTCTTGGCGTGCAGGATGTGCACCTCGCCGGTTTCCATTTCGAGGGCAGTCACGCCGACCACGTCGCCGTCGGCGTCGCGGATCAGGTCGAGCGCCATCCACTCGACGAAGAACTGGGTGCGCGCCTTGACGTTCTGCTGGTACAGCGTGTGCAGCAGCGCGTGGCCGGTACGGTCGGCCGCCGCGCAGGCGCGCTGCACCGGCTTCTCGCCGTAGTTGGCAGTGTGGCCGCCGAACGGGCGCTGGTAGATGGTGCCGTCGGGGTTGCGGTCGAACGGCATGCCGAAGTGCTCGAGCTCGTAGACGACCTTGGGCGCTTCGCGGCACATGAATTCGATCGCGTCCTGGTCGCCCAGCCAGTCAGAACCCTTCACGGTGTCGAAGAAGTGGTAGTGCCAGTTGTCTTCGGACATGTTGCCCAGCGACGCACCGATGCCGCCTTGCGCCGCCACGGTATGCGAGCGGGTGGGGAACACCTTGGACAGCACCGCGACGTTCAGGCCTGCGAGCGAAAGCTGCAGCGAGGCGCGCATGCCGGAGCCGCCGGCCCCGACGATCACGACGTCGAACTTGCGTTGAGGAAGAGTCGTTCCAACCAGCATCACAGTCTCCACAGCACCTGCACGGCCCAGCCGGCACAACCCACCAACCAGACGATCGTGAACACCTGAAGTACCAGGCGCACGCCCACGGGATTGATGTAATCCATCCAGATGTCGCGCATGCCCACCCACGCGTGGTAGAGCAGCGAGACGATGACCACGAAGGTCAGCACCTTCATCCATTGGCTGGAGAAGATGCCGGCCCACTTGTAGTAGTCCAGCGGCCCGGGCAGCAGCACCTGCACCAGGACGACGAGGGTGAACAGTGCCATCAGCACGCCGGTGACTCGCTGCGAGAGCCAGTCCTTGAAGCCGTAATGCGCGCCGACGACCAGGCGCTTGGAACCGAAGTTTTGTTGTGCCATCGCGGGTTCTCTTTTTTTGGATGCGTTCAGTACAGGCCGAACAGCTTGGCGCCCAGCACCACGGTGAGCAGCAGGCTGGCGGCGATCGTGAAGATCGCGGACGTCTCGCCCTGCTTCTTGCTCACGCTGTGGGTGATGTCCATCCAGATGTGGCGCACGCCGGCGATGAAGTGCTGCAGGTAGGCCCAGATGATGGCCAGCGCGACCAGCTTGATGAACCAGCCCGGCAGGAAGCCGGCGCCAGCCGAGAACACGCTGGTGAAGCGGTCGAACGAGATTTCATCGGAGACGCTCGTGTCGAACATCCAGATGATGAATGGCATCAGCAGGAACAGCACCCCGCCGCTGACGCGATGCAGGATCGACACGATGCCTGCGGGCGGCAGGCGATACGAGAGGATCTGCGTGATGTGGATGTTGCGAAAGACGGGGCGATCCTTCGCAGCTTTGGTGAGGGCTTCGGCCATTCGATCTCTCCGGACCTGCGTAACGAAAGTGAAACTCGTCGAGTGTATTGCAATGCAGCAAGCCTCTTGCATGTGGTGAGCGCGTAGCGCACGCACTTTTCACGCAGCGAGGCGCAGGGGTGGTCAGCTCAGTTCATTGCGATAGAAGTGGCCACTCGTGTTGTACAAGCCGCGCCGCAACTCCACGGGCTTGTCGCCATAGGTGAGGGACAGGCGCTCCACGCTCAGCAACGGGAAACCCGGCGACACCTGCAGCAGTTCGGCCGCCGCGGCATCGGCCGCCACAGCCCTGAGCTTTTCTTCGGCGCGGATCATGCGCACCCCGAACTCGGTCTCGAACAGCGCATACATCGGCCCGCGGTAGTCGCTCAGGCGCTCTGCGGTGAGCCCCTTGAACTGGGCACCGGGCAGCCAGATCTCGTCGAGCACGACCGGCTTGCCGCGAAACACCAGCATGCGGCGCACCGACACGACCGTGTCACCCGACTTGAGTTCGAGCGCACGGGACACGTCGGCCGGCGCTCGCAGGCGGCGGCAATCGAGGAGCTTGCGCTCGACCGGGCCGACCGCGCCTTCCTCGTCAGGCATCAGCCGCAGGAAACGGTACTGGGTCTGTTGTTCGGCATGGGTGGACACAAAGGTGCCCTTGCCCTGGCGGCGCACCAGCAGGTTTTCGGTGGCCAGCTCGTCGATGGCCTTGCGCACGGTGCCCTGGCTGACCTTGAAGCGAACCGCCAGCTCGACCTCGCTGGGAATGGCCTCGCCGGGGCGCCACTCGCCCGCCTGCAGGCTGCGCATCAAGAGCGCCTTGATCTGCTGGTAGAGCGGGCTGAAGGCAGGCCCCGCATCACCCTCGCGCAGCGCGGGATCGGCGCCTGGAGCGGCACCAATGGGAAGGGATGAGGTGGCCATCGGCGGATTGCATCACAACGGCTGGGGCAACGTCCAGACACTCATGATAAATGTCTTATATAAGACATAAGACCGTTGACACTTCCGAGATGGTTACCTAGACTGGCCTAAACTTGCTGCGCCGCGGAAGCCCCTCCCCTGCCGGGCTCTCCGATCGACACACCGAATTCCCCTTCTCTCCTTCGGAGCCTCACCATGAGCAAGAAACCCGTACGCGTGGCCGTCACCGGCGCCGCCGGCCAGATCGGTTATGCCCTGCTGTTCCGCATCGCTTCCGGCGAAATGCTGGGCAAGGACCAGCCCGTCATCCTGCAGTTGCTGGAGATCCCGGACGAGAAGGCCCAGAAGGCGCTCAAGGGCGTGATGATGGAACTGGAAGACTGCGCCTTCCCGCTGCTGGCCGGCATGGAAGCCCACAGCGATCCGATGACCGCCTTCAAGGACACCGACTATGCGCTGCTCGTGGGCGCCCGCCCCCGCGGCCCCGGCATGGAGCGCAAGGACCTGCTGTCGGCCAACGCGCAGATCTTCACCGCCCAGGGCAAGGCGCTCAACGCCGTGGCGTCGCGCAACGTGAAGGTGCTGGTGGTCGGCAACCCGGCCAACACCAACGCCTACATCGCAATGAAGTCGGCCCCCGACCTGCCGCGCAAGAACTTCACCGCCATGCTGCGCCTGGACCACAACCGTGCGCTGTCGCAAGTGGCGGCCAAGACGGGCAAGGCCGTGGCCGACATCGAGAAGCTCACCGTGTGGGGCAACCATTCGCCCACCATGTATGCCGACTATCGCTTCGCCACCATCGGCGGCGCCTCGGTCAAGGACATGATCAACGACCAGGAGTGGAACGCCAACGTGTTCCTGCCCACCGTCGGCAAGCGCGGCGCCGCAATCATCGAGGCGCGCGGCCTGTCATCCGCCGCTTCGGCTGCCAACGCCGCCATCGACCACATGCGCGACTGGGCCCTGGGCACCAACGGCAAGTGGGTCACGATGGGCATCCCGTCCGACGGCCAGTACGGCATCCCGAAGGATGTGATGTTCGGCTTCCCGGTCACCACCGAAGGTGGCGAATACAAGGTCGTGGAAGGCCTGCCCATCGACGCCTTCTCGCAGGAACGCATCAACATCACGCTGAAGGAACTGCAGGAAGAGCAGGACGGCGTGAAGCACCTGCTCTGATCCCTTCAGCAGGGCGCGAATGAAGGCCGGTCCCCACCGGCCTTTTTTTCGCCCGAGAATCGCTGTCGTCGACGACCCGAGCAGCAGACACCGCGATGCATCCACGCCTTGCCCTCTTCGAAAGCAGCGAACGCCCGACAAGCCTGCCGGTGTGCGATCACTACGCCGGCGTCGAAGCGCGCATGCGCAAGAGCATGGCGCTGCAGGCCGAACTCGGACCAGTGTTCGACCTGACGCTCGACTGCGAGGACGGCGCGCCGGTCGGCGGCGAGGCCGAACACGCGGAGATGATCGCGTCGTTCGTCAACAGTGCCGACAACCGCTTCGACCGCATCGGCGTGCGTGTGCATCCGGTGAGCCACCCCTGCTTCGAGCGCGACCTGCAAACACTCATCGGCCAGGCCGGCGGGCGGCTCGCGTACATCATGGTGCCCAAGCTGCAGTCGCTGAAGGAAGCGCAGGCGGCCTGCGACTGGATCGACCGCGTGAGCACCGAACACGGCCTGCTGCGCAAGATCCCGATCCATGGGCTGATCGAGACCTTCGGCGGGCTGCGCGACGTAACGCACATCGCCGCCCTGCCACGCATCGAGTCACTGTCGTTCGGACTGATGGACTTCGTGAGCGCGCACCGCGGCGCCATCCCGGCCTCCGGCATGAGTGTCGAGGGGCAGTTCAGCCACCCGCTGGTGCTGCGCGCCAAGCTCGAGATCGCCGCGGCCTGCCACAGCCACGGCAAGACGCCCTCGCATTGCGTCGTCACCGAGTTCAAGGACCTGCGAGCCCTCGAGCGCGCTGCCGGCCGCGCCGCCCGCGAGCTCGGCTACACCCGCATGTGGAGCATCCATCCGAGCCAGATCCAGCCGATCGTCGAGGCATTCGCGCCGTCGGCTGCCGAGGTGGACACCGCCGCGGAGATCCTGCTGGCTGCACAGGCCGCGTCATGGGCACCGACGGCCCATCGGGGCACCCTGCACGACCGGGCGAGCTATCGCTACTTCTGGCACGTGCTCGAACGCGCACACCGCACTGGCCAGCCACTGGCCTCTCAGGTGCAGGAAGCTTTTTTCCAGGAGCCCTCTGCCTGAGGCGCTGGCTGTCGCGCAGGTCCAACAGCTTGCGCGATGTTGGTAACACCACTTCGCAGGCGCACCTGATGTGACGGATTTCGGCAACCGGCGACCGCCCCCGTCGCATTCGTGAGGCAGACCGAACCAGCCGTGGAGCATCCGTGAATTCCGGCACACGAATTCATGACGGCACTCGTGGTGCGTGACTTGCATCAGTGGCGCGGACGGTTCCCTCCGTTCTTCAAAGGAGTGAGGGAAACGTGAAATGCGTCCTGTGAAGTGCCAGCTGAAGATGCAAATTGCAACGGTTGGCATGTAACAGCCCCACCAGAATGCCAGCACTCAACCTGACAGGAGTTAGTTTCATGAATCGCATGCTTTCGATTTCGGCCGCCGTGTGTGCCCTGGTGCTTGGTGGCGTGGCCACCGCGCAGACCACCGCACAACCCGCCGCCAAGTCGGCCGAAGCGAAACCTGCCGCCAAGAAGCCGGTGAGCCAGTCGCGCAAGGAACTCAAGTCCGAGGCGAAGGGCCTGGCCCTGGCCACCGAAGTGACCGAAAACATCAGCGCCAGCCAGCTCGAGATCGCCAAGCGCGTGTACGTTGGCAAGGCAGAGTGCGAGTTCAACCAGGCCGTGAATGTGGTCGCGCACGATAGCAAGCCGGGCGTCTTCCGCGTGTCGTTCAAGAACGCTTCGTACCTGATGGTCCCCGAGGAGACCACCACCGGTGCCGTGCGCCTGGAAGACAAGAAGAACGGGATCGTCTGGATCCAGATCCCGAGCAAGTCGATGATGATGAACTCGAAGATCGGCCAGCGCATGGTCGACAGCTGCAAGCACGCCGAGCAGCGCGTCTGACCAGCCCCTGAGCGCCCCGGCGCCCCGCAGCAAGCCGCCTCCGGGCGGCTTTTTGCTGCCCGGGCCCAGTTTGGGTTTGCCAAGTCTTATATAAGACATAAAATATCAGAGCAGGCCAACAGCCACTCAAGCACCGTCTTCTGGAGCCAACCCCCATGCTGCAAACCTATCGCCAACACGCCGCCGAACGCGCTGCCATCGGCATCCCTCCCCTGCCCCTGGATGCCAAGCAGACCGCCGAACTGATCGAGCTGCTGAAGAACCCGCCTGCCGGCGAAGAGAACTTCCTGCTGGATCTGCTGACGCACCGCGTGCCGCCGGGCGTGGACGATGCCGCCAAGGTGAAGGCCTCGTTCCTGGCCGCGGTGGCGCATGGCGACGTGAAGGTCGCGCAGATCCCGCGCGCCAAGGCCACGCAGCTGCTGGGCACCATGGTGGGCGGCTACAACGTGAAACCGCTGATCGACCTGCTGGACGACGCTGAAGTCGCCGCGGTCGCCGCCGAAGGCCTGAAGAAGACGCTGCTGATGTTCGACTTCTTCCACGACGTGGCCGAGAAGGCCAAGGCCGGCAATGCGCACGCCAAGGCGGTGATCCAGAGCTGGGCCGACGCCGAGTGGTTCACCTCGCGCCCCGAGGTCGAGAAGAAGATCACCGTCACCGTCTTCAAGGTGCCCGGCGAAACCAACACCGACGACCTCTCGCCCGCCCCGGACGCTTGGAGCCGCCCGGACATCCCGCTGCACTACCTCGCGATGCTGAAGAACACCCGCCCCGACGCGGCCTTCAAGCCCGAGGAAGACGGCAAGCGCGGCCCGATCCAGTTCATCGAAGACCTCAAGAAGAAGGGCCACCTGGTGGCCTATGTGGGCGACGTGGTGGGCACCGGCTCCTCCCGCAAGTCGGCCACCAACAGCGTGATCTGGGCCACCGGCCAGGACATCCCCTTCGTGCCGAACAAGCGCTTCGGCGGCGTCACCCTGGGCGGCAAGATCGCTCCGATCTTCTTCAACACCCAGGAAGACTCCGGCTCCCTGCCGATCGAAGTCGACGTGTCTACGCTCGAGATGGGCGACGTGATCGACGTGCTGCCCTACGACGGCAAGATCCTGAAGAACGGCGAAACCGTCGCCGAATTCGCCCTCAAGAGCGACGTGCTGCTCGACGAGGTGCGCGCCGGCGGTCGCATCAACCTCATCATCGGCCGCTCGCTCACAGGCAAGGCCCGCGAGTTCCTCGGCCTGCCCTCTTCCACCGTGTTCCGCCTGCCGGTGGCCCCCGAGGACAGCGGCAAGGGATTCACGCTGGCCCAGAAGATGGTCGGCCGCGCCTGCGGACTGCCCGAAGGCCAGGGCATCCGCCCGGGCACCTACTGCGAGCCCAAGATGACCACCGTCGGTTCGCAGGACACGACCGGCCCGATGACCCGCGACGAGCTGAAGGACCTGGCCTGCCTGGGCTTCTCGGCCGACCTCGTGATGCAGTCTTTCTGCCACACCGCCGCGTACCCGAAGGCGGTGGACGTGAAGACGCACCGCGAGCTGCCCGCCTTCATCAGCAACCGCGGCGGCGTGGCCCTGCGCCCGGGCGACGGCGTGATCCACAGCTGGCTCAACCGCCTGCTGCTGCCCGACACCGTGGGCACCGGCGGCGACTCCCACACCCGTTTCCCGATCGGCATCTCCTTCCCCGCCGGCTCCGGCCTGGTGGCCTTCGGCGCGGCCACCGGCGTGATGCCGCTGGACATGCCCGAGTCGGTGCTGGTGCGCTTCAAGGGCCAGATGCAGCCCGGCGTCACGCTGCGTGACCTGGTGCATGCGATCCCGCTCTACGCCATCAAGGCCGGCCTGCTGACGGTGGAGAAGAAGGGCAAGAAGAACATCTTCTCGGGCCGCATCCTCGAGATCGAAGGGCTGCCCGACCTCAAGGTGGAACAGGCCTTCGAGCTGTCCGACGCGTCGGCCGAGCGCTCGGCCGCCGGCTGCACGATCAAGCTGAACCCGGAGCCGATCAAGGAATACCTCACCAGCAACATCGTGCTGATGAAGAACATGATCGCCGACGGCTACCAGGACAAGCGCACGCTGGAGCGCCGCATAAAGAACGTGGAAGCCTGGCTGGCCAAGCCGCAGCTGCTCGAGGCCGACAAGGACGCCGAGTACGCCGCCGTGATCGAGATCGACCTGGCCGACATCAAGGAGCCCATCGTCTGCTGCCCGAACGATCCGGACGATGCCAAGTTCATGTCCGAGGTCGCCGGCACCAAGATCGACGAGGCCTTCATCGGTTCGTGCATGACCAACATCGGGCACTTCCGCGCGGCAGCCAAGCTGCTGGGCGGCGCGCGCGACATCCCGGTCAAGCTGTGGGTCGCTCCGCCGACCAAGATGGACCAGAACGAGCTCGTCAAGGAAGGCCACTACGCCACCTTCGGCACGGCCGGCGCCCGCACCGAAATGCCCGGCTGCTCGCTGTGCATGGGCAACCAGGCGCAGGTGAGGGAAGGCGCGACGGTGATGTCCACCTCGACACGCAACTTCCCGAACCGCCTGGGCAAGAACACCAACGTGTTCCTGGGCTCCGCGGAGCTGGCCGCGGTGTGCTCGAAGCTGGGCCGCATCCCGAGCCTGGCCGAGTACCACGAGGCGATGGGCATCATCAACAAGGACGCCGCCTCGGTGTACCGCTACATGAACTTCGACCAGATCGAGGAATACGCCGACGTCGCGAAGGACGTGGCCGTCTGACGGCCGGACCGGTCAACGGTCACTTGCGTTCACAAGCAAAAGCGGCCCTGCGGGGCCGCTTTCTCATGCTGGGTGCCGCGGCCTGAAAACTATGATGACCCGCATGAATCACAACCGCAGGGCAAGCGGAGCCGGGGCTCGGCTGGCCGTACTGGCGTTCAGCGGCTTGTTCGCGCTGGTGTTCAGCCTGGGAGGATTCATCGGCGGGCTGCAGCCGCTCTACCGCACGCTGAGGGCCGCATGGGAGGTGCAAGGCTGGCAGCCCGTGCCGGCCGAGGTGCTGGCCAGCGAACTGCAGAAGAGCCGCGGCAGCAAGAGCATCACCTACCGGGTCAGCGCGCGCTACCGCTACACCTTCGCGGACACGACGTACGAAGGTACCCGTGTCGGGCTCGACGATTCCGGCGGCTCCGACAACGTGGGCGACTGGCACCACCAGTGGCAGGCGCGGCTTCAGGCGGCCGGCTCGCAAGGGCGGCCGATCACCGCCTGGGTCAACCCGCAGCAGCCTTCGAGTGCATTGCTCGACCGCTCGATCCGGTGGGTCATGCTGGTGTTCCACCTTCCGTTTGCGCTGGTGTTCACCGCCGTGGGCCTGGGCGCCGCACGGATCTTCTGGCGCACGCTCGTGCCGCCGGGCTCCGCCCCTGGCAGCGAGGCCAGTCCGCAGCAGCCGCTGCAGAGTGCGGCGCCTCGCAGTTCGGCGAGCAGGTCGCAGGCCAGCCTCTGGTTCTTCGCGTTCTTCTGGTGCGGCATCGCCTTCCCGCTGGCCGCCGTGTTCTGGATGAGCGGGTCGCCCTGGTGGGTGCATGCCTTCACCTCGCTGTTCGTGGTGATCGGCCTGGCCCTGGTGTACCTCGCCCTGCGCCAGTCGGTCACGGCATGGCGATTCGCCGGCGCCCGGTGCCAGTGGCACCCGGCGCAGCCGCGCGCGGGGCAGCGATGCGAGGTGGTGCTGTGGATGAAGCCGCGCGCGGCGGCGGCCCGCAGGCACGGTACGGCGACGCTGCGCCTGGCCCAGTACCGGGTGGACGATGCCGGATCCGGCAGTCCCGAGCGCCTGGTCGAGTCCTTCGACCGCACGGCCGCCCTCGTGCCGGAGCCTGACGGCGGCGTTCGACTGGCTGCGCAGTTCGAGCTGCCCGAGGACGCACCCACCCACGGTGCGCGGCGGTCACGTGAACGTGTCGACTGGCGCCTGGAAGTGCTGCGCGACGATGGCACCGTGGAGGTGTCGTACGACGTGCCGGTGCAGGCGACAGCGCAGGCCGCCAGCGCACCGGATCGTTTTGCCGACCCGCCCGACTGGGGAAGGGAAGTCCCGATCAGCACCGCGCCGCAAACCGGCGCTGCACCGGCATGGCCCCCGGACGTACGCGTCATCGAGACGGCGGACCACTGGACCTTGTCCTTTGCGCAGCGCGGCTGGCGATGGGCGGCGTTCGCGGCGCTGATCGCCCTGGGCTTCTTCGTGCAGGCGTGGTGGCCCGACCTGCGGGCCGGTGGATGGCGGCTCCTGCCGCTTGGCTTCTTGCTGGCATTCGCCGTCCATGCGGCCACCCGCCGGTGGACGCTCATGGTCCGGGATGCCGGGCTTGCCGTGCGGCAGTCATCGTGGATGTGGCGGCGGGTGCGTCTCGTGCCAGGCGAGGCAACGACATCGCTGTTCCACAAGGTGCTGTACGCCTCCGGCTCGAAAGTGCAGGCACGGCAGACCTTCCACGCGGTGTACGCACGGGTGCCGGGTGAGCCGCAGGCCGTTCAATTGACCCCGGCGGTGGCCGGTGCCGACGGCGCGGTGGCGGTGGCCCGTGCGATCGGCGACGCCTGGGCGCATCGCCGTGGAAGGTTCAGCGCAGGCGCTGCCCGGCCGACCGGCGCATCCGCGAGCGGGCCGCAGGCAGGTTGGCTGGCTTGCGTAGTGTTGCTGGCCGGGCTTTGGGCCGCGGCGGGCCTGATGCCGGGCTCGCTGGCCGACGGCAGCGGCGCGTGGGAAGACAGCCTGCGCCCGGCGGACTCGAGGCTCGTCACGGCGCAGGACGCAGGCGATGCCGCCGGGCTCGAGCGCGCCCTGCGGGAAGGCGCCGATGCCAACCTGCTCAATGCCAGGGGATCGTCGATGCTGATGCTGGCGGCGCATCGCGGCCAGCTCGCGCACGTCGACCTGCTCCTGCGCTACGGCGCGGCTCCCGACCTGCGGCAGACCCGCAGCGACAACGAGCGCGGCGACACCGCGCTGTTGCGAGCCTTCTATGGCGGCCACCTCGCGGCGGCACAGCGGCTGGTGCAAGCCGGCGCCAGCCTGCAGGTGCGCAATCGCTGGGACTGGGGCCCTGTCCACATGGCGGCGCAAAGCGGCTGCGTGCCCTGCCTGCAGTGGCTGGCCGACCAGGGCCTGCCGCTGGACGAGCCGGCCGCCGCCAGCCGAGGAGAAACGCCGCTGATGCTGGCCGCCGCCAAGGGCAGGGTCGAAGCCCTCGCCTGGTTCGAGGCCCGCGGGCAGGACCTCTGGGCACGGGATCCGCATGGGCAGGATGCCCTTGGCTGGGCGCGCTTCGGCGGCCAGGCACAGGCCGAGCAGTGGCTGCTGGCGCGGCAGCCGCCGAGATGAAGCCGGCGGTGCAGGGGCGACCGTTTTGTTTGGGCCCGCGCCCGTGGACAATCCGCGACTTGCGAACCTGCCGACCCATCGGCGCTCAAAGAGGCTGCAACAACAAGCCCAACGGCTACCTCACCGACAAGGACCCAACGTGAACCGTCGCCTTTTCACCCTGGCCACCTCCGCTTCCGTCGCCCTGCTGGCGCTCTCCGCCTGCAAGGACAAGCCCGCCGAATCCCCCGCGGCAGCGACCGCACAACCTGCCGCCGCCCCGCAGCCTCCCTATGAGGCGGCCGCCAAGGGTCACGGCTTCACCATCGGCCAGATGATGGCGGCGAACGCGGTCTATGTGTTCTTCGATCCGACCTGCCCGCACTGCGCCCAGCTGTGGATGAACTCCAAACCCCTGCTCGGGAAGCTGCGCATGGTGTGGATCCCCATCTCGCTGCGCCCGTCCACCGCGGCGCAGGGCGCCACCATCCTCTCCGCCAGCGACCCGATGGCCGCCATGGAAGAGAACGAAGCCTCGGTGCTGCAGAACAAGGGCGGCATCACCGCCAGCCAGTCGCTTTCCGACGAGGTCAAGGCCAAGGTCAAGGCCAACACCGAGCTCTGGGCGAGCCTGGGCGCCGACAGCGTGCCCTACATCGTCTTCAAGAACGCCAGGAGCGGCCAGCAAGGCACGCACGCCGGCGCGGTCGACGCAGCGCGGCTGTCGGAGATGGTGGGCCTCTGAGCGCCCCGGGGCCGCACCGAGCGGCCCCGTCCCAAGCGCAGCCTCACTGCGCCTTCCCCCTGATTTCCTCCGACTTGTTGCCGGCGGCTTGCAGCAAAACGGCGCTGCAGGCAGAGTCCGTGGCTATTGTCACGGTGGCTTGCCCACAATCCCCCACAGTCATCCCCACCCCACCCGGAGGAATCGTCATGCCCCATGCCTTTGCGCAGACCCTCAAGACCTTCAAGACAGCGTCTGGCAAGTCCGGCAAATTCTTCTCGCTGCCCGAGCTTGCCAAGCAGTACCCCAATGTGGCCAGGCTGCCGGTGTCGATCCGCATCGTGCTCGAGAGCGTGCTGCGCAACTGTGATGGCAAGAAGGTGACCGAGGAACACGTGAAGCAGCTGGCCAGCTGGGGTGCGACCGACGAGCGTGTGGACGAGATCCCGTTCGTGGTGGCGCGCGTGGTGCTGCAGGACTTCACCGGCGTACCGCTGCTGGCCGACCTGGCCGCGATGCGCAACGTGGCCGACAAGATGGGCAGGAATGCCAAGACCATCGAGCCGCTGGTGCCGGTGGACCTGGTGGTCGACCACTCGGTGATGATCGACTACTACGGCAACAAGAAGGCGCTCGACCTGAACATGAAGCTGGAGTTCCAGCGCAACCAGGAGCGCTATCAGTTCATGAAGTGGGGCATGCAGGCCTTCGACACCTTCGGCGTCGTGCCTCCGGGCTTCGGCATCGTGCACCAGGTCAACCTCGAGTACCTGGCCCGCGGCGTGCACCGCGACGGCGAAGGCGTCTACTACCCCGACTCGCTGGTCGGCACCGACAGCCACACGACCATGATCAACGGCATCGGCGTGGTGGGCTGGGGCGTGGGCGGCATCGAGGCGGAAGCCGGCATGCTGGGCCAGCCGGTGTACTTCCTGACGCCCGACGTGGTGGGCTTCGAGCTGACGGGCGCGCTGCGCGAGGGCGTCACCGCCACCGACCTCGTGCTCACCGTGACCGAGATGCTGCGCAGGGAAAAGGTGGTGGGCAAGTTCGTCGAGTTCTTCGGCGAAGGCACCGCCAGCATCGCCGTGCCCGACCGCGCCACCATCGGCAACATGGCGCCCGAATACGGCGCGACCATGGGCTTCTTCCCGGTGGACGAAAAGACCATCGACTACTTCAAGGGGACCGGCCGCACCAAGGCCGAGATCGAAGCCTTCGAGGCCTACTTCAAGGCGCAGGGCATGTTCGGCGTACCGCAGGCCGGCGAACTCAGCTACACCAAGGTGGTCAAGCTCGACCTCGGCACCGTGGTGCCGAGCCTGGCCGGCCCCAAGCGCCCCCAGGACCGCATCGAGATCACCCACCTGGCGGGCAAGTTCCGCGAGCTGTTCTCCAAACCCATCGAGGCCAACGGCTTCAACCAGCCTGCCGAAAGGCTGGACCAGACGTTTGCCGCCGGCGACAAGCTGAGCCTGCGCAACGGCGACGTGCTGATCGCGGCCATCACCTCCTGCACCAACACCTCAAACCCCAGCGTGCTGCTGGCCGCGGGGCTGCTGGCGAAGAAGGCGGTGGAGGCTGGCCTCAAGGTGCAGCCGCACGTGAAGACCTCGCTGGCCCCCGGCTCGCGCATCGTCACCGAATACCTCGAAAAGGCCGGCCTGCTGCCCTACCTCGAGAAGCTCGGGTTCAGCGTGGCCGCCTACGGCTGCACCACCTGCATCGGCAATGCCGGCGACCTGGCACCCGAGATCAACGAGGCCATCGTCAAGAACGACCTCGTGTGCGCGGCGGTGCTGTCGGGCAACCGCAACTTCGAGGCGCGCATCCACCCCAACCTGAAGGCGAACTTCCTCGCATCGCCGCCGCTCGTGGTGGCCTACGCGATCGCAGGCAACGTCACGAAGGACCTGATGACCGAACCGGTCGGCAAGGGCAAGGGCGGGCGCGACGTGTACCTGGGCGACATCTGGCCGAGCAGCGGCGAGGTGCACAAGCTGATGAAGCATGCGATGGACCCGAAGGCCTTCAAGAACAACTACGAGAAGGTCGACAAGAAGCCCGGCAAGCTGTGGGAGAACATCAAGGGCGTGAAGGGCCAGGTCTACGACTGGCCCAAGAGCACCTACATCGCGCAGCCGCCCTTCTTCGAAGGCTTCGGCATGCAGCCTGCGGCATCGGACGTCGGCGTGAAGGGCGCGCGCATCATGGCGCTGTTCGGCGACTCGATCACCACCGACCACATCTCGCCGGCCGGCTCGATCAAGGAATCGTCACCGGCGGGCAGGTACCTCATCGAGAACGGCGTCACGAAGGCCGACTTCAACAGCTACGGTTCGCGCCGGGGCAACCATGAGGTCATGATGCGCGGCACCTTCGCCAACGTGCGCATCAAGAACCTCATGATCCCCGCCAAGGAAGACGGCAGCCGCGAGGAAGGCGGCCTGACGCTGTTCCAGCTCGACGGTGAAGAAAAGGGCCGGAAGATGTTCATCTACGACGCGGCGATGAAGTACATCGCCGCGGGCGTGCCCACCGTCATCTTCGGCGGCGAGGAATACGGCACCGGCTCGAGCCGCGACTGGGCCGCCAAGGGCACCCAGCTGCTGGGCATCAAGGCCGTGGTGGCCAAGAGCTTCGAGCGCATCCACCGCTCCAACCTGGTGGGCATGGGCGTGCTGCCG
The DNA here is from genome assembly GCF_006386545.1 of Methylibium rhizosphaerae. Lineage (GTDB taxonomy): Bacteria > Pseudomonadota > Gammaproteobacteria > Burkholderiales > Burkholderiaceae_C > Pseudorivibacter > Pseudorivibacter rhizosphaerae. Next base: position 68,964 of record NZ_SWAR01000008.1, on the reverse strand, counting down.
CTGCAGTTCAAGGGCACCGACAGCTGGGACAGCCTGGGCCTCAAGGGCGACGAGACGATCGACGTGGTCATCGGCGGCGAGCTGAAGCCGCAAAGCGATGCCACGCTCGTGATCACCCGGGCCGACGGCACACGGCAGGAGGTGACGGTGAAGCTGCGCATCGATACCGCCATCGAGGTCGACTATTACAAGCACGGCGGCATCCTGCCCTTCGTGCTGAGGCAGTTGCTGGCGGCCTGACGACGGCACGATCGAAAGCACAAGAAGCCGCGGCATGCCGCGGCTCTTTCGTGGGCGGCCGCTCAGCGCAGCTGGGCGTAGCGCGCGGCGTCGAAGCCGACCAGCACCTCGCCCGACGGCGTTTCGACGACCGGCCGCTTGATCACGCTGGGCTGCGACAGCATCAGCGCCCGGGCTGAGCCGGCATCGACCACCGCGGCCTGCACGGCGGCATCGAGCTTGCGCCAGGTCGTGCCCTGCCGGTTGAGCAGGCGCTCCCAGCCCACCTGCTCGATCCAGCGCTGCAGGCGCTCTTGCGGAACGCCCAGCTTCTTGAAGTCGTGAAAATCGTGTGCGATGCCCGCTTCGCCGAGGAAGGCGCGCGCCTTCTTCACCGTGTCGCAATTCGTGATGCCGTAGAGCCGGATGGTCATGAGGGCCGGTTGTCCTTGTCGTTGATGTCGCACATCGGGTCGGGGGTGTAGCCGAGATCGGCGACCTTGCCCTGTGCACTGAAGCCGACATTGAACCACTGGCAGAACACCGCGTCGTAGCGGTACGACCAGAGATCGAGCTTCTGCCACTGGATGTAGCTGGTGTGCGACGGGCGGCCCAGCTTCATCAGCACCTCGTCGCGGCTCATCCCCATCTGCAATGCATTGAAGTTCGCCTCGGTCAGCACCTGCTGCCAGCGCTGCAGGCGGCCGTTTGCATCGAAGTCGAGCATGTAGGTGTGCTTGCCGAAGGGCCCGCGCGCGAACTCGAGTCGCGTGCCGCCACTCGGCAACGCGTACTGCCCGGTGGGGGCCCCCATCAGCCGGACTGCCTCGTCGCGCGACGCGCCCTGCTGCAGCGACCCGGGGGAGTAGCCGGCGCAACTCATCAGCAGCGCGGCGGACGCTGCTGCAAGCAGCCGCACGATTGACGTCATGGCGTTCATGATGGTCTCCGTCGTCAAGGACGATGCGTGAGTCTGTCATCGCCTGGAGAGCCCGCGTTCATCCAGTGGCCGGTGCACCGATAGCATGCAGGTCTTTCGACAGGAAGGACCCTTCGCCCATGCAACGCAGACACCTGCTGGCCGCCGCGAGCGCGGCCTTCATCGCCGCCCCGGGCGTGCGCGCGCAGGAGCGCCCGATCCGCATCGTCGTGCCCTTCGCGGCCGGCGGCCCCATCGACGCCACCACCCGCCTCATCGCCGACAAGGCTCGCGATGCCCTGGGCACCGTGCTGATCGAGAACCGCCCGGGCGGAGGCGGGGGCATCGGCGTGGCAGCGGTCGCAAAGGCCGCGCCCGACGGCCATACGCTCGGCATCGCGGCGGTGGCCATGCATGCGATCAACCCGTGGCTGTATGCGAAGCTGCCGTATGACCCGCTGAAGGACTTCGCAGCGGTCACGCAGATGGTGCGCACGCCCAACGTGCTGGTGATGAACGCCGAGACGGCCAGGCGACTGAAGATCGCGAGCCTCCAGGACCTCGTCGCGTACGCCCGCGCGAACCCCGGGCGGCTGAACTACGGCAGCGGCGGCATCGGCAGCGCCGGCCACCTGGGCGGCGAGATCTTCAAGCAGCGCGCAGGGATCTTTGCGGTGCACATTCCCTATGGCGGCGGCAGCCCGGCGCAGCTGGCGCTGCTGTCCGGCCAGGTGGATTTCAACCTCGACAACCTCGCCACCGCGGCACCCAACATCCGCAGCGGCAAGCTGCTGCCGCTGGCGGTGACCACGGCACGCCGCAGCCCGCTGCTGCCCGAGGTGCCTGCCATGGCAGAGACCTGGCCCGGCTTCGAGATCGACACCTGGTGGGGCCTCATCGCGCCGGCCGGCACGCCGCCCGCCGTGGTGAGCCGCCTGAACGCGGCCTTCGTCGCTGCGCTCAACACGCCCGAGGTCAAGGCCCGCTTCGCGGACCTGATGGCCGAGCCGGCCCCCAGCACACCGGCGCAGTTCTCGCAGCTCATGCAGCGCGAGCTCGCACGCTATGAAAAGGTGGTGAAGGCCAGCGGCGCCAAGGCCGAGTAGCCGCCGGCGGCAAGAAAACAAAAGGCCTGTTGGCGATGCAATCGCCAACAGGCCTGTGTTCTTGGTGGGCCCTGAGTGACTCGAACACTCGACCTACGGATTAAGAGTCCGCCTAGAAGTCGAGGGAAATCAATGACCTTGGCCGATTTCTGTTCCGCAAACGGTTCGGACGGGCAGTCCGGAGAACGAGTGTCGGCGCGGGGCTCGGCTTGTTTGCGGAACAGTTTCCGGGCGACTGGTCGCACACCGGCAAAAAAGTACGGCGCCGAAGGTGTTCGGCGGAACCCCTTGCTTCGCTCGCATCGAATGGGGGCCTCCGAGCGCAAGTCCAGGAGGACGCAGTGCAGGCGTTGGAGCGCCGGATCAGGCGCCCCAGTCCAATCGCGTTGAAGGATGCGGAATCCCACATAGTCCTCCAACCCAGTCCCGCCGGCATTCCTTCAGCGTATCCAGCACGCGCCAAGCCGCATTCGACGTACACGTCGGTCCAGTCGTCGTACCCATCGGCTTTGCAATCCGACGCCCTCATTGGGCGGGGCACGTTGTTAATACGTCGTCGGGCAGGGCAACAACACAAGCCGACTACAGCGACCTGGCAGTATTTGTCGGATTAGTGGCGCCGGAGTGGTCCAATCGACGACCGTCATCACCTCTCACGCATCGACTCAGAGAGCGTCTTTGTGATGGGTTTGGTCAGATAAGACAGCACGGTGTGGTGCCCGGTTTCGATATCGACCACACACGTCATGCCAGGCTGAATCTCTATGCGCCGATCAGGGCGAGCCTCGCTCTGCGCTTCGGGCTGCGGCCGGTCAATCGCGATCTGCACCCTGTAGTAGGTGAGGTCACCCTGCGCCGTACGCTCCGACAGCGCATCGGGGCTCACGTACCTCACCTTGCCGCGAAGCGCCCCGTAAATGGTGTAGTCATAAGCGTCCAGCTTGATGGAAGTCGGAAGGCCCACACGTATGGTCGCTACGTCTGCCGGCTTGAGTTTGACCTCGACGATCAGTTCACCCCCCGTGGGGACCAGCTCGAGAATCAAATCACCGGCACGTACCTTGGCGTTCGGCGTGGTGGTTTGAATGTTCTTCACAATGCCGTCGGCGGGTGCCACGATCTCGGTGCGCTCGAGAATCGATGCGCGCTCCGCCAGCACTTGCCGTTGTGTTGCCAGTTCCTCTTCGGCCTTGGTCATTTCGGCTTGCGCATCCTGCAGGTATTTGCTGCGCTTTGTCGAGATCTGCCCGGACAGTTCCGCCACCACGCGCTTCAGCCGAATGATTTCCAGCTTGCCGATGTCGCCTGTGGCCACCAGGGGCTGGTTCAAGGCCAGCTCCTGTTCGGCCAGCGACAAACTCTCTTGCAAAGCCGCAATCTCGCTGTTCAAGGCACTCTGCCGCCGCCGAAACAACTCGGCCTGATTGCTCATGAAGTTGGGGTAGGCCTTCACCTCTTCGGGAAAGACCAGGGGGCGCCCAAACACTTCTGCATTGAGGCGAACCAGCGCGGCGCTCAGTGCGGCGACCTTGCCCTGCGTATCGAGAAACGCCGCTTCGGTCTGGCTGCGGTCGAGCCGTGCGAGAACCTGCCCCGCAGTGACCTGCTGCCCTTCCTTGACCAGAAGACCGGCAACGACACCTTCCATTGCCGCCTGTACCGATTGCGTTCGAGCGCTGGCGATGACCTGCCCTTGCGCATGCGAGATCTGCACGATCTCAGAAGCGGTCGCCCACCACGTGAACAGCAACAACAAGGCAGCCACCACGCCGAAGCCAACAATGCTCGACCGCAAGGCGCGTGAGTCTTGATTCACTCCACAGCTCCTGACCGTGTGACGACGGCTGTCCCTGTGTGGGCGGCAGGTGCGACGGCGATGCTCGCGGGCTCAGTTTGCGCACGCAACAGGTGCTGCAATGCTTGCGTCACCTCGGCCCTGCTCCCGTCCACCAGAATGCCCTTTTCGGTCAAGACGACGATGCGATCAACCATGCTCAAGACCGTGGGCTTGTGGGTGACCAGAACCGCTGTCTGGTGCTGACCAATGCTCTTTCGCAGCACGGCCAGGCATCGCGCCTCCGACTGTTCGTCCATCGAGGCGGTCGGCTCATCAAGCAGCCACACGTTGGGTCGGGCGAGGATGAGGCGCGTCAGGGCCACCAACTGCTTCTGCCCGCCAGACAGACCTTCTCCGCCCTCCACGATGGGAAGGTCCAACCCCTTGGGATGACGGGCGATCACGTCGGCAACACCAGTGCTTCGGCACACCTCCAGAAGGTGGTCCTCGCTCACGGCAGCCACCCCCATCAACAGGTTGTCTCGCAGCGTGCCCGCGAAAAGCTTGGGCTGCTGCGGACAGAACCCGACTTGCTCGCTGAGCAAGTCCCGATCGATCTGCTGGATGTCGAGCCCGTCCAGGGTCGCCGTGGTCGCCTCTGCGCGATACAGGCCCGCCAGGACCTTCAGCAGCGTGCTCTTGCCGGCACCAATGGCGCCAACGATGCCCACCTTCTCCCCCGGCCGGATCGAAAGCTGCCGGATCGCCAGCGTCTCGGAGCGACCGGGGTAGGTGAAGCGCAGATTGGTCAGCTCGTAGGCTCCCCGGATCCGTTCGGGCGCGAGCGGCTGCTCCACCGAGTGGTTGTCCTGTTCCAGCTGGAACACCTTCTCGAGACTGTCGAGCGCGGTGCGCGCGTGGGCCCACTGCACGACGATGCCTGGCAAGGCAGCAACGGGCGCCAAGACCCGCCCGGCGAGGATGGAAGCTGCAATCAGCGCGCCCACACTGAGTTGCCCTGACGTGCTTGCGATATACGCGCCAACGCCGACGACGGCGATATAGCTGACTTGCTGAATGAATCCGGCGACGTAGGTCGCATGCTCGGTGTGGTGCCGCAGCTGGGCGTCCTCTTCCACCGAGGTGCTGTTGAGCGTGCGCCACAACGTGGATTGCCGCCAGCGACCGCCGTAGGCTTTCAGCAGCTCCGCGTTTTCGACGGTCTCGACCAACACGCCGAACTTGCGGTTGGACACCGAGGCACCGCGGGCGGCATGCGCGGCGATGCGGCGGCGATAAAACAGCCCCACCAGCAGAGCGAGCACAGCGAACGCCAGCGGAACGGCGGCCAGCGCAGGCCCTGCAATGGCAAGAATGACGAGCAGGAACAACAGCGCGAACGGCGCATCGGCCGCCAGGTACATGGTGGCAGAGGCCAGGAAGCCGCGGATCGACTCGTAGCTTCGCAACTGCGCTGCGAGATTTCCGACGCTGCGCGGAAACTGATCCATCCGGATGCGCGTGACCCGCTCAAAGATGTCTTGCGACACCGAGACGTCCATCCGCTTCACGACCTCTTCCAGCAGGCGGGATCTCACCAGCTTGATGAACAGCTCCAACACGCTGGCGAAGCCTGCGCCAATGGTCAGCACCGCGAGGGTCGAAAGACCTTGGCTCGGAATCACGCGGTCGTAGACCTGCATGCTGTAGAGGGAGCCCGCCAGCGCCAGCAGATTTGCGCACAAGGCGGCACCGGCTGCCACGACGAACAGCGGCCAGCGCTGCAGAAGTGCGGCGCGAAACATCGACTCGGCGCTGTCACTTCGCGAACGATCGTGGCGAGACTGCAGCAGCATGGGCGTGAATCGCGGGCTGCCCGTCGGCTCGGAACTCCGCATGGCCTGCGGGCCCAACCGGAAACGACCGCGGGCCGACTCAAAGTGCCACTCGCCCCGCGCGTTGCGCCCCAGGATCACGCCCCAGCCTTTGCCGGGCACATGGCCGACCATGGGCAGCAGATGTTGCGCCGGCTGCGCAACCCACGCGGGCTCGCTCAGTCCCATCACACTGAACAATGCCTTGATCGGCCCCCCCTCCTCTTGCGCAGCGGCGGCTCGCGCAGGATCGGCAAGCCAGGATTCAGGAACCCGTGCCAACGATGGATGGACAGCACGGCATCGTTGTGCGATCCAACGCAGATCGGCCTGCAGATCGTGTTCGTTCTTCACGCCCAAGACCTCACCGTGAGATGTATGCACATCATGGGCTGGCCTTCATCCATTCGGGCTCGACAGCGTACAGCGCCAGTCGGTAGCGGCTGGCGCTCGCCTGCGCTTCGGTGTCCGCGACGGCCAGCTCCGCATCAGACAATTCACGGGCCGCGTTCATGACGTCCAGCCAGCTGCGCTTGCCGACGGCAAAAAGTCGTTCGTAGGACGCCAACACGCGGCCTGCGGCAGCCACGTGGAGCAGGCCATCTTCTCGCCTCATCACTGCGGACCGCAGCTCCTCATATTCGGCACGAATTCTGGACTCCAGGTCTGCTCGCGCCGCCTCGAGACTGGCACGCAGCGCGTCAACCTGGGCATGCGCCGCACGTGCCGAGGCCAGCGAAGAGAACCCTGCGCCGGGGTTGAACTGCAATTGCAGACCCACCGAGGTCGAGCTCTGCGTGTTGGGGACTCCGCGTTGCAGGTGGCGCTGCGCGACGAGCGCGACCGTCGGCCACCGCTGCGCGGCCTTTGCGCTCACTTCGCCTTGCGCAGCCCGCACGTCCTGAGCGATGCGACGCAGCACCGGGCTGAGCTGCTGACTGCGATTCAGCACGTCGCCCAGGTTGGGCACCTCGGGCGAGTAGGCATCGCGGACCACCGCCTCCGGGGGCAAGTCAACGCTCGCGAGCACGGCGAGTTGGCTGCGCGCGACACGCTCGTTCGAGCAGGCCAACCTCAGTTGACCGGTGGCCAAGGCGTGGCGAGCTTGCAGCAACTCCAGTTCTCCGGAGGCCGAGGCCCCACTCTGCACGCGACGTTGCATGCTCTCGCGATATCGCTCCAGTCGCGCGAGAAAGCGATGCATCACGGCAGCGCGCCCTTGAGCCTGCGCGAAGCCCTGGTAAGCGTTGACCACTGCAAAGCCCACGCTTTGCACAGACTCGGTGACGGCGTGATTGGCAGCCTGGGTTCGTGCCTCGGCAGCGTCGACGAGCGCGCCGATCCGACCACCAGTCCACAGGGACTGCTCCAAGCTCAGCACCGTGGTACGCCCACCGCCAGCGCCTGGAGATGTCTGCGCAGACGGCGAAGGCCAGTTCTGGAGTTGGGCTGCATCCCACTCCGCCTGGGCCGCTTGAACACCGGCCCGCTTGGCCGTCACGCTCGCGTGGCTCGCGGCGGCGAGCCGGGCCAGAGCGTCCAGGCCATGTGCAGTGACTGAGTCCGTCGTACGCCCCGTGTCCGTCGCTTCGCAAGGCACGGTCGTGAGCTCGCGATCAGGCACTGCCGATGACGGTTCCAAATCGGCCGCCCCGTCCGCTGAGACGGCCACGGCCGGGTTCAGAGCCAGCAGCGCCAGCGCAGCGATGCTGGCGAGGAACCGGTTTGCTGACATGTGACCTGAGCGCAGCGGCTGCAGCAATCAGGACGGGATCACCTGCGTAGCGTTCGCAAAAGCCTGCACCTGATTCACCTGTTCGAACGCAAGCGCGGGACTCTCGCCATGCACGGCTTCATGCGGGACGTCGGCCAGCATGACGTCTCGCACGCTGCCGACTTGTTCGACGGCCCCAGGCTTGACAAAGCCAGCGTTCCGCACCGAATTCACCAGTGCCTGAAGCTCGGCCAAGGTATCGACGCCGCTGCCGTCATCGGCAGTGGCCTGAATCGAGTTGGTCACCGCAGTCAGGTTGGTCGTCGTCGCACCGGTGATGCCCAGTGAGGAAAGGTCGCTCAACGTCAGGGAGGCAACCGGTGCGCCGGAAGCGACGTCCATCACATGATCCACCGCCGCGGCCAGCGAGTTGAGTTCGGCTGGCGTATCGACCTGGGTGGTGGTCTTGGTCGGCAACACATCAGAGAGCAGCCGCGCAGCCGACGTGTGCAGGGCATCCGCGGCGTTGCCTGCGTGCCCCGAGATCCCCAGCGCAACGTAGTCGGCCGCCGCAGGGTTGATGGCGGTGTTGCCATCTGCGGCCACGCCATTGGCCTCGTTCAATACCCTGAACAACGCAGCACCCAGCTGCTGGATCTCGCCCAGGGTGTCCAGATTGGCGTCTGTCAGGTTGTCAACGAAACTGTTGAGGGTCGCCACGTCGGAAGCCGACAAAGGCACGGCCACACCCGCCACGTCATCGCGCCGAACGCCGATGCGTGCGTAGTCCTCGGCGGTGGGCAGGGCAGCAGTCTTCGTCACCGCAGAGTCACTGGCCCAGACGCGCAGCACTTGCAGGCTCACCAGCGTCTGGAGCTCGGCCAGGGTGTCCACGTCGGCGGGCTCGGAGTCCCGGACCGCAACGCTGAGCAGGTCGGCCACGGCCTGGTTGTTGGCCCCGCTTGACGAAAAGCCGCTCAAGCCGAGTCTGCTCAGCTCGACCGCGCTCAGCGTCATGGCGGTGTCGCCACTGGGGCGTGCGGCGATGGCAGCCACCTTGTCCAGCGTGGCTGCAAGGGCATTGATCTCCGCGACCGTGTCCACGTCGGCACGCTGCAGTCCACCCACCACGTCCACGAGCATCGTGAGCGCAGATGTAGAGGTGGCCGCTTGACCGACGTTGGACCCGATTGCAGCGAAGTCGGCTGCCGTCGGGTTGCCGGTCACATCGGCATCAGGCGTGCTGCCATTGGCCTCGGTCAGGATCCTGTCGTAGGCCGCCATCAGGGTCTGCAACTGGGCAACGCTGGACACGTCGGAGCCGTCGTCGCTCGTGGCGCCAATGGCCGAGACGATGGCCGTCAGGTTGTCCTTGGCGTGCACCGCATCCAGTTGCTGCTGACTGAAACCCATCAGCAGCAAGTCATCCGTGGTGAGTGCAGACGCAGGCGTCACGCCGGCTGCAATCGTCATCACCTTGTTCACCGCCGCGACGATGGCCCGCAGCTCGGTCACAGAGTCACCGCTCTCGCTGACAAGCCCTTTGATCACATCGTTCAGCAGGGCCAGCGCGTTGGCATTGGTTTGCTGCGAGCCCAGAAGCACGCCCAGGTTCTGATAGTCGTCCGCAGTCGGATCAGCACCAGGGGTCGCATCGGTGGCCGAGCCGTTGGCTTCGCCGAGGATCCGATTGAACGAGTCCGCTACCCGCTGAACGTTCTGCTGGGCCGACATGTCCAGAGGCGTGGTCGTCAGGGCAGAGTTGACCGCGGCCACGTTGTTGGCATCCACCCCTTGAATGCCTGCATTGGCATAGTCGCTGACCGTGGGCGTGGCCGCATTGGGCGTGCGATTGGCGAATGCCTTGATCTTGTCAAAGGCCGTCGGCTCGCTGGTTTCCGATTTGTCACCCCCGCCAGCAGCAGCGGCGCCCGCTACCAGCGCAAGGGTTCCCGCACCGAGCCACAGCCAGCCTTTTTCTCCATCGAACCACCCGTCGCCCGGGGGCGTGGACAGCCCTGCTACGGACTCCTGGCCATCCACCATGGAGGCGGCGCTGATGCCGTTGGCCAGCGAAGACGAAGACCAACCTGTGTTGTCGTAGACCCGCCACTCTCCGGTGGAGCTTCGGCCCATCATCGCGACGTCTTGAGCGTCGAAGTAGCCCTTGATCACAAGGTCGGGCGCGCTCGGATCGCCCTCGGGCAGGACAAGCAGCAAGTCCGCGCCTTTGCGCGCAATGCGCAACCTCGTCGGTCCGGTTTGGCTCAGCGTTTCGAGCAGGTGGAAGCGCATGCCGGACTGCGCTTGCAGCACCAAGGCCTTTCCTTCTTTGCCCGCACGCGCTTGCAAGTCGATGGCCGGCTGCGTTTGGCCATACTGAACGATACGGACAGAGTACTTGGAGGTCATGGCGAACACCGACAAAACCAAGGGAGGGAAGAGTCTCGTGTCGGGTTGAAGTCGGTTCGGTCGACACGAGCCCATTGCACGGCCGGCCCGTCAGCCGACACGTGCTTCTTCAAGTCATGAAACGGTTCGGGAGGAACCGTTGTGCTGGCAGGCGATGCCATCAACGGCGCGTCAGCCGTCGACGCCCGCGATGCGAAGCTTGCACCGGATACCTCCGGGCAGGGCCTGGCGAGCGTTGGGCAATTCTAGGTGGACACCAAAGGTGCCCGCAGCCAAATCAATCACACGATCCACCGTCTTCACGCGTGCTGCGATCTCGGACTGGGCTCCCTTGTTGAAGGGGGGCTCGGGCAGCACCGTGGCGGCGGCACCCGCCTGCACTTTCGGGAAAAAGCGATAAGGCACGATCGACCGGACGGCCAACGGATGCGTCTGCGCGATCTTCAGGATGGGTTTCTTGCCGTCCCCGCCGTCGACCAACGCGCCCGGGTACAAGAACTGGTCCATCACCACACCATCGAACGGACTGCGGATCGTGCGCCGTCGCAGTTGGTCGTACGCCTGCTGCGCCTCGAGCTTCGACATCTGGCTGTTCTCCTGCGCGGCGAGCAGCTCGGTCTGAGCCTGCTTGTACTCGGCGGCCGCATCGTCGCGGGCCTGGGCCGACACGAACTCTTCCGCAAACAGTTCCTGCATGCGTTCGGCCTTGGCCTTCGCTGCCGCCAGTTTCGCCTGCGCTTGCGCCAGATTGCCGGTGGTCTGCGCCTTGTACTGCGCAGTGGCGGCCGCGCTGCTTTCGACGGTGGACTCGATGGTGACCAGCAAGTCGCCCCTGCTCACGCTCTGACCTCGCTTCACATGCACCCGCTCCAGGAGGCCCACGACCGGGCTGCGCACCTCGACCATTTGCGCAGGTTCGATCATGCAGTCGAAGTCCGCCGCGATCGCGGTCGCGCCCCCCATGGACAGCATGCCGAGAGCGACCCAGCGGCCGCTTGGCCATCGGGTCGATGCTTGTATCTTGCTCATTTCACTTTCCCGGCGAACCCCAGGGTTCGGCTCAGTTCTCGATCTTGCTTCAGTGTTTGCATGCGGGCGCGCAAGGCCTGAGCCTCGGCGCTGCCTTGCGCCAGGGACAGCCACCAACGCAGCAACCAGCGCTGGTGCCGGCTGCCCGCGACACCCAGCAGCCGGCGCTGCCAACCCGCAAGTGGCTTGAAGACCTCGTCGGCACTGCACACAATGGCCCGCGCGGTCCCGGCGTCGCCTTGTCGACCCGCACGGCCGAACAACTGCCGGTCGACGCGAGGCGACTCATGGAATTCCGTCAGGATCACATGCAAGCCTCCGGCCTCACGCGCCCGCGGCGTCAGCTTGATGTCGGTGCCTCGCCCCGCCATGTTGGTGGCGATCGTGATGCGACCGCTCTCTCCAGCCTGCCCCACGATGTGAGCCTCCTCGCTGTCTTGCCGTGCGTTGAGCACCACATGCGGCAGCCCGAGTGCGTCGAACTCCCGAGCCACCCGCTCGGAGGCCTTCACGCTGCGCGTTCCCACCAACACAGGCTGTCCGCGTTGTGCCGCAGCCTGAGCGTCGCGCGCCACGGCGCGCCACCTCGCATCGTCGTCCGCAAAAACCTGATCCGGCAAACGCCGGCGCTTGGAGGGCCGGTGCGGCGGAACACGGCAGATCCGCAATCCATAGACCCTGTACATCTCGCGAGCCGCTTCGGAAGCCGTACCGGTCAGGCCGGACAGCAGGTAGTAGCGCCGAAAGAAGCGCTGGAACGTCAGCCGTGCCAAGGTGTCGCGACCCTGTGTCGTATCCAGCCCCTCCTTCACCTCGATGAGCTGGTGCAAGCCCTGCTCCCAGGAGCGGTCCGCCATCACGCGCCCGGTGGACTCGTCGATGATCTGCACCTTGCCTTCCGCGATCATGTAGTGCTGATCCAGGTGGAACAGATTCAGCGCCGTGACGGCTTGACGCAGCACCAGTTCGCGCCACGTCCTTGCAGACCACACCGGTGCAACATCCGGCGGGAGCGGGTCGCAGGCCGGCAATGCCGCGGGCATGAGTTCCACAATGCGTTCTTCCATGACGCGGTAGTGGACGTTTAGCTCAAAGCGGCGCGCCTGCTTGATCGCCCATTGCAGCAGTTTGTCGTCGTACAGCCCCGGCGCTTCTCTTGAGAGGATCATCGGCGTGCGTGCCTCGTCGATCAGCACGCTGTCGGCTTCATCGACGATGGCGAAATGCAGGGCCGGCAACAGCGCAGACCTGTCGCCCTGCGTCGCGGCATCGATCCCCAGCTGCTGGAGATGACTGACCCGCCTCGGCAACATGCCATGCCCTGCCAACCGATCTTTCAGATAGTCGAACACCAGCTCCTTGCCGGCAACGTAGCAAATCGGGTGGCGGTAGGCCGGTCGCCGCTCGTCAGCCTCCATGCCGCCGATGACGAAGCCGGCCGACAAACCAAAGAAGCGGAACAGCGGCTGCATCTCCTCGCAATCGCGCTGGGCCAGATAATCGTTGGTGCTCACGACATGCACGGCCGCGCCGGTTGCGGCCATCAGCGTGGCGGCCATCGCGGCCACCAGCGTCTTGCCCTCGCCCGTGTTCATCTCAGCCAGCCCGCCGCGCAGCAGCACCTGCGCCCCCGCCACTTGCACCGGGTGAGGCCGAAAGCCGAAGCACCGCAAGCACGCCTCGCCGATGCATGCCATGGCCTGCGAAGCCGCGGGATCGTGCAGTACCGAGAAGCGCTCAAGACGCCTCAGCGCTTGCACGGCGTCGTCGAACTGCCGACGAAGTGCCTCTTCGTCCATGCTTTGCAGCGGCCCCGCAGACCCAGCCACTGAAGCGCCGATGCGCTCCACTTGCGAGCGCGCCGCGCGCCGCACGGCAAACCCAGCGGCGACCCAGCTGGCGAACCGCTCGATCCACCCTTCCCTGGGATGGGCGCGCTCGTCCCGCGAGGTGTCGGCACGTTGGAACGCCGCGCCCGCCAGGCGGCGCGGCAATGAACCGTCGAATCGCTCGATGCCGGCTGCCATCACACGCTCATCTGGCCCAAGAACAACTGCCGCAATCGCAACAGCCATTGCCAGCCCAGCGGCGTGGCGCCCAGGTCGAAACGAACCTGGCAGCGGTTGCCGAAGACCAAGCCTTGTTGCTGCGGTGGATGGTCAAGCAGGAGTTCGAGATCGAAGACCCGATGCAAGGGCTTGACGCCCTGCTCGTCCTGCGGGTCCACGGCGATCTCACCGCCCCCCGTCGTGCCCAGCGCAGGCGAAACCAACTGCTGCTCGCCGCCGCTCAAGGCCCGGTGCAAACGCGCGGGGATGGCTGCCTGATATGGAAGACGCACCTCGGCGCGAACGCCGTCGTCGCGCGCGCGACGCGCGATCAAGTCCATGTCCTCCTGGGTCACTGCCACGCGCACCCGCTGTGTCGGACGGTCCACCACATAACCCATCAGCTCGCCACGCTTGACGAAGCGCCCGGCGGGCAAGGTGGGCCACGCCGGGTGCCATGTGCCGCTGCCGCCGGCCACAACGCGCAGAGCCTGCTCGCGGTGCAGGCGCTCCTGCCAAACGGCGCGTCGCCCTTCAAGGTCGGCTCGCAGGTTCTGCGCCTTTGCCGGGTCTTCCGCTTCCGCCCGCCGCAACTGCACCTCGGCCTGCGCAAGCTCGGCAGCCGCCACGGCCAGCTCTGACGCGACCGTCAAGCTCTCGAGCCGCAGCAGCAGTTCGCCGCTCCGCACGGCCTCGTTGGCGATGGCCACCCGTTCAGCGTGGTCCGGCGACACCGCTTGCGTGCTCATCACATGGGCGGTCACAGGCGCCCGAACGACCGCCTCGTCGGGCAGCCACATCACGCCTTGGCGGACTGCATAGAACGGCGCCGGCACGGCGAACAGCAGCACCCCGACCAAGCCAAACAAGACGATCAGGCGGCGTCGCAACCAGGCCCGGCGAGACACCAGCGCCGGGCTATCGCGCAGGTGCTTCCAGCCGCGCCACAGCGGCATGCCAATACTCGTCCATGCCGTGAACAAGGCCAGCACCACGCCGACCCAGAAGTACTGGCCTGCCACGAACCAGCTCAAGCCGATGGAAACGCCCAGTCGGTAGATCGGCGCGATGGCCCCGTACGTCAGCAGCCACCAGCGCTCGGCATGCGATCCCATCGGCGGGTGCGCATCCGCAGAGCCCAACAGGTAGCGGTCGGAGAGATAAGTCCAGTACTGCGTACAGCGCTGAGCCAGATTCGGAATCTCGATGAGATCGCTCAGCATGTAGTAGCCGTCGTATCGCATCAGCGGATTGCCGTTGGTCACCAGCGTCGAAAAGCCGGCAATAAGGACCACGTTGTAGGCGATGGCCGTGACCACGCCGGCTTGGGCATTCAGCCAGACATACAGCGCAATCGCGCCGAGCAACAACTCGGCCATGATGCCGGCGGCCGCCACCGCCGCCCTTTGCCATTTGGAGTCGAAGCGGTAAGACGATGTCGCGTCCACGTACGGCACCGGCACGAACATGATGAACATCACGCCCACTTCGCGCACCGTGCCGCCCCACGCCTTGACGGCCAACCCGTGGGCCAGCTCATGTATCGCCTTCGCCACGGGGTAGACCAGCCACAGCAACGCCAGATTGCCGGCGGACAGCACCCGATCCGACAGGTTCTCCGTCAGCGCCGACCAGTGCTGCCACGCCAGCGCCATCGCCGGTGCCACCAGCGCCAGCCACACGAGGAACGCAGGCCAGGAGAAGAGTCGACGCGCCAGTGCAGCGCGGCCTTCAAACCAGGCATCCGGGAACAGCAGCGGCAGCTTGATGCTCATCGGGTTGAGCCAGCTCTGCTTCAACTCCGCGCGCCGCATGCGCCGATGGCGCTCGAACACTTCTTCGGCATCCGGCGAGACCTGGGACTGCAGCAGGTCGTTGCTGTACAGCCCCCCCATCAGTTGCACCAGCTCCTGCTGGGTGATCACCGTTTGCCGCCCGTCCTGCCCGCCGCGCGAGACTGCCTCGGTCCACACCTCGTCCAGCGTCCGCTTTCCGTCCAGCAAGGCCACGACGTCCCACACCGGCGGCGACAAGCGATGAAAGCGGCCCGTCAGCGGGTCTTGCAGCAGCACCCAGTTGTGGCCTCGCAACCGGCGGAACAGAGGTTTGACGCCCTCGCGCAGACGTGGGCGCAAGAAGCGCACGGCATGCCAATGCTCAGAAAACAGTGCCGCCACGGTTCACCACCACCACGTCCACCACTTCATGCGCAGCCAGTCGATGGAACTGCGCATCCAGATGGTCATTAGGTTGGCGCGCCCCACGGTGACCTTGCCGACGCCCTGCATGCCCGGGCTGAGCGAAGGCACCGGGCCCTGCCAGTCCGCCTCGACCCGAAAGCCATTGGCGCCTTCGTGCACGCTGGCCGTGGCCGTGACCAAGCTGACGCGGAAGGGATAGGACCGATGGGGCGAGCCGGCCAGGCGCAGTTCGCCCGCCTGCCCAGGGCGAACGCGTGCGATGTCGCTGTCCGCCACATGCAGTGCCACACGGTAGCGATCGACCGCGGCAATCTCGAACAGCTGCTTGCCCACTTCAAGCGGTGCGCCGATCTGCTGCGCCCAATCGCCGCTGACCACCAAACCGTCGAGCGGCGCCAACACGACCGCACGGGCCAGTTTGTTCTCGATCAGGTCCAGTTGCGCCTGTGCCTGCTGCACCTGGGCCGAGGCCAAAGCCGCAGCGGCGGCGTCGTGTTCGGCCATGGCCTGACGCAGCTTGCCAGCGGCCTGCTCATGGTCGCTGAGGTGTTTCGCCTTCTCGACCTTGAGTTCGCGCGTCTCCAGGGCCAGCAGTTGCTGCCCTCTTTGCACACGCTCCCCGGGCCGGGCGAACACCTCGGCCACAAAACCATCGAAAGGCGCCGTGGCCAACTGGCGCGTCTGCCCTTCGATGGACAACGGCGCAGACACGCGTTCGTCAAACGGGATGGCCAGCAGCACCACGGCCGACAACAAGGCCGCTGCAGCACCGAGCTTCCAGCGCAGGTGACCGTGCTCTTCTGCGCGGGTCAGTTGACGAACGGCGTGGACCGACGCATCCCAGCCGTGGTGCCACAGCGGTCGCTCGGCCAATCGCCATTCACGCAGCAAGGGCTCCACCAGCGACAGGCTGCTGCGCAGCACGCGCAGCACCTCATCGCTCGAACCGCCCTCGCCTTGCCGTACCACCAGTACCGCCGTCGCGCGCCCCTGGGCCAACGCAGGGACGGCACACCATCCTGCGGCGTGCACTTCGTCAAGCGAAGCCACGGCTCGGCTGGCCTGCTCCGTAGCCTCCAGCACGGCCGGCGCTGCCTTTTGCGCCCAGGCAGTGTCAGAGCCGACCCACCATCGGGGCCGGCCGTATCGAACCTCGAACAGCGCCAAACCGAGGCCGGCGTTTTCACCAGGCGTGCCGGCCAGGCACTCGCGCGCCCAGACAGCCGTGCGATTCACCCACTCCTGCGCAGCGGCATGGGCTCCTTCCTGAGACGCGACGTGTCCCAGCACCTCGAGCAAGCGCGCCGTTTGCAGCAAGGCCGTGTGGTGGTGCTCCGTGAGGGACCACTGCAAACTGGCCAGCGCCAGCAATACCGCACGCACGGTCCGCTCGCTGTGAGGCGGCGGCAGGCACAGGCCGACGACAGCCGTTTGCCCCTGACCGTACCCAAAGTGCGCCGCCATGACCAAGTGCGGCACGCCTCCCTTGCCTTGAACGGTGGTGACGTTGCATCGTTCCAGTGCCACACCCTGTTCGGCGTTCACCCTGGCGAGCAGGTTCGTCCACACCGCCGCGACGTCGCTGCCGAGTTCTGCGGGGAACGGCACCCTGGACGCTTCGGTCTGCCCGTGCAACGCCACTGCCGCGCAGGGCGTTCCAGCGCCCTCCAGGCGCTCACGCCAAGCCTGCAGACGTGGCCCAAGGGATTCGTCTGCTCCTGCAGCACGCACGAGCGCCGGCTCAGGCCGGTCGTCCGGTACCGCCGCGCTCATCTGGCCACCCCTCGATCTTCCGGGCGCGCGGCACCCAAGGGGCGCAGCTTCAACTGCGGCAACTCGACCGGATGAAGGATGTCGTCGGACAACTCCATGGGTTCGCTCAGCGGCTTCAGCAGCCCGTCCAGGTGCGAGATGTCGTACTCGTCAAGCTGGCCTGCAGCCCCCTTGAGCTTGAAGTACGCCAACCAGGCGTCGTAGTGCGCCCGAGACAAATCCCGCTGCGCCTCGGACAGCTTGGCCAGCGCAGCCAACACCTCCGAGTTCACCTTCATGCCGACCTGATAAGCGCGCTGGTTCGCTCGCACGGCAACGGTTTGCGATTGCACGGCCGTGCTCAGCCCTCTGGCCTGGCTGATCGCGCTTTGCGCCGCCGAAAAGTCTTGCCGAAGGTTGAGCGCCAAGCTACGGCGAGCAGACTCCAGATCCGCCTGCGCCTTCTCCTGCAAGACCATCGCTTCACGCTGTTTGCTGCGCGTCGCGCCAGATGCAAACAGCGGAACGTTCAGCGTGATGCCCGCCTGGATTTGCGTGGCCAGCCGCGGCTGCGTGCTCGTCACCGAACCCGTGTCCCAAGTCTTGGTGTAGCCGTAATTCGCGTCCAACGTGGGCGCATGGGCCATGGTGGCTTTGATCGTCTCCTGCCTGGCTGCTTCGAGCGCCCATTGCGCCTGGCGCAGCGCCGGGCTGGCGACATGGGCCTCGGTCACCCAGTCGCGCAGGCTGCCGGCATCGACGTTGGGGAGCACATCGGCCTCCAAGGCCCGCGACAAGAGTTCCGGCGTTTGGCGGCCGACCAGGTCGAGAAACACCTGGTGCCGCAGCGCCAGGTCGTACTCGGCCGCAGTGACCTGCGCGGCCACCATGTCGGCCCGGGCCTGCGCATCCCTCACGTCTGTCACTGAAACCGTGCCGACCGTGAAGCTGCGTTTGGCTTGGGCCAATTGCACTGTCGTGGCCTCCTGCTCCACTCGCTGGTAGCGCAACGCATCGCGGGCCTTGAGCATGTCGAAAGCGGCTTCCACGAAGCGCAGCATGAATTCGACGCGGGCTTGTTCGCTTTGCAGACGGGCCTGCTCGCTTTGCGCCTTGGCTTGCTGCAACTGCGGCCGCAATGCCGGCTTGTACAGCGGCAGACTGAACTGGACCGCGGCCTGGCGCGAGTTGAAGGTTCGAGGATCGGGCGTGACCGCATTCGAAGGCTCAACGTACTGCGAATGGCCGTTGCTGTACGTGAGGTTGGCCGTGACCCCGTACGCCGCGCGAGCCTGGTCGACGCGATGCAGCGTCGCCTCATGTTGCGCGCGGGCACTGGCCGCCGCCGGGTCTCCCAGCTCCGCAGCCCGATACAGATCGAGCAGGGACTGCGCATGGGCGACACCGATCCCCAACGGCGTGAACACCGCCATCGCACCAACGCAGGCGGCAAGCCACGCCTGCCTCAACGCGGCGACACACCGACCAAACACCTCAACTCCCCTCCCCGCCGCATGGCGCATCTCCAGCCAACGACGGCCCAAGCCGCTCTTCGCGGAACGCTGCGGCAATCCGCAGCAAAGTCCGCGAGTTTATGGGGTCTTCACGTCAGGGAGCACCCCCGGCTGGGGGACGGGAGCGGTGGTATTGCACGCTGGGCGGACTCTCCTCACCGGGAGCGGTGCGCTCCCTTGCCCGCTAGCTGAGATGGGCGCAGCCCGTCGGAGGCTGGGCGCCGAGCTTGCGCAACTCCTGCTTCAGCGCCTCCTCCATGCTGATACCTCTGGATCGCGCGTCCTGCTCCAAGCGTTGCTCAAACTCCCTCGCCGCGCCGGGTTTGGGACCGCTGCCCGTATCGCTCAGGATGCTGGCAAGATTTCGCAGGCAGATCTGGCTTCTTGCGGGCAATTCGAATCCCTGCCCTGAACCGCCAGCACGCGATGCCGTCAGGTCGGACGGCAGGTAGACCTTCCATCCGACCCAGCCGATCGCAAAGCCCACCAATGACGCAACCACCACCGCAATCGCTGACTGACGCAGGTTCATCGGTTCGTCGTCCGTCGTCTTGCCCAACCAGACCAGAAATATCACCAGGAGTACCTCATAGACAAGCGGCAGCAGCACGGCAGCAGTCGGACTGCTTAGAACCCTCGCCAGCCGGATGCCGGCCAGTAGCAACGCCAGTTCCACCAGTCCTAAAACGGCAAACCCCAGGAATGCGGCCTTGAAGGCTGACCCGAACGTCAGAGACACCCCCAGAAGCAAGCGAGTGGCCAGGACGAGCAGCAGTGCAGTCATGGCACTAGCGGCAAGCGCGAAAGCAAACAAGGCGAGAAAGAACATCAATACCTCTGTGACGTTGCGCCGGCGAGTATCACGGATACCGGAGGCTGTGGTGTCGAGCACTTGCACGGGGTAACGGGCGGCGCCTGCAGGCGCCGCCCGTCATCACTTCCGCAAGGCGCCTACATGGCCGCCCCAGCGAGCTGAGCCCACTGCGCCTGCGCCGCCTGCTCCAGCTCCAGCAACCAAGCCTCCGAGAGGGCCTGGGCGCGGTCCTGGTCGGCCGCCTCCTCTTCCTCCCAGCTGCGCGGCGGAGTGGCCGGCGGCGCTACGGTCAGCGTGAGCAGGCCGCTTTCATCCACCAGCGCTTCGCTCACGATGATGGGCTGCTGCTCGGCCTCGCTGCCCGCGGTGCTGCTGGTGGAGCCCGTGCCGCCCGTGAGGCTGACGTACGGGTTCACGCCCACCGGCGTGACCACCGCCGTGCCGCTCAGCACCTTCACCGTGATGTCCTGCGTGACGCTGGCGGTGGCACCGTTGGACGCCTCGGTGCTTGTGGCTTTGACCTGCAACGACAACGTGCCGACGAAGCAATGCGGTGGCACCAGGCTCAGCGTAGCCAAGTTCCAGCCGGTAACGTCCACCGAGCCGCCGCCGCACTCCAGCGTGATCGAGCGCGTGCCGTCGGACAGCGTGGCGCCGGCCGGCAGGCCCAGCAGTTCCACCTTCAGGCTCTCCGAACCGTCGGTGTCGGCCAGGCTGGCATTGATGATCGGCAGCGCGATCGCCGTGCCCGCCAGGCCATACACCAAGTGGTTGCCGGTGGGCAGGGTCTCGACGATGCGGAGGTCGTCCACCATCGCGCCGCGGCCATTGCAGGCGGTGTCGCCGCCTTCGATGCGGATCAGCAGCTCGCGCGCCCGCCCGTTGCCGGTGAACTGGAAGTTCAGCGTTTGCCAGTTCAGGCTGTTCAGGCCGCTGGTGCCGGCGTAGCTGCCCACCAGTTGCCCATCGACGTAGATGCCCACGCGGGTGTTGGCCTCGGGAAGGCCGAGCGCGCCTGCGTAGTCGAAGCTCAACGTGTAGACCGCACCCTCGACGGTCTGGATGCCGCGGTAGATGCCCAGCGTCTGGTGGCCTTGGCCGGCGCCGTTGTTCAGCTGCAGCCAGTTGCGGCCGTCGCCGGGCGCCGCCTGCACCGTGACCGGCTCGCCTGCGGTGTTGCGCATCTGGTCGCCCGAGCTCCAGATCTCGAACGCCGTCTGCTTGCCCCAGTCGGAGCGAAGCACGCTCCAGCCTTCCAGCGTGCTCCACGGGCTGCCGGCCACCAGCGTGAAGGTGCGGTTGCGGTTGCGCACGCTCTCCCAGCTGGTGGACAGCACTTCGCGGCTGACGTTGACGTCGCGCGCCGTCATGGTGAGCACCGGCACGTCGGCCACCGCCGCCACCTGCACCTGCAGATGCTTGGTCACTGTGGCGCGGCCGCCGGTGGCGGTCTCGATCGAGGTGGCTTGCACCTGCAGGTTGAGCGTGCCGCTGAAGTTGGCCGGCGGCTGCAGCGTGAGCGTCGCGGTGTTCCAGCCGGTGACGTTGGCCACACGCGCGTCCTGGGTGACGGTGAAGCTGTGGCTGCCGTCAGCGAGCACGCTGCCGATGGGCATGCCCATCAGCGTGAGCACCATCGACTCGGAACCGTCGGTGTCGGTGAGCGAGGCGGCGATGCCTTGCAGTGGCACACGCGTGTCCTCGGCACCGCGGTTGAGCTGGGTGGTCTCGGTGAGCGCGATGTCGTCGAGCATCGTGCCGCGGCC
Organism: Methylibium rhizosphaerae; assembly: GCF_006386545.1. Taxonomy (GTDB): domain Bacteria; phylum Pseudomonadota; class Gammaproteobacteria; order Burkholderiales; family Burkholderiaceae_C; genus Pseudorivibacter; species Pseudorivibacter rhizosphaerae. The sequence continues at coordinate 47,819 of NZ_SWAR01000008.1, read as the reverse complement.
CTGTTCGCTCAGGCGGCTGGCCTCGGTGACGATGCGCAGGCGTTGCGCCCCGCCGCCGCCGGTGAAGCTGGCGCTCACCGTCTGCCAGGCCAGCGAGCTGCTCGGGCTGGTGGGGCTCACCTCGAGCAGCTTGGTGCCGTCGAGGTAGACCACGACCCGGGTGTACGACGCGCTGTAGCCCAGCCGGCCGGCCACGTCGAAGCTGAGCGTGTAGCTCGCGCCCGCCACGGTGTCCACCGTGCGCTCGATGCCCAGCGTCTGCGGCATGTTGCCGCGGGCGTCGTTCAGCTCCAGCCACTGGTTGCCGTTGCCGTCCATGGCCCGCACGCTGCGCAGGTTGCCCCAGGCGTCGGCCATGCGGTCGCCCGTGGCCCAGACCTCGAAGCCGTCGGCGCCGCCGCACGACGGGTCGGGCTCGGTGACGAGCGTCCAGCCGTCGAGCACGGACTGCTGCAGCAGCGTGGAGGTGGCATCCGGGTTGGACACGCCCTCCCAGCCGGTGCGGAACAGTTCGCGGGTGCTGCTGTTGGCGCCGGTGAAGGCGAGCTGCGGCGCATCGGCCAGCGCGGTGATGTCCAGCGTGACGAAGGCCTCGGGCGCTTCGACCTGGCCGTCGCTGACGACATAGCCGAAGCGCGCGTAGTGGACGCGGCGGTTGCCCCAGCCGCTGTGCGCATAGCCCTCGCCGCCGGAGGCGTCGGCATCGGGCACGAAGCGCAGGCTGCCGGCCTCGATGTCGGCCTGGGTGAAGCCGTCGCCCACCACCACGTCGAGCCAGCTGTCCTCGCCGGCCACTTGCACCTTGCGCTGTAGCACGCCTTCGGCCGGCAGGCCGGTGATGCGGATGCTCAAGGCATCGCCATCGACATCGGCCACGTCGAAGTCGCTCCGGGCGAGGATCAGCGCCTGGTCTTCTTCGCCGATGGCCAGGCTGTCCAGCGCGGTGGGGGCGTCGTTGACGGCGGCCACCGTGATGCTGAAGGTCGCCACGGCCGACGTGGCCGTGCCGTCGCTCACGCGCCAGCTGAAGCTGTCGGTGCCGTTGAAGTTGGCCAGCGGCGTGTAGCTGAAGCTGCCGTCGGCGTGGACGCTGAGCGCGCCGTGCAACGGGCCTTCGACGATGGCGGCCGTGAGCGAGTCGCCGTCGACATCCAGAGCACCCGCGAGCGGTTGGATCGTCAGCACGCCGTCTTCGATCAGGGTCTCCGTGCGGTTTTGCAGCGTCGGCGCGTCGTTGACGGCGCGCACCACCAGGCTCAGCGTGGCGACGTTGGATTCGAGCTCGTCGTCGCGCAGGCGGAAGCGCAGGGTGTCGATGCCGTGGAAGTCGGCCTGCGGCACGTAGGTGTAGCTGCCATCGGCGTTGAGCGTGAGGCTACCGTGTGCCGGCGGCTCGACGATCAGTGCATTCAGCCCGGCGTTGTCCACGTCCAGGCCGAAGGAGCGCAGGTCGAAGACGAGCGTGCCGTCCTCGTCAAGCGTGGCGCTGGCATCGTGGGCCACCGGGGCATCGTTGACCGCGGTGACGGTGAGGCTCACCGTGGCCACCTCGGACTCGGCCGTGCCGTCGCTCACCACGTAGGTGAATCTGTCGGCGCCGAAGTAGTCGGCCTGCGCGGCATAGCTGAAGGTGCCGTCGGCATTCAGCGTCAACGTGCCGTGCTGCGGGCCGGCCACGATGCGGGCCGCCAGGGCGTCGCCGTCCACGTCCACCGCGCCAGCCAGCGGGTTGATCGCGAGCACGCCGTCTTCGAGCAGGGTTTGGGTGCGGTTGGCCAGCGTGGGGGCGTCGTTCACCGCGGCCACGGTGAAGGTCAGCGTGGCTTCGTTCGACTCCAGTTCTTCGTCGCGCAGACGGAAGCGCACGAAGTCTGCGCCGTGGAAGTTGGCCGCCGGCACGTAGGTAAAGCGGCCATCGGCATTGCGCGTGAGCGTGCCGTGTTGCGGTGCGGCCGTGATCACCACCTCCAGCACGGCGCTGTCCACGTCGAGGCCGAGGCTGCGCAGGTCCACCACGACCTGGCCGTCCTCAGCGAGCGTGATGGCGGCGTCTTGGGCCACCGGCGCGTCGTTGACCGCGGTGACGGTGAGCTGCACGGTGGCGACGTTGGAGTCGGCCTGGCCGTCGTTCACGCGGTAGGTGAAGCTGTCGTTGCCGGCGTAGTTGGCGTGCGGCGTGTAGGTGAAGCGGCCGTCGGCATTGAGCACCAGAGTGCCGTGGGCCGGGCCGGCGACGAGGGTGGCGGTGAGCGGGTCACCGTCCACGTCGCTGGCCTGGGGCTGGTTCGTCACGCTCCCGTCTTCGGCCACGCTGGCGGCGAGGTCGGCGGCCACCGGCGCATCGTTCACCGCATCGACAACGAGCGTGAGCACCGCCTCGCTGGAGACAAGGCGGCCGTCGCTGAGCGTGAAGCGCAGGCCGTCCTGGCCGTTGAAGTTGGCTTCCGGCGTGTAGAGCCAGCGGCCGTCGGGCTGTTGCACCAGCGTGCCGTGCGCGGGGGGTGCAACGACGCTACCCGCGATCGCATCGCCTTCGCCGTCGCTACCGTAGGCGGTGAGGTCGATGAGCAGGCTGCCGTCTTCGGCGACATGCACTTCGGCATCACGAGCCACCGGTGCCGTGTTGGCCGGCAGCACGGTGAAGTGCAGCGTCACCGGTTCGGAGGCCAGTTCGCCGTCGCTGACACGGTAGCTCAGGCTGTCTTCGCCCACGTAGGTGAGGTCCGGCGTGTAGGTGTAGCTGCCGTCTGCGTTGTGCACCAGCGTGCCGTGTGCCGGTGCGGCGAGCACGTCGACGGCCAGCGTCGCGCCCTCCACGTCCGATGCGCCGGCCAGCGGGTCGAAGGTGTACGGGCGGCCGGCCATCACGCTGCCCGGCGCCGCTGCGGTGACGGTGGGCGCGTCGTTGACGGCGCGCACCGTGAGTTGCACCGTGGCGGTGTTCGACGTGCGACCTTCGGCATCGATGATGCGGTACGAGAAGCTGTCGGCGCCGAAGTAGTTCGCTTCGGGCTGGTAGCTGAAGCTGCCGTCGGCGTTGAGGGTGAGCTCGCCATGCTGCGGGCCGCTCACGAGCGCCACCTGGGCCGCGACGTCGCTGGCGACGATGTCGTTGCCGAGCACGTTGCCCGTGGCGGTGGTGTCTTCGTCGGCCGACACGGTGTCGCTGGTGGCGACCGGGTCGCTGACGAGGCGGATGTCGCGCAGCGCCACGCTGCTGTGGGCGGCGCCGAAGCCGAGCAGGTCGAACGACAGCATCACCGGGGTGCCGGCCAGCGCAGTGGGCAGCTCGATGTAGTAGGTGGCCGTGCCGTCGGCGTTGACGAGCTTGCGCACGCCGGAGGCCAGGCGCTCGGTGCCGTCGGTCTGGACGTTGAGCAAGGCGTCGCTGCGGCTCAGGGGCACCACGCCGGCGATCGTGCCGAGTGCAGGCAAGCCGGTGTTGGCGTTGAGCAGGGCGACTTCGAAGGCGTCGCCCGGGCCGCGGCTCCCGTTGGCATTGAGCGAGCGGTCGGCCACCGTGAAGCTCAGGAAGCGGTCACCCGGGTTGAGCAAGAAGCCTTGCGCCAGGTGGGTCTGGCGGGTGGCCGATTCGCCGAGCGTGACCACTTCGCCGTTGACCTGCACTTCGCCTTCGGCCACCCAGCCCTCCAGGCCGTCCATGCCATCGGCGGCACCGAAGTCGCCGTTGGCGAGCGTCGGGTTGACGACGCCGAGGTAGTCGGGGCCGGACGACGCCGGGCTGCCGCGGCGCGCCGCTCGTGTGCCAGTGCTGCTGCGCTGCTGGGTGGGCAGGAAGGGGTCCGTGGGCGAGGTCGGCGACGGCGGTGCGTCTGGTGAGCTGCCGTCTGCGGCTTGCTCGGCCTTGAGTTCGGCCACTAGGCGGCTCATCAGCGCGAGTTCGTCGGCAGTAGGCAGGCGGCGCTCGCCGGGCTGCAGCGCCGCGCCCATGAAGTCGCGGCCGTCAGCGCTGTGCTCCAGGCCGAGGGCGTGGCCGTACTCGTGCAGCAGCACCGAGAGCATGTCCATCTTGCCTTCGGCGGCGCTGCCGGGGCGGGCCTTCCAGACGTTGGGGTCTGCGGTGGGGAGGAATTCGGTGTTGTCGTCCGGTGTCGAATCGACGAACCAGCCATGCCCTGCCGCGTCGAGGTCGAGAACGATAGTGGCATGCGGGCCTTCGCCGAGCGCCTCGCCAACCGCCGTTCCGGAGAGCTGTTCGAAGCGCAGCTGGCTGGCGCTGAATTTGATGTCGGCGCAGTACTTGTACTCCTCCGACACCAGCGGCATGACCAGGATGTTGAGCACGGTCTTGAAGCGCTTGCCTTGAGCTTCGACTAGATAGGTAATGCGGTCCGTGCCCTCGTAACCCTTCTGCGGCGCGTAGTTGTAGTGGTAGGTCGATTCTGAGACGACGCTGATCTGCCCATGCTTGGGTGCTTCGAGCAACGTGATCTTCGGGTTAAGGGCCTTCAGCCATTCGGGGGACAAGCCATCGACCGGTGACCCCAGGCGCCGCAGCAACTGCAGGCTGAACGGCGAGAAGCTGTTCGCCGCGGAGTCGGGATAGAGGTACTCCATGTCCTGACACGTGGTCAGAACGCTGTCGAATCCGCTGCGTTTCGGCGTTGCGACCGGCGCCGGCTGCGATGCGCCGCTGGCCTGCGCAATCACTTGGACCGTCTGGTCCATTGGTTCGGGAGGAATGAGCATGTCGAACACAAGAGTCTCCTCGGGTTGGATCGCGGCGTCGATCGCCGGCTCGGTCGTCGGTGAAACTTCCGCATGAAGCGCATGGCCCCCAATGTCCAAGGCCTGCGGCGGCCTCAAATAAACGTGGAAGTGATTCTGATGGCCCCCCGACGTGGCCGCAGTGATCCCGAGGTTGGACAGAACGCGACCGATGTTCGGCAAGCTGTTCTGGCCACCGGTTCCACCGACGAGCACGTTCGAAATCAACCCATGGGCGGCGGTGCCGTCACCAAACAGGGCGGTTCGCACCTGCTCACGCCTCGTGCCTCCGTTGATCAGGGTCAAGGTGGTCCGCGAGCCCTGGTTGGCCGCGCCTGTGCCACCGCCGTCGCGCGTCACCGAGTACAGGGAGAGGAAATCCTTCACCGCAGACTGCTGCCGGTTGCTCCCCAGGTTCACGTTGACGCCATTTATGAGCTGGTAATACGCAGCGGTCTCGGGAAGCGTCGATTGCCCTGCTTGACTGACCGCGTTGTCGTTGCTCCAACCGACAGCATTGGCCACGACCGTGACCGTCTCCTGGCTGTTGAACTGGTTGCCGTTGTTGCTGCCACCGGCCGGACGGATAGCGCTGACATAGGTCCTGATTCCCAGGTCCAACGCCATGCCGAGATCGTGCGAGCCATGCCCGGACGGCGTGAACCCATGGTTCGCGTCAACGGCACCGTTGAACAGGAATTGCCTGGCTCCGCGCAGCGCCGGCGCCGCAGAGTTCGAAGCCAACATAACGTCGCGCAGCCAGCTAGTACCGAAGTACTCGACCTGTCCCGTTCGCGCCTTCCACTGCTGAAGCGTTTCGTTGGGGAGCTGAGGGCTCGACGAACCCGTCTGCGAGTTGTTCCATCCCGGGACGCCTGATCCAGGGATGTTCAGCCAGTGGGCCGCGTTGTAGGCATTGAGCCAACTTAACGTCGTCCCAGCCCCACGCGCAGCGCCGACAACGAAGCTGTTGGCCGCGCTGGCCAATGCCGCGAAATAGGCCGTCTGGTTGAAGCCACTTCCATGTGGCGAGTTGACCAACTGCTGACTACCCGGACCATTGCCGTAGTTGACTACCTTGGAAAACAGATAGGCTGCCCTGCGCTCAGCCTCCGCCCATTCCCCATTGACGTCGAAATCTTGAATGGAGTTGTTGGCACGGCTTGGTAGGCCCTGCGCGTTGGACGCCCCCATAGCGGGGAACCCGAGGTATCTCAAGCGCTGCTCAACTTTGTAGACATCGAGCCTATCGATAGTGCTGTTGTCCGCCGCTGCTTTGCTGACTGCACCCCGAAGCCGCATCGCCGAGTACCCTGGATCGTCCAACGGCCGATCGCCGAAGAACACGTTGCTGACCGTGGCGTAGTCGTTCGCCTGCACGGTGATGAACAGCAGGCGCGGAACCCGGGTGACGCCATCGTCATCGAGCTGCGTGAAGTGCACGGTGAACGTGACCTGCTTGCCCTCGCTCACGGGCTGCCCTTGGCGCAGCCGCGCGAGGTCTTCATTCGTGATGTTGGGCACGAGGTACATCCGTCCGGTGTCCGTGAATGTCGCGGTACCAAGATTTGGATCCCGCGACAGCGGCACGTTCGACGACGCTGACTCTGTCACCAGCTTGAGCTGCGAAGTGGGCTCCTGCAGGGCGAGCGCATAAGCGAAATCCAGCTCGAAGTCCTTCAGTCGCAGTTGGACCTTCTTGTCGCTGATCTCGTTGATTGCGTCTTGCCTGTCCCTTTCGCTCATGGCTCGCCATGCAGCGCTGTCGTTGTCCGGGATCCCCAGCAAGCTGCGAGCGATCACATCCTCGATATCGACTTCGATGACGTCACCCATGCGCCCGGTGGCCGATCCAGTCACGATCTCCGGATCAAACGCCGTCCCCGCCGGCACCCCGAACGGCACCGGGATCAGCTGCTCGGCCTCCGTGGGCGGCCGGATGTGCTTGGACATGCGGTCCTCCGGCCGCATCGCCAGCGCCGCCTCGATCAGCATGCCGGTGTTCCAGGCGTGGTGCTGGTGCGGCTTCTGCCGGAACTGGTCGATCGTGCCGTAACCGCCCTTGAGCTGCCCGATCAACACCTGGCCGTCTTCAGACAGGCTCAGGTTGGTGATGCCGTAGCCGTCCAGCGGCAGCGTGGCGCCCAGGTACTCGGGCTGGCCCTGGCGGCCGAACGGGTCTTTCACGATACCGAGCTTGCCGCCCACCGCCACCTTCTTGGCGCTGGCGCTGCCACCGAATGCGCTGGGCGGCCCGAACGGGCTGGTCTGCACGAACATCGGCGCCTCGAACATGGCGCGCCAGTACGCGTCTTCGTAGTTGTGGTTGTCGTCGGCGACGATGGCGTATTCGACGCCGTCGTGTTTGACCAGCACCGCGCTTTGCGCGCGCTGGATGTTCAGCCGGTCCACACGAAGGGCCCCGCCGGGCTGCGTCATGCGGATGGCGTTCATCTGCGCGCTGGCGATGCGCCCTTGCCCGTTGCGCGTGATCGTCAGCGTGGACAGGCCCTTGTCGTAGTCCTTGACGTTGGCCACCAGGAAGCGATCGGCGTCGTAGGTCGCCGTGATGGTGGACGGCGCCTTGCCGCCGAAGTCGGCGGGCAGTTCGGCCTGCACCACGGTGACGTCACCGGTGCGCAGGTTCAGCGTCTTGAGGTCGATCACCACCACGTGGCCGGGCTGCCTTCTCGCGTATTGCAGGTCTTGCGACTGCGGGACGGCCACCACCAGCGTCGAGCCATCGGGCCCGACGGTCATGCCCGAGACGCCCAGCGGCGAGGCTTCGACCCCGGTGCCTCTGAGGGTGGCGATCACCTCGTTGTAGCGGGCGCTGCCGGGGCTGACGTCCATGACCATCAGCCGGTTGTTGCTGGCGCCGCTGCCGTAGCTCTGGCCTTCGCCGATGATCAGCCAGCTGCCGGCGGTGGCCAGGCTGGCGATGCTCTTGCCGCTGGGGATCTCGAGCTTCGACAGCTGCTTGAGCGTGAGCATGTCGAACACGTAGATCACGCCGTTGCCGCCGACGAACACGCGGCTCAGGTCCTGCGAGAACGCGATCGGCTGGGACTTGCGGCCGCTGAGGTAGTTGTCGAAGTTGTTGTGCGAGCCGAGCATCTCGAGCAGGTTGAGCGTTGGCTCGGCACCTTCTTGCTGCTGCGGCTGGCGCACGAAGTCGATGCCACTGCGCGTGAGCACGGCGGCCATGTGGGGCTTGGCACTGATCTGCAGCACGTTGCCGGCAAACGGGATCAGCTCGCCATTCGACGGGTTGCCCGACGGCATCACGACGCTGCTGGGGATCAGCCGCACCAGTTGCCAGCGCACGCTGCCGATGGCGATTTCCTTGCCTTGGGGGATGGGCTGCAGCGGGCCGGTGAAGCTCGGGTCGGTGGGGTCAGGCAGTGGGGGGGTGTTGGGGTCGATCTCGAGTTCGCCGCTGAAGTCGCCCGACACGATCTTGACGTAGCGGTGCGACCCGTCGGGGAACAGCATCTTCACGCCGATCTGGCCGACGAAGGCTCCGGGCTGTGCGCTGGCCACCGTGAGCTTGAGGCGCCCGGTCGTTTCATCCACCGACGCTGCGGTGAGCTGGGGCGGCACCACGTTGCCGTGGGGCGTTTGAACCGCCGGCAGGGCCGCGGTGGTGCTGACGGTGGCGGTGTCGCCCGCCGGCACGCGCGGCAGGTCGATGGGCGCGAACTGCGGGACGCCGAAGCGGTAGCGGCCCGCGGTGCCCAGGGTGGCCATGTTCGCGATGGCGGCGATGATGTCGGAGGCGAGGTTGACCCCGTTCATACCGCCGCCGAAGGTGATGCCCAGGCCGCCCAGTCCTTCGAAGGTGAGCCATTCGGCCGCGCCGATGGCCAGGTCGAGCGAGCCGCTGATCACGCCCGGCAGACGGTTGCAGACGAGGTATTCACCGCTGCTGTCGAGGCCGTAGTACGGCGGGCTGGCGGTGCGTGCCACGCCGTCGGCGCCGACGAAGCCGTTGTCGACCACCCACCAGGTGTCTTTGTAGGTGCCATCGGCGGTGAGCACCGTGCCCTTGCGCAGGAACAGCACTTCGTCGCCGGCTTGCACCTGGCTGCCGGCTTGCACCGGGATGGCCAGTTGCAGCGGGACGTTCGAGGCTAGAGCGCCGATGTCGAGCTTGAAGGCGCCGAGGGTTTGCAACACAGCCGGCGCCGGTGCGCTCACGCCGAGCTGCGCCTGCAGATCTGACACGTCGATGCGGCGGATGGAGACGGCGGTGTCGCCTTGCAACGCGCCGGCGCCGATCATGACGGTTTCGCCGGTGTCCGCGGCCACCACGCCGCCCGCTGCCTTCGACACCGCAACGGCCCGCGGTGCGGCGGTGGCCTCGTTGTCGTCGGTGGTCTGCGCGGCCCGTACCGTCAGGGTGATGTCGCTTTGGCCGATGGCCTGCGCCAGCAGCTGCTGGCCGACCACGTAGCCGTCGGCGTCGAAGGTGGGCAGCCACTGCGAGCCGAGGTGGACGACGCTGAGGGTGACGCGCCCTTCGCGGTGCGCGGTGATCAGGCCGTCGGCACTCACGCTGGCGATGCTCTCGTCGCTGCTGAAGTAGCGTGTGCCGGCGGCGGCCGCGGCGATGTTCAGCGACTGGCCTTGCAGCGCGTCGAGGCGCTGCACCTTCAGCTGCCGCGTGCCGCCCGGCGCCAGCGCCAGCGTGCCCGGGTAGACGTCGGGCTGCACGATGAACGACTCGTCGTCGTGGCCCTCACCCTCGTCGATGGGGTTGCCTTCTTCATCCAGCACCACTTCGGAAGCCGGTTGCGGCGCAGCTTCCACGTTCAACGCAGCCACCGCCCGCACCACACGGCCGTCGGTGTCGGTGCGGCTGACGTTCAGCAGCGCCGCGCCAGCAGCGTTGGCGCGGATGAGGTCGCGCGTGTCGTCCACGGCGATGGCGGTGGCGCCCACATAGCCCAGCGGCGCCAGGTCCTGCGCCGTCACCGTGAGGTAGCCGCCGCCCAGGCCGAGGTCAACGTTGGTGTCGTCTTCGAAGTCGGCCACAGCGCGCAGCAGCACGTTCTGGCCGGTGCTAAGGCTGGGCAGCGGCTGCAGGCGGATGGCCAGCAGCCTGGCGCCGCTGACGTTGACGCTCAGCTCGATGGGCGCGCCCAGCGCGAAGCCGTCGTCGGCCTGCAGGCGCACGCTGGCCTGGCCGGCATAGCCGGCTTCGGGCGTGAACAGCAGGGTCTGGCCGTCGCCGGCGATGCGGGCGCTGCCGTGGGTGGCGCCCACCACACGCCAGAACACGACGTCACCTTCCAGGTCGCGCGCGATGGCGTCGAGGCTGCGGCGGCCTTGCAGGTCGGTGTGCGTGCGCAGCGCGGGGCCGGCTGCCTGGGTTTGGGCGACTGGCGCCTGGTTGGCGCGCCAGCCGTAGTTGGCAAACAGCACCTGGCGGTCGCTGGCGTTGACGCTGCCGTCGCCGTTGAGGTCGGCCAGGCTTTGGCCGGCCGCGGCGGCTTGCTCCAGACCCTGTTCCCAAAGCGCGCTGTCGCGCCCGTCGATCACGCCGTCGCGGTCCAGGTCGCCAGCCAGCGAGATGCGTGCCGTGGCGGCGCCCTCGCCTTGCAGGCGCAGCAACTTGAGGCCGGCTTCGGTGACGCGCAGCAGCGTGACGGTGCGCCCGCCGCTGGTGGCTTGGCCGAGCACGGTGGCGCCTTCGGCGCTGAGCTGTACTTGGCCTGTGGTTTGCAGCGCCACGATCACCGCGCCACTCGCCCCGGGCGTCTTGATGGTGGAGGCCAGCTCGCTCTCGCGCACCACGAAGCTCAGGGTCACCGGCGTGCCGGCGCTGAGCGTGCCGCTCCAGGAGTGCGTGGGGGTGGCTGCGTTGGCCAGCCAGCCGACGGCGGCGCCCAGGTGAGCGGTCACGGGGTCGGTGATCAGGCTGCCGTCGGCGCGGTAGCCGTACATGGCGCCGGCGTCGGCGCTGTAGAGGCTGCGCGCGAGTTGCAGGCGGCCCTGCGCGTCGTAGCGGTAGGCGATGGCCAGCGGCTCGCCCGAGGTAAGCGCGCCGGCGATGCTTTCGATGGCGCCTTGCGCATTGCGCACGATCTCGATGCGCTCGCGCGGGTCGACCGCGCCCACCAGGGCGATGCCGGAGTCGCTGACCAGCCATTGCTGGCCGTCGGCGAACGTGATGCGTTGCGTGCGGCCTTGGCCGTCGAGGTTGTAGCGGGTGCCGTCCGGGCCGGTGAGCACATAGCCTTGCGGGACCCACGGCAGGCCGGTGGTCTGGTCGAACAGGCGCTGGCCCTGGCGTTGCAATGCCACGGGCTGGGTTTCGTCGCCGCTGTGGGCGGTCAGCGTCCAACCGTTGCTGCTGGCGAAGACGGGGCGTGCCACCAGCGGCGCACCCGGCAAGGTGCTCAGGGGTTGGGTTTCGGTGCCGAGGGTGAAGCTCAGGTGCAACTGCGCTGCCTGTGTCGTCTGGGGTGGCGACAGGCTGGCAGGCACTTGCAGCCACACGCGGGCGCCTTCCATCCACGGCGCTGCAGTGCCCAGCTCGGTGAGGCTGGGTTGGTCGTGCGTGAGCTGGGTGTCCAGCAGCGGCAAGGTCCAGTTGCCGAAGCCGGGCACATCGCCCCCTGAAGACCCAATTTGGGCGTTGGAGCCGGAAACGGGGTTTGCAGGCAGCACGCGCGTGAGCGCCAGGCTGTGGTTGCCCAGTTGGAACACCGCGTCGGTGGCGCTGGCTTGCGTGAGCGCCTTGTCGGCCGAGTCGATGACGACACGGGCGGCGATTTCGCTGGTGCGGCCGGTCAGGTCCCACGCGCGCAGGCGCAGCTGGTAGACGCCGTTGGCCAGCGTGGCGGGGTCGAGCGTGGCCAGGCCTTGCAGCACATTGCCGTTGGCCGACACGGCGGCGTAGTCTTGCCGGGCCAGCGGCTGCCATGCGGCGCTGCCGTTGGCAGGAGCGATCTCGAGCTGATAGCCCATCAGCTGCTGCTCGCCCAGGCGCGACAGCAGTTGAGTGGCGCGGGTTACGGTGACAGGCAGGCTTTCTGCGCTGCTGCCTTCCAGGCCGCCCCCCCAGGCAAGTTGCGGCGCGGTGGTGTCTTGCGGGTCTCGCACCCGGATGGTTTGGGTGCGGGTCGCTGCAAAGCCGTCCGCATCGGTCGCAGTGACGCGCATTTCCACCAGTCCGGGTGCCGTGGCGCTGATGCGCAGGCGGCCCGAGCTGTCGAGCGTGGCGGCTTGCCAGTCGCTCGCACCGATGGCGCTGCCGCGCACCTGCACCTCGATGCGCTCGATGGGGCTGAACGCTTCGGCACGCACTGTGGCCAGCACCGCCTGCCCCGGCAGCACCGGGGTGGAGGGCGTGGTGTTGATCAGGATCTTCGGTGCGTAGGCCTCGTTTTCAGCCACCACGCGCAGCGTGAAGCTTTGCGTGGCGGTGTTGCGGCCGTCGCTCACGCGGGCCAGCACAACGAAGTCGCCCACCTGGCCGGGGCCGGGGGTCCACAGCAGGCGGCCCGTTTGCGCGTCGTAGCTGGCGCCTTCGGGCAAGTTGCTGAAGGAGACAGTCAACGCTTGGGTTTGCGCGGCGCCGTCGGCGTCACTCACGCGGATGTCACCTGCGCTGCCCGTTGCACCGCGCACCACCGGCAGGCTGAAGCTTTGGCCGACCAGCAGCGCGTGGCTGGCGGCGCTGATCTGCGGCGTGCGGTTGACGTCGAACACGCGGACCTGCACGGTGCGCAGCGTGGTGGCACTGCCGTCGGTGGCCGAGAAGTTGAAGGTGAACGCGCGGTCGTTGGCTTGCGCGTTGTTCACCACCTCTGCGCTGGGGGTCCATTCGAAGTAGCCACTCGTCGGGTCGAAGCTCACGCCGGACGGTGTGTCGGCGTCGTGCAGCAGCGCCAGGCGCACGGCATCGTTGTCGGCGTCGACCCCCAACATCGTGAAGGCCAGGGTCTGGCCTTCTTGCACCAGTTGCAGCGGCATGGGCAGCAGGCGCGGCGCCTGGTTGGCGTTGCGCACCACGAACTCGATTTCGCGCGTGGCGGCCGAGTGGCCGTCACCGGCCTTCAAGACGAGGCGATAGTGGCCCGGAGTGGCGCCGTTGCTGTTGTCGGACTGCGCGGCAAAGAGCCCCGGCGTCCAGCGCAGCACGAGGCGCGACTGGCCATCGGTGCCCGACGAAGGCTCGATCGTCAGGCCCGAGGGCAGGCCGCCTTCGATGCTCCAGTTCACGAAGTCGAGGTCGGGTTCGCGCGCAGAAAGCTCCAGCGCGAGCGGTACGCCTTCGTCGGCCACCACGGTGGTCAGCCCGCCGGCCAGCGGGTCGCCGGCAATCTCAGCGCCCATGGCCTGCACGGCAATGAGTTCGGGCGCCAGGTTGGCCGAGCGCACGACGATGCGCAGGTCGCGCACCGTAACGTTGGGCACGGGCACCGCATCGGGGTCGGGAATGATCCCTGCATCCTGCGGCGGCAGGCCGCTGTCGCTGACTTCCAGGCTCACGTCGTGCACGCCGGCCTGAGCGGCCGTGGGCGTCCACACGATGTAGGCGCGGCCGTACTGCGGCTCGGTGACGATGCTCGCCCCGGCGGGCAGGCCCTGGGCCGCGTAGCTGAGCGCGTCCTGGTCGAGGTCTCGCACCGAGATCGGAATGCGCACTTGCTGGCCGATGACCGCGACGGACTGCCGCGGCACGGTGACCTCGGGCGCTTCGGTTTCGCTGCGCACGGTGACGACGAAGCTGCGCGCTTCAGCCAGCACCTGGTTCACGTCGCCATCGCCGTTGTCTTGCGCGACCACGGTGATGGTGTAGTCGCCACGGTGGCCGGCACCCGGCGCGAAGCGGATGACACCAGCCGCGGTACTGCCCGTGGCGGTTTGCGAGTAGGTGGCAAAGGGCGGCAGGCCCGACACCGTGAGCGTGACCGGGTTGCCGTCGGCATCACCCGCGCCGACCGGAATCTCGAGCACGGCACCACGATCGACGAACGCGTTGCTCACATTGCCGAGGAGCGGCGCGCGGTTGGCATTGGCTACGACGATGGGCAGCGTGACCTGGCTGGAAAGCGGCGTGCCGGTGCTGTTGCCCTCGTCGGTGGCCGTTACCGTGACGTAGTAGGTACCGGCCTGTGCGTAGCCGGGCGTCCAGACGATTTCGAGCGTTTCGGCGTCGAAGCTGGCGCCCGGCGGCAAGCCGTCCACCTGGTAAGTCACGGTGGCAGCCGTACCCTCGCCGCTCACTGCGGGCGAGGTGGGCGACAGGCGCACCTTGGGCTCAAAGCCAGGGTTGTCGGGGTCGAACGCGAACACGCTGACGCGCAGCGGCTGGCCTTCGAGCACGTTCCAGGTTTCGGCCGCGTCGAATACCGGCGCACCGTTGGCGTTGAGCACCTGCAGCACCACTTCGCGGGTCACGCTGGTGGTCACGGGCTCGCTGCCGTCGGTCGGCGTGTAGGTGGCCGTCAGCGTGACCGGCAGCTTCAGCGTGCCGGCCTGGGCATAGCCCGGGGTCCATTCGAACCAGCCGGTCTCGGTGTTGAGCGTGGCGCCGCCCGGCAGCCAGGGGCTGCTGTAGCTGAGCGTGATGGTGGTGCCATCGGCCTGCTGGAACGGACCCGCAGGGGCCCTGCCCTGCTCGCCACCCGGCATGCTGCCCGGCAACTGCAGTGCGTAGCGTTCACCTTCTCGCAGGGTTTGCTGCGGCACTTCGGCCAGCACGGGCTTCGCATAGCCCTGCTCCACGCGCAGCGTGAAGCGTTCGGTCACCGTGGCTTTGCCGTCGGTGGCCACGACCGTGACGTCGCGGTATTCGCCGGCCTGGTCGTAGCTGGGCGTCCAGGTCAGCAGGCCGGTGGCGGCGTCGAATCGAGCACCGGGCGGCAGGTTGCGCACGGAGACGGTCACGGTTTCGCCGTCTGCATCGGCCGCGGTGAGAGGGAGCGTCAGCGTTTCGCCCTCGGTGAGCGTGATGTCGCCGGAGGTACCGAGCACCGGCGCGTGGTTGCCGCCTGCTACGTCGATCGTGAAGCGGCGCAGCGCCACGCCGCCACGGCTGTCGATCACCCGCACGAGGATCTCGGTGTTAGCCAGGTCGCGGGTTGTCGGCGTCCAGCTCAGCGTGGCGGTGTTGTGGTAGCCGTCGGCATCGCTTTGCACGTCACCCGAGCCGGTGATGCTCATGCCTACCGGTGCTTGCACCAGCTGCCAGAAGAAGCGTGCGCCATCGCTGTCGTGAGCCTGCAGGGTGCCTGTCCACGGTTGCCCAGCCGTCGCGGCCGGCAGCGCGTTGGTCTCGGCAAGGGCATCCGCCACTTGAACGCTCGGCGGGGTGTTGTCGAACGGCACCGCGTAGATGCCATGGCCCAGGTTGAACTTGACCAGCGAGCTGGAGCCGGGCGCCGTGCCAAAAAGGCTGGCCGGCCGCACGCTCACGGTCTGGTCGGCCAGCGTGGCACCGACGGCCAGGCGTCCGCCGGTGGCTTGCAGGCCTGCCGTGAGATCGACGATCCACAGGTCGGACTGGTTGCCGCTGCCTTGCGAACCACCCACCACTTCGGCGCCGAAATAGCGGCCCGGGTCGAGCAGCAGCATCAGCGGGCCGCGCAGGTCGTCCACGCCGATGTTGGTGATGCTGACGTCGTAGCTCACCTCGGCGGTGGCGCGGTCGGCACGGGTGTTGGTGAAGTCCAGCCGCACGACATTCGTGAGGTCGGCGACGGTGGTGAACGCCGTGACGAAAGACTGCGCCAGACGCACCTGTGCCGCGCTGCGCATCTGCGGCAGCACTTCGAGGCGCCAGCCGCCGGCCGCCAGGTTGGGCAGCGTCAAGATGGCGCTGCGCGAACCGGCATCCCAGCGCACGCTGTCGGGCTGCAGCACGAGGCTGCTGTTGGCGCCCGTGGCCACGAAGCGGTAGTTGGCCGGGTTGAGCACGCTGGAGAGGTCGCTCGCGTCCGCCCCGGACGCACCTGTCCACATGAGCTGGTCGAAGGTGACCGAGATCTGCGTGAGCGGCAGCGGCAGCAGTGCGCCGTCTTGCACGCTGGCCTGCAGCACGTTGGGCGCCTTGATGAGGGCGATTTCGTCGATGTGCTGCGTCTGCGCCACGAGGATGCGGCCGTCGTGGGTGGCCACCAGGGTTTCACCGCGCGTGCCGCCGTTGGCGAGTTGCAGAACGCGCCGCGATTGCAGCTCGATCGTCCAGACGGCGGACGTGTGCGGCACGCTGCCTGCGCCCTGCACCACCGGGCGTTGCGCCAAGTTGCTGGAGGCCAGCAGCAGGCCGCCCAGGGGCGTGCCGCTCTTGCCGAAGGCGATGCTGTCGATCACGCCGCCCAGGCGGTACTCCACCTCGGCGCGGCCCTGCGTCCGACCGTTCATCGGGAAGCTGATGATCTCGGTGGTGCTGCCGGGCTGGGCGGAGGCGACGTCGGAGCCAGTCCACCGCACGCCCCATAGGCGCGCGTCAGGGCCGAAGGCGAGGTCGCCCACACGCGTATTGGAGAAGTGCTTCCATGCAGCGGTCGTGTCCGTGGCCCGCGGATCGAACACTTCGACGCCGTTGCCGGAAGACACGTAGATGAGGCCCGACGCTGGGTCGATGGCCAAGGCGTGGGTGAGCGGATCCTGGCCGGGGCCCATGTAGCGGGCGATCACCGCGCCGCTGCCTGCATCGACTTGCAGCAGCTCCTTGCCGGTCATGATCCACAGCTGGCCGAGCGCATCGACTGCCATGTCGAGCACCGGAGCGTCCAGCACGAACAGCGGTGTCGCGGCGCGCCCACCCTCCTTCGCGAAGCGGAACACTTCGTTGCGCAAGGCGCCAGCGCTGGCCAGCACGGTGCCGTCGGCCAACTCGACCATGGCCAGTGCGCCGATGTCGCCATCGCTGGCGGCAAACCCGTCGCCGAAGCTGCGCACGCCCATGGGCGCCAGCACGCTTTGCAGATCGCCGGCCTGCACAGGCGCGACAAAACCCGGGAGACGCAATGCGGCTTGTGCGAACAGATCGCTGGCTACGTAGCTGCGATCCGCTGTAGCTGCGGGCAGCTCGGCTGTGGCCGTGAGCTGCTCGTTGGAACCCAGGGCCTGCTGCGCATCCTGGCGGCTGCCGTCGTCGGGCAGCACGGCGTTGGCAATGACGGCCGCTTCGCGGTTGCCGGCGGCGTCGGTCGCCACCGCGAGGAATTCGTAGCTCTTGCCGGCCTCACCCGTGAAGACCGCCTGGCCGGCGTCGCCCGCTACCTGCTTGAGCCAGATGCGGAAGTCGCCGCCGTTTTCGGAGACGTACACGGTGACGTGCTTGACACCGCTGGCGTCGTCGGTGGCCTTCCAGCTCACGTCGAACGTCGGGGCGCCGCTGGCGTTGGCACCGGCCGAGCGGACCTGCAGCGCCGTGGTGGGCGCGGCGGCATCGAGCGTATGGGTCACGGAGCCGCTGTCGAGCGGCGGAGCGTCATCGAAGAAGACTCGCGCCTGCGCACCAATGGCAACACCGGTGGCCGCCAGGTCGGATGCGCGCACCGTGTAGCTCACGAACCCGCGAGCCGCCTGGCCGCTGGCATCGGGCGCCAACAGGCCGCGGGTCGCGTCGTGCAGTACCTCGCCGGTATCGGGGTCGATGGCCTGGAGCAGCCAAGTCGCCACACGGGTCTGCGCGTCGACACCTGCGCTCACGCGCAACACGTAGCCTTTGTTGCCGGTGAAATCGAAGTCGCCCTGGAAGACGGCCCGGTCGCCGGGGATGTGGACGTTGATGTCGCCGATCTTCAGATCACCCAGCCGCAGGCTGCGCGGATCGACGTCCGCATCGAGTTCGGTGACGATGCGCAACTCGCCGACCGCACGCTCCGTGGGGTTGGAGAGCTCGACCGTGTAGGGCAGCGCATAGTCGGCCGGCACGTAGGAAACACCATCGGCAGCGGGCAGCGACTGCGGCCCGCGGATCGACACGGTCGCTTGCGTGTTGCTGTCGCGTTGGGCCGCCTGCTGCAGGTACTGCGTGAGGTTGAGCGCCTGCGGGCCGACCGGGCGGAACTTCTCGTCCAGCACACCGATGTGGCGCAGGTATTCGAGCTCGGCAAGCCCGCCTGCAAAGACGTCGAAGCTGATGAAGTGCGTGTCTTGCGTGGCGTTGCGGTCGTAGTCGGCCGGATCAGGTGCCACCGGCACCGGGATCGAGACCGAGCCACCGTCCTCCGTCTGGCGAATCTCGTAGTAGTCGACCGGCGCGACTTTCGCTTCGGGGTCGCCAGCCCAACGCCCGGTATCGCCGTACCACTGCTGCACCTTCGCAAAGAAGCCCAGCAGGTCTGCTTGCGTACGGTAGGTCTCGCCGCCCTTGCTGAGCAGCACGCCGGTGGCCAGCGTGGCGTTGAGACTCATGACCTGGGCATCGAGCCGGATCGGCGGCGCTTCGTCAGCCGGGCGCAGCAGGCCCGCGGCTTCGAGAGCCGCCAGCCAGCCTTGCACCCACTGCGCTTCGTCTGCCGCCAGCACCCCCAGGGTGCTGGGAGCGCTGGCATCGGCAAGGATGGCCGTTCTCAACCTCTTCGCGTGGTCGGTCTGGTCGGCGATGAACTCGTCGCGCGTCAGCGGCGTGGCCGCCCCCAGCGTATCGAATCGGAACGCCATCGCCAGCCGCTCGAGTTTGGTGACGTGCTCCTCCGGGTCGCGCGACAGGAACTTCCTCGTGAGACCCCGTTGGATCTTGTCCAGATCGGCCACCCCGCCGTCGAGCAGGCCCTGCGCCTTCCAGTCGGGGCGGATCGCATAGAGCTTGCTGCGCAGGCCCTCGAAGTCGTAGGCCAGCCATTCGGCCAAGCCGGGATAGGTCTGGACGTTGAAACTGAAGCCGACAAAGCCGCCGGCTCCCACGTCGAAGGCATAGCCCGGTGCGAGGTTCCAACCATTCGTGTTGGTCGCACCGTCGAGCGACGCCCAGGGAACGTCCGATCGCACCGGCGTGGTGGGGGTGGCACCGTAGGCTTGGGTGTTGCCCGACGTCTGCGCTGTGGCCCCGTCGGGCTGCCCGGCCACGTTGGACGAGAACACGACGTACGGCAGCTTCAAACCTTCGAGAACGTTTTCGCTGCGCCCCATGTCGGTCGCGCCCACGTCGAAGCGAACATAGGGCGTGTCGACGTTGGTCAGGCTCTGCAGCGTGACGCTGTAGGTGGTGCCTCCGCCCGGGGCCAGGACGCGAGAACCGCCAATGCCGATGGTGACATCGGCTTCGATCGCGCGCTCGACCAGATAGCGGTAAGGCTCGGTCACGCGCTGACCATCGGGGTTGGTGACGACGATGTCGTACAGGCCAAGCGGCACGTGGCGCAGGTCGAAAACGGCGCGAATGTGCGTGGCATCGAGCACCTGCCAGCGCTCGGGTTCGACTTCGAGCACGCCGGGCCGGCTGAGCTTGACCAGCGCTCCCGCGGAGAAGCGCGCGCCATGGATGTCCATGGTGACCCAGCGATGCGCGTCGTCGCCTGTGCCGCCCTGGTCGGGCGTGACGCGCGTGATGGCCAGCGGCAGCAGGTCGGCACGCAGTGTGACCGCCGTGTCCAGCGGCGACTGGCGCGAGCGCACGAGCACGTAGTAGTCGCCGGCCTGCGTCGTGGGGATCAGCACTTCCTGATCGGGAGCGACCGGGTTGCCGTAGGCAGCGTCGTAGGCGTAGCCGGTGGGGATGTCGCCGTAGCGCACGTAGAGCTCGTTGGCTCCTTCGGCCGCTGCGGAATCGAGGTTGATGCGCAGGGTTTCACCGGCCGCCACGCTCACCTTGTAGAGCTGCGTGCCACCGGTGGCCAGCGTGGTGGACAAAGGAGAACCGACGGCGAGGCTTGGCACTTCGACCCGCAGCACACCACCCGAGGCCTGCCGGTTGTTGGCTTCGCCCGGTGGCAGGTTCAAGCCCGTGTCCGTGTAGACGATGCGGCCTTCGAAGACTTCGTTGTAGAGGTCGGGGCGCACGACGATGCGCCATTGCCCGTCTTTCAGCGCAGGCAGCTTCGCTTTCAGCGTGCCCGTGTAGCTGCCGTTGGCGGCCACGTCACCCACGTGGGTGACCTTGCCCAGCAGTTGGTCACTGAGATCCCAGCTGTTGTCGGCGGAGAGATAGAGCGCGTCGGTCCAGCGACCATAGGCGGGGTTTGTCGAGGCGTTGGTCACGGTGAAGGTGATCTCCACCTCCTGGCCTACCGTTGCGCTCGCGGGAACGACGACGTTGCTGACCTGCAAGTCGGCAGGTGGCGGCGTCTCGATCAGCATCGGCTGCACGGCTGCCGAGGCGTTGTTGTCGTCGTTGCCGAACTCGAGCACGCGGCCGTTTTCTCCCGAACCCCAGTGACGCGCGGGGTCGGACACCACGAACACGTAGTAAGGCCCTTCCATGTCTCGCGGCGCAGCGAGGTTCAGCGTGCCTTCGTAGCTGCCACCCGCCGGCATACCGCCGTTGTGAGAGACGTAGCCCAGGTAGCGGTCCTTGTTGATGTCAAGGAACCGGTCCTTGGAGAGGTAGACAAGGTCGTGCCACTGTTGCTGGTCGGCAGGCGTTCTGCCACCCAGGTTTTCCACGCGATATGACACCGCGAAGTTCTGCCCTGCAATCACCGAAGTGGGCACATTGACTTGTGTCACCTGCAGATCGGGCGGCGGCGACAGGCTGATGGGCAGCGCGATGGAGCTGACGTTGTTGCCTTCGTCGGCGAACTCGAGCACGGAACCCGGCCCGCTGCCCTCCACCACGTCGAGCCCCTTGCGGATGGTGCTTTCCACCACGACGTTGCGTGCCTTGGAAGTGGACGTGTCGGCCTTGACGATGATGTGGAAATCGCCGCTGATGGACGAAGGCAGCGTGAAGGTCGTCGAGTTCGTGTAGGACTCGCCGGGCTTGAGGAAACGTGGTTTTTCGTCGGGGCCGATCAGGTAGGTGCTGCGGATGCGCGCTCGAACCTCGAAATCGCTACCCCGATCGACCACCGGGTAGTCGCTGTCGTCCAGCGATGCGTCGCGCGACAAGTAGATGCCGTCGAACCAGCTCGGCGTGCGCGTTTCGCGTGTACCGCGGTTCGTGGCGGTCCAGGTGACCGTGATGGTTTCGCCGGATGAGGGGTTTGGATTCGACACGGTGATCGTGTCGATCTGGAGATCCGGCTCGCGGTAGGTCACGTTGAGCGTGCCGCGGCCGAGGTTGTTGTCGTTGCGCAGGCCTTCGAAGACCGACTCGGCGTAGTGCTCGTCGCGCGCAGGTGCGTTGCGCTGTTCGCCCTGAATCAGCTCCTGCGAGGGGCGCGAATCCGTGATGACGTAGATGTAGTACGGACCATCCGTACCCGGAGGCAGCTTGAATTGCGCCGTCGAGGTGTAGCTCGCACCACTTGCAAGCCCGCCGACGTTTGCATGCTTCACCGTACCCAACGCCGTGGCTCGCTGAGGAATGAACTCCGGGTCCGGGCTGAAGTACACGCTGTCGCTCCAACTGCGCGTGCCGTTCCAGACGTCGGCGCCGAAGTTGGTGACAGTCCAGCTGATGGTCGTTTCCTCGCCCGAGAAGTTTTCTGGCAGCGTCTGGATCGCGGTGACACGCAAGTCGGCCGGGCGGTTGTCCACCACGGACACGGTTGCCCGCGCGTTGTTGACCTCGTCGGTCTCCGCGACCTCGCCACGCGATGCCAGGCCGGCATTGGACCGGTCTACTTCGACCACCAGCCACCCGCCCTGCACCGAAGGCGCCAGCGCAACGGTTTGTGTGGTCGTGTAGCCCTCGCCGTTGGCGAGGCTGCGCTGCTGCCGGTACTCGCCCAGGAGCCACATCACCTTGGCCTTGGAAAGGTCCGCGTTGTCGGCGATCCAGACCTTGTCGGTCCACTCGCCCTCGAACACATCGCCCCGGTTTTGCACCGAATAGCTGAAGGTGTAGTCGCCGGCCGCCGTCATCGCCGGCGTGGCCTGCAGCTGGCTCACCACCAGGTCGGGGGGCGTGATGCCCAGCACGCTGATCGGCCGCGCCTTGTAGTTGTTGTTGTCGATCTGGCCCGGATCGTCGGGATTGATGTTGACCGCCATCGTGTCTTCGAGGATGGCGTCGTAGGTGTCACTCCAGACGGTGATGTAGTACTGGCCCGAGCGAGTGCCCTCGGGAATCTGCACGTTCAGCGTGCCGAGATAGTCGGCGCCGACCGCCAGGTGCCCGTTGTGCGTGATCTGCCCGATGCGGATGTCGCCCTTTGACGGTGACGGCCTGCGGCGATCGACGCTCAGCCACACGGTATCGGTCCAGCTGTTGACTGCGGAACTGTCGCCTTGCGTGGTCGCAGCCCCGCGGTTGGCAACGCGGTAGCGGACCTCGACCGTGGAGCCGTGCACCGCCTGTTCGGGCGCAACGACGTCGCTCGCCACGAGGTCCGAGAACGGCACGGCATTGACGTGGAAACGCTCGGCCTTGGTGTTGTTGGCCTCGTTGGGGTACTCGTCCACACGTGCGTTGCCGTCGGCCGACACGATCATGAACACGTCGCCGCGATAGCGGATCGGGATGTTGATCGCCGACGTCTCTGAGGTGTAGCTCTCCCCCGGTGCCAGCGCCGCACCACTGTCGATGCGAGCTGCCAGGATGTCGTCGCCGCTGAGCGTGCCGTCCAGCGACAGGTACACGAAGTCACTCCACTGGCCGGTGGTGGCTTCCGAACCCATGTTCGTGACGGTGAAGCGGACCGCAGCGGTCGTACCAGCCGTCGCGTTTTCGGGCACGACGACGGCGCTGACGCGCAGGTCCGGGCGCGACTTCAGGTTTACCTGCGTCGCATCGCCCGCGATGCTCGTGTTGTTGTCGCGTGCAGAGCCGTGTTCGTAGACCTGAACTGCCGACGCCGAGCCGATCCCGCTGTTGGTGACGACGCGCAGGCGATAGGCGCCTTCGATCTTGGACGGCAGGCGAACCTGTTCAGTGCGCGTGTAGCGCAGGCCGGCATCCAGGCCGCGGTCGTAGGTAAAGGTGCCCAACGCAATGGCCGCGCCCGTGCCCGACGCCGGGACAAGCAGCACGGTATCGATCCACTGCCCTGCTGCCCTTGCCTCGCCCTGGTTCAAGACCGTCCACGACAGATCGACCAGTGCGCCCTCTTGCGCCATCGCTGGAGCCACGATGGTTTCGACAACGAGGTCCGGCGATGCCGACAGGTGGACCGGAATGCCCAGCGAGGTACCGGTGTTGTTGTCGGTGTGGATGAATTCGAACGGCCCGCCCGTGGAAACCTGCAGGTAGTAGGTGCCCGAGATGCCCTCGGGAAGAGTCGCCTCGATTGTGCGGGTGTAGCGGTCACCCGGCGTGAGTTGGCCGATGTGCGAGGTCGAGCCTAGTTGCCAGCGTTGGCCGCTCCCGTCAGCGTTCGCGGTGAGCCAGACCGTGTCGGTCCATTGCCCGGAGTCGGTGATCCCGATGCCTTGGTTGGCAATGGTCCAGGTCACGCTGATGGGCCTGCCACTGAATGCGTCGCTCAATGCGGAGACGGACTCCACTCGCAGATCGGCATAGGCGATCGGCATGATGTCCATTGCCTCGGCCGCCGCGGCCTGGTTGTTCGACTCCTGGGCGTTTTCCCACACGGCGCTCGCCGCGTCGGCACGAACGAACACCTTGCCGTGGCGCGAGAAGCCGGGGCCGAAGCGATACGTGATGCTGCCGGTGTAGCTGTCGCCGGCCTGCAGCCCGCCGTCGTGAACCAGCGACCCCAACACGATGTCGTCGATGTCGCCGACCACGTCGTTTTGCGAATAGATCACGCGGTCGGTCCACGAGGTGGTGCGGCCCACGCCGGTGCCCAGGTTGCTGACGGTCCACTCCACCGTGATGCTGGCCGGATCGGCGATCACGCGCTGCGGCGCGCTCACCGAGGTGACGGCCAGGTCGGCGTAGTAGTCGCGCACGACCGAGATCGCCACCGAGTCGGTGTTGTTGGCCTCCGCGCCGTTCTCGTTAACCTGCGCGTTGCTGTCGGTCACCACGACGAGCCGGTAGCTGCCCTCGGCATCCACCGGCAGCGTGAAGCTCAGCGTGCCGGGTGATGCGCCGCCGGCGGCGATCGAGCCGTGATTGAACTCGCCGAGCTTGATGTCGCCGTTGTCCACCACGCCGTCGCGCGAGAGGTACACGGCATCGCGCACCGTCGAGACCGGGGCCGTTCCGGCATTGCGCGTGGTCCAGGTGAGCGTGACCTGTTCGCCGCCTTGCAGCAGCCCGGTGGTGCCGAGGTCGGTGACCGTGAGGTCCGGCGCCACCACCGACACCGCGGCCGAGCTGGTGTTGTCGCTCTCGTTCGATTCAGTGACATAGCCGCCGTTGTCGGCCTGCACCTCCAGGCGCCAGTTGCCGGCCGGCATGGCCGGCACGGTGAGACTCAGCGTGCGCGTGAACGACGTGCCCGGCACGAGGTCGCGGTGGGTCCAGTTGCTCCAGTTCGCCAGCTCGACCGGCGCGTGCACGCCGTTCACGTCGACCAGGCGCACCTGCTCCTTCATGTACGACGCGACGCGGTCGTTGCCGGCGTTGCGCACGGTGTAGCTCACTTGCACCGTCTGGCCGACGCGCCATTCGCCGGGCGCGCTCAGGCCCTCGACCACGAGGTTCGCGCGTGGCTCGGGCTGCACCGTCGTCGCCGAGGTCGCCGCCGCCGCATTGTTGGCCGTGCGCCCCAGCTCATAGACCGCCCCGAAGGCATCGGTCTTCACGATGAGGTACTTGCTGCCCACGGCGTCGCGCGGGATCAGCACGTCCATGCCTTCGGCGTAGCTCTGGCCCGAGGCAAGGCCGCCCACGTGGGTGACCGAGCCGAGCAGGACCGCCGAGGCGCCCAGCGTCGGGGTGTCGGACAGGTACACCTGGTCCACCCAGCGGGTCACGTCGGTGGACAGCGTGCCGTCATTGCGGACGGACCACTCCACCCGCGTGCTGCGATTGGCGTCCGCAGTGGCCGGTGCCAGGGTCACCGTGGGCACGAGGTCGGAGTAGGTCTGGGTGACGTCGATCGCGCCGGACAAGCGCAGGTTGTCGGCCCGCGTGTCGGGCTCGCGCACCGACGCGTTGGCGTCGCTGAGCACCGCGATGCGGTAGCTGCCCTCGATGCGCGCGGGAATGCGCACGCTGGCGCTTTGCGTGTAGCTGCCGTTCGGGTCGAGCGCGGTGTCGTGCTTGACGTTGAGCAGGATCACGTCATCGGCGTTGCCGGTGACGGTATCGCGCGTGAGGATGATGCGGTCGGTCCACGTGCCGGTGGCAGCGGCGTTGCCCGCGTTGGCGACCGTCCAGGTGATCGTCGCTTCGCCGCCCGATTCCACCGACGCGGGCACGACGAGGCTGGTCACCGACAGGTCGGCATAGGGGCGCGCTGTGGCGCTGAAAGCGGTCGAGCCGCTATTGTTGGCTTCGGCATCGCCGGCAACGTTGGTCTCGAACAGCAGTCCTGCGCCCGCGGCGTTGCTGTCGGCGGTGACGGTGACGTCGAAGTTGCCCGTGCCGAGCAGGCCGTCGGGCAGGTTGAAGGTGAAGCTGCGCAGCCGGGATTGCCCCGGGCCCAGCGGCAGCGCCGCGTCGCCGGTGAAGCTGACCGCGGCGTTCACCACCACGGCGCCGGACGAGCCGTCGGCGTTGCGCTGGCGCACCACCACCCGGTCCTGGTAGGCCGCGGGCGTGGGCACCGCGCCCTGATTCACGTCTTCCCACTGCAGCGTCAGCGTGTCGCCGGAGACCGGTGCAGTCTGCAGCAGTGCGACGTTGCGCACCGTTAGGTCGGGGCCGGCCACGAAGGCCTGCTCCGCGGTGTTGTCGCTTTCGAGCGCACCGCCGGCGTTGTACTCGGGCACCTGCGCCAGCGCATCGATCGTGACGCGCAGGCGGAAGCTGCCGATGGCATTGAGGCCCTGCGGCCAGGCGAAGGACAGGCTGCGCCCGGTCTGGCTGCCGGCCGCGATGCTCTGCGCGGTGAACGGCAGCGTCTGGCTGACGACCACCGAGCCGGTGGTCAGGTTCAGCAGTTCGACGCGCTCGCTCCAGGCGCCGACGGCCGCCGCGGTGCCGCTGTTGGCAGTGTTCCAGCTCACCGAGACGGTGTCGCCCGCGTTCCAGTTGGACGCCGGCTGCAGCGACAGGCTGTTGACCTGCAGGTTGGCGTAGTCGGCCAGGGTGCTGCTGAAGCTTGCGCTGCCGCGGTTGTTCTCCTCGGCGGAGCCGCCTTCGAGTTGTTCGTTGGCGGCATCGGTTTCGACCACGATGCTCAGGTCGCCCGCGCCCGAGGGGCCGTCCGGCAGGCGCAGCGTGGCCGTGCGGTTGACCAACTGGCCCGGCAGCAGCGGGCCATTGCCTTCGGCCGACTCGTCGTAGGACACGGTCATCTGCGCGACGACTTCGTTCGTGCCGGTGCGGCGCACGATGATGCGGTCGGTGAAGTCGCCCAGGGTCGAGATCGAGCCCTGGTTGCGCACGGTCCACTGCACGCTCACGACGGAGCCAGAGGCGATGGCCTGGCCCGCCTGTTGCGGCGCCACCGAAACATCGGACACCACCAGGTCCATGGCCGGCGGCGCGCCGGACAGGTCGATGTTGCGCGGCTCGCCCGGCCCGTAGACGTACACCGCCATGCGGTAGGGCACCGCCGTGTCGTACATCAGGCTGTCGTCGAGCACGATGGTGTAGCGGCCGCTGACCGTGGCGACCAGCTCGGCATCGCCGAGTTGCAGGTCGGACACGACCCGGCCATACGGGTCGATCACGCGCAGCGCGCCGGTGTAGTTGTAGTGGTAGAAGCCGCGCGCGGAATCGTAGGCGTAGGTACGGGCCGCCAGGTCGCGCAGATCGACGTAGAGCCGGTCGCCGGCATTGGCCTGCACGCTGTACGCCGTGACCTCGCCGCCGGATTCGAGGCGCCCATCGACGATGGTGCCGCTGGCCACGGGCGTGGCGCCGGCGAGGTCGATCAGGCGGAAGGCATAGCGCGTCTCGCTGAGGGCACTGGTGGAGACGCGGACGGTGTACTGCCCGGGCAGCAGCATGAAGCTGGGCTGCGACGGCGTGCTGGTGCCGTCGCTGATGCTGCCGCTCACCACGGTGGAGCCGGTCGTCGCGTCGATGATGGCCCAGCTGGAGGAGCCGACGGTGCTGTTCAGGCGGTCGAACTGGATGGCCGTGTCAGCCGCGAGCGTCAGGCTGTAGTCGCGGCTCTGCACCGAGGCCGTGAGCGTGCCCGATACGGTCTGGTCGAGCGCGATCGGCGCGACCGCGCGGCTGGCGAGGTTGTCGATCTCGAACGACGCCGCGCCGCTGTAGCCGGAGCCATAGGTGTAGCCCACCCAGTCCAGCACCACATAGACCGGCCCGCTGTCGGTGATCGCCAGGCTGGTGGAGTCGCTGTTCGTCCAGGCCCAGCCGCTCAAGGCTTGGCCGTACCGGTTGAAGAAGGCAAAGCGCGGCGTGCTGCCCGAGGTGCCGAGGGTGTTGAACTGCAATACGTCGCCGGCCTGCGCATCGATGCGCCAGGCGCGCGCCACGAAGGTGGAGGCGCTGGGCGCGTTCACCGCCTCCCCGTAGTTCAGCACCGGCGCCTGGGCGGCGGAGTCCAGCCGTCGCAGCGCGAAGTCGAACGAGCTGGCGGACTGCGTCTGGCTGATCTTGACGGTGTAAACGCCCGGCGTCAGCCAGGCGGCCTGGTCATAGCCGCCGATGCGCGCGACGCCGTTGGCATCGGTGACCGAGGCGCTCTGGTAGTAGTAGCTGTAGGAGTCGGGGATGCTCGCGTGATCCAGGTACCACAGGCCCGGCTCGGTGAGCTCGAACTGGTAGGTCTGCGTTGCATTGGCCGCGATCGAGCCGGCCGCGCTGAAGGTGGAGACCACCGGCTGCGGCGTGTCCGCCGTGCCCCAGGTGGCGGCGAACGCCGCGCCGGCGCCGAGCCCGGGCGTGGTGGTGATGCCGTTGCGCACGAGGCGCAACAGGTGCGCACCGGCCTGGGTGAGGTCGAAGTCCTGCGTGGCCGCGGTGGCCGGCGTCCAGCTGCGCAGCACCGCGCCGTTGGGCGCGACGAGCTGGGCGGTCCACCCGGCCGGCCAGGAGGTGTTGGCCGCGAGCGTGAGATGGTCGCCCACGCGCGCATCCAGCGTCCACAGCGACACGGTCTGGGTTTCAGCGCCATCGGCCGCAACGCCGCGCGCGATGCCGCCCTGGCGGTCCAGGCGCTGGGATGCCGGCACCACCGTGGCGGTGAACTGGGCGTTGCCGGTGAAGCCGTCGCCGTTGGCGATCACGCGCACCGCATAGCGGCCGGCGGGCAGGTACTGCGACCAGGTGCCGTTGGAGGCGCTGCCGAAGCCGCTGCGCGCGCCCACCTGCGTGCCGTTGGGCGTGACGATCTGGAAGCTGACGGCGCTGTTGGGCGCGTTGAGGCCCTGCAGTTCGACCCAGCCCGGCTCTTCGAGCGAGAACGAATACGTGGCCTGGTCCTGCCGTGTCGCCAGGGGCACGGACACCGCGGCATCCCAGGCCAGCGCAGCATTCGTGGCGACGGGCTGGCGCAGCGTCGCCTCGAAGTGGACCGGGCCGGAGGACGAGTAGTACTGCTTGGCCAGCAAATAGACCGGGCCGAGCGAGGGCCCGTTGAAGGCCACCGACGAGGCGTTGGTCCAGGCCACGCTGCTCAGCGTGCGGCCGTAGGCATCGACCAGCGTGTAGCGGAAGTAGTCCGGGTAGTTGACCGGGGTGGTGAAGTCGAGGTTGTAGCCCACGCCGGGCGCGGCGGTGTCGAAGCGGTACGCCACGAGCGTGCGACCTGCCGGCAGGTCGCCGCTGAGCTGGGAGGTGGTGCCGCGGTCGATGGCCGCTGCAAGGTCCAGCAGGCGGAAGCCGTAGCTTGGCGTCGAGGTGCCGGAGGCACTGACGGTGATGGTGTAGGTACCGGCCTTCAGCCGGCGCGCGTAGTAGCTCTCGACGCCGCTGAGGCCGAAGCTCAGCTCGCTGCCCAGCGGGCCATCCAGCGTCAGCGTGGCGCCACCGCCCTGCGGGTCGAGCAGGATGGTGGTCTCGTCGGTGAGCGTGAAGCGGTACTGGTTGACGTTGCCCGGCGCCGCGATGGCACCGCTGATCTGGTCGCCCAGCGCGATCGGGGCCATCGTCGTGGCGTAGGCCGACACCAGCACGGTCGTCGTGCGTGCGCCGGTCGAGGCGTAGTGGCCGTAGGCGTGCAGCACGTAGGTGCCGTCCAGCGGCAGCTTGACCTTCGTTGCGGCGTCGTTCTGGTTGTATTGCGAACCGGAGGCGACGACGCTGCCGTTCGGCCCGACCAGCTGCCAGTACTCGGAGCTGTAGGTGTCGGTGGTGCGCAGGTCGATCAGCAGATCCTGCCCGGCGGTGCCCGCGATCTGCCAGGCCGTGTCCTGGCGGCTTTGCGCCACGGTCTGGGAAGCGCCTTGGCCCAGGGTCAGCACGGGCAGCGCACTGACAGGCTGCACCGCGACATGGTACGAACCGGGGTTCGGACGGTTGGGCACGAGCCGCAGCTCGTAGCTGCCTGCCAGCAGGTTCTGCACCGCCGCGTAGTCGCTGGAATCGATGCTGGTGGTGAACACCGTGCCGGGTATGTCGGTGCGCACGAGCGTGGCGGTGTAGTAGTCGCCGCTCAGGTTGAACCACAGCCGATCCGGGTCGGCCAGCGTGAAGCGGTACACGTCCTGGTCGGCCGGCGTGGACAGCGATCGATCGACCGACGTGCCCAGCACCAGGGGCTGCGCGCTGCGCACGCCCGCGGTCTGCGCGAAGATGGTGGTGCCGCTCATCGAGGTGCTGCCGTTCATCGACGCACCCGACAGCTGCACGGTGTAGTTGCCCGCCGTCGTGGCGGTGACGGCAAAGCCCGCGGCCGTGCTCCAGTAACCGCCCGAGAGGTAGCCCCGGGCCACCTCGACGCCCAACGGACCGAGCACGCGGTAGTCGAGCCGGTCGTAGTAGCCCAGTGCCGGCGACGGCGCGATCCAGCGCGATTCGCCGCCAGCCATCGAGAACTGCAGCTCGCGGTCGGGTGCGCCCGCGCTCCAGGTGACGCTGGCGGTGCCGCCGGGCGCCCAGGCCTGGGAAGCGGGCTGGATGAAGCGCGTGTTGAACGCAAAGGCGACCGGGTTCGCCGGGGTGGAGCTGGAGGCGTAGCGCACGCGCAGCGTGTAGCTGCCCGGGCCGAGCGCCCACACCATGTCGGTGTAGTTGTCGCTGTAGTTCAGCCGGGCCACGGTGCGGCCCGCCGAGTCGAGCACGTCGTAGGTGTCGCGCGTGCCGCCGTTCTGCGTCTCGCGCACCGCGAGCTGGGTGGGGCTGGTGACGCTGAAGCCATAGGCGTAGGTCTGGCTGCCCAGCAGGAACTGGCCTTGCGTGGCACCGGCGTTCAGCGCCGCATTGCGCGGCGTCTCGTACAGCGCGAAGCGCAAGGCGGCGCCACCCAGCGACGCCCCGGTGTTGCGGGCCACCGCCAGCAGATAGTGGCCGTCGCGCGGCACGTTGAACGGCAGCGCCGTGGCCTGCGCCGGGTTGCCTTCGGCCACCAGTCGGCCGGCGTTGTCGTAGAGACGGAAGTAGTTGCCCGTGCCGGCGCCGCTGTCGGCGCGGAACCATTGGTCGGCATCGGCGTCGAGCACCACGTCGAACAGCTCGTACGGATCGTCGCTCGCGAGATCGACCGCCACATGCGTGTTGGTGGCGGTGTGCTGCGCGCCATCGATGGTGCGCACGGCGAAGCTCGCGCTGTTCTGCAGGCCGTCGAGGCCGATCACGTAGTGCCCCGCGGGCAGCCACAGCACGGGCATCTTCCAGACCCCGCCGCCGGTGACGGACACGCCGACCGGGCCGCTGGCCTCGATGCCGCGCGGCCCGCGCAGCACCCACGTCTGGGCCCCGTCACCCTGCCATTCGAGCGCCACCACGCCATCGGACGCCAGGTCGAACTCGTAGTACTGCATGCCGGACGACGGCGCCGCGGTGACCAGCGTGCCGACGGTGATGGCCGTGCCGCTAACCGGCTCCAGCGATGCCGGCGTGCGGCGCGCGAGCAGCGACGGCGTCGCCGACGACTGCTGCAGGCGCGTCACCCGCAAATACACGTCGCCGCTGGCTTCGCCCTGGGTGAAGTGCGCCTGAGCCTGCGTGCCGCGGAACAGCTCGCGCCCGAAGGCATCGAAGGCCGCAATCGCGAACTCGCCCTCGGCAGCCACCGCGAGGTCGAAGGCGTCCTGCCGGTCGGAGGCGAGGTGCCAGAGCGCCGAGGCGCCCACCTCCAGCGCGGTCAGCGAAGCCGGCACGTCAGGCTGCAGCAGTTGCGCCTGCGCCAGCGGCATGGCGGTGATGCTGAACGGTGCCGAGGCCAGCCGCACGTGCAGCTGGTAGCTGCCGGCGGCGAGGTACAGCGCCGAAGCGCCCGCCCCACCGCTCTCGGAGAAGGTGTGCCAGTCGGACACCACGCCCTGCGGGCCCACCAGCTGCCATTGGCCGTTGTCGGCGGACTGCGGGTCGAACACCCAGGTGCCTCCCGCGGCCACGCTGAGCCCGAAGGTGCGAACCTGGCGCCGGTTCGCCAACCCCGTGTCGGACAGGGTGGCCGGAGCTGAGGCGGTGAGCGAGGCACTGCTGGGCGCCGGATCGCTCCAGCGCTCGATGTCGAAGCTGCTCGTGGACGGGGCGTTCTGGTCGCGGTAGGTCCACAGGTAGTAGGTACCGGCCTGCGGCAAGGCAGCCACGTTGGACTGTCCGCTGGACAGCGCGCCGACGGCCACCGTCGCGCCGGACTGGTCGGTGACACGCCACGCCGCCCCCGTGGCCGTTCCGATGGCCGTGCCGATGTCACGGGTGATCGTGAGCGACAACGTGCCGGTGGCGCCCGCGGTGCCGCTGTTGGCGACGTTGGGGTTGTAGCCGGTGTTGGACCAGCCGCTCAGGCCGATGTAGTAGGTGCCGGTGGCGCTGACCGTCCAGTTGAGCGGGCCATCGTCAGCGCTGGCCACCACCTGGCCGGCCGCATTGAAGACGCGCTCGTAGCCGTCGAAGGTGCCGTTGGGCGTGGTGGTGCGCAGCACTTCGCCGGCCTGCAACGTGACCCGGTACATGTCGACGTCGCGGTTGCCGGCCGAGCCATCGCCGATGTTGACCGGCACCGTGATCGACGTGCCGCGCGGCAGCACGAGCGCGCGCGCACTGGCGATCACGTCCGGCACGTCGCCGCCTTGCGGCGCCGCCTCGGCCACGCCGATGCGCGTGACCGACAGAGTGAGGCTGGCCGCGGGCACCGCGGCGCCGTTGCCGGTGAAGGCCACGCGCGGGTCGTAGGCCGCGTTGGCTTCGCGGCTCACGCCGACGTAGTAGACGCCCGAAGCCGCCACGGCATAGCGCAGGGTGTCGCCGCTCACTGTGGCGAGCTCAGTGCCGCTGGCGTCGAACAGCCGCAGCCGCGGGGCAAAGCCTGCCGCCGAGGAGGACACCAGCAGCGGGTCGCCGGCCAGCGCATCGATGCGGTACAGGCGCACCTCCTGGTCGCCGGCGGCGTTGCGGCCGAGCGTGACGGACGCCAACGCTGAGCCACCCGCGTCAGTGAGCAGGTCGATGGCAGACGCAATGGAACTGCCGTCGGCGGCTCCATCGATCCGGTAGGCCACGGCCAACAGCTCCGCAGCCGCGGCGTCGATGCGCACGACCTGAGCCGCGCGGCTGGCATCGCCGGTGAGCGTGAGGCCGGCCTGCGAGCCGACCGCCGGTGCGCCGGTGGAGGCCAGCAGGCGGAAGCCCACCGTGCCGGTGGAGCGCGACTGCGCTTCGAGCTTCAGCGTGTAGCTGCCTGGCACCAGCTGCAGGGGCGCGGTGTTGCCGTCCACCGCATCGAGCAGGGAGGTTGCCACCTGGGCGCCGGCACTGTTGAGCAGCGTCCAGCGAACGCCCGCGTTGGGCCCGGAAAGCTGGTCCCACGCCACCTGCGTGGTGTCGGTGAGCGTGAACGTGTAGCTCGCCGCCGCGCCGGGCACCGGCAGGTCGGCCGTGTAGGCCTGGCTGAACTGCAGCACAGTCTGTGCCGGCGTGCTGCGGAACAGAGTGAAGCCGTAGTCAACCGCGGTGGTGGCGCCGCTCTGGCCCTCGATGCTCAGCCAGTAAGTGCCGCTGCGGTCGGCTGTGAACACCCCGCCATCACCCCAGCCGTTGGTACCGCTGACGATGTTGGCCGAGGGACCGAACAAGGTCCAGCGCGGACTGCCGCTGGCGCTGCCGGTCTGGAAATAGTAGCGGTCGCCCGCCTGGGCGTTGAATGTATACAGCGCCGCCTGCGTGCCCGGCTCCAGGCGGCCGGTGGCCGGCTGGTTCACCTGCAGCGCAGAGGCCGCCTGTTCGCCGATCAGGCGGAAGGTGTAGTTGCCCACCGCGTCGTTGAGGCCATCGACGGTGAGGCTGTAGGTGCCCGGCTGCAGCTCAAGGAAGCGATCGCCTTCGGCAGTGAGGTTGCGGCTGCTGAACAGCGACGTGTTGCCCTGGTTCAGCTGCCACTGCACCTGACTGCCGTCGACGCCGTCGAAGAACAGCTTGGTCTTCTCGGTGACGACGAACTCGTAGGCGTCCTGTTCGCCAGGCTGGTCGATGGTGCCTTCGATGCGGGCTACGCCAGGGACCGCATCGGCCGACAGCAGCAGCCGCGGCTCCAGCGACTCGATCTTCCAGTTCGGGGGCTCGACGGGGGCGGGGCGGTCCTTCTCGTCGCCGGCCTGGGCCTGCGCACTTCGCTTGGTTTGCGGCTTCAGCGCATCCCGGCTGGCCCGGGCAATGGTGCGGATGCTGGCACGGAAAGCGGACGCGGAACGGCGCAGCGCGGCGCCAGGGCGCCGGGACTTGGTCGACATGAAGGGACTCCCTCGGACTGTTTGTTGGGCGCGGTCGCCCGCGCGCGACCTGGGACGACCCCTCACTTCAGTGCCGTCCGGCCGATCGCGCCGCGATTCTCTCTGTTACGAATTGGGGCGCAACCCCCCCCTGTTTGGGGTCAACCCGTCATTCGTGAAATATGACCGCCGGCGTCCCCGGCAGCCCCTCGGCACGATCCCGCCACTCCATGACCAGGGGCAGGATCCGCGGTTTGGCAAACGGCGCTTCAGCTCGCGGCCCACCAAGCACGATGCGGCGACGCGCCGCGTTTGAATTTGTCGGCCCTCGCCGCGGTTGCCCGCGGGGACAGGTCAGCTTTCGATGCCGACGTCGATTCGGGCGCCCATCACCACATCGGCGATGGCATCGTTATCGCCCTCCGGCGATGCTTGTTCGCCATCCCTCGCCGGCACAACATTCAAACGGCGCCGTAGCCCGGTGGCAAGGCGCAGCGCCGTCCGCTGAACGGACTTCAGCAGTCGGTCGACGCGCGCGAACTCCTTGTCGCACTCCGTGTTGGTGATCAGGCCGCGCAGCCGCTGGTACTCGAGCAGGCTGAATAGGCGGTCAGTCTTCATCAGCAAGGTCAGGTACGTCCCGCAGTGTGGTGACACGACCTCTGCCGGTACAAGCAGAGGACCGGTTCCGTAGCGGACCGACTGGCTCACGCCGTTGTCGGCCATCACCTTCTGCGTCTGTTCGATGAGCGCATCGACCTCCTTGTCGGCGGCCCGGATGGACTCGGCCACCATGTGCTCGGCCTGTGCGATCAGTTCAGGGTGGTCCCGCAGCCTCTCGTGTGACCGGGCGTGCACCTCCATGAAATGGAAGTTGTAGGCCGTGTAGCTGTAGTAGCGGACGAAATGGCTCTTGATCTTCGGGTGGCTGAACGCGCAGTCCTCGATGTCGCGCGCACCCTCGATGCGAGCCAGCGTGTTGGCATCGTTGCCGCCGATGCGCGCGTAGTACTTCGCGTTGATACCGGGCACCGACGCGCAGCGAGCGAAGAAGGTCTCGTCGGGACGGCCCGAGCGCTCGAACGCGGCCTTCAGTTCGGCCGCATAGAAGTGGGAAAACGGGACGTTGATCTCCATGGCGCTGCTCCCGGTACCGGCGGCCCATCGTGCAACGTGAGCATCGCTCGGGCCACTCGGAACCGGCCGTCGAACTGCGTCGGTTCTGCAGTCGCCATCCGTTGACGCGCGACAGGCCCTTCGCTACCTTTTCGTGCAGGGACCAGCTGGCGTCCGGCAACCAAGCGAGCGACAGCACCGGGCACGACCTGCAACACGCAGGCCTCGCTCGCCCGACCTCATGTAAAGCATCGGCGCACTCACGTGCGGCGGTGTCACCGACGGCAGCTGGCACGCCGTCGCACGCGGCAACCCGCGGCATCAAGCCAGCGATCCCGAGCCACCGGCATGCGCCGGCCAATTCCAACCCATCGGGGGCAGCCGTCCCCGTGGGCGCGTCGCCTCCGTCCCTTCCAGGAGGTGAAGCATGAGCCCCCATGTGGCATGCGCGCCGAAAGGCGCTGCGCTGTTTCCGGAGCCCCTGAACCCGGCGTGGTTCGAGAACACCGTCGCAGAGCCGGACGACTGCGACGACAACCCATTCGAGCCGGCAGTCGACATTGCATCCTTCAGCGAGCTCGAGCTGCTCGGCCTGGCGCAGGACTTCGTCGAGCGCAGTGCGATGCTGATCGACGCGGTCGCCCCGCCTGCGTGGGAAGACGAAGACGATCTCTTCGGCGGCGAGGTATTCGACGACGAGCGAGCCGAGTACCAACGACTGGCGGCGGTCAATCCGACGCCGGCGCAGAAGGAGGCCATCGCGCGGGGTCTGATGGCGAACGAGGCGGCACGCTATCCAGGCTGCACGGCCGGCTTCCTCGTCGCGCTGGCGCTGACCTACCGGCGCATCCTGCTGGACGGTACCGCCGATCCGCACGACAAGGTCGAGATCCTGCGACGCGTGTACAGCACCCACGAGCCGCAGTGGATGACGGCGGAAATCGTCTACCTGCACTTCGTGCTGCTGGACCAGTGCCGCTACCTCGCGCGCCCGAGCGCGAGCATCGAGCGCAAGGAGGAGACGCTGCGCTGGATCTTCACGGAGCCCGAGCTGGAGGACCGGCCGTTCTCGTTCAAGAGCTGCGTGAGGCTGGTGACCGGCAATGCCCCCGAGTTCGGCGCCGTCTACCGGCGCCTGAAGGAGGAGCTGCGCCCCGCTCTCGCGGCCTGGCTGCGCGAGTCGCTGGCGCTCAGGCGCACGGCGGATGACCGGCAGAGCGAGCTCTTCGACCTGTGAGACGTGACGGACCGTTCGAACCCTTCGGTTCGGACGCGTCCGTCCACGCGCTGGTGCCTGCGCCCTTCCGACATCTCGCGACTGCCCGCCTCGCAAGACCGGCAATCGCGAGCTGTTGCTCGCAGGGACGTTCCTTCCCACGTGGAAGAACCGGCAGCTGGCGGCACGCCAGCGACTTGAGCAACGGCCGACAGGCCACTTCTGGAGATACCGCCATGCAAGCCACATCGCATCGGCACCCCACCCCACCGGCCCACCTCCCCGTGCGGCCGCAAGACGAGATCGCCGACCTCGTGAAGGAAAGCGAGATCCGCACCGGTCTGCCCGGCCGGTGCTTCGTGATCGGGGGCGCCGAACGGCTGACCTACCGCGTCGTCGCGCACCCCGGCGGCCTGGAGATCACCCGCCTCGACGACGGCGGCCATTGCGCCGACTGCGTCTACGTGGGCGCCGGATCCTTCGAGCACCACCCGCTGGCACATGCGCAGCGGGCCGGGTGCCTGTACACCCCGTCGCTCCCGCGCTGAGGGCGACCCGCATCCAAGGAGATCGAGATGAACGAACCGAAATACCAGAGCTTCACCGTGCGCCGCCGCGACGGGTCGATCGTCGCCTTCGAGCGCTCGCGCATCGAACATGCGCTGGCCCGCGCCTTCTTGCGCGACGCCAACGGCCGGCCGCGCGAGGCCTGTGATGACGAGCTGCTGCCGGCCGAGCAGGAAAAGATCACTCGCTTCACCGAGCAGGTGATTCATGCCGTGAGCCGGCGCCCGGATGCCGCCCGGCATCCGATCGACATCGAGGACATCCAGGACCAGGTCGAGCTGGCGCTGATGCGCAGCGGCGAACATGAAATCGCCCGCGACTACGTGCTCTACCGGGATGGCCGGCGGCAGCGACGCATGGGCGATCCAGGGACAAGGGTTCCCGGCCCAGGCGCGTGCGAGGCCTGCCAATGAGCCGCGACTGCGATCGAGGAGGTCACCATGGACCCTCAGGAGTTCGAGGCACGCGTTCGCGCCGTCAAGCAACGCGCGCATGGGCAGTGGACGCAGGTCCTGTTGGCACTCGGCGTGGCCGAGGAGGTGCTGAACAGGAAGAACCAGCCCTGCCCGATGTGCGGCGGCACCGATCGCTTCCAGTACACGGACCGCTTCGGCGAAGGCAATTACCACTGCCGCGGCTGCGGGCCGGGCGGCGGGCTGAAGCTGGCGCAGGCCAGTTTGCAGGTCGGCTTTGCCGACTTGCTGCAGCGGCTCGAACGCCTTGTCGGCGGCCTGACGCCCTGCACTTCGCAGGCCGCGGGCGGCCCGTCGCCGGAACGCATGCAGGCTCTGAGCCGCAGGATCTGGAACGAGGCAAAGCCGATCACCCTCGGTGACGAGGTCGACCGCTACCTGAGGAGCCGCGGACTGCAACTGGACGTCTACCCGAAGACGCTGCGCTGCCATCCGTGCCTGGGGTACTTCGAGAGGAGCGGCACCAGGTCCATCAAGGTGGCCGAGTACCCCGCGATGCTGGCCTGCGTCCAGGGACCGGACGGTCACTGTGTGAGCTTGCACCGCACCTATCTCGAGGCCGACCGCAAGTTGGCCGATCGCACGCCGAAGAAGCTGCTGTGTGCCGGCATCAACGGCGCAGCGGTGCGGTTGCAGGAAGCCACCGAGGAGCTGTCGGTGACCGAAGGCATCGAGACCGGGCTGGCGGTGTTCGCCAGCACCGGCTCGCCCGTTTGGTGCGCCCTCAGTTGCGGCAACCTGGAGCGCCTGTGGGTGCCCGACACCGTCGCCCGCATCCGGCTGTACGCCGACAACGATGCGGATGCGCAGTTCGATGGCCAGGCCTCCGCCTACATCCTGGCGCGCCGGCTGACGAAGGAGCGGCGCACGGGCGGCACCCGGCATGTCGAGGTGTACGTGCCCCGCCAGGCGGGCAGCGACTATGCCGACGTGTGGCTGCACCGGCTTTCGCTGGTGCCTGCGGCGGCGTAGGGACAGAGGGACGGTGGTGCGGCAGCAATGCCGCACCACCTTTTCAGTGGCTTCGGCGAGGCCACCGAAAAGGTTCCGACTGGTCGCTGTCGCACCAGGCCGCATCGGCGAAGACAGCGTTGAAGAGCGACACGGTACATGCCGCGTCCATCGAGAGCACCGGCTCGTTCCTCGAGCCTTTCACCACCCCGCGGGGCCAAGCGCCCTGCCGGGTGCTGCCTCGTTCAACCGTTGGAGATTGACCATGAAGACTGGACGTTCCCTTGTTGACCTGGCCCAGGAACTGAGCCGTCAACTCAAGGCCAAGCAGGACATGATCGTGCCGTCGCCGCTGATGCGCTTTGCCACCGACAGCGGCGGCACCAGCAAGGTGACGGTGGAGGCACCGCACGGAGCCGCACAGTTCGGGATCACCGAGCTGGCCAAGCGCCAGCTGGCCGAAAAGCTCGGCATCCCCTACGCCTATTTCGAGCGCATGCGCGAGAAGCAGCCGGACCTGCTGGACCGCAACGTGAACACGTGGCTGCACAGCGAAGGCGATCGGCGCCTCGTGCGCACGCTGGACGGCAACGTTCGCGCGGTGCTGTCCGACCGCTACCGCCGGCTGGACAACTACGACCTCGCGGAGCACGTGCTGCCGATCCTGCAGCGCCTGCCGGGCGGCCGGCTCGCGTCGGTCGAGCTCACCGACACGCGGATGTACTTGAAGTGGATCACGTCGGAGGTTCGCCAGGAGATCCGGCCCGGCGACGTTGTCGAGGCCGGTGTGGTGGTGACGAACTCCGAGGTGGGCCTCGGCAGCCTCTCGGTGCAGCCGCTGGTCTACCGGCTCGTCTGCCGCAACGGCCTGATCGCGACCGACCACACGATGCGCAAGACGCATGTGGGCCGGCTCAAGGAGACCCAGGACGATGCCGTCACCGTCTTCAAGGACGACACCCTGGAGGCGGAGGACAAGGCGTTCTTCCTGAAGGTGCGCGACGTCGTCGAGAGCGCGGTGTCCGAGGTGACCTTCCGGCAGCTCGCCGAGCGCATGCGGCGCACGCTGGGCATCCTGCTCAGCGGCGACCCGCTCAAGAGCGTGGAGACGGTGGGCACCAAGTACCTGCTGAACGAAGAGGAGCGCAACGGCGTGCTGCGCCACCTGATCAGTGGTGGCGACCTGTCCGGCTACGGGCTGGTCAACGCGGTGACGCACTACTCGCAGGAGGTCGCGGACTACGACCGCGCCACCGACTTCGAGGCGCTGGGCGGCAAGCTGCTCGACCTGTCGGCGCGTGAGTGGCAGGAGATCGCG
This sequence comes from Methylibium rhizosphaerae, assembly GCF_006386545.1. GTDB lineage: Bacteria > Pseudomonadota > Gammaproteobacteria > Burkholderiales > Burkholderiaceae_C > Pseudorivibacter > Pseudorivibacter rhizosphaerae. The sequence goes on along the minus strand of NZ_SWAR01000008.1, from coordinate 8,575 downwards.
GCAGCAGCGTGAGGTCAGGGGTCCCGGATGGGACCCCTCCTCCACTGGCCGGAACGACGCCCAGAGACCTGCTCAGACGCTGGGCCGCCAGTGCTCCGGGACCGCGAACAGGTGGTAGCCCTGCAGCCCCGCGACGTGGGTCCTTCGTGCCTCGATGGCCAACTCGAACGCGGCATCGAAGCCGAAGAGGGAAACGGAAAACGACTTGCCAGCCCTGGCGTCTGCACATGGGCACACCAATTGCCGCGCCCCCGCAAGCGCCGACTCAAATGTGACGGCGCTGGAATTTCACCGCAACGCGAGCTAAGACAAGCGGGAAGACGTTGCCCATTCATTGCAGGGAGAGGGCCATGCCCAGTTCGCTTCTGCTCGACTCATCGACGCTGGTGATCCAGTGTCCGCATTGCGGCCACACCGAGCCCGATGACTACGAGCTGATGCTGCCCGACTGCATCGAGCAGATGCGCTGCTCGCGCTGCGGCGGTGTCTTCCACTTTGCGTTGCTCGAATGCCGCAGGTGCGCGAGCGAGTCGGTCTTCCACTGGCTGCACCGCCCTGCCGACGAAGCCATCGCCCATCTCGCATGCCATGCCTGCGGCTACAGCCATGCCCAAGACGAGGCCACTGAACCTGGTGCACATGCCGGCGCCTAGCATCGCCGGGTCGCGCAGGGTGCGCAGCGCCGACGGTGCGGTCGTGTTCACGCTGGTCCCCACCGCGCGAGGCGTGGCTGTCGAGCGCGTGCTGGTGCATGGCGGCAACGTCGTCTCGCAGGTGGTCGCCTTTGCCGACGCCGAGAGTTTTCACCGCTGGTGCGATGCCAACCCGATGCGCTTCGAAAACCCGTCGATCCATGTGGAGGTCACTCGTGATGGAGATGCCATCATCCTCCGGCAGGGCGTGCAAGACCGCCTCGCTCGCTGAGGCCGTGGCCGCCCCCGGCTACGCCGCGCGCGCCAGCGAGGCGATCCAGCGCATCCCCGGCGCCGCCGATCCGTTCGAGGCGTTGTCGTTGCTCGAACAGTCGAGCCGCCGGATCGGCGCGGATGCAGCGGCCTTCGTGAGCTTCATCCGCAACGACCCGTCTCACGAGTCCTTTCGATTCCTGCTGGCGTGCGACCCGGTGTGGTGCCTTGAGTACGAGCAGCGCGCCTGGTACGCCAACGATCCCTGGCTGCAATACGCGCTGGGTCGCTCGGAGCCGGTGCGCGCGAGCGAGATCGTGGTCGAGTCGGGCCAGCAGCGCGCACTCGTCGAGCTGTCGCGGCGCTTCGGCTTCCGCTCCGCGGTGGTCGTGCCGGCACCGTCGAGCGGTGGGCATTCGCGGGTGGGCGTGCTGTGCCTAGGTTCGGACATCGAGGGCTATTTCGAGGGTGACGGGTTCACAGCCCTCAAGGTGGTCGCGCGCAGCCTCGCGATGGAACTGCATGAGTGGTGGGTTGGGCAGGTCAAGCGCGAACTGGTGTCGCGCGCCCAGATCTCGGACGAGGACCTCGTGCTGCTGCGGCAGGAACGACAGGGGCACAGCACGAAACAGATCGCGGCCGAACTGGAAACGACACCGAACTCCGTCAACTCGCGCTTCCAGCGCCTCAACGAGAAGCTGGGTGTCCCGAACCGCAAGGCCGCGGCGCGCCTGGCTACCGAGTACGGGTTGATCTGACGCTGGCCTGGATCCGTGATGGACACCTGGAAGCAATGGGCCCTGGCACTCGGGTACACGTCGATCTTCGTGACGCCCGCGCTGCTGCTGGCCGGCGTTTGGCTGGATGTGCCGGCGCTGGCCTTTGCGGCCGTGATGCTCGTGTACCCCGGCCTGCGCTGCTTCGTCGGCTGCGTGCGCCCGGGCGACACACCGCTCTGGCGCGAAGACACAGCGACGGTGCTCGACCGCCTGCCGATCGTCTATGCCATGCTGCTCGTCGCGGTCATCGGTCTGATGCTGCGGCATCTGGCCGCTGGAAACGCCTTGGCGGGCCTGGCAGTGGGACTGAGCCTGTGGGTGACCCTGCTGTTCGCCACCTGCGTCGCCCACGAGTTGATCCACCGGCAAGGCGCCCTCGACCGCGCGCTGGGCCAGTGCGTTGCCGGCATCGCGGGGTATCCGGTGCTGGGGCTCGAGCACCTGGCGCACCATGCCCGGGCCGGCGATACCAGACGAGCCGAGTGGCCGCGCGTCGACGAAGCAGCCTGGTGCTTCGCGACCAGGCGCCTTGCTCGGATCGTGGCAGGTGCCTACGGCTCGACGTCTCCGTTCTGGAACAGGCGCTCGCCGGGCCCGGCCCTGCGCGGCGTCCGGCTGGCGACGGCGATGTGGATGACCACGCTGTTGCTGTTTTGGCATGCAGCAGGGCTGGCTGGCGTCATGCTCTATGCAGTCGTCAGCGCTGCCGTGGCGCTGGGCGTGCAGTTGATCAACTACATCCAGCACTGGGGCCTGGGCGACGACCGGCTCGGCAGTCGGGCCGCTGAAGGCCATGCCTGGGAAGACGACTGCCGCTTTCAGGCTTGGGTCACCCTGGGCATCAGCCTGCACCGCGCACACCACCGCGACATTCGCCGGCCGTACTACCGGATCGCGCTGGAAAGCGACTCGCCGCGGCTGCCGGCGGGCTATCTGGTGCTGATGGTCCTGTGCCTCTTTCCGGCCCTGTGGCGGCGCGTGATGCTGCCGGCGCTCGAGCACTGGGAGCGGCACCCGCAACTGCCTCGTTCACCGGGTCGCCGGCTCCATTGTTTCGCCCCGCCCCACCCTTCTCCGATGCACAGCGTCAATCGCTGAACGCCTCTGCAAGGTGTGCCACTGCCGTCGCGAAGCCCGGCGGCTGCAGCGACCGCAATTCGACGACGTGCTCGTCGCCCGTTGCGCCATGGCCGCGCTTTGCCGAGCGCGCATAGCAGGGGTCGTAGTGGCGCGTCATGACGCTTTCGAACAGGGCGTCTGCCCGGCCGCTTGTCGCGAGCTCCATCCACTCGGCCAGCAGCTCCTTGCCGACCAGGGTCTTCAGCGGTTCCAGCTTGTGCACCATGCCGACCGGGTCCGCCGCGAAATGCGCATAGTCCTCGCGCCACAGGCGCACACGCTCGCTCATCGGCGTGGTGATGTTGAGCACCGACGAACGCTGCATGGCTTCGAACAGCGCGTCGGGTAGCTGCAGGTTGCCGATCTTCTTGCTCTCGGCCTCGACCCATACCGGCCGGCCCGGATCGAACCGGCGCATCACATCGAGCAGCGCCGAGTCGAACAGCTTCTGTGACGGCTGCGGCTGGCCGGGCAGCGCGCCCAGCAGCGAGCCGCGGTGACATGCGAGGCCCTCGAGCTCGAGCGCCTGGTGGCCCTGCCGTTGCAGCTCGTGCAGCACCCGCGTCTTGCCGCAGCCCGTCGGGCCGCCCAGCACCCTGAACATGAAGGCGCGCGGCAGCGCCTGCAGACCGGCGCGCACCCAGCGCCGGTAGTTCTTCCATCCGCCAGCCAGCACATCGACCTCGAAGCCGATGGTGCGCAGGTTGTCCGCCCACAGGCGGCTGCGCTTGCCACCGCGGAAGCAGTAGACGAGGAACCGGTCCTGCGGCGTGTACTTCGAGATCAGCGGCTTGATCTGCGCCGCGATATTGCGCAGCGAGTATTCGACACCGATGAGGTAGGCCGCGTGCTGGTCGCTGCGGTGGGTCGTGCCGACCTCGGCGTACTCGTCGTCGTTGACCACCGGCAGATTGATCGCACCAGGGATGTGGTCCTCGGCGTACTCGCGCGGCGAGCGCGCATCGATCACGAGCGCGTACGAACCGAACTCCTGCACCTCGAGCTGGTGCGGGTGGACCAGCGCGGCCACGGTCTCGGCGTTGTCAGTCAGTCTTGGCATGCAGCGATCCTGCTGAATTTCGGGCCAAATTCATCGCCCCCGAACCGGCGTGGCCGCCTAGAGTTCCTACGCGAGCCAAACAACCTGGGAGCGTGGCATGGGCCGCAAACGCACTCTAGGCCTGCGCATGCGGGCTGCCAAGCAGCGCAGGAAACGCCGCCCACTGCGGTCGCAGCCGCTATGCCGCGGCTATGCGCAGATGAAACAGCACCTTGCCGAGGATGGAGAGCGCCTCGGTCTCAGCCTGCGGCACGGCGACGGGACCGTAGCGCTCGTTGGCACAACGAAGCATCAGCCCCTCGGACACCCGATCCTCGACGATGCGCACCATCGCGCGCCCGCGGTAGCCCACCACATAGGTCCCGTTGCCCGCCACCTGCCGGACGCTGCGATCGACGAACAGGACGTCGCCGTCGCGGATCCCCGGCTCCATCTCGTCACCCGGCATGATGATCGGTTCGCAAGCCGCCAGCACACGGGCGGTCGAGCTCGGGATGCGGTCGAGCCAGGGCTCGGGCGCCGCTGCTTCGTCGCCGGCTCGGTGGTTGGGGCCCGCTGCGCCATCAAGCCCCAGCAGGTGTTCGGCGGCGATGCCGAGGCTGCGGCACAGGTGGGCGAAGGATTCAAGGTCCGGCAGCCCGGGCTGCTCACCCGTGAGCCAGCGGCGCACGGACGGCGCGGCCCGCCCGGTGATGCGGCCGAGTTCGGCCACACGTCGGCGCGGTGCGATGCCGGCAGCGTCGAGCGCACCGACCAGGCGGTCGCGCAGCCCTGGCACAAGATCGTGCTGCTGTCGCGACGCGACGCGCTTGGAGGCCGGCTTGCGTCGGCGCGGCTTGCTGGTCCCGGTTGTTTTCATTGTGCTTGCACCTGCATCGCCCTCGAAGGCGTTGGTGCGCGGATCCTATCGCCAAGCACGATGCCCCAACAAATCAAGCCGCCAAAGCAATAAATATGTTGCACAACGCACCCTAATAGCACCCGAAGTCGAGCGCATAAAGAAAGCACTTGCACATTTTCCGCGGAGACAGGAATGTTTTGCTGTTGACATACCGGCGCGCCGCACTACGCTGTTGCGCTGCACAGGGAGACACATCGGCATGCTTGGCACACCACCTGCACTTCACGTCCTCAACCTGACGAACCTCAGGTGGCTGCGCAGCGAGTGCCGCGCGTCGCCCGATCGCGCCGGCGACCTCTTCGGCATCGACCCCACCACCGTGGATTGCTACCGCGACCTGACGGACCCGGACGCCGACACGCTGTGCTTGGATCTGGATGTCTCGCTGTTCGTCCCGCGCTTCACTGCAGAGTCGCTGGCGCGGCTGGCTCCGACGGCCGGGGCAGCAGATGTCGCGGCCGGCCTGTGGTCGGACCTCGACCTTCACAACCTGCGCAACCTCCAGAGCCTGCATGACGCCTGCCGCAGCAGCAGCGCGCAGGCCGTGTGGGTCTATCGCATCGACCAGGAGACCGCGACGGCCTGCGGCGCCCTGGCGGGCACAACGATCCTTGCGCTGTCCAAGGGGCTGGCGGCATCCGCCTTCGCCCCGCGCTACAACGCGCCGGCCATTGCCAAAGTGCTCGACAAGCCCGCCGGATCGCGCGCGCTTTTCGCGGCGGCCTACGAGACCGAAATCGCCACTGCCAGCGAGGCGGCCCGGCGCGCCTATCTCACGCACTGATGACGAGGACACCATGCCGCACCACACCTACCCTCACTTCCGTCGCCTGGACATTGCCCGCGAAGCACTCGACCTCGGCGCGCGGCGTTCAGTGGTCCAGTTGATCACCGGCATCTCGGAAGGGGAGTTGCGCCGCGTCTTTGGCGCCTGCCCCGCGCTCACGACCAACTGGGGCGGCCGGCCCAGCTCGGTGGAGAAGCTCTTCCAGGGCCGGCAGATACACCTCCACGCCTCGGACTTCTACAACGGCTTCCACCACCTGTTCCATCGCGGCGTACCGCCGGACGAGGCGATGGTGGCCGCCTACAGGCACTACCACGGCCGGCATGCGGGCGACGCGCGTTTGGGCTTTGATCGCGCGTTCTCCGTGGTGACGTCGGTGTGCCGGTTGTGGACAACCGCAGCACCGTCGCTGAGGCCGCTGCGATGCAACGCATGTGGCGCGCTATTCCTGGCGCCGATCGGCACGAGCGAGCATGACGAAACGCCTTGCACCTATTGCAAGGTCGCCAAGCGGCTAGCGAGGCATGACCGAGGGCTCAGCAACGACGTGTCGGACCGTGTTCGCAGCTCGCCACCCTTCCAGCTCGCTGGCATGACTGCTTCGCGCACGTCGGCGATGGGCGCCTCCTCAACGCCGGTCCAGTAGCGGTGAAGCGATCGCACAGCACGGCTGCTGCCTCATGGATCGCACATGCTTCTGCATCATCTTCTTGCCAATGCGAGCCGACTCCTTGGCATTCGCATAACCGAAGCGACACCAAACCCTTCGCCCCCCGCTGCACCGCCGCAGACGGCGTTGTTCACCGAAGCGGTTCTGGCGCCATACGCTTCGCTGGTGCGTCGCATTCGCGTGGCGTACGGGTATCCGGATGACGAGTTCCGTCGGCACCTGCACACCCCCATCGTGGCGCTTGCCGCTTGGCTTCACGTCCTGCCCGGACATCCCGGGGGCGGTTTCGAAAGACGCGGCGGTGCGGTCGAGCAGGCGCTGACGAACTGCCTCTTCAGCCTGCAGGCCGCAGACGGGCGTACGTTCGAAGCCGGTAGTGCCGATGTGCCGACATCGCCCGATCACATGCAGAGCTGGCGCCTCGCATGCGCGCTTGCGGGCCTGGTCATTTCGCTGCCCGAAGTCCTGGGACGAATCGAAGTCGTTTCGGATGAGGGGTGCGTCTGGCCAAGCATGGGCATGCCGATGCTGGACTGGCTCGCGTCCCTTGCCGCCCCGAGGTATCGCTACCGCTGGACATCCGCCCGTAGAGACCTCAAATGGTCTGCGGTATACGCGACATCCAGATGCATCCCGCCGGACGCCATGTCGTTTCTCGCACGCGCTGACATGCGCATCGCTGCAGACCTCATGAGCTTCATGGCCGCATCACATGGTGCCCAGGGCCAGGTCGCCCAGCTGATCAGCAGGGTCGCGGCAGCGGTTGCGGTACGCGAGCAGTCCGGCGCAGTGGTGACGCCTCTGGACGAGCTCGCAGACACGCTCAAGCGCATGCTCGCCACCAGCGACTGGCTGCCGAACTCACCCGGCGGCCACGTTTGGTACGGCACGGACGGCTTCTACCTGCTCTGGCCGGACGCGGCGACGAAATTGCTCAACGCGATGCCCGGGGCGGGCAGCACTACCGAGGCCACTTCGCACGCCACGCTGCTCCAAGAACTCGTCGACAGCGGTATCGTTGTGGCGACCCCCTCGCCGCTGGTGCACATCCAAACGCCGGGGTGCGACAAGCCGAACGTGGCGGTGCGGCTTGCGAACCATCGTCGGCTGCTGGGCGACCTGAGGCGAGGCGCCACACCGCTCGATCTTCGGATGCATGTCCCGGCGCGCGGCCGAGTCGCGGACGACACCTTGGGTGCGCAGAGCGTCCCCCTTGGCAGCGACTCGATTCCCGCCGATGTCGTCGCGGCACCGCCAACCGGGCAGTGCACTCTCGATTTCACCGGCGAGCCCGCGGATGTCGGCGCCGGGCGCGAATCGTCGTCGGCCCGGTCGGCACTGTCACTGGACACCTCGCGGATCTCGAACCCTCGCATGCGCGAGGCCGTCGACCAGGTGGTTGCGCGGCTGGATCACTCGTTCGACAGCATGCTCGCCAAGACAGCAAGCGGCGGCGTGTTTGTTGCATTGGCCGAGTTCGTCGGGCAACACGGGGACGGAGGCGCTATCGTCCGGGCGCTTCACGAGGCACAGTTGCTTGCGAGCGACGGCGCAACACCGGATCGACGCGTTGTCAGCGAGAGAATGGAGGGACTCGAGCTGATGGGCGTTGTCCTCCGGGCATCCGCGTTTGTCGGCTACTCCGACTGGCTCCATCGGTGGAAGGCAGATCTCTTCGTCGTGTCGCATCGCAGTACTCCCGTCGAAGCGCACGCGGCTACTCCTGAAGGCTGCTTCAGACGGGACAGCGTGTCAACGAAACCGGTTCAAGCTCCGTGAACCGCCCCGGATTTTGAGGAGGCTCCATTCTCCATCGAAGGAGCCTCCTCAAAACCCGGGGCGATTCAGTCCGCTCGATGGAGGGGTTGGGTTTCATCGCCGAAGCTCCGCATGGGTGTTGCGACCCATGACCACCTGCTCGCCTTGAGCTCCAACCAAGTAACCTGGAATCGTTCCTCAGCGTGCGGACCAACCCACACGCCGTTTGGCATGGGCTGCTCGCAACTGCTGCATACGAAAGGGTGGCTCTCATCAAACAAATCATCCCGCTTTGATAGGTCATCGCCGTCAAGGAAGACCGTGTCGACTTCGTAGTCCATCAGATAGACGTGACCGCAGTTCGGGCACTTGAAGAGCGCAAAGTCTTCATCGCCCATATTGCGACCACCTCGCCGAAACACGGCTTCGTAGTTGACGGCGGACTCGGGGACGTAGAGCGACATCGTATGAAACCTAACGAATGAAAGGGACTTCCCCGTCCGGAGCTAGCCGCGTAGCGGCAAACGGCAACGAGTGCCACGATGGGGTTGCGAATCTCATCAACTCACTCCGAAGGGGAAGTCCATGGCCATTGT
>NZ_SWAR01000070.1 GCF_006386545.1 Methylibium rhizosphaerae | reverse complement strand
GATCCAGCTGCACTCGGTGAACCTGAACATGCCGGTGGGCGTGCCGCCGCAGAACCTCACCAAGCCCGAGATCGTCAAGATCGACATCGACGAGAAGAGCGTCGTGTACTGGAACGGCTTGCCCACCGCGGGTACAGACGACCTCAAGGCCCGGATGCAGGGCGCGGCCGAACAGGCGGTGCAGCCGGAGGTGCACCTGCGGCCGAACAAGCTCGCGAAATACGAAGTGGTGGCCACCGTCCTCGCGGTCTCGCAGCGCATCGGCCTCACCAAGATCGGCATCATCGGCAGCGAGCAGTTCGTCGAGTAGGAGCAGGACGCATGAACTTCGCGCTCAACCAACCCAGCCCGCCGCCGTTGCGCCGCGCCAGCGGCTTTCTTGCGGTGGTGCTGCTGCACGTGCTCATCGTCTACGGCCTGGTCAGCGGCCTCGCGCGCAAGGCGGTGGAGGTGATCAAGAAACCGCTGGAGACGCACATCGTGGAGGAAGTGAAGCTGCCGCCTCCACCGCCGCCGCCTCCGCCGCCGAAGCAGATCAAGCAGGAGCTGCCCCCGCCGCAGGCCGCACCGCCGCCGCCCTACGTGCCGCCGCCGGAGGTCATGCCGCCGGCTGTGGCCGCCCCGGCCATCGAGGCGGTGAGCACGCCACCCGTCGAGCCGCCACCGCCGATCGCGCCGCCTGCTCCGGCACCCGCGCCGGCCGGGCCGGTGCGTACCGACATCTCGGTGGCCTGCCCGCAGCAGGTGGCGCCCGAGATGCCGGCCAAGGCGCTGCAGGAGGGTATCGGCGGCGTGGTGAAGGCCTCGGTGCGCATCAAGGCGGGCAAGGTCGTTGACGTGCAGATCCAGTCGGGGCCGCGCGTCTTCCACAACGCGGTGCGCGCCGCCATGAATCGCTACCAGTGCGTCTCGTCGGGTGACGAGGAAGTGGTGGCCATCCAGGAGTTCGTGTTCAAGATGGAATGAGGCGCGCCCCCGGCGGCGGGGTGTTCCTTGAGAGCTCAGCGGCGGTCCGAGAGGCCGCCGATCGTTCTGGTGAAGCTCCATGCGGCCGGGGCTCGGTCCGTCAGCGAGTGGCAGATGGGGGACACCTCGTTCGTGCCACCGCTGCAGGGCGTGTCCCGGTCGAGCGACCAGAAGTGCAACCCGGCCATGCGGTGCTTGCGCACCAGACCGGCCAGCGCCTTCGCATCTTCCAGCGTGAACACGTTCTCCACCACGTCGTTGACGCCGATCATCGGCGTGAGCTCGATGCGCGAGAGCGGCACACCGTACTTGCGCGACACATTGCGCGCGGCCTGCATTGCCGAGGCCGCCATGTCGCAGCGGCCCTGGGCGACCACGCAGTTGGTGCGTTTGGCCGGGCCGTAGTCCATCACCATCAGGTTGACCACGTAGTGCTCGGGGCCATGCCTGCGCAGCGCTGCGAGCACACGTTCGCCCGTGGCATTGAGGCTGCCGCGGCTGCCGTCGCTGGCGGCCAGCGTGGCGATCGTGAAGCTCATGCGCAGCCGCGGGTGCTTCTTGCTCGCTGTGCGAATGCGCAGCATCAGAGCATCGATCTGCTCCTGCGTCTGCGTCCCTTCGATGTCGAAGTCGAGCCCGATCAGCTGCGGCGAGCTGTAGCGCGCGATGAACGCTTCCATGCCGGCGTCGCTGGCGCAGGTGAACACGCCCTTGGCGCCGCCGGTCGAGACGATGTAGTCGATGCCGGCCGCGTTGAAGGCTGGCACGTTGGCCTGCGCGAACTTGTCCGCGTCCACGCCCATCCAGGTTTCCTCGCCGCATTCGCCTACGGCGAAAGCCCAGGTGAGCGCCTTGACGCCGGCCGGGAGCGTGGATCGGCCGTGAGCGACGAGCGGCTGAATCTGGCCTGTCGCTGCCGTACCGAGCTCGAGAGTGCCGGGCTGGAGCGCGAGGGTCACGTCCTTGTATGGGCCGAAGACGAATCGATCGGCGCCGCTGCCCCGATCGTGGGCGACGACTGAGCCGGACATGCCGCAAGCGATCGCGACCAATGCGATGGCGTGTCGGGACAGGGGGGCGGGTCTGCGTTTCATGCGGTCTTCAAAAAAGAAAAAGGCGGGGTAGTGATACCCCGCCAACACTCTGCTCCGAAAAGCTGAGATCAGATCTGCCCGCGAATGCCGAAATAGATCTGGCGGCCGTTCTTGTAGAACGCGCGCGGCTGATCCGGCGTGGAGGCGTACGACTTCAGCACCGGGTCGTTCAGGTCCTTGCCCTCGATGGTGAAGGACAGGTTCTTCGACAGCTTGTAGCCCAGCGAAGCGGACAGCGTGCCGATTGCGTCCTGGTAGATGGCGCTGTTGCGGTTCAGGCCGTTCAGGAACTTCGAACGATAGTTGTAGGCCAGGCGGGCGTTGAACGTGTCGTTCTCGAAGAAGGCACCCAGGTTGTATGTGCTCTTGGAGGTGCCCACCATGTCGCAGTTGCCGGTGGCGGCGCAGGCCGAACCGGGTGCCTTGCCGGTTTCCTTGCCGTCTGCGTACGTGTAGTTGGCGTTGAAACCGAACCCGTAGCCGAGGTCTTGCACATAGGCCAGTTCGACACCGCGCACGCGGGCCTTGGTGTTGGTGGCGGCGCTCAAGGTGTACACCGTGTCCATGCCCGCCGACTGGTTGAAATAGGTGGCGGTGTACGTGCCGTATGTCACGTACGAGGACATGTCGAGCGCAAATGCGTTCGCGGACACCATGGAGCGCGAGCGGGGGCCGAAGTACCACTCCACTCCCAGGTCGAAGTTGTTCGACCGAACCGGCTTCAGGTTGGGGTTGCCGCCGGTGCCGGTGCGCTGGATGTCCTGCAAGCTGAGCGCGCCGAGCGAGCCGATCTCCGGTCGGGCCATGGTGCGGCTCGCTGCCGCGCGGCCGATCAGGTCCTTGGCCAGCTCCACACGCACGTTCGCGCTCGGCAGGACGTCCGTGTAGTTGTTCTCGGTGATGATCGGGTTCCACACGTTGTTGGGCGAACCGTTGGCGACCTTCACCTCCGTGCGTACGACACGCAGACCGAAGTTGCCGCTGACGTTCGATCCCACGTTGAAGTCGGCCATGCCGTAGGCGGCAGTGGCGCGCTCACGAATATCGAACTCGCTCTGGTACGCGTGGTTCGTGAAGGTGACGAAACGCTCGCCCCAGGCGTTGACCGCTTCGGGTGTGAAGGTCCAGGCACCGCTCAGCATGTTGGGCAGCGGGCTGGTCGGGAAGGTCGTCAGGCCGTTGGTCGGCGCGTTGGCCAGATCGCCGGCGCCCGCGCCGAGCGTGCCTTGCAGCCACTCGAGCGTGCGCCTGTGATTCGCCGAGCGCAAACCGAAACGCACGACCGGAATCGCTTCCGCGTCGAGATTCAGCGTGGCGTCTGCCTGCGCGTAGTCTTCCTTGTCCCTCGCGGTGATGTCCGAGGCCCAGCCGCCGAAGAAGGGCGCGCCGGTGCGCGGCGAGAAGGTGCCTGCGTTGTCGATGATCACGGTGGCCGGGGCGTCGAGCCCGTGCAGCGTGATGCTGCTGCCGGAATAGGCGTTCCAGACCTCGTAGCCATAGTCGCGCGCATGGCCGGTGCCGCGCGTGGTGCCGGCCTTGCCCTTGACACGCAGTCGGTCGTTGACTCGCCAGTCCGCGTCGAAGTTGAGGAACTTCGACTCCATGTAGGAGCCGGGGCGGGAGATCACATCCTGCACTGATGCGCCCATGGCGGAGCAATCCGCCACCGGGCAGTTCGACGGGAAGGTCAACGACGTGATCGTGTCGCCGGTGATCGTGTAGCCGCTCGGGACCGCGCTGTTCGCGTCGTTCGACCAGTTGTTCGACAACACCTGATAGGGCGACAACATGAAGTTGGCGTTGATGTTGGTCGCGTCCATGCGGCTGGCGAAGGCGCTGACGTCCAGGGTCAGGTCGTTGGTCGGCTTGACCTGCACATCGATCAAGCCGCCCTTGCGCACCCGCTCTTGCTGGAACAGCACGGAACCCGTGAGCAGCGAAATGTTCTTGCCTTCGACTTCCGGGTTTGCGGCGATCCATGCCGGCGCGAACCAGGTGGCGACCTTGTCCCACCACAGGAACTCCTGCCCCATGCGCCGCAGATGCCGCTTCTCGTGGAAGGCTTGCACCAGCACGCCTACCGTGTTGTCCTCGTTCTTCCAGTTGATCAGGCCGCTGATCTGGGCATCGGTCTTCTTGGCGGCTTCGGTGTAGGCGCCTTCGAGCGAGCCCATGGCGCTCAGGCCGGGCTGGAAGCTGAAGGGCTTGCGCGTCTCGATGTCCACCGTGCCGACGCCACCGCCTTCCACGAGGTCGGCACGCGAGGTCTTGTAGACCTTCACGTTGCCGATCAGCTCCGAGGGAAACAGCGAGTAGCTGACGCTGCGGCCGCCGCCGGTGATGTTGTCGACGTACCAGTCGCCCGACGACACGGTGTGACCGTTCAGCGTGGTCAGGGTCATGAACGAGGGCGTGCCGCGGATGGCGACGCGGTCGTTCTCGCCGAAGCCGCCTTCGGCCCCGCCAGCCGTTGCCACGCCGACGCCCGGGACGCGTTGCAGCGAGTCGGCGACGTTCTTGTCGGGCATCTTGCCGACGTCTTCGGCCGTGATGACTTCAACCAGCGTCTCGGAATTGCGCTTCTGCTCGAGTGACTGCTGCAGCGAAGCCCGGATACCGCGCACGATCACGGCCTCCATCTGTACCGGCTTTCCGGCGGGCTTCTTGGCCTCTTCGGCTGTCTGCTGCTGCTGGCTGGGCTCCTTTGCCTCCGCCGCCTGTTGCTGGCTGGGCTCCTTCGTCTCAGCTGCCGTCTGCTGCGCCTGGGCAGCAAAGGCGGCGCTCATCAGCATGAGCGCGACGGCTGAAGCGACGGGTGTTGGCTTGCTCTTCATGTTCACCTCTGGGTTGGGCCTCTGTCTCTCGGATGGATGCACGGCGGCCTTGTTGCGACACGGTCCTCGCGGTGCCCTCGCTTCCCGTTCTGGGGCGGGAATGCGACGGGCACTGGCGTTACAGCTCTTACGCACGATGCATGCCACTATGCTACCACTGCGTGCCAGTGTGGTACCACTTAGTAGAAACGCGGGTTTTCACTCGGAGATGTGCTGACGCAACACTCGATGAAGGGGCTCCTGCGGTCCGGGTCTTGGCACAGAAGCGGTGCAGTGGTACGCAATAGGGCGCCCCACTGGTATTATTCAGGTGCATATCCTCCGGAATCGAAGGCGCCGAAAGAACAACACATGAATTCGCTGGCCTCCTTGGTCCAGGCGCTCGACGCCAACAGCAGCCAGCCGCTGTACCAGCAGCTGCAGCGCGCGCTGCGCGACGCGATCGAAAAGCGCGTGCTGGGTCCTGAAGACGCCTTGCCGTCCGAGCGCCAGCTGGCCGCCGACCTGGGTGTTTCACGCATCACCGTGCGCAAGGCGATCGACGGGCTGGTCAGCGAAGGGCTGCTGGTGAGCCGCCAGGGCTCCGGCAACTTCGTGTCGGCGCGCATCGACAAGAACTTCGCCAAGCTCACGTCGTTCTCCGAAGACATGCGCGCCCGCGGCCGCAACCCGCACAGCGTGTGGCTCGGCCGGTCGGAAGGCACCGTCACGCCTGAAGAAGCGCTCAAGCTCGCGCTCAGCCCCGGCACGCTGGTCTACCGCTTCAACCGCCTTCGCTATGCCGACGACGAGCCGATGGCCATCGAGCTCGCGACCATGGTGGCGTCCTGCCTGCCGCCGCTGGCCGAGGTGGGCGAGTCGCTGTATGCCTCGCTCGAGTCGCTGGGCAACCGGCCGGTGCGGGCGCTGCAGCGCCTGCGCGCGCTGTTGCTCAATGCCGAGCAGGCGAAGCTGCTCGAAGCGAAGGAGGGTGATGCCGGGCTGCTGGTCGAGCGCCTGGGCTATCTGCGCGACGGCCGCGCGATCGAGCTGTCGCAGTCGTTCTACCGCGGCGACAAGTACGACTTCATTGCCGAACTCAACGCCGCCTGAGCGGCCGAGGCGGCGACCTCAGAAGTCGCAACGGCTGGGCAGCGGCGGCTCGGCCGCCGGTACGTCGTCGAGCCGGCTCACGCCACGCTTGCGCAAGGCCTGCACCTGCCGCATGACCTGCTGCGGCGACAGCACCTGGCCGCGCGCATGGAAGACCCAGTCGACGTCCTGTTCATACAGCCGCGGCTCGGCGCTCGGTGCCATCAACCCGCCCGGTGAGAACCAGAGGTTGAAGCTCACCGTCATGGGCACCACCGGGTAGTTGCGCCCGCCGTGTTCGGCCAGCAGCCGGCCGTCGAGGTAGTGGCGCGTCCTGCCGCCGGCCACCTGCATGACCAGCAGGTGCCACCCATCGACCGAGGCGAACTCCTCGTGCGACTGGTTGTGGGCCTGCCAGGGCTCCACACGCACCGTCTGCCAGGTGATGCCGTACAGCCGGGTGCGCTCGCTGCCCCAGCCGCCGTTGGGCAGGTACTCCCAGTCGATCTCGCTGAATTCGGGGTCGAAGTCGAAGCGCAGCGGGCTCACCGCGTAGAAGGTCTGCACGACCGGGTCGCCGTCCGCGCCGGAGGACGGCTGGTCGCGAAAGCGCACCCGGGCGGCGTAGGTGCCCTCGAGGTACTTGCGGGCATGGCACAGCTGGGCCTGGGTGGTGCCCGCCGGCGTGCCGTCGGTGCGGGCGGCCAGGCGCAGCAGGCGGTTGCCGCGCTGGTCCGGGTCGTCGAGCAGCGAAACCGCTTCGGCGCTCCAGTTGGCGCCCGGCACGCCCGGGTGGCCGGCGGCGGTCCGCACGGTCCAGCCGCCTTGCGCCAGCTCCTGCGCTGCCAGGTAGGAGAAGTCGTCGAACCAGAGCTGGGCCGGCGGGCTGGCGGCTGCCGCGGCATCGGCCAGCGCGAGGGTGGCGCACAGGAGCGCCGTCTTGCAGCGATGCAGCATGTTCAGTGGGCAACCGCCTTGGGCTCGCCGCCATCGGCGGACGGCTGCGCCTGCGCCTTGTCGGCGTCCGGCTGGGCGCCGGGGATCTTCACGAAGAACAGCAGCACCAGGGCCGGCACGCCGCAGCCGATGGTCCAGAGGAAGAAGCTCTGGTAGCCCATCGCCAGCTGGATGTCGCCGCTGATGGTCTTGGAGAGGATGAAGCCCAGCTGCATCACGCCCGAGCCCAGCGCGTAGTGCGCGGTCTGGAAGCGGCCCGGTGCGACCGCCTGCATGATGTAGAGGATCATGCCGACGAAGCCGAAGCCGTAGCCGCCCATCTCGATGGCGATGGCGGCGCTGATGTGCAGCGTGTCGGCCGGCAGTGCGGTGCTCAGGTAGTAGAAGACCATGTTGGGCACCGCCATCGCGACGATGAGCACCGGCATGGCGCGCTTGAGGCCCAGCCACGACGTGAAGTAGCCGCCGAGCACGCTGCCAACCAGGAACGCGATCGTGCCCACCAGGCCGTAGGTGTCGGCGACCTGGCTGGTGGTGAGGCCCAGGCCGCCCTTGTCGCGGGCCTCGAGCAGGAACAGCGGGCCGATGGTCTGCACCTGGCCTTCGGCAAAGCGGAACAGCACGATGAACAGCACCGCGAGCCAGATGCCGGGCTTGCGGAAGAAGTCGATGATGACTTCGCGCAGGGTCCGCCAGATGCCGGCAGCGGTGAGGTCGGAGTGTTCGGTGTTCAGCGAGCCGGGCAGCGCGTAGGCGTTGTAGCTGGCGGCCACGACCACCAGCACCGCGAGCATCGCGAACACCGTGGTCCAGGCGTTGAAGACACCCATGGTGCCTTCGAGGTAGCCGGCCAGCTTGAGCACGCCGCCCAGCATGAGGAACCGTGCGCAGTTGAAGAAGGCGCCCTGCCAGCCGGCGTACTGGGCCTGCCGCTTGTTGTCGAGCGAAGCCATGTACAGGCCGTCGCAGGCGATGTCGTGGGTGGCCGAGGCATAGGCGATGAGGAACAGCACGCCGATGGCCGCGCCGAACCACACCGGCAGCTGCAGCGCCACGGCCATGGCGCCGAGGCCGAGTGCGCCGAGGTATTGGGTCGCCACCACGATGAGCTTCTTGCTGCGCGCCAGCTCGAGGAACGGGCTCCACAACGGCTTGATGGCCCAGGCCACGCCGAGCAGGCCGGTCCAGCGGGCGATCTGGTCGTTGGCCACGCCCATGTTCTTGAACATGAGGCCGGCCATCAGCATGACCACGAAGAACTGCAGCCCCTGCACGAAGTACAGCGTGGGCACCCAGCGCATGGGCGAACGCAACGGGGCTGCGGCGGGCTGGGCGTCGTCGTGCATGGCGGGGTTCACGAGGCAGTTGCAGGGTGGGGCGACAGGCTGACCGGCGAGCGGCCGGGGGCGGCGGTGAGGCCGCAGAGCCAGTCGCGCAGCGCGGCGAGGGCGCCTTCGGCATAGCCCCAGGTCACCACCGCCGGTGCGGCGATGTCGAGCGCCTGGAACGGATTCCACAGCGCCAGGTGCAGGTCCACCGGCGCGGCGGCGGCTGCGGCCGGATAGCGGCCGCGGTGGTTCGACACCAGCAGGTTGAACTTGCCGTCGCGCGGCAGCAGGCGTTCGTCGAGCTGGCGCAGGTCGTCGAGCAGCAGCACCTGCACATGCGGGAAGTCCGCGAACAGCGTCATCACCTGTTCAGCCGATAGGCCGGCTTCGGAAACGCCGTCGCCGTCCACGCGGCGCTGGGTGATCACCCGCAGGGTGGTGTTGCGTTCGGGCACGCATGCATGGCCGAAGGCAGTGAGCCCGCGGGCCCAGCCGGCGCGCATCAGCGCTTCGTCGGTGCCGCGCTGGGCCGGCGGATAGTCCTTCGGTGCTGCCGGGTAGCGTCGTGCCAGCGCATCGAGACGTGCGGCCGCGCGCTGTGCCGCTTCGAGTGCAAGCTCCCCGGTGCGCAAGGCTGCGGCCAGCGCCTCGATGGCGGCCGCCTGTTCGGCCTGGGTGCCTTGCGCGAGCGGCATGTCGGCACCGGCCTGCAGCGCGAGCACCGCGGCGCGCGCATGGCCGTAGCGTTCGTGCACGGCCTTCATCATCAGCGCGTCGGTGATCACGACGCCGTCGTAGCCGATGGACTCGCGCAGCAGGCCGCCCAGCACGCGCCTCGATAGCGTGGCGGGGTGTTCCGGGTCGAGCTGCGGATACACGATGTGGGCCGTCATCATGGCCGGCGCGGTGGTCGCTAGCGCGCGGAACGGCTTCAGCTCCAGCGCCTCGAGCTCGGCCAGCGACTTGTCCACCGTGGGCAGCGCATGGTGGGAATCGACGTGCGTGTCGCCATGGCCGGGGAAGTGCTTCACGCAGCAGGCCACGCCTTCGGCGAGCGAGCCGCGCATCCAGGCGGCCGCCAGGCGCGTCACGGTGTCGGCGTCTTCGGCGAAGCTGCGTTCGGCGATCACCGGGTTGGCCGGGTTGTTGTTCACGTCCAGCACCGGCGCGAAGTTCCAGTTGATGCCCAGGCTGGCCAGGCCGCGCGCGACGGCCGCGCCCACCTGTTCGGCCAGGGTCTCGTCGCCGGCGGCGCCCAGCGCCATGGCGGCCGGCGCCTGCGGCAGGAAGGTGGCGCGGACCACCGAGCCGCCTTCCTGGTCGATGCCGATCAGCGCGTCGGGGCCCATGGCTTCGCGCAGGTCGGCGGTGAGGCGGCGCACCTGCGCTTCGGTGCCGAGGTTGCGGCGGAACAGGCACACCGCGCGGACGTGATGCCGGCGGATGAAGGCGGCGGTGTCCGCATCGAGCGACTGGCCGGGGATGTCGATCATCACCAGCCGGCCGGGGTGGAAATCGGGGCTCATTCAGTGCGTCCGGGTGACTTTGGCCAGGTGCCGCGGGCTGTCGGGGTCGAGTCCGCGTGCGCGTGCCAGCGCTTCGACCATCGGATAGAAGCTCTGCACCGCGGCGATGGGGTCGAGGTCCTCGGCGCCGGTGGGCACCAGCGGCAGTTCGCTGCCCGGCGTGCCGGCCGGTGCTGCCAGCAGCACGCGCGCACCGCGCTTGCGCATCTCGTCGGCCAGCGCGAGCAGGCCCGCCTGCGCGGGGCCGCGCGGCGCGAATACCAGCAGCGGGTAGCCTTCATCGATCAACGCCATCGGCCCGTGCTTCACCTCGGCGCCTGAAAACGCCTCGGCCTGGATGCCGCAGGTTTCCTTGAACTTGAGGGCGGCCTCCAGCGCGATGGGCAGGCCGGTGCCGCGGCCGATGACGAACAGGCGATCGGCGTCGGCCAGCGCATCGACCGCGGCGCGCCAGTCCTGCTGCGCGGCGCGGTCGAGCACGGCAGGCAGCTGCTGCAGTGCGGCGAGCAGTGCATCGTCGCCTTGCCAGGCGGCCGCCACGCGCGCGCCGGCCACCAGCTGGGCGATGTAGCTCTTGGTGGCGGCCACGCTGGTCTCGGCGCCGGCATGCAGCGGGAAGGTCCACTCCGAGGCCATGGCGAGCGGCGACGCTGCATCGTTGACGAAGGCGACGGTGCGCGCACCGCCATCGCGGAAGAAGCGGGTGGGCGCCACCAGGTCGGGGCTCTGGCCCGACTGCGAGAACGCCAGCGACACCAGGCCGTCGCAGATGAGGCGCGACTGGTACAGCGTGATGAGCGACATCGGCAGCGACGTGACGAGCCGGCCGAGCCGGGCCATCACCAGGTAGGCCATGTAGTGCGCCGCATGGTCCGAGCTGCCGCGGGCCACCGTCAGCATGGCCTTGGGCGGCAGCTCGCGCAGGTTGGTGCCCAGCGAGTGGTAGGCATGGGCGTCGGCAGCCAGCAGCCGCGCGACCGCATCCGGCGCCTGCCGGGCCTCCTCAAGCATCCGCGAGGTCAATCTCTTCTCCTTCGACGATCACACGTTGCAGTTGCAGCTCGCGGTCGAGCACCACCAGGTCGGCCCAGGCGCCTGCCTGCAGCCGGCCGCGGTCGGCCAGGCCCAGGTAGTCGGCGGCATAGGTCGACACGCGGCGCGAGGCGTCCTCGATTTCGAGGCCCAGGCCGACGAGGTTGCGCAGGGCCTGGTCCATCGTGAGCGTGCTGCCGGCGAGCGTGCCGTCGGCCAGGCGCACGCCGTTCATGCACTTGGTCACCGAGTGGCGGCCGAGCTTGTAGTCGCCGTCGGGCATGCCGGTGGCGGCAGTGGAGTCGGTCACGCAGAAGAGGCAGGGGATGGCGCGCAGCGCGGCCCGAATGGCGCCCGGGTGCACGTGCAGCAGGTCGGGGATGAGCTCCGAATACTTCGCATGAGCGAGCGCCGCGCCCACCATGCCGGGCTCGCGATGGTGCAGCCCGGTCATCGCGTTGAACAGGTGGGTGAAGCCGCTGGCGCCGCGGGCGAGCGCCGCCACGCCGTCCTCGTAGGTGCCCAGCGTGTGGCCGATCTGCACCTGGAAGCCGGCGCCCCGCAGCTCCTCGACGATGTCGAGGTTGCCCGGCAGCTCCGGCGCCAGCGTGATCAGGCGGATCGGCGCCAGCGCATGCAGCGAACGGATCTCGGCGACCGAGGTGGGCCGGGCGAAGTCGGGCTGCGCGCCCAGCTTGCCGGGGTTGATGTAGGGGCCTTCGAGGTGCACGCCCAGCACGCGGGCGCAGCCTGGTGTGCGGCTGCGGCATGCCGGGCCGACCGCCTTCATGGCCAGCTCGAGGTCGGCCAGCGGCGCGGTCATGGTGGTGGCGAGCAGCGACGTCGTGCCGTGGCGCGCGTGCATGCGCGCGATGCGGTTGGCCGCCTCGCCGCCTTCCATGATGTCGCGCCCGCCGCCGCCGTGGACGTGCTGGTCGATGAAGCCGGGCAGCACGATGTGCCCGGCTTCATGCCGCACCTGCGGTTCGCTGGCGGGCTCGCCGTCGATGCGGACGATGCGGCCGTTGTCGTGTTCGATCACGCCGCGCAAGAAGCCTTGCGGCGTGAGGATGTGCCCCGTGATGCGCTTCATGGCACTCATGCGTCTCTTCTCATTTCGGCCACGAAGCCATAGTAGTCACTGCGGCAATACGAGTGAGTGAGTTCCACCGGCAAGCCACTTTCAAGATAACCCACGCGGGTGATGAACAGCACCGCATGGTTGCCCGGCACGCCGAGCAGTTGTGCGAGCTCGCGCCCGGCGTTGAGCGCGCGGATGTGCTGCAAGGCTCGCACCGGCGCCTTGCCCAATGCGGCAAGGTGGGCGTACAGCGATGCGTCGACCTGGAGTGGATCGGGCAGCGCCGCCTCGGGCAGCACGCTGACCTCGTAGGCCATCACCACCTCGTCGGCCAGGCGCAGGCGTTCCAGCCGTGCCACGCGGGCGCCGTTGGAAATGCCCAGGCTGAGCTGCTCGTCCGGCGAGGCGGCCGAGAAGGTGCGGTGCAGCCAGCGTGACGACGGCCGGTAGCCGCGCTGGTGCAGTTCCTCCGAAAAGCTGGTCAGGCGCGACAGCGGTTGCACCAGCTTGGGGGCGATGTAGTTGCCCGAGCCCTGCCTGCGCACCACCAGGCCCTGTTCGACCAGCTGGTCGATGGCGCGCCGCGCGGTCACGCGCGACAGGCTGAGCGACTCGGACAGCACGCGCTCGGACGGCAGCGCTTCGTCCGCCTGGTAGTGCCCGTCGCGGATGGCCTGCGCCAGCGTCTGCGCCAGCTGCAGGTACAGCGGCGAGGCTTCCCGCACGTCGGGATGGAACTCGAAGCGCAGCCGCGTCATGCCAAGGCCCTGGCGAGCGATTGCCGCAGCAACTGCAAGGCGCCGTCGGCGGCGTCGCCCGCCGGGCTGACGATGCGCGCCGCCAGCGTCGCCGCGAACCGCGGTGCGAGACGCTGGCCGATGCTGCCCGTCACCGCCAGCGGCAACTCGCCGGCGGGGTCGAGTGCCTGCGCGATGCTTTCGAGGGCGCCGACGGCGTCCGCCAGCAGCCGGGCCGAGCGGGGGTCGTCGGTTTCGGTGTCGAAGATCAGCGGAGCGAGCTGCGCATAGGCATGCTGGCCGGCACGTTCACACCACGCCAGCAGCGTGTCTCGGTCGCGTCCGGCGATCTGCCAAACCTTGTGCACGAGAGGGCCGGCCGGGGCACGACCATCGCAGGCGCGGTGCGCCTCGCGCATCGCCCGCAGGCCCAGCCACGCGCCGCCGCCTTCGTCGCCGATCATGAAGCCCCAGCCGCCGACAGACACGCGCTCGCCGTTGCGGCGCACCGCCTCGCCCACGCTGCCGGTGCCGGCTGCCACCACGGCGCCCGGGCGCCCGGCGTGGGCCCCCAGCACGGCGGTATAGGCGTCGGTGTCCAGAACGACGTGGGCGAAGGCCGGCGCGGCCTCGAGGAACGATTCGCAGCGCTGCGGCACATGCGCCCCCGCCAGGCCGAGCCCGATGGCGCAGGTGGCGGGCAACCCCTGCGGCAGCCCGGCCGCATCGAAGGCGGCGGCGACCGCCTGGCCGATGTGACGCCAGGCCTGCTCGATGCCCTGGCCCAGACCGGACGGCCCGGCGCGGCCTTCGCCCAGCGCGGTGCCGTCGGGCCTGCAGAGCCGCGCCCGCGTGCCGGTGCCGCCACCGTCGATGCCGATCAGGTGGCTCACCCGCTCGAGCGCGAGCAACGGGGAGGCGTCTTGGGCTTGATTCATTGATACCAGTCTAGTACCAGAAATACCAGATTGTCAATTGGTATGCAGCTTGGGTGCTCTTGCGGGTATTGGATGAGAGGCGACCTTGCTTTGCGTTGCCGCATACCAGTTCGAGCCATCCGCCCCCGGACGCGTCGTCGGCAGCCGTCGCTACGAGTTTGAATGGGCGGGGGCTTGGCGAACAGCGTTTTGCGCTGCTAGAATCTCCAGTTCCTCGCCGCGGAGGGGTGCCCGAGTGGCTAAAGGGGGCAGACTGTAAATCTGTTGGCTTACGCCTACGCTGGTTCGAATCCAGCCTCCTCCACCAAGGCGAACTGTGAACGAAGTAGAGGTACCGGAAGCAGTACCGGGTTGTGTGCGGTTCGGTTTGGCCGGCGAAGAGTGATACCGCGCTGAAGGCATTGGCGATGCCCGAAGCGGCTCCTTGGCGGGAGTAGTTCAATGGTAGAACCTTAGCCTTCCAAGCTAATGACGCGGGTTCGATTCCCGTCTCCCGCTCCAAACCCAGGCGAATCGAGGCTCGTTGTGAGCCCGTTCGTGCTTGTGGTCGGTAGTGTTCTGGGTTTGCTGTGCGGCGAGTCCAGGCCAGTATCGATGCCCATGTGGCTCAGTGGTAGAGCACTCCCTTGGTAAGGGAGAGGTCACGCGTTCGATCCGCGTCATGGGCACCACCAGCACACCGTCAACAGCGTTGTTTCGCTAGGAGCTAGAAATGGCAAAAGGCAAGTTTGAGCGCACGAAGCCGCACGTGAACGTGGGCACGATCGGGCACGTGGACCATGGCAAGACGACGCTGACGGCGGCGATCACGACGGTGCTGTCGACGAAGTTC
>NZ_SWAR01000069.1 GCF_006386545.1 Methylibium rhizosphaerae | reverse complement strand
AAGAGGATTCAGACATCGCTGTGAGGCCACGCACCGCGTGGTTCACGGCGTACGCAATGTCATCGTGGCGTTGCATCGGTTCAACTCGAGCGACGGCGCTCATTGATCAGCGCATCCTTAGGCGCCGTCAGGGAATTCACCAACTCACACAAGGACGATGGCGTCATCGTCTTTCTCGAGAACGCCGAACTCAAGCCGTTCGAAATGGCACGCGCCCTGTATGGGCTGCGGCTGTCCGGCTGGTTCGATGGCGTCGCTGGCGTACTAATCGGCCGCAATGCACCATCCTCGACAACTGACGCACCCGACTTCGCAACGCGCGACGCTCTCGATGCGGCGTTTTCCGGCTTGTCGGCACCGGTCATCGTCGATGTGGACATCGGACACGTCGGCCCTCAGTGGACACTAGTCCAAGGCGCAATGGCCCACGTGTCCTGGTCCGAAGGATCGTGCTCCATCGAACAAGAGCTGCGGTGATTTCCGCTGGGCGCTGACATGTGGCGAGGGATGGCAAGGCTCGCGACGCGTCAATCTGAATTCGCTAGCCGCTTACAGAGCATGAACCGAGCGGGCAAGATGAACGACAACGCGCACGTGGAATCGTTCTTCCATTCGATGAAGACCGAGAGCCTGCACGGCAAGACGTTCGAGACGGACGCCCAGTTGCGCCGAGCCCTGCACAGCTACATCGGCTTCTACAACCACCAGCGCCTCACTCGTCGTTGAACAACCTGCCGCCGGCCACCTTCGGGAAGGTCCAGCGGCGCCAGCCATGCGTCAACTAAAGCGGTGCAAGTTCCTGGCCGTGCTGTCGTCGCCCGGCGAGGATGTGCAGTTCAAGCTGATGCTCGTGATGAGCGAGCTCAAGGAGTGTGAGCCTCCAATCGGCCCATGTTGACGATCCGCGCCAGCGTTGGTCAGGTATCAGATGCGACCGCGGTCACACACCACGGCACAGCATGAGCGTCCACCAGAAGCCGATGAATGCGATGACGCAGGTGCCGGTGACACCGGCGGCGAGTCTTGTCCAATGAGACTGCCCCTTGACTGTCGCGACGAGCAAGCCGAGGCATGACAGCGCAGCGGCTCCCACTGCTATCTCTGTCACTACGGCGCCAGGACTGAAGCAAGGAGCAAATGCGGTCGTCATTCCAATGCCCAGGACGAAGATCGCGACCGACGATAGAAGAAGAATCTTCGAGATTGCTTTCCAGTTCATATCCCTGACTATCCGAGAAGTTGACGGCTTCGGTTTCCAACGACGGCTGTTCAGGCGCCTCGCGGCGTCCAGCGATGCGGCAACAACTCCTCAAGCTGGGTGTTTAGCTGCGTTGGCAGCGCCTGCAGCACGTCGCGCAGGTAAGCGCCGGCATCATGCCCGTTCATGCGCGCTGACTGCACGCCATCGCAGCGATACAGGCCTTGCTGAACGGGCCGCAGAACGCCCGCCTCCTGGTGCTGGACTTTCCGCACAAGGATGGCCCCAAGGCCACCATGCTCGGGCAGCGCCTGGACGCGTACGAAGGCCGCTCCATCAAGGCGGTTCCGGTCAACGCAAACGTTCGTTCCCGCGGGAGTGCAGGAAGGCCTGCCGAGCTCCGTGGCGTCACGGTTCCCGCTTGGGGATCGCGACGCCGGTTCCCGGCGCGGGCGCGCGACGCAGCTGGATGATGCCGCGCAGGATGGATTTCAGCTCCTCCGTGCGTTGCTGACCAAAAGGCTCCAGGATGTGCCGTTCATGCTCGCGAGCCGGAGGCATCAGGCGGTTCCATGGCTTCGCCGGTTCTCGTAATGCGACGGTCGGTCTTGTAGGGAAGGCGTTCGACGTAGCGTTTCTCTTCCGTCCGATCCGCAACCCCGGTGATCGTGGGCTGTTTGGTCACGGTGACCTGCACCAGGCGCCACACGGTCATTGGGATGCCGTCTGCGAGTGGCCAGCACCCGCCACTCCGAGACGGTGCAGCCATTGGCCACTAATATGATCCCACCTTGTTGGCGTCAACCCGGCCGCCTCCTGAACCACTCCCACACTTGCGATGCCCTCCAATCACATGCCATACAGAGGCAACCCAGATGCGGTGCGCGCGCTGGTCCGGCCGGACCAGGTGCACCGGGACGTCTACCTGAGCGAGGAACTGTTCGCACTCGAGCAGGAGCACTTCTTCGCCAACACCTGGAACTTCGTCGGCCACGACAGCCAGTTGCCGAAGGCGGGTGACTACATCACCGTTGACATTGCCGGCCGGCCTCTGATCGTCGTGCGCCAGGGGGACAAATCGGTCAGGGCGATGATGAACCGGTGCGCCCACAAAGGCTCCCGCCTCGTTAGCCAGGCCTGTGGCAATACCGGCAACTTCTTTCGCTGCCCGTACCACGCGTGGGCCTACAAGACCGACGGTTCGCTGCTGGCGATACCGCTGAAGAAGGGCTACGAGGGCACACAGCTCAACGAATGCGACGCGAGCAAGGGCTTGACGCAGGTAAGGCATGTGCGGCTGTACCGCGGCTTCATATTCGTGAAACTCAACGACGCTGGGCCCGACTTCGAGGAGTACTTCGGCGAGTCGCTTTCGTCCATCGACAACATGGCCGACCGCTCGCCGGAGGGCGAACTAGAGATCGCCGGCGGGTGCCTGCGTTTCATGCATCAGTGCAACTGGAAGATGTTCGTCGAGAACCTCAACGACACCATGCACCCGATGGTGGCGCACGAGTCGTCGGCCGGTACTGCGAAGTCGATGTGGGCCGCCAAGCCGGCCGATGAGCCGAAGCCGATGGCCATCGAGCAGTTCGTACCGTTCATGTCGGACTACAAGTTCTTTGAGGACATGGGCGTGCGCGTGTACGAGAACGGTCACAGCTTCTCGGGGGTGAACTACAGCATCCACAGCAAGTACTCTGCCATTCCCGAATACGACGAGGCGATGAGGGCCGCCTATGGCGAAGAGCGGACCGCACAAATCTTGGGCCTGGCCCGGCACAACACCGTGTACTACCCGAACCTCACCATCAAGGGCGCCATCCAGTCGATTCGTGTCGTCAAGCCGATCGCGGTCGACAAGACGTTGGTCGAGAGCTGGACCTTCCGGCTGAAGGGTGCTCCTCCCCAGTTGCTGGAGCGCACCTGCATGTACAACCGCCTGATCAACTCTCCGTTCTCCGTCGTCGGCCACGACGACCTCCATGCCTACCGCGGCATGCAGGCCGGCCTGCGGGCCAGCGGCAACGAATGGGTGAGCCTGCACCGCAACTTCGATGCAGCGGAGATCGGCCAGAAAGAGGTCACGAGCACCGGCACGAGCGAGATCTCGATGCGCAACCAGTTCCGCGCCTGGCTCAAGTTCATGACGCTGACGATGTGAGGGCAAAACCATGAGCACCATCACACGTCAAGACCTGATCGATTTCGTCGTCCACGAGGCCCGCCTTCTCGATGCGAAGCGCTACGAACAGTGGAACGCGCTGTTCACCGACGACGGCTACTACTGGGTGCCGCTCGTGCCCGACCAGCCGGAGGGGCTTCAGCACACCTCGCACATGTATGAAGACAAGCTGCTGCGCGATCTGCGCATCCAGCGGCTGAAGAGCCCGCGGGCGTTTTCGCAGCAGCCCGCCAGCCGTTGCCACCATCTGCTGCAGACCCCATCCGTCGAGGAGTTCGACGACGTGGCCCAACGCTTCGTCGTTCGCACCGAGTTCCACTACACCGAGGCACAGGGCGATGAGCTGCAGTTCTATGTGGGGACGATGTTTCACCACCTCACGGTACAAGACGGTGTCCTGCGGATGACGCTCAAGAGGGTCAACCTGCTCAATTGCGATGCCGCGCTGCCTGCGGTGCAACTGTTCATCTGACCCGCATTGCAGGTACTGCCATGAACCGCTCTTGACAATGACAGAGTCGTTTGCACCGCAAGACAGCGTGCCAAGGGTTGCTCTCGTCACGGGCGGCAGCGCCGGCATCGGCAAGGCGATCTGCGAGACGCTGCTGGCGGAGGGATTCGAGGTCGTGTCGTTGGCGCGGCGCAAGGCCGACATCGGCCATCCACGCATGCACAGCGTTTGTGTCGACTTGGCCGATCGCAAGGCAACCGGAGAAGCAGCACGCGAAGTCACACGAGGGTTTGAGGTCACCACCGTGGTGCACAACGCGGGGGTCCTCAGGGCAGCGTTTCTGGAAGACACCAAGCTCGAAGACCTCGACATGCTGGTCGATCTGCACCTGGGCTGTGCCATCCAGCTCGTGCAGGCCGCACTCCCTGCGATGCGGGCCCGGCACTTTGGCCGCGTGATCCTGTTATCGTCGCGCGCCGCGCTCGGGCTGGCGAGCCGCACCACCTACTCGGCCACCAAGGCCGGCATGTTGGGCATGGCACGCACATGGGCGCTCGAGCTGGGTGCCGATGGCATCACGGTGAACGTGGTGGCGCCGGGCCCGATCCGCACCGACATGTTCTACGACGTGGTGCCCGCCGGCAGCGACAAAGAGCGCCAACTCGCGGCTTCGGTGCCGGTGCGTCGGCTTGGTGAAGCAGCAGACGTTGCGCGCGCGGTTTCGTTCTTTGCCAACCGGGATAGCGGTTTCATCACCGGGCAGGTGCTGTACGTGTGCGGCGGCACGAGCGTCGGCGGCCTGGCGCTGTAAGAAATCTCGTGCCCATTCATCCCGTATGCCAACAAAGTCAACAAGTTCCTTCCTTCATCACCACACGGAGATAACGATGTCCGTCATCAAGGCCCGTCTGTTGCCCCGCCTCATGCTCGCCCTCGCTGCAGGCTTGGGGTTCAATGCCGTTTCTGCGCAGACGGTACTCACCGTGTCGAGCTGGGTTCCGCCCTCACACATGCTGGCGGAGTCACTGAAGGAGTGGTGCGGCCAGCTCGACCAGAAGTCGGTGGGCAAGGTCAAATGCAACATCCTGCCGCGCGCGGTGGCGGCGCCTCCCGGCAGCCTGGATGCCGTGCGCAACGGTCTGGCCGACGTGTCGTTCACGGTTCACGGGTACACGCCTGGGCGTTTCGTGACGACCCAGATGGCGGAGATGCCGTTCCTGGGCAACTCGGCCGAGGCGACCTCGGTCGCGTTGCAGCGCGTCTTCGCGCGCACACCCGCGATGCGGGACGAGCACAAGGGAATCAAGGTGCTGTCGCTGTTCACGCACGGCCCTGGCATGGTGTTCAACACCAAGCGACCCATCACGAGCATCGACGACCTGTCGGGCCTGAAGTTCCGCATCGGTGGCGGCATGGCCAACGAGATCGGCACGGCACTCGGCATGAACGTGACGCTCAAGCCGTCGACCGAGAGTTACGAACTGCTGTCCACCGGTGTGATGGATGGCACGCTGTTCCCGGCCGAGTCGGTCGAGGCGTTCAAGATCGACAAGATAGTCAGGTACGGAACCACGTTCCCGGGCGGCCTGTACAACACCAGCTTCGTGTTCATGATGAACCCGGCCGCCTACGACCGGCTACCACCCGAGGGCAAGAAGGCCGTGGACGAGATCTCAGGCGAATCCGCGGCACGCATGTTCGGCCGTGGCTGGGACCGTGTCGATCGCCGCGGCATGGCCTTCATGCAGGCTTCTGGTGTGCAGTTCACGAAGGCCGACGCGGCTTTCGTGAAAGCGATTGGAAACCGCACCGCTCAGCTGGAGGCGAACTGGATCAAAGCCGCCGAAGCCAAGGGCCTCAAGGAGCCGCGCAAGGTGCTCAATGCGCTGCGCTCCGAGGTGGCCAAGCTCGAAAACTGAGCCGCCACGGCGTTGGCGGGGGAACCAGCGCATTCGTGGATACCGCGGCTGATGCGGCGGCCAAAAGGACAAACTCATGCTGAAGAAGATCAAGACGCTGCTTGACCGCGCCTGCGGTGCGCTGTCGGCGTTGGCGCTGTTCGCGATCATGGTGCTCACGTTGCTCGATGTCGGCGGGCGCAAGCTGCTGAACGCATCGGTACCCGGCTCGCTGGAGCTGACCGAGCTGCTGATGGTTGTCGTCATCTTTGCTGCCATGCCGCTGGTGTCACTGCACGGCGAGCACGTGGTGTTCGATTCGCTCGATCCGTTGCTCGAGCGCTGGGTTCGCCGCGCTCAGGGTCTGGTGGTCGAAGTGACCTGTGCCGGGGTGCTGGGCGCTGTCTCCTGGCTGATGTGGGACAAGGCGAACCAGCTGGCGGAGTACGGCGACACCACGGCCCAACTCGGCATCCCCCAAGGCCCCTTCGTCCACGCGATGAGTGTGCTGCTCGCCACGACGGCGCTGGTGCACCTGCTGCTCCTGTTCTCACCGACCGCCCATCATCACCCCGGAGTTGCCGAGGAGGCCCTGCCATGATCGAGGCCTTGGTCGGGTTTGGCGCCGTGTTCGTGTTGGCGCTGTTGCGCGTGCCCTTGGCGTTCGCGATGGGCTTGGTCGGTTTTGTCGGCCTGGGATTGCTGCGTGGCTGGTCTGCCAGTGCGGCGAGTGTGGCGCAAGTCGTCTATGAGACGGGTTTCGCCTACACGCTGAGCGTGGTTCCGCTGTTCATCCTGATGGGGAACTTCGTCGCGCGTGCCGGGTTGGCCCATGAACTGTTTCGCGCTGCCTATGTCTTCGTTGGCCACGTGCGCGGCGGACTGGCGCACGCAACGATCCTTGCGTGCGCCGGTTTCGGGGCCATCTGCGGCTCGTCGATTGCCACCGCGGCAACGATGAGCAAGGTGGCCTACCCGTCGATGAAGAAGCTGGGGTATGCCGACTACTTGTCCAGCGGGGTCATCGCTGCCGGTGGCACGCTGGGCATCATGATCCCGCCGTCGACGATCCTCGTGATCTACGGCATCGTGACCGAGACCCACATTGGGAAGCTGTTCGCGGCCGGTGTGCTGCCAGGCTTGTTGTGTGCGGCCCTGCTGATGGCAGGCGTCGCCTGGATCACTTGGCGTGACCCGACTGCCGGGCCGGCCGGCGAACGCAGCTCGTGGCCCGAGCGGCTGCGTGCGCTGCAGGGCGTCTGGGGCGTGGCGCTGCTCGTGGTCGTGGTGCTGGGGGGCATTTACGGCGGGGTCTTCACCGCAACCGAAGGCGCCGGTATCGGGGCCTCGGGCGCCTTCTTCTTCGCACTGGCCCGGCGCACGCTCACGCTCAAGGTTTTGTTCGAGGTGCTTGCGGAGAGCGCTCGCACGACAGCGATGCTGTTCACGATCTTGATCGCGGCGATGATCTTCGCCGGCTTCGTCAACTTCACGACCATGCCGGGCGACCTGAAGACATGGATCCTGGGCCTGGGCCTGCCGCCGATTGCCATCGTCGGCGCGATGATGCTGATCTACGTGATCCTCGGCACCATCATGGAGGAGCTGTCGATGGTGCTTCTCACCATCCCGGTGTTCTTCCCGATCGTGTTGCAGCTCGGCTTCGACCCGGTCTGGTTTGGTGTGCTGATCGTGCTGGTCGTGCAGATCGGCCTGATATCCCCGCCGGTGGGCATGAACCTGTTCGTGCTCAGTTCGCTGCTGAAGGACGTCCAGATGGTCCAGATCTTTCGCGGCGTTTGGATCTTCGTCGTGGCGCTGGTCGCAGCGCTCGTGATCGTGCTCGAGTTCGAGTGGTTCGCATTGTTCCTGCCGGCTTTGATGGACGTGAAATAAGCCGGAGACTTTGTTCACGCACACTCGTCTCGTAAGGTTGACGTCATGATTCCGTAATGACTGGTGACGTGGGCCGACCGAATACTCCTGCGGCCTGCTTAGGCCGAGACGCACTTGGAGTCTTCATGAAAACAGTCGCCCTTGCATTTGCCATGACCTTCTGCATGGCCGCTCAGGCCGCTGACCCCATCTTGATCGGTCAGTCGGCTCCCTTGACGGGGCCGGCGGCGGCTGCTGGCAAGGCCTTCGTCGATGGTGCCAAAGCTTATCTCGATGACGTGAACCGCTCCGGCGGCGTTCGGGGGCGGCGCATTGAGTTGCGCACACTCGACGACGGCTACGACCCGAAGCGCGCGGCCGAAAACGCCAAGACGCTGATCGATGAAGGCGCTCTGGGCTTGTTCGGCTTCGTCAATACGCCGGCCTCGGTGGCTGGCGCCGCGGTGGCCACGCAAAACAAGGTGCCGTTCATTGCCGCAGCGACCGGCGTGTCGAGCCTTCGGCAACCCGGCAACGACTACATCTTCAACGTGAGGGCCAGCTTCAAGGACGAAACGACACGGATCGCCACGCACTTGGAAACCGTGGGCGCCACGCGGATCAGCTTCTTCTCCTTGTTCATCCCCGAGTCGAAGGTGATGTTTGAGCACATGGGCGCGCTGTTGGCCAAGTCCGGACGCAAGTTCTTCACCGCCGTCAACGTCCAGCCGGGCTCGGTGGATCTCGTCAAGGCAGCCGCCGACCTCAAGCCCAAGGAAACGCAGGCCGTGGTCTTGTTCTGCCCAGGGAAGATGTGCGCCGACCTCATACAGGAACTTCGCAAGCAGGGCGGTGCGGCGCTGACTTATTACACGATCTCATCGGCCGGCGACGTATTCGGTGAACTGGCAAAGCAGGGCGCAAGCATCGCCGTCACCCAGGTCATGCCCTATCCGTGGGTGCCGGGTTCTTTCCCGATCGTCGACAAGTACCAAAAGGCGATGACGAGCGCCGGGAAGTCGGAGTTTGGCTACTGGAGCCTCGAAGGCTACATCAGCGCGCAGGTGCTGGTAGAAGGCCTGCGCCGCATGAACGGCGCTGCCAAACCGACTCCAGAGGCGCTTGCCGAAGCGATGCGATCGATCGGCAAGTTGAGCCTCGGCGGATTCGATGTGGTGATGGATCGCGACTACCGCAACGGTTCGAGATACACCGACATCACGCTGGCGCGAAGCCAAGGCAAATATTGGCGCTGAGCGGTACGCATACGCAGCACGCTTTGCTGTCGGGGTACCGCCCCCTGTCCCGCACACTGATCCGTGCAAGATCTCGGCGGAAACGAACCCGGCCACATGACGTTCGCCGTTCAACTGATCAGAGTCTGCCTTTCTGCACGCCCCGCAATGCGGCCAAGCCAGCCCTAGCCGTCAGGCATGCCCACCTGCGCGCTGGACGTCGGAATGAATTACTTGAACAAGCGCTCTCTCTGGAGCAGCGCCTGAAATCGTCCGATCCCTGCATCCGAAAGAGGTTAGAACAAGCGGATGGCTCCGCCATCCGCGATGCTGGGGGCAGTCAAACCGGCGTCTTGCGCTTCCAGGTATGAGTAGCCGTCGGAAGTGGGCAGTGGAGGAACCCTTTCGCCTCTTGCCAACAGAAAGTGCGCGACGATGTTCCGCGTTGCAGTGAGCTTTCCGTGAGCGTCCAGCCGGTCCAGCGTCGGATGTGGCTCACCACCCGCACGTCGAGCTGCGACGCGTCGAACGGCGCGCCGACCTCCAGCCATGCCGTGTTGTGAGGCAGTCCCCGCATCTCGGCATAGAACTGCTGCGGTTGCAGCGTCGTCGAAAGCACACCACCGACGCCATCGCGTCAAAACGTGGTTTCAGGAAGCTGGCCGGCACCACGTTGCGCAGGCACAGCTGCGACGAGGTTGAGCAGATGGAACTGGGGGCTTCGATGCGTGAGATGACCGCTGGCGTTGCAGCGTCTGGCCGACGACGACAAGGCTCTCGCGTTGTGTGGATCGCGCATCGCCCTTACGCTCGGGCTTCGCGCCGGCCAAGATCTCCCTGGCGAGCGGCATGTCGGGTATCTCCACTGGCGCGCGCGCCGAGGTCGTCGAGCTCGCGCTCGCGATCCAGCAACCGCAGCACCGCGCGACCGCGCTGGCTGGGCTTGGGCCTGTGCTCGATCATCTGGACAAGACTGACACGGCCCGCCTACTTGACGACGCGTTGCAGCTGCCCGACCCGTTGCACAAGGGCAAAGCCGTCAGCGGACTGGTGGCCGGCATCCCACATCTGCAGCGGGCGCAGCGGGAAGCCGTCGTCCGTGCAGTGCTGAACATTCCATCCAGATCGCAGCGCGCCGAAACGCTGGCCGCGATGGTGCCGGTGCTGGTGCATCTCGACCCGGAGCAGCGCGGCCGTGTCATCGACGCGGCGCGCGGCTGCGATCGCGGTCTTGAGCAACTGAAAGCCGTGCTTGTGCTGGCCGCCGGCAGATCGCAGCTCAACCCGGACCAGTTGGAAAGCCTGGCCTTCGCCGCTCGGGCTATTCGTGATCAAGCGACCCAACTGGCCGCGCGGATCAGCTTGATCTGACGCCCGAGCTTGGGTAGCACCTGACATCCAACGGAATCGACGACACGGCCACTCTCGAGCGGACCGGCATTCGCGACGACGCACCCCTGCAGGCGCCGACATCGCGGCAAGCCCGCCCGCTGGCGGAGGCTTCGTCGCCTAATGGCCTTCACATTTCGTCGGCCCTAGCCATCCCGCCAGAACCTCAGGTTCAGCTGCGGCCCAATGAAGGGCCGGAGGTTGCTGCGGCTGACCTGCAGGCCACCCGCCAAATGAGAGAGGCGGTCGCGAAAAGTGTGCCGCGAGCTGGTGCTTGAGGCCACAGCCTGTGTCGCGTACCACCAGCAGTCCGCCCGCCCCCCAAGATGGGTGAGTCACCGCGCCACCACGCCTCGGTCATCCATTGGTCATTTCTCCGGCAGTGACACTTCTTACAGTCTCGCTGGGAGTTCACAGGAAGCAAGCCGTTCACGCGCTCGCTACCTCGTCTCCGGGTCATCAGTTTTTGGGGCGAGGGCGTCTTGATCGAAGTGGGTGATGTGGCGCGTGAGGCAGCCACTGCAGCGGCGAACTCCGCGGAAGAGCCGGTGCGTTCAGCTACTGCGGCCCCGCTTGCCGCCCTGTGCCTCATCGCCCGCCTGCACCAGGTGGCCGCCGAGCCCGCCGCCTTGCTGCACCAGCTGGGCAAGTCCCCCAGCGAGCCGCTCACCCCGCAAGACCTGCTGCTGGCGGCCAAACACCTCGGCCTCAAGGCCAAGCGCAGCCGCACCGACGTTGAGCGCCTCTCACTCACCCCGCTGCCCGCACTGGCCCTGATGCGCGACGGCCGCGTCGTCGTGCTGGCCCAATGCGACGGCCAGCGCGTGCTGTTCCAAGACGCGGGGGCCTCTGGCAGCCGCCCCACCATCGAACCGCTCGCGGTGTTCGCCGAGCAATGGAGCGGCGAACTCCTCCTCATCACCAGCCGCGCGTCGCTGGCCGGCGAACTCGCCGCCTTCGACTTCAGCTGGTTCCTGCCCAGCCTCGTCAAGCACCGCAAGCTGCTCGGCGAAGTGTTCGTGGTGTCGCTCTTCCTGCAGCTCTTCGCACTCGTCTCGCCGCTGTTCTTCCAGGTGGTGATGGACAAGGTGCTGGTGCACCAGGGCCTGGCCACGCTGGACGTGCTGGTCATCGGGCTGGTGTTCATCGTCGTCTTCGAAAGCCTGCTCACCGGCCTGCGCGCCTACGTGTTCAGCCACACCACCAGCCGCATCGACGTCGAGCTCGGCGCGCGCCTGTTCCGCCACCTGGTGAGCCTGCCGCTGGCCTACTTCCAGGCCCGCCGCGTGGGCGACTCGGTGGCGCGCGTGCGCGAGCTGGAGACCATCCGCAGCTTCCTCACCGGCAACGCCCTCACGCTGGTGCTCGACCTGCTGTTCTCGCTCGTCTTCGTGGCGGTGATGCTGCTGTACAGCGTCAAGCTCACCCTCATCGTGCTCGTGTCGCTGCCGCTGTACATGGCCCTGAGCCTGGCCGTGGTGCCCGTCCTGCGCGGGCGGCTGAACGACAAATTCGCCCGCGGCGCCGAGAACCAGTCGCTGCTGGTCGAAACCATCACCGGCATCCAGACCGTCAAGGCCGGCGCGCTCGAGCCCGCGCTTGCACGCAAGTGGGACGACCAGCTCGCCGCCTACGTGTCGGCCAGCTTCAAGACCCAGACCCTGGCCACCTGGGCCCATGAAGCCGTCAACCTCATCGGCAAGCTGGTGGGCGCGGCCACCCTGTGGTTCGGCGCGCGTGCCGTGATGCAGCAGCAGCTCAGCCTGGGCGAGTTCATCGCCTTCAACATGTTCGCCCAGCGCGTGGCCCAGCCCATCATGCGCATCGCCCAGATGTGGACCGACTTCCAGCAGACGGGCCTCTCGGTGCGCCGCCTGGGCGACATCCTCAACACCCGCACCGAAGTGCCGCCGCAGGCGGCCGTGCAGCTGCCGCCGCTGAAGGGCCGCATCACGCTGGAGCAGGTGCACTTCCGCTACCGCCCGGAAGCCCCCCCGGTGCTGCACGGCGTGAGCCTGGACATCCGCGCCGGCGAGGTGATCGGCATCGTCGGGCGCTCCGGCTCCGGCAAGAGCACCCTCACCAAGCTCGTGCAGCGCCTGTACACCCCCGAGCAGGGCCAGGTGCGGGTCGACGGCGTCGACATCAGCCTGATCGACGCCGCGCAACTCAGGAGGCAGGTCGGCGTGGTGCTGCAGGAGAACTTCCTGTTCAACCGCAGCGTGCGCGAGAACATCGCCATCACCGACCCGGCCGCGCCCATCGAGCAGGTGATGCATGCCGCAAGACTGGCCGGCGCCCACGACTTCATCAGCGAACTGCCCGAGGGCTACGACACCGTGGTGGGCGAGCAGGGCGCGGGCCTGTCGGGCGGCCAGCGCCAGCGCATCGCCATCGCGCGGGCGCTGTTCACCCACCCGCGCATCCTCATCTTCGACGAAGCCACCAGCGCGCTCGACTACGAAAGCGAAGCCATCATCCAGAAGAACATGGCCGCCATCTGCCAGGGCCGCACCGTCCTCATCATTGCCCACCGCCTGAGCGCCGTCAGAGGCGCCCACCGCATCGTCGCGATGGACAAGGGACGCATCATCGAGATGGGCCCGCACGAGCAATTGGTGGCCAAGCCCCAGGGCCTGTACGCCCACCTGTGGCGCATGCAGGGCGGGGCGGCATGAGCGCACCACAGACGCCAGCACAACGCCACCCCGTCGTCGAGCTGCTGGCACGCTACAGGGCCGTGCTGCAGGCCGCCTGGCAGCACCGCCACGAGCTGGCCGGCCCGAAGCGGCTGGCGGACGAAGCGGCGTTCCTGCCGGCCGCCTTGAGCCTGCAGGAGAGCCCGCCGCACCCGGCGCCCAGAAGAGCGCTGTGGGCCATCATGAGCTTGTTCGTCATCGCGCTGCTGTGGGCCAGTGTCGGGCAGGTCGACATCGTCGCGGTGGCGCCCGGGCGCATCGTGGTGAGCGACGGCACCAAGCTGATCCAGCCGCTGGAGGCGGCCGTGGTCACCGCCATCAAGGTGAAGGACGGCGACCAGGTGCAGGCCGGCCAGGTGCTCATCGAGCTGGACGCCACCGCGCCGCAAGCCGACCGCACCAGCCTGCAGGAACAACGCGAAGCCGCCCGCAGCGAAGCCGCCCGCAGCCGCGCGTTGCTGCAGGCGCTGGCCAGCGGCAGACCACCCGCCTTGCCCCCTCTCCCTGCGGGAGAGGGATGGGGTGAGGGCGACAAGACCCAGCTGCAGTCCGAATGGGCCGACCTCAGCGCCCGCCAGGCGCAGCAGGCTGCCGAGATCGCCCGCCGCGAAGCCGAGCTGCAGACGGTGCGCGCCGGCCTCGCCAAGCTCGAAGCCACGCTGCCGCTGGCACAGCGGCGCGAAGCCGACTTCCGGGCGCTGACCGATCAGGGGTTCGTGGCCGGCCATGCGGGCCAGGACCGCACGCGCGAACGCATCGAACTCGAACGCGACCTGGCCACCCAGCGGGCACGGCTACAGGAAGCCCAGGCCGCCCTGCATGAAAGCCAGCAGGAGCGCCAAGCCTATCTCGCGGAGACCCGCCGCACCCTCAACGAGCGGTTGGCGCAGGCGAGCCTGAAGCACACCCAGCTGCAGCAGGAGGGCGCCAAGGCCGAGCAGCGCGAGCGGCTCACGAGTCTCAAGGCCCCGGTCAACGGCACCGTCCAGCAGCTGGCCATCCGCACCACCGGCGGCGTGGTGACGCCGGCGCAGACGCTGCTGGTGATCGTGCCCGAGCAGGCCGAGGTGAATGCCGAGGTGACCATCGACAACAAGGACATCGGCTTCGTGCACGAGGGGCAGGAAGCCCAGGTGAAGCTGGAGACCTTCCCGTTCACCCGCTACGGCACGGTGCCGGCGCAGGTGCGCTGGGTGACCGGCGATGCGGTGGTGCAGGTGAAGGAGGGCCAGCCGCAGGCCGCCATCTTCCCGGCCACGCTGCAGTTGCAGCAGACCAGCGTGAACGTGGACGGCAAGCGCATCAAGCTCACGCCGGGGATGAACCTCACGGCCGAGATCAAGACTGGCAGAAGGCGAGTGATCGACTACCTGTTGAGTCCGGTGCAGACGGCGGTGAGCGAAAGCCTGGGCGAGCGCTGAGATGCCGACCTACGCCACCGACCGTAAGTCCTATGCCACGAACAAGGTGGAACATTGCAGAGGCAACGTCATGCACCTGATCGATTGAGCTGCCTTGCATGCCCCAGGTGACGCTCACTATCTCGCCATGGTCTGGCTTTCATTTGACTTGGGAAAACGAATGACGACATTGATTGACGACACAAAGCAGAAGCGAACAAGACTGCAGAAGCTTGCCAGCGGCTACGCAATGGGTGCCTTCTTTGGTGTTATTGCCTTTTGCATCTTGATCATCCCTGCGACGCCGCTGTTCATTCGCTTGCTCTTGCCGTTTCCGAAGTTGGAGGACGCTTCTCATTGGACGGGGACGATTGAGATCGAAGGCGAGACCTCCTGGACCGGGAAAGGGTGGGCTCCTGCGAAGCAGTACATCGTCACCAGTAGTGGACGCAAGGAATTCAAGTGCGGATACCTTGGCTATCGCATGCCGTGCTTCAGTGGCGAAAGCAAGTTGCAAGGGGCAGTCGGCGATGTGTGGTTCCACCCAATCTTTGGCGCCGTTCAGTGGCGGCTCGTTCTTCAGCGAGAGCCCTTCAGCGGGCGAGTGGAAGAGAGTCCTATCGAGGCGAAACAAAACTACTGGGAACACCACTTCGGATATGGCCGCTACGTGCAGAGACTCTTGCCGGCAGTGGGGGTGCTGCTCGCTGCTGCCTGGTCATTCCGTAAGTCAAGAAAGCTGAAGCAACTCAGCGAAGCCGTTTGATTGCAACTAGGGAGACGCTGATCAATTGACCGCTCCGGCACGATGCATGCATGCCGCGCGGAACCCGGACACAGCCACGCCAACATGAGCCAACGCAGCTTTGCCAGCGCCGAGTACGCGATGAAGAAG
>NZ_SWAR01000068.1 GCF_006386545.1 Methylibium rhizosphaerae | reverse complement strand
TCCGACGAGTTCGGCGTGGCGCGCCACCTGGTGAACCTGGAGGTGGTCAACACCTACGAGGGCACCCATGACGTGCATGCGCTCATCCTCGGGCGCGCCATCACCGGCATCGCGGCGTTCTGATGGAGCTGCTCCAGCTGCGGCGTACTACCTGAGCGCCAACCGCAACAAGCGCTGGGTCAGGGTCGGCCTTGCCGCCGAAGGGCAGCGACTGGACCCGTGGCGCAGAGCGCTGCGAATCATCAGCCAACTCTCCCGCTGATTTCCATCCGATCGCGTCCGCCGGCCTTCGCGCGGTAGAGCGCCTCGTCGGCGGCGCGCAGCGCGCCCTCCAGGTCGGCCTCAGCCGGCACGTCGACCGCACCCATGCTGAAGGTGAGCCGTTCGTCGGCGGGCATGCCATCCACCGGGCTGGCCTGCAGTGCGCCGCGCATGCGATCGAACAGCGGTTGCAGCTCGGCGGCGCGCGCGCGGTGCAGCACCATCAGGAACTCCTCGCCGCCCAGGCGGCCCATCACGTCGCCTTCACGCAGAACACTCCCGCAGGCCTTCGCAAAGGTCACGAGCGCAGCATCCCCGGCGGCGTGCCCGAAGCGGTCGTTCACGCGCTTGAAGTGGTCGATGTCCAGCATCGCGATCGCGCGGCCGCCGCGCCGGCGCGCCGCTGCGTCATTCAGGATCTCCAGGATGGCGCGGCGGTTCGGCAGCCCGGTCAGCTCGTCGGCCTCGGCCAGGCGCTTCAATCGCATGCGCAGGCGGCGCTGCTGCACCAGGTACATGCCCAGCGCGGCCAGCACCAGACCTGCCAATACCAGCATCGCAACGAGCCCCAGAACGCGCAGGCGCTGAACTTCCTGCTGGCCGCGCAGCAGCCTGTTCTCCGCCTCCTTCTGCGCGCTCGCATAGCGCTCCTGAAGCTCGGTGGCGAGGCGGTGGTTCTCCTCGCGCTGGCGACGCTGCAGCGCTTCGGCGTAGGCGCGAGCCGCCTTTGCCGTGGCAGCGGGGTCCTGCACGGCGGAATAGACCTCCAGCGCGACACGGAAGTAGGGCACGTCCGTCTTCGGCAGCGCCAGCCGGGCGCGGGGCGCTTCGGCATCGCTCAACACGCGCAGGGCCTCACCCGTGCGCTGCAGGGCAAGCAGCGCTTCGGCCTCCAGTGCGGAGGAGGTCACGACCATCGCGTCGATGCCTGCCGTCGCGAAGGCGCGGCGCGCGCCCCGCAGGTGCGCCAGCGCGACCACCGGCCGGCCGTCGCGCAGTTCGATCTCGCCCTGCTGGCGATGGACATAGGCCAGTTCGACAGGGTCACCGAGCGCCTGCGCGAGTTGCTCGGCGGCCGCTGCATCCCGGCGCGCGCCTGGCCAGTCCTTGGCGGCGATGCGCGCGCCCGCCAGGTTGTGCAGTACGGAACCCGCCAGGTAGCGGCTGCGCTTCGGATCGATGCCGGCCAGTGCCTGGTCACCCAGCTCGATAGAGCGCTGGACGGCTTCGGTGTCTTCCTCGCGCTCGCTCAGCGCCCACGCCAGGTGGTTGCGCACGACGGCCAGCATCAGCGCCTCGCCGGAGGCCTGGAATGCTGCCTCGGCAGCTTGCCCGGCCTCCAGCGCGGCGGCCCTGCGGCCGTCGTTGCTGTGGATGAAGGCGAGCGACTCCAGCAGGCGCGGCTCGCACCAGGCCTCGGCGCCGGCCCGCGCCTGATGCACAGCCCTTGCGGCCGACTCCGCGATCGCAGCCCAGCCCTTGGCGCCATGCTCGATGGAAAGGTTCGTGGCCTGCAGCAGGCACTGCATGTCGCGCGCCTTAAGTTCGTCTGCCAGCGCATTGGCCTGCGGCAGCACGGCAGAAGCGTCGGACAGGCGCTCCAGCATGCCCGCAGCCATCACCTGGCGCACCAGCAGCCGCAGCCGCTCGGCGCGCGCCTCGGCCGGCAGCGAGGCCAGATCGGCACGCGCATCGCGCAGCACCGTCGCGGGATCGTCGTAGAGGTCTCGCTCGATCTCGGCCACCGCCTGGGGCGCGGGAGCCGAGATGGCTGTCGCGCACCATGCGACGCAGACAACCAGCAGCCCAACCCTTCGTGTCATCGGTCAGCCCAACATGTTGTCGTTGGCCGGAATGCTAAATGTCGAAGGCCGGGCTCACGGGTGCCGGCGCCGACGGAGATCGGGGCTTCGGCAGTTTTTCACGTCGCTGTCGCCGGGATAGCAACCGTCAGCCGCCGGCGCGCTTGCGCTGGAACACATCCCACCAGGGCCGGGTGGACGCGGCCGACTCGTAGGCGTTGCGACCGGGCACCCGTAGCTCCACCTCGGTGCCGCGCCCGACCGTGCTGCGGACTTCCAGCTGCCCGCCGATGATGGCGGCGCGCTCGCGCATGCCAGGCAAGCCGTAGTGGCTGGCAGGCTGCTGGCCCTCCAGCGTCGCCGCTTCGATGCCTTTGCCGTCGTCCACGACCGTCAGCCGGAACTGCCGCGCGCCGTAGTGCAGCGTCACGGTGATGTGCTGGGCGCTGGCGTGGTGGAAGCTGTTGCGCAGCGCCTCGCCTGCAATGCGCCACGCCTCCTCGCGCACGAGCGGATTCAGGTGGCGCGATGCTCCGTCGACCGCGACGCCGATGGCGGGCGCGTTCGCCGCGGGATGCGCGCTGCTCAGGTCGGCGCCGATCGCCGCGATCGCCTCCGCGAGGTCGTTGACCTCGACGGTGGAGGCGCGCAGGCCCTGCACGGCGTTGCGTCCCTCGGCGATGGCGGCCTCCGCGCGCTCGAGAGCGAGCTCGAGCCGCTGCCTTGCTTCGAGTGGCCGTTCGGGCAGCACGTTGAGCGCCGTACGGAACCAGAGCAGCGACGCCTGGTAGGTCTGCAGCAGGGTGTCGTGCAGCTCACGTGCGATGCGTCCGCGCTCGCCGAGCCGTGCATAGAGTGCGATCTCGAATTGCCGGCGCAACTGCCGCACTCGCAGGCGGTAGGCGAGCCACAGCGCCGTGAGCAGCAATGCGCCGGCCAGGCCGCGGAAATACCACGTCGCATACCAAGGCGGCGGAACGATGATCGTGAGGGCACGTTCGCTCCAATCCCCACGGGCGCCGCGAGCCTGCACCACGAACGTGTACTCGCCCGACGGCAGCATGGTGTAGGTGGCGCTGCGCCGGGCACTGTCCGTCTCGTTCCAGTTCGTCTCGAAGCCGGTGAGCCGGTATCGATAGCGCGTCCGTGCCGGATCGACATAGTTCAAGGCGGCGAAGTCGAACGACACGATGCTGTCCGACCCCAGCTCGAGCGAAGCGGCGGACCAGACGGGCTGCTTCAGCGGTGCGCTCCCGGGCAGCACCGGTTCACCGAACAAGCGCAGGCCGGTCAGGAACACCGGCAGCGCGAGCTTGCGGTCCGCGACCTGCCCGGGGAAGAACGCCACCAGTCCCGTTTGCGAGCCGAAGAACATCTCTCCCCCCGGGCCCTTGGCGGCAACCACCGGGTTCGCGAACCGGTCGGTCAACAGGCCGTCCGACGCGTGGTAGTTCGTGAAGGTCCCGGTGCGCGGATCGAAGCGCGACAGGCCGTTCGGCGTGCTGACCCACAGGCGCCCGTCGTCTTCTTCAAGGATCCCGAGTACCGTGTCCGCGGGCAGCCCGGCGCTCGTGTCGTACGACTTGAACTTCCTGGCGTGGGGATCGAGCCTGCCCAGCCCGCGGAACGTCGCCGCCCACACCGTTCCTGCGCGGTCGACGTGGACCGAGTTGACCCGGTTGTGGCCGGGCGGCTGCGCTTCGCGGAGTTCGGCATCGAAGGCGGTGAAGGTGCCCGTGCCGGGATCGAGCCGGTGAACGCCGCGCGACGCCGTCGCCAGCCACAGGGCGCCGCTTGCGTCCTCCGCGATGGAGCGGTACTGCACCAGACCCTTCGGTTGCGGCCTGAAGGTCGAGAAGTCCTCCGTCGCCGGCTCCCAGCGGCTCAGGCCGAAATCCGTGGCAACCCATACGCTGCCGCCGCGATCGACGCGCAAGGCGGTGATCCGGTCGTGGTTCAGCGAGCGCGGATTCGATGCATCCTGGGTGTACGTCGCATACCGGCCCGAGCGGGGGTCGAAGCGAACGACACCGTTGCCATGGGTGCCGAACCACAGGAATCCGGAGGTGTCCTTCGCGATCGCGCTGACACCTCGCGCGAAGGCGGGCTGATCGACCTGCGTGGCCTGGTCGGTCTTGCGGTCGACGCGGTTCAAGCCGCGGTCGGTGCCGATCCACAGAGTGTCCGGGTCCTCCATGTACACCGCGGTCACCGCACCCTTGCCAAGGCTCTGCGGGTTCGCCTGCTGGTGGCGGTACGACCGGAAACGCGGACGTTCGGCATCGAAACGATAGACCGCCCCGGCTCTCGTGGTCGACCAGAAGCTGCCGTCGCGATCCTTGAACAGGCCCACGACGAGGTCGTCGCGCAAGCCCTCGGGATCGTCGGGGTCGCTCTGGTACCAGATCGCCTGGGTGCGGTCGGGCGTCAGCTTCACCAGTCCGAGCTTGTTGGTGGCCAGCCAGAGCGCCCGGTCGTGGTCTTCCTGGATCGACACGACGCCGGAGGAGGTGTTTGGCGCCAGTCCGCCGCCCCGGAACGCATAGACCGTGACTTCGCCGCTGGCGACGTCCACCGAGGCCAGGTCGCCTCCGGACGACAGGCCGAACCACAGGGTTCCGCTGCGGTCCTGGAACGGCCTCGACGGAAAGCCGGTGCAGACGAACCTGCGTCCGGAAGCCGTCTCGAGCCTGTTGTGGCGGGTGACCTTGCCCGAGCGTCGATCGAGCGTGTGCAGCCCCTCGCTGCTGGTGATCCACAGCGTGCCGTCGTCCAGCGCGACCATGGCGATGACACGCGTCTCGCCCACACCGGGTGTGTAGCGCGGCCGGTGGCACTTCGTCTTCGACGTGGTCGGGTCCAGGGCCGTCAGGCCGTCGTCCGTCGCGAGCCAGATCAACCCGTCCTGGTCCTCGACGATGTCGTGGGCGATCCTGACGGTGCCGCAATCATTGTTGGGCGACCGGTATTGCGTGAAGCTGCCGGTCGCGGGGTCGTACCGATTGAGCGAGTCGTCAGCGCCGATCCACAGGCGGCCCGCGCGGTCACTCGCGAACGACTGGCCGATGATGTGGCCGACGCTGTTCGCGCTCTGGCCATCGGGCACCTTCATGAAACCGTAGCCGTCGTAGCGGCGCAACCCGTCGGCGGCGCTCAGCCACAGAAAGCCGTAGCGGTCTTGCGCGATGCGCTGCAAGGCAAGAGGCGGGGCCGGCGCCTGCAGCCGGT
Organism: Methylibium rhizosphaerae; assembly: GCF_006386545.1. Lineage (GTDB taxonomy): Bacteria > Pseudomonadota > Gammaproteobacteria > Burkholderiales > Burkholderiaceae_C > Pseudorivibacter > Pseudorivibacter rhizosphaerae. The sequence continues at coordinate 10,471 of NZ_SWAR01000068.1, read as the reverse complement.
GAAACTGGATCGGCGGGCCCGCCGCGAGGGCAACCTCGACGACGCGGATGTCCTGCGCCCGAGCCCACCCGCAAGTCGCAAGCGACGCAAGAGCGGCCAGCGCAGTCGACAGCGCAACAAGACCATGGCTGGACCACTTCATACCCCGCCCATCTCTTTGCCACCCGGCAGCGTCGGGCCCGATGCTACGCCCTGGCGACCCGTTGTCTTGCTGGAACAAACCCGGCCGGAAGGGGAGGGAAAGCGAGTTCAAGGCGCCGGGTCCCGGGCGTACAGTAGACGGCCGGCGACAGGCGCCCCCGGGGGCGCCGTTCCAAAGGAAGGCCTTGCCCAGCGAGATGGCGGATGACCGAAGACTTGCACCCCATCAAGGTTCTCTGCGTCGACGATCACCCGATCGTTCGGCAGGGCATCGCGACGCTGCTCTCCGTGGAGGCGGACATGGCCCTGGTGGCCGAGGCGGCCAACGGACGCGAGGCGATCCAGCGGTTCCGCGCACATCGCCCGGACGTCACGCTGATGGACCTGCAGATGCCCGAGATGAGCGGGTTCGAGGCCATCGGCGCCATCCGGGCCGAGTTTCCCGATGCGCTGATCATCGTGCTCACCACCTATGCCGACGACGCGCAGACGCAGCGTGCCTTGCAGGCCGGCGCGCGCGGCTACCTGCTGAAGAACGCCCTGCACAAGGAGCTGCTCGATGCCATTCGCACCGTGCATGCCGGGCGCAAGGTACTTCCATCCGAAGGGTCTTACGAGCTGGCCGGGCAGATCGCGCACGAAGGCCTCACGGCGGCGGAGATCAGCGTCCTGAGGTTCATTGCCCAGGGCAATGCCTACAAGGAGATCGCCCGCGCGCTCTCGCTGAGCGAAGAAGCCGTCGAAGGCCAGGTGCGCAGCATCCTGTCGAAGCTGGATGCCCAGGATCGCGCGCTGGCCGCGACGAGCGACCTGCAGCGCGAGATCGTCCAGACCGAGCGTGATGCCCGGCTCGCCGCCGAGGCGGCCAACCGTGCGAAGAGCGAGTTCCTCGCCAGCATGAGCCACGAGCTGCGCACCCCGTTGAATGCCGTGCTCGGCTATGCACAACTGCTGACCCGGGGCGGCGGCCTGAGCCCGCGGCAGGCGCGCGGGCTGGATGTGATCCACCAGAGCGGGCAGCACCTCCTGGCGCTGATCAACGACATCCTCGACCTGGCGCGCATCGAGGCCGGTCGCACCGAGCTGAACCCGCAGCCGGTCAACCTCCCGAACTTCCTGCAGACGGTGGTGAGCCTGATGCAGGTGAAGGCCAGCGAGAAGCAGCTGGCCTTCGTGTTCGATGCCGGGGCAGGCTTGCCGCAAGCCGTGCTGGCCGACGAACGCCGGTTGCGCCAGGTGCTGCTGAACCTGCTGGGCAATGCGATCAAGTTCACCGACAGCGGCAGCGTCGCGCTGCGCGTGTCTTCCGAGCCGAAAGGGCCGGCGCAGGTGCTGCTGCGCCTGGATGTCGAGGACACCGGCATCGGCATGCGCCCCGAGGACCTGGGGCGCATCTTCAAGCCCTTCGAGCAGGTGGGCGACATGCAGCGCCGCAGTGCTGGCACGGGTCTGGGCCTCGCGATCACCCGTGCGCTTGTGAACGACATGGGCGGGCAGGTCCAGGTCAGCAGCCAGTTCGGCCGCGGCTCGCTGTTCCAGGTGGAGCTCCCGTTGCCGGTGGCGCAGGCGGTGGACGACCCAGTACCGGGTGCAAGCGGGGCGATGCGCTACCACGGACCGCCGCGGCGGGTGCTGGTGGTCGATGACGTGGCGGCGAACCGTGCGTTGATGAGCGACTTCCTCAGCGACGCCGGGTTCGAAGTGGCTCAGGCGGGCGATGGCGCGGAGATGCTCGCTGCTGCAAGGAGCTTCCGGCCGCAGCTGATCCTGATGGACAGCGTGATGCCGACGCTGGACGGCATGGAAGCCACGCGCCGCCTGCGGGGGGACGCCGACCTGGCCGCGGTGCCGGTGATCGCGCTCTCGGCCTCGGCCACCGCCGACCACCGTGCCGCCTGCCTGCAGGCGGGCGTCAATGTCTTCCTGACCAAGCCGGTCTCTCTCGAGACGCTCCAGGCCCATATCGGCGAGCAGCTCGGCCTGCAATGGATCGACCCGGCTGCCGGGGCGGACTGAGCGCTGCCGCTCCTTGGCTGCTCAGTCCCGCACCCGGCGGGCCTTGACCTATTGCTTGTAGAAGGTCATGTCGTCAACGTGGAGCCAGCCCGTGCCCGAGCCATCGCTCGTCCAGAACCCGATTTCGGCGCTGCCGTTGGTGACGTTGATGTTGCTGATGGTGAGCTGCGTGTAGACGTCCGAGGCCACCGACGTGACGGACACCGGGCTGCCGCCGAAGCCCTTCACGTACAGCTGGTGTCCGGCCGTGCCCCGCACCCAGGCCTTCACCGTGTACGACCCGTTGGCCAGGCCGGTGAGGATCTGGGACGTGTAGGCCCAGTAGCCGGCCGTGCCGCCGCTGTGCACCAGGTGCGACGAGCCGGAGTTGGGTCGCGTCGTGGCGGTGGACACCGTCCCGCTCTGCGACCCCGTGCTCCAGCCGCGCAGTCCATCTTCGAATCCGGCGTTGCTCAGCAGGTTCACGCCGCCGTCGGTGATGTCGACCCGGTCTCCCACGACGAAAGTGCCCGTCGCGCTGGCATTCTTCAGGCCCGTGTTCCGCACCTTCAGCGTGTGGTTGCCTGCCGTCAGCACCGGGCTGCTCCACAGCGGTACGTTGTCCTTCCGGGCGGCCGAGTAGGTGTCGACAAAGGTCTCGGCGCCGTTGTCGATGGACACCGCCGCGATGCCGTGTGCCGGTGCCTGGCCGCCATACAGGGTGACCTGGGTGCCGCTGAAGGGCACCTGGTACGAGGCGTTGGCGACGCTCGACCAGTGGTTGTCGTTCTGGTAGGCCCCGTTCTGCCAGCCGCTGGGCCAGTTGGCGGTGTTGTCGTAGCTGAACTTCGAGTCGTTGAGCGTCACCTTGCCCAGGTACGGCAGCAGGATGGGCAGCAGCCGGTTCGTGATCTTCACGTGGCCCCCGTCGTCCGGGTGCAGCGTGTCGGGCAGGTCGCTCGAATCGATCCAGCCGGTGGTGTCGACGTAGTGCACCCTGGCATCACCCGCGGCGAGGCGCGCATTCACCGCCGCCTGCGTTTCGGTCTGGTAGAAGCCGTTGAAGGTGCGCAACGCGAAGATGTTCGCGTTGGGGTACTTGGCCCGGATGTTCTTCAGGAAGTTGGTGTAGGTTTCCTGGAAAGTGGCCGGCGGCACGCGCGAGGGGACCGCGGTGAAGTTGTCGTTCGAGCCGAGGTTCACGACCACGAGCTTGGCCGTGTAGTTGGCGAAGTTCCAGCCCGGGTTGGCGGTGCACGCCACATCGGGGCAACGGTTGGCCTGCCACAGCTTGAAGTACAGCGACTCCATGCCGGGCATGGGGCTGTCCTTGTGGTGGTAGCCGTTTGTCAGGGTGATGCCGGGGTAGGAGATCTGGGTGTGGTCGACACCCAGCCTTTCGCCGGTGAGCCAGGCGTAGTCGGTGACTGCCTGCTCCTGCGTCAGCACCCCCGAGGTGATGGAGTCGCCGATGAACTCCACCAGCGGCAGGGTGTCGGGCCGCACGGTGGAGGCGCCGGCGTCCAGCACCAGGCCCTGGAACGGCAGCTCCGTCTTCTCGTGCCTGGCGATGATCTTCAGCGTGTGCGTCCCGTTGGCCAGCGGCGTGGGCGTGAGATTGAAGGTGCCGGTCGCGTCCCAGTAGGTCTCGGCGACACCGTCCACGATGGCCATGAAGGTGGTCTTCTCGGCCAGTTTCACCTTGACCGTCGTGCCGGTGAACTTGGTGGACAGGTAGGAGCCGTTCCAATAGCTTCGGTAGGTGGCGCTGTTGCTCTTGTCCCAGCGGCCCACATAGTTGATGTTGGGATCCGCCAGGCCTCCGTCGCCGGTCGCTGCCAGGGCGCTGGCGCCCCACGAAAGGGCCATCCCCATCACGGCCAGACGAAGGAAACTCCGGGACGCCGAAGCGCCGGCTGAACGATCACTGCTAGTCATGTCTCCGTACCTTTTTTGTCAAGCGCACTACTGCTCGGGAAGCTGCTCCCTTGACGGACCGACGCGCGTTCGAGGTGCGCGCGTTCGGCTGCTCACAGGCTAGGCAGGATCTGCACGGGAGTCATGACGAAGGCTTGACCGGTTGATGGCGGGGCAGGCCACCTTGCTGGCCTGGCTGTTGTGTTACCAGTGGTTAGGCCGCGCCTGCTGCACACAGGCATGCCGCGTCACGATGCCCGGCGCCGTGAGACCGGCCCCCGCTCGAGCAGCCAGTCCTGCATGTGCGCCAGCAGCCCATGGCGACGGCGCTGCTGCGGTTCCACGAAAAAGGAATCGACGCCGACATCCAGCGTCGGCAGCGTCACTTCGGTCAGGACGCCTTCAAGCCGCAACTGCTGCAGCAGTGCGGCCTGTTCCTGCGGCGACAGTTGCGCCTGCGTGCTCATCCACCGTGCGTCGATGGCACCGACCGACATGGCCGTCAGGACCTTGCGGAAACGGATGCCCTTGAGCTGGCTGGGCAACTCCACCCAGCGGTTGATTCGATAGGCAGTCGTCATGGCCGGCTCGCCGCTGTCCTGCGGTTCAACCGAGAAGCAGCGGGGCCACGAACCGGTACCCCACGCGGTGGTAGGTCCGGATCACCTCCATGTCGCCGTCCTGTGCGATCACCTTGCGGATGCGCGCGAGCGTTGATGCCACCGTTCCGGGCTGCACGATGGCATCGGGCCAGAGCCGATCGAGCAGTTCCTCGGTGCGCACCACACGCTCGCGGTGCTCGATGAGATAGAGCAGTACGTCGAAGGGCTGCGGCTGCAGCGCCTGCGGCTCACCACCGACGAGGATCTCGCGGCGGGCCAGGCTGATTTCGCAGCGGCCGAACCGGAAGACGCGGTCGTGGCCGTGGGCCGCCGCAACGTGGGGGTGCGAAGGGGAGGGCTGAAGCACGGATTGTTCCGGCAGGTCCTGAACCTCGATGCTGCTGACAAACATCCGAACTCCTTTGCAACGCTGAAACTGGTGTAGTGGTTACTCTACACGCTTGTAGTGTTACATGTCGATGGGGGATGCCTACCATTTCACGACTGCCCTCATTTCAAGGGGGACTTTCAGCCGCCGCCGTGTAGGTGGCCAACTACAAAGTGTGCGATTCGCAGTCGGCGGGCTGGACCTCAGTCGTGAGGTTTGTGGCGAAAGCGTTGACTGTGCTGGTCTGCCCGGCCGGTCGTCGGGAATCGGTCAGGCCGCCGTCATGTGTGGTCGGGGGCGCGTTGCCTAGACTGCCTCGAGTACAGAGCCCTCGCGGAACATGATCAGCCACGCCGTGACCCGTCCTTCGCCAGCGCTGCAGCCACCTGCAGCCGCCGCGGCGCCATGCAGCGACCTCTGCGCGGCCGTTCTGCAAGGCGTGCGCGATGCGGCCGCCGCCAGCACCTCCGCGCACGGGCGCGGCGAGTTGCAGGCCTTGGGCCTGATGCTCGCGCAGCGCAGCCAGGCCTTTGCCGCCGCCTTTGCTGCTGCGCTCGATCAGCAGCGGGCGGACGCCGGCGTCTCGGCCGGGCATTCGCGCATGGCCTTCAATGCAATGGCACTGGAGCTGGTGGAAGACCGGCAGGTCGAGCAGGACATGGAAGTCATGCGCGCCGTGCAGCACATCCGCGATGCGGCCGAATGGGAGATGCGCGAACACAGGTCGCTGCTGGCGTCACTGCCGCCGCACGAGCGGGGCCCGCTCGACAGGACCCCGGAGCCATCGGCGTGCGCCCGGGCACTCCTGGGCGCCTTTGAGCAGTTGGGCCTCGACCACGCGGACCGACTTCGCCTGATGCGCGCGTCGAGTGATGCCATGGCGTCGTGGTTCCGGGAGCACCATGCGCAGCAGGTCCGGCGCCTGCGGCAACGCGGTGTCGCGGCCGCGCCGTTCACGGTCATCGTCGGTGGAGCCGTGGCGGTCTCGCCGCAGAGGTCACTGCCGGTGCAGCGCGCGTCGGGCGTGGCCGAGCCTGCATTGCGGGCCGTGCCGGCGCCTCGGGTTCCCGCGCAGGCGCAGGGCGCCGCCCCGGTCGGTCTGGGATTGCTGCTGCAGTGCCTGCAAACGCGGAGCACCGCAGACTCGCGCAATGACGAGCCCGACCCGCAGAAGGTTTCGCAACAGGGTCTGGCCGACCACCTCTGGCGCCTGCTGAGGGACTCGACGGAACCCGCGGTGGAGCCCGTACGAGGCGTCTCGATCGAAGCGCTTCCACCGGCAGCGCAGTTCCACTTGCCCGGCTCTTCACGCCCGAAGCTGCCGGCGGGCTTCCAGCAGTCGGTTCTGCGTCGCCAGTTCGAAGCGGCCCTGCGGCGGCAGATCCGCGAGCAACTGCGGGGCTGCGATGTTCAGCGCAGCCTGCGCCATTTCCTGCTGGCCCCATGGGTGCACGCGCTCACCGAGACCCTGCTGCAGCATGGCCCCGACTCGCCGTTGACGCACCGCATCTTCGAGTCCAGTGACGGGCTGATCGAACGGGTGGCGCGGCCCGGTACCGGCGCGGCGGACCTCGAGCCCCTGTTGGAGACCGTCGAGGAAGCGTTGCGCTTGACGCTGCTGCCGTCCGAGCGGGTGCAGGCCTTGCGCGGCCTGTTGGGTGACCTGCTGTCGGACGGGCCCGCCCCCGCGAAAGCGGTGGGCGGCGAGGAGAGCGCGGAAGGCTGGATCGAAGCCTTGACGCCTGGCCAATGGCTGCAGCTCCAGATCGATTCGCAATGGATCACGGCCGAGCTGCAGTGGTCCAGCACCAATCAGCAGTTCTTCCTGTTCCGCAGCCAGCACGCAGGGCGCAGTCACTCGATGAGCCGGCGCGCATTGCTGCAGATGAAGGAGCAAGGGCGCGTTGAGCGCCTCGCTTCGACCTGCCAGGCCGTGCAGTGATGCGGCGGTGGTGGCGCAAGGTGTGGCTTGTGGCCCTGGCCGGGTGCTGGGCTGCAACGGCTGCCGCTGCTTCGCGCTGGGAGCGGCTGGCCGACCCGCTGTTCGTGAAGGTATCCGCCGGCGCCGGCATACCCGACCGGTTCGTCGCCACGGCGATCGTGGAGGACGGCGCGGGTTTCCTTTGGGTTGGCAGCCAGTCCGGCCTGTACCGCTGGGACGGCCACGGCTTCCGGCACTTCCAGCCCGGCGCGGGTGTGGCGGGCAGCCTGCCAGACGGGATCATCCAGACGCTGCACCGCGATCCAAAGGGGCGGTTGTGGGTCGGCATGGCCTCACGCGGCCTGGCGCGCTACGACCCGCAAACCGAGCGCTTCGAAACCTATACCCTGGCCGGGCCCGATGGCATGGAGCGGGGCGTCAATGCCATTGCGGACGCACCCCACGGCCGCCTGTGGGTCGGCACTGAAAACGGACTCGTCCAGCTTGATCCGGCCACACGCCGAGCGACCTCCACTCAGCTCGTGCCCGAGGGGGCGCCCCAGAGCATCGACGCACTGTTGACCGATCAGCTCGGGCAGCTGTGGATAGGCACGGCCGACGGCCTGATGCGCCTGCCGCCCTATGGCGGGCAATTGCAGCGCATCGCGCAGGGCGCTCGTCCCTATCGCGCAGTCACATGCCTGCTGCAGGACGACAGGGGCCGCATCTGGGTCGGCACTCGCAACCATGGAGTGCGCCTGCTCGATGCCCGCAGCGGGCAAGAGCTCGAGGCGCCGGCGGGAGCGGTGTCCTCCAGCATCGGCATCGCAGCCCTCGCGCAGTCGGACAACGGAACCGTGTGGATCGGCACCGACGGGCGCGGCATCTTCCAGGTCGCCGCCGACACGCTGGAGCAGCGGCGCATAGGCAAGGACGCCCTGGCCAGCAACGCCCTGGACGACAACAGCATCTGGTCGCTCTACCGCGGCCTCGACGGAGCAATCTGGGTCGGCTCCGCCGTCAGTCTCCTGCGCCACCCTCCCGACTCGGGCGCCGTCCTTACCGTGCGTGCCGGTCGGCAGAGCAGGGCTGGGCTGTCCGACCTTGCGGGCGATTCGCTGGCGCTCGGTCCCGACGGCCGCCTCTGGGTGGGCGCGGGGGCCGACGGCATGGAATTGCTGGATCCTCAGGCTGGCCGTGTCGGGGCGATCCGCCTCTCGCGCGTCTCGGCGCTGCAAGCTCGAGTCGTGCGAGCGCTCGAGGGCCCGGCCGGCGAGCTGCTGATGGGGACGTACCTGGGCCTTTACCGTGCCAGCCCGGAAGGAAAGCAGCTGCGCCGCATCGCCATCGAAGGTCGAGCCGATTCACCGGTCTGGGCCATGCTGGTGGACGGCGAGGGGCTGTGGGTCGGTGGGCTCGATGGCCTCTGGTTCATCGAATCGCTGCCGGCCCGCGCCCACCACGTGCCGGCCGTGCGAGTCGTCGACGGCCTTGACGATTCGCGGTTGAGCGCACTGGCGAGCGCCGGACCGAACGCTTTGTGGGTTGGCACGAGAGGAGGCTTGTTCCGGCTGGACAAGACGACTTTGCGAGCGGCTCGCACGGCATTTGCGAACGGACCTGCCGGCTTGGATGGCGCGTACATCAGCGCGCTGCATGTCGACGATGCGCACCGTCTGTGGGCCGGCACGTCGGACCGCGGCCTGTTCGTGATCCTGGATCCCGAGAGCCCGGCGGCACAGGTGCGGCACATCGACAGCGCCCACGGACTGCCCAGCAACCAGATCAGTGCCGTGGTGCCGGACGATGAAGGCGGCCTGTGGGTGGCGACCGACAAGGGCCTGGCTCGCGTCGACATGCAGTCACTACAGGTCCGGATGCTGAGTGCGGCCGATGGTGTGAGCATCCAGGACTACTGGGCCTTTGCGGCGGCCAAGTCGGCGAGCGGCGAGGTCTACTTCGGAGGCGATGGCGGCCTCACGGTGATCCGGCCGCAGCGGCTGCCGCCACAGCCGGTGCCGCGCCCCCCGGTGATGACCGCGTTGCAGGTGGATGGCAGGAACATGCCGATGGCAGCGGTGGCGGACCGCGACAATCCGGGCACGCTCATGCTGCCGCTGGACTATCGCGAAGCGGCGATCGAATTCTCGGCGCTCGAACTAGGGCATGGCGCGCGCCTGCGGTATGGCCATCGCCTCGGGACCGTGCATGCGGACTGGATAGAAACTGATGCGAGCCGCCGCTACGTGGTGCTTCCCCGGCTGCCGCCTGGGGAACATCGCCTGCAGGTGCGCGCGGGCGAGCCCGGCGGTCCGTGGTCGCCGCCGCTCGAACTCGTGGTGCGAGTGCAGCCGTTCTGGTACGAGAGTTCGTGGGCCCGAGCGTTGTTTGCCATGGCGGCCGTGGTGGGTGTGATGGCGCTGATCCAGTTGCGCACCCGCTTGCTGCGCCGGCGCCAGCGGGTCCTGGAGCTGGCGGTGGCCGAACGCACGGCGGCGCTCGACGCGTCGCAGCATGCCCTGCGTGAGCTGGGTGACCACAACGCCCTTGCGCTCGAGGAAGAGCGCAAACACGTCTCGCGGGAGCTGCACGACGAGATGGGGCAGCAACTGGCGGCCCTGCGCATGGAGGTTTCGGTGATGGGCATGCGCATGCGAGCGAGCCAGCCGCCGCAGCCTGAACAGTTCGACATGCTGCTGGGCCGTGTGGACCAGCTCGTGCGAAGCGTGCGCGGCCTCGTGTCGCAGCTGCGTCCGCCCGCGCTCGATGGCGGGCTGGCCGCCGCGCTCGAATGGCTGGGCGATGAATTCAGGCGCAGCACCGGTATCGCGTGCGAGCTGGAGATCGACCGCACGGTGTGCGAACTGGCGCCCAGGCAGGCGACGGTGGTGTTCCGCATCGCGCAGGAGTCGCTGACCAACGTGCGTCGTCATGCCAACGCCTCGCAGGTGACGCTGCAACTCCAGCGTGACCCACCGGGCGTGGTGCTTACGGTGCGGGACAACGGTGCGGGTTTCGATACCGCCGCACGCCGCCACGGTCACGGCCTGCTGGGGATGCAGGAGCGCGCACGCCTGCTGCGCGGCGAGCTCACGGTGACCAGTGTTCCGGGCTCCGGCACGACCGTCGTTCTGCGCACCCAGCCATAGCGGGCGCAGGCTGGCGGTAACGGTTTGTTGAAACGTGGGCATTCCGCACGCGGGCATGTCTCCGTCATAACTTGGTCGCGACTTCAATGGCGGGCATGGCTACCGTGCGCCATCCAGGAACCGGGAGTGCCGTGAAATGAACGAGCCAAAGAAATTCGCACAAGCCACCAACCTCGACCTGTCGGCCGACCCGTTGCCCGACCGGGCACGGCGCTCGCTCTCCCTGGGTCTGGGTCTGTTGCCGATGTTCCCTATGCTGCCGGGATGCGGCGCGGGCTCGGACGAGATCGGCCCGTCCGGACTGTCGGTGCTGGGAAAGGAAAACAGCTCCGCCTCCGCGCCCGCCTCGGAGACCGGC
>NZ_SWAR01000067.1 GCF_006386545.1 Methylibium rhizosphaerae | reverse complement strand
TCGCGAAAGATGGCGGCGTCGGTGTGCTCGTGGCGAAAGGCTTCGAGCACCCGCGGGGCCAGGCGGTCCTGGCAGTAGGCGGCCGCCGCGTCGCGCACCGCGCGTTCGTCGGCGCTGAGCTGCGCGTCGAGCAGCAGCGGGTCCTGCCAGTGGAAGCTTGCCTTGGTGGTGGTGGCCATGTCGGACTCCTTGGTCGGGGGCTCAGAGCGCGGGCTCCGGCGTGGTGAGGGAAACGCCCAGGTGTGCGCGGCGGCGCAGCCAGGGCGAGGGTCGATAGCGCGGGTCGCCGGTGATGGCGGTCATGTGCTCCAGGATGGCGAGCAGCCGGCGCGGGCCGAGTGCATCGCCCCAGGCCAGCGGCCCCCGCGGGTAGCCGAGTCCCAGCTGCACCGCCAGGTCGATGTCGGCCGGCGTGGCGATGCCCTGCTGGGCGATGTCGCAGCCGATGTTGACGACGCAGGCCAGCACCCGCTGGGCCACCAGGCCGACGCTGTCGCGCACCAGGCTGACCGGCACGCCGTCGGCGCCGAACAGGCCTGCGGCGGCGTCACGGTGCCCGGGCTGCGTCAGCGGGTTCAGCACCACGGTGCGGCGCTTCGCCTGAGGCACCAGCATGTCGAGCCCGACCGTGCGCCGCGCGTCCCAGCCGTGGCGCGTGCACACGAAGCTCACGTCTTCGCCGCAGGGCGTGACGACGATCAGCGCCTGCTCGCTCGGCACGGCCGTGTGCTCGACCGCCGCGCCCAGCGAAGCGGCGAGCTGGCGCGCCTGCTCGGCCCAGTCGGGCAGCAGGTCGGCCACCCACACGCTGTGCGGCCGGGCCGCGGGCGCCGCGACCGGGGCCTCCCTGGCCTGCTGGCCGCCGTCGTAGCGATAGAAGCCCTCGCCCGTCTTGCGACCGAGCAGGCCGCCGGTGCGGCGCAATGCCGCCAGCGCCGAAGGCCGGTAGCGCGGTTCGTCATAGAACTGGCGGTAGATCGATTCCATGACCGGCTGCGACACGTCGAGTCCGGTGAGGTCCATCAGCTCGAACGGGCCCATGCGGAAGCCGGCCTGCTCGCGCAGGATCTCGTCGATCGCCTGCACCCCGGCCACGCCCTCGCCCAGCAGCTTGAGCGCCTCTGTGTTGTAGCCGCGGCCGGCGTGGTTGACGATGAACCCGGGCGTGTCGAGCGCGCGCACCGGCTGGTGGCCGAAGCGGCGCACGAGCGCCATCAGCGTGTCGCCCACCGCGCGGTCGCTGCGCAGGCCGTCGATGACCTCGGCCACCTTCATCAGCGGCACCGGGTTGAAGAAATGCAGCCCTGCCACACGCTCGGGCCGGCGGCAGGCGGTGGCGATGGCGGTGATCGACAGCGACGAGGTGTTGCTCGCCAGCACCGCGTCGGCCGGGACGATGTCTTCGAGCTCGCGGAACAGCCGGCGCTTCACGTCGAGGTCCTCGACGATGGCCTCCACCACCACCTCGGCCGGCGCCAGGCCGCCGAGGTCGTGCTCCACCCGCAGGCGGTCCGCTGCGGCAGCGGCGGCATCGGCCGTCAGCTTGCCCTTGGCGGCCAGGGTTTCGAAGGTGTGCTGCAGGGCCTCGCGCGCCTTGGCGGCCGCCTCGGGCTGCGCGTCGAACAGCAGCACCGTGCAGCCGGACTGCGCCGCGATCTGCGCGATGCCGCGTCCCATGGCGCCGGTGCCGACGACGGCCACCTTGAGGTCGGGGGCTTGCGGATCGAACGGCATGGCAGGCGGACCTATTCGGGAATGACGGCGGTGACCTCGATCTCGACCTTGGCGCGGTCTTCGATCAGGGCCGACACCTCCACCGCCGTCATGGCGGCATTGAAGCTGCCGATCAGCTCGCGGAACGCCGCGCCCACCTCCCGGTAGGCGGCCATGTACTCGCGCTTGTCGGTCACGTACCAGGTCATGCGCACGATGTGCTCGGGCCTGGCGCCGGCTTCCTCGAGCACCGCCACCACGTTCTGCAGGGCCTGGCGCACCTGGCCCGCGAAGTCGTCGGTGTGGAACACGCCGTCGGCGTCCCAGCCCACCATGCCGGCCACGAAGACCATCTGGCCGCGGGCCATCACGCCGTTGGCATAACCCCTGGGGCGCGGCCACCCGCGCGGCAGCAGAACCTTGTTCGTCGTCATCGTTGTGTCTCCTGTTGTCCTGCCTCGAAGCGCTTCACGGCCTCGCGCACGTCCGCGGGCAGTTCGATCGCCTTGTGCGTTTCCAGCGAGGTGCACACCAGCACCTGCTTCGCGCGAAAACGGGCCTCGTCACCCAGCCGGCAGCCGAGCGACAGCGTGATCGAGCGGCTGCCCAGGCGTTCGATCGACAGGCCCATCAGCACCGTTTCGCCCATGCGGCTGGGTGCGGTGAAATCGACTTCGAGCCGCACCGTGGGCAGGCCGGTGCGGCGCGGACCCAGAACTTCGGCATACGGGATGCCCAGGCTCAGGTCGAACCAGTCCTCGACCAGGTTGTTGAGCATCACCATGTACTGCGGAAAGAACACGATGCCCGCCGGGTCGCAATGCGCGAAGCGGATGGTTTGCGGCCGCTCGAAGGCGTGGCGCGTGGCAATGGATGGATTCATTCAGGCTCAGACTCCGACATAACGCTTCCACAGGGCCGGGTCGGCCGCGAGCGCCTGCGACGCGCCCTGCCAGGCAACCCGCCCGCGCTCGATGATGGTGTGGCGGTCGGCCAGCCGCACCAGTCGCTGCACATACTTGTCGATCACGAGGATGGTCTGGCCGTGGCTGCGCAGCGCCGCCAGGCAGCGCCAGATCTCCTCGCGGATCAGCGGGGCCAGCCCCTCGGTGGCCTCGTCCAGGATCAGCAGCCGCGGGTTGGTCATCAGCGCGCGCCCGATGGCCAGCATCTGCTGCTCGCCGCCCGACAACTGGTTGCCCATGTTGCTGCGCCGCTCGGCCAGCCGAGGGAAGAGCGCATACACCTTCTCCAGCGTCCAGGGCTCGGCCGACGCCGCCCGGTTGGCGGCGAAGGCGCGCAGGTTTTCCTCGACCGACAGGTTGGGAAAGATCTGCCGCCCTTCGGGCACCACCGCCAGGCCCATGCGGGCGATGCGGTCGGGCTCGAGGCGCTCGATGCGCTCGCCCAGGAAGCGCACTTCGCCGCCCTTGGCCCGCACCAGGCCGAGGATGGAACGCACCGTGGTGGTCTTGCCCATGCCGTTGCGGCCGAGCAGCGTGGCCACTTCACCCGCGGCGATGTCGAAGTCCAGGCCGAACAGCACCTGGCTCGACCCGTAGGCCGTCTCCAGTCCTCTGACTTCGAGAACCGCCGTCATGCCACCTCCTCCTCGCCCAGATACGCCTTCTTCACCTCCGGGTGTTCGCGAATTTCCTGCACCGTGCCGGTGGCGATGACACGACCCGACACCAGCGTCGACACCCGGTCGGCCAGGCGGAACACCGCGTCCATGTCGTGCTCCACCAGCAGCACGGTGAGTTCGCTGCGCAGGCTCTGCAGCAGCAGCACCATGGCTTCGGACTCTTCCGGCCCCATGCCGGCCATCGGCTCGTCGAGCAGCAGCAGCTTGGGCTTCGTGGCCACCGCCAGGCCCACCTCGAGCTGGCGCTGTTCGCCATGCGCGAGCGCGCCGGCCTGGGCATGCAGGCGATCGGCCAGCCCGACGCGCTGGCCGATCGCGGCGGCTTCGTCATAGCGCTCCCGTTCGGCACGTGCACGCGCCCAGAAGCGGAAGCTCGTGCCCGAACGGGCCTGCACCGCCAGCGCCAGGTTGTCGAGCACGCTCATGCGCTTGAAGATGCTCGTGATCTGGTACGAACGCGCCAGCCCGCGCAGCACGCGTCCGTGCATCGGTATCGCGGTGACGTCTTCGCCGTCGAAGATCACCCGGCCGGCGTCCGGCGCCAGCGCGCCCGAGATCTGGTGAATGAGCGTGGTCTTGCCGGCGCCGTTGGGGCCGATCAGTGCATGCACCTCGCCGTGGCGCACGTCGAACCGCGCCTGGTCGGTGGCGGTCAAGCCGCCGAAGCGCTTCACCAGCCCGTCGATCTGCAGCAACGCGGTCATGACTCGCGGCTCCTGGAGAACAGGCCCATCAGGCCCTTGGGCGCCACCAGCACCACCAGCAGCAGCACCGCTCCCACGCCGAACTGCCAGTGGATGGTGTAGCCCAGCGCGATCTCCTCGAGCAGCAGCAGCACCACCGCGCCGACGAAGCCGCCGTACAGGTGCCCGACGCCGCCCAGGATCACCATCACCATCAGCGCGCCGCTCTGGCTCCAGTGCATGAGCGAGGGGCTCACGATGCCGCTCTGGTTGGCCACCAGCGCGCCGGCCAGGCCGGCCAGTGCGCCGGCGATGGTGAAGGCCAGCAGCTTGTAGCGGTACACCGGGAAGCCGATCGCCGCCATGCGGGTTTCGTTCTCCCGCACGCTTTGCAGCACGTGGCCGAAGCGGGCATTGAGCAGGCGCTGCACGAACACGAAGGCGGCCACGAGGAGGAACAGCACCACGTAGTAGAAGTTGGTGTCGTCGCCCAGGTTGATGCCGATCTTCGAGCGGCCCGCAAGACTCAGGCCGTCTTCGCCGCCGTAGTCGCGCAGCGAGATCATCAGGTAGTACAGCATCTGTGCGAAGGCCAGCGTGATCATGATGAAGTACACGCCGCGGGTGCGCAGGCTGATCGCGCCGATGACCAGGGCGAAGAGCCCGCCCATCACCACCGCCAGCGGCCATGCCACCCAGCCCGAGCTGACCCCGTGGTGCATCAGGATGCCCACGGTGTAGGCCCCGATGCCGAGGAAGGCCGCATGCCCGAAGCTCACCAGCCCGCCGAAGCCGAGGATGAGGTTCAGGCTGGTGGCGGCCAGCGCAAAGATGAGGATGCGGCTGGCCAGCCCGATGTAGAAGGTTTCGTCGAGCGCCTGGGCGAACGGCGGCACGGCCACCAGCACCGCCAGCAGCACCAGTGCCCAGCGCCAGTGCAGCGGGTGGTCGAGCAGGCCGGCGGCTGGCTGCCCCCTCTCCCCGTGGGAGAGGGTTGGGGTGAGGGCTTGGGCGCTGCCCTCACCCCGGCCCTCTCCCGGCGGGAGAGGGAGCATTGCGGGGGTCTTTGCATTCACGCGGTTCAACCTCTGGCCGGAAACAGGCCCTGTGGCTTCCAGAAGAGCACCACGGCCATCAACACGTAGATCAGGATGGAGGCGAGCGCCGGGCCTGCGCCCGAGGCCGCCGAAGGACCCAGCAGGCCGCCCAGCGCCACCGGCACGAAGGTGCGGCCCACCGTGTCGACCACGCCCACCAGCAGCGAGCCCATCAGCGCGCCGCGGATGGAGCCGATGCCGCCGATCACGATCACCACGAAGGCGAGGATCAGGATGCTCTCGCCCATGCCCACCTGCACCGCCACCAGCGGCCCGAGCAGGCCGCCGGCCAGCGCGCACAGCGCGGCGCCCACGCCGAACACCAGCGTGAACAGCCGGCGCACGTCGGATCCCATGGCCAGGGCCATCTCGCGGTTGGAGGCGCCCGCCCTCACCTGCATGCCGACCCGGGTGCGGGTGATGAGGAAATACAGGCCCACCGCCACCGCGAGGCCCACGCCGATGATCACCAGCCGGAAGGCCGGGTAGTCGAAGCCTCCCCACAGCGTGGCCGGGCCCGACAGCGCCGCAGGCGGGTTGAGCAGGATGGGCTGCGAGCCCCAGATCATGCGCACCGCCTCGTTGCACATCAGCAGGATGGCGAAGGTGCCCAGCACCTGCGACAGGTGGTCGCGCTGGTAGAGCCTGCGCAGCACCGTGACCTCGAGCGCCATGCCGAAGAGCGCGGTGCCGGCAATCCCCGCGACCAGGCCGGCGAGGAACGACCCCGACGCCTGGGCCGCCGCCGCGGTGAGGTAGGCCCCCACCATGTACAGCGAACCATGCGCGAGGTTGATCATGTCCATGATGCCGAACACGAGCGTGAGCCCCGCGGCGAGCAGGAAGAGCATGAGGCCGAACTGCAGGCCGTTGAGCCCCTGTTCGAGAAGGAGAATGGCATTCATCTCGATCGTTTCGTCTAGGGCCTGTCAGCAACCAGAACCCAGCGGACGCCGCGGATCCGGCTTTGCCGGTCCGCCGGCAAAGCCCCCTCGAGGGGGAGCGCCGAAGGCGCTACGGGGGTGGTCACATCCTGCAGGCGCTGGCGTAGGCATCCGCATGGTTCTTGAAGACGACCCCCATGGTGCGGTTGGTCACGCGGCCCTGCGGGTCCTTGGTGATGAGGCGCAGGTAGTAGTCCTGCACCGGGTACTGGTTGGTGTTGAATTTGAACGCGCCACGCACGGACTTGAAGTTGGCAGCCTTGAGCGCCTTGCGCACTGCCTCCTTGTCCTCCAGCTTGCCCTTCACGTCGCGCACCGCGGCGTCAATCAGCATGGCGGCGTCGTAGCCCTGCGAGGCGTAGAGCGACGGCAGGCGGCCGTACTCCTTCTGGAAGTCGGCCACGAAACGCTTGTTCTGCGGGTTGTCGAGGTCGTGCGCCCACTGCGAGGTGTTGAACATGCCGAGCATCGGCTCGCCCACCGCGCGGATCACGTCCTCGTCGGCCGAGAAGCCTGGGCCGTAAAGGGTGGCGTCCTTCGAAAGGCCGGAGGCCACGTACTGCTTGATGAAATTGATGCCCATGCCGCCGGGCAGGAAGATGTACATCGCATCCGGCTTGGCCGCGCGCACCTGCGCGAGCTCGGGCGCGTAGTCGAGCTGGCCGAGCTTGGTGTAGATCTCCTGCACCACCTCGCCCTTGTAGAAGCGCTTGAAGCCGGCCAGCGCGTCCTTGCCCGCCGGGTAGTTGGGCGCCAGCAGCGCGACCTTCTGCTTGCCCTGCCGGGTGACGGTGGCGCCCACCGCCTCGTGCAGGTTGTCGTTCTGCCAGGCCACGTTGAAGAAGTACGGGTTGCACTGCTCGCCGGCGTATTGCGACGGGCCGGCGTTGGCGCTGACGTAGAAGGTCTTGGACTCGAAGATCGGCTGGCCCACCGCCAGCATCACGTTGGAGAACACGACGCCGGTCATGAAGTCGACCTTGTCGCGCTTGATGAGGCGGTCGGTGGTCTGCTTGGCGGCGTCGGGACTCTGCTGGTCGTCGGCCACGATCACCTCGGCCGGCAGGTTGCCCAGCTTGCCGCCGGTGTGCTTGAGGGCCAGGTTGAAGCCGTCGCGGATGTCGATGCCCAGGCCGGCGCCCGGGCCGGACAGCGTGCTCAGCATGCCGACCTTCACTTTGTCTGCGGCCATGGCCGTGCTCGCGAGGCAGGCGGCAGCCGCGGTCGCGAAGGCGAGGTGGACGAAACGCATCTTGGTGTCTCCTTGGTTTGACGGCAGTCGAGATCGGTATCGGGTTCAAGCGTCGCGCAGCCTGAAGCGCTGGAGTTTGCCAGTGGGCGTGCGCGGCAGCTCGCTGCGGAACTCGATCGCGCGTGGGTACTTGTACGGAGCGATGGCCTGCTTGACGAAGTCCTGCAGCGTGCGAACCATCGCGTCGCCCGGCTGGTGGCCGGCGCGCAACACCACGAAGGCCTTCACGATCTGGCCGCGGTCGGCATCGGGCGCTCCGATCACCGCACATTCGGCCACCGCCTCGTGCAGCAGCAGCGCCTCTTCCACCTCGGGCGCGCCGATGTTGTAGCCGGCGGAGACGATCATGTCGTCGGTGCGCGACTGGAAATGGAAGTAGCCGTCGGCGTCCATCGTGTAGGCATCGCCGGTGTAGTTCCAGCCGTCCTTCACGTACTTCGCCTGGCGCTCGTCGGCCAGGTAGCGGCAGCCGGTCGGCCCCTTCACCGCCAGCCGGCCGATGGTGCCTGGTGGCACCGGCCGGCCGCTGTTGTCCATCACGCAGGCCCGGTAGCCTGGCACCACGGTGCCGGTCGCACCGGGGCGTGCATGCGCTTCGTCGGCCGAGATGAAGATGTGCAGCATCTCGGTTGCGCCGATGCCGTCGATCATCTCGATGCCGGTGTGCTGCTTCCACAGCGCGCGCGTGCCGGTCGGCAGCGCCTCGCCGGCCGAGACGCACTTGCGCAGCGAGCCGCCCAGCGGCGCGCTGATGCGGCGCTTCCCGGCTTCCTCGGCCATCGCGCGGTAGGAGGTGGGCGCGGTGAACAGCACGGTGGCCTTGAACTGCGGAATGGCCTCCAGCAGCGCCGGCGGGCCGGCCTTCTCGAGCAGCACGGTGGAGGCGCCGATGCTCATGGGAAACAGCACCAGCCCGCCCAGCCCGAAGGTGAAGGCCAGCGGCGGGCTGCCGATGAACACGTCGTCGGGGCCGGCCTTCAGCGTGTGTTTCGGCCAGCAGGCGCACACCGCCATCACGTCGCGGTGGAAGTGCATGGTGCCCTTGGGTGCGCCGGTGGTGCCGGAGGTGAAGGCGATGAGGCAGGTGTCGTCGGCCGCGGTGTCCGCATTGGTGAACGTGGCGCCCTGGCGCTGCATGGCCGCCTCGAGTCCCTTCGCAGTGTCGTCGTTGAAGCAGCGGACCTCGCGCAGCACCGGCAGCCGGGCCTGCGCGGTGAGCAGCTCGTCGGCCAGCGCGGCATCGCACAGCGCATGGCTGACCTGGGCTTTCTCGATGATCTGCGCAAGCTCCTTGGCCCGCAGCAGCGGCATGGTGGCCACTGCAATGCCGCCGGCCTTCATGACGGCGAACCAGCAGGCCACCAGCATCGGGTTGTTGGGCGCGCGCAGCAGCACGCGGTTGCCCGGCACGAGGCCCATGTCGTGCACCAGCACGTTGGCGATGCGGTTGGCCTTGTCGTGCAGGTCGGCGTACGTCCAGCGCTGGCCACCCGGCGCCTGCAGGCAGGCGCGGCCGCCCTGCCCCTGCGCGACCCGGCGGTCGAGCAGTTCGCTCGCGCAGTTCAGCCGCCCGGGAAACTCCAGCTCGGGCAGCTCGAACAGGTAGTCGGGCTGCTGCTCGGCCGGCGGCAGGTTGTCGCGGGCAAAGGTGTCGAGATGGGCTGTGTACGTCATGCGGGCCTCACTGGGCTTGATGCGACTTCAACAACTCGCGCGCGATGATGAGCTGCTGCACCTCGGTGGCGCCTTCGTAGATGCGCAACGCGCGGATCTCGCGGTAGAGGCGCTCCACCGGCTGCTCGCTCACCACGCCCAGGCCGCCCCACATCTGCACCGCCGCGTCGATGACCTGCTGCGCACCTTCGGTGGCGGCCATCTTGGCCATCGCGGCTTCCCGGGTGACGGCATGGCCCTGGTCGCGCATCCAGGCGGCGCGGTAAGTTAGCAGCGCCGCGCTGTCCACGGTGGTGGCCATCTGCGCCAGCCGGGCCTGGGTGAGCTGGAAGTCGGCCAGGGTCTGGTTGAACATCCTGCGGGTGGTGGCGCGATGCAGCGCCTCGTCGAGTGCGCGGCGAGCGAAGCCCAGCGACGCGGCGGCCACCGAGGTGCGGAACACGTCGAGCGTGCGCATCGCCACCTTGAAGCCTTCGCCAGGTGCACCCACCCGTTGCGCGGCGGGGATGCGGCAGCCGGTGAAGCGCAGCCGCGCGAGCGGGTGCGGCGCGATCACGTCGATGCGCTCCGCGATCTCGAAACCCGGCGTGCCGGCCTCCACGATGAAGGCCGAGATGCCGCGCGAGCCCGGCGCTTCGCCGGTGCGGGCGAACACGATGTAGAAGTCGGCGATGCCGCCGTTGGAGATCCAGGTCTTTTCGCCGTCGAGCACGTAGTGGTCGCCCTCGGCACGGGCGGCACACGCGAGGGCCGCGACGTCGGAGCCCGCCTCGGGCTCCGACAAGGCGAACGCCGAGATGGCCTCGCCACGCGCCACGCGCGGCAGGTAGCGCTCCTGCTGCGCGGGCGTGCCCTGCAGGCTGATGGCCCCCGAACCCAGGCCCTGCATCGCGAAGGCGAAGTCGGCCAGCCCCGAATGCCGAGCGAGCGTCTCGCGGATCAGGCAGATGGCTCGCGTATCGATGCGCTCGCCCACCGCATGCTTCAGCCAGCCGCCCTGCCCCAGTGCACGCACCAGCGCCTTGCACTCGGCGTCGACGTCATGGCCATGAGCCTGCGAGACGTTCGCCGTCGCCCAGGCGTCGAGTTCACGGGCCAGCTCGCGATGCCGGTCTTCGAAAAACGGCCAGTCCAGGTAGCGGATGTCAGCCATGCTCAGTTCCCCTCGAAGCGCGGCTTCTGCTTGGCCACGAAGGCGTTGTAGGCCCGCGTGAAGTCCTCGGTGAGCATGCAGATGGCCTGGGCCTGCGCCTCGGCCTCGATGGCCTGGTCGATCCCCATGTTCCATTCCTGCTGCAGCATCGTCTTGGTGATGCCGTTTGCAAAGGTCGGGCCAGCCGCCAGGTCGCGGGCCAGGGCCTGCGCCTGGGCCAGCACCTCGCCCGGGTCGCACAGCCGGTTGAAGAAGCCCCAGCGTTCGGCCTCCTCGCCGCCCATCGACCGGCCGGTGTAGAGCAGCTCGCTCGCCCGCCCCTGGCCGATGATGCGCGGCAGGATCGCGCAGGCGCCCATGTCGCAGCCGGCCAGGCCCACCCGGTTGAACAGGAAGGCCGTCTTGCTGCGGGCGGTGCCCAGCCGCAGGTCCGAGGCCATGGCGATGATGGCGCCGGCCCCTGCGCACACGCCGTCGATCGCCGCGACGATGGGCTGCGGGCAGCCGCGCATCGCCTTCACCAGGTCGCCGGTCATGCGGGTGAACATCAGCAGCTCGGGTGCCTTGAGCTTCACCAGCGGGCCGATGATCTCGTGCACGTCGCCGCCCGAACAGAAGTTGTCGCCGGCGCCGGTGACGACCACCGCCTTCACGTCGTCGGCATGCCTGAGCCGGCCGAACAGGTCGCGCAGCTCGGCATAGGAGTCGAAGGTGAGCGGGTTCTTGCGTTCGGGCCGGTTCAGCGTGACGGTGGCCACGCGTTCGCTGACGTTCCAGCCGAAATGCTTCGCCTGGTAGCCGGCGGCGCTCCAGCGGTTGCCGGCCAGCAGGGCCGGGTCGATGTCGTTCGTGTTCATGCAGCTTCGTCCTGTGGGGTATGGGCCTGGCGCGCCATCACGGTCACCCGCATGCGGCCCAGCAGTTCGTACAGCGTCTTGCGCTCGGCCGGCGCGATGTCGCCGAACAGCTCGATCAGCCAGCCCTCATGGGTGGCGGCGATCTGCTCGAAGGTCTTGCGGCCCTGTGGCGTGAGCCTGAGCAGGAAGGCGCGCCGGTCCTCGGCAGCCGCTTCACGCACCACCAGGCCTTCCTTCTCGAGCTCGTCGGTCAGCCCGGTGATGCTGCCCCCGGTGACCATGAGGTAGCGCGACAGCGCATTCATGCGCAGCCCCTCGGGGTGGCGGTGCAGTTGGGCCAGGTAGTCGAAGCGCGACAGCGTGATGCCGAAGCGGGCACGCAGGCGCTTGCGGATCTCGGTTTCGATCTGCGTGCTGCAGGCCAGCAGGCGCAGCCACAGCTTGAGCGCCATGTGGTCGTCGCTTCCGACCCGCGCCTCCAGCCCGATGCTGTCGTCGCCCAGCGCCGCGGCGACCGCTGTTCCAGCCATTCTCTTCACATGACCTCCCCGCCCGAGACGGACACCGCCTGGCCGGTGACGGCCGAGGCTCCCGGCGCACACAGCCAGCACACCGCATGGGCCACCTCCTCGGGCAGCACGATGCGGCCCTGCGGGTTGCCGGCGGCGAATTCGGCGCGTGCCTGCGCCTCGCTGCGGCCGGTCTTGGCCATCACGTTGGCAATGCTCTCGCGCAGGATGTCGGTCTGGGTGTAGCCGGGGCACACGGCATTGACCGTGACGCCCTTCTTCGCCACTTCGAGCGCCAGCGAGCGGGTGAGGCCCACCACGCCATGCTTGGCCGCCACATAGGCCGACACGTAGGCATAGCCCTTCTGGCCGGCGGTGCTCGCGATGTTGACGATGCGGCCCGCCTCGGCCGCCAGCATGTCGGGCAGCGCAGCCTGCGAACACAGGAAGGTGCCGGTGAGGTTGACTGCCAGCATGCGCTGCCAGAGCTCCAGGCTGGTCTTGCCGAACGGCGCGCTCTCTGCCTGGCCGGCGTTGTTGACCAGGATGCCGACCGGCCCGTTGGCCTGCCTGGCCTGCGCGAACGCGGCCGACACCGAGCCGGCGTCGGCCACGTCCACGGCCACCGCCGCATGGCCAGACCCGGGCAGCTCGCGCGCCAGCGCCTGCAGGGTATCTAGCCGGCGCCCCATCAGCGTGAGCCGGGCGCCTTCGGCGGCCAGCGCGCGCGCAATGGCCGCGCCGATGCCGCGGGCCGCGCCGGTCACCACCGCATGGCGGCCGTCCATCAGACCCCCAGCGCCCGGTTGGCCTGCTCCAGCGCGGACAGGCCGGCACCCTGCCCCGCCGCGGCCCGCTCGCGCTCGAGGTTGCGCTCGAGCTGCACCTTGGCCGCGCGGTACTGCCGGGGCCATTCGAGCCCGAGGTAGCCGATCTTCGCGGCTTCCATCAGCGTCCAGGCCGGGTTGGCCAGGTGCGGCCGGGCCACCGCGCACAGGTCGGCGCGGCCGGCGGCAATGATGCTGTTCACATGGTCGGCTTCGGAGATGGCGCCCACCGCGATGGTCGCGATGCCCGCCTCGTTGCGCACCCGGTCGGCGAACGGCGTCTGGAACATGCGGCCGTACACCGGCTTCTCCTTCTTGCTCACCTGGCCCGACGAGCAGTCGATCATGTCGGCACCGGCCGCCTTGAAGGCACGAGCGATCTGCACCGCGTCGTCCGGCGTGATGCCGCCTTCGACCCAGTCGTGCGCCGAGATGCGCACCGACATCGGCAGGTGCGCGGGCCACACGGCCCGCACGGCGTTGAAGACCTCCAGCGGGTAGCGCAGCCGGTTCTCCAGGCTGCCGCCGTATTCGTCGGTGCGCTGGTTGGTCAGGGGCGAAATGAAGCTCGACAGAAGGTAGCCGTGGGCGCAGTGCAGCTCGAGCCAGTCGAAGCCGGCCTCGGCCGCGCGCCGTGCGCTGGCCACGAAGTCGTCGCGCACGCGGTCCATGTCGGCGCGGGTCATGGCATGCGACCAGTCGCTCACCCCGTCGAGGTACTGCTGCGGCGAAGCCGAAATGAGCGGCCAGTTGCCGCTCTCCAGCGGCTGGTCGATACCCTCCCAGGCCACCCGGGTGGACCCCTTGGCGCCGGCATGGCCCAGCTGCATCGCGATCTTCGCGTCGCTGTTGTCGTGCACGTAGTCGACGATGCGCTTCCAGGCGTCGCGCTGGGTGTCGTTCCACAGGCCCGGGCAGCCGGGCGTGATGCGGGCGTCGGGCGACACGCAGGTCATCTCGGCGAACACGAGGCCGGCGCCGCCCATGGCCCGCGCGCCGAGGTGCACCAGGTGGTAGTCGCCGGCGATGCCGTCCACCGCCGAGTACTGGGCCATGGGCGAGACCACCACGCGGTTCTTGAGCGTCACGCCGCGCAGGGTGAACGGCGTGAACATCGGCGGGATGGAACCTTGCTCGGGCCGCCGCGACACGCCGGCGCGTTCGGCGATCCAGCCTTCATAGTCCTCGACGTAGGTCTTGTCGCGCAGGCGCAGGTTCTCGTGGCTGATGCGCTGGCTGCGGGTGAGCAGCGAATAGGCGAACTGCTGCGGCGGCAGCGTGGCATAGCGCGCCACGTTCTCGAACCATTCGGTGGAGTTGCGCGCCGCATTCTGGATGCGCAGCACCTCGACGCTGCGCGCCGCCTCGTAGGCCTCGAGCGCGCCGGCCAGGTCGCCCGGGTGGGCGGCGATGTCGCGGGCCAGCGCGATGGCGTCTTCGAGGGCCAGCTTGGTGCCCGAGCCGATGGAGAAATGCGCGGTGTGCGCGGCATCGCCCATCAGCACCACCGGCGCGCGGCCGTTGTGGTGCACCCAGGTCTTGCACACCACGCGCGGGAAGCGGATCCACTGGGCCGAGCCGCGCAGGTGGGCCGCGTTGGACATCAGCTTCGCGCCGCCCAGCACGCCTTCGAACAGCTTCTCGCAGAACGCGATGGATTCTTCCTTGCCCATGTCGGCCAGCCCCGCGGCCTGCCACACCGGATCGGGCGTCTCGACGATGAAGGTGGAGGTGTCCGCATCGAACCGGTAGGCGTGGGCCTGGAACCAGCCCCAGGGGGTTTCCTGGAAGTCGAAGGTGAAGGCGTCGAACAGCTTGTGCGTCCCCAGCCACACGAAGCGGCAGTTGCGCAGGTCGATGTCGGGCTGGTAGGTCTCGGCGTACTTCTGGCGGATGCGGCTGTTCAGGCCGTCGCTGGCGATGATGAGATCGGCGTCGATGCCGGCGTCGGCCTGGCAGTCGGCCTCGTACACCAGCCGCACGCCCAGTGCTTCGCAGCGTGCCTGCAGGATGTTCAGCAGCTTCTTGCGGCCGATGCCGCAGAAGCCGTGGCCCCCCGAGACGATGCGCTGCCCCTTGAAGTGCACCGCGATGTCGTCCCAGTGGTTGAAGGCGCCGAGGATCTGGGCCGCGGTGGGGGCGTCGGCCTGCTGCAGCGCGCCGAGCGTCTGGTCTGAGAACACCACGCCCCAGCCGAAGGTATCGCCCGCGCGGTTGCGCTCGTACACCGTGACCTCATGCGCCGGGTTCTGCTTTCTCATCAGCAGCGCGAAGTACAGGCCGGCTGGGCCGCCGCCTATGCAGGCTATGCGCATCGGAAACCTCCTGGTTGAGGCAACTTTAGGACTCAATACTTTAGAAGTCAATTAAATCGGTGCGACGGGAGCGTCAGGGAAATCCCTTCCGGTATGGCGATTGCCGGCAATGCCTGCATCCCCTCTTCGAAAGGAGTCTTCGATGGAAAGCAAAGCCAAGCTGTTCGGCCACCCGGTCCACCAGATGCTCGTGGTCTTCCCGGTGGGGCTGCTCGCGACCTCGGTGGTGTTCGATGCGATCTACCTGGGCACCGACAACCCGCTGATGGGCCTGGTGGCGTTCTGGATGATGGCCGCGGGCATCGTGGGCGGCCTGCTGGCCGCACCCTTCGGCTTGATCGACTGGCTGGCGATCCCGGGGCAGACGCGCGCCAAGTCGGTGGGTGCGATGCATGGCCTGGGCAACGTGGTGGTGCTGCTGCTGTTCGGCGCGAGCTGGCTGCTGCGCCGCGAGGCGCCGCAGGAGCCGGCCGTGCTGGCCAGCGTGCTGTCGTTCGCCGGCGGCGGCGTGGCCATGGTCACCGCCTGGCTGGGCGGCGAGCTGGTGGATCGCCTGGGCATCGGCGTTTCAGACCGCGCCGGCGTCAATGCGCCGAGTTCACTGCATGCACATCACCAGGAGGCGCACCGGTTCCCCTGACGCCGCGAATCCGCGGGCCGCGTTCCAAAAGGAGAACGAAAATCGCGGCCCATGACCGAAGCCATCGTCGCGATCTTCCTGCTGGTCTACCTGGGCATGATCCTGGGCGGCCTGCCCTTCCTGCAACTCGACCGCACCGGCGTGGCGCTCCTGGGCGCCATCGCGCTCATCGGCATCGACGCGCTCAGCCTCGACGAAGCGGCGCGCTCGGTGCACGTGCCCACCATCATCCTGCTGTTCGCCTTCATGGTGGTGTCGGCCCAGATGCGCCTGGGCGGCTTCTATGACTGGGTGACGCGGCGCATCGCCGCGCTGCGCCTGCCGCCGGCGGCGCTGCTGGGCGTGCTGATCGGCGCGGTGGCGCTGCTGTCGGCCGTCTTCAGCAACGACGTGGTCTGCCTGGCCATGGCTCCGGTGCTCACCGACGCCTGCCGCCGGCGCCGCCTCGACCCGGTGCCCTTCCTGCTGGCACTGGCCTGCGCCGCCAACATCGGCTCGGCCTTCACGCTCATCGGCAACCCGCAGAACATGCTGATCGGCGAAACGCTGCGCATGTCGTTCGCCGGCTACCTGGCCCAGGCCGCGCTCCCGGTGACGCTCGGCCTGCTGGCCACCTGGGGCGTGCTGCTGCTGCATTCGCGGGGGCGGCTGGGCGATGCCACGCCGTCCACGCCACACGGGCGCGACGACGAGATCCCGCTCGACCGCTGGCAGGCGGCCAAGGGCCTCGCGGTGGCGGGCGCGCTGGTGCTGGCCTTCCTCTTCACCGACTGGCCGCGCGAGGTGGCGGCGCTCACCGGTGCGGGCGTGCTGCTGCTCAGCCGCAAGCTGCATTCGCGCCGCATGCTCGGGCTGGTGGACTGGGAGCTGCTCATCCTGTTCGTGGGACTGTTCATCGTGAACCATGCCCTGCAGAAGACCGGCCTGCCGCAGCAGCTCGTGGACGACCTGGCGGCCCTGGGCATCGCGCTCAAGGACCCCGTGGCGCTGTTCGCCGGCAGCTTCGTGCTGTCGAACCTGGTGTCGAACGTGCCGGCGGTGATGCTGCTGCTGCCGGTGGCCGAACATGCCGTGGCCGGCGTGACGCTGGCCCTGGTGAGCACGCTGGCCGGCAACCTGCTGGTGGTGGGCAGCATCGCCAACATCATCGTGGTGGACGCGGCCGCCCGGCACGGCGTGATGATCGACTGGCGCCGGCATGCGGTCGTCGGCGTGCCGGTCACCTTCGTCACGCTGGCCATCGTGGCGGCCTACCTCACTTGGCTGGCGAGCTGAACCCCAATTCATTCACCGCGGAGGCGCGGAGGATGCGGAGGACCGCAGAGCAGACCTGTATTCCTCCGCGCTCTCCGCGCCTCCGTGGTGAAGGTATTCAGCACCTCACTCCCCGTTCGCCCTGAGGTATCGAAGGGCCGCAGCGGTCTGTGCAGGGCTTCGATACCTCAGCCCGAACGGAGAGTGGCTGTGCGCCATGGCCGGAACCCCAATTCATTCACCGCGGAGGACGCGGAGGACAGCAGAGCAGACCTGTATTCCTCCGCGCTCTCCGCGCCTCCGTGGTGAAGGTATTCAGCACCTCATGCGAACAACACTCCCCGTTCGCCCTGAGGTATCGAAGGGCCGCAGCGGTCTGTGCAGG
>NZ_SWAR01000066.1 GCF_006386545.1 Methylibium rhizosphaerae | reverse complement strand
GAACTTCGTCGACAGCACCGTCGTGATCGCCGCCGTCAGCGTCGTCTTGCCATGGTCCACGTGCCCGATCGTGCCCACGTTCACGTGCGGCTTCGTGCGCTCAAACTTGCCTTTTGCCATTTCGAATCTCCAGAAAAGAGCAGTGCCAGTGCTCGGTTTAAGGTCTCCGGCGGAGGGTTGATTCACCCGCCACTGGCAGCGGGCGGCGCCCCGCCGAAGACCGGCTGGTTAACTGATTGATTACTTGCCGCGAGCGGTGATGATCGCGTCGGCGACGTTCTTCGGAGCTTCGCTGTAGTGCTTGAACTCCATCGTGTACGTCGCGCGGCCCTGGGACATCGAGCGCAGCGTGGTCGAGTAGCCGAACATCTCGGACAGAGGCACCTCCGCCTTGATGATCTTGCCGCCGCCGGGCATGTCGTCCATGCCCTGCACCATGCCGCGGCGGGACGACAGGTCGCCCATCACCGAGCCGGCGTAGTCTTCCGGCGTCTCCACTTCCACGGCCATCATCGGCTCGAGGATCACGGGGCTCGCCTTGCGGCACGCATCCTTGAAGCCCATCGACGCGGCCATCTTGAACGCGTTTTCGTTCGAGTCCACCTCATGGTACGAACCGAAGGTCAGCGTGACCTTCACGTCAACCACCGGGTAGCCCGCCAACACGCCGTTGGGCAGCGTGTCGATGATGCCCTTCTCGACCGCGGGAATGAATTCGCGCGGCACCACACCACCCTTGATGGCGTCGACGAACTCGAAGCCCTTGCCGGCCTCTTGCGGCTCGACGGTCAGCACGACGTGGCCGTACTGGCCCTTGCCGCCCGACTGGCGAACGAACTTGCCTTCGACATCGGTTGCCGTCTTGCGGATGGTCTCGCGATAGGCCACCTGCGGCTTGCCGACGTTGGCCTCGACACCGAACTCGCGCTTCATGCGGTCGACGATGATTTCGAGGTGCAGCTCGCCCATGCCGGAGATGATGGTCTGGCCGGATTCTTCGTCGGTGCGCACGCGGAACGACGGGTCTTCCTGGGCCAGGCGGCCCAGCGCGATGCCCATCTTTTCCTGGTCGGCCTTGGTCTTGGGCTCCACGGCCTGCGAGATCACAGGCTCGGGGAAGACCATCTTCTCGAGCGTGATGATCGCTTCCGGATCGCACAGGGTCTCGCCCGTGGTCACTTCCTTCAGGCCCACGCAGGCGGCGATGTCGCCGGCCAGGATCTCCTTGATCTCTTCACGCTGGTTGGCGTGCATCTGCAGGATCCGGCCGATACGCTCCTTCTTGCCGCGCACCGAGTTGTAGACCGAGTCGCCCGACTTCAACACGCCAGAGTACACGCGCACGAAGGTCAGCTGGCCGACATACGGGTCGGTCATCAGCTTGAACGCCAGCGCAGCGAACTTCTCGCTGTCGTCCGCCTTGCGAGTCACTTCCTTCTCGTCGTCGTCGGTACCGGCCACCGGCGGAATATCAACCGGCGAGGGCAGGAAATCGATCACGGCGTCGAGCATGCGCTGGACGCCCTTGTTCTTGAAGGCAGTGCCGCACAGCATCGGCTGGATTTCGGTCGCGATCGTGCGCAGACGCAGGCCCTGCTTGATCTCGGCCTCGGTCAGCTCGCCGGTCTCGAGGTACTTGTTCATCAGTTCCTCGGACGCCTCGGCGGCAGCCTCGATCATGTTCTCGCGCCACTTCTGGCACTCGGCCTCCAGGCCGGCCGGGATGGGGCCGTACTCGAACTTCATGCCTTGCGAGGCATCGTCCCAGATGATGGCCTTCATCTTGAACAGGTCCACCACGCCGACGAAGTTTTCCTCGGCGCCGATGGGCACGACGATGGGCACGGGGTTGGCCTTCAGGCGCGTCTTCATCTGGTCATAGACCTTGAAGAAGTTCGCGCCGGTGCGGTCCATCTTGTTGACGAAGGCAAGGCGGGGCACCTTGTACTTGTTCGCCTGGCGCCACACCGTCTCGGACTGCGGTTGCACGCCGCCCACGGCGCAATACACCATGCAGGCGCCGTCGAGCACGCGCATGGAACGCTCCACCTCGATGGTGAAGTCCACGTGGCCCGGGGTGTCGATGATGTTGAAGCGGTGCTCCGGATAGGACAGGTCCATGCCCTTCCAGAAGCAGGTGGTGGCGGCGGAGGTGATCGTGATGCCCCGCTCCTGCTCCTGCTCCATCCAGTCCATGGTGGCAGCGCCGTCGTGCACCTCACCGATCTTGTGGTTCACACCGGTGTAGAACAGGATGCGCTCGGTCGTGGTGGTCTTGCCGGCATCGATGTGCGCGGAGATACCGATGTTGCGGTAGCGCTCGATGGGGGTCTTGCGGGACATGATGTCACTCCAAATACAAAGGCCGCCCGGGCCTGCCGATCAACGACAGCGCGGGCAGCCGAGGAAACGTGGGCTTAGAAGCGGAAGTGCGAGAAGGCCTTGTTGGCCTCGGCCATGCGATGGACCTCGTCGCGCTTCTTCATCGCGCCGCCGCGGCCCTCGGAAGCCTCGAGCAGCTCGTTGGCCAGGCGCTGGGCCATGGACTTCTCGCTGCGCTTGCGGGCCGACTCCTTGAGCCAGCGCATGGCCAGCGCCACGCGGCGCACCGGGCGAACTTCCACGGGAACTTGGTAGTTCGCACCGCCCACGCGGCGGGACTTCACTTCGACCATGGGCTTCACGTTGTTCAGCGCGATCATGAACACTTCGAGCGGATCCTTGCCGGCCTTCTTTTCGACCGTCTCGAGCGCACCGTAAATGATGCGTTCGGCCACGGCCTTCTTGCCGGACTCCATGATCACGTTCATGAACTTGGACAGATCCACGCTGCCGAACTTCGGATCGGGCAGGATCTCACGCTTGGGAACTTCGCGACGACGAGGCATTTCTCTTCCTTTGTGTCTTCAGTCGGCTCCGGCTTTCGCCTTCGCCACGGACGCCACACGACAACTTCAGGGCATCCACTTACTCGGGGCCACCGGCACATCCGGCGCCACCGCATTTGCATCACTGCCGAGCTTGCCGCTGCAGCGGTGACGACCTGACGAACCTTAGGCCTTCTTGGGGCGCTTGGCACCGTACTTCGAGCGGGCCTGCTTGCGGTCTTTCACGCCTTGCAGGTCCAGCGAGCCGCGCACGATGTGATAGCGCACACCCGGCAGATCCTTCACGCGGCCGCCGCGCACGAGCACCACGCTGTGCTCTTGCAGGTTGTGGCCTTCACCGCCGATGTAGGAGATGACCTCGAAGCCATTGGTCAGGCGCACCTTGGCGACCTTGCGCAGCGCGGAGTTCGGCTTCTTGGGGGTGGTGGTGTACACGCGAGTGCACACGCCACGACGCTGGGGGCTGCCCTGCATCGCCGGCGACTTGGACTTCGTGGTCTCGGTCTGCCGACCCTGACGCACGAGTTGGTTGATGGTTGGCATGGGTAACTTGTTCCCGTTTGAAGTTACTGACGACTTAAGCGGCAGACACTGACTCCCGAGAACGTAGCCTGTGCAAAGCGCTCAAGGGGATCGAGCGATGCTCAGGCGCCCAGCAAAGAGCGCAGCAGAACCTGCCGAAAAGCCGGACATTATATTCGGGCGAACCCTGGGTCGCAAGCTGAGTGGATGGAATGACCGACACACCCCCCGCCGCACCACCGCTGGCCGTGCTGGACACGCATGTCCTGCTCGACTGGCTGGTCTTCGCCAACCCCGCCGTGGGGCCGGTGGTCCGCGCCATCGAAGCCGGCCGCCTCGTCTGGCTGGCGTCGCCGGCGCTGCGGCATGAGCACGATCTGGTGGCGGGGCGGGCCGAACTGGCCCGCTGGCGGCCGGACCCCGGCGCACTGGCCGTCGCCTGGACCCGGTGGGCCCGGCTGGCATCGGATCCCGACGGCGCGGCTCCCTGGCGCTGCTCCGATCCGGACGACCAGAAGTTCCTCGACCTGGCCTGGGCCGCCAAGGCGCGCTGGCTGATCACCCGCGACCATGCCCTGCTGAAGCTGCGCCGACGTGCCGCGCAGGCTCAGCTCGAAATCATCACCCCAGAAAACTGGGCCCGACAGCAGGAGCTTGCGCTCACACTGGCCGCCTGAGCAGGCTCTCGAGCAGACGCCGAGCAGACGCGACGTTGGTGGCGCACGGGACGTCGTGCACGTCGCAGGCGCGCACCAGCGCATTGATGTCGGGCTCGTGCGGCTGCGGCGTCATCGGGTCGCGCAGGAAGATCACGGCGTCGACCTCGCCGACCGCCAGCCGGGCGCCGATCTGCAGGTCGCCGCCCAGCGGGCCGCTCAGCAGGCACTCGACCTGCAGCCCGGCCTCGCGCTGCAGGCGGCCGCCGGTGGTGCCGGTGGCGCACACGGCGCAGCGGGAAAGCCCGTCCCGGAATTCACGGGCCAGGGCGACCATGTCGTCCTTCTTCCGGTCGTGCGCGATCAGCGCGATGCGAAGCGATGCCATGGGCGCGATTCTCGCGCCGC
The DNA here is from genome assembly GCF_006386545.1 of Methylibium rhizosphaerae. Lineage (GTDB taxonomy): Bacteria > Pseudomonadota > Gammaproteobacteria > Burkholderiales > Burkholderiaceae_C > Pseudorivibacter > Pseudorivibacter rhizosphaerae. The sequence continues at coordinate 12,604 of NZ_SWAR01000066.1, read as the reverse complement.
GGCGTTACCGCCCGAGCACAAAAAGAAAGCGGCCCCGAAGGGCCGCTTTGGCAGAGACGTTGACGAACGTCAGCTGGCGGACTCGTCGCCGCTGCTGCCGCTCTCGGCCGTGGCGTCGGCCGGCACGGCGGCCAGCGCTTCCTCGGCTTCCTGCATCGCAATGGCGCGGCGCTCGCTCTCGTCCATCTCTTCCTTCGCCTTGCGGGCCTGGTGGAAGGCCAGGCCGGTACCGGCGGGGATGAGGCGGCCGACGATGACGTTTTCCTTCAGGCCACGCAGCTCGTCGCGCTTGCCCATGATGGCGGCCTCGGTCAGCACGCGGGTCGTTTCCTGGAACGACGCCGCGGAGATGAACGAGTCGGTGGACAGCGACGCCTTCGTGATGCCCAGCAGGACGTCGGAGTAGGTCGCGACCATCTTGCCTTCGGCACGCAGCTTGTCGTTGGTGTCCAGCAGCGCGGCGCGCTCGACCTGCTCGTTGGTGATGTAGTGGCTGTCGCCCGGGTTGACGATCTGCACGCGGCGCAGCATCTGGCGAACGATCACCTCGATATGCTTGTCGTTGATCTTCACGCCCTGCAGGCGGTAGACGTCCTGCACTTCATCGACGATGTAGGTCGCCAGCGCCTCGATGCCCAGCAGGCGCAGGATGTCCTGCGGATCGGCCGGACCGTCGACGATGGACTCGCCCTTGTTCACCACCTGGCCTTCGTGCACGAGGATGTTCTTTTCCTTCGGCACCAACTCTTCCCAGACCTTGCCGTCCGGGTCGGTGATCTGCAGACGCACCTTGCCCTTGGTTTCCTTGCCGAACGACACCGTGCCGGTGATCTCGGCCAGCGTGCCCTTGTCCTTGGGCGTGCGGGCTTCGAACAGCTCGGCCACCCGCGGCAGACCGCCGGTGATGTCACGGGTCTTCTGGCCTTCGACCGGGATGCGCGCGAGCACTTCACCGGGGGCGAGGTCCTGGCCGTCGCGGATCTGGATCAGCGCTCCGACCTGGAAGCCGATCGTCACCGAGTGGTCGGTGCCGGGGATCTTCACCTCGTTGCCGCCGGCGTCGAGCAGCTTGACCTGCGGACGCACGACCTTGGTCGCGCCGCGGCGCTTCGGGTCGATCACCACCAGCGTGGACAGGCCGGTCACTTCGTCGACCTGCTTGGCCACCGTGACGCCCTCTTCCACGTTCTCGAACTTCGCCTTGCCGGCGAACTCGGTGATGATGGGTCGGGTCAGCGGGTCCCAGTTGGCCAGCACCGTGCCGGCCTTGATGGTCAGGTCGGCCTTGACGTTCAGCGTGGCGCCGTACGGCACCTTGTGGCGCTCGCGCTCGCGGCCGTGCTGGTCGGAGATGATGATCTCGCCGGAACGCGAGATCACCACCAGCTCGCCCTTGCCGTTGGTCACGTAGCGCATCGTGGCGTTGAAGCCGATGATGCCGTCGGACTTGGCTTCGACGCTGGAGGCCACTGCCGCACGCGACGCCGCGCCACCGATGTGGAAGGTCCGCATCGTGAGCTGCGTGCCCGGTTCGCCGATCGACTGCGCGGCGATCACGCCGACCGCTTCGCCGGCGTTCACCAGGCCGCCACGGCCGAGGTCGCGGCCGTAGCACTTGGCGCACAGGCCGAAGCGCGTCTCGCAGGTCAGCGGCGTGCGCACCTTCACCTCGTCGGCGCCGGCGGCTTCCACCAGGTCGAGCGCGTCCTCGTCGAGCATGTGGCCGGCCGGGATGATGACCTGCTGGGTCTCGGGGTGCAGCACATCGACGGCCGCCACGCGGCCCAGGATGCGGTCGCGCAGCGATTCGATGACTTCACCACCTTCGACCAGCGCGCGCATCGCGATGCCGTGGTCGGTACCGCAATCGTCTTCGGTCACCACCAGGTCCTGGGTCACGTCGACCAGGCGGCGGGTCAGGTAGCCGGAGTTCGCGGTCTTCAGCGCCGTGTCGGCCAGACCCTTGCGGGCGCCGTGCGTGGAGATGAAGTACTGCAGCACGTTCAGGCCTTCACGGAAGTTCGCCGTGATGGGCGTCTCGATGATCGAGCCGTCAGGCTTGGCCATCAGGCCGCGCATGCCGGCCAACTGGCGGATCTGCGCCGCGCTGCCGCGAGCACCCGAGTCGGCCATCATGTAGATGGAGTTGAACGACTCCTGGTCCACTTCCTTGCCGTGGCGATCGACGACCTTCTGCTTGGACAGCTGGGTCATCATGATCTTGCCGACCTCGTCGCCGGTCTTGCCCCAGATGTCGACCACCTTGTTGTAGCGCTCGCCGGCCGTCACGAGACCCGAGACGTACTGCTGCTCGATCTCCTTGACTTCCTTCTCGGCGCGCTCGATCAGCTCATGCTTCTGCTTGGGCACCAGCATGTCGTCGATGGCGATCGAGATGCCGGCGCGCGTGGCCAGCCGGAAGCCGCTTTGCAGCAGCTTGTCGGCGAACACCACGGTTTCCTTCAGGCCGCACTTGCGGAAGCTCGCGTTGATGAGACGCGAGATCTCCTTCTTCTTGAGCGCCTTGTTGATGTTGGCGAACGGCAGGCCCTTGGGCAGGATCTCGCTGAGCAGCGCGCGGCCGACGGTCGTGTCCACGAGCTTGGTCTCCGGCGTGAACTCGCCGGTTTCCTTGTTCTTCGTGTACTCGGTCAGGCGCACGCTGATCTTGGCGGTGATCTCGACCACGCCGTTGTCCAGCGCACGCTGCACTTCGCCGATGTCGGAGAACACCAGGCCTTCGCCGCGGCCGTTGATGCGCTCGCGGGTGGCGTAATAGAGGCCCAGCACCACGTCTTGCGACGGCACGATCGACGGTTCGCCGTTGGCCGGGAACAGCACGTTGTTGGAGGCCAGCATGAGCGCGCGGGCTTCCATCTGCGCTTCGATGGACAGCGGCACGTGGACGGCCATCTGGTCGCCGTCGAAGTCGGCGTTGAAGGCAGCGCACACCAGCGGATGCAGCTGGATGGCCTTGCCTTCGATCAGCACCGGCTCGAAGGCCTGGATGCCAAGGCGGTGCAGCGTCGGTGCGCGGTTGAGCAGCACCGGGTGTTCCTTGATGACTTCTTCAAGGATGTCCCACACCACCGGCGTGCCGGCTTCGACTTCCTTCTTGGCGGCCTTGATGGTGGTGGCGATGCCCATCGCTTCCAGGCGCGAGAAGATGAAGGGCTTGAACAGCTCGAGCGCCATCAGCTTGGGCAGGCCGCACTGGTGCAGCTTGAGCGTCGGGCCCACCACGATGACCGAACGGCCGGAGTAGTCGACGCGCTTGCCCAGCAGGTTCTGGCGGAAGCGGCCGCTCTTGCCCTTGATCATGTCGGCCAGCGACTTCAGCGCGCGCTTGTTGGCGCCGGTCATGGCCTTGCCGCGACGGCCGTTGTCCAGCAGCGAGTCCACCGCTTCCTGGAGCATGCGCTTCTCGTTGCGCACGATGATCTCCGGAGCCTTGAGCTCCAGCAGACGCGCCAGGCGGTTGTTGCGGTTGATGACGCGGCGGTACAGGTCGTTCAGGTCGGAGGTCGCGAAGCGGCCGCCGTCCAGCGGCACCAGCGGACGCAGGTCCGGCGGCAGCACGGGCAGCACCTCGAGCACCATCCAGTTCGGCTTGATGCCGGACTTCTTGAAGGCCTCCAGCACCTTCAGGCGCTTGGAGTTCTTCTTGACCTTGAGCTCGGAGCCGGTCATGTCGCCGCGCAGTTTCTCGATCTCGGACTCGTTGTCCATTTCCTCGAGCAGCTTCTTGATGCCTTCGGCACCCATCAGCGCGACGAACTCGTCACCGTACTCGCGACGCTTCGCGTCGTAGTCGTCCTCGCTCATGATCGAGTACTTCTTCAAGGGCGTCATGCCGGGGTCAACCACGACATAGGCTTCGAAGTACAGCACTCGCTCGATGTCGCGCAGCGTCATGTCGAGCACGAGGCCCAGGCGCGACGGCAGCGACTTCAGGAACCAGATGTGCGCGCAGGGCGCGGCCAGGTCGATGTGGCCCATGCGCTCGCGGCGCACCTTGGTCTGGGTCACTTCGACGCCGCACTTCTCGCAGATCACGCCGCGGTGCTTCAGGCGCTTGTACTTGCCGCACAGGCACTCGTAGTCCTTGATCGGGCCGAAGATCTTGGCGCAGAACAGGCCATCGCGTTCCGGCTTGAAGGTCCGGTAGTTGATGGTCTCGGGCTTCTTCACTTCACCGAACGACCACGAACGGATCTTCTCGGGCGAGGCGAGCCCGATCTTGATCGCGTCGAAGTGTTCGTCCGGCGTGAATTGCTTGAACAGGTCCAGCAAACCTTTCATGAGGTTCTCCTATTCCCTTTAGTTGCGCTCGAGCTCGATGTCGATGCCGAGCGAACGGATTTCCTTGACCAGCACGTTGAACGACTCCGGCATGCCGGCGTCGATGGCGTGTTCGCCCTTGACGATGTTCTCGTACACCTTGGTACGGCCGTTCACGTCGTCGGACTTCACGGTCAGCATTTCCTGCAGCACGTACGAGGCGCCGTAGGCTTCCAGTGCCCAGACTTCCATCTCACCGAAGCGCTGGCCGCCGAACTGCGCCTTGCCGCCCAGCGGCTGCTGGGTGACGAGCGAGTACGGGCCGGTCGAGCGGGCGTGCATCTTGTCGTCCACCAGGTGGTGCAGCTTCAGCACGTGCATGTAGCCCACGGTGACCGGGCGCTCGAAGGCTTCGCCGGTGCGGCCGTCGTGCAGCGTGGCCTGGGTGCGGGTGGCCGTGAGGCCCTTGCGCGAGGCGATGTCGTCCGGATAGGCGAGCTTGAGCATGCCGCGGATCTCTTCTTCGGCTGCGCCGTCGAACACCGGCGTCGCGAACGGCACGCCCTTGCTGAGGTTCTGCGCCATCTCGATCACTTCGACATCGGACAGCTGCGACAGGTCCTCGGTCTTGCCGCCGGACTTGTTGTACAGCTCGTCGAAGAACTTGCGCAGCTCGGCTGCCTTGGCCTCGTGCTGCAGCAGGTCGCCGATGCGCTGGCCGATGCCCTTGCCGGCCCAGCCCAGGTGCACTTCGAGCACCTGGCCCACGTTCATGCGCGAAGGCACGCCCAGCGGGTTGAGCACGATGTCGCACGGCGTGCCGTCGGCCATGTAGGGCATGTCTTCGACCGGAACGATCTTCGACACGACGCCCTTGTTGCCGTGGCGGCCGGCCATCTTGTCGCCAGGCTGCAGGCGGCGCTTGACGGCGAGGTACACCTTCACCATCTTCAGCACGCCGGCGGGCAGCTCGTCGCCTTGCGTGAGCTTCTTGCGCTTTTCTTCGAACGCGAGGTCGAAGCTGTGGCGCGTCTGCTCCAGCGAGTTCTTGATCGACTCGAGCTGATTGGCGATGTCGTCGTCGGCCGGACGGATGTCGAACCAGTGGTACTTCTCGACGTCGGCGAGGTAGGCCTTGTCGATGGTCGCGCCCTTGGCCAGCTTCTTCGGGCCGCCGTTGGCGAGCTTGCCCACCAGCAGCTTCTCGATACGGTCGAACGCGTCGGCCTCGACGATGCGCAGCTGGTCGTTCAGGTCGAGGCGGAAGCGCTTCAGTTCATCGTCGATGATCTGCTGGGCGCGCTTGTCGCGCTGGATGCCTTCACGGGTGAACACCTGCACGTCGATGACGGTGCCGCTGGTGCCCTGCTCCACGCGCAGCGAGGTGTCCTTCACGTCGGACGCCTTCTCGCCGAAGATCGCGCGCAGCAGCTTCTCTTCCGGGGTCAGCGTGGTCTCGCCCTTGGGCGTGACCTTGCCCACCAGCACGTCGCCTGGGTTCACCTCGGCGCCGATGTAGACGATGCCGGACTCGTCCAGGCGAGCCAGCTGCTGCTCGGACAGGTTCGGGATGTCGCGGGTGATTTCCTCGGGGCCCAGCTTCGTGTCGCGCGCCATCACCACCAGTTCCTCGATGTGGATCGAGGTGTAGCGGTCGTCGGCCACCACGCGTTCGGAGATCAGGATCGAGTCTTCGAAGTTGTAGCCGTTCCAGGGCATGAACGCGACCAGCATGTTCTGGCCGAGCGCGAGCTCGCCCAGGTCGGTCGAGGCGCCGTCGGCGATGATGTCGCCGGCCGCCACCTTGTCGCCGCGCTTGACGATCGGACGCTGGTGGATGTTCGTGTTCTGGTTCGAGCGCTGGTACTTGATGAGGTTGTAGATGTCCACGCCCACTTCGCCAGCCACCGTCTCGTCGTCGTTCACGCGGATCACGATGCGGTTCGTGTCCACGTAGTCGACCACGCCGCCGCGCTTGGAGGCGACCACGGTGCCGGAGTCCTTGGCAGCCACGCGCTCGACGCCCGTGCCCACGAAGGCCTTCTCGGGACGCAGCGTCGGCACGGCCTGGCGCTGCATGTTGGCGCCCATCAGTGCGCGGTTCGCGTCGTCGTGCTCGAGGAAGGGCACCAGCGAGGCAGCCACCGACACGATCTGCGTCGGCGCCACGTCCATGTACTGGATGCGCTCGGGCGAGGTCAGCACCGATTCGCCCATCTCGCGGGCAGACACCAGCTCGTCGGTCAGGCGGCCGTCCTTGTCGAGCGAGGCGTTGGCCTGCGCGATGACGTACTTGCCTTCCATGATGGCCGACAGGTAGTCGATCTGGTCGGTGACCTTGCCATCGACCACGCGGCGGTACGGCGTCTCGAGGAAGCCGTATTCGTTGAGCTGCGCGTACAGGGCCAGCGAGTTGATCAGGCCGATGTTCGGGCCTTCCGGCGTCTCGATCGGGCACACGCGGCCGTAGTGGGTCGGGTGCACGTCACGCACTTCGAAGCCGGCGCGCTCGCGGGTCAGACCGCCCGGGCCCAGGGCCGAGACGCGACGCTTGTGCGTGATCTCGGACAGCGGGTTGGTCTGGTCCATGAACTGCGACAGCTGCGACGCACCGAAGAACTCCTTCAGTGCCGCGGAGATCGGCTTGGAGTTGATCAGGTCGTGCGGCATCAGCGCCTCGGTCTCGGCCTGGCCAAGACGTTCCTTCACGGCCTTCTCGATGCGGGCGAGGCCGGAGCGGTACTGGTTCTCGGCCAGTTCGCCCACGCAGCGCACGCGACGGTTGCCCAGGTGGTCGATGTCGTCGACTTCGCCGCGGCCGTTGCGCAGCTCGACGAGGATCTTCACCACGTCGAGGATGTCCTCGTTCGACAGCGTCATCGCGCCTTCGGAGCCGTCGCGGCCCACGCGGGCGTTGAACTTCATGCGGCCCACGCGCGAGAGGTCGTAGGTGGCGTCGTCGTAGAACAGGCGGTTGAACAGGGCCTCGACGGCGTCTTCCGTCGGCGGCTCGCCGGGGCGCATCATGCGGTAGATGGCCACGCGGGCGGCGAGCTGGTCGGCGGTTTCGTCAGTGGCCAGCGTCTGCGAGATGTAGGCGCCCTGATCCAGCTCGTTCGTGAACAGGCACTGGATCTCCTTGATGCCGGCGGCGCGCAGCTTCTTCAGCAGCGAGTCGGTCAGCTCGTCGTTGGCCTTGGCGATGATCTCGCCGGTGTCGGGGTCGACCTGGTTCTTGGCGAGCACGCGGCCCACCAGGAAGTCTTCCGGCACGGTGACGTACTGCGTGCCCGACTGTTCGAGCGCACGGGTGTGGCGCGCGGTGATGCGCTTGTCCTTCTCGACCACGACATTGCCGGACTTGTCGGTGATGTCAAAGCGGGCCACTTCACCGCGCAGGCGGTCGGCGACGAACTCCATCTGCGCGCCCGAGTCCATCAGGCGGAAGTTGTCGAACACGAAGAAGTGGGCCAGGATCGCCTCGGGGTTCAGGCCGATCGCCTTGAGCAGGATCGTGACCGGCATCTTGCGGCGGCGGTCGACCCGGAAGAACAGGACGTCCTTCGGGTCGAACTCGAAGTCCAGCCACGAGCCGCGGTAGGGAATGATGCGAGCGCTGAAGAGCAGCTTGCCCGAGCTGTGGGTCTTGCCCTTGTCGTGCTCGAAGAACACGCCCGGCGAGCGGTGCAGCTGCGACACGATGACGCGCTCGGTGCCGTTGACGATGAAGGAGCCGTAGTCGGTCATGAGCGGCACTTCGCCCATGTAGACCTCCTGCTCCTTGATCTCCTTGACCACCTTGGACTGCGAGGTCGAGGTCTCACGGTCATAGATGATCATCTGCAGCTTCGCGCGCACGGCGGCGGCGTAGGTCAGGCCGCGCTGCTGGCACTCGCGGGTGTCGAACGGAGGCTTGGCGATGTTGTATTCGATGAACTTCATCTCCACGAACCCGTTGTGCGACACGATCGGGAACGCCGAGAGGAAGGCCGCCTGCAGGCCCTCGGGCTTGCGCTTCTGAGGCGGGACGTCTTTCTGCAGGAAGGCGACGTAGGAATCCTTCTGCATCGTCAGCAGATAGGGAACGCCGAGCACGTTTTCGCGCTTGCCGAAGCTCTTGCGGATCCGCTTGCGCTCGGTGTAGCTGTAGGGGGTTGCTTGCGCCATAAACACTCCGTGTCGAAATGCGCCGCCTGGCCGTGGCAGCGATTCGTTCGGCGACTGGCTTTTCAGAAATTGCTTCTGACGCTTGGTGGCTGGCCACTACCAGCCGCTGGCGGACAACCGGGGCGTTGCACCCCGGCCCGACCAAACCGGTTCTCTGCAGTCGGTTCAGAGAACACTTGGAAAGGCCCACGAAGGGTAGCCCTCAGGGGCCTTTCCAGGTGCTCTCAGGGAACAAGTCCCTGAAGCGCAAAAGGCTGGGAGCCCGAAAAGGCTCCCAGCCTCGCTGGCCAAGCGCAATTACTTGAGCTCGACCTTGGCGCCGGCTTCTTCCAGCTTCTTCTTGGCAGCTTCGGCGTCGGCCTTGGCAATGCCTTCCTTGACGGGCTTCGGAGCGCCGTCGACCAGGTCCTTGGCTTCCTTCAGGCCCAGGCCGGTGATTTCGCGCACGGCCTTGATCACGCCCACCTTGTTGGCGCCGGCTTCCAGCAGCACGACGTTGAACTCGGTCTTCTCTTCGGCAGCGGCGGCGGCGCCACCGGCGGCACCACCAGCGGCCGGAGCGGCCATGGCGGCGGCGGACACGCCGAACTTCTCTTCAATGGCCTTCACCAGGTCATTGAGTTCCATCACCGACATGCCGTCGAGGGCGGTCAGGAAAGCGTCTTTATCGAATGCCATTTTGGGTTCCTAGATACGGTTGAATGTTTGCGAATCAAGCGGCGGCGGCTTCGGCAGCAGCAGGTGCGCCTTCGCCCTTCTTCTCGGCCAGGGCCGCCAGCACGCGCGCAGTGCGCGAGATCGGCGACTTCAGCAGACCGGCAAGCTGGGCCAGCAGCACTTCCTTGCTCGGGATGCTGGCCAGCGCCTTCACGCCGTTGGCATCGAGCGCCTTGCCGGCATAGGCGCCGGCCTTGATGACGAGCTTGTCGTTGGTCTTGGCAAAGTCCGCGATGACTTTGGCCGCGGCCACGGCGTCTTCGGAGAAGCCGTAGATCAGCGGACCGGCCATGCTCTCGGCGGCCACTTCGAACGGCGTGCCCGTGACGGCGCGGCGAGCCAGCGTGTTCTTCAGCACGTGAAGGTACACGCCCCGCTCGCGCGCGGTCTTGCGCAGCGCGTTCAGGTGTTCCACCGTGAGCCCGCGATACTCGGCCAGTGCCAGCGTCTGTGCCTTGGCCACCTGGGCCGACACTTCCGCGACGACGGCTTCTTTCTCGTTGCGATTCAGACTCAAGGTCTACTCCTCAAAACGTGCCGGTGCCCTTGCGAGTCCCGGCACACCCGGTTGCAGCGACCTTCTGTCCAGGAACCCCACCAGGTTGCCCTGGTGCGATCTATCCCTTCCAGCGGGTACGCCATCTGCGTTGGCATCGGACCTCGCGGTCTTCATTTAGGCGGCTTGCACCGCACCAACGGTCTTTGATAGCCCACGCCGCCTTGCGGCGACGTGGCCCACCAATTCAGTCGGCCCGCGCGTCAGACACCCGCGCGAGCCCTTGTTCCATCTCAGGCGCCGGCCGGAGCAGTGATGCTCGAGACGTCGACGCGCACACCCACGCCCATGGTCGAGGACACGGCCACCTTGCGCAGGTAGATGCCCTTGCTCGACGCCGGCTTGGCCTTGTTCAGCGCTTCGATCAGCGCCGACAGGTTGCCCTTGAGCTTGTCGGACTCGAACGAGCGACGGCCCACGGTGGCGTGGATGATGCCGGCCTTGTCGACGCGGAACTGCACCTGGCCCGCCTTGGCGTTCTTCACCGCGGTGGCCACGTCGGGCGTCACGGTGCCGACCTTCGGGTTCGGCATCAGGCCGCGGGGACCGAGGATCTGGCCCAGGGTACCGACGATGCGCATCGTGTCCGGCGAGGCGATCACGACGTCGAAGTTCAGGTTGCCGCCCTTGATCTGCTCGGCGAGGTCTTCCATGCCGACGACGTCGGCGCCGGCGGCGCGAGCTTCCTCGGCCTTGGCACCCTGTGCGAACACGGCCACGCGCTTGGTCTTGCCGGTGCCGTTGGGCATCACGACGGCGCCGCGCACCACCTGGTCGGACTTCTTGGCATCGATGCCGAGCTGCACGGCCACGTCGATGGATTCATCGAACTTGGCGGTGGCGCAGTCCTTGACGATCTTGAAGGCGTCGTCGATCGGGTACAGCTTGGTGCTGTCGACCTTGCCTTCGTAAGCCTTCTGGCGCTTGGTCAGCTTGGCCATGTTCAGACTCCTTCCACGGTGACGCCCATGGAGCGGGCGGAACCGGCAATCGTGCGAACCGCGGCGTCCATGTCGGCAGCCGTCAGGTCCTTCATCTTGACCTTGGCGATCTCTTCGAGCTGGGCGCGCGTGATCTTGCCGACCTTGTCGGTGTGCGGCTTCGACGAGCCCTTGTCGAGCTTGATGGCCTTCTTGATCATCACGGTCGCCGGCGGCGACTTGAGCACGAAGGTGAAGGACTTGTCTGCAAATGCGGTGATCACCACCGGCAGCATCAGACCGGGCTCCATGCCCTGGGTCTGGGCGTTGAACGCCTTGCAGAACTCCATGATGTTCAGGCCGCGCTGACCCAGCGCAGGACCCACCGGCGGCGAGGGGTTCGCCTTGCCTGCCGGAATTTGCAGCTTGATGAAGCCGACAATCTTCTTGGCCATGACTTTCTCCAACTACAAGCCCTGCGGCCACGCGGGGCTTGTCGAGTGCAAACGCCAGGGACTGGTTACCCGGGCTCCTCACACCGGTGTCACGTCACCGGCAGCAACGGGCGGTGTTCGGAACGTTGCCGTTCCGGCCCACCGCCGGGCCTTCAGATTCAGATCTTCTCGACCTGGTGGAAGTCGAGTTCCACCGGGGTGGCACGACCGAAGATCGTGACCGACACGCGCAGCTTGGACTTGTCGTAGTTGACTTCCTCGATGGCGCCGTTGAAGTCGGTGAACGGACCTTCCTTGACCCGCACCACCTCGCCAACCTCCCACTCGACCTTGGGCCGGGGCTTCTCGATGCCTTCTTGCATCTGGTTGACGATCTTCATGACCTCGTCTTCCGAGATCGGCACCGGGCGGTTCTTGGCACCGCCGACGAAGCCGGTCACCTTGGAGGTGTGCTTCACCAGATGCCAGGTGTCGTCGTCCATCACCATCTCGACCAGCACGTAGCCAGGGAAGAAGCGGCGCTCGGTGACGGCCTTCTTGCCGTTCTTGACCTCGACGACTTCTTCGGTGGGCACCAGGATGCGGCCGAACTTGCCTTGCATGCCGGAACGCTCGATGCGCTCGCGCAGGTTGCGCTCGACGGCCTTTTCCATGCCGGAATAGGCGTGAACCACGTACCAGCGCAGCGGCGAGGTGGCGGAGGTGTTTTCTGCTTCGCTCATGGCTTTCTCGTGGTCGTTCCGGTCAGCGCTTCCAGCCCAGGATCAGGTCGTACAGCAGCCACTCCAGCGTCTTGTCGGTGAACCACAGGAACAGCGCCATCACCACGACGAAGGCAAACACGTAGCCCGTCATCTGCATGGCTTCCTTGCGGGTCGGCCACACCACCTTGCGCAGTTCGCGCCAGGCGTCGCGACCGAAGGCGATCAAGGCCTTGCCTTGCTCGGCGGTGAAGAACACGACGACCGCGCCGGCCAGGAGGGCCAGCAACGCCAGCACGCGCAGCCACAGGTCCTGCTTGCCCAGCGCGTAGAAAGCCACCACCGCGCCCACGACCAGCAGACCGGCAACGGCCAGCTTGGCCTTGTCAGCGCCAGTGGAGACGGTTTCGACAGACGGATTGGTCATTTGTTTCACTTCTTCGACCGACGCCTGGGGCGCCAGGAACGGGGCAACTCGCGAGCCCACCTTTCAGCAGCAAAGCCCGCCGGGCCGTTGGGTCCCTGCGGGCTGCAGCGTGTGTCGCCTCGAGTTCGCTCTTGCGAATCAGAACTCCGGTCGATCGCGGGTGGCAGGGGCAGAGGGAATCGAACCCCCAACCTTCGGTTTTGGAGACCGACGCTCTGCCAATTGAGCTATACCCCTACGCGATCTCGAAAAAACTTACTCGACGATCTTGGCGACGACGCCGGCGCCGACGGTGCGGCCGCCTTCGCGGATGGCGAAGCGCAGGCCTTCTTCCATGGCGATCGGGGCGATCAGCTTGACCGTGATGGTCACGTTGTCAC
>NZ_SWAR01000065.1 GCF_006386545.1 Methylibium rhizosphaerae | reverse complement strand
CGACGGGGCTTGATTCCGCGACGGCGACCTCTACCGTCGCCGCATGCTCACGCGCCAGGAAACCGCCGACCTCGAACGCTTTGTCGACGCCGTGAAGGCGTCACTGCCCGGTTACCGGGAGTCAGAGCAGCAGCGCCAGATGGTTGCCGCGGTCGCGCAGGCGTTCGACGACTGCCTGCACGGTAGCGCGCCGGCCGAGACCGACGGAGGCAACCTCCTGGTCTGCGAGTCGGGCACAGGCACCGGCAAGACCTTCGCCTACGCGATCCCCGGCCTCGTGCTCGCACGCTCGGTCGGCAAGAAGCTGGTGATCTCGAGCTCGACCGTCGCGCTACAGGAGCAGCTCGCGGCCAAGGACCTGCCGTTCCTGCAGTCCTGCGCGCCGTGGCCGTTCAGCTTCGCGCTCGCGAAGGGCCGGGGACGCTATGTCTGCCCGGTGCGCCTCGAACTGGCGCTGGAAACCGCCCGGCAGGCCCGGCTCGACGGCGACGCTGACATTTGCGTCTCCGAAGCCGATGCGTTGCGCCGCTTGGCGGAAGCACTCGACGCCGGCCGCTGGGACGGCGATCGCGACCAGCTCGACGACGCCGTGCCCGGCACGCTGTGGGACCGCCTGACGACGGATCGCAACGGCTGCGCCGGCAACCGCTGCCCCAGCTTCCACGACTGCGCGTTCTACCGCGCCCGCCAGCGCATCCGCGACGCCGACGTGGTGGTGGCCAACCACGACCTGGTGCTGTCGGCGCTCGAGATGAGCCCTGGCAGCGTGCTGCCGGATCCGTCGGAGTGCTTCTTCGTGTTCGACGAAGGGCATGCGCTGCCGCACAAGATCGTGCAGCACTATGCCGAGCGGCACCCGGTGCGGGCCACCTACGGTTGGGCCGGCGAGGTGCCCGACGTGGTGCAGACGGCGGTGCATGCGCTGCACCTGGACGCTGCGATGCATCCGCGCGTGCAAGGCGCCTGCGCGGACGTGATGCGTGCGCTCGGCCCGCTTTGGCAGTGGATCTCCGAGGCCCAGGGCTGGACCGACGACGTGCTGCGCCTTGCGCATGGCGCCGTCCCGGACGAATTGGCCCGGGTGGGCGAGCAACTGCTCGCGGCCGCCGAGGCGGTGCTCGACCTGCTCGGTGAGGCGCGGGTCGAGGCACTCAAGTGCGTGGCCGAGTCGCCCGAGCTGGTGCAGCAACTGCTGGCGGAACTCGGCGCGCGGATCGTGCGCGGCACGCGCGTCGCGGACACCTGGACGCTGATGCTGCGCCACGACCGCCACGGTGCCGCACCCACGGCGCGCTGGATCGAGCGCACGGGCGACGACGTCGTGATCGCAGCCTCGCCGATCGATGCTGGCGACCGGCTCGAGCGCGCACTGTGGCGGCGCGTCAGCGCGGCGATCGTCACGTCGGCGACCCTGACCGCCGGTGGCACCTTCAAGCTGTTCCTGCACCAGACCGGCCTGAACCGGCTTCCGGCGGTTCGGACATTGCGGCTCGCCTCGCCGTTCGACTACCGCGAGCAGGCCCGCCTCGTCGTACCTCGCATGCGCTCGAGCCCGACCGATGCGGCGGCCCATACCGCCGAGGTGGCCGAGATGCTGCCGGCGCTGGTGGCCGATGGCGCGTCGCTCGTCCTGTTCGCCTCGGCGCAGCAGATGCGCGAGATCTACGACCGCATGCCCGCGGTGATTAAGGCGCAAGCCCTCGTGCAGGGCCAGCTCTCCAAGGGCGCCATCCTGCAGCGCCACCGCCAGCGCGTCGACGAGGGCCGTGCCTCGACGATCTTCGGCCTGGCCGCCTTCCAGGAGGGTGTGGACCTTCCCGGCGCCTATTGCACGCATGTCGTGATCGCCAAGCTCCCGTTCGCGACGCCCACGCATCCATGGGAGCAGGCGCGCGCCGAGTGGCTGCAGCGGTGCGGCCGCAGCCCGTTCCGCGAACTGGTCGTCCCCGAGGCCTGCGTGCGCCTGGCGCAGGCGGTGGGACGCCTGATCCGCTCGCACACGGATCGTGGGACGGTGACCATCCTCGACCGGCGCATCGTCACGCGCACCTATGGCCGCGAACTGCTGCGCTCGCTGCCGCCGATGCGGCTCCAGCTCTTCGGCCGCACGCGCGGCGTGGCCGCCGGCGACGGGCTTGATAGCGAGGGTCGCTCCCGTACCGTGGAGCCACATCGCCAGCGCGGCACCAGCGTGCCGCCGGCGGCCTGATTCGAAGGAACGCCCATGAACCAACTCGCAGTGCCGGCCCCGGCGGCTGTTTCGACGACCATCCTCGGCCAACGTCCGACCGTGCAGATGCCCATCGGCGGCGTCATCCGCCCGGGCATCAAGATCCTCACGCAAGCCGCGCAGCAGAACGACACGGCGCGCGCGATCTACGAACGCGGCTGCGCCGAAGGCAAGGACTTCGGCGCGATCGAGAACGAGATCAGACAGGCGGTGCCAGGCCTGAAGAGCGCTCTGCGGCCGGCCAACGTGCCGTACTTCGTCGCCCGGCGCGGTGACTTCCCGACGCCCGATCTGGCCGACCTGCTGCTCGACAAGTACGGCGAGACGCGCGAGGACGGCGTGCGGCGCCTGTACCGCTTTCCGGTGATCTTCGCGGCCGATTCCTGGGAGCTGCTGATGCCGCACACGCTGCAGGTGTGGGCCGCCGGCAAGCGCAGATTCTGGGCCGAGTACGACGACAGCGGTGCGCGCCGGTGCAAGACCTACGCCGCGGTGCCCAAGGATGCCAGCGGCCGCGTGATCCGCTTGTTCGGCGGGCGCAAGGTGGTGGACCGGGCGGAGTTCGGCGGTCTGTGCGACCCGGAGCGCTGCCCGCAGTACCAGGAGCGCCAATGCAACCTCGACGCCCGGCTGCTGTTCATCGTGCCCGGGCTGCCGACGGTGAACCTGATCGCGCTGCCCACGCGCAGCTTCTACAGCATGGACGGCATCCGCCAGCAGCTGCTGCACGTCGCGAGCATGCGCGGCGGACGGCTGTCGGGCTACCTGCTGGGCCGGCAGACGTTCTGGCTGACCAAGGTCTACAAGGATGTGACCCGCATCGACGACAACGGCGATGCGGTCAAGGGGGGCGCGTGGCTGATCGAGCTGCAGGCGCCGATCGACGTGGGCAGCCTGCTGCTGACGCACGAGCCGGCGCACGTCGATGCCGCGGCGCAGGCGGCGGCGGACGTGCTCGGAGGCGGTGTCGTGGAAGTTGGTCCTGCGCCCGCAGCGAGCGCCGACCGGCGGGCGTCACGCCCGGTCGCCGAGCCCGCGGCGGACGCGCGAAGGGCGGTGAAGCAACTGCGCGGAGAAGTCGCAAACGCACTGGAGCAGTACGGCATCGAGGTCGAGGCCTTCAAGCGGTTCGCCATCGAGACCTGGCGCAACGAGGACTGGGGTCGCTCGCCCGAGGCGCTCGGCAAGGCGGCGGCGCTGCTGAAGGAGGTCGGTCCGCAACTCGTGCGGCTGCGCATGTTGCTGCAAGGCATGAACGTGGCGACCGATCGCTACGCGCTCTATGCCACCCGGCGCTTCCGGCGCGAGCACTGGCAGCTTCAGCCGGAGACCGTCACGCGCGCGATCCGCGAAGCCGAGGAGCACGCGCAGTCGCCCGGCACGCTGGCCGCGCTGATCGAGACCGAGCTCGATGCGGGCTGAGGGGGAAGCACGATGCACATTGCCCATCTGTCAGACCTGCACTTTGGCGATCCGAAGACGCTCGCGGAGGTCGAGCGCTGCACGGCCTTCGCGATCGACGCCGTGGTGGAGGCCGGCGCCGAGGTGGCTGTCATCAGCGGCGACTCGACGGATCACGCCATCGACGTGCACTCGCCGTCGTTCGTCGCGCTCGCGCGCCTGGTGCGCCGGCTCGCGGACCACTGCCCGGTGCTGATGCTGCAGGGGACGTTCTCGCACGAGCCGCCCGGCACGCTGGATGTGTTCCGGCTGCTCGGCGGACGCTTCGCGGTGCACGTCGCCGATCGCATCCACCAGGCGGCGTGGTGCGGTGCGCAGGGCTGGGTCGCCAGCGACGCCTGGCGCTTCGACGACGTGCCGGCCGGCGCGCAGGTGCTGGTCTCGTGCGTGCCGACGGTCAACAAGGCGACCGTGGCCGCCGCGGTGGGCGCCAACGCGGCGGCCGAGGCCGTCGGCCAGCAACTGGCGGCTTTGCTGGCCGGCTTCGGCGAGATCAACCGCCAGGCCGCGACGGCCGGTGTGCCGACGGTCGGCGTGTCGCACGGCACAGTGAGCGGCTGTGTCACCGAGCACGGCGTGCCAATGGCCGGGCTGGACCACGAGTTCACCACCGGCAGCCTGTTCGCAGCGCAGGCCTCGGCGTTCATGCTGGGCCACATCCACAAGCACCAGGCCTGGCACCAGGACGGACGCGTGGTCGCCTACCCCGGCTCCATCGGCCGGCTGCACTACGGCGAGGAAGACGCGAAGGGGTGCCTGCTGTGGGACGTGTCCCCGCACGGCGCGAGCTTCCGGTTCATCGAGACGCCTTCGCGCCGCATGCTGCATCTCACGTTCAGCGGCCGGCCCGACATGGGTGCCATCCGCGCCGCGGCTGCCGACGCGGCCGGGGCCTTCGTGCGCGTGCGCTGGCAGATCGCCGAGGAGGAACGCGCCTCGGTCGATCGCGACGAGATCGAGCGCCTGCTGGCGGGTGCCGCGGAGCTGCGGCTGGAAGGGCGCGTCGTGCCGCTGATGCGGGCGCGCTCGGCCGGCATCAGCGCGGTGCCGGCGCTGGCCGACAAGCTGCGCCGCTGGGCCGAACTCGCTGGCGTCGAAGGAGAACCGCTGGTGGATAGGCTCGGCCAACTGCAGGTGCCTGCCGAGCAGATCGTGAGCGGCATCCTTCGCGACGCCGCTACTGGTGTGCCGTCACGCCATGCCCCGCACTCAAGTTCAGGACAAGGCATCTTCAGTGCAGTATCCGAACTCCCTGCTGTGGATCCAGAACGCATTCGTCGCCCGCCCGGCCAGTGAAGGAGCGCTTTGCCTGCTTGCCTGGAACCCCTCCTATCAGCGTACGATGTTCCAAGGACAGGTCCGGCGATGCTTTACCAAGATAGCCGCTGACGATCAGACTCGGAAGGCAGTGTTCCGCACAGAGAGCGCGGCAGAGGTCTTGCGCGAAGCTGCTGCCACTGGCGGCGTCAACGCCTGAATGACAGGCGAACAGCTTGATCTTGGCGACGTTGCGCGGCAGCCCATCCTCGATCAGCCGCACCGCCAAGTCTTTGGCCGACAACGACACGCGGTCGCTCCTCGTCCCCACCACACCGGGGCTGCCGTGAGCGAAGACATACAGGCTCGCATCGCGATCATGCTCCAGAACCTTGAGGGGCTTGATCGACGGCGGTTGAAGGACGACGCTGGGAGCGGGCTCGTAGTAAACGTCAGCTGGCGAGATGTGTTCCCCGTGCGTTAGCGCCTTCTTGAAGACGGCCTTTCTCATGGCTTCGCGAAGCTTGCCTAGCCTTGCACCTTGCAGAAACTTCTTCTGCAGGCAATCAATGAGGACTTCCGCCTCGCCTTCCAAGAGCGCATCCCCCATGTCGCTCGTGTCCAGCTTGTATGCAAAGTAAATGTAGTTCATGGCGTGCTCCTAGATCGAGTGTGCAGGACTGTCGTCTGACTACTCCTTCTTGAAGTCGTAGTAGGTGCCGCACCATCGCCGGGCAGGTTTCACTTGCCGATGGCTGAGTTCGGCGAACTTGATCCAGCCGCACGGTGATGACCCTCGACTGCGAAAGACCAGATCGTATGGATCGAGGATGTAGATCCACTCGGTACCGTTGCCTTCTTTCCCATGGCCCGCGATCACACCCACGTGCGTGGTCGGTTCCTCGAAGTCCAGGTCGTAGACCAGCGGACTTCCGGCGCCAATGGACATCTCCACGTCGACAAATCCCAGCGCTGCCTGCACATATCTCGAGCTGACGCCATGAGCCTTCAGTGCCGACTCAAAACACTTCGCGCCGTGCTTGCTGTGGGCGGTGACCAGCCCCGCTTGCATGTCGTACCCCAAGACTTTTTTTGCCACCACCTGGAGCACCATTTGAGCAGCTGCTGCCCAGCATGATTCCCGGTCGAGTTGAGCGCGATAGGTCACCTGCAGTTGTGGTTGCTCGGCGCCTCGAGGAATATTCGGCCACACCTCGAACATGGGACTTGCCTCCCCTGGATGTTGTGCGTGATGGTGCTTTGGTGCTCAAGCTTGATCTAGTGACTTGAGTGACTTGTCCCAGGCGGTTCCCAGCGCGCTTCTTCAAGGCGGGCCAAGTGCCATTGATTCCGAGGCGTCAACCGAAACACTGTCGGCATCGACCGCTCGCTGTGGAACCAAGCCATGCAACCGCTCAAGCTGACGCTCCGGGGTTTCTCCGGCATTCGCAGCGGTTTGGGGCGCGACGAACTGGACATCGACTTCGAGGCGCTGGCAGGAGGCGCGCGAATCGTCGCGTTGGTGGGCCCGAATGGCAGCGGCAAGACCACGATCCTCGACAACGCACATCCGTACCGGCTGATGCCATCGCGCGCCACGAGCGCCAGCGTCGGCGGCTTCTCGTACTACGACCATCTTTGCGCGCCCGAAGGCTGCAAGGATCTCGAGTGGATGCACGAGGGCCGGCGATTCCGCTCACAGCTCGTCTTCCGGATGAACGGCGCGCGCCGCACCGAGGCTTTCCTGCACGAATGGAAGGACGGCCGATGGGTGCCGGTCGTGATGCCGGACGGCACACGCTCGGACGGCAAGACGGACACCTACGACCGCTGCGTCGAGGGGCTGATCGGCTCGCCGGAGACCTTCTTCACGTCGGCCTTCCATGCACAGAACCGGCGTCAACTTTCGGCGTACCGGCCGAGCGAGGTGAAGGGGCTGCTCGTCGAGTTGCTCGGGCTGGAGCGGATTCGCACGACCGGTCAGCAGGCGGCGCGTGTTGCCGCACAGCTTCAACAAGCGCTGGAGGAACGGCGTGCGGCGGTGGTTCGGCACCGGGCGATGGAGCAGTCCGTGCAGCAGCTGCGCGAGATGGTCGGGGGCGTCCAGTCGAACATCAGCGCGGCGATCGAACGCAAGACGGCTGCACAGGCGGGCCTGCAGGCGGCGCAACAAGAGCTCGCTGCACGCGAAGCCGAGCGGGCGGCGGCTGCCGGGGTCGAGACGCTGCGGCAGTCGCTGCAGGCGCAGATCGGCGAACTGGCGCGGCGCAAGAGCACGCTGGTCGGTGCCCAAGCTCGTGTCGAGGACGATCTCAAGGCGCGGCGCGAGCGCGCGGCCCATGCGCTGCGGGCTGCTGAAGAAGCAGCTGCCGCGGCGCGCATCGGACTGCAACGCGAGGTTGCCGCCGCCCAGGCGCTCCTGGCCCGGCGGGACGCGATCCGCGCCGCCGTCGAACGGCTGCCGGCGCTTGTTGCGCAGGAACAGCTGGCGCGCACCGCACTGCGATCGGCAGAGGAAACCGCCCATCGCTGCGCGCGAACCCACCAGCGGTTGCAGGTGATCGCCGCGAGTCGCCAGGGCCTGGAGCGTGAGGCCGGCGCGGCAGCGCTGCGCGCGCAACAGCTGCGTGAACGTTTCCAGCTCACGGCAGAGGTGCCTTGCAACGGTACGGACCTGCAAGGCACCTGCAAGCTGCTCGCCGACGCTCACGAGGCCAGGGCCCTGCAGTCGAGCGCCGATCTCAAGATCGAGCAGGTGCGGCAGGAAGTGGCGAAGCTGGATGCGGAGCGCGACGCGCTCGAACGCGAGCTGGCCGGTATCGGCGACGCGGCGACCCAGCTTACCCAGGCACGTGCATCGCTCGACGCCGTGATCGAGCAGCGCCGGATTGCCAACGCGGACGCCGCATTGGCAGAGTCCGTGTGTCAGGCGCAGGAGCGGCTGAAGGCCATCGCGACGGACCTGACGAAGGTCGGGCAGCGTGAGCAGGTCGCGCAGACGAATGCCCGAGAGGAGTGGGCCGGGTGCGATGCTGCCGAGCGCGAAGCAAACGATCGGCAGGCACGCGAGGTGGGCAAACTGGAAGCAGTGTCGGAGCGCCTGACGCAGCAGCTGGCGGGCCTGCCTCCGCCGTTTGACGCTGGCCCGCGCGCGGCGGCCGAGCTGGCGGCCTCGCGCGCACGGCAGGCCCTGGCTGAGGCCGACGCCGCGCACACGGCGGCGGTGACTCGGCATGCGGAGCTGACCGGACGGCTCCAGTCGTCGGTCTCCCATTTGGCCGAAGGGCAGGGCGCAGCGAGCGCCGTCGCGCATCTGGAAACGGAACTCGCCCTGTGGACCGCGCTCGCCAAGGCCCTCGGCAACGACGGCGTGATCGCGCTGTGCATCGACGATGCGGGCCCGACGCTTGCGAGCCTGACCAACGAGTTGCTGCTGGGTTGCTACGGTCCGCGCTTCACGGTGTCCATCACGACGCAGGTCGAGACCGTCAGGAAGGACCTGAAGGAAGGGTTCGACGTGCTTGTCTTCGATGCGGAAACCGGTGCGTCGAAGAGCGTCGCGGTGATGAGCGGCGGCGAGCGTGTGTGGATTGATGAGGCGTTGACGCGGGCGATCGCCATCTACCTCGCGCAGTCGGCCGGGCAGCGCTACCAGACGCTGTTCTCCGACGAAGCGGACGGGCCGCTCGACCCGGACCGCAAGCGCATGTTCATGGCGATGAAGCGGGAGGTGCTGCGGTTGGGCGGCTACGAACAGGAGCTGTTCGTTTCGCAGACGCCGGAGCTTTGGTCTCTCGCGGACAGCGTGATCGAGGTCAAGCGCTTCAGCGCGTGTCGAGATCGGCAGGCCACCTGAGGTTTCAAATCATGCCGCGACCACCCAGCCCACGCGTGTGCTGGGATGCCAGCGGGCACTTCCACGATACCGGACTTCCGAGTGTGAGAACGACCCGCTGCTGTCGATCAGCACCGGGCTGAGCGGACCTTCGCCATTTCCGGGCGCACCACGTATTCCAAGCGAATGCCGGATCCAAGGACGACGTCTTTGGAGCGGCGAATCGGTGTAGTTACCTGTCGAACTTGAACGGCCAGAACCGCTGTTCACATGCTGTCGTGATAGTTGGATCGAGCATGGCTGCATCAAGGTTGAGGTGGCCGAGCGAAACACGGTTCCAACCTAAGCTCAGCGCTGGTTGGCTGCGCCAAATGCTTTCGGCCTCTCCTGGCAACACCATCCCACGTATGCCGAATACCTGCTCGGCGCACGTACCAGAAGGGCTCCGTTCTGTGGCGAAGCAGACGGCTATCAAGGGGAGTCGGAGCCACACGCCCTTCGGCGCCTCCCGCTCCAGAATCAGCGCCTCACCTGGGAGCCCCAACTGCTTCCGTTCTGCGGCGAACGATGCCGGCATCGTGAAGACTTTTTGGTCATTCATCATTCGATTGTCCGGCGTCAGCGTGTCGAGCAACTGCCCCGCGCAAACGCCTGTTGAGATGACCCCTGGGCGCCTCAAGGCATCCTTGGAGCGGTCACCCACCGTTACGAAGTCGTCGAGCGCATGCTCGTGAGGCATTCGGTATCGTTCGTACAAGTAGCGATGAAACGGGTTTACCTCAATCGGCGCCGGCATGATCCAGATGTTCTGCCGGACTTGTAGTACTGCAAAGCAATCGGCCAGATCAGGTGCGTTTGACGGGTGACACGACACCGCTCTGAGGGACACTAGCGGCGGTCGCTCGCCCGTCAGATCAAGCGCGGCGAAATTGCCAATGTCTACGTCGACTGCGGCTCCAGTCGCTGCTTTCACAATGGTGTTCGCTCGAATGCCGATCAAGAATGTGACTGCGACTAACGCTGACATCAGCGCCACGCTGCCGATCATGCGTCCAGCAATACGCATTGCGGTGCTATGAAGGAAGCGCTGGCCGCGGCTCGCGACGATGCCGGCCCGATGGATGTAACGCGGTGGGCGTCCCGCAGCTAAGAGCGCCTTCAGCAACGAAGCAGCCGCAAAGGCAAAAACGATTAACCAAAGTGCTCTTGCCCAGGCGCTCGATATCACATTACTCAAGCAGTCTCTAGTCGACAGCGCTCGCTGGATGCTGCGAGCGACATCAAGCGAAGTAGGCTGCGACCAGACCTCGGCAGACGTTAGCGCAGTCGTCAGCGGACATATGGCAACGAGAAGCAATCCTAGCGTCCCACTTACCCCAAGAGCCCAGCCAACGGTAATCGCTGTCAGTTGCCATGCATCGTTCCATCTAGCACCGGTCAATGGCAGCACAGTAGCGCTGAGAATCGCACTCGATACCATTGCCAAAACCCAACCCAGGGCCACGGTCAAGATGAACTCGAGAGGCGGCGAGTTCCAGACTTGGCTGGTCGAAGCTCGCATCTGACCTGCAAAGTCGGGAAGGGGAAGCCATGCTTGAGGCGTCACGGCTAGTAGCAACGCAAAGCCGGCTGTGGCAATGAGCAGTGCAAGCCAGGGTGGCGGAATCCGAGACTTCCGAATGGCGCGGCTCAACTCCGACTGTGGGCGATCACAGAGAAGTACAGATGGAACGCGCGCGAACCAGAGTGTGTATTGCGCCGCCTCTTTGGCTACGGTGTCGACCCACATGGCATGCCACCTCCCGTACGTGTCAGCATAGTGCATCACAGCGCCGAGCCCACGGTGGCTCACACGTGAGTTTGACGGAGTGCCTTTGCACGGACTTGATGGCGTCGCTGAGTTCGCGAGCGACAACTGCGTGAGTCCGCGAAAGACAGGATCGCAGCGCTCAGTCGATCGCCTTCCGCCCCATCAACGTCGTCATCATCGGCAGCCCAGCCGCGAGCTACCCATTCTTGAGTGTCTGTTTTGCGGCGACAGGCTGAGTGACTGTTGCTCGCCGAGCGCTGGTATCAACAAGGGGTCAGTTGCTTGCCGGTCAGGCGGACGTATGGCCAGCGATCCGGGTGATCAGTGCCCCTTGATAGCGCGGGACAGTTCTTCAAAGTCGCTCCAGCTACTTCATGGAGGCGACCGATGACCGAAGCGACCAAGTACCAAGTGGGCCAACTCACAACCGCGCCCTTGGGCGTCCTCGTCCCAGCAAAGGACGGCAACGCGCGCAAGAAGAAGCGCACCCGCGAGCGCATCCGCCGCATGGCGGTGTCGATCCACATGCACGGAGGCGTGCTGCAGAACCTCGTTGTCGTGCCGGAGGAAGATGACGGCCGGCAGACCGGCCGGCTCGAAGTGGTCGCCGGCGAGACGCGCCGCCTCGGGCTGTGCGCGCTGCGCGACGGCTGGATCGAGGACGCGAAGGGCTACACCGACGACCTCCCGGTGCCGGTCCTCGTGCGTGCGCGCGAAGAAGCGACCGCCGCCAGCACCACCGAGAACATCGAGCGCGAGGACATGCACCCCGCCGACCAGTTCCTGGCGTTCCAGAGGATGGTCGACGACTGCGGCAGCATCGAAGAAGTCGCGGCGATGTACGGCGTCACGCCGATCGTGGTGAAGCGGCGCCTGAAGCTCGCCAACGCGGCGCCGAAGCTGCTGGAGCTGTACCGGCAGGATGGCATGACGCTGGATCAGTTGATGGCGCTGTGCATCAGCGATGACCATGACGCCCAACTCAAGGTGTGGGAGGCCACGAAAGGCCGCGAGTGGGATCGTTCGCCGGACCGGCTGCGGCAAGCGATGACGGCCGGCGAAATCAGCCTCGACTCGCCGCTCGCGCGCCTGGTCGGCCTCAAAGCCTACGAAGGTGCGGGCGGGCATGTGCGCCGCGACCTGTTCAGCGAGCGCGACGCGGGCTACATCATCGACGCGCCGCTGCTGCAGCGCCTCGCCGTCGAGCGCCTGGACGCCCGCGCGGCAAAAGTCCGGGCCGAGGGCTGGAGCTGGGTCGAGGCGCGCATCGAGCTGCAGTACCAAGAGTTGAGCGAGTTCGCCCGCGCCCAGAAGGTGCGGCGGGCGCTGACCGAGGCCGAGCAGGCCGAAGTCGATCTGCTCGCAGCCGAGTCCGAGGAGCTTCAGCGTGCCCTCGACGCCGCCTACGACTGCGACGAGGAGGACCAGCCTGCCGACGCGGCCGACCTGCAGAAGAAGCAGCGCCGCCTGACCGAGCTTCGCGCGCAGTTGCGCCGCCTCGACGAGAAGTACGCCGCGTGGACGCCGGAGATCCTGTCGCTGGCCGGCGCCATCGTCACGGTGGAGCGCAACGGCGAGATCGTCGTGCATCGCGGCCTCGTGCGTCCGCAGGATCGCAAGGCGCTCGGCAAGGCCGCCGCTGTGCATGCGCCGCGCCGCGACGAGTCGCCATCAGGCGACCAGGAGTCGGAGCCTCAGCGGCCGGCCTTGTCCGAGGCGTTGACGCGCAAGCTGACCGCGCACCGCACCATCGCCCTGCAGCGCATGCTGGCCGACAACACCCATGTCGCGCTCGCAGGCCTGGCGCACAACCTCGTGCAGCGCGTGCTCGGGCAGCAGCGCACCCGCACCGCGCTCGACGTGCAGGCGCGCGGATGCGCCGAGGAGCTGGTGCGCTTCGGCGAGGGCATGATCGAGGAAAGTCGCGCGTGGCAGGAGCTGATGCAACTGCGCGATGCGTGGGGCGAGCGCATACCGGGCGACTCGGCGCGCCTGCTGGCCTGGCTCATCGCGTTGCCGGAGAGCGAGCTGTGCGACCTGCTGGCGCTGTGCGCCGCGCTGACGGTGAATGCCATCGCGTCCACGGCCGGCAGCCATGCGACCGATGAACTGGCCGCCGCTGTCTCGCTGGACATGGCGGACTGGTGGGAGCCGACCGCGGCCAACTATCTGCGCCAAGTGTCGAAGGCGCAAATCGTCGATGCCGTCAGCGAGGCCGTGTCCGCCGAGTCAGCGGCGCTGCTGGCGAAGCTCAAGAAGGACGAGTTGGTCGCGCAGGCCGAGGCGCAGCTTGCCGGCAAGCGCTGGGTCCCGAGCGTGCTGCGCTCGGTCGGCGAGCCGGCAGCCGAGCGCCGGGGGCTCAGGGTCGTGGCAGCAACGGCGGCCTGAGAAGCTGCCCCGGGTGGCGCGCGGCATCGCAAGCGGTGCGGGCCGTGCTCATTGCCAGGAAGAAGGGGACCCGGACACCTGTGAGGTGTCCGGGCCTGCAGAACGGGACTCAGCGCGGCCGGAGCCGCCGCGTCAGGGGTGGTACGTGCTCGGGGTTCCGGATGCGCCACACCGGCGCCATCACAAAGCCCGACGCCTCGGTCCTGCCGGTGTCCTCGAACAGGCCCGACGCCAGCATCGGCGCGACGAGCGGCTCGTTCTCCGACCACACCTTGGCGTGGAACTCGGTGTCGCCGACCTGGGCGCCGTACGGCACCAGGTTGGTCGAGAAGATACCCAGTGGTTCGCCGGTGTCGCTGCCGAGCAGCTGGACGGCGATGGCGCCGCCGGCCGGGTAGCGGCCCACGTAGACGTCGGCGGCCCCGAACGGTGTCATCGCGCTGCCGATGATTCGGGACGTTGCCATGGCAGCCTCCTTCACCAGAACAGCGCGACCAGGATGCCGACCACGAGCGCGACGGCCAGCACGAACAACGTGATGCCCATCAGGCGCTCGAATACGCCGCTGCGGGCGGACTCGACTTCGTGCTGCCGCATGGACGTTTCGAAGTCCTTGTCCTTCGCCTCGCGCCGCAGGTCGTCAAGCGCCTGGGCCAGGTGGTCGATCAGCTCGCCGACCGTGCGCGACACGATGGCGGCGACCTTGCTCTCGCAGCCGGCCAGCTCGAGCTGCTCGCGCAGCTGGGTGGCATAGGAGGCTTGTCGGTAGTGAATCATGCTCATGGTTTCCTCACTCGATGGATGGGTAGACAGACAGGCCGCAGATGCATCGCGCGGATGCGCCTGCGGTCGGGTTCACAGCAGGCCGCGCTCCGCGAAGGAGATGGCGGCCGGTCCCGCGACGACCAGGTGGTCGATGACGCTGACCTCGACCAGCGACAGGGCACTCTTGAGCGTCGCGGTCAGCAGCTCGCCTGCCTTGCTGGGCTCGGCGACTCCGCGCGGGTGGCTGTGCGCCAGCACCACCGACGCCGCGTTGTGGTGCAGGGCGCGGCGCACGACCTCGCGTGGGTAGACGCTGGTCTGCGTCAAAGTGCCGGCGAACAAGGTCTCGGCGGCGATCACGCACAGCTGCGCATCCAGGAACAGCACGGCAAACAGCTCGCGCTCGGCGCCGGCGAACAGCACCGTGAGGTACTGCTTCACCAGCGCCGGGTTGTCGAGCAGGCGTCGTCCGACGATGTCCTGGTTGGCGATGCGCACCAGCAACTCATGCGCGGCGGCCAATACGTGGCGCAGCCGGTTCTCGCGTGAACCGCCGCCGGGCGCCTGCCCGCTCCCATACGGATCGAGCAGGAGGGCTTCGAGCTGTTCGCGGTCGAGCGACTCGACGTTCATGGCCGCCTCGTGGTTGTGGTGGGCTGCGCAGCCGGGCGCAGCAGGGCCGGCAACTTCGGTTCGACACGCGGCGCGGGATGCCGCGGACCGCCCAGCAGGATGCAAAGTGACGGCACGCGCGGGGCAAGGCTCTGGTTCAACATGGCGCTCTCCTTCTTTGGGCAAGGGAACGCCGCACGCCCGGGTGGGGACGCTGGAGTCCCCACGGGGTTGATGAAGGGCCGACGGCCTGGAAGGTCGTGGCCCGCTACAAATGAAGAAGGGCGGCGAGTCCGGGAGACCGCCGCCCGCTCTGCTGCTGATGCAGCTCTCGTCGCTCTCGATCTATGCCGCTCGCCGGGAGGCGCAAGCGGACCGCTCTGACAACACTCAACTGCTCACGTCGCTGACCACGGCAGCTCGGTCCTGCCTTGCGGCAGAGACACCTCCGACGGGGGAGGGCCACGACCTGGTGGGGTCGTTGTGCAGCGGGTCAAGGATCGGCGCGCGGGCAGGGCGCTGCAAGGCCGGAACCGGGCCGCAAATACGGCCTGTTCCGGGTGATGTCGGTGCTCCGTCGTGATGGCTCGGCTGGCAGGGGCCGACTTCACAGCGCCGGCCTGATACGCCGCCCGGCTCCGGGTTGATTGCACGGCACGCCAGTCCACAGTGGATCCCATGAACACGAAGGAGTGCCGCCATGTTCAACCGTGATCCGATCCGCAGCCTGAGCTGGGCGCTGCAGTGCGCGATGAAGCAGGACCTGCTGCCGGTGTGCGACCGGCGGCCGCACGAACACGAATGCGACGTGGTGCTGTTCGGCCAGGTGTGGTCGGGCGCGGCGCTGGGCCTGGGCAACCGCGACGTCCAGGCGCGGTTCGAGCAGGACACCGTCGTGGTGGTGGGGCCCGAGCAGGACGCCTGCGTCTACGTTTCGACGGCGCTGGCCTATCACGTCATCCATCCGAACCGGCGCTTCTTCCTCGACGTGGCGGCACACCAGATGGCGCCGAAGGCCGAGGCCGGCGCCTACGAAGGCCGTGACGACCCGGTCACCGAAGCGGTGGACATCGAGGTCGGCGTGATGCTTGCGCGCCTGCATGCCGAAGTGAAGGCGCGCGAGCCGCAGCGTGCCGCGCTGGTCGCGAGCTACCTGCACCGGTGCGCCGCGTGTTTCGAGGCGCCGTTGCGCGCCGGCGTGCCCGTGCATTGCACGCCGGTCGCCAACGATGAGCGGCGGCATTGAACGCGAGCAGTGGCGCAACACGTCATGCAAGTGACCGTCGATCGTGAAGTGCTGAACGAGCTTCAGTACCTGGTCGCCCTGCACCGGAAGCACGGGGCGGCCAATCCATTCAACACCGTGGAAGACCTAGTCGCGTATGTCCTGGCGTGCGTGGCCGACGGGGCCCGGCGACCCGGCGCCTGGGAGCGCTCGATGCTGGAAAGCATGGGGCTCGTGGCGCATTGCGGCGAGCATGAACGGTACCGCGCCCGCTACGGTGATCCGGCGGATCCCGAAGAGGCGTCGCCAATGCATGAGGCGGTGGCAGCGCCTTGCTGTGCAGCCACCGAGTGCGACGACGCAGCTACGGCGTTCTTCGAGATCCTGGAACTGCTGTCCCGGGCTGTTGCCGCGCTGCACAGCGTGCGGTGCGCGTTCGACACGCCCGAATCCAGGGATGCCAGCCGCAGACCACGCGAAGCAGCCGCGCTCCAGCAGGTCTATCGGGTGCTGGGCAAGCCGTGGCCGGCGAACGCCTCGCGAGCTGCCGAGTGACGACCGGGGAGCAGGCGCTTGGAAGCAGTGTCCTGGGGCACCGCCCTGCAGATTACCGGCTGGCTGCTCACGGTGCTCGGGCAGGTGCAGGTCGCCTCGAAGTCGCGCCACGGATTCCTCACATGGATCGCAGCGAACGCAGTGCTGATCACGCTGTGCGTGCAGACGAACCTCTGGTGGTCGATCGGCATGTACGTTACCAACGTCGGTGTTTGCCTGTGGTCGTTCCGGCGCTGGGCCAGGACGGACTGAACCGAGCCAGGAGAGCTTGCCATGACGAGATCGATCGCTGACAGCGAGTTCGGGGATTGCCTTGACGAACGCCTGAATGCCCTGCGGACGCTGGATGTTGCATGGGCTCGGCGCGAGGCGCCCGGTGCCAGCAGCGACGAGGTGCTCCTGGTCGCGCTGCACAAGGCGCGCTACCGGTGCCGCGAGATCGATGCGGCCCTTCGCCACGAAAGCGCCGAGTGGCTTCGGTCGCGCGGCTGCGGTGACCTGTTCGGTGAGCCGCTGCTGCCGGCCGGGCAACTGCCATGAGGGGCGAAGGTCGAGGGACAGGCACGAGTGCTGGCAACGGGATTTGGACAGACCGGTCGGCACTTTGAGCCTAGCCTGCGAGGTCGTCTTTCGCGACTGACTCGAGCTGGAGAGTCGCACTTGAGTTTTTCAACAGAATCCAGCGGAAGCCGGCCTTGGTCGACGGCGGCTGTACTCACGCTGACTGAGACCAAGCGGCCGTTCGGCCCGACGAAGATCGCTGCACGGAATGACGCCTGTACGAAGTGCAGCTGCCCGTAGCCTCTCGCGAGGCCGAACGTAATGCTGGCGACCGCTCCCGTGTACGGCTCGAACTCACGGTGCCGACCCAAAGCAGCTGCTCAGGCGTACGAGGTCGATCGCCCCAGAGCGGTCGTTGAGAGATACAAGGGGTTAGGCACCGGCAACGACTTCGATTTTGGGCCGAGCGAGTGAGCGGCAGACGCATACGTGCCGGAACATGAGCGATCGCTAGCCATACTGAACGATTGCCTTCGCCTTTGCACACGGA
>NZ_SWAR01000064.1 GCF_006386545.1 Methylibium rhizosphaerae | reverse complement strand
GTATGGGGACTGGTTCATCTGAACAACGTGCTGGCGCCTTGGGTGTGCTCAACCTTACAACGACATCGGCCCTTCCTGCCGGGCTGCTGCTGACCAGTCAAGGTGGGATGCACAGACGCGTACAGAAGGGGTGCGGCCATGATCAACCAATGGGTGAAGTCCTCGCCGTTGGCGTAGTCCATCAGGAGCAGGTGCCAGAGGAAGGCGTACAGCACCCAGGCGTCGTTGCGTGCGGCGAGCAGCTGGTCGCTGCGTCCGTCGAAATACAGGCGCGTTGTGTTCCGCTCGGGCTCGACTGCCTGGCATGCGGCGGCCATGGGGCGACAATGAGCGACGCGAGCTCGATCACCCACGATGCCCATCCCACCCGCACCGCAAGTCCAGCCACGCAATCCCCTGCACGGGCTGACGCTGCAGACCATCCTCACGGCCTTGGTAGACCGCTACGGCTGGGCCGATCTGGCGCAGCGCATTCCGATACGCTGCTTCAGCAGCGACCCGAGCATCGCATCGAGCCTGAAGTTCCTGCGCAAGACGCCGTGGGCTCGAGAGAAGGTCGAGAGCCTGTACCTGTTCATGCTGCGCGATGCCCGCCGAGCCGGCACACCGCGCCCGCCTCGATGAGCACGGCGGTCCCCTTGAAGTACCTGGCGGGCTACCCGCCTGAACTGCTGGCGCAGGTTCGTGAGCTCATCTCAAAGGGGCGGCTGGCCGAAAGCCTCGATCGCCGCTATCCGGAGTCCCACGACGTGTGCAGCGACGGCGCGCTGTACGACTACGTCGCGGAACTGAAGAGCCGCTACATGCGTAACGCCGGGCCGCTCGCGAAGGTCGTTTACGACAGCCGGCTGCATCTCGTGCAGCAGGCCCTGGGTACGCACACGACCGTCTCGCGAGTGCAGGGCGGCAATCTCAAGGCCAAGCGCGAGATCCGCATTGCCAGCCTGTTCCGGCAGGCGCCCGCCGCATTCCTCAGGATGATCGTCGTGCACGAGCTGGCGCACTTGAAGGAGCGAGAACACGGCAAGCCCTTCTATGCGCTGTGTACCCACATGGAGCCGGACTATCACAAGCTCGAATTCGACGTCCGGCTGTGGCTGACCCTGCTCGAGTTCGACCCGTCCGGCGGGGACCCACCGGCCAGCTGAGCCGGCGTCGGGGCCGTGTTTCGCCATTCGGCCATTTCCAGCCATTTGCCAGCGCCAGGTTTGCTCCGGCCACAGCCTTTTGAACCGAGGTCTCGTGCAGATGGCGCGGGGCACCCGTGGAATTCGTCTGGCCAAAAGGCTCGACTCTCCCCCGGAAGGGGGCAGTGATGGCGTGGCCGCGCTCGTATGATCGCCAGCCGTGGGTTGCGTGATGGAGAAGACACTTTCCGAGCCGTTTGGTGTGAACTATGCCGAGCTACGGGCGCGAGCGCGCGACCGCCTTCGCGACAATCACGCATCCTCCATCGAGCGGAGATGTTCCAGCGGGCTTCGCCCGCTTCCACATGCCGCTCATGTCAAGCGTTAGGCCTCACAACCCGCATGCGCGTGTTCAAGCTTGTTCAAGCGAGCCCCTTGCTTCAAGAGCGCCTTCGGTTTCGCTACAAGGCTGTCCTAAATGGGGCTTTTGTCGTCTGCCTCTGGGCCACGCTTCCGTTGTGGTGGTTTAGTGTGGCTTGGGCCGCGCGCTCACTTGGGTTGGGAGACCAAACCCCTGTCCAGGGTCATCCGTCAGAAGTTCTCTTCTTTGTGTCAGCGTTCGCCATGTTGCTCCTTGCTCTGCTAGTTGCGGGGGGCGCGAGCAGTGCCCTTGTGGCCCTCTGCCTGCGGTACTTTGCAAAGTGGGGGTGGCGCGAGATACGCGAGCTTCTGGTTGAGAGCCAAGCTCCGCAACATTGGTTGAAGCCAGAGAAGCATTCAAGGCGCTTGCCGAGCTAGGCATGAAGCAGACGCCTACCCCTTTCATCGAGCGGAGCGACAACGGCGGGGCGCAGTGGCGCACTTCGGTCACACCGAGCCTGCCGTTGCGGTCCGCTCATGTCGAACGTTAGGCCCCACAGGCATGCGCCACGTGCACTTGTTCACCATGGCAATGACGCTCTTTGTCACGTCTGCCTTTCCACTTCTTGCTCGTGCCGACTCCATAGAGTTCGGTGCCGCAACACGTTGCGATCAGCGAGTTGGTATCTTTGAATTGGCGGCGCTCGTACAGTTCAACGAGCAAATCACGGTCGTTTCCTCAAGCCTCCAAGGCACGCGACAACTGCCCCATGGCACACACCGACTTCAATGCGAAGTGAAAGACAAGCTCGTGAACGCTGCGGTTGATGTGTATCCCCCATCGAATGGTCACTGCATGGGAGCTGGCTACGTTGTGGTGAGGAGCTTCACCATTGACGGAAAGAACATCGCGACGTTCCCGTCAGACTCGCCATTCAACTTCAAGTGTTTGGGCGAAGAGAGAATGGCCATCGCAGTCGTTGTGCGGTCTTTGGCCGGTGGCGCGATCGAGATCGAGAGGTGTACCGCGGACGACTGGACCTGGGAGTCTGGCTATAAGGCGGTCAGCTGCGTGCGTGAGAAGATCTCTTGAGGCCTTACCCCTCCAGCGAGCGGACGCCCTCCGGCATGCTTCGCACGCCTACGGTTGCCGTTCATGTCGAACGTTAGTCGTCTTATCAAACGAAACGTGTACATCCCCATACTCAAACGCACAGGTTCAGTGCTCCTTGCCGTTGGACTGCTCGATATTGCGGTGATGGCGTATTGCATCGCCAACCGCATTTCATACTCTTCCAGCTTCAACGTCTTTGCAGTCGTTGCTGGCATCTTTTTGCTGCGTGGCAGTCTGCGTGCAGCGTCGATCGTCCGCTGGTTCGCTGCCTTCTTGCTCGCTGGCTTCTTGGCACTCTTGGTTGCATGGCCCTTCATGCAGCCGATTGACCTCACACTCACTCATATGCGACTAAGCCCGCTATCCACCGCCGCTTCTGTCGGTGTGATGGCATTGGTCTTCGCTCTTCTCTTTTGGCTGTATCGCGAACTCGGTCGAACGCCAGTCCTTGCTGCCTGTGCCGCCGCCGGTCGCAAGGCCCGCGACATGCGTATACCCGCGGCCGCGGGAGTCGGTGTGGTCGCAGCGCTTGGTGTCTTTCTGGCGCTGTTGCTTGGCGGCGAATCAGCCTCCAAGGCCCAGGCAATGGCCGAGCAGCAACTGGGCTCGGCCTATCAGTATCACGTCTCATCTCTGAACATTGCAAAGAACAGTCAAGGCACATTCGTCGCTGGCGTCGTGACCGCATGGAATGCGAAGGAAATCCGTCATGTCTCGGTCAGGTGGGAGGAGCACTGAACGGCCAACCCTTCCATCGAGCGGACGTCTTCCAGCGGGCTTCGCCCGCTTCAAGCCGCCGCGCATGTCAAACGTTAGGCGTCTCGGTTCACGCCGCAAAGGAGACCACTATGTCGATCGATACCTTGGCAACTTGGCACAGGCTTGTTGAGTCCCAGAACGCGAAGGGCCTGGACGGCTTGCTCGCAGACGATGTTGTGTTTCACTCACCTGTCGTGCACGCGCCCCAGCTTGGAACGGCAATCACTGCGAAGTACTTGGCTGCGGCGTTCCACGTGTTCTACAACCCCACATTCAAGTACGTTCGTGAGGTCATTGGCCCAAGAGATGCCGTGCTGGAGTTCTCGGTAGAGATCGACGGACTCAGCGTCAATGGGGTCGACATGCTGAAGTGGAACGACAACGGGAAGCTTATTGACTTCAAGGTTCTTGTTCGCCCGTTGAAGGCAATCAACCTCATTCACCAGAAGATGGGCGCAATGCTTCAGGCTCAGCAGTAAGCATGCAGACGCCGAACAAGATGATTGCCCAAGGCACCATTAGTGAGCGCGATTACGTCGCATCGCAGTTCTTGCACCTGCGGCCTCGCCCAGCCCTTGCTGTCGTTGGTCTGGTCTTGGTGGCTCTATTTGCCGTGGGTCTGGTCGTGGCTAGGTCCGTCGCGATGTGGGGCGTCGCTGCGTATCTTGTCGGTCTGTTCGCTGTCTACATTCCGTGGAACGCGAAGAGGACATACCGGCAGTACAAGGCCATTCAGGAGCCGGTGATCATTGAAACGAGCGAAGAGGGACTGCGCTTCAGAAGGCCAAACGCACAAGAGGTGCTGCCGTGGTCTCACGTTCGGAAGTGGCGCCATAGCAAGCACCTCGTAGTCCTGTACCCAACGGCCAACATCTTTCACTTGGTCCCGAGCCACTTCTTCGCCACTCAACAGTTGTTTGGTGAGTTTGTCGCAGCACTCAAGGAGCGGATTGGCGATGCCACCTAACCCTCCATCGAGCGGACGCCCTCCTGCCTGCTTCGCAGTCCGCGGTTGCCGCTCGTGTCAAACGTCGCGCTGCAGAGAAAGCACCTTCATGTTTCGTCCAAGGATTTCCAATCTTTAGTCAAGAAGGCATCTCTCGTCACTCTGCTGCTGGTGGGGATGTACAACGCCTCAGTACTAACGCTCCGTGGCTTTGGGCGGCGCGATAGCCGAGCCCGACGAACTCACGGCGGCGGCGGACATCATTGAACTGCTGCAAGACAAGGTCGGCCGACTGCTGCTGAACGGCTACCCGACCGGCGTCGAGGTCTGCGATGCGATGGTGCAAGGCGGACCGTATCCCGCCCCATCGGACGCGCGCGGAACTTCGGTTGGCACCCTGGCGATCGACCGCTTCCTGCGGCCGGTGTGTTTCCAGAACTTCCCGGATGCTCTGCTGCCCGATGCGCTGAAGAACAGCAACCCCCTAGGCCCTGGCAGCGGGCGTGGCCTTGGCGGCCGAAGCCGGTTCGGTCTCGTGGCGCGCCATGTTGCGGATCACGTCCATGAAAGCCAGCACGGCCGTGCCGGGGGGCTCGCCTTGCAGCGTGATGAGGCCAAAGTCGGGCATGCGGTCGGGGAGCTCGGCCGCGATGCGCGTCAAAAGCCCGCGCCGCACGTACTTGTCCACCAGTCCGGCGGGCTGCAGCGACAGCATGTTCGTGCTCTGCATCAGCTCCAGGGCGAATAGAAACGACGGCGTCTCGACGATCCCCGAGGTGAGCGACAGGCCCGTGCTGCTGAAGACGTCATCCGACACCTTGCGCAGCGCCGTGGACGGCGGGTAAAGAATCCACGGCCAGTGCGACAGCTCCAGCAGCCCAGGCGCATCGACTCCGCGCAGCGGATGGTGCACGCCTGCGGTGATCTGCAACCCTTCACCGGCCAGCTTTTCGTACTGGAACTGATCACGCTGAGATTCATCGGTGAAACGACCGATCATCACATCGATCTTGCGTTCGGCCAGCCACACGATCAGCTGGTCGCTGCTCTGTTCCAGCACCTTCACCACCAGCAGCGGCCGCAGTCGCTGGAGCTCGGCCACCGCTGCGATCAGCAGGTGCGCCGCCGAACCCGAGATGGCGCCGATCGACAAATGGCCGTGGCCCCCCTGCTTCAGCGTGCTGAACTCGTCCACGAACTTGCGGTGGCCGTCCAGTGCCGAGTGGGCATAACGCAAGGTGAAGAGCCCCAGCTCATTCGGGCGCATGCCGCGAGGCAGGCGATCGAACAGGGTCGACTCCAGCATCTCTTCGATGTCCATCAGCACCTTGGTGGCCGCTGGCTGGGTGATGTGCATCTGCTCGGCCGTCAGGCGCAGATTGCGCGTCTTTCCGAGGATGTCGAGGAACTGCAAGTGCCTGAAACGCAGTCGAGAGACTTGCGCCAGCGTCAAGGGTTTCCCAGAAGGCTTGTCCGAGCTCATCAGCATTTGGAATGGATGCTAGCGAAAAAGTGAGTGGACCCGGCATGGGGGGCTCACCTAGCCTTCAGCTTCACAAGATCGGCTCCACAGAGGGCCGGCACGTCGAGGCAGGGTGTCCCCGCCTCGCACTTCATCATTCCGGAGACATCATGAAAATCAGATCACTTGGCGTGGCCGCAGCCCTGCTGGCTGCACTGGCCGGCCCCGCGTCGGCGCAGATCAAGGAGCACGTGTTCAAGATCGGAACCGGCCTCAGCGAAGACCATCCCCAGGCGAAGGCGCTGAAGTTCTTCGCCGACCAACTGGCCGCCAGGAGCGGTGGCAAGCTGGCGGCGCGGGTCTACACAAGCGGTTCGCTCGGCAACGACATCAGCATGACCTCCGCGCTGCGGGGCGGCACGCTGGAGATGACCATCCCCGACAGCTCCACGCTGGTGTCGCTGGTCAAGCCCTTCGGCGTGCTGAACCTGCCGTTGACTTTCAACAACGAGCAGGAAGCAGATGCGGTGCTGGACGGCCCCTTCGGCCAGAAGCTGCTGGCCACTCTGCCGGAAAAAGGCCTGATCGGCCTGGGCTTCTGGGAGAACGGCTTCCGCCACGTCACCAACTCGCGCCGCCCGGTGCAGCGCGCCGACGACCTGAGCGGCCTGAAGCTGCGCGTCATCCAGAGCCCGCTGTTCCTGGACACCTTCAATGCGCTGGGCGCCAATGCCACGCCCATGCCCTTCACCGAGCTGTACACGGCGATGGAGCAGGCGGCGGTCGACGGGCAGGAGAACCCGGCGGCCACCATCCTCGCCAGCAAGTTCTACGAAGTGCAGAAGCACATGGTGCTGTCGCGGCACATGTACAGCGCCTGGGTGCTGCTGATGTCCAAGAAGACCTGGGACGGCCTCTCCGCGGAGGAACGCAAGATCGTGCAGGACGCTGCGCGCGAAGCCACGCTGCATGAGCGCAAGACCATCCGCGCGTTCTCCGACACGGCCTTGGCCGACCTGAAGAAGGCCGGCATGCAGATCACCGAGCTGCCGGCGGCCGAACAGGCCAAGATGCGCAGCAAGCTGCAGCCGGTGCTGGCCAAGTTCAGCAAGGAGTTCGGCGAGGACACCACGGCCGAATTGAACGGCGAATTGGCGAAGGTGCGCAGCGGTACGACAGCCGCGAAGTAGTTCCCTCGCTTCTCCCGGAGGCGGCGCCGCCGCCTTCCGTTCACGTTCCTCGTCGTTCGACCACGCCCATGGCCATGGACCACCGAGGCGGTCGGCGCTTTCGCTCGCGCGAATGGTTCGCCGATCCGCAACGTTCCGACATGACGGCGCTCTATCTGGAGCGCTTCATGAACTACGGATTGATGCCCGAAGAGCTGCGCTCAGGCCGACCCATCATCGGCATTGCACAGACGGGCAGCGACTTGTCGCCGTGCAACCGCATCCACCTGGATCTGGCGCGCCGCGTGCGAGACGGCATCCGTGACGCCGGCGGGATCCCGATGGAATTCCCGGTGCACCCGATCTTCGAGAATTGCCGCCGCCCCACTGCGGCGCTGGATCGCAACCTGGCCTACCTTGGGCTCGTCGAGATCCTGTATGGCTACCCCATCGACGCCGTGGTGCTGACCACCGGCTGCGACAAGACCACGCCGGCCGGCATCATGGCCGCGTCCACCGTCGACATCCCGGCCATCGTGCTGTCCGGCGGGCCCATGCTCGACGGCTGGCACGACGGCGAGCGGGTGGGCTCGGGCACGGTGATCTGGCGCAGCCGCCGGCAGTTGGCGGCCGGCGAGATCGACGAAGAAGAATTCATGCAGCGTGCCTGCAGCAGCGCGCCATCGGCCGGGCACTGCAACACCATGGGCACGGCATCGACCATGAACGCCGTGGCCGAGGCGCTGGGGCTGTCGCTGCCCGGCTGCGCGGCCATTCCTGCGCCATACCGCGAACGCGGCCAGATGGCCTACGAAACCGGCCGACGTATCGTCGGCATGGCCTTCGAGGACCTGCGTCCGTCGCGCATTCTCAGCCGCGAGAGCTTTCTCAACGCGCTGGCGCTCGTCAGCGTCGCGGGTGGCTCCACCAATGCGCAGGTGCACATCATGGCGATGGCCCGCCATGCCGGCGTGGACTTGCGGCCAAAGGACTGGACCGAGCACGCCTACGACCTGCCGCTGCTGCTGAACATGCAGCCCGCCGGCAAATTCCTGGGTGAACACTTCTACCGAGCCGGCGGCGTGCCGGCGCTGATGTGGGAGCTGCAGCGGGCCGGCGTCCTGCATGGCGACTGCGCCAGCGTCACCGGCAAGACCGTGGCGCAGAACATCCATGGCCGCGAGACCCGCGATCGTGAAGTCATCCTGCCGTTCGACGTGCCGCTGATGCGCAAGGCCGGCTTCCTCGTGCTGACCGGCAACCTGTTCGACTTCGGCATCATGAAGACCTCGGTGATCTCGCAGCGCTTTCGCGAGCGCTACCTGGGCCGGCCGGGGCGCGAGGGCGTGTTCGAGGCGCGTGCCGTGGTGTTCGACGGCGCCGACGACTACCACGCACGCATCAACGACCCGGCGCTCGAGATCGACGAGGGCTGCATCCTCGTGATGCGGGGCGCCGGCCCCATCGGCTGGCCGGGCTCCGCCGAGGTGGTGAACATGCAGCCTCCTGATGCGCTGATCCGGCGCGGCATCCATGCGCTCCCCACGCTGGGTGACGGTCGTCAGTCGGGCACGGCGGACAGCCCGTCCATCCTGAACGTGTCGCCTGAAAGTGCCGTCGGCGGCGGGCTGTGCTGGCTGCAGACCGGCGATGTGATTCGCATCGATCTGCATGCCGGCCGCTGCGACGCGCTGGTGCCGGACGAAGAGATCGAGCGCCGAAAGCGCGAGCTGCCCGCCCCGACGGTGCCTCCCAGCCAGTCCCCATGGGAAGAGATGTACCGCAGCCACACCGGCCAGCTGGTGGACGGCGCCACGCTGGACACGGCCCTGAAGTACCGGCGCATCGCCGAACGCACCCCGCGCCACAACCACTGACAACACCCGAGGAAACCTGAATGACTTCGACAAAGACCGCCATGCCGGTGCGCACCGACGGCCTTCATCCGGTGCTGCCGCAAGACGGCCTGGCCGGCACGCTGGTGGGTCGCGTCTGGCGTGCCGGCACGCCGGCCGGCCCTGCCGTGGTGGCACTGCGCCCGGAAGGCGTCTTCGACCTGAGCCGGCACTTCCCCACCATGAGCACGCTGCTCGACACCGACCAGCCGGCGCAGGCGGTGCGGTCGGTCTCAGGAGAGTTGCTGTGCAGCGTCGACGCGCTGCTCGACAACAGCAAGCCCGCAGACCGGGACGACGCAGTGCCGTGGCTGCTGGCGCCATGCGACCTCCAGGTGGTCAAGGCCGCCGGCGTGACCTTCGCCTCGAGCATGATCGAGCGCGTCATCGACGAGCAGTCCGGCGGCGACCTCAGCCTCGCGCAAGGGCTGCGCAGCCAGGTCAGCGCGCTGATCGGCGAGAGGCTGTCCGACATCCGCCCCGGTTCGGCCCAGGCGCAGGCGCTGAAGCTGCTGCTGCAGGAGAAGAAGCTGTGGTCGCAATACCTGGAGGTCGGCATCGGGCCCGATGCGGAGGTCTTCACCAAGTCGCCGGTGCTGGCGTCGGTGGGGCATGGGCAGGACATCGGCATCCGCGCCGATTCGGCCTGGAACAACCCCGAGCCCGAGGTGGTGCTGGCCGTCAACAGCCGCGGCGCCATCGTCGGCGCCACGCTGGGCAACGACGTGAACCTGCGCGACATCGAAGGCCGCAGCGCGCTGCTGCTGGGCAAGGCCAAGGACAACAACGCGTCCTGCGCCATCGGCCCCTTCATCCGCTTGTTCGACGGTCACTTCGGCCTGGACTCGCTGCGCCGCGAGACCGTGCACCTGCAGGTGACCGGCGACGACGGATACACGCTGCGTGGCATCAACACCATGACGAGCATCAGCCGCGATCCGCTCGACCTGGTGGCGCAGACGGTGGCCTGCCACCAATACCCCGACGGCTTCATGTTGTTCCTGGGCACGCTGTTCGCGCCCACTGAAGACCGTGACGAGCCCGGCGGCGGTTTCACCCACAAGCTGGGCGACGTGGTCACCATCCACAGCCACTGGCTGGGCAGCCTGCAGAACCGGGTGACGCACTGCGAGGCCGCGCCACCCTGGCGCTTCGGCCTGCGCGCCTTCATCGAAAACCTGGCCGACCGCGGCCTGCTGCAAGGAGCGCGGCTGTGACGGCCACGCACCTCACCGGGACGGCGCCATGATCGACGCCGCCCTCGAGCGCTTCTGCCGCGCCATCGACATATTGATCGCCGCGCTGCTTGCCGTGATGGTCGTGCTCGTGTTCGGCAATGTCGTGCTGCGCTATGCCTTCAACTCCGGCATCACCGTCAGCGAAGAAGTCTCGCGCTGGTTCTTCGTCTGGCTTTGTTTCCTGGGTGCCGTGGCGGCCATCAAGGATGGCGGGCACCTGGGCACCGACATGCTGGTGTCGCGGCTGCCGCTCGCGGGCAAGAAGGCTTGCATGCTGGCAGGCCACCTGCTCATGCTGTACGTGACCTGGCTGTTCCTCGACGGCAGCTGGCAGCAGGCCCGCATCAACCTGGACGTGGCAGCGCCGGTGACAGGCGCACCGGTGGCCCTCTTCTACGCGTCGGGCGTGGTCTTCTCGGTCTGCGCCGGCATCCTGCTGCTGTTGCAGCTCGCGCGCCTGCTGACCGGCCGCCTCGGGGAGCGCGATCTCGTCAGGGTCCAGGAATCGGAAGAGCAGGCGGAGCTCGAGATCGTGCAGGCCGGGTTGGTGCGCAGCGACGCGCAGCGGGGCGACGGACCCGGGGGCACACGTCCATGACGGTCTTCATCTTCCTCGGCAGCCTCGTCGGCGCCATGGCGCTGGGCATTCCCATCGCCTATGCGCTGCTGGCCAGCGGCGTGGCGCTGATGTGGCACCTGGATCTGTTCGATGCGCAGATCCTGGCGCAGAACTTCATCAACGGTGCCGACAGCTTTCCGTTGCTGGCAGTGCCCTTCTTCATGCTGGCAGGCGAGATCATGAACGTCGGCGGCCTGTCGCAGCGCATCGTCAACTTCGCGCTGGCGCTCGTCGGCCACGTCAAGGGCGGGCTGGGCTATGTCGTGATCCTCGCGGCCTGCCTGCTGTCGGCGCTGTCGGGCTCGGCCGTGGCCGACGCAGCGGCGCTGACGGCGCTGCTGCTGCCAATGATGATCAAGGCCGGGCACAGGAAGGAGGTGTCGGGCGGTCTGATCGCGGCATCCGGTGTCATCGGTCCCATCATTCCGCCCAGCATCGGCTTCGTCATCTTCGGCGTCGCCGCCAACGTGTCGATCAGCAAGCTGTTCATTGCCGGCATCTTCCCCGGCCTCATGATCGGCCTCGGGCTTGCGCTGACGTGGTGGTGGGTGGGCCGCAAGGAGACGCTCGCACTGCCGCAGCGCAAGACCCGGGCCGAAGTCTGGGCCGCGGCACGCGAAGCGGTGTGGGCGCTGATGCTGCCCGTCTTCATCCTGGTGGGCCTGCGCATGGGGGTGTTCACGCCCACCGAGGCGGCGGTCGTCGCAGCCGTCTATGCGCTGTTCGTCACCACCGTGGTCTACCGAGAGCTGAGGCTGCAGGCGCTGGTGCGCATCTTCGTCACGGCGGCCCGTACCACGGCGGTGGTGATGTTCCTGGTGGCGTCGGCCATGGTGTCTGCCTGGCTGGTCACGGTGGCCAACCTGCCGGCGCAGGTGGTGGACCTGCTGCGTCCGCTGCTGGACAACCAGACGCTGCTCCTGATCGCGATCATGTTGCTGGTGATGCTGGTGGGCACGGCCATGGACATGACCCCCACCATCCTGATCATGACGCCGGTGCTGATGCCGTTGATCAAGGCGGCGG
Source organism: Methylibium rhizosphaerae (assembly GCF_006386545.1). Taxonomy (GTDB): domain Bacteria; phylum Pseudomonadota; class Gammaproteobacteria; order Burkholderiales; family Burkholderiaceae_C; genus Pseudorivibacter; species Pseudorivibacter rhizosphaerae. Next base: position 5,915 of record NZ_SWAR01000064.1, on the reverse strand, counting down.
GCATCGACCCCGTCTACTTCGGCGTGCTGTTCATCATCAACAACTCCATCGGCCTGATCACGCCGCCGGTGGGCACCATCCTCAACGTGGTGGCCGGCGTCGGCCGCATGAAGATGGACGCTGTCACGCTCGGGGTGCTGCCGTTCATGGCTGCCCAGTTCGCGGTGATGTTCATCATGATCGTCTTCCCGCAGACGGTGCTGGCGCCGCTGCGCTGGTTCTATTGAAGCCCCATCGAAAGGATTGGGATCATGTTCAGCAGACCTGACATCAAGAGCATTTTGATTGCTCTGCCAGCCGGACTTGTGATCGCGAACGGCAGCTTGGCAGCTGATCGGCCTGCGAACCCGGCCGATTGGCCGGCACTGAAGGACGTCTACAAGGACTACTTCCTGATCGGCAGCACCAATCTCAACGCATCCAACTTCGGCGCCAACGTCGTGCCGGGTGAAGACTCGGTCGCCGCGATGACCTTGAAGCACTTCAGCACGGTGACGCCCAGCAACGCGATGAAGCCCGAGTTCTGGAATGGGGGCATCAGCAATCCGAGCCCGAATTTCCTCACCAATCTCACTACAGGCATCAACGCTGACATCAGCGCGGCCAATGCGCGCGGCGTCAAGGTCATCGGGCACGCATTGCTCTGGCACAACCAGTCGGCCCAGTGGCCCGCCCCCAACGTCCTGACCTCGGCCGGGGGATGGGAAACCCCCTGGGACCATGCAACGGCGAAGGCGGGTCTGGAGTACTACGTGCGGACCGTGGCCGGCCATTTCGATCAGCAACCCTTCAAGGTCTACGCCTGGGACGTCGTCAACGAAGCGTTCAAGGACAGTCCCGACAACCCTGCCGACTGGAGAAACGCCCTGCGAACCGGATACAGCCCGGAGGAGCGGCCGTCCAGATGGGCCCAGGCCTACTCCAAAGGTGGAAAGAGCTGGGACTACATGTATGACGCCTTCTACTACGCGCGCCAGAACACGACGGCGGTACTGAACTACAACGACTTCAACGACAACGAGCGGGCCTCCAAGGCCACCGCGATCGCTTCGATGGTCAAGGAGTTCAATGAGCGGTACGCGGCTGAATCGGCCGCAGGCAAAGGCAGGGTACTTCTGGATGCCAAGGGGAATCCCAGGCCGCTGATCGACGTCATCGGCACGCAGGGGCACTGGGACATGAGGCTCAACCTGGACGCCTTCGAGAGGACCATCAGGACCTATCTCGAAACCGGCGCGAATGTCGATCTGACCGAACTGGATCTCGCGCCCACCCTGGGTCTGGACAAAGCTCAGCGGATTCAGAATGGTCCGGAAATGGACGCCCTGTTCATGGAGCAGGGCGTCCAGTACGCGAAGCTTTTCAGCCTGCTGAAGGAGTACGCCGCCGGCCCTGGCGGTCGTCACCCCGAGTACAAAGGGGGCGTGCACCGGGTCACCTGGTGGGGCATGACCGACCCGGGCTACCACACCAACGGCTATCCGTGGTCGGCAGTCGGCAAGCCGAAGGAGGCGTACTGGGCCACAGCCAACCCTGAGCAGTACCTCATCGATGCAGGCCTGCCGCCGAACGGCGTCACCGCGACCTTCAGGTACGGAGGAGAGACCTTCAAAGCCAGGACCTGGGGCGGCAGGAGCGCTCAGGCGATGCTCGACATCAACGTGCCGGCAGGAACGAAGAACGTCGTTTTCACCGCTGCCAACGTCTCCCTGCCCGCCGGGTTTGCCGTCGAGAGCATGAAGTTCAACCCGTCCGACTGCGCCGTGATCCCCGGCAGGCCCTGCCATGTCACGGTGACCGCGAGGGGGCCCGCGCCGGCAGAAGCCTATCGGAGCGTGGGTGTCGAGAACACCGCGACGTTCGTACTGTCCTTCGGCAAGATGGCCGTCGGGTGGATGGACGTCGGCAACGCGCTGCAAGCGCCCCTTTCCTATGCGGACGTTCGCTTCAGCGACGGCGTGACCCCGTTCAAGCAGTACAAGACCGCCTATGGGGGCGACGGCATGGCGAGAGCGACCGGCGTCACGGAAACGAAGCCGGTGCCGAAACATGGTCGCAGCACGCTCATCCTGTCGCCACGGGACCCGATCGCCAGCCCGTTCGGACTGCGGTTGCACAAGCATGCGGCGACGGAGAAGGCCTGGCGGCTCGTCAAGAGACTTGAACCCGGCAGGACGTACATGGTCGTGTCTGCCGAGTCGGCTTTCAACGGGCACAGGCAGGCCGCTGCCCTGACCAACCGAAGCAAGCCCGCGACGACGGCCTCGCCGGAGTCGCTGTCGCGCACGCCGGTCATCCTGCGTGGCGGCATTCTTCTGCCATTGCGCAATTCGAATGCGCCCGAGAGCGAACCCGCCCTGGCTCCGGACAACCACAAGTTCGTCTTCGAGGAGGCGAAGAGCCCTGCCGCAGGACCGTACGCGGCTCATGAAGGGCACACGATGCAGAGCTTCATCCATGGCACCAACGTCTACCCGCATGTCGTGTTCAGAGGCAACGGAGCGAACGGCACCGTGGTCGCGGGTCAGCATTCGCTGATCACGCGACAGACGAACGGCCAGGAGGGTTCGCAGATCGCTGACAGAGCGCTGGATCAGGCGGTGTGGTTCCACACGCCAATCGACCAGAAGACCGGCGAGATGAAGCTGTTCCTGTACACCGACAAGGGCGGCGTCAGACAACATTTCGTCCTGAAGGAAGTGGTCGATGGCGAGACGCCGAACAGGGACGCCGGAAACGCCATCAGTCAGCGGCAGGCGTCCGTCGGCGGGTTCGTCGCGATGCAGGCGGGAAGTCCGAAGGAGGGTACGAGTGTCAGGCTCTACGTCTACGACATCGAGCCGTACGTGACGGGCGATATGAACGTGGACGTCCGCCCTTGAAGGGTTCCCGTAGAAGCCGCGCCGCTAAAGCAGCGCCCTCAGCGTCTTTGCCGTCTCATGCAGCGAAGGCACGAGGCGGGCGGTGATCTCCTCCTGCGAGTGAGACGCCATCTGCAGGGTCATGCCGATGGCGCCGACCGCAACACCGTGGCGGTCGCGCAGCGCGACGGCCACGCCGGTGAGGCCGACGTCCAGCTGCTGGTTCGCGATCCAGTAGTCGAGGCCGCGTGCGGCCTGCACCACCTTCTCGAATTCCGCCCTGTTCGTCAGCGTGTGTGCGGTGTAGGTGCCGAACTCGTGCTTGTCGATCCAGCGCTGCAATGCCGCATCGTCGAAGGCGGCCAGCAGCACGGGGCCGGGAGCCACCACATGGGCAGGCGCCCGGGCTCCGGCATGGAAGCCGATGGAGACCAGGCGCGGGCTGTTGCTGCGCGCCACATAGACCACGTCATGCCCGTCCAGCACGCTCGCGTTGACGGTTTCACCGGTGGCCATCGACAGCTGCTGGATGAAGGGCTGCACCAGCCGCGGCAGGCGCGCCGCCGCGAGGTAGCTCTGACCCAGGCGCAGCACGCGCGGGGTGAGCCAGAACAGCCTGCCATCGGTTTGCGCATAGCCGAAGTGGCACAGGCTCAGCAGGTGCCGGCGTGCAGCGGTGCGCGGGATGCCGGTGCGCACCGACACCTCGGCCGGCGTCATGCGCGGGTGGTCGTCGTCGAAGCTTTCGATCACCGTCAACCCACGCCCCAGGCCGGCAATCAGGTCCTTGGGGTCGATGGGGAAGGAAGCACTCGCTGAATTCATCAGGGAAAACCAGAGGAACGACCGATGATCGGACGAAGTGGTGCGATTGTCGGGCGGGCTGTCTTGTGTCCGATCAGGGGCTTCACTACCGTTGCGGCATGTCAGCTCCCACCCCACCTGGCGAACGCATCACCGGCACCACGCGCGTGTTCCTGGTGCTGGGCGACCCGGTGTCGCAGGTGCAGGCGCCTCAGCTGTTCAACCCGCTGTTTCGCCGTCATGGGGTGGACGCGGTGCTGGTGCCAGCGCAGGTGGCGCCCGGGCGCTTCGCCGCATTTGCACGCGAAGTGTTCAGTGCCGACAACTTCGGCGGCCTGTGGATCACGATCCCGCACAAGCCGGCCAGCGCGGCGCTGGTGGACCGCTGCAGCCGCGCCGCGGCGATCGCCCATTCGGTCAATGCGGTGCGGCGAGGCGCCGACCACCTGCTGCACGGTGCGCTGTTCGACGGCGATGGCTTCGTGAAGGCGCTGCGTCACTTCGGCTTCGAACCGGCCGGGCGCAGCGCACTCGTGTTCGGCGCGGGCGGCGCCGGCGCCGCCATTGCCACGGCGCTGGTGGACGCCGGCCTCGCGCGGCTGGGGCTGCACGACCTGGGCGACCGTGCGCAGCAACTGGTCGAGCGGCTGCGCCCACACGCCGGCAGCGTGCGCATCGAGTCCGTGGGCGCGCAGCCGGAGTCCTTCGACCTCGTGGTCAATGCGACGCCGCTGGGCCTGCGGCCCGACGATCCGCCGCCGTTCGAGGTCGAACGGGTGCGGCGCGACGCCCTGGTGGTCGACATCCTCATGAAGGGCGCGCCCACGGCGCTGCTGCGCGCCTGCCGTGCTCGCGGCATCGAGGCCCATCCGGGGTTCGAGATGCTGGTGCAGCAGGTGCCCGACTACCTCGAGTTCTTCGGCCTGCATGAGGCCGCCCGGGCCGTGCAGGCCGACCTTTCCGCCGTGCGCAAGCTGCTGCAGTGACGCACTCTTTCCCTACACAACGAGGAGACACACCATGAGATCCACCTTGCGCGCACTGCTGGCTGCCGCCTGCGCCTCGAGCGCGTTGCTCGCAGCAGGCGTTGCCGGCGCCGCCGACATCCAGACGCGGACCATCAAGTTCCCGTCGGCCAGCAACAAGGGCCATCCGCAGGTCATGGGGGTCGAGAAGTTCGCCGAGCTGGTGAAGCAGAAGAGCGGCGGCAAGATCACCGTGAAGCCCTTCCCGGGCGGCGTGCTCGGGCCCGACCTTCAGGTGGTGTCCGCGCTCCAGGGTGGCACCGTGGAGATGAACGTGATGAATGCGAGCCTGCTGGCCGGCAACATCAAGGAGATGACGATCTTCGATCTGCCGTTCCTGTTCGCCAGCACGAAGGAGGCCGATGCCGTTGCCGACGGGCCGATCGGCCGGCGGCTGCTCGACAAGCTGCGTGACCGCGGCCTCGTCGGCCTAGCCTACTGGGACCTCGGCTTCCGCGAGATGCACACCGCCAGGAAGCCGATCGCCAAGGCCGACGACTTCAAGGGCGTGAAGATGCGCGTGATCCCGACGCCCATCTATGTGGACTTCGTCAACGCGCTGGGCGCCACGGCCGTGCCGATGCCTTTCACCGAGACCTACACCGCGCTGGAGCAGGGCGCCATCGACGGCATGACGAACCCGCTGCTCAACATCCTCGACGGCAAGTACAACGAGGTGTCCAAGCACCTCACGCTGACGAACCACATGTACACGCCGCAGGCTGTGATCGTGAGCAAGAAGTTCTGGGACAAGCTGTCGGCCGACGAGCAGAAGATCCTGCAGGACGCCGCCGCCGAAACGGCCGTCTATCAGCGCAAGCTCGCGCGCGAGGAAGCCGACAAGGTGCTGGCCGAGCTGAAGAAGCGCGGCATGGTGGTGCACGAGCTGCCGCCCGAGGAGCTGGCCAGGCTGCGCGAGCGCGCGAGGCCGGTGATCGAGAAGTACACGAAGGAGATCGGCGAGCCGCTGGTGAAGGAAGTGGTCGCCCAGGTGGAAAAGGTCCGCGCCGGCGGCAAGTGACGAGCGAACACGGAGACCGCCGTCATGATCGGCCGCTTCATTGACCGCTACTGCCGCGCCCTGGACTTCCTGTCTGCCGTCTGCCTGGCGCTGATGGTGGTGCTGGTGTTCGGCAACGTGGTGCTGCGCTACGCCTTCAGCTCGGGCATCACGGTGAGCGAGGAGCTGTCGCGCTGGCTGTTCGTGTGGATGACCTTCCTGGGC
>NZ_SWAR01000063.1 GCF_006386545.1 Methylibium rhizosphaerae | reverse complement strand
GCGGCTGTAGCGCCTGCGCTTGCGACTCTGTTCAGCTTCCATCGTGTCCAGCTATTTGCTAACTGGACAGCATCGTTATCGCTGCGACCGCTCTTCTCAAGACGGGTTCGCCGGACGCTTACCCCAAGCGTCACACAGCTCGTGAAGGTCGTGCTCAGTATCGATCTCGGAGTCGCGCAGGTCGGCCACCGAGTCGTAGTCGGGATGCTCACCGGCTGGTGCAGCGGCAAAGAAGCGTTCAAACGTCAGCTTCATCGAACCCCTCGGGAAAGGATGCGGCGTCCCCTTGATACCGCCTGTTGATTCGTTTCGGCGAGCTGCACAGAGGCCGCACTGGCCGGCGCACTGGCAGCGGCTACTGCGGCGCGCCCCTTAGGCGCTGCTGCGCTGCTCGCTGCGTTCCCCACCGTTGGCGCCGAGGCCTGCACCGCAGCAAACATGTCTTGCGTGACTTGCCTCGGCACTAGCCTCTCGCGCAGCCGCGCCCAGTCCTGCCCACTCCACTTGTGCAGCCCCAGGTAGTGCGCCACGGCCAGGTTGCCCACCGCACAGTCCAGCGCCTCGTTGCGCGCCCCGTTGGGCTTCACGTACTCGCGGATCGCCCTGCCCTTGTGCCACCGCGTCTGCGGCTTCTCGACCAGGAACTGCTCGTACCAGTCCGCCTCGAGCTGCCGGTGCGTGTGCATCGCCCCCGGCCCGGCCGCCAGCGGCAGCCGGTTGAAGAGGTGGTCCTTCGCCGTGTCGGTCCCGAGCAGCCACAGCTTCACCCCCTCGGGCGTGCGCTGCCCCTGCCAGTCGATGTCCTGCGCCGTCGGCTTGGCCGCGATGATGGGTTTGTTGCGGCTGCTGTGGCCCTTGGTCACCAGGCAGCCCAGGCGCTCGCGCTGGCTGCCGTAGTTGTAGACGTCCTGCGTGTTCGAGCCGCCCGAGTCGATGCCGTAGGCGCTGATCTGGATCAGCACGCCGCTGCTGTGCGCGAACGGCGTGCGCCGCACCTCGTCGAGCTGGGCCCAGCAGCTGCCCGGCTCGTCCGGCATCGCCGTCGGCGAGCCCCACAGGATCAGGTGGTCGAGCACCCACCATTCAAGCCCTGGCCCCCACGCGACGATCGTGCCTTCCAGCCGGTTCGGCTGCGTATCGAACCAGGCGGTGACCACCAGCGCCGGCTGCGGCACCACCCGCGCCGGATAGTCCTCTGACCTCGCCTGCAGCTGCTGCGCCGTGGTGGTGGTCTCGGCGCCGTCATAGGGCAGCGCCTCGCGGGTGTTGCGGTAGACCTTCTTGGCCTCCAGGTCGCCGCGCTGCTCACGCAGCTTCGCCCTTGCATGCTGGCGCGCCAGGCGCAGCCAGCTGATCGAGCCCAGCGGCGCATAGAAGGCGCTCACATGCAGGCTCACCGTCTCGCCATCGCCCTCGCCTCGCGCCACCCAGCGCGCCCGGCCGCCCATCGCCTCGTCGGCCAGCATCGTGGCCTTGTGGTGCTCGTCGATCTCGCAGCCGCACTCCGGGCAGACGAACCAGGCGCGCTCGACGCGGTCGGCTTCCTCGTCGTAGTCGTAGCGCATGTTCTCCTGCACCAGCTCGTGCAGGTGGCCGCAGTGCGGGCACGGCACGTGGTAGACCTCGCGGGTGCCCTGCTCGTACAGCGCCGCGATCTTGCTGCTGCCCACCAGCGTCGGCGAGCTGGCGATGTAGAACTTGCTGATGCCCTCGTAGGTGGTCATGCGGGCCTCGGCGATCTCGATCGGGTCGCCCTCGCCGTTGACCGACTCGGCGGCGCGGTCGGCTTCGTCGACGAACACGTAGCGCGCCGGGATCTCGGCCAGGTTGGAGGCCGAGCCGGCGGTGACGATGTAAACCGCCCCGCCATCGAACTCCTTGCAGTCCACCGTGTTGCGGGCATCCCGGCTGCGCGGCCGGGCCACCTTGGGCTTCACCGCATCGCAGGCGTCGATGGCCTTGGCCACCCGGGCGCTCAGCCGCTTGGCCAGCTTGTCGGTGGGCTCCAGCGCCAGGATGTTGGCGGGCGCCCGGTCGATCCAGCCCAGGCAGGCGTTGATGAAGGCCTGGGTCTTGAGCATCTGCGAGGCGCCCATCACCACCACCCGCGAGCACGGGTGGCCGGGCGACAGGCACTGCAGCAGCCGGCGCGCCATCGGCGTGTGGGCGATCCGGTACGGCCCGGCGAAGGCACTGCCCTTGGGCAGCACCATGTGTTCCTCGCTCCAGCTGTCGAGGTGCAGCTCGGGGTCCGGGAGCATCGCCTTGGCGATCGTCTCCGAGACCGCCTGGAAGCCGTCGGCGCAGTTCATGGCTGGGTCTCCCTTGCCTCGGCCTCCAGCGCCTCGCCAGCGGGCTGCTGCGCGGTTTCCTGACCGGCCAACTGGGCGAGCAGCGCCGGCAGCGTGCGGCGCGAGAAGGTGTCGAACAGCTCGCGTTGCGCGGCGTCGATCGCCGCCTGCACTTCGCGGGCGTCGTCCATCGCCGCCACGTTGGCGGCCAGCTTGCGGCCGATCACCAGGCCGCCGTCGCGCAGCGCCCGGAAGGCGGTGAAGACGGCCGACACGGCCGGCTCGCGTTCGATGACGTTGCCCAGCTCCTTGGCCAGCGCCAGCTCGGCCATCTGCGCCTCGGCGGCTTCGCGGCGGGTGCGCAGCGCGGCGTAGCTGGCGTCGTCGGCCTGAGCGGCTGCTGCGGCCTTCTGGCCCTGCTTGCGGCTGTCGGCGCGGGCGCGGGTGTTCTGCGCCCACTGGATGTCGGCCACGGCGGCGTCGATCATCTTGCGGCCGTCGATCTCGACTGCCGTGATGCGGCCCTCGGCGATGGCCTTGCGCACCGCCTTCTCGTCGCAGCCGCGGTGCCGGGCGTATTGGCTGATGGTGTGGTCGAAGGCCATCGTCAGCCTCCTGCCTTCGGACCAAACATCGGACTTTTGCCCGGGGCAGCCACTGGCGCGGCGACGGGGGCCGAATTACCCGTGAGGCAGGCTTCGCCGGAAGTACCTACGAGGGGGTGCAGGGATGTTTTCTCCATCAACTTCCTTTCTTTTCTTTGTGGGGTGGGAGAGGACAAGGGCGTTACGCGCGTTACGCCACGCGTTACGCCGCAAACCCGCGTCGTTACGTGAGTTACGCCGTTACGCTGGGTTGAGGCGCCACACCCGCACAGGCGCACGCGCACGTGACGCGCGCATGTGTGGCCAAGAACAGGCGTTACGCGCGTAACTCGCGTAACGACGCGGGTTGGCCGCGTAACGGCGTTACGCATGTGGCGTAACGGAAGCGCCGCTTCCGCCCTCGATTCCGTCCTCGCGATAGGCCCGTGCGAAGCGCTGCAGCGCCGGCTCGAACGTGCGTGTGCAGTCCACCGCCCACTCGCCCTCGGCCATGCCGTCACGCGGCCCGGTGCCGCGCGGCAGCCAGCAGCGCATGGCCTTGCGCCCGCCCGCCGGGTCCTTGAAGGCCACCACCTTGTAGATGAGCCGGGGTTCGAGCCTTTGGCCCGTGTGCGGGTCACGTTCGTTGCGCTCGAGCACCCAGCGCTCGGCGCCCTTGGTGAACTGCGCCTGCGCCGGCGGGTACCGCTCGCCGGCCATGTCGCACCAGCGCCGGAACGCCCGGTACAGCTGCTCCGCGGAGCACACCTGCATCGGGAGGGGGAGGAGGCCGGCGATCCACTCGCTCATGAAGCGCTCGGCGGGCTTCATGCCCAGCTCGATCAGGTCGGCCTTGGCCTCGGTCATCAGCGGCTTGGTGTGCTCGTGGAAGTCGCCCAGGTCCAGCTGCATCAGGTAGTGCATGAACTTGGCCGCCCCGCCCGCTTCCAGGAAGGCGTGCACGCGCGCATACAGGTCGCCGTCCTGGCTCATCGGCGTGTAGACCACCAGGTAGCGGCGGTCGCCGTCTTCCAGCGCCAGCGGCTGCTGCTCGTTGGACAGGAACACGACGTTGGCGTGGTTCTCTTCCCAGCGCACGCTCTGCTGGATGGCGCGGATCGGGATCTGCTCTTCGGTGATGACCCACTTGAGCTTGTTTTTGTGGTGGTACAGCTCCTGGCGCGTCACCACCTCGTTGCCGATCACCATCAGCTTGGCCGACAGCCAGTCGTTGAACTTGTCCTCGAGTTCGGTCTGGCCGACCATCACGCCGTACTTGCCGTAGACCGAACGGACCGCGTCGAAGAACAGGTTCTTGCCGGTGCCCTGCGGGCCGTGGAAGACCAGCGCGGTGCGCAGCTTGGCGCCGGGGCGCTGCAGCGGCAGTGCGAGCCAGCGCAGCACCCAGGTGACGACCGCTTCGACACCGATGTCGGTGCTGGCGCTTTTGCTGCACAGGTGGTGCAGCAGCTCGAGCATGACCGCCACCTCGGCTTCGGTGCAGGGCACCGGTTTCGTGGCGAAGCCGTCGAACAGGTTGATGGCGTCGGGGCCGACGTCCTCGCCGGGCGCGAAGCGCACCTCTTCGGGCAGCACCAGGCGGCGGCCCTTGGTGGCCAGCCACATCTTCACCGTGTCGTTGCCGAAGGCCAGCCGTACGGTGGCGATCTTGACGATGCGCCGCGTCTCGCCGTCCCACACGGTGTCGGTGCCGTAGATCAGCGCGAAGTGCTTGGTGAGCCGGGTGAAGCCGCCGAAGTCGGGCTTGCGCTCGCGCGGCTTGGCCTTGCGATCGGCCGCCCCCTCCCCCCGGGCCTTCGCGCTTGCGCCCGGGTGGGGGGAAGGGGCCGGCTCGTCGGGCAGCTCGGCGCCGGGGAACGGCGTGACGTTGTCCGGCAGGTCGTCGTGCGTCACTGCAGCGCCTCCAGCACCAGGCGCAGCTGCTCGGCCACGGTGACCAGGCCATCGCGGGCATGCAGGTCGTTGAAGTCGGTGTCGTCTTCGCCGCGGTTGGCGCCGAAGACCGGGTAGGTGACGTAGCAGCCTTCGACCTGGCGCGCGACCTTCCAGGCCGCCAGGCGGCCGAGGTTCTCCAGCTCGCCGGTCATGTGGTGGCGGCGGCGGTGGTCGTCGTCGGCGCAGATCAGCAGCGGGTGGTCCGGGTAGAGGCGGCGCAGGATCTCGACGACGTGCGCCAGGTTGTGCGCGTCGAGTGCGACGAACACCGGCTGGCGGCGCTCGACGGCCATGCGCAGGCTCAGGCCGGTGGCATAGCCCTCGCAGACAAGGATCACGTCGCCGGCTTGCACCTCGCCCAGGCGCAGGCAGCAACCGTCCTTCATGAAGCCCTTGGTGAAGGTCTTCTGCGGCAGCTGCTCCCCAGTGCGGCGGTCGAAGCGCGGGCCGGGGTAGATGCGCTGCAGCGCACGCAAGGCGTGCTCTCGCGGCAGGTCGTAGCGCAGCAGCGGCACGACGATGGAGCCGTCACGCAGGTAGCGGCAGGCTTCGGCGTCGACGCCCTTACGCTGCAGGTAGGCGCTCTTCCCTTCCCGGCTCGCGGTGCGCCACAGCTCGGCGGCCGACATGGCGGCGAGCTGGGCTTCGTGCTCGCGCTCCTCGCGGGCCTTGGCTTCCGCGGCGGCCCGCTCCATGCGGAAGCGCTCGCGCTCGGCCTCGGACAGCGGGCGCCAGTCGACTTCGACCTTCTGCCACTCGCCCGACGCATACGAGCCGTAGGCACCGACGATGTAGGCGCCGCCGGCGCGCGGGCGGAACTCGTACAGCCGGTACCAGTACTTGCCGCCCTTGCCGCAGGTGCGCTTGCGCGGCAGGTCCACCTGCAGCGGCAGGTCCTGCGGGCGCAGCTGGATGCCGAAGTCGCCCATCTGGTGGACGACCTCGTGGTAGTTGGATTGCAACTAGCGCCCCCGTGTGTGGCGCTGCGCTGCCAGGCGACGCTGGTGGTCGTCGCGGCAGTCGTCGTCGCAGTACAGGGCCGTCGGTGCGCAGGCCTCGCCGCAGTTGCCGCATCGGCCGCGCGGCAACGCGGGCTGGTGCATCGCGGCCTGCGCCGCGGTGAGCGCGCGGTGCAGGAACTCGGCCTCACGCACGGCCACCATGTCGTCGGGGCCGAGGCGCTCCTGCGGGTCGCGCTCGACGGTCAGGCCGTAGACCTCCTTCGTCATCACACTCATCGCCTGGCTCTTCGTTGGCGCCGCACCTTGGCCGCCGCGACCTGGGCGCGGGTCTCGCGCACGGGCAGCCTGCGGACTTGCGCCGTTGGCTGCTCCGACACCGGCTCGCAGCGGAGATAGAACGGCCCGTCGAAGACGAACGTCATGGGGCCCTTCGTCCACGCCTTCCTGGTGTTGCTCACGCTTCGATCCTCGACGCCTGCAGTTCCTCGAGGACGGTGAGCACCGAGTTGGCCGCCACCCATTGCGAGACGGCGGTGTTGCCGCACACGTCCTCGAAGTCCTTGATGAGCCTGGCCGGCAGATCACGCCGGCTCGGCTTGTCGTCCTTGTTGAGGTAGTCCGTGACGTGCTGAGGGATCAGCCCAGCATCGGCGGCGAGCTGGCGCTGGGTCATCCTGCGCACGCGGCGCAGCTCCCAGCACAAGCGCACCGCATCGCGGTACGACCTGCAGGTCTTCATCAAATAGGGCGGCACGATGGCCGCTCCCTCCAACCGCCCAAGCAGCGGCCTCAGTGGCATCTGATCCATGGTTGCCCCCATGAAGAAATGCAATCGGATAACCGGTTGAATCACCGGTCGCGCAGGGGCGAAAGTGAAGGCATGACGAACCTTCAACGAACGCCCTTTCTGCATCGCCCGACGCACGAGACCGCCTGCCCCGTGGGCAACCGGTTGGCCTGCGGCCGAGTGCGTAGACGATGCAGGAAGGGCTCGCGACAGCGAGGTGCGCGAGTAAGACGACACGGTGGGTGGGTGCGCTGGTGCGCGTGCAGCCGAGCTATTCATGTCTCAGGCCGCCTGCTCGACGAGTTGGCTCGCGCGCTGCCCGGCTTGTTCTCGGCGCAGCTGCGCGAGGAACACCTGCGGGTGGTCCAGCTTCACGCGCGGCGGGATGCCGCGTCGCTTCCAGTTGTCGACACGCTGGATGCCGCCGCCCTTGGTGTCGTAGCCAAGGAGCGCGGCGACCTTCGCTGAGCCGCCGAGGTCGTCAATGAGCTGGGCATCGGTGTGCATGCCCGCGATTAAACATAGCGTTTATCTATTTGTCAACGCGGCGTTTATCAACAAAGTGTTTAGTTGACCAACAATCGCGGCCCATGCACGCATCGATGAAGCGCCTTTTTGACTACGCGAAGCAGGAGCCACCCAGGGGTGGGTCGGAGGTGTCCTCGCTCGCCGACCTGGGGCGCCGCCTCAACGTCTCGGCGCAGACCTTGAACAACTGGAAGGCCCGCGGGGTGTCGAAGGAAGGCGCCATCGCCGCAGAGAAGGAATTCGGGTGCGCCGCCACCTGGATCCTCGAGGGCGAGGGCCGAATGGATTCGGCACACAAGGCCGAAGCAGCTGAGGCAGCCTCCAACGTGCACGAGATCCAGTCGCGCCGGTCGGTGCCGCTCATTTCGTGGGTGCGAGCGGGCGACTTCGAGGAAGTCCAGGACCACCTGCAGCCAGGCGAAGCCGACGAGTGGATCGACGTCTACGACACCAAGCCGGGCGAGAGCGCATTTGCCCTTCGTGTAGACGGCGACAGCATGACCTCGCCCTACCCCGGCGAACTGAGCTTCCCTGAAGGAACGATCATCGTCGTGGACCCGCTGCGGGGCGCGGCGGCCGGTGACTTTGTCGTCGCCAAGGATGTGCACACGCAGCGCGCGACGTTCAAGAAGCTCACGACTGACGGTGGCCGGTGGTACTTGAAGCCGCTCAATCCGTCGTATCCCACCATCGAGATCGACGACCCTGCGATGCGAGTCATAGGCCGGGTGATCGAGTACCAAACGAGAGGAAAGCTCTAAGCCGATCGCAGCAGTCGGCCAAGGCAAGCCCGCCCGAGCGCGGGCTTTTCTTCGACCCAACACTAAACATCACGTTGACATGAAAAGTAAACGTGATGTTTAATTCGGCCGTCTCAACACGGAGGGCCGAATGCAGTCCAACAGCACCCGCAGCTACCGCTGCTACTACCACCCACGCGCCGACCAGCTGGCCGAATCGGGCGTGCTGCCCTTTGTTCAGGTCAAGGCCGCGAGCGCCGACCTCGCGATGCGCAGCGCGCACGCCGTCCTCGGGCTGACCATCGACCGGGCCGAGCGCATCGAGCCCACGCCCGAGGTGCTGGCCGCGCTGGAGACGATCCGCACCGCGGATGGCCAGTCCCCCCGCCGCGAACTCAAGCTGCCGGCCGGCGTGCGGTTCGCCTCGCAGGGCTGAGCCATGCGCAGCTTCGTCGCTTCCTACCGGCTTTGCGATGGCCGCCGCGGCACGTTGCACGTGCTGGCACCCAGCAGCTGCGATGCCACGACGCGCGCCCTGGAGTCCCTCGGCCAGCGGTGCTGCGCGCTGAGCGTGCGCCCCACCTCGCGAGGCGCTCGGTGATCCATCACAGCGAAGCTGCACCACCGCCCGGCCTTCCGCCCGGTTACGTGGGCCCCGCAGTGTTGCCCGGTACCGGCCAGCTCATCTACTGGACCGGCCGCGTTGCCATCGGGCTGCGCCATCGCTCGCAGTCGATGTGCGTGCCCAACCAGGCGCAGCGCTGGATCCAGGAACGGCTGCTCAGCGAGGCCCCGGAATGAGTACGCAGGACCTGCCCAATCCCACGGGGCCTATCGGCACCGGCGAGACGCTACCGGGCGGCTTGTCGCTGCTGCTGGCCGAGGCCGAGCGTGATGGCCACATCAACGGCCGCCGCCTGGGCTGGCTGGAGGGACTGAAGACCGGGCTGCTGTTCGGCGTCGCATTGGGCGTTGCCGTGACGCTGGTGGCCAGCTGCGGGGTGCGCACATGATCGCCTGCACGCTGATTCCGTCGGGCGGGCGCATGCGAGCGCCAAGCGGCACGGTGTTGCCGCTGGCCGAGACGCAGCCTTATCGGGCTTGCTACCTGTGCACGCACGGCCTCACCGTCAACGACCAACGTTACTGCCGCTGCAAGGCCGCGGTGGCGCCGGCCTTGGCTGCCCCGGTGCACCTGGTGCGGGCGTCGCACGGCGCCTGCGGGCCTGAGGCGCATTTCATGGCCTACCCGGGCTTCTGACTGCCATGCCGCGCGACACCTTCACTGACGAGCAGCTGCGGCACGCATGGGCGCAGGCGCGCCTGCGTTCGTGGCCGGCGACCTATGAGGAAACCATGGTCGACGCCGCGCGCAGCCGCCTGGTGCGCCTTGCAGCGCTGCGCCTGGCGCGCGGTGAACGGGTCGGCGCCTCGGCTGTTGTGAAGCGCCGACCGGTGGTGCGCCCCGATCTCCACACGCCGCCCTCATCCCCTGCCCCTTCCCTACCCGCTCACATGGACCGCAAGCGCGCTGCCGCTGGCGATGACGAGTGAGCTTTGACCTTCGACGAAAGGACCCGATGACACGGTTCGCTCGCGCTGGTGCATCGACGCCAGCCATTCTCACGGCCCCGCTTTGGCTGCCGGTCTTCATGGCAGTCGTGCTGCTGATGTTCTTCGTGCTGCTGCTCGGGCTCGCCCTTGCCACGGCAGCGCTTTGGCTCGACACGGTGGCCGACTGCCTGCTCGATGCCGCCTCCGAAGCGGCCGAGGACCTCGACGCGTGGTTCATTCGCATGACGGGGTGGCGTGCATGACGTGGATGCTCACCGCCTCCGGCATGGTCGTTGACCTGCTGCGCCCGCAGGGCGCCGTATTCAGCATCAGCGACATTGCCCACCACCTCAGCCAGATCAACCGCTACACCGGTGCCGCGCGCCGCCCCTTGAGCGTCGCCGAGCACTCGCTGCTGGTGTGCGAGATCCTCGAGCGCGAATGCGGCGAGCGCGACCCCAGCGTGTTGCTGGCCGCGCTGATGCATGACGCGCACGAGGCCTACACGCAGGACCTGAGCACGCCGGCCAAGCAGGCCGTGGGTGCGGCTTGGGGCGAGTTCGAGAACCGCGTGCAGTTCGCTGTGCTGCGGCACCACGGGCTGATCACGGCCTACACCGCGGCGCGCGAGCGCATTTGCTGGGCCGACCGCACGGCCTTGGCGACCGAGCGTGCGGCGCTGCTGCCACAGGACGGCCCCGAATGGGGCGTGATGCGCACGCACACCCCTGTGTCGTGGCACGACTTCGACCGTTTCAGCGCCTACGACTGGCAGAGCTGGCGCGATGCGTTCGAGCTGCGCTATCAGGCGCTCGGCCTGGCACTCAACATAAGGGCCGAGGAGATAGCGGCACGTGCTACGACCTTGCCCGGCGCCGCTGCTATCGCCCTATGCCGGCGCCTCGTTCACCCTGAGGACCTCGGCCATGCCGTTCCCTCGGAAGTTCGGCTCCTCGCCCGCAACGCTCTTAAAGGAGGTGACCATTGAGCCTGGTCACGCAGATGATCGTCGCCGAGAAGTACGGCGCACGCCTCAATGTCGAACAGCTGGCCGACGTACTCGGCCTAACCAAGGTGGCGATCTACAACCAGATCAGCGCTGAAAAATTCCCCGTCCCCACATACAAAGACGCAGGCAAGACCTTTGCCGACTACCGTGACGTAGCAGCGTACATCGACGCCTGCCGCGACAGAGCGCGGCTCGCCGCTTAGGCGCGACGTCTGGCTCGGTGTTGGTTGAACAAGGTTCAGTCCAAGCGCTCGATCAGCCCCAAGAGCTTGTGTGTCGTCTTGGGCAGCCTATTTGGCCGGGTGACGACTCGCACTTTCACGCGAACTCTCCAACGATGACCCACCACGTCGTTGGCATTGCGAAGTGCCTCAAGGTGCTGGCCCGCAAACTCGGCCGACACAGGACCCCAGACGGTCTCGCCAGAGTCCAACACGAGCTCAAACTTCCTATGTGCTGGTAGTAGATAGAGCGCGCCGACGAGGACTTCATTGTCCCGCTCATTGATCTCAGCCGCATCGGTGCGCTCCCTGGCGCGATGAATCTGCGTATGGTCAAACTGACGGTCACGTTCACCCTCAACCAGACGTACCGTTGCATCAGCGTCGTCCAGCAGAGCGAAAAACTCACCCATAGACCTCAGGAAGCGCGAATCGATGTCCTCAAGGATTTCTTCAAACGGCTCAGCTTCTTCTTGCGCAGCCGCCGCAATGGTGCAAACTACGTCATCAAGAACGACCTTTAGCTCTGTCTCGACGATGGGCACGTTATCGTTTGCCTCCTCGAGAACTAAGCCCACAGATCCGCGCACTACGTCGGTGAGTATGAGGTCCGAGCTGGCCCTCAACGGAATCCTTCCACGCCGTCCAAGTTCTCCAACTTCGAAGGCAGCAAATTTCTTCGCCACCATCGCCTGGAAAGACTCCACAGCCTTCCCTGCAAAGTCAGCGCGAATTCCGCGTGAGCCAGTCACAGGACCACCTGCAAAGAAGAGGGCCACACCGGCAGTGAGGGCCGGTGCCTCGGCGATTTCACCAATGCGCTGCCTCACCTGTTCAAGACGCTGCTTGAACTGATAGACGCCAATCGGATCGTCCTGCTCCGTACGTGCACGGAGCAATGCCTCAAGAGACTCGGCCTCAACCGAGAGAGCTTCGATCTCGAGCTTCTTCACCATGGCTATTCACGGATTCCCGAGAGCTGCAAGAACCGCAGCGTCGTCCGACGCCAATGAAACGCGCAGCATGCCCTTCCAGAGGGAGGACACGCGTTGATGCGAAAACAAGCCAAACCAGTACGTGGTGTCGGCCACCAGGAGGTGCGCTGCCTTGCCCAAGTCGACAAAGAAGGCGTCGCACGAATAGAGGTGCTTCGTCTGGACTCGATCGAACAGCTGAATGTTGGCCTGGAAGAATGGCTGAACGTCGGGCACCGGCAGCTTCGCGAAGGTAACGAGGTCAATGTCACCCGGCGCCCTACTACGGAGCCGCTCGCAGTCTTCTGTGAAGCTCCCGTCGATCATCTGAAATCCTTCGACGATGCCAGCGCTCCGTAGTGCTTCCCGGTAGCTCAGCAGTCCACGAAGCAACACTACACGCTCCGGCGTCTTGCAAAGGGTCTCGTGGATTTCAGATATCGCGGCGTCGTAGGGCGACGCTGCTGCGTGAGCGCCACCGGGGTTCGCTCCAATGTAGGGAGGGAGAACTCCCGAGGCATTGAACGGCGGAATCACAAGCGCAGAACCTCCCCACTCCGTTGTTGCCCGGCCGGTCGGCCGAGACTTTTGCGATCGAGCGAGAGGGTGGTGCGGTAGACAGCCTGAGGCAATCCCCCGGAAGGAGGGGTCTAGCTTTCGTCGGCGCGCGGTCGCGCACTCTTTCACAGTGACAGGGATCACTTTGGCCACCTTTGGGACGAGGCAGCAGGCCCCAATCAATTCTCACCTAGGCACTTCAACCTGTGCAGGCGTCTACACAAGCGATATCGAGCACGGCAATAGCTGTATATAAATACAGTATACGTGTGCCCGAGGAGAGTTCAAGCAGCTGGCCGCTTGACGTAGGTCCAGAAAGCGGCCACTAGGCGTCCTGAGGATCCGGCTCCCGCCGCCTCTTATGTAGGTCCTCCGGCCGCAGGTTTGTGTACCGCCGAAGGTGCCGCCAGTCCTTATGCCCTGTCACCAACGCGACCTGCTCGATGGAGAAGCCCTCCTCAAACAGCCGGCTTGTGCCTTCATGACGGAGGTCGTGGAAATGCAGGTCTGGAATGCCGAGCGAAACCACCGTCTCCCGAAAGTACTTGCTCAACGTCTGGGGGTGCACCGGAAATATCCGGTCATCGACCTTCGGCTGCCGCTGCACGATGTTCCATGCCTCGCCCAGAAGCGGCACCAACTCCCACACCTTCGCTTTGCGAGGATGCTTGCGCCAAGCACCAACCAAGCGCTTCGCCTCGTCGACGTCGCCCCACTTGATCTCGCAGATCTCGCCGCGGCGCATGGCCGTCACTGCGCCAAACGCGACGACATCGGCGTAGATCTGGCCGTACTCCTTGGCCAGGTGCTCGACCACACGATGCAGCTCGTCTTCACCGGGCCGACGCTCTCGTTTGCCACCGCCACCGATCAACCGCAGGTGGTGCAGCAGCGGTCGCGCGGCGCCCACCACGTCGGGCAACGCTACGCTGAGGTACACGCCGGCATAGCGCATCACCGTGCCCAGCTTGCTGACGTCCATGTTGATGGTGTATGGACCTGCGCCGTCTTCCTTGCGCGCGGTGCAATACGCCACCAGGTCTTCAGGTTTCAGCGTAGCAGCGCGCTTGTCGCCAAGCTCGTTGTCTAGACGTCTGAGCACATAGTGCTCGTTCGAGTGATCGTCGATTGGACGGCTGGCTTCGCGCATCTCGCGGTACGCCTCGATGACGCGGCTCATGCGCAGATCACCAGGCTGAGCCAGCACCTCGCCGGCGTCGATGCGTGTTTCGACCTCGCGCGCCCAAGCCTCCGCCGCGGCCTTGGTCCGGAAGGTCTTACACTTCGCCGCGTGACCCTTGCGCCTGACCTGCGCACGCCACTTCTCTCCCACCCTGATCACGCTCGCCATCTCGTAGCACCCTCGTAGCAATGCGGTAGCACTGCGGGGATGATACGGAAAGAAATGGCCAGAGCTCCCCAGAGAGAAGCGGCACAATACGCAGGCCTGAGTGTCCCCCACCCCGCCGTAGTTCAATGGATAGAACGAGCGCCTCCTAAGCGCTAGATGTGGGTTCGATTCCCGCCGGGGGGGCCATCCACCGCATCGGGCAGCACGCACTTCGGGCCGGCAACGGCTTGATCTGCGACGCGCAGCCTCCACCTGCCGCAGATCTCCACCACCGCGCACGCTGACCGGCGTGCCGCCCTCCATGGCCCTGCTGCTGCTCGCCTTGCTGCATGCCTACATCGGCCTGCGGCTTCTGGCGCCCCTGCCCCTTGCCTGGGCTTCTGCCGGGGCCGTGGCGCTGGCGGCGCTGTTCGCGCTCATGCTGGCCGCCGCCGCTCCGGTGCTGTGGCGCCGCCGCACGCGGCCCGCGCTGGTGTGGGCCGGCTACATCGCGATGGGCTTCTTCTCCAGCCTGTTCGTGCTCACCCTGCTGCGCGACGTGCTGCTGCTCGCCGCCACGCTGGCCGCGCCGCTGGTCGGCGCCAGCTGGCCGACGCCGGCCTTCGTGCGCGACGCTGCGCTCGCCGTGCCGGCCCTCGCGGCGCTGGCCACCTTGCTCGGCTTCTTCAATGCCCGGCGGCGGCCTTCGGTGCGCCGCGTGCAGGTGCCGGTGCAGGGCCTGCCGCCGGCGCTGCACGGCTTCTCGATCGTGCAGATCAGCGACCTGCATGTGGGCCCGACCATCCGCAAGGGTTTCGTCGACGGCGTGGTCGACGCGGCCAACGCCCTGCAGGCCGACGTGGCCGTGGTGACGGGCGACGTGGTGGACGGCAAGGTGCACGAGCTGGGCGAACACACCGCGCCGCTGGGCCGCCTGGCCGCCCGCCACGGCACCTACCTCGTGACCGGCAACCACGAGTACTACTCGGGCGCCGGCGCCTGGATCGCCGAATTCCGCCGGCTCGGCCTCACGGTGCTGCTCAACGAACACGTCGTGCTGTCGCACAGCGACGAACGCGTCGTGCTGGCGGGCGTACCCGACTACACCGCCCACCATTTCGACGCCAGCCACCAGAGCGACCCGGCGCTCTCGCTGCAAGGCGCCCCGGCGGATGCGGCGCTGCGGCTGCTGCTGGCGCACCAGCCGCGCACCGCGCCCGCGGCGGCGGAGGCGGGCTTCGACCTGCAGCTGTCCGGCCACACGCACGGCGGCCAGTTCTTCCCATGGAACTTCTTCGTGCCGCTGCAGCAGCCCTACACCGCCGGCCTGCACCGGCATGGCGGCATGTGGATCTACACCAGCCGCGGCACCGGCTACTGGGGCCCGCCCAAGCGGCTGGGCGCGCCGTCGGAGATCACGCTGCTGACCTTGGTTGCGGCGTGATGCCGGCGCGGGAGAAGCCCTGGGTGGTGTCTGTCACCGGCCGCAGCAGCGCGGTGAACTGCTCGGCCGGCATCGGCCGGCCCAGGTGGTAGCCCTGGGCTTCGTCGCAGCCGTGCTGGCGCAGGAAGGCCAGCTGCTCCGCGGTCTCGACGCCCTCGGCCACGATGCCCACCTTGAGCCGGTGCGCCATGGCGATGAGCGCCGCGGCCAGCCGGCTTTCGCCTGACGACGCCGGCACGGCGGTCAGGAAGCTGCGGTCGATCTTGAAGCGGTCCACCGGCAGCTCGCGCAGGTAGGCGAGGCTCGAATAGCCGACACCGAAGTCGTCGATCGCGATGCGCACGCCCAGCGAGCGCAGGCTGGCCAGCACGGTGGCGGTCTTCAGCGTGTCGCGCACGATGGCGCTTTCGGTGATCTCGAGTTCGAGCTGCGAAGGCAGCAGCCCGGTGGACAGCAGCACCGCCGAGATCTGCTCGACGAGGCCGGTGGAGTCGAGCTGGCGCGGCGAGAGATTCACGCCCACGCGGATCGCATGGCCGGTGGTTTCGCGCCAGCGGCGTGCCTGCGCGCAGGCCTGGCGCAGCACCCATTCGCCGATGGGCACGATGAGGCCGGTCTCCTCGGCCAGCGGGATGAACTCGCCGGGCGCGACCATGACCTCGGGCGAGCGCTGCCAGCGCAGCAGGGCCTCGGCCCCCACCAGCTTGCCGGTGGCGCAGTCGAACTGCGGCTGGTAGTGCAGCACCAGCTCGCCGCGGTCCATGGCGCCGTGCAGGTCGTTCTCGAGCCGCAGCCGCTCGGCGCTCGCCTGGCTCATGCTCTCCGAATAGACCTGGTGGTTGTTGCGACCCTGCGACTTGGCGTGGTACATGGCCACGTCGGCCGCGCGCATCAGTGACGCGGCATCGTGGCCCGCCTCGGGGAAGGTGGCCACGCCGATGCTGGCGGTCACGCGCAGCTCGTGCGAACCGGCCTGCATGGGCTCGCCCAGCACCGCGAGCACCTTGCGGGCCACCGCCTCGCAGTCGGCCTGCTGGGTGCCTTGCGACAGGCGCGGCAGCAGCACCACGAATTCGTCACCGCCCATGCGCGCCACCGTGTCGCTGCCGCGCACCGCATGCGAGATGCGCTGCGCCACGTTGCGCAGGATGGTGTCGCCCACCGGGTGGCCGAGCGAGTCGTTGATGTTCTTGAAGCGATCGAGGTCGATGAACATCAGCGCGACCGAGGTCATCTCGCGGCGCGCACGCGCCAGTGCCTGGTTGAGCCGCTCCTCGAGCAGCGTGCGGTTGGGCAGGCCGGTGAGCGCATCGTGCTGGGCCAGGTGGCGGATGCTCTCTTCGGCCCGCTTGCGCTCGGTCACGTCGTAGGCGATGCCCAGGAAGCCGGTCAGGTCGCCGTGTTCGTTGTGCAGTGCGGTGACGGTGAGCACCACCGGCACGCGCTGGCCGTCATGGCGCACGTAGGTCCATTCGCGCTCCTCGGGGTCGCCGCGGCGCGCGCGGGCAGCGAGCACCTCGAACCCCGGTGCGATCTCGCGGCCGAGCTCCTGGGTCAGCTGGCGGGCGCGCTGCGCCACCTCGGCCGGGTCGTGGAAGAGCTCGGGCGTGGCCAGGCCGACCACGCTTTCGGCGGAGCGACCCAGCAGCACCTCGGCCGCCGGGTTGATGGCCTGGATCACGCCTTGCGGGTTGGTCGCGATGATGGCGAAGGGCGCGCTGTTGACGATGGTGCGCCGCAGTGTGTCGGACTCGCTGGCCTGCCGGCTGTAGGTCAGCGCGAGCGCCGTGGCGCGGGAGTACCGGGCTGCCCACACGCGCAGCGCCCACCACATCACCAGGCTCAGCACCATGCCCTGCACCAGCAGCGACAGCGGCTGCGGCGCGGTGAAGTAGTCGGCCGGCCGACGGGTGAGCTCGAAGCGCCACATGCGGCTGCCCACCGACTTCACATGCACGCGCCGGTCGGTTTCGGCCACCTGCGACGGCGGCTCGTAGCTGTGGGCCCAGTCTGTGGCGCCGTCGAACACCACGCTGTGCGGCTCGGGGCTGGTGTAGACGTCGTAGGCGTCGTCGCCTTCGTCGGTGATGCGGATGTGGAAGCGGCTGGCGACGTGGTCGCGCAGCGCGTACTTCATCACGTCGCCCGAACGCACCGCCACCGAAACCTGGCCGGCGAAAGCGCGGCGCCGCTCGGCGGTCGTGTTCTGCGGCCCGCCGACATACAGCGCCGAGCGGATCACGAAGCCGCGCTCGGCGCCGTTGTTGCCGGCGGTCTGCAGCAGCTGCGGCGCCGACACGACCGGCCGGCCGAAGTCGCGCACGCGCTCGAGCATGCGGCGCCTGCGCGCGTCGGCCAGCAGGTCGGCGCCGACCAGCGCGTCCTGGCCGGACTCCGGCTCGACGAACAGCACGGGCATGTATTCGGCGCGCGGCTCCGGCGGCGAAATGGCGAAGCGCTGGAGTCCTTCGGCCTCGGCGCGGCTCTCGAGCGCCGTGCGCTGCCCGTGGGTGACGAACGGCGCGTACTGGATCGACTGCAGCGCGGGATAGCGGTCCTGGGTGCGCAGCGCGGCGAAGTGCTCGTGGAACTCGGCCCGGCTCACGTTGTCACTGGCGCGGAACAGCGCCGCCAGGCTCACCGCGAGGTCGAGGTAGCGCTCCATGTATTCGCCCACCCGCGTGGCCTGGTCGATGACCAGCGCATCGA
This sequence comes from Methylibium rhizosphaerae, assembly GCF_006386545.1. GTDB lineage: Bacteria > Pseudomonadota > Gammaproteobacteria > Burkholderiales > Burkholderiaceae_C > Pseudorivibacter > Pseudorivibacter rhizosphaerae. The sequence continues at coordinate 526 of NZ_SWAR01000063.1, read as the reverse complement.
AGGCATGGTCGTCGGCCTCGCGGGCGCGCTCGGCGCTGTCCTGCCAGAGGATCACGCTGATGGCCAGGCCCGCGAGCAGCACCGCATCGGCCAGCCGCTTGGAGGAGGCAATGCGTCGCAGAAAAGGTGGCAGGCGCAGGTTCAAGGCTGACTGCAGGAGGCGGAACGTGGAGGGGCGCGCGGCGACCGAGATGCTAACGTGCCGACCCCGGTTCGTGCGACACCGACCGACAGCGCTGTCTCTTTTCAATGCCGGCGCGCAAGCCTGGCGTCAGCCTGGGGCTGGCCCCGAAGCTAGGGCCTGTTAACGCTATTTGGAGCCTCACGCTTGGGTCCCTGGGGGCGCAGGCCTAGGCGCCGCCGAGGCGGTGTGCTCACCGCACACAACGAGGCGGCAACGACAGCATGCGCCCCCAGAGACCCAAGCCCTGCGGGTGATCCCAGGAAACGGGCGCCCTCCGCGTTGCAAATGCTCAGCGGGGGAACGACCCCGCTTCCGCTTTGCGCCTTGATGGCGCCCGTTTCC
>NZ_SWAR01000062.1 GCF_006386545.1 Methylibium rhizosphaerae | reverse complement strand
GTTATTGAGCAGGCGGGTAAATGTCTAACAACCGGTCAGGCTGCCGCGTACCGAACATGAGGCGCTCCAAACAGGTTGGCGAGAACTGCCGGCTGCTTCTGCCGGCGGTGCAGCCACTTGCGCGTGGCCACCTTCATGGCTTGGCGATCGCGCGGTCGAACCTGGCTGACCGCACGCTTGATGTCGCCGTTGAGCAGTTCGTCGGGGTTGAGTTCTGGGGCGTAGCCGGGCAGGAAGAACAGCTCGATCTGATGCGTTCGCGGCTGCAGCCAGTCGCGCACCTTCTTGCAGCGGTGCACCGAGTGCCCGTCGACGATGAGGAATACTTTGGTGGGCGACTGCTTGACCAACCGCTCGCAAAAGCCGATGAACTGCTCGGCCTGGAAGCGCCCCTCGAAGACCATGAAGCTCATCTCGCCTTTGTTGGTCAGCGCCGAGATCACGTTGCAGCCGAAGCGCCTGCCGGGCACGCGTACCACCGCAGGCTGCCCCACCAGCGCAAAGCTGCGCCCGCGCACGTCGTCCGAGCGCAAGCCGGTCTCGTCGCCCCAGTAGATGCGCGCCCGCTCGCGCTTGGCACGCGCGGCGATCTGCGGGTACTCGTCGGCCAGCCACTGCGTGACCGCTTCGTCGTTGCGTTCGTAGGCTCGCTTGACCGGGCGCTGCGCGCTCAGGCCCCAGTTCTTCAGGTAGCTGCCCACCGAGCTCAGCGACAGGTTCACCGCGCACTCTCGCTTGATCAGTTCGCGCACTGCCGCGCGCGTCCACAGGTAGAACGGCAGCTTCAGTTGCTCGGGCATCTTGCCTATGACAAGCCCGCGCATGCGCGTGGCCTGCTTGGCGCTGAGCTTGCCGGCCTCACCCGAACGCCGGCCGCGCCGCTTGGGCGCGAGCGCCTGCTCCCCAGCGGCCTTGTGAGCCTTGGCCCACTGCACGACCGACCAGCGGCTGACTCCAAACGTCTGCGCCGCTTGTGTTGCAGCGCGTTGATCACACGCAGGCGAATCTCGGCCTGCGCTTCAGGAGTCAGAAATCGTGCGTCGCGTTTAGCCATGCTGAGTCAACGCATCTGTTAGATATTTTGTTGACCGATCAATAACAGGCCCTAGCGGCCACGCCGGGCAGTTTGGTGCGCGGTGCAGTGCACAACCATCCCCCCTCGGGGGGAGTCCGGCCCCGGTGGCGGTAGCATCCCCGCCTCCAACCGAGGACCGCCGACCATGACCACCGAAAAAATTGCCGCCGCCACCGTCACCGCCCGCGCCAACGTCTACTTCGACGGCCGCTGCGTCTCGCACACCATCGAACTGGCCGACGGCACCCGCAAGAGCGTCGGGGTGATCCTGCCGGCCGAGCTGACCTTCAACACCGGCGCCCCCGAGGTGATGGAAAGCGTGGCCGGCGCCTGCGAAGTGCGCCTGGCCGGCCAGTCCGAATGGACCCGCTATGCCGAGGGCCAGTCGTTCGCGGTGCCGGGCAATTCGAGCTTCGAGATCCGGGTGCGCAACGAGCCGTACCACTACATCTGCCATTTCGCCTGAGGCGCCTTGTGCGCCGTCCGCATATCCATGCTCGTTTTGGCAATGGGCTGCGGTGGCAACATGCGCCGCTCACCAACCCCTGTTGATTGCCGACTCATGAAACAAGCACTCTCCCTGCTGCTGCGCACGGCCGCACTCGGCCTGGCCCTGGCGGGCGGCGTGGCCCATGCGGCCGACCTGCTCGATGAAGTGAAACAGCGCGGCACGCTGCGCATCGGCCTGGAAGGCACCTACCCGCCCTTCAACTACCGCGACGAGCAAGGCAAACTGACCGGCTTCGACGTGGAGATCGCCGAAGGCCTGGCCGCCAGGCTGGGCGTGAAGCCCGAGTTCACCACCACCGAGTGGAGCGGCATCCTGGCGGGCCTGTCGGCCGGCAAGTACGACGTGATCGTCAACCAGGTGGCTGCCACCGACAAGCGCCGCGAGACCTTCGACTTCAGCGCCCCGTACGTGGTGTCGAGCCCGCAGCTCATCGTGCGCACCAGCGAGACCCGCAAGATCACCGGCCCGGCCGACCTGAAGGGCCTGAAGATCGGCGTGGGCCAGGGCAGCAACTATGCCGAGCAGGCGCGCGGCTTTGCCGGCGCCGAGGTGAAGGTCTACCCCGGCGCGCCGGAATACCTGCAGGACCTCGCCACCGGCCGCATCGACGTGGCGCTCAACGACAGCCTGCTCATCCCCTACCTGGCGCAGAAGACGAAGCTGCCGGTGAAGGCCGGCGCGCCCATCGGCAAGGTGGAAAGCAACGCCATCCCCTTCCGCAAGGGCAACCCGAAGTTCGCGCAGGCCATCGACAAGGCCCTGGCCGACCTGAAGGCCGACGGCACCTTCGCGAAGATCTCGAACAAGTGGTTCGGGCGTGACGTGAGCAAGCCGCCCGTGGCGCAGTAAGCTCGCCGCACCCGCAACGCCGCCCCTGGCGATCCCAGGGGCGGTGCCGTTTCCGGAGGACTTCGATGGATCTCGCCTCGCTGTTGGAGCTGGCCTGGCCGGTGATGCTCAAGGGCACCGGCTACACGCTGCTGTTTGCGGTCGCCTCCATGGTGCTGGGCCTGGCGCTGGGCATGCTGATCGCGCTGGTGCGCGTGCTCGAGCTGCCGCTCGTCGCGCAGGTCGCCCGCGTGTACGTGAGCGCCTTCCGCGGCACGCCGCTGCTGGTGCAGGTGTTCATCATCTACTACGGCCTGCCCAGCATCGGCATCGAGTTCTCGCCGCTCACCGCGGGCATCCTCGCGCTCACGCTCAATGTCGCGGCCTACCTGTCGGAAAGCCTGCGCGGGGCGGTGTCCGGCGTCGGGCAGGGCCAGTGGGCCGCCGGCACCAGCCTCGGCCTCACCCATGTGCAGACGCTGCGCTACGTGGTCGCCCCGCAGGCGCTGCGGGTGGCGGTGCCCAGCCTCAGCAACAGCCTCATCAGCCTCATCAAGGACACCTCGCTCGTGTCGGTGATCGCGGTCACCGAGCTCATGCTGGCGACCAAGGAGCTGATCTCCACCACCTTCCAGCCGTTCCCGCTGTACATCGCCGCCGCCGGCGTGTACTGGGTGCTGAGCCTGAGCTTCGAGCAGGTGCAGCGGCAGCTGGAAAAGCGGCTGGCCTTCCCGCATTGAGCCGCCGCACGCGCGGGCGCTACGGCTGCATGACGGTGGTCGTGCAGCCGGCCCAGCCGGCCGAACCGGGGCGCCGCCGCAGCAGCGTCCACAGCGGTTGGCGCTGGGGCCCGCGCGCCAGCAGCCACCAGCAGCCCGCCACGAAGGCGAGGCCGAGCAGGCCGTAGGCGGCCATGAAGGCCACGATCTCGCCGATGCCGCTGGCCAGCGTGGGCAGGACCGCCGCGGCGCTGGTGGGCAGCTGGCCGTACACCACCCACGGCTGGCGACCCATCTCGGCCACCGCCCAGCCGGCCAGCGTGGCCACCCAGGGCAGCGGCAGGCAACACACCAGCAGGCCGAGCGTGCGCCGGCCGGCCAAGCCCGATTCGAGGCGCCCGCGGCGCCACCAGGCCAGGCACAGCAATGCCAGCAGCAGCAGGCCGATGCCCACCATCAGGCGGAACGCGACGAACAGGCTCGGCACATGCGGCAGGCTGGCCTGGGCCGCCACTTCGATGCGCTGTTCGGGTGCCAGGCGTGCCCAGGCATCGCCCTGGCGCCGTGCGGTCTGCTCGTAGAGGCTGCGCCAACCCGCCAGCGCGGCGGGGGCGCCCGGCTGCACCGCGGCACGCAGGCGCGCGCGCGATTGCTCCAGCAACTGGTCGATGCCGGCAGGCGAACCGCCTTCGCCGCCGGCGAGCCAGCCCATGGCCTTCGGCAGTTCGAGCGGCTGGACGTTGCGCCGGCCGTTCACGTCGGGCCGGCCCCACAGCACCAGCGCCGCCGCTTCGTCGCCGGTGTGCCAGTGCGCCTCCATTGCGGCGAACTTCATCGGCTGGTGGCGCGCCACGTCGAGCGCACTTTCATGGCCGCTCCACAACGTGGCCAGCATGCCGGCCAGCGCCATCGGCAGGGCCACCCGCATCGAGGCCCGCGCCACCTCCAGGTGGCGGCGCCGCAGCAGGTACCAGCCCGAGCCGGCGAGCATGAAGAAGGCGCCCGTCACGACGGCGGCGCTCAGCGTGTGGGCGATCTTGGTGTGGGCATAGGGATTGGCGAACACCGCCGCCAACGAACGCAGCTGGGCGCCGTCGGCCGAGAAGCGCACGCCCACCGGGTGCTGCATCCAGGCATTGAGCGTGAGGATGCCGGCGGCCTGGGCTGCCATCGCGAGCACCAGCAGCACGCTGAGCGTCAGGCGCACGCGTGCGCCCAGCTTGTGTCCGGCCAGACTGAGCACCGCCACCAGCGACAGCATCAGCGGCGCGATGCCGGCTTCCAGCCGCATCACCGCCTCGAGCACCTCGCGCACCTGCAGCGAGTAGCCCTGCCATTGCGCCTGCAGCTGCCAGCGCAGCGGATAGCCGGTGGCCATGCCCACCAGCCAGGCCAGCACGAAGAACCGGCGCCAGAAGCGGGCCGCGTCGCGCCACACCGCCCGGCCGCCGCCCACATGGGCCGCTTCCATCAGCGCCAGCGCCAGCACCAGTCCGAGCGTCAGCGGCACGAACAGGTAGTGGAAGCTCGCGGTCAGCGCGAACTCCAGTCGCATCAAGGTCAGCACGAGGGTGTCGGGGGTCATGGCGGCAAAGCGGCGGCGTGGAAGCGCGCAGTGTGGGACCGCCGGCGCGCGACGATCGAACGAGAAGGCCCGCCATCGGCCGCCTGATCGCAGCCGGCAAACACCCCGTTACCGCATGCGGGGCGCTGTCGTGAATGCAGCACCCGAGGTGCCGGTTTCGGTCACACTGGCGCACCTTTTTCGACACCCCACCGCCATGAATCGCAACGTCTGGCTGCTGGCCCTGTGCCAAGGCTTGTTCCTGATCAACAACGTCGCGCTGATCGCGGTGAACGGCCTCGTCGGCCTGCAGCTCGCCCCGGCGGCCTGGATGGCGACGCTGCCGGTGATGGGCTACGTGGTGGGCGGCGCGCTGGCCACCGGGCTCGTGGCGCGCAGCCAGCGGGCCTGGGGCCGCAAGCGCTCGTTCCAGTTCGGCCTGGTGGTGGGCATGGTGGCCATGGGCTTGTGCGCATGGGCGGCCGCCAGCCGGCAGTTCGCCGCCCTGGTGGCGGCCACTGCGGTGGCCGGCTACTACAACGCCAATGCCTCGCTGTACCGCTTCGCCGCGCCCGAGATCGCCGGGCCGCAATACAAGGAAAAGGCCATCTCCTGGGTGCTGGCCGGCGGCATCCTGGGCGCGGTGGTGGGCCCCAACCTGGCCGCCCGCACGCGCGACTGGTTCGAGATGCCCTTCGTCGGCGCCTACGTGGCGCTGGTCCTGGTGGCGATGCTGGCGTTCGCGGTGCTGAGCTTCATCGAATTCGCGCCGCTGCCAAAGCACGACCCCGCGCGGCCCGGCCGCAGCCTGGGCGAGATCGCGCGCCAGCCGGTGTTCATCGTGGCGGTAGGGGCGGCCTCGCTCGGCTACGGCGTGATGAGCCTGCTCATGTCGGCCACGCCCATCGCGATGGACCTGTGCAAGCACCCGTTCGAGAGCACGGCCCTGGTACTCGAATGGCATGTGCTGGGCATGTTCGTGCCGAGCTTCTTCACCGGCCACCTCATCAAGCGCTTCGGCGCGCTGAAGGTCATGGCGGCCGGCGTGCTGCTCAATCTCGGCTGCGTGGCGGTGGCGCTGTCGGGCGTGGACCTGATGCAGTTCCTTGTTGCACTGCTGCTGCTCGGCGTGGGCTGGAACTTCCTGTTCGTGGGCGGCACGACGCTGTTCACCGAGGCCTATCGCCCCGAAGAGAAGACCACCGCGCAGGCGGCGATGGACTTCTGGGTCTACACCACCATGGCGATCACCGCCTTCGCCTCCGGTGCGCTGGTGAGCACCCAGGGCTGGGACTGGCTGAACTGGGGCTCGCTGCTGCCGATCGGGCTGATCGCGCTGGCGCTTGGATGGCTCGCGCTCCAGCGGCGACGCAACCCGGCGGCCGCCGTCGCCCCGTGATCGCTCACCGCGCCGGCAACGAACCGACCACCCCCTCGACGAACCAGTCCATCGTCGCGATCTGCGCGTCGGAAAGCGCCCCCGAGGCCAGCCTCACCTTGCCCTGCTGATCGACCAGCCGTCCTGAAAACGGAGCGAAGCGGCCGGCGACGATCTCGCCGCGCCGCTTCTCGACGGCCGACACCACGGGTTTCGGCAGCGCCGGCGACAGCGCCGAGAGCTGCACGAACCCATCCTTGAGCCCGCCCCATACCGGCCTGGGCTGCCAGGTGCCGGCCCGCACGCTGCCGGCCACCTGCGTGTAGTAGCCGCCCCAGTGATGCGTCACCGCGGCCAGCTGAGCTTTCGGTGCGAATTTGTGCATGTCGCTCTGGTAGGCGAGCAGCTTCACGCCTCGCTCCTCGGCGGTGAGCGCCACCGCCGCTGACGCGCTGTGGTTGGTCAGCACGTCGGCACCCTGCGCAATGAGGCTCTGGGCCGCTTCGCGCTCCCGGCCCGGGTCGAACCAGGTGTTGAGCCACAGCACGCGCACGGTGGCCTTCGGGTTGGCCGACCGCATGCCCAGCGCAAAGGCGTTGATGCCCTGCACCACCTCGGGCACCGGAAAGCCGGCCACGTAACCTGCCACGCCGCTCCTGCTGGCGTGGCCGGCCAGCAGCCCGGCAAGGTAGCGGCCCTCGTAGAAGCGGGCGTTGTAGGTGTTGAGGTTGGGCGCGGTCTTGTAGCCGCCGGCATGTTCGAACTTCACGGCCGGGAACTCGGCCGCCACCCGCAAGGCGGGTTCGAGGTAGCCGAAGCTGGTGGCGAAGACGAGCTGGTGGCCGGTGGCGGCCAGCTCGCGCATCACCCGCTCCGAATCGGGCCCTTCGGCCACCGACTCCACGACCGTGGTCGACACCGCGGGGCCGAGTGCCCGTTCCATGGCCAGGCGGCCCTCGTTGTGCTGGTAGGTCCAGCCGGCCTCGCCGATCGGGCTCACGAAGACGAAGCCGACCTTGAGGGGCTGCTGCTGGGCGAAGGCGGCGGCCGCTCCAACGGCCAGGAAGGCGGACGCAAGCGCGCGCCGGAGGTTTTTGTACATGGTGTTCCTCTACATGGCCCCGAGGCGGCAAAGGCCGGACGCGGGGGCACGCGGCGCGGCCTGGGGATTGTGGGGCCGTCGGTCAGCGCGGCGACAGCGCATCGATGAAGGCGCGCACCGCGGGCGCGGCCTCTTCCCACGAGCGAAACGCGAGCAGCATGTCGCGGCTGGCCCAGGTGTCGGTGAGCCAGACCATGGCCAGCTTCATCGAGCGGCGGGCCCGCCGCGCCGCCGACTCGGGCACGACCGCCACGCCCACCGACTGCGCCGCGAGCGCGCACACGCCGTCGAAGCCGCGAAGCCGCGCACGCAGCCGCATGGTGCGGCCGGTGCGTTCGGCCTGCCACACGAGGTGGTCGTGCAAGGCGCTGCCGGCGGTGAGGCCGACGAGCTCATGGTCGAGCACCTGCGCGAAGCTGCACGAGGCTTTGCGTGCCAGTGCATGCGTGGGCGCGGCCACCGCCACCAGGCGGTCCTGCACGAAGGGCCGCGTGGCGAGGCCGGCCAGTTCCACCGAGGCGGAGCAGATGCCCACGTCGGCCTGCTGGCGCAGCAGGCCCAGCGCGATCTCGGCGCTGGTGCGCTCCTCGACATAGACATCGACCTGCGGGTGCGCCAGCAGGAAGGCGCCGAGCGGCTTGGGCACGTGCTCGGCAAGCGCCGAGGTGTTGGCCAGCAGCCGGACCTGGGCCTTGATGCCGCGGGCGAACTGCGCAAGGTCGCCGCGCATCTGCTGGGCCCGCTGCAACAGCGCACGCGCGTGTTCCGTCAGGGCAAGGCCGGCCGGCGTGAGCTGCACGCCGCGAGGCAGCCGCTCCAGCAGCTTGACGCCCAGCATCTGTTCCATGCCGCGCACCCGCGCGCTGGCCGAGGCCACCGACAGGTGGGCCCGCTCGGCGCCGTGGGTCAGGTTGCCGGCATCGGCCACCTCGAGAAACAGGCGCAGGTCGGTGAGGTCGAATCGCATGGCGCAGCTCCGGCGGTTGCGTTCTGGATTTCCGAACGCAGGGTCAACATCATGCAGATTTACGCCGGTCGCCTCAGCGCCGATGCTGCGCTGCATGCTCGAAGACCTGTTCACCACCCCCTGGCTGCCGATGGCGCTGGCTCTCGTTTTCGCGCTGGCCGGCTTCGTGAAAGGCATGGTGGGGCTGGGCCTGCCCACCATCGCGATGGCCCTGTTGAGCCTGCGCCTGGCGCCGGCCGAAGCGGCCGCGCTGCTGATCGTGCCCTCGCTGGTCACCAACGTGTGGCAGCTGTTCAACGGGCCGGCGCTGCGTTCGCTGTGCCGCCGCCTCTGGCCGCTGCAGCTGGGCGTGGTGACGGGCACCTGGGTCGGCGCCGCGCTCCTGGGCACGCCGGGCGGCAGCGTCGGCTCGCGGGTGCTGCTGGGGCTTTGCCTGCTGGCCTATGCCGGCCTGGGCCTGTCGGGCCTGGCACTGCCGGCGCCGCGACCGGCCCATGAGCGCCTGGCCAGCATCACCGCCGGCGCATTGACAGGGCTGCTGGCCGCGGCCACCGGCGTGTTCGTGCTGCCGGCCGTGCCCTACCTGCAGTCGCTGAGGCTGGGGCGGGACGAACTCGTGCAGGCGCTGGGCCTGACCTTCACCATCTCGACGCTTGCGCTGGCCGGGCAGCTGATGGCCGGCCGCGCCTTCACCGCCGGCATGCTGCCCGCCTCTGCGCTGGCGCTGTCGGCCGCGCTCATGGGCATGGCGCTGGGCCAGTGGGCGCGCGAGGGGCTGAGCCCGCTCGCCTTCCGCCGCTGGTTCCTCGCCGGCCTGGGTGCGCTGGGAGGCTACCTGGCGCTGGCGGGGGCACGGTAAGGCCCGGCCAGCGCGGCGCTACTTGTCATGGCCGCGGCCGCGTTCCTCGCGCTGGTCGCGCTGGTCGCGCTTGCCGCCGCCGCCCTCGTCGCGCCGGCCACGGTCCCGCTCCTGCCCCTGAACCTGGCCTTGCCCCTGCCAGCCCCGCTGCTCGGGCGCCTGCTGCCGATGCTCGATCCGGGGCTGAGGCTGCTGCTGCTGCTGCTGCTGAGGATGCGGCTGCGGGTGCTGCTGCATCTGCCAGGGCTGCTGCTGCCGGTGCTCGGTGCGGCGCGGCTCCTGCTGCCGCGCTTCGCGGTGCTGCTGCTGGGGTGGCCGCTGCTGCGCCGGCTGGGCCTGGTAGCGCTCGCGCTGGTACTGCTCCTTCGCCACGCTGCTGCGCGGCTGGTAGCGGTAGTTCTGGCGCAGCAGCTCGGCCTGCTGCTCACGGTGCGGATAGCGGTCGCCCGCATACCGGCGCTGGTAGCTGGGCAGCGGCGCCGGCCGCGGCGCGGCATGGCGATCCCAGCGGTCCCAGCCGCGATGCTGGCGCTCCCATTGCGGCCCCCAGTGCTGCCCCCAGCGCGGCGGCGCACTCACCGCCCACGGGCGGAAGTACGGCGGCGGCGAGCGGTAGTAGCGCACCGGCACGCGCAGCACGTAGTACGGCACGTACACCGGAGCAACCAACTGCCAGGGCCCGTTGTACCAGGCGCTCATGTACCAGCTGTCGTCTTCGAACACCCAGTACATGCCGTCGTAGAAGAAGAAGTTCGCCCGCACCTGCGGCGCGTAGTACACCGGGTAGCCGGGCACCACGACCATCTGCGGATAGGCCGGCACGTTGATGCCGATGTTCACGCTGACGCTCACTTGCGCGTGAGCCGGCTGCAGGGCGCAGCCGAGGGTGATGCACAGGGCGATGAAGGAGTAGCGCATGAGGGGCCTCGAGTCGGAAACGGCGCAGCGATTCTGCGCCGGCTGCGACAGCCCGTGTTACGCCACGTTGGCGCCGCTCAAGGCGCCGGCTTGACGGCCACCAGGTTGATGAGCGTTTCCTCGCGGTCGGCCGCAGGCTTGACGCCGAACCAGCGCTCCAGGATCCCGAGGTCTTCGCGGCTCCACCACAGGTAGGGGTAGGACACGGCTTCCGGTTTCACCACGAAGCCGGCCGAGCGCACCAGCGCCAGGTATTCGCCGGCGGTCTTCTGCACTTCCATCGGGTGGCGGAACAGCAGCCGGATGATCCAGGAATGGATGTAGCGCCGGGTCGATTCGGCGAACAGCATGATGCCGCCCGGCTTCAGCACCCGGAAGAACTCGCGGATCGCGTCTTCCTGGTCGATGAGGTGGTGGAAGGTCTGGTGGCAGAACAGCAGGTCCACGCTGTTGTCGGGCAGCGCGAGCGCCGAGCTGGAGCAATGAACGAACTCGGCATTGGCAATGCCGGCCTGCTGCACCTCGCGCCGCGAGGCGTCGAGCATCTTCGGGTCCACGTCGATGCCGATCAGGCGCTGCGGCGAAAAACGCTGGTGCAGCTTCGGCAGCGAGCGCCCCCAGCCGCAGCCCACGTCGATCACCACCGGGTAGCTGGCGCGGCGATCGGGGATCAGCCGCTCGAGGTCCTTCAGCGCACGTTCGAGCACGTGCACGGTCCAGGTGGGGGTCTGCAGGAACCAAACGCCGAAGGCGGTTTCGGGCACGTGCGGCGGCATGGCGCTGCCGGCGGCTGAAGGGAGCGGGCTGGTCATTTCGGGGCGGGACGCGAGGGAACGTCGGAAGGCGCGGCGCAGCATATCCGATCGCAGGCGCCGTCCGGGCCTGCACCGGCGCCGGCGCGCGCCCTTGCATGAAAAAGGGCCGCATCGGGCGGCCCTTGCGTCGGCGAGGCGGCGCGTCGCCTGCAGCTCACTTCTTGCTGGACGCCGGTGTGGTGCCGCCCTGCACGCCCAGCCGCCCGCCCGTGCCCAGGCCGCCGCGCACGGTCTGCGCCTTGTAGTTGCGCACCGCCTTGACCAGCTGGTTGTACGAGTCGACGAAGGCGGCCGTGACGATCTTGCCTTCGGGCGTGTTGGCATAGCCGCTGGCCGAGCCGACGAGGCCGCCGGTCCAGCCCCAGCCGGAGAGGCCGAAGTCGAAATTCTTGGCGCTGCCTTCGGCCGCGGCGAGCTGCACGCCGGAGCGGTTGTCGATCATCAGCAAGGTGGTGGAGGCCTCGTTGGCCTTGAAGCTGCCGGCCGCGGCACCGACCACCGAGCCGAGCATGCCCAGCCCGCCGAGGCCGAGGCGCCCGCCTTCGGTGCCCTTCTGGCTGAAGTTGACGCTCGGGCTCATGGTGTAGTCGGCCGCCACCATCTGGCCCTGGCCGAAGTTGCTGCCCTGGCGCACCTCGCCGGACCGCTCGAGCGCACGCTCCTGCATCATGTTGTTCATGGCCCGGCCGCGCTCGACCACCACGAAGCAGTTCGACTGCTGGATCATCATCCGCAGCACCGGCACGGTGGAGCCGAGCTTGTAGCGCGAGTAGTAGCCCCACCACGGAGCCGACTGGTCCTCCACCACCGCCAGCGTGCCGAGCGATTCGTCGCAGCGTTCCAGGTTGCTGTTGGCATTGGCCGCCGTGGAGCCGCCGGCCGCGCCGCTGACGGTGTTGCTGCCGCCGCCCAGCGTAGGCGAAGTGGCCAGGCAACCGCTCAGCGAAAGCACCGCTGCGCCGGCCAGCGCCAGGCCCGCAGCGAAGCCCGGCCGCGCATGGCCGCGCGCTTGTACATCACGCATAAGGATCCCTCTATGGATGTGTGAAGAATGTCACCAACCGAAGGTAGGGAGCTGCGCATGCACCGTCAAGCGGAGATGCGCGCGTCCCCCCTACATCGAGGGGACAGTGGCGCAGCCGGGGCCTGGCCCTACACCACCACCGGCTCGGGCTCGAGCCGGATGCCGAAGCGGCCGTACACGCTTTCCTGGATGGCACGCGCCAGCGTGACCACTTCGCCGCCCGAGGCACTGCCGCGGTTCACGAGCACCAGCGCCTGCTTCTCGTAGACGCCGGCCCCGCCGATGGACTTGCCCTTCCAGCCGCAGGCATCGATCAGCCAGCCGGCGGCCAGCTTCACCGTGCCGTCGGGCATGGGGTAGTGCACGATCTCCGGGTCGCGGCCGATGATGTCGCGGCACTGCTCCTCGGTGACCACCGGGTTCTTGAAGAAGCTGCCGACGTTGCCGATCACGGCGGGGTCGGGCAGCTTTGCGCGCCGGATCTCGCAGACCCAGTCGAACACCTGCTGCGGGCCCGGGTTGCCGATGCCGCTGTCGTGCCGCTTGCGGTCGAGCTCGAGATAGGAAAGCTCGGCAAGCCACGGCCGCGGCAGCCGGAAGCGCACGCGGGTGATCACGCTCTTGCCGGCCAGCGCCTGCTTGAAGACGCTGTCGCGGTAGCCGAAGTGGCACATCTCGCGCGACAGCGTGACGGTGCGGCCGGTGACGAGGTCCACCGCGTCGAGCGACTCGAACCGGTCTTTCAGCTCCACGCCGTAGGCGCCGATGTTCTGCACCGGCGCAGCCCCCACCGTGCCCGGGATGAGGGCCAGGTTCTCCAGGCCCGGGTAGCCCTGCTCCAGGGTCCAGGCCACGGTGTCGTGCCAGGTTTCGCCGGCGCCGGCCTCGATGATCACGGCGTTGTGGCGCACCTCGACCACCCGCAGGCCCTTGATCTCGATCTTGAGCACGGTGGCGGTGACGTCACGCGTGAGCACGACGTTGCTGCCGCCGCCCAGGATGAACTTCGGCGCCCGGCCCAGTTGCGGATGGTCGACCACGCGGCGCACGTCGGCTTCGCTGGTCACGCGCACGAGCGTCTCGGCCTGCGCAGGCAGGCCGAAGGTGTTGTAAGCCTTCAGGCTCACGTTCTTTTCGATCGGCAGATCGGTCGGCATGGCAGAATTTTCGCCCATCTCACCCAGCCCTTCGCAGCGCGCCGCGCCGTGCCCTCACCATGCCCAGCTTCGATACCGTCCTCGAACCCAACCTCGTCGAGGTGCGCAACGCCATCGACCAGAGCAACAAGGAAATCGGCACGCGCTTCGACTTCAAGGGCAGCAGCTCCAAGATCGAGCAGAAGGACAAGGAAGTCACGCTTTACGCCGACAGCGATTTCCAGCTCGGCCAGGTGATGGATATCCTCGTGGCCAAGCTGACGAAGCGCAACGTCGACGCCCGTTTCCTCGACACCAGTGCCAAGGTCGAGAAGATCGGCGGCGACAAGGTCAAGCAGCTCGTCAAGGTCAAGGCCGGCATCGAAAGCGAGCTGGCCAAGAAGCTCCAGAAGCTCATCAAGGACAGCAAGATGAAGGTGCAGGCCGCCATCCAGGGCGACGTGGTGCGCGTCACCGGCGCCAAGCGGGACGACCTGCAGGCCGCCATCGCGTTGATCCGCAAGGAGATCACCGATGCGCCGCTGTCCTTCACCAATTTCCGCGACTGAGGCCGCGAGCCACGCCGTGCGCGCCCTGCTCTGCGCAGCCGCCTGCCTGCTCGCCGGCAGCGCCGTGGCGCAGTCGGTGGCCATGACCGGCAGCATGGGCAGCAAGGCGCTGCTCGTCATCGACGGCGGCGCCCCGCGCGCACTGGCGGCCGGCGAGTCGGCCCAGGGCGTCAAGGTCGTCAAGGTCACCAGTACCGACGCGGTGGTCGAGATCGCCGGCAAGCGCCAGACCGTGATGCTGGGCGCGGCGCCGGTGAGCCTGGGGGGCGCAGGCGGCGGAGCGAACGGCTCGCAGATCCTGCTGACCGCAGGTCAGGGCGGGCATTTCTATGCCAACGGCAGCATCAACGGGCGCAACGTCAACTTCCTGGTCGACACCGGCGCCACGACCATCGCGCTCGGGCAGGCCGAGGCCGAGCGCATCGGGCTGGCCTACCTGCACGGCCGGCGCATCCCTGTCGGCACGGCCAACGGCACCACCGTCGGCTACCTCGTCAAGCTCAACTCGGTGCGCATCAACGACGTCGAGATCTACAACGTCGACGCCATCGTGCAGCCGGCGCCGATGCCCTATGTGCTGCTGGGCAACAGCTTCCTCGGCCGCTTCCAGATGAAGCGGGAGAACGACCTGCTGACGCTGGACAAGCGGTTCTGATGAATAGTGACTGATGACTTGTGACTGGTGACTCGTGAATGCCGGGTCACTGGTCACTGCCGGGAGAGCTTGCGTTTCACCAATAGCAGGCCCCAAAGCTCGAGCACCTGGGCCAGCAGCGCTGACAGCTCGGCGACCGCGCCTCCTGCGGCCGCGTCGCCCCAGCGGCCGGGTTCGTTGATGCGGGCCAGTGCGCCTTGCTCCAGATCCTTCGCACGCCGCTCGACCAGCTCGAACTCGGCCGAAATCTGCCGCGACAGGCCCTGGTAGTTGGCGGCAAACAGGCCGTAACGTTCTCCCAGGCCGCGCCGGCCCACCGACGAGCGGAATTCGGCCATCTGGGTGAGTGAATGCTTCAGGTCGTAGGCCGCCTCGCGGGCGTCGCGCGCGCAGCGCAGCAGGTCGCGTGCCTCTAGGGCCTTCGTGCCGCCCAGCGCCGACAGCAGGCGCAGGTGCGAACCCAGCGCCCGCAGCTTGCCCAGGACGCGGGGCATCTCCTTGTTGACGCGGTTGGCGTGGTACTGGGCCAGGGACGCCGCACTCATCGCACCTCCGAAGGTTTGCCGTGCCAGACGGGCGCCATGATGCACCGGCCGGCGCCCTTCCGTCTTGGCCGAAGGTTAGGTTGAGGCGTCCGGCCCTGCATCCTCAGGACGGACTAGCTAGCGCAGGCGGGGCAGCTGCTCCCACAGGCGCCGGTCGTGCGCCGGAAGCACCACCAGGGCGGGCAGCCGGCGTTTCAGCTCGTGCATGCGCTGCACCAGCGCCCGGGTCGCCTCCTGGTCGAAGTCCACCAGGCGGCGCGAGATCCAGGGCTTCTCGGCCGGCAGGTCCACGCCTTCGATCTGCCATACCAGGTCGCCCACCAGCGCATAGCGCTGGCCCCCGGGCAGGCTGACGAAAACGATGGTCGAGCCCGGCGTGTGCCCTGGGGCCGGCACCAGCACCACGCTGCCGTCGCCGAAGACGTCATGGCTCGCCGGGAAACCGAGATAGGCCGGGCCGCCGAAGGCATACACCTGGTAGGTCTTCAGGTCCAGCCGGCGTGCCAGCTCGGTGGTCTCGTGGCCCGAGCGGATGAAGTCCAGCTCGGCCTGGTTCACCCACACCGGCACGCCGGGCAGGTCCTCGAGTCCGCTCACGTGGTCCCAGTGGGCATGGGTGATCACCACGCCCTTCAGCCGACCCGGGTCGATGCCCGCTGCGGCCAGCTGCTGCGCAACCGGCGTCTCCTTCTCGTAGCGCGAGACCTTGCGCATGAGCCACGGGGTGGTTTCGATGTGCACATCGACATTGCGGCCGAATCCGGCGTCGATGAGAAGGTCGCCCTGGGGGTGGTGGACCAGCAGCGCGCTCATGCCGAACACCCGCTCGTCGCCGAAGCGGCCGCCGTTGTACGCCAGCGCGGCGCGCGAGAACATCTTGCCCGCCAGCACGGCGCCGATGGTCATGCCCGCGGGCGGACTCGCCTGCGGCAACGCAGCCTCCTCGGCAGCAGCACCGGCATGGCAAAGCACCGCCAGCGCCGTCGCGATCGCCAGAGAAAACATGCGGGTCTTCTTCATCATGGGGGCCGATTCCTTGTCGAACGGGCCGCTATCATGAACCTTCAACAGCACTTGAAGGTCAAGCGGCACATGAGGATCGGCGAACTCGCGCAGGCCACCGGCCTTCGCACCTCGGGCATCCGGTTCTACGAGGCGCAGGGCCTGCTGCCGGCGCCGGCACGACGCGGCAACGGCTATCGAGACTACCCCGCCAGCACGGTGACGACGCTGCAGATGATCCAGCAGGCGCAGCGCTTCGGCTTTTCACTCGCGGAGATCCGGTCGGCCATGCGGGCGGCGGTGCCGGCCGGCCGCAACTGCACCCGCTTCCTCGACATGCTGCGGGCCAAGCTGGCCGAGACCGACCGGCATCTCGAACAGATGAAGCAGGCGCGCAGGCAGCTGGCGCAGCAGATCCGTGTGCTCGAACGCAAGGGCGGCACGAGCGACGGCGGTGTGGCCGCCTGAGCCCGGGTCACACCGGCTCGGGCCGCCAGGCCAAGTCGATGCGTCCGTCGACGATGCCGATGCGGCGGTCCGCCGCCGATGCGAAGCCGGCGTCGTGGGTGACCGCCACCACCGTCTTGCTGAAGTCCCGGGTCAGCGCGTGCAGGATCTCGCGGACGTTGGCGCTCGACGCCGAGTCCAGGTTGCCGGTGGGTTCGTCGGCCAGGATCACCAGCGGGTCGTTGGCCAGGGCCCGCGCGATCGCCACACGCTGGCGCTGGCCGCCGGACAGCTGGCCGGGCCGCTTGCCATGCTGGCCCTGCAACCCCAGCCGGTCGAGCAGCTCATGGGCCCGCGTGCGCGCCGCTTCATCGCCGAGCCGGCCCAGCTTGCGCATGGGCAGCATCACGTTGTCGAGCGCCGAAAACTCCGCCAGCAGGAAGTGGAACTGGAATACATAGCCCAGCTTGGCCAGTCGCAGGTCGGTGAGGCGATCGTCGTCGAAGCCGGTGGTGTCTTCGCCGTCGATGACGATGCTCCCGCGCGTGGGCACGTCCAGCAGGCCCAGCAGGTACAGCAGCGACGACTTGCCCGAGCCCGACGGGCCCATGACGGCCACGAACTCGCCACGGTCGATCTGCAGGTTCACCTCGCGCACCAGCGTGACGGGCACTTCTCCTTCGAGGGTGCGGCTCACGCCCTCGACCCGGATGACGGCCGCGTCGGCACTCATTTCTGCCCCTCGCCCGTCGAGTACGCCGGCCGATCCCCCGGGGGGATGCGGGCCGGCTTGGGAGCGGCCCGGCGCTCGGCCCGCTGGGATGTCGGCCCCTCGCCCGTCGAGTACGCCGGCCGATCCCCCGGGGGGATGCGGGCCGGCTTGGGAGCGGCCCGGCGCTCGGCCCGCAAAGATGTCTGCCCCTCGTCCGGCGGGTACGCCGGACGATCCCCCGAGGGCTCGGCCCTCGACATCCAGGTTGACACAGGGTGTCTCATGCCGCCCCCCGCAGGATGTCCACCGGATGCACCCGCCCGGCCCGTCGCGCGGGCAGGTACGACGCCGCCAGGCACGACGCCAGCGCGAACGCCGCGGCCAGCGCGTACTGCTCAGGCCCCCACCACAGCGGCAGCCGCACCACCTCCACCACCCCGGGCGGACGCACCTCAACCCGGGCGAGTACCTGCATGAGGCCGACGCCCGCCAGCACGCCGAAGCCGCTGCCGATGAGGCCGACCATCAGCCCCTCGAGCAGGAAGATGCGGCGCACGTCGCGGGCGCGAAAGCCCATCGACTTCATGATCGCGATGTCGCGCGTCTTTTCCATCACGATGGTCGAGATGGTGTTGTAGATGCCGAACGAGGCGACCACCAGGATGGCCGACACCACGCTGTACATGATGATGTTGCGCACCAGCAGCAGGCTCAGCAGGTCTTCCGACGCCTCGATCCACGACACCGACTTGTAGCCGGTGCCCACCTCGATGCTGCGCGCGACGTCCTGTGCGGCGTAGGCATCGTCCATCTGGATGATCAGGCGGTTGACGCGGTTCTCCCGCCCGAGCAGCGACTGGGCGCGCTTGAGCAGCACGAAGGCCTGGCCTTCGTCGTAGCCGGCATTGCCGGTGCGGAACACGCCCACCACGCGCAGCGAACGGCTCTGGCCGTCGGCGGCCAGCAGGCTCAGGTTGCTGCCGGGCTGCAGGCTGAACTTGTCGAGCAGGCCCTGGCCGACGACGATGCCGTTCGGATTGGCCTCCAGCGCATGGAGCGAGCCGTGGACCATCTTGTCCTCGATGGTGCTCACGCCCTTCATCTTCCCGGGCACCACGCCCGACAGCGCCACCGCCTGCTGCCGCCCGGCGAAGGTGAGGACCACCGAGCCGGTGAGCACCGGGGCCGCGCGCACGCCGGGCAGCGACTCGGCCAGCGCAAGCCGCTCGGGCCAGCCGCGGATGCCGCGGGTCTCGCGCTGCGGCTTCACGTTGCGCACCGCCACCGCACCGTCGGGCCAGCGCAGCGCCGCCGGCTGCACCCGTGCATGACGGTACTCGTCGTACACCGTGATGTGCGGGCTGTTGTCGACCAGGCGCTTGAGGAAGTCCTTTTCGGAGCCGCGCATCAGCGACGACACGGCCAGGAAGAAGGCGACGCCTAGCACCACCCCGGTCAGCGACACCAGCGTCTGGCGCTTGCGGCTGGTGAGGTGGGCCAGGGCGACGTCGAGCGCGATGTGCATCGTTGCGCCTCGGCGTCCTGCTCAACGCGCCGGCGCAGGCCGCACCCGCCGCCCTTCCCGCAGGCCTTCCGCCGGCGACAGCACCACCGTGTCGCCCTCTGCCAGCCCTTCGGTGACCTCGGTGCGCTCGGTGCCGGCCACGCCGCGCTTGACCTGACGCTTGTGCACCCTGCCGTCCTGGAGCATCCAGACCTCGTCGCTGTGCAGCGCGCGGTTGGGCACCAGCAGCACGCCTTCGCGCTGCGAGATCACAAGGTTGGCGTCCATCGTCATGCCGCTGCGCAGGCCGCTGGATTCGGCCCGGGCCGGGTCGGCGAAGCGGATGCGCACGCGGTAGCTGCGCGCCACCGGATCGCCCTTGGGCGTGATCTCGGCGACCTCGCCGTCGAACAGCATGTCGGGCAGCGCGTCGCCCCGCATCGTGACCTTCTGGCCGGGCTTCACCCGCACGATGTCTTCTTCGTCCACTTCGGCCGACACGCGCAGCGGAGCGCAGCAGGCCAGGGTGAACACCGCCTGCCCAGCAGGGACGAACTGGCCGATCTCTCCGTCGCGCCGCAGCACCACGCCGTCGGCCGGCGCCACCAGGCGGTTGTAGTCGCGCTGGGCCTGCGAGCGCCGCAGCGCCGCCTCGGCCGCGGCCAGCTCGGCGCGGGTGCGGTCGAGCTCCGCGGGTGACACGAACTTCTGCGCCACCAGGTCCTTCGTGCGCTCGAACTGCGCGCGCGCCAGCTGCTCGCGCGCGGCCATCTCCTGCACGGTCTGCTCGAGGTCGGCCGCCTCCACCCGTGCCAGCACCTGGCCGCGCCGGACGGTCTCGCCCTCGTCGGCCAGCAGGGCCGCCAGCCGCCCGCCGGCACGCGGCGCCACCGGCATCATCACCGTGGGCTCGACCACGCCGGTGGCGTACACCGCTTCGACGGCGGGGCCGCGCGCGACCCGCGCCACCTCCACCGCAGCGGGCCACAGGCGCCAAGCCGCCACGGCGGCCGCGGCCATCGACAGCACGGCGGCCGGCGCTCGGCCTGATGCTGCTGCTGGGCCTCGTGCCGCTGGCGGCCTTGCGGCGCAAGGGTTGATGGCGGAAGGAAACGGGAGTCGAACCCGCCCGGCGGCGCATGGCGCCACCCACCGGGTTTGAAGCCCGGCCGACCCACCAGGGTCGTTTTCCTTCCTGTGACTCGCTCCCACTCGCTGCGACACGCCCGCACGAAGCTCATTTCGCGGCCTCGGCGAACAGCTGCGTGTCGCTGCGCAACTTGTGCACGTCGCCCACGCGGCGCAGCAGGCCGATGCGGTCGAAGTGCTCCAGGATCTGGATGGCGCGCTTGCGGCCCAGGCCGGTCGCATCGCGGAATGCCGCCGCGGTGACCTCGCCTCCCTGGGCCGCCGCCACCTGCCGCGCAATGCCGGCGAGTGTGGCCATGGTCTGCGGCGCGTAGTACAGGTCTTTCACCACCTGGTGCAGTTCGCCGCGTTGTGCCAGCCGGGCGAGCGCGGTGCGCACCAGGGCTTCGGACTCCTTCGCATCGCGCGCCATGTCGCGGGCCCACACACCGTCGAAGCTGCCGCCGGCCAGCAGCGGCGCCACCTTCTGCGCGATGCGCTCCTCGGTGGCTGACAGCAGCGCGCCATGCTCGGGCCGCTGCACATAGGCGCCCCTGCGCACCAGGGCGCCCTCGCCCACCCATTCGGCCAGCAGCTGCAGCCAGGGCGCCTCCGGCAGGCGCGGCGCGGCCAGGCGGCGCAGGCGCGCGGCATCGGGCCCCGGCTCCTCGGGTGCGCCGGCATGGAAGGCGGCGAGCGCACTCATGACGGCATCCCGGGTGGCCAGACGCTGGGCCGCGCCGATGGCCCAGCCGCCGGCCTCCTCCGCGCGCACCACCCCCTGCATGGCATCGAAGCGGCGCAGGTCAAGCCCGTGCGGCGCCACGGCCAGCAAGGCATCGCGGCGCGCTTCACGTGTTGGCAGCGCGAGCGCGTCGAGCTCGGCCAGGCGCTGCGGCGTGCGCCGATAGCGTGCAGGCGCGAGCGGGTCCAGCACCGTGCCGCCCGCGAGGGTGCGGCTGGCCGATGCATCGCGCAGCACCACCCGGTCGCCGTGCCAGGCGCCCACCGGCGCATGCAGCACGAGCTGCACCCGCGCGGTGGCGCCCGGCGCAAGCGTGTCGCCCGCATCGAGCAAGGCCACCGTCCCCATGGCAGCCGCGGCACCGAGGTGCACATGCACCGGCGTGCCGGAGCGCAAGCCTTTCGGTTCGCCCTGCCACAGGGTGAGCTGCACGTCGATGCGGTCGGTCGCGAGGCGGACCGCCGGATGCACCAGCCACTGGCCGCGCTCGATGTCGTCCCGCGCGATGCCGGCCAGCGCCACGGCGCAGCGCTGCCCTGCGCGGGCTTCGTCGACGGGGCGGTTCTGCGCATGCAGGCTGCGCACCCGCACACGGTGCTCGCGCGCTGCCGGGGTGAGCACGAGCTCGTCGCCGATGCCCACGCGCCCGGCGTGCACCGTGCCGGTGACCACCGTGCCCACGCCATCGAGGGTGAAGGTGCGATCCACCGCGAGACGGAAGGCGGCCGTCGGGTCGTCCCTGCGTGCCGTGGCCGCAGCCTCGGCCTGCAGCCAGGCCTTGAGCCCCTGGATGCCGGC
Organism: Methylibium rhizosphaerae; assembly: GCF_006386545.1. GTDB lineage: Bacteria > Pseudomonadota > Gammaproteobacteria > Burkholderiales > Burkholderiaceae_C > Pseudorivibacter > Pseudorivibacter rhizosphaerae. The sequence continues at coordinate 476 of NZ_SWAR01000062.1, read as the reverse complement.
GCCGGTATGGGCCGACACGGCATGCACCGGCGCCCCGGCCAGCGGGGTGCCCGACAGCAGCGCACCTGCCTCGGTGCGCACCGCCTCGACGCGGCCGGGCTCGACCCGGTCGACCTTGGTGACCACGACGGCGCCACGCGACACCCCCAGCAGCGACAACACCGCGAGGTGCTCGCGGGTCTGCGGCATCACGCCGTCGTCGGCCGCCACCAGCAGCAGCGCACAGTCGATGCCGGTGGCGCCGGCGAGCATGGTGTGCACCAGGCGCTCGTGGCCCGGCACGTCGACGAAACCGATGCGGCCGTCGTCCATGAAGGCGTAGCCCAGCTCGATGGTGATGCCGCGCTTCTTCTCTTCGGGCAGCCGGTCGGTGTCCACCCCGGTGAGCGCACGCACCAGGGTGGTCTTGCCATGGTCGATGTGGCCGGCGGTGCCGACGATCATGTGCGGAGCCCTCTCCCGCTGGCGGGAGAGGG
>NZ_SWAR01000061.1 GCF_006386545.1 Methylibium rhizosphaerae | reverse complement strand
GCCGCCCTGCCAGCTTGGAATCACTTCTACAACTGGCACCGTCCTCACCACGGCATCGGCTGCTTGCCTCCCATGTCCCGAATCAAGAGATCGCGAAAGAACCTCTTGACTCTTCACACCTAGGGCGTGCAGGGCGTCACGCGCACGGCCAGACCCGACGCTACTGTGCTCGCTCGATGGCCGTCACCGTGATGGCGCCACCCTGCCGCTCGGCCGAGAACTTCACCTTGTCGCCTTCCTTCAGGCCCTGCAGCAGCTTCGGGTCGGCCACCTTGAAGACCATGGTCATGCCGGGCATCTCGAGGTTGGCGATCGGGCCGTGCTTCAAGGTCAGCTTGCCCTGGGCCGGGTCGACCTTGCGGACCTCGCCTTCGCTGGTGGGCGCTGCCTGCGCATGGTGGGTGGCATGGTCGGTGCCGCCGGGTGTCGGCGTCTGCGCGCCGGCCGCGATGGCGAACGCCGCAACGGCGATGCAAAGAAGGACTTTCATGCTGTGCTCCTTGCTCGTGGGGTTGTGGGGGAGGCTGATGCCGCCGCTCACTTGACGGTGACCTTGCCGACCATGCCGGCCTCGTAATGGCCGGGCAGCAGGCAGGCGAACTGGAACTCGCCCGGCTGGGTGAACTGCCAGACGATCTCGCCGCTCTTGCCGGGCTTCACATGCGTCATGTGCGGCTCGTCGTGTTCCATGCCGGGGAACTTCTTCATCATCTCGGCATGCTTCTTCAGCTCCTCGGTGGTGCCCAGCACCATTTCGTGCAGCACCTGGCCCTTGTTGGTGGCGACGAGCTTCACCGTCTCGCCCCGCTTGACGGTGATCTCGGCCGGCGAGAACCGCATCGTGTCGGCCATGTCGACACGGATGGTGCGGCTGGCCTTCGCCGGGTTGCCTTCGCGGCCGAACGCGGTGTCCTCCACCTTGCTCGCGTCGAACTTGCGTGCCTTGGCATGGCTTTCGTCGCCGTGCGCGTATGCCGCGCCGGCCAATGCGAGGCAGGCGACGGCGAAGACGGTGGTTTTGCTGAATGTCATGAGTTTTCTCCTGTGATCAATGCCCGCCGGGGCCACCATGGCCGCCGGTGGGCTTGCGAACGTCGAGGGTCTTGCCGTCCGACCCCGGTGCGGGCTTCGTTGCGGGTGCGCGCTGGGGCTGCTGCACCTCGCCCTGGTATTCGTAGGCCACGGTGCCTTGCGGATGCTTGTACCAACCCGGGTCCTTGTAGTCGCCGGCCTTCACGTCGTCGCGCACCTTCACCACGCTGAACATGCCGCCCATCTCGAGCGCACCGAACGGACCGGTGCCGGTCATCATCGGCAGCGTGTTGTCGGGCAACGGCATCTCCATGGCGCCCATGTCGGCCATGCCCTTGTCGCCCATCACCATGTAGTCCGGCACCAGCCGGGTGATGCGCTCGGCAATGCCGCGATGGTCCACGCCGATCATGTTGGGCACGTCGTGGCCCATCGCGTTCATGGTGTGGTGCGACTTGTGGCAGTGGATGGCCCAGTCGCCGGCGATGGCCTCGAACTCGAAGGCGCGCATCTGCCCCACCGCCACGTCGGTCGTGACCTCGGGCCATCGGGCCGAAGGCGGCACCCAGCCGCCGTCGGTGCCGGTCACGTAGAAGTGCGGACCGTGCATGTGGATCGGGTGGTTGGTCATGGTGAGGTTGCCCACCCGCACCCGCACCCGGTCGCCGGTGCGACACACCAGCGGATCGATGCCGGGGAACACCCGGCTGTTCCAGGTCCACAGGTTGAAGTCGGTCATCTCCGCCGTCTTGGGCGTCGCGGCCCCGGGCTCGATGTCGTAGGACGCGAGCAGGAACACGAAGTCGCGGTCGACCCGCATCTGGCGCGGGTCCTTCGGGTGGATGATGAACAGGCCCATCATGCCCATCGCCATCTGCGTCATCTCGTCCGCATGAGGGTGGTACATGTGGGTGCCCGAGCGCAGCAGCGTGAACTCGTAGACGAAGGTCTTGCCCGGCGGGATGTGCGGCTGCGTCAGGCCGCCCACGCCGTCCATGCCCGAGGGCAGCAGGACGCCGTGCCAGTGCACCGTGGTGTGCTCCGGCAGCTTGTTCGTCACGAAGATGCGCACGCGGTCGCCTTCGACGGCTTCGATGGTGGGCCCCGGGCTGGAGCCGTTGTAGCCCCACAGGTTGGCCTTCATGCCCGGCGCCAGTTCGCGCACCACCGGTTCGGCCACGAGGTGGAACTCCTTGACGCCGTTGTTCATGCGCCAGGGCAGCGACCAGCCGTTGAGGGTGGCCACCGGGTTGTAGGGGCGGCCGGTCTGCGGCACCAGCGGCGGCTGCATGGTGGGCGAGGTCTGGATCACCGCCTCGGGCAGCGAGGCGGCACCTGCGCGGCTGACGGCGGTGGCGCCCAGCGCCACGGCGCCGGCGGTCCGGAAGAAATCTCTGCGGTTCGACATGGTGTGGGGTTCTCAGTGGCCGGCGGCTTGCTGTTCGGAAGCCGCAGGCAGGTTCGAGATGGCGGCAGCGGCACCGGGGGAGCGGCCGGTCAGCGCGGTCCGCAGATCGGTGTCTGCCACCCAGAAGTCGCGCAGCGCCTGCACGTACTGGCCGACCGCGCGCACCTGCTCGCGGGAGTCGGCGAGCAGCTCGAACACGCTGATCAGCATGCCGTTGTAGCGAAGCAGGTTCTCCTCGGAAATGCGCTGGCGCAGCGGCACCACCTCGTCGCGGTGGTGCTTCGCGAGGTCGTAGGCTGTGCGATAGGCCGCATGGGACTCGCGCACCTCGGAGCGGGCGTTGACCGCCACCTCGGCGGTGCGGTGCAGCGCCTGCATGTAGGTGGCCTCCGCCCTGGCGTTGCGCGCCGAGCCGAAGTCGAACAAGGGCAGTTCGAGCTCCAGTTCGTAGCCGTTGGCGCGCGGGCTGTCGGTCTCGCTCTTGTTCTGGTAGCCCACCTCGAAGGCGTTGACGAAGCGGGTCGCCTTGGTGAGCCCGAGCGAGCGTGCGGTGGCCTCGGTGGCCCGGCGCGCCATCTGCACGTCCAGGCGCTTGTCGATCGCCGTCTGCTCGGCGTCCTCGGGCGCGAGCGGCTGCTGCGGCAGATCCGGCAGGCGTTCGGGCAGCTTGAACGCCGCCGCCTGCTCGCCCTGCAGCCCCAGCAGGCGGGTGAGCCGCTCGCGCTCGGCCACCGCCTGCTGCCGCGCACGGGCCAGGTCGGCCACCGCATCGGCATGGAAGGCCTGCTCGCGCATCTGCGCCAGCTTGCTGAAGTTGCCGGCCTGCTGCATGCGCCGGGCCAGCTCGCTGGAGGCGTCGGCCGCCTCCTTGACCTGCTGGTAGTAGGTCACCAGCTGCTGCGCGGCCACCGCGCCGAAGTAGGCCCGCCGGGTGTCGGCCGCCAGGCCTACCGCGTCGTAGGCGGCCTGGTACTGCGCCTGCTCGAACCGCTGCTGCTCGACGCGGCGCGCCGCCGGCATGGTGAGCAGGCCCAGGATGTCGAACATCACCGCCCGCTCGATCTCGACCAAGCCGCCCACCGCCAGGCGGCCGAAGCTGAAGGTCGGGTTGCGCAGCCGGCCGGCCTGCACGAGGTCGGCCTCGGCGACGCCCAGCTGCGCCAGGCCGGCCTGCAGGCCGCGGTTGTTGAGCAGCGCAAGTTCGACCGCGCTGTCGGGCGACAGCGGGCCTTGAAGCAGCTCGGCGACACGGCCGCGCACGGTGTCGGCCTCCTGTGTCGAACGCGGCGCCGCCACGCCCTGGCCGGTGCGCTCACGGGTGAGTTCGGACACCCTGCCGAGCCCGCCGTCGGCGGAGAACGAGGCGCAGCCGGCAAGCAGCACGGCCGCCGAAACGGCAGGCGCCAACCGCAATGGAAAGTTTTTCATGGTGGGAAGACATCTGTGATGCCGACCTCGGGTCGGCCCCCTGCCCGCGGCGGCATGCAGGCATGCACGCGCACGAGCTTCGCCAGGCCTCGCGCGGAGGCCTCAATGGGTCAGATGCTTCGTGGAGGCCGCTCGGGGCCGCTCGACAGGAAGTTCGGCGCAGGTGCGCCGACGCTGGGGAAGGCGGCAGCCGCCAGGTCGAGCGGCGCGGCGACGGTGGGTGCCGCGCTCGGCAGTGGGGTCACCGAGCAGAACGCGGAGCAGAGGTTGCATTCACCGTGGCCATGGCCGGCCGCGGCAGTCACCTCAGGGTCGCCGGCCCCGTGATCATGCTGGGCCGCGGCGTGGTCGTGGTGCTCGTGATGGTCCGTCACCTCCACCTCGCTCGGCGCCGCAGCCGCTGCGGCAGGCACGCACGCCATCGCCGCGGCCATGCCCCCCCGGACGGGGAGCAGCACCGCAAGCAGGACGAGCAACCAGATGCGCAGGACTTTCACAGCGGGCGAGGTTAGCAGCAGCCGAAGGCCGGACCAAGCGAAGCGTTTGGAAACACCCGCAGCGTACGGGTTGCCACAGTGGCAAGGTCAAGCGGGAAGCGCCGGGTGACGTCGCCGAGCACCGCCCCTACAGTACCCGGCATGAATCTCCACCGCCTCATCGCATCGCTGGCAGCCTGTGCTTCGTGCACCTGGGTGGCAGCCAACCCGGCCCTGGTTCCGATCGAATGGAACGCGAGCGGGCATTTTGCACACCAGGCCGAGGTGCCTGCGGGCAAGTTCGTGGAGGTGTGCGGCAGGCTGCCGGCCGGCACGAAGGTGCAGTGGCGTTTCGACGCGAGCGGGCCGTTGAACTTCAACATCCATTTCCACGAAGGCGAAAAGGTCCGCTACCCCGCCAAGCAGGACGGCGTCGCCCGGGCTTCCGGCACGCTGGACGCCGCCGCCTCGCAGGACTACTGCTGGATGTGGACCAACAAGTCGCAGGCGCCCGCCGACTTGCGGCTGGACCTCGGCCGCTAGCTAGCGCCGGGCCGCCCGTCCCGGCCGCAGCCCCGCATGCCCATGGGCATGGCCGTCGCGCGCGGCATGGGCCACCGGCACCGGCACCTCTGATTCCAGCGTCTCGATGATGGGGCAGTCCGGCCTGTCGTCGCCGTGGCAGCAATGCACCAGGTGCTCCAGCGTCGCCTTCATCGACTGCAGCTCCTTCAGCTTGGCATCGAGTTCCTCGATGTGGGCCTGCGCCAGCGCCTTGACCTGCCGGCTCGGGCGCTTGCGGTTCTGCCACAGCCCCAGCAGCTCGCGGATCTGCTCGATCGAGAAGCCGAGGTCGCGCGACTGCCGGATGAAGCGCAGCGTGCCGATCTCCTTGTCGGTGTACTGGCGGTAGCCGGCGTCGGTGCGCGCGGCTTCGGGGAACAGGCCGACGCTTTCATAGTGGCGGATCATCTTGGCCGACACGCCGGAGGCCTTGGCGGCTTCGCCGATGTTCATGAAGTTGTTCATGGGTGTGGGTGTGGATGTGGTGTGTCCTGCATCAACTCAACGAGGGGTGTGGGCTGCGCCGCGCCAGCGCCGCAGCGTCAGCGCATTGGTGACGACGCTCACGCTGCTGAAGGCCATGGCCGCCCCGGCGATGACCGGGTTCAGCAGGCCGAGCGCGGCCAGCGGGATGCCGAGCACGTTGTAGGCGAACGCCCAGAACAGGCCCTGCTTGATCTTGGAATAGGTGCGCCGGGACACGTCCAGCGAATCGGCCACCAGCCGCAGGTCGCCGCGCATCAGCGTGACGCCGGCGGTCTCGGTGGCCACGTCGGCACCGCTGGCCATGGCGAAGCCCACCGAAGCGGCCGCCAGCGCCGGCCCGTCGTTCAGGCCATCGCCGATGAACGCGACCACCGCGCCCGACTCGCGCAACCGCTGCACCACCGCCGCCTTGTCGCCGGGCAGCACCTGGGCATGCACCTCGTCGATGCCGAGCTCACCGGCCACTGCCCGGGCAGCGCCCTGGTTGTCGCCGGTCAGCATCACCGTCCGGATGCCCAGCTCGTGCAGGCGGCCCACCGCCTCGCGTGCGGTCGCCTTGAGGGTGTCGCCAAAGGCCAGCAGGCCCAGCAGTTCGACTTGCCCGGCGGCCTGGCGCATCAGCCAGGAGACGGTCTTGCCCTGCTGCTCCAGGCGCTCGGCCTCGGCCAGCAGCGCGCCGGCTTCGACACCCTGCTCCTGCAGCAGCCGCATGCTGCCCAGCGACACGGTGTGCCCGTCCACCACGCCTTCCACGCCACGGCCCGGCAACGCCTTGGAGCCCCGCGCCTGCGGCACCGGCAGGACCTCGGCCTGCGCCGCGCCGCACACCGCCAGCGCGAGCGGGTGGCTGCTGTTCTTCTGCAGCGCGGCGGCCAGGCGCAACACCTGGGCACGGTCGAACCCCGGTGCGGCCTCCACCGCCACGAGCGACGGCTTGCCGTCGGTCAGCGTGCCGGTCTTGTCGAACGCCACCACACCGACCGAATGGGCCACCTCGAGCGCCTCGGCGTCCTTGATGAGGATGCCGTGCCGGGCGGCCACGCCGGTCCCCACCATGATGGCCGTGGGCGTGGCCAGCCCGAGCGCACACGGACAGGCGATGACCAGCACCGCCACCGCATTGACGAGCCCCTGCTCCCAGTTGCCGGTGACCGCCACCCAGCCCAGCAGGGTGAGCAGCGCAACGCCCAGCACCACCGGCACGAACACCGCGCTCACCCGGTCGACGATGCGCTGGATGGGCGCCTTGGCGGCCTGTGCCGACTCGACCATGCGGATGATGCGGGCCAGCGTCGTCTCGGCCCCGATGGCCCGCGTGGCCACCAGCAGCGCGCCCTCGGCGTTGATGGAGCCGCCGGTCACCTTGTCGCCGGCCCCCTTGGCCACCGGCAGGCTCTCGCCGGTGATGAGGGACTCGTCGATGTGGCTGCGGCCTTCGACCACCGAGCCGTCGACCGGCACCCGGTCGCCCGGGCGCACCACCACCAGGTCGCCCACCACCACCTGCTCGATGGGCACGTCCGCTTCGGTGCCGTCGCTGCGCCGCACGCGGGCCGTGGTGGGCCGCAGGGCGTTGAGCGCGCGGATCGCGTCGGCGGTCTGGCGCTTGGCGCGGCCTTCGAGCCACTTGCCCAGCAGCACCAGCGTGATGACCGCAGCGGACGCCTCGAAATACAGGTGCGGCATGCCGTGTTCGGCATGTTGGTACAGCAGGTACACCGAGAGCCCGTAGGCGGCCGAAGTGCCCAGGGCCACCAGCAGGTCCATGTTGCCGGTGCGGGCCCGCACCGCCTTCCAGCCGGCACGGTAGAAGCGCCAGCCCAGCCAGAACTGCACCGGCGTGGCGAGCGCGAGCTGCCAGGCGCCGCCGAGCATCCATTCGATGCCCAGGAGCTGCAGCAGCATCGGCAGCACCAGCGGCAGCGTGAGCACCGTGCTGGCGGCCACCGGCCACCAGTCCGGCAGCTGCCGGCCGGGCTGCGCGGGCGCCGCCGCGGCTCGTTTCACCGCATAGCCGGCCTTCTCGATGGCCGACCTGAGCGCCGCCACCGGCACGGTCGACAGCGCCTGGATGGTGGCGGTTTCGGTGGCGAGGTTGACCGTGGCCGATGCCACGCCCGGCACCTGCTTCAGCGCCTTCTCGATGCGCGCGACGCACGAGGCGCAGGTCATGCCCTCGACCTGCAGCCTCGTTTCGGCGGTGGCCACGTCATAGCCGGCCTTGCGGACCGCTTCGGCCAGCTGCCCGAGGTTCACGCCGGGCCCGGTGGTGACCGACGCTTCCTCGGTGGCCAGGTTGACGCTCGCCGCCTGCACGCCCGGCACCGCCTTGAGCGTCTTCTCCACGCGCATGACACAGGACGCGCAGGTCATGCCGGTGACCTGCAACCTGATGCGGGGAGCGCTGGCGGGTGACGCGACGGTGATGCTCATGCTGGATTCCTCGAAGGCCTGGGGCCGCACATCCTGTGGAGAGGGCGCCAGCTTCAGGCTTCCTACCGTGGCAAGGTCAAGGCCCGGCTGGTTTATTCAACCCACCACAGGGGTCTTTCGAAAGCAGCCGCTTGACCTTCCCATATTGGCAAGGCCGACAGTATGCTCGTCAACAAACCATTGCGACCGGAGAAAGCGATGATCACCTTCGAAGTGAACGACATGACCTGCGGCCATTGCGCGAGCACCATCACGCGGGCCCTCAAGGCCACCGACCCGAACGCCCGTGTGGCGGTGGACCTGGCCGCGCACCGGGTGCAGGTGGAACCGGCCTCGACAGACGCCGACGAGCTGGCCGATGCGATCAAGGAAGCCGGCTACACGCCGGTGCAGGTGTAGGTAGGCCTGGGCCCGGGAGGGCCGGGGCTTCAGCGCCTTGCCTCGGCCAGCATCTTCTCCATGAGCTGGTGGCGCAGCCGCTCGAGCTCGCCGCGCGACTGCATGTCGCGGATCACCTGACCCACCTTGGGAACCAGGTCGCGATGCCGCTCGTGCAGGAAGTGGTACAGCGGGATGTGCTCCAGCGGCGGCTCCACCGGCTGCAGCTTGCTCTCCAGGCCGAGCCGGCGGATCACCAGCAGGCCGCTGAAGCGGTCGTTCACCGCCACCTCGAAGCGCCCCGCGTCCAGCGACTGCATCAGGTGCTCCATCGTGGTCACCGCCTCCACCGCCGGCATGCCCTGCGTGCCGCGCTCGGACGAGCCGACCCCGCGCACGATGCCCAGCGAATGCGGCGCGAGCGACTTCCAGCCGTTGAGCCGCGGGTTCATGCCCTTGCGCACGAAGGCCGCCGGCTCGATGAAGTTGATGGTCGGGTGCACCGCCACCAGCGTGGGGTATTGGTCCTGCACGGCGAGGATGCGCTGCACCTCGCCGTCGACGCGCCCCTCGCTCGACTCGATGAGCGAGCGCTTGGCGGGCAGGTCGGCGAACTGGACGGTGATGCCGAGCCGCTTGTAGACCTCGACCAGGATCTCGCCGCCGACGTACTGGTCGGGCACGTTTTCCAGCCGCGAGAAGCGCAGCACGGCCTGGGGCCCCGCTCCCACCGCCGCCGCCGCGCCCAGGCAGGCGACCGCGCAAGCCTTGAGCCAGCGGCGCCGGCTCGGGATGGTTGGGTGACGACGCATCACAGCCTCCTATCGGGCCGTGCCCGCCGCGTCATGCGGCAGGCCGGCGGCCCACGACTCCAACCCGGCGAGGATGGGCTGCATCCGCGCTTCCACCGCCAGCACGCAATGCGGCACCGCCGCCTCGTCCCTGAGGCAGGCATGTTCGAGCTTGATGGCCTCTTCACGCAGCTCGTTCATGCCGAGGGTGCCCGCCAGCGACTGCAGGTCGTGCGCCAAACGCCGGGCGTCGTCGCGCTCGCCTTGCGCCCACACGTCGGAGAAGCGGGCGGCAAAGTCGCGCTCGGCTTCGAGGAAGCGCAGCAGCGTGCGGGTGAGCATGCCCTCGTTGGACCGCATGCGCGCCAACGCCGCGCGGGCATCCACGCCGGGCAGCGAAGCGAGGTCGGGCACCGCGCCCCGCGCGGCCCCCGGCGCATCGCCGCCTCGCCGGGGGGCGATCCATCGCGCCAGCGTGGCAAACATGTCGTCGACGTTGACCGGCTTGGCGATGTGGTCGTTCATGCCGGCAGCCAGGGCCTTCTCGCGGTCGCCCACCATCGCATTGGCGGTCATCGCGATCACCGGCAGGTCGCGCAGTTCGGGCCGCTCGCGCAGCGCCCGGGTGGCCGCGAAGCCGTCCATCACCGGCATCTGGCAGTCCATCAGCACACCGTCGAACCGGGCCTGCTGCAGGCGCTCCAGCGCCTCGCGGCCGTTGACGGCCACCTCGACCACGATGCCTTCCTCGGTGAGCAGCTCCAGGGCCACCTCGCGGTTGATCTCGTTGTCCTCGACCAGCAGGACGCGTGCGCCCTTCAGCTTCGACTGGTGCTCCATGCGTGCTCCTTTTCGCCGCTCGGCGCGCGCGATGGCCACCACGGCCACACCCAGCGCCTGGCAGCAGGCATCGAACAATGCGGACGGTGTGACGGGCTTGGTCAGGAGCGCGGCGATGCGCACATGCAGCTCCTCCAGGCGTCGCTGCACCTCGTCGCGCGAGAAGGCGGTGAGCATCATGACCGTGGGCGCAGGCCGCTGTGGCTGCCGTTGCTGTGGCTGTTGCTGCTGCTGCGAACCGGCCAGCAGCTGGATGCTGCGCGCCACCTCGATGCCGTCCATGCGCGGCATCTGCCAGTCCACCAGGACCAGGTCGTACGGCGAACCGGCGGCAAGCGCCTTGCGGAAGCGGTTGAGGCCCTCCTCGCCGTCGCACGCCATGTCGGCATGCAGGCCCATCGACAGCAGCATCTGCGCGAGCAGCTCGCGCGCCGAGGCGTTGTCGTCGACCACCAGGACGCGGCAGCCGGCCAGCCCCTGCTGGCGCGGCGGCACCGCCGGTGCAGCTGATGCCTGCAGCGGGAAGCGCAACGAAAAGAAGAAGCGGCTGCCGAGCCCGGGGTCGCTGCGCACGCCGAGCTCGCCGCCCATGAGCCGCACCAGCTGCCGGCTGATCGCGAGGCCCAGCCCCGAACCGCCGTGGCGGCGGCTGGTGGAGGCGTCGCCCTGCTCGAAGGGCTGGAACAGCCTTTCGCACAGTGCCGGATCGATGCCGATGCCGGTGTCGCGCACCTCGAACCGCAGCTCCAGCCAGCCCGCGCCGCGCGCCGCGATCTCGAGCACCAGGAACACCTCGCCGTGTTCGGTGAACTTCACCGCGTTGTTGCCCAGGTTCATCAGCACCTGGCTCAGGCGCAGCGGGTCGCCCACCAACGCGAGCGGCAGGTCGGGCGGCGCCACGTACAGCAGCTCCAGCCCCTTTTCCTCGGCCTTCATGCCGAGCACGCTGGCCAGGTTGTCGAGCACGTCGCCCAGGTGGAATTCCACATGCTCGATGTCGAGCTTGCCGGCCTCGATCTTGGAGAAGTCGAGGATGTCGTTGACGATGCCCAGCAGCGACTCGGCCGCCACGTCGATCTTCTGCACGTAGTTCTGCTGCCGCGGGTTGAGGTCGCTCTGCAGCGCGAGGTGGGCCATGCCGATGATGGCGTTCATCGGCGTGCGGATCTCGTGGCTCATGTTGGCCAGGAAGTCGCTCTTGGCCCGGTTGGCCTCCTCGGCGCGACGCTTGGCGTCTTCGAGCTGCGCAGTGCGGTCACGCACTGCATGCTCGAGTTCGTCGCGGTGGCGGCGCAGCTCCTGCACCGCGTGCTCCCGCGCCGTGATGTCGGTCAGCAGGCCCTCGAGTTCAGTCCGCCCGCCGCCGGGGACGTCGGGTTCGTGCGGCCTTGCGTTGAGCAGCACCCAGATCCGTGCACCGTCGGCACGCGTGAGCTGGTGTGCGGAGCCCACGATCTGGCCGTGCTCGTCCAGGCTCTCGAACAGCGACCGCACCTGCTCATGCGAAAAGAAGGGCGCCGGGTCGCGCGACGAGGCCTGCGCGGCGTTGGCCGCGTCGATCAGCGCCTGTGGCGACGGGTAGCCCAGCAGCCAGGCGAGCGCGGGGTTGACATCGTGCAGCCGCCCGTCACGATCGAGACGGAAGATGCCTTCGGCGGCGTTCTCGAAGATGCCGCGGTACTTGGCCTCGCCCTGGCGCAGCTGGCGGGTGGACTGGTCGAGCGTGTCGGCCATCGCGTTCACCCGCATCGCCAGCCTGCCCAGTTCGTCGTGGCTGTGCACCGCGCAGCGCGCGGCGAAGTCGCCCGCTGCGATGCGGTCGACGGTCTCTTCCATCTGCACGAGGCGCCGGCTCACCAGGCGCCGCAGCAGCACGAAGGTCACTGCGTACAGCACCACCATCACCGTGGCGATCAGCGTGGTGATCGTGTTCTGCGCATTGCGTATCGCCTGCTCGGCGACGGCGCGTGTGAAGGCAACCTCCACATGCCCCAGCTCCTGGGGCGCGCCGCCGCGGGGGGTATAGACGATCGGCCGCTTGAGCACCAGCGCCTTCGACAAGTCGGCAGCCGGCTGCCGCACCACCGAGCCGACCGTGCCCTGCCCCGGGGTCATGACGCGGAAATGCACCACCTCGGGGTTGGGCGCCAAAGCCTCGAGCTGCCCCTGCACCGCGCCCAGGTCCACCGTCCACAGCGTCGGGGCGAGCGAGCGGCTGAACAGGCTGGCGATGCGCTCGGCTCGGGCCTCCAGCTCGCGCATGCGCCGCTCCCGCTCCTGGTTGGTGAGCAAGGTGACCGACACGGCGGCGGTGGCGAGCACCACGACCGCGAGCGTCAGCATGAGCTTGGTGTGTAGGCTGGCCGTGCGCACAACGATCTAGCGAAGGAAACCCGGGATACGGGCGGCGACCAGGCTGACTGCGGGCAGCAGACCGCCGGCGGCTCCATCATGGAGCGCCGGCGGCGCGGGCGTCCAGCAGGAATAACGCTAGGAGCGCAGGGTTGCCGGCGGCCATGTGGCGAACCCCTGCGTCCTCCGCGGATCCGCGGTGAAGCATTTCATCGGCCTGCGCTAGTCGTATCCACGGGCATCGGCCTCGGCACCCATCACCCGCAGTGCGGCAAGCAGCAGCTTGTGGTGGGCGAGGCTGGGCAGCGCCCGCCCGCCGCCCCCCGGCTGCGCCGTCATCGTTTGCTGTACCTCGACGTATCGCTCCATCTGGAGGCGCATCTCGGGGGGCAGCTCGCCAAGCGCCTCCTGCCGCGCCTGGATGCTGCCGCGCAAGGGGTACACGGTGGCGGGTTTGCCCTGCCCTGCTTGCTGGTCGACGAGACGGCCTGCTGCACGCCACAGCGACGGCAGGTCGGCCACCTCGTCGAGTTGGTACCGCACATGGTGCTGGCGCGGGTCGAGCTCCAGCAGCCGGAGCCGCGCGATGTCGCGCTCGCCGGGGTCGATGTAGGTCTTGTCGCCCAGGTCGTTCAACTGGCGCCACGCATTGAGATACAGGGCGTCGAGTGCGATGGCCCGCCGGAAGAGCGCCGCCGCGTCCTCGTAGCGCCCCTGCTCCTTGCGCAGGTAGCCCAGCATGTACAGGACTTGCGGCTGGGCGGCGCTGCGTTGCTGCAGGCCGGTGAAGACCTCTTCCGCCACCGCCTGCGCACTCGGGCCGGCGAAGACACTCTCGCAACCGAAGCAGTGGCTTTCGACCCGGCCGAAGCTGTCCGGCATCAGCTCGAACGCACGGCGGTAGTGCTTCAGCGCTTCTTCGTGGCGCCCCGACCTGCCGAGCTGGACGGCAAGGCGCGACTGGATGCAGTACGCGTCGGAGAACTCCCCCAGCGCCGCCCGGTAGCCGGCGAAAGCGCGCTGGTAGAGACCCAGCTTGTGCAGCTCGTCGGCCTGCTCGGACAACCGGATCGCGGCAACGGCACGCCGGAAACCCTGCGCCGCCCCCAGGTCGCCCTTGCCTTCCAGGGCATCGGCGAGCACCGCATACGCTCGCATGCGGTCGTTGACCCCTTGCTCGCCGTCCGACGGGTCGATGGCAATGGCGCGACGGGCGCTTTCTTCGGCAGCCTCGTACCGGTGTGCCCGGCCCAGCGCCACCGCCTTCCACACCAGCGGCCGCTCCTCGAACGGGTCGCGCGCTGCCATGCGGTCGAGTTCGCCGATCGATGCTTCGCCTGCCCCGTCGACGAACAGCTGGTAGGCGGGATCGTGGTTGGGCAGCAGCTCGATCACGGCGCGTGCCGCGGCCATGGTGGCCTGCAGGTTGCCGTCCGCCTTGAGCGCGCGCGCGGCCATCAGGCCGATTGGCGTGCCCATCGAGTCCTTTTCTGCGATCAGTTCGCCCAGGTCGCGCGCGCCCCAGATGCCCACTTCGTCGAGCATGCGCCGGACGTCGGCCACACGGCCCGCGGCGTCGTACAGACCGACCAGTTCCACCAGCGCGGAGCGTTTCGAGGGATCGGCCACGATGGCCGCGAGACCCGAGAAGCCGGGGTCGTCGCCCTCGCGCTCGAGCTCGGCCAGTGCCAGCGCCTGGGCAGCATCGGCAGAGCCCTGGCGTCGCAGCTCCGCCAACAGGCTGCGCACGGCGCCGGTTCGCCAGTGGCTCTGCGGCCCTGACGGCACGGCCACCGCCTTGGTCGCGTAGTCAAGCCCCAGGCGGGACCAGCCCGGCTGCTTCAGCACCCGCCCCAGGCCGGCCAGGCGGAGGGCTGCAGTAGTGCGTTGGGCAAGGCGGGCATCGTCGCGCGCGGGCGGTGCGGCCAGCAGCAGGCGGAAGCCCTCGGCCGCGGCATCGACCTGGTCGGCGGCCAGCAGTGCATCCAGCCGCTTCTCGAGGAGGTTGGCGCGAAGGTGGGGCGTCAGGTCGGTTCTCCTGAGCACTGCATCCAGCAGCGCGATCGACTCGTCGGAGCGTCCGAGCGCGCTGGCCTGCTCGAGATAGAAGTCCCAGGCCGGCAGCTGCGGCCGCCGGCCGAGCAGGTCGGCGAGGAAGGCATGGACCGCCGCGTTGTGTCCCTTCTGCGCCAGCTCGCTCATCGCCTGCCTTGGAACGCCCAGCCAGTCTCCGCCACCGCTGGCCCGCACCATCGCACGCTCTGCTTCGGCATGGCGCCCGGCAATCACCAGGTCGATGAAGTAGTAGAGGTCGGCCTGCCTGCGCGCGTAGTCGGCCTGGGGTTCCGCTTCATCTGCCGCCGCGGCCTTGGCGGCGGCACCTGGATGCGGATCGAAGCGCGCCTGCATGGCTTCGTACAGGGCGGTGGTGCCGATGCCGTCGACCAGCCCCCATTGCGGCTTGCGCAAGCTGCCGATGTGGCGAAGCGCAAGCTCGCGCGCCAGCGCCCTGGTTGCCACGCCCTCCGGCACATGCAGCCACACCGGCTTGCGAAGCGCCTGCGTGAGCAGGGCTTCGGCCCTGGCGGTTCCCAGCAGCCCGACGAGGTCCGGCACGGCAACGCTCATGCCATAGGGTTGCCTGGCACGCACGTCAACCGTGGCCACAAACCCCTCGGCGATCTGTTCACGCGTGCCGTATAGCTTGTAGACGAGCGCGCGCGCGTCGTTGATCGCCAGCAACTTCAACTCGCGTTCGCCCGATGCGCTCGAGCCGGCCAGGCGCTCGAAGGTCGCCAGCGATTGCTGCGCGGCGGCGGCATCTCGGGCCAGCAGCTCGGTGAGCAGCCGCAAGCCGACTGCCGACACGTCGTCGGGCTTCTTCTTCGCCCGGGCGGTGGCCTGGCTGCGCAGCAAGGGCCAGGCTTCAGGCGCGGGCAAGGCCGCGAGCAGCGAACGCGCGCCGACCGCCGACTGCGTGACCAGGTCGAAGGCGTCATATTCGCGGGCCGCGCGTTGCGCGTCCATTGCCAGCGACCGGTCCCACAACTCCAGCCACTGCGCGGCTGCTGCGGGTGCAGCCAGTTGCGGCACCCTCGAGCGGAATGCAGCGATGTCCCGCATCAGCATGGCGGCCGGGCTGAGCCCCTTCTCCTCGCTGGCGCCGCTCTTGCCGATGCGCGCCAGCACCGAATCGACCGCCTGCAGGCCGCCCGCATGCGCACTGGCGCAGAACGCGAGGCCGAACAGCATTGCGGCCGTCGCAATGCGCCTTTGAAAAGAGACCACTGGATTGACTCCCTCGCTGGATGATGAAGCTGCCAGGCCTGCAAGCGCCGGCAGGTGACCGGGTCGATGCCGGTTTCAGGCGCGGATGGTAGTCGAGCGCAAACCAGAAGCTGCGGTCTGCTCGACCAGGGCGCTTCGCGTTCCGGCGGGTCGTCGGACCGATGGGCATCTTCCGGCGGCGAACCGGCAGAACGCAGCGAGCCTCTTCCGGACCTCGTCTTCCATTCCATGGGCTCGACGAAACAGGGATCCATGGACCGGACGAAAGGCACCCGGCAGGTCGGCCCGGACAGCAGAGCGCGCAGATCAAGAGCTGGTCCAACGGGAGGAGAGGACTGAAGGACTCGCGCTTCTGCTTCGGGCCTTTGGCCACCTGTTCCAGCGGCATCTCGATGACGCGCCCGCCGACGACGCCGCGAAGCACCGTGGTCTTGAGCCACTCGGCCTGCTGCTTGAGCTGCATCTGCCGGTGCTCGCGCGCACCGTCGCTGCAGTACTGGCGCCCACCTTTGCCGACCAGGCCGAGCTGCAGGTGCAGCCGCTCGCGCGCCTGGCGCACGCGCCGCGTCAGGAAGCGGCGCCAGTACTTCGCATCGCGCACACGCGCCGCCTGCGTGGCCGGCGTGTCGCCCGGCACCGGCTCGCCGAAGCGGCGCTCGGCCGCGGCCACCAGGCGCTCGTCCTCGGTGGCGCAGGCTTCATGCGCGCTCAGTGCTTCGAGCTCCTGCGGCAGGCGTTGCGCCAGCGCCTGCAGTTGGGCGTGGCTGTGCCGCAGGTAGGGCAGCACCGCGCCGGCCTGCGCCAGGAGCTGGGCTTTCCAGTCGTGCCACGGCAGCAGGCTCGCCGGCGCCGCCGGCAGGGCGTCGGCCTGGCGCGGGTCGCCTTGGTGGGTGTCGGGGATGAAGGGGATGCCCGGGTCGCCCTTGTTGGCGAGGTAGCGGGCGCGGGCGTTGTTGAGCGCCACCGCAATGGCGGTGGGCAAGAGCGTCGGCATGACGGGGCTCCGTGCAGTGAAGGAGCCGCGTCTAGGAAGGCCTCGTTAGCCTTTTGAAGGGGCCGCGCTTTAAACGCCCGCTGCGTTTTCGGCGCCCCAATGACCGACGGCCCCTCGCGGGGCCGTCGGGGTGGGTTCTGTAGACCCACCGAATCAGGTTGCACGGATGGCCTCGCGTTGCTGCGGAGGTGTCCTGCCTGGTATAGGCACCGCGGTTTTAAACGCGCAGCACCAGCGGTGCCTCGCTGCAACCGCGCCAGACCAGCGGCACACCGAGGTCCACGCGGGCCAGCGTGACGCGCGAGGCCAGCAGCGCCCGGTCGGCGGCGCTGTAGCGGGACCACCGCTCTGCCGCCGCCTTGGCGATGCGCGCGCCGTGGTTCTGCTCGGCGTCGAAGACGATGAACACGCCGGCCAGCACGTAGGGCAGCTCGGGGTGGACCTTGCGGGCGGTGTGCTCGGCCAAGGCCGCGATGCGCATCAGCTCCTGCGTGCTCTTCGGCGCGGACTCGGTTTCGACGAGCCACAGCCGTTCGCCGCGCACGAGCACGGCATCGGGCAACTTGCCGTAGCGCTTGAGGAGCTGCTGCGCTGTCACGGGCGCCTGGCCGTTCATCAGCGCGTATTCGGTGAACGTCTCGAAGCCCTGCGCCCGCTTGTGCAGGCACCAGCGCGCCGTCAGCGCGTTGTGCGTGAACGTCGGGCCGCTGACGCTTGCCAGGTCGAGCCCGTGCCTCGCCGCGATGCCGCGCACCTCGAGCGCGGCGGCGCCCACGCGCGTGAGCACGTAGCTCAGGCCGCCGTGGCAGTTGCGACGCGGCATCAGCTCGCCAGCCTTGACCAAGGTGCGCACGCACCTTTGGCTCATCTGCTCGCCGTACTTCGCACCAGGCCAGCAGGTGGCCAGGTCAGAGCATCTGAGGTGGCCGTGCTCGGCCACCGTGCGCAACACGCGCAGGCGGTTCGCCAGCGCGCGCTCGCGCGATGTCGGCTGCTTCGGGGGCGGCGCCGGCGGGCGCAGCAGCCCGCTCAGCACGTCGTTGGTCACTCGCATGGGTCTACACCTCGCATCGGTCGATGCCAGGTGTAGCGATGACGCATCTGCCGATGCGTCTGGAGCCCGCAGATGCTCGCAGCGGACGCTGCCAGCACCAGCCGTCTCCGGGCGGGCGAACGTGTGCTCTTCGGCGGCTGGGGCCGCACGCACACTCTGCGGGCTGGACGCCCTCCGTCTCCCGTCATTGGCGCCGCTGCCTGCCCTCCACACCGCCTGTCGTCGGCGTTCCGCGCAGGAAGCCACCCCGCGATGCGAGCAGCGTTCTCCGTGGCCGTCGCTCGCTTCGAGGCTGGACGCCTCGTCGCACCCCAGGGTGGCTTCCTGCGCTTCGCTTCGTCAGCGGCGGGCTTCGGTCGCTGTTCGTTCCCTGCACCCCAACCTCATGCGTCCGCGTGGGCGCGGACCCGGCGCTTGGACCGCGCCTGCACGAGGTCGGCCCCCGCAGCGCTGCGGCAACCCGCCTGGGGGCGGGTGCGCCTTCGCGTCAGCATCGGCGCCTGCCGCTGCTGCCCGCCGTCCTTCGGCGGCGGCTCCTTCCACCCATCCCCCGCCTTCCCGCCAGCGGCAAGGAGCGAGTCGCCCTCTGCCGTCAGCGGTGCCAGGCCTTCAACGGCCAGTGGCACCGCACACGGCGAGCGTCGGTCGGCGTGATGCCGCATCAAGGCCGAGCCCTGGCGGGTGGCCTCACGGCCAGCCTTGACCCGGCTGCACGCCGCAGGGAGCAAGCGGAGTCAGCGGCGCCAGCGCTGCAGCGCGATGGCCAGTTCGAGGTGCCGCAGCTCGTGCTCGCCCAGGCGGCACGCCGCAGCATGGATGGCCGCGGTCAGCTCGGCCAGAGTTCGCGCCGGCTCGGCGCTCAGCTCAGGCGAGGGAGCGCCGTCGTCGGTCAGCAGGCGCACCGACGCGGCATCGGTGGTGTAGATGTACCAGGAGGGCAAGGGGCATGGATGCATGCCCCTTGTAGCAACTCAGCGCGGCTCGTCCGCATGTGGTTCGACCAGCGCATTCGAGAGTTGCAGTTCCTGCAGCGCTTCGAGGGCGCGCTCCGACATGACCAGTCTTCCATCCGGTGCTGCACCGAAGTCATCATGTCCGGCTTCGCCAATCGGTTGAAGCCATGCGAACTCTGGAATGAGCCGTCCAGGCTCAAGCTCATCGAAGGCTTCGGACTTCGTCACTTGGACGTCTGCGAAGCGAGCGCCTGTCGCACCGAGGTCAAGGAGCTTGTCCTTGGCTCCCCGGGTCACGATGAAGCAGGGGAAGCTCTCAAGGAGAACATCACCAAGCCATCCCTCAAGCTGGTAGTGCAGGCGACTGACTACCGGCGGATGGGTCGAGGTATCCATCTGAGTTCCGTCACCTAGCCCGCCTGCGACTTCAGGCTCAACAACAAAGTACTTCATCGGCCACCTACGGGAGGGTTGAACTGAGTGCCGTACTTGGCGTCAATCTGCGTGGCCTTCTCAAGCAGTTGCGCCTGGGTTGCACTTGGGTTCTGTCGATAGAACTGGTTCCACTCGCGCCGAATCGCACTGAGGTGGAGCTGGGAGTTCACGTCTTTCGGAATCCCACGAAGATTCTCCAACGAGTTCATCTCACCTTCGCTCACAACACCTGGATACCGCTTCAACACCTGCTGCTCGACAGCATGGTGCACCACAACTTGTCCTTGCAGCTCAGGGTAAGTAGCGAAGAAGGTCCCTCGATAGTCGTTGGATACCGCATTGCCGAACCTCGCTCCCTCGGCCAAGTCCGGCGGCACGAGCCGCAGTGGCATCGGGTTGGAGTACACCACCCCCGGCTCGCCAAGGTTCAGCTCAACGCGGTAGTTGCCGTACTTTGCCAGGCCGGCACCCAGCGCCACCTGCGTGAACAGCGCGCCGCCAGCTTGAGCCTGATTGTCGTAGCCGAACAGCGGCGTGATGTTGTATGGGTCGCTTTCCCTGAACCCCGCGAAGGTTCCTTCGCCCGCACCAAACTTCTCGGCCAACAGGCTGTAGCCGTTCAAGCTGGTCTTCAGCGTGTTGGTCGCGAAGTTGAACGCATCGGGACCAAAGTTGATGAGCGACTTCACGCCGCCGGCCATGGCTTGCCGCGGGTCGTTGTAGGCCGCGCCAGACATGTCTGCCACGTCGTAGAACAGGCTGCCAGCCTTTTGCATCGTCTGGCCGGCCAGGTACTTGAGGAAGCTGCCTTCGCTCACGCCGTCGTCAGCAACGCGGCTCCAGTACGCATTCATCGAAGCCCGGCCTTCGGCCAGCAGCCCGCCACCCTGCACTGATGGTGGCAGTTCGCGAACCTCAATGACCGGGTCGGCAACGGCATGGGACTCAGCGCCCGTGTCGTATTGGTACCAGGCCAGACCCTTTGCATCGACGCCGCTGGCCACCACCTGACCGCTCGGATAGAAGGTGTCCGCCGAGTTGCTCGATGACCCACCAGCCATCCAGCTCATCGAAGCGTCCGCCGACGCCGCTGCAGCAATGCCGGCGTTCACTTGGCGGCCCCACCGAGCCACCGCGCTGCTGCCGAAACTGAGGCCATTGCCGTCGATGCCCATGCCATCAGAAGCAGCGTTCGCAGCAGCCGCAGCGGCGAACCGGTTGCTCTCGCGCTGGTAGTCCCCGGCCATCTCTTCGGCCGAGTAGCTCGGGCTGCTCGCGGCCTCTGCGAGGCTGCTACCCAACGCATTGCCAAACGCAGTTGGCCCGACACACTTCCTACTCACAGCACCCCGCAACGCGAGCAACGGCGCGGCTTGGCGCACAGCAGGCCCTGCGCGCCAGCGCCTGGCGCGCGCCCCGCGCGCGCGAAGTGCGGTTTTGCGCCTGCACAGCAAGCGCCTGCGGCGCGGCGGCTAAGAGGAAGAAGCCGGCGAGCGGCGCGCAGGATAGGCCGACCGGCCTTCGTGTATTACATGGGCTCTTCTCTTAGCCGCTGTGTTTTCGTCGCGGCCCTCGGTGCTGCATCGGGTCAAGGCCGCGCAGCGCCCGAAGGGCTTGGCCTTGACGCGCCACGGACGAAGCACGCTCGCGCATGCGGTGCAGGCCGAGTCTTCGGCTTGCACCGCATCGCAAGCCAGCGGCGGCCTCACGCACTGCACCAGCCGTGCCGGCGCAGCCGCCTGCACTGCTCAGTTCGGCTTGAACAGCCACGGGTAGCCCACCCGTTCGTAGTACTCGCGCGCCATGCGTCGCTCATCGCTGCCATTGCTCGAGTAGCCATCGCTGCGCGGGTTGTCGCACCAGCTGATGATCTCGCACAGGTCGGCGATGAAGCCGCGCAGCACCAGCTCGGGCGCCACGTTGTCTTGCCGGCACAGCACGATGAACTCCAGCGGCAGCTCGAGCGTGAGGCGGTTGTTCTTGCGGGGCATGGGTTTCTCTCCTTGGGGTGCGCCTGGCGTTCACCGCGAACGCCACTGGCCCGCCCCCTGGAGCGCCGCGCGCAGCCGGGTCAAGGCCGCGCGCCTTGGCGCGCGCCCGCAGGGCTTGGCCTTGACGCGGCGAGCACGGCGCTACGCTGACCAGGCCAGTGGAGGCAGCGGGGGAGCCCCCTCGGGGGGCGGATGGGCGGCCGGGCGGGGGCCCACCTTCAAGACCTGCGCCGCTTGCGGCGCACATGCTTCGTGACCTGCGGGCCGGTACCCCGGCCTGCACAAGCTGGGTGTTGCAGGCGCTGCGGGGCGCCAGACATAACGGGGGTTGTGCGCGAATGCCGAGCAATCGCGCGCCCTGCGCGCGAGGGCCGGCATCGCGCATAACAGCCCGTTATGTGAAGTGCGAAGCACTTCCCCCGCAGCGCCTGCCAGGCAGCGGCCGGCTCGATGCCGGCTGTTGCCTGTCTCGTGGCTCTCGCGCGCAGCGCGCTGGCTTTGAGGGCGG
>NZ_SWAR01000007.1 GCF_006386545.1 Methylibium rhizosphaerae | reverse complement strand
GGAACGCCCCGCGCAGCAGGCCGTAGCTCATGAGCTGCTGCAGCCACTGGCAGTCCAGCACGTCGGACTTGCGGCCCGAGACATTCTTGACGTGGCGCGCGTTGACCAGCAGCACGGTGAAGCGCGCATCAACGACGACACGACGCAGTTCGGCGGCATCGGCGCGATCGCGGCCGACCAGAACATCTACGGCCGCGTCTACGTCAGCGGCAGCGGCCGGGGCGTGCTGTACAGGAACTGAACGCGCGACACCAACACGGGTCGAGCGCAAGAGCAGCGGCGCCGCCGAGCGCCGCTGCTCGACGTCGGGGCCTATGGCCTTCGTGCATGGCCCTGTGTGCTGCTGGCGGGGGCGTGCAGCCCGCCAAGGCAGAGACGAGAGCAGATCGAGCACAAGACACTCTCCCTGGCATCGGCCCGGCCGGCGAACGAGGCCCTTCCTACTCTGCAGTGCTCGCGACGGATCTGGCTCGGCGACCGCTTCATGCCAGTGAGCGTGAGTACGCTGCCCAACGGTGATCGTCGGCAACCGCTGCGCACCCGACGCTCGCCACGCCGCGACCGAGCATCAGGACACCGATGCTCGGGCCCGGAGATGAGCGACCGCGGAGCAGCCCACAGCAGCGAGAACACGCGGCGGACTACCGCGTTGCGCCGCTCGACGTTGAGCTACGTCTACGAGTGCGGGACGACTGAGGCGGACGAGCTCCGCGAGCTGGACATGAACGACGTGGAGAGACGGTCCGTATTCGGCCGTTGAGCCGTTGGCCTGGCGCGTGCTGGAAAGCCGAGCCGGCGTGCGTTGCCTGCCCACTGCACTGCACTGCGCTGCGCTGGATGTCGGCGGGGACGTCCCTGCCGGCGGTCGAAGCCTTGGACATCCAGTATGGGCCGCGATGCGTCTCGAGGGGAGCCTCGATCGCGTCCGCGCACGTGCCGCAGGGGCGCATGGTGAAGTCGGCCAGGCGTCGCTCGGCGTGCAGGTTGGTATGCCCCTGGTCCATGGCGTAGCTGCGCCTGGGCACGATGAAGCGGCGCTCCGCGATCGCGCCTCAGACGTCGTCGGACAGCGGCGTCGGGTGCGGGTCGGCGGCCGGGTTCAGGCGCTGCGCGAGCTTGGCGTGGCGGCGGTCGGTGCGCGAGGCCTCGGGCGGCAAGGGTGCCAAGGGCGCGGCGCCCTCCGAGAGCAGACGTTCGAGTCCTCCGCCGGCAAGGAACCTCTCGATCTGCGCGTTGACGCAGTCGGCGCTCCTTGCCCAGGTAAGCGGTACTTCCATCGCCAGAGTTGGGCTTGGCCTCCATCCTTGGTAGAGGCCGCCGCTGTCGGCGAAGCGTTCGCGTGGTCGATCGGCAGCACGGGGGGCACGCTTGCAGAAGGTATCAGTCAGCGGCATTGAGGGCTCCTTGCCCCGGTTCCCCCGCTGGTCCGGCGCCGATTACCCCAACGGTTCCCCCGTTTTGGTCTGGCTGTCAAAGGACAACCGGGAACGTCCGGAGATGAAAAAAGCCCCGCGGTGCGGGGCTTTGGTCGATTTCCGGGGCTTTGCTGAAAGCCGCGGATGATGTGCTGGCGGAGAGGGCGGGATTCGAACCCGCGGTGGGCTATTAACCCACACACGCTTTCCAGGCGTGCGACTTAAACCGCTCATCCACCTCTCCGGAAAGTCGGCGATTGTAGCAACAGCGCGAGCGCGTTTTGCTCGGCTTGTCGAACATGACTTGCTGGGGTGAATGGCGGTGCGACATCAGCTCAGTCCGGCCAGAGCCGGTGGGTCGGCAGAGAGCTCGTCGACTGCTGTTGCGGGTGCGGCCTTGGCCGCCCGGCGCGGGTCACGTGCGAGGTAGTTCTTCACGGCATTGATCTCCGAACCCACCGATCTCACCGCTTCCTGGAGTTCTTCGGCGGTGGCGTCCAGGGTTTCCATCCAATACGCGACCTCCCAGTCCCAGTTCAAGTTGATGCACAGGTAGTACTGTTCTCCGCGACTCTTCAAGCTGTACGGCATACGGGGCCTCCGATCGTGATATCGCTGGAGGGCAACCAATGTGCCTGCCCCCTGTCACGAGTCGCCACGAGGCGACGCGCCGGCGTCCCTTGTGGGAAATCACCCCAGATTTGCGGATGGATGCCCGACGTTACGGAAAGTTTTTCTGAAGGGGCCGGCTCGGAGTTGCTGATGTCGCAGGGCTAGCCGGTGCCGCCGCCGAGCCGGTCGTCGTGCCCGGTGCGAGGCCCGAGAGGCGGCGCGCCCGCGCATCGAGCTCTTCCTTGGGCGTGGGCGCCAGCAGGTTGGCATCGGCCGGGCAGCGCGTCGCGCCGTCTTCGCCGGCCTGCCAGGACGAGGCCTCTCGGGCGCCGTCGTCGGCGTCTTCGCGCTTGAGTCCCAGCGCGGCCACCAGCGAGCCGGCGGCGGCGTGGCTGCGCAGCCAGGCGATGTTCAGGTCGGCCTCGGCATTGGCATACGAACGCCGGGCCGTGTACAGCTCGTTCTCCGAGTTCAGCAGGTCCAGCAGGCTGCGTTGGCCGATGTCGAACTGCTGGCGGTAGGCGTCGCGGGCTTTTTCGATGGCCAGCACGTTGCGGTCGAGGTAGACCAGCTGCTCGGCCAGCTTTCGGGTGTCGTTGAAGGCGATCGAGCCGGTCTGGCGAGCGTCGCGGCAGGCCTTGTCGCGCTGGTCGGCCGCCGCGTTGAGCAGGTCGGCCGCCTGGCGCACGCGGGCCTGGTCGGAGCCGCCGTTGAAGAGGTTCCAGTTCAGCACGAGTTCGGCCGAGCTGTCGCGCCGCTGGTCCGACACGCCGTCGAAGTTGCGCCCGGTGCCCGAGCGCAGGCGCGCCTCCACGCGCGGCTGGAAGGCGCTCCTGCGCGCGCTGGCCTGGGCGCGCGCGGCACGCAGGTTCTCGATGGCGGCGGCGATCGCGGGGTTGCGACCGGCCACCTGCGCCAGCAGCTCGGCCTGGCTGGCGGGCGCGTTCTGCGAGAGCGGCCCGGCTTCGGGCAGCGCCTCGGCGGGCGGCTCGCCCACCACACGGCGGTAGCGCTCCAGCACGTCGTGCAGGTTGGCCACCTCGGTGGTCAGGTTCGACTCCGCCAGAGCCAGCCGGGCGCCCGCCTGCTCGAGGTCCACGCCGCGGCCCACACCCGCGCGCACGCGGCTCTGGATCTGGTCGAAGGCGTACTTGTGCTGCACGTAGTTGTCTTCGGCCAGCCTCACCAGGCGCCGGAATCGCAGCACGTCGTGGTAGGCGCGGGCCGCCTCGAGGGCCGTCTGCTCGGTGGCATCGACGAACTCGAAATAGCGGGTGAGCTTGGCATGGGCCAGGCGGCCCACCTCGCTGCTGGTGGCCAGGCCATCCCAGAGCATCTGCGACAGGCTGAGCGCGACGCCGCTGCGCGAGAGGCTCGCGCTTTCCGGATTGCGGCTGCTGATGCGGTCGTTTTCGCGGCCCACGCTCGCCGAAAGGTCGAGACGAGGGTAGTAGCCGCCGCGCGCGACGTCGATCTCGTTGTGCGCGGCGCGGAAGGCGTTGAACCGGGCCGTCACCTCGGGGTTGCCGGTGATGGCCTTCTGTGCCGCGGCTCGCAGGGCTTCATGGCCGGCGGGCTCGGCCCATGCGGTGGTGCAGGCGGCTGCCACGAGGGCAAGCGCGAGCAGCGGGGCACGGGACTTCGGTCGGGTGTGTTCTCTTGATGGCTGGATCATGTGTGCGCGCGATGGTGTCTGCGAGGCACCGTTTGCACAAGCCCTCGGCTCAGGGTAAGGCTGGAAGTATTTCACGCAAGTTGTTGCGCGCGCATTTGTTTTCGCAACAACTCGATGCACAGTGCGCAGGTGGTGGACCGTCCGTTCAAGTTTCCCGATGCACCGCCGACATGAGCGGCATGCCGAGCGTCATGTTGGCGGCGCAGCCGCGCCCATGCCCACCGGGCGCCTGCGCCCGATGGGCGCTGTGTGCCTGGCTGCTCATGGTCGCCGCGGCAGGCCTGCTGGCGGTCGTGGCGCCGGCAGGCTGGGCCTTCGATGCGGACCGCCTGCTCGCGGCGGCCAAGCGCCTGGGGCCGCAGGCCCAGAGCGGCGCGCGCGCCTTGCAAGGCATGCTGGCCAGCAGTGCGCCGCTGGGCGAGGAAGCCCGGCTGGCGGCGGTGAATCAGTTCTTCAACCGCCGCATCCTGTTTCGCGACGACACCGAGACCTGGGGACAGGCCGACTACTGGGCCAGCCCGCTCGAGGTGCTCGACAAGGGGCAGGGCGACTGCGAGGACTACGCGATCGCCAAGTACTTTTCGCTGGTGGCCACCGGCGTGCCGGCCTCGAAGATGCGGCTGGTCTATGTGCGCGCTCAGATCGGCGGGCCGGGCGGCGCGGTGCAGGCGCACATGGTGCTGGCCTACTATGCAGAGCCGTCCGCGGAGCCGCTGATTCTCGACAATCTCGTGTCCGAGCTGCGGCCGGCGTCGCGCCGGCCCGACCTGGCGCCCGTGTTCAGCTTCAACGCCGAAGGTCTCTGGCAGGGCACCGGTGCCACCAGCGCCGGGGACCCGGTGGCCCGGCTGTCGCGCTGGCGGGAGCTGCTGGCCAAGGTGAGGGCGGAGGGCCTGTGGTGACAATCAACACTTCACGCCGGCACAGCGGCCGTCAGAAGAACAAGGAGATGCGGTCATGTCGTTGATCAGGCAGATGTGGCTGCTGCTGCTCGGGGTGCTGCTGCTGGCCTTCGTTGGTAGCGTCACCCTGTCGGTGGTGTCGGCCCGAAGCTATCTCGAGACCCAGCTGCGGCTCAAGAACAATGACAACGCCCAGGCGCTGGCCCTGTCGCTGTCGCAGCAGAAGGGCGATGCCGCGCTGATGGAACTGGCCGCCGCGGCGCAGTTCGACACCGGCTACTACCAGCGCATCGTCATCACCGGCCCCGACGGGCGCGAGCAGTTCCGCCGCGAGGCCTCGGTCAAGCCGTCGGCGGCGCCCGGCTGGTTCGTGCGGCTCATCCCCATCGAGTCGGTGGCCGGTGTGGCACAGCTGTCCGACGGCTGGCGGGCGCTCGGCCAGGTGGAGGTGGTGAGCCACTCGGCCTTCGTCTATGGCGAGCTGTGGAATGCCTTCCTGCGCATGCTCACCTGGATGGCCGCGCTGGGCCTGCTGGCAGGCCTGGTGGGCACCTGGGCGCTCAGGCGCATCGAGCGGCCGCTCAATGCCACGGTGGGCCAGGCCCAGGCGCTGGTCGAGCGGCGCTTCATCACCGTCAACGAGCCGGCCGTGCCGGAGCTGCAGCGGCTCACCCGCGCCATGAATGCGATGGTCGCGCGGCTGAAGCTGCTGTTCGACGAGCAGTCGGTGCAGGTCGAGGAGCTGCGCCGCCAGGCCCATTGCGACGCGCTCACCGGCGTGTCCCACCGGCGCCATTTCATGGCCCAGCTGGCCACGCTGCTCGAAAGCGAAGACGGCCCGGGGACGGGCACCCTGGTGCTGGTGCGGGTGCAGGAGCTTGCCGAGCTCAACACCAGCCTCGGGCACCAGCAGACCGACCGAGTGCTGCAGGCGGTGGCCAAGACGCTGCGTGAGGCTGCCACCGAGCAAGGCGGCGAAGTGGGGCGCCTCAACGGCAGCGACTTCGCCCTGAGTGTGCCGGGAGACGGCAATGCGTCGTCCCAGGCGGCCACGGCCCTGCTGGAGAAGCTGCACGGCATGCTCACGCCCTTCGGCCCGCTGGCCCGGGTGGTGCTTGCCGCGGTGAACTGGCAGCGCAGCATCACGGCCGGTGCGCTCATGTCCAATGCCGACGCTGCGCTCGCCCGCGCCGAGAGCCGCGGTGCCTTCGCGCTCGAAGCCGCCGACAGCCCCTTGTCAGGCGCACCGGTGCTCGGTGAAGACGGCTGGCGCCAGCGCATCGGCGATGCACTGGCCCAAAGGCGGCTGCAGTTGGGCAGCTACCCCCTGCAGGACCGCGATGGCCGGATCCTGCACCTCGAGTGCCCGCTGCGGCTGCAGCTGGAGCCGGGCGGCGAATTCCTCGCGGCCACCGAGTGGCTGCCGATGGCCATGCGCACCCGGCTCGTGTCACAGGTCGACGAGGCCGCGGTCGTGCTGGCGCTCGACGAGATCGCGCGCGACCGCCGTCCGCGCGGCGTCAACCTCTCATCCGCCTCGCTGCAGGACAGCGCCTTCCTGCCCCGCCTGCGCAACGCGGTGGCGGCGGCACCGCAGGCCGCCGCTTCCCTCTGGCTCGAAGTCGGCGAGGCGGCCGCGGTGGATCACTTCGCGCTGCTGCGCGAGCTGTGCACGCAGCTGCGGCCGCTGGGCGTGAAGGTCGGCCTCGAGCACGCGGGCAGGCGCCTGGCGTCGATCGACCGCCTGTTCGAGCTGGGGCTCGACTATGTGAAGCTCGACGCCAGTGTGACGCGCGGTGTGGCCGGCGATGCGGCGCTGGCCGAGTTCGTCAAGGGCTCGGCCTGGATGCTGCACGGCCTGGGCCTGCAGGTGTATGCCGAGGGCGTGGCCAGCGAAGACGACGCCCTGGCCCTGTGGGCCAACGGTGCCGACGGCATCACCGGCCCCTGGGTGAGGTGATCACCGGCTTGCTCAGAACAGGTCGATGCTCGAAGCCTGCTGCGGTGCAGCCTGCACCGCGAGGTCGGCATAGGCGGTGACGCGGTTGCGCCCGCCGTGCTTGGAGGCGTAGAGCGCCTCGTCGGCATGGGCCACCACGGTGGCCGGGATGTCCTGGGCCTGCACCGCCACCACGCCGATGCTGATGGTCACCTGGCCCACCTGCGGGAAATCATGGTTCTGCACCGCGAGCCTGAAGCGGTCGAGCACGTTGCGAACGTCGGCGGCCGTGCAGGGGCTCAGCAGCACGGCGAATTCCTCGCCGCCGAACCGGTACACGCGGTCGGACTTGCGGAACGACTGCAGCATGAGGCGCGACAGCAGGATCAGCACCTCGTCGCCGTACAGGTGGCCGAAGGTGTCGTTGATGCGCTTGAAGTGGTCGATGTCCATCACCGCCAGCCAGTGGCAGGCGTCGGAACCCGGTTCGCGCCGGTGTTCCACGCCGTCCGGCGAAACGGTGGAGATGCGCTTCGACTCGAGCAGCACGCTCTGGATGCTTTGCTCGAAGGTCTTGCGGTTCAGCAGCCCGGTCAGCGTGTCGCGGTGCGAATCGTCGATGACCGTGGCGAAGTTGCGATAGATGCGCAGCAGCGCATCCACGATGGCCGTCTCGACCGGGCGGCCGGGCGCATGTTCGATGGCGATCAGTCCGGCCACGCCTTGCCCGTCGAGCAGCGGGTGGATGGAGTAGCCGTGACCGATGATGCCTGCTTCGGGAGACGCGCCGTCGGCGGCGCTGTCGATGCGCTGCATGTAGTGGGCCATGTCCTGGCGCATCGGCGAGGCTTCGTCCATGCGCCGCTGCTGCCCGCTGGCGCTGCCCGCCTGGGCGTTGTCGCCGTGCACCCGCAGGCGTCCCTCGTGGCCGTGCGCGCCCCGTGGCTGGTACTCGATCGCCCGCGCGGGCAGCACCTCGAGCATGGTCTTGATGAGCGTAGTCACCAGGGCGTCGCGCTTGCGCTCGGCGGTGAAGGACCGCACGGCCTCGAGAAGCCGGACCGTGGGCGCCTGATCGACCGCGTGCCTGGCCGCGGCCTTCTTTCGCGCTGTCATTTCAAGCGCTCCTCATCAGTGGTTGACGCTGTGCGCCAAGTGTTTCGTCGATGACCGACGGCGAGAAGTCCACGCAGCCTTCCGGCTTCGTGCCGCAGGCCCAGTCCTCCAGTGCAGTCGCGGGCATCGGCCTGGCGAAGAAGTAGCCCTGCAGTTCGTCGCAATCGAGCTGCAGCAGCGCGTCGCGCTGGCCGGCCGTCTCGACCCCTTCGGCCACCACGCGCAGCCCCAGCGCATGGGCCAGGCGGACCACCGCGTCGACGATTGCCCGGGCGTCGGTGCTCGATTCGAGGTCCTTCACGAAGCTGCGGTCGATCTTCAGTTGCTGGGCCGGCAACTGCCGCAGATAGCTCAGCGAGGAGTAGCCGGTCCCGAAGTCGTCGATCGACAGGTACACGCCGAGCCGCCCGAGCCCTTCGAGCACCCGGCGCGTGTGCTCCACGTCTTCCATCAGGATCGACTCGGTGATCTCGCACAGCAGCTGAGACGGGTCGATCTGGTGGCGCCGAAGCGCCTGCTCGATCGACGCGACGAAGTCATCGCGTCGCAGCTGGTGTGCCGATACGTTGATCGCCACGCGGATGCGCAGGCCGGCGTCGGCCCAGGCGCGCATCTGGCGGCAGGACTCCTCGATGACCCAGTGGCCCAACTGATGGATCAGCCCCGAGCGCTCGGCAATCGGAATGAACACGGCCGGACTCACCATGCCGCGCTGCGGATGGACCCAGCGCAGCAGCGCCTCCACGCCGCGGATCACGCCGCGGCGGGCGTCGATCTTGGGCTGGTAGTGCAACAGCAACTGGCCGAGCTCGGCCGCATCGCGCAGGTCGTTCTGCAGTGCGAGCTGCTCCAGCGCACTGCGTTCCTCGGTCGCGCTGAAGATGGCGCAGGTGCTGCCGCCCGCGCGCTTTGCCGTGTGCATGGCCATGTCCGCTCGCGGCACCAGCTCGTCGCGCTGCCCGTGGTCGGGATAGACCGCAACGCCCACCGAGGCCGAGATCACCAGCGGGCGGCCGCCTGTCTCGAACGGCATCGACAGCGCGCCGATCACTCGCTCGGCCAGTGCCGCGCAGTCCTGCGCGCCGGCCACGCCTTCCATGAGCACGAGGAAGCTGTCGCTCCCGTCGCGCGCCACCGTGTCGCTTTCGCGCGCCATCGCCCGGATGCGGCGAGCCGCTTCCTTGAGCACGAGATCGCCGGCGGCCACGCCCATCGACTCGTTGACGGCGCCCAGGCGGTCGAGATCCAGGCAGAGCACGGCGAGCTTCTCCTGGGCGCGGCCAGGCGCCGCGGCACGTTCGAGGCGGGCGCTCGCCTGGTTCAGCCGGTGATCGAACATCAGCCGGTTCGGCAGCCCGGTGAGGGCGTCGACGTGGGCCTGCTGCAGCAGCGACTCGTTGGCCAAGCGCAGCCGCGCATTCGCGGATTCCAGCGCCTGCACCTGCGCCTGCACCTGCCGTGCGGCCCTGCGCCGGACCACGGCAATCAGCACGCAGGCCGGCAGCAGAGCCGCCAGTGCCGCTAGCGCCGCCAGCGCCAGCAGGCCGCTGGTGCCGAGAGGCTGAAGGTCGAACGCAGCTGCAAACAATTTCGCGACTCCCTGGGGTCTGTTGTGGATGCCATGCCGCCATGGCGCGACGCGGCGGTCGCATTCGCCTTGGTTTCGGTGAAAGCCCGCGGGAACTCAAGCTGGCGCGACCCGGCAAAAGCCCAGGAAAGTCACGCATTCCCATTCGGTTTCAATTGGAGCGGCGCTGCCTGGCCTCGCGCGGGGCGTCCCCCTGCCTCAGGCAAATTTCTCTCCCGGGTAGGCGGGCGCCGCGCATGCGGCCCCCGTACCCCGGCATTGGCGTCCGATCAGGGCTCGGTCAGCAGCTTGCCGCGATGCATCAGCTCCTGCAGCAGCTGAGATTCGGTCGTCGATGACCCGAGGCCCAGCTGGTCGCGCAGGTCGACGCCCTGCAGCACGATCTGCTGGTCTTGCGCCGAGGCGGAGTAGTTGCCGTTTGCGAAGCCGCCACTCGAGCTGATGCGGATCACCGTGTTGCCGCCGCTGTAGTCGATGTCGATGTAGTTGTCGATGTTGGCCGCCGACGTGTCGTGTCCCTGCAGCAGGTCGCGCAGGTCGAGCACGTCGCCCTGCGAGATGCTGAAGTCGGTGATGGTGTCGACGGCCGGTGCGCCGTTCGAGCCGCGGTCGGCGAGCTGCCATGCGAACACGTCGGCCCCCGTGCCGCCGGCAAGCACGTCGTTGCCTGCGCCGCCGTAGATCACGTCGTTGCCGCTCTGACCATTGAGCTGGTCGTTGCCGGCGCCGCCCGCAATCCAGTCGTTGCCGCCGCCGGCGTTGACGATGTCGTCGCCGCCGTGGGCCATGATCGTGTTGGCGGAGGCGCTGCCCGTGAGGGTGTCGGCGCCCTCGGTGCCCGACTGCAGCGCGCCCGAGGTCAGGGCCTGGTTGCTGGCACCAAGCTCCACATCCAGCGTCGAGGTGGACGTGTCGCCGTCGGCATCGCGCATCGTGTACTGGAACAGGTCGCCGTGGCTGGTGGAGACACGGCTGTAGCTGAGCCCGCTGAGCACGAAGCCCTGGCTGTTCGAGCCGGTGTACGAGAGCTGCAGATAGGTGAACGGATTCGGCGTGTTGATCGCCACCGTGTACTCGGTGCCGTTGTTGCTGGCGCCGAGGAAGTCGCCCTGGTCCACGAGCACGCCGTCGGCGTCGTAGGCGTACCACCTCGTGTTGGCGAGCTGGTTGGCCTGGGCGATCGAGACGCTGGCATTGGTCGCGAGTTCCGGCAGGCGGACGATGAGCTGCTCGTCGCT
The DNA here is from genome assembly GCF_006386545.1 of Methylibium rhizosphaerae. Lineage (GTDB taxonomy): Bacteria > Pseudomonadota > Gammaproteobacteria > Burkholderiales > Burkholderiaceae_C > Pseudorivibacter > Pseudorivibacter rhizosphaerae. The sequence continues at coordinate 184,578 of NZ_SWAR01000007.1, read as the reverse complement.
CTCGATGCCGGCGTTGACCACCCGCAGCCCCTGCTTGATGCCGCCGCCGCCGTAGGTGACCAGCGCGCCGGCGCCCGAGGTGAGCGCGTTGACGTTGAGGTTGCTGCCGCTGGCCCAGCTCGTGTCGTTGTTGTCGAAGCCGAAGGCGTCGATCTGCGACTCCCATTGGGCCAGGCTGTTGCCCGAGATCGAAGCCGTGCCGCCCAGGCGCGAGGTGTAGGTGTAGTTGCCGTTGGCGCTGACCACCAGCGCGCCGTCGGGCGTGGTGATGGTCGTGGTGCCGCTGGCGGCCACCGCGTAGTCCACGCCGTCGAAGCGCACCGAGGTCAGCGTGCGGCCGCCGTCGACGGCCACGTCGTTCGACAGCAGGTTGCCGCTGACCGACTGCCCCCAGACCACGGTCGCATCGTTGTGCACGGCGGTCGGCGTGGAGTCGGCGAGGCTGATGGTGACGGTGGTCCAGCCCGAGTTGGCATCGCCGTCGTTGGCGCGGTAGACGAAGCTGTCCTGCACCGGCGTGTTGGCCGCGTCGTGAAGGACGGCGGGCGCCACATAGGTGTAGCTGCCATCGGCATTCATCGTCACCGTGCCGCCCAGGGCCGTCGTCACGGTGTTGCTGCCGTTCACGCTGACCGCGGTGCCGCCGGCGCTGGCAGCCACCTGAGAGACCGTGAGAGCGTCGCCTTCGACGTCGCTGTCGTTGGCGAGCACCGAGGCCTGCAGCGTGGTGCTGCCTTCGGTCACGCTGGCGGCATCGGCCGCGCCCGCCGGCGCGTCGTTCACCGGTGCGATCACCAGGTCGATGGTCGAGCTGGCGCTGGCCGTGCTGCCGTTGGCCAGCTCCACCGCGGTGGCGGTGGCGGTGAGCGACAGGTTGCCGAAGAAGTTGGCCGGCGGCGTGATGGTCAGCGTGGCGAGGTTCCAGTTCGCGCCACCGGAGGCGGCAGCCGGGTTGTCCTCGTTGAAGACCAGCACCGAGGTGTTGCCCGCGGTGGCGGTGAAGCTGCGCGTGCCGTCCGACAGGGTGGCGCCCACCGGGATGCCGGACAGCGCCAGCGTGTGCTGCTCGGAGTCGTCGGCCGAGTCGCCGAACACCAGGGCTGCGCCTGCGAGAGAGGGCAGGCGCACGGGGCTGTCCTCGAAGCCATCGGCCACGGTGCGCACGCTCACGTGGTCGAGCACCGCGCCGATGGAGCCGGTCTGGTCGGTGGACGAGAAACGCAGCGTGTTGGTCCCCGCAACGCTGGTCACCTGAATGGTCGGCGACAGCCACGCCCCCGTGCCGGGGTTGTAGGTGCCGACCACGGTGCCGTTCCAGATGACGTTGAACGACTGCGTGTTGCTGTCGGTGGTGCCGGACAAGGTACGGCGCAGCGCGTCGAACGAGATCTCGATCACCTGGTCGGCCAGCGGCACGTTGATGGTGGTCTGGATCCAGTTCGCCGTTCCGGGGTCGGCCTCGATCTCGGCCACGCGGTTGTTGGCCGGGGTGAGGGTGGTGTTGGGGTTCTGCAGTGAGTTGTAGGCCGGCTGGGTGTTGACTTCGACGAAACCGTCCGAGCTCGTCCACACCATCTGGCCGACCGAGGTGTTGTTGTCCTGCCAGTCTTCGCTGACGTTGACGTGTGTGGTGGTCCAGGATGCGAGCACAGGCTGGTCGGCCACCGGCGTCACGGTGATCGGGTTCTGCACCGCCGCGGACGTGAGCCCCTGGTTGTCGGTCACGGTGAACGACAGCTGGGTGCTGCCGCTCCAGTCGGCCGCGGGCACGAAGCGCAGTGCGGCCGCCTGGGCCGGCGTGAGGGCGGCATTGGTGACCACCTGAGTCACGCCGTCGGCGAGGAAGAGCGTGCCATTGGCCGGCAGCGCGGTCACCCGCACCGAGGCGATCGAGCCGTCCACGTCGGTGCCAGCCAGGTTCACCGCGATGAAGGCGGCGTCTTCCAGGCCGGAGGCCGGCGTGGCCACGGCCACCGGGGCATCGTTGACCGATACGACGTTGACGGTGGCGGTGGCGACGTTGCTGCCGTTGACGCCGTCGTTCACCGTCACCTGGATCGTGCGCGGCGTGGTGCCGGGGTTCTCCGAGGTGTTGGAGAAGGTGATCGCGCGGATCGCGGTTTCATAGGCGGCCAGCGAGGCGCTGCCCGACAGCGTGACGCTGTTGCCCGACACGGTGGCGCTGATGCCCGCCGGCAGCGCGCCGGCGGCCAGCACGTCACCCGCTTGCGCATTGGTGAGGGTGATGGTCGCGCCGGCGAGGGTGGCGCCATCCACGTCGGTGATGCGCACGTCGGCATCGCCGATGGAGACGGCAGAGCCGTTTTCGGTGAAGGTGGCCGTGTAGTTGGCGCCGGTCGCGCCGCTGGAGTTGTTGTCGTCCAGGTCGAGCACCGGCGCGTCGTTCACCGCATTCACCGTCACGTTCACCGTGGCGGTTTCGGTCACGCCGCCGGAGGTGACGGTGTAGGTGAACGATGCGGGGCCGTTGTAGTTGGCGGCCGGCGTGAAGGTGAGGGTGCCGCCGGCGTTGAGCTGCACGCTGCCGTTGGCCACGGCCACTGCCGGCCCGCCCGCAGTGATGGCGGTTCCGTTCACCGCGGTGATGGCTCGGCCGGCGTTCTCGAAACTGTCGGTGGCCAGCACTGCGACGGTGACCGCCGTGTCTTCGTTGGTGCTGACGGTGTCGCCGGTGATGTCGGCCACCGGCGTGACGGTGATCGGCACGCTGGACACCACCGGGGCAGCCACGCCGTCGCTGGTGGAAACGGTGAGCGTGACGCTGCCGTTGTAGTCGGCCACCGGGTTGTAGGCCAGCCCGTTGAGCGCGCCGTTGATGGCGGCGGCGCTGCCGGTGATCGTGATGCTGCCGGTGCCATTGTTCGAAACGGTCGCGCCGGCAAAGGCGGCGGCGCTGAGCGTGCCGCTCGTGACGGAGACCGTCACCGTGAGCGAGCCCGCGTCCGCGTCGGCCACGGTGATGGCATTGCCATTGGCGCTGCTGAACACGCGCGCCGAGTCCTCGGCCGTGGTCTGCGCGGCCGGCACGCTGTTCACCGGTGCGTCGTTCACCGCCACCACGTTGACCGTGGTGATGGCGGTGTTCGAGCTGCTGGTGCCGTCGGTCACCGTGACGCTGATGCTGCGCGGCGTGGTCGACGGGTTCTCGCCCGTGTTGGTGAAGGTGATCGCCCGGATCGCGGTCTGGTAGCTGGCGAGGCTCGCCGCGCCCGAGAGGGTGACGGTGTTGCCCGACACGCTGGCCGAGATGCCGGCCGGCAGCACGCCCGCCGCCAGCACGTCGCCCGCCTGTGCATTGGTGAGCGTGATGGTGGCGCCGGTGAGGCTGGTCGAATCGACGTCGGTGATCGCCACGTCGGCATCGGCGATGGCCACCGCCGCACCGTTTTCGGTGAAGGTGGCGGCGTAGCCGGTGCCGGCGGCGCCGGAGGAGTTGTTCGCGTCCAGGTCGATCGCGGGCGGCGCATCGTTGTCGATGATGCTGGTGCTGACCGCGCTGTTGCTGCCGCTCAGCAACAGGTTCTCGAAGCTGCCGCCGGTGGCCGACAGCAGCGAGACGGTGAAGCTTTCGGTGCTTTCGGTCGCACTGTCGTCCAGCGTGGCGATGCCGAAGCTGACCGACGAGCTGCCTGCCGGGATGGTGACGGTGGTCACGCCGGTGTAGTCGCTGCCGTTGGCCGCCGTGCCGCTGTAGCCCAGCGTCACGGTGACGGCGGTCTGTGCCGGCGACGTGAGCGACAGCGTGTAAGTGGCGCTGCCGCCCTCGGTCACGCTGCTCGCGCCGGTGAGGCTCAGCGTCGTCGCATCGGCATCGTCGGTGACGGCGGTGACCGCCGCCGTGTTGCTCACGACCAGGTTCTCGAAATTGCCGCCCGAGGCGCCGCTGATGGTGGCCGACACGTTGCCCGCGTCGGTGTACACGTCGTCCGCGGGGGCGGCCACGCTCACCGAGCCGCTGCTCGCGCCTGCGGCGATTTCGATGGTGGCGCCGTTGGACAGCGTCACTGTCACCGGGCCTTGCGCCGCGGAGGTGAGGCTGGCGGTGTAGACGATCTGGCCGCCTTCGGCCACCGTGGCCGTGGCGGTCAGCGACACCGTCGTGGTGTCCACCGTGTCGGCCACGCTGGTGACCGCGGCCGTCGTGCTGACCACCAGGTTCTCGAAATTGCCGCCGGTGGCGCTGGCGATGGTGGCCGACACGTTGCCCGCGTCGGCGTACACGTCTTCGGCCGGCGCCGGCACGCTCACCGAGCCGGTGCTTGCACCGGCGGCGATGGTGATGGTGGCGCCGTTGGACAGCTGCACCGTGACCGGGGTCTGCGCCGCCGCGGTGAGGCTCGCGGTGTAGGTGATCTGCCCGCCTTCGGCCACGCTCGGTGTGGCCGAGAGCGAGACGGTGGTGTCGTCGAGGGTGTCGCTGACGGTCGTGCTGGCCGCCGTCGTGTTGATCACCAGGTTCTCGAAGTTGCCGCCCGAGGCGCTGCTGATGGTGGCCGACACGCTGCCGGCGTCGAGGTACACGTCGTCGGTGGGCGCATCGACGTTCACGCTGGCGGAGCTGCTGCCTGCCGGGATGGTGATGACCGCGCCGTTCGACAAGGTGACCGTCACCGGGGCCTGTGCGGCGCTGGTGAGGCTGGCGGTGTAGACGATCTGGCCGCCCTCGGCCACGCTGGCCGAAGCCGACAGCGACACGGTGGTGGTGTTCGCCGTGTCGGTGATCGCGGTGGTGGCCGCCGCCGGGTTGATGGCGAGCTGCTCGAAGCTGCCGCCGGTGGCGCCGGTGATGGTGGCCGACACCGTGCCGGCATCGGCGTAAACATCGTCGGCCGGTGCGTTCAGGCTCACCGTGCCGGTGCTGGCGCCGGCCGCGATGCTGATGGTGGCGCCGTTCGACAGCGTCACCGTCACCGGCGTCTGGGCCGGGGCAGTGAGGCTGGCGGTGTAGGTGATCTGCCCGCCCTCGGCCACGCTGCTCGACGCCGTCAGCGACACGGTGGTCATGTCCGTGGTGTCGGTGATGGTCGTGGTGGCCGCGGTCGTGTTCACCACCAGCTGCTCGAAGTTGCCGCCCGAGGCGCTGGCGATGGAGGCCGACACGCTGCCGGCGTCCAGGTAGACGTCATCCGTCGGTGCCGCCACGTTCACCGAGCCCGAGCTGGCGCCGGCCGCGATGGTGATCACCGCGCCGTTGTCCAGCGTCACCGTCACGGCCGTCTGCGCCGGGGCGGTGAGGCTGGCGGTGTAGGTGACCTGGCCGCCTTCGGCCACGCTGGGCGAGGCGGCGAGCGACACGGTGGCCGTGTCGGTGGTGTCGCTGACGGTCGTGGTGGCAGCGGCCGGGTTGACCAGCAGGTTCTCGAAGTTGCCGCCGGTGGCGCTGGCAATGGTGGCCGACACGCTGCCGGCGTCGAGGTACACGTCGTCTGCCGGCGCGTTGACGCTCACCGCGCCGGTGCTGTCGCCGGCCGGGATGGTGATGACGGCGCCGTTCGACAGGGTCACCGTCACCGGCGTCTGCGCGGGCGAGGTGAGGCTGGCGGTGTAGGTGATCTGGCCGCCTTCGGCCACGCTCGGCGAGGCGGACAGCGTCACCGTGCTGTCGGTCGCGGTGTCGGTGATGGTCGTGCCGGCCGCGGCCGGGTTGACCAGCAGGTTCTCGAAGTTGCCGCCGGTGGCGCCGGCGATCGTGGCCGATACGCTGCCGCCGCCCTGGTACACGTCGTCGGCCGCCACGACGTTGGCCGTGCCCGAGCTCGCGCCCGCCGCGATGGTGATGACCGCGCCGTTGGACAGCGTGACCGTCACCGGCGTCTGCGCAGGCGAGGTGAGGCTGGCGGTGTAGGTGATGCTGCCGCCTTCGGCCACGGTGGGCGACGCGGTCAGGCTCACCGTGGAGTCGTTCACCGTGTCGGTGACGGTGGTGCCGGCGGCCGTGGGGCTGGCCACCAGGTTCTCGAACCCCCCGCCGGTGGCGCTCGTGATGGTGGCCGACACGCTGCCGGCGTCCAGGTACACGTCCTCGCCCGGCGCGTTCACGCTCACCGAGGCCGAGCTGGCGCCGGCCGGGATGGTGATGACGGCGCCGTTCGACAGGGTCACGGTCACCGGGCTCTGGGCCGCGGCGGTGAGGCTGGCGGTGTAGGTGATCTGTCCGCCTTCGGCGACGGTCGGCGTGGCGGCGAGCGAGACGGTGGTGTCGTCGGGCGTGTCGGTGACCGTGGTGGCCGCCGCGGCCGGGTTCACGACCAGGTTCTCGAAGTTGCCGCCGGTGGCACCGGTGATGGTGGCCGACACGCTGCCGGCATCGGTGTACACGTCGTCGCCGGGCGCATTCACGCTCACCGAGCCGGTGTTCGCGCCGGCGGCGATGGTGATCGTGGCGCCGTTGGACAGCGTCACCGTCACCGGCGTCCCGGCCGCGCTCGTGAGGCTGGCGGTGTAGGTGATCTGGCCGCCCTCGCTCACGCTGGGCGTGGCGGAGAGCGACACGGTAGTGGTGTCCACGGTGTCGGTCACCGCCGTGGTGGCTGCGGCCGGGTTCACCACCAGGCGCTCGAAGCCGCCGCCGGTGGCGCCGTTGATGGTGGCCGACACGGTGCCGGCATCGGTGTACACGTCGTCGGCGGGCGCGTTGAGGCTCACCGAGCCGCTGCTCGAGCCGGCCGCGATGGTGATCACCGCCCCGTTGGAGAGGGTGACGGTCACCGGCGCCTGCGCGGCTGCGCCCAGGCTGGCGGTGTAGGTGATCTGGCCGCCTTCGGCCACGGTCGGCGTGGCGGAGAGCGACACGGTGGTGTCGTCCACCGTGTCGGTCACGCCCGTGGTGGCCGCCGCCGGGTTCACCGCCAGGTGTTCGAAACCGCCGCCTGCGGCACTGCTGATGGTGGCCGACACGTTGCCGGCGTCGGCATACACGTCGTCGGCCGGCGCGTTCACGCCCACCGACGCCGAGCTGGCGCCGGCCGGGATGGTGATGGTCGCGCCGTTGGAGAGTGCCACCGTCACAGCACTCCGTGCCGGTGCGGTGAGGCTCGCGGTGTAGGTGATCTGGCCGCCTTCGGCCACAGTGGGTGTGGCGGTCAGCGACACCGTGGTGGTGTCGGTGGTGTCGGTGACGGTGGTGGTCGCCGCCGCCGGGCTCAGCAGCAGGTTCTCGAAGTTGCCGCCGGTGGCGCTCGTGATGGTGGCCGACACGTTGCCGGCGTCCAGGTACACGTCGTCGCCGGGCGCATTCACGCTGACCGAGCCGCTGCTCGAGCCGGCCGCGATGGTGATGACCGCACCGTTGCTCAGGGCCACCGCCACGTCGGACTGGGCCGGCGAGGTGAGGCTCGCGGTATAGATGATCTGGCCACCCTCGGCCACGCTGGGCGAGGCGGCGAGCGACACGGTGGTGCTGTCGGGCGTGTCGGTGATGGTGGTGCCGGCCGCGGCCGGGTCGATGGCCAGCTGCTCGAAGCCGCCGCCGCTCGCGCTCGTGATGGTGGCCGACACGCTGCCGGCATCCAGGTACACGTCGTCCGTGGGCGCGGCGACGTCCACCGTGGCCGAGCTGCTGCCGGCCGGGATGGTGAGGATCGCGCCGTTCGACAGCGTCACCGTCACCGGGCTCTGCGCCACGCGGGTGAGGCTGGCGGTGTAGCTGATCTGGCCGCCTTCGGCCGCACTCCCCGAGGCGGTGAGGCTCAGCGTGGTGGTGTCCACCGTGTCGGTCACCGTGGTGTCGGCCGGCGTGGTGTCGGCCACCAGGTTCTCGAAGTTGCCGCCGGTGGCGCTGCTGATGCGCGCCGAGATGCCGGCGCCGCCGGCATACACGTCGTCGCCGGCGGCCAGGCTCACCGAGCCGCTGCTGGCGCCGGCCGCAATGGTGATGGTGGCGCCGTTGGAGAGCGTCACCGACACCGGGCTCTGCGCCGCAGCGGTGAGGCTCGCGGTGTAGACGATGCTGCCGCCCTCGGCCACGACCGGCGTGGCCGAGAGGCTCACCGTCGTGCTGTCGATCGTGTCGCCGATGGTGGTGACGGCCGGCGTCGCATCCACCACGACGGCGATGCCGCCGCCGCTGATGCCGCTGATGGCCGTGCTCACCGAGCCCGGGTCCACGTATACGTCGTCTGCGGCGGCCAGCGGCACGTCCACCGTGCCGCTCAAGGCGCCGGCCGCGATGGTGATGGTGGCGCCGTTGGAGAGCGTCACCGAAAGCGGGCTCACCGGAGGCTCGGTGAGGGTGGCGGTGTAGGTGATGGTGCCGCCGGCCTCGGTGAGGGCCGGGGTGGCCGAGAGGCTGAGCGAGGCGGCGTCGTCATCGACGATGCCGGTGGTCACCGAGCCGTTGCTGCCGGAGACGACCAGGCTTTCGAAGTTGCCGCCCGCGGCCGAGACCAGCGAGACGGTGAAGTTCTCGGCGCCTTCGGCCAGCGTGTCGTTCAGCGTGGCGATGTCGAAGCCGGCGCTCGAGGCGCCCGCGGGAATGGTGAGGGTGGCGACGCCGGTGAAGTCGGTGCCGTCGGCCGCGGTGCCGCTGTAGGCCAGCGTCACCGTCACCGCGGTGGCGGCCGGGCTGGTCAGGCTCACCGTGTAGCTGGCGGTACCGCCTTCGGCCACCGAGCCGCTGCCCGCCAGGCTCACCGTGGTGGTGTTCGGCGTGTCGGTGACGGTGGTGTCGGCCGGCGTGGGACTGGCCTCGAGCCGCTCGAAGCCGCCGCCATCGGCGCCGGTGATCGTGACGGACAGCGTGCTGCCGTCGGCATACACGTCGTCGCCAGGCGCAGGCAGGCTCGCGCTGCCGGTGCTGCTGCCGGCCGCGATGGTGATGGTGGCTCCGTTGGACAGCGTCACCGTCACCGGGCTCTGCGCCGGTGCGCCGAGGCTGGCGGTGTAGGTGATCTGGCCGCCTTCGGCCACCGTCGGCGAAGCGCTGAGGCTCACCGTGGTGGTGTCCTGCGTGTCGCTCACCGAGGTGACCGCGGGCGTGGTGTCGACCGACAGCTGCTCGAAGTTGCCGCCCGAGGCGCTGGTGATCTGCACGGACACGCTGCCGGCGTCGGCGTACACGTCTTCGGCCGGCGCGGGCACGCTGACCGAGCCGACGCTGCTGCCGGCCGGGATGCTGATGCTGGCGCCGTTGGACAGCGCGACGACCATGGCCGTCTGCGCCGGCGCGCCGAGGGTCGCGGTGTAGGTGATCTGGCCGCCTTCGGCCACGGCCGGCGTGGCCGACAGGCTCACCGTGGTGGTGTCCTGGGTGTCGCTCACCGCGGTGACGGCCGGCGTTGCGCTCACCGACAGCTGCTCGAAGTTGCCGCCGGAGGCGCCGGTGATCTGCACCGACAGGTTGCCCGCATCGGTGTACACGTCGTCCGCCGGGGCGGGCACGCTCACGCTGCCGGTGCTGGCGCCCGCAGCGATGGTGATGGTGCTGCCGTTGGACAGCGTCACCAGCATGGCCGTCTGGGCGGGGGCGGTGAGGCTGGCGGTGTAGCTGATGAAGCCGCCCTCGGCCACGGCGGGCGTGGCGGAAAGCGACAAGGTGGTGGTGTCCACCGTGTCGGTGATGGTCGTGTCGACCGCTGCCGGGTTCACCGCGAGCTGCTCGAAGCGGCCGCCTGCGGCGCTGCCGATGGTCACCGAGACGGTGCTGCCGTCGGCGTGCGCATCGTCGGCCGGCGCGGGCACGCTGACGCTGCCGGTGCTGCTGCCGGCATGGATCGTGATGACCGCGCCGTTCGACAGCGTCACCGTCACCGGGCTCTGGGCCGGTGCGGTGAGGCTGGCGGTGTAGGTGATCTGGCCGCCTTCGGCCACGCTGGGCGAGCCGGTGAGGCTGACCGTGGTGGTGTCCTGCGTGTCGCTGACGGCGGTGGAGGCCGCGGCCGGGTTCACGGCCAGCTGCTCGAAGCCGCCGCCGGTGGCGCCGGTGATGGTGGCCGACACGTTGCCGGCGTCGGCGTACACGTCGTCGGCCGGCGCATTCACGCTCACCGAGCCGGTGCTGGCGCCGGCGGCGATGGTGATGCTGGCGCCGTTCGACAGCGTCACGGTCACCGGACCCTGGGCCGGCGCGGTGAGGCTGGCGGTATAGGTGATCTGGCCGCCTTCGGCGACGCTGGGCGTGGCGGCGAGGCTGACCGTGGTGGTGTCGGTCGTGTCGGTGACGGCCGTGGTGGCGGTCGCCGGGTTGACGGCGAGCTGCTCGAAGTTGCCGCCGGCCGCACTGGCAATGCCGGCCGACACGGTGCCCGCGTCGGCGTACACGTCTTCGGCAGGCGCACTGACGCTCACCGAGCCGGAGCTCGCGCCCGCAGGAATGGTGATGACCGCGCCGTTGGTCAGGGTCACGGTGACCGCGGTCTGCGCCGCGCTGGTGAGGCTGGCGGTGTAGGTGATCTGGCCGCCCTCGGCCACGCTCGGGCTGGCGGTGAGCGACACGGTCGTGGTGTCCACGACTTCGGTCACGGTGGTGGCAGCGGGCGTGCCGTTGACCACCAGGTTCTCGAAGTTGCCGCCGCTGGCGCTGGCGATGCCGGCCGAGACGCTGGCCACGCCGAAGGCCGAGGCCGGCACGTCGAATCGCAGCGCGCCGTTCCACAGCATGCCGGTCTGCCCCGCGATCGTGTTGACGCCGTCGAAAGCCTGCGCGCCGGAGCCGCGGTCGATCACGACGCCGGCATCGGACGGCCGCATCACGTGCTGACCCACCGTGACCGACGAGACCCACAGATTGCGGTCCTGGCCGCCCGACACCTGGTCATTGGTGAACACCACGTCGAGCTGCGCGTCGCGGCCCACCTGGCCCGGTACCTGGAAGGTGTGGTTGGCATAGGTGGTGTTGTCCACCTGAACTTCGCCCACCATTTCGCCGTTCAGCCACAGCTGCATCCGCGCGCCGACACCGTTGACGAGCGAGGCCCGGGCGTTCACCACCACCGGGGTGGTCACGGTTTCGGTGTAGACGTCGTTCGCCGGCGCCGGCACGCTGACCGAGCCGGTGCTGGCCCCTGCCGCGATGGTGATCGAGGCGCCGTTGGTCAGCATCACCGTCACCGGCGTCTGCGCGGCGCTGGTGAGGCTGGCGGTGTAGGTGATCTGGCCGCCTTCGGCCACGCTGGGCGAGGCGGTGAGCGACACGGTGGTGGTGTCGATGGTGTCGGCCACGCTGGTCGTGGCGGCCGCGGGGTCGATGTGCAGCTGCTCGAAGTTGCCGCCCGAGGCGCTGGCGATGGTGGCCGAGACGCTGCCGGCGTCCAGATGGACGTCGTCGGCGGGGGCCGGCACGCTGACCATGCCGCTGCTGGCCCCGGCCGCGATGGTGATGACCGCGCCGTTGGACAGCGTCACGGTGACGGCAGTCTGCGCGGGCGCGGTGAGGCTGGCGGTGTAGACGATGCTGCCGCCTTCGGCGACGGCGGGGCTGGCGCCGAGGCTCAGCGTGGTGGTGTCGAGCGTGTCGCTGACGGCCGTGGTGGCGGCCGCAGGGTCGACCTGCAACTGCTCGAAGTTGCCGCCGCTCGCGCTGGCGATGGTGGCCGACACGCTGCCGGCATCCAGGTACAGGTCGTCGGTGGGGGCGCCGACATTCACCGAGCCGGTGCTGGCGCCGGCGGGAATGACGATGACTGCGCCGTTGCTCAAGGTCACGGTCACCGGCGTCTGCGCGGTGCCGGTCAGGCTGGCGGTGTAGGTGATCTGGCCGCCCTCGGCCACGTTGGACGAGGCGGTGAGCGACACGGTGGTCGCGTCGGTCGTGTCGGTGACGGTGGTGGTTGCGGCGGCCGGATTGACGGCCAGCTGCTCGAAGCCGCCGCCCGAGGCGCTGGCGATGGTGGCCGACACGCTGCCGGCGTCCAGGTAGGTGTCGTCGGCCGGGGCGGGCACCGCGACCGAGCCGGTGCTGGCGCCGGCGGCGATGGTGATGGTGGCGCCGTTGGACAAGGTCACCGTCACCGGGCTCAGGGCCGGCGCAGTGAGGCCGGCCGTGTAGACGATGGTGCCCCCTTCAGCCACGCTCGGGCTGGCGGTGAGCGACACGGTGGTGGCGTCCAGCGTGTCGGTGATCGTGGTGGCCGCCGCGGCCGGGTTGAGCGCGATCTGCTCGAAGTTGCCGCCTGTGGCGCTGGCGATGGTGGCGGACACGCTGCCGGCATCGACGTACACATCGTCGGCCGGGGCACTGACGTTCACCGAGCCGGTGCTGGCACCGGCGGCGATGGTGATGACCGCGCCGTTCGAGAGCGTCACGGTGACCGGGCTCTGTGCCGGTGCGGTGAGGCTGGCGGTGTAGGTGATCTGGCCGCCTTCGGCCACGCTCGGGCTGGCGCCGAGGCTGATGGTGGTGGTGTCGGTCGTATCGGTGATCGCGGTCACCGCCGGGGCGGGGCTGACCACCAGGTCTTCGAAGTTGCCGCCGCTCGCGCTGGCGATGCTGGCCGACACGCTGCCGGCATCGGCATACGCGTCATCGGCGGGTGCATTCACGCTCACGGAACCAGCGCTGGCGCCGGCAGCGATGGTGATGGTCGCGCCGTTGGTCAGCATCACCGTCACCGGTGTCTGGGCGGCGCTGGTGAGGCTGGCGGTGTAGGTGATCTGGCCGCCTTCGGCCGCGCTGGGCGAGGCGGTGAGCGACACGGTGGTGGTGTCGAGGGTGTCGGCCACGCTGGTCGTGGCGGCCGCGGGGTCGATGTGCAGCTGCTCGAAGCTGCCGCCCGAGGCGCTGGCGATGGTGGCCGAGACGCTGCCGGCATCCAGGTACAGGTCGTCTGCGGGGGCGCCGACGTTCACCGAGCCGGTGCTGGCGCCGGCGGGAATGACGATGACTGCGCCGTTGCTCAAGGTCACGGTCACCGGCGTCTGGGCGGCGCCGGTCAGGCTGGCGGTGTAGGTGATCTGGCCGCCCTCGGCCACGTTGGACGAGGCGGTGAGCGACACGGTGGTCGCGTCGGTCGTGTCGGTGACGGCGGTGGTTGCGGCGGCCGGGTTGACGGCCAGCTGCTCGAAGCCGCCGCCCGAGGCGCTGGCGATGGTGGCCGACACGCTGCCGGCGTCCAGGTAGGTGTCATCGGCCGGGGCGGGCACCGCGACCGAGCCGGTGCTGGCGCCGGCGGCGATGGTGATGGTGGCGCCGTTGGACAGCGTCACGGTGACCGGGCTCTGCGCCGCGGCGGTGAGGCTGGCGGTGTAGGTGATCTGGCCGCCTTCGGCCGCGCTGGGCGAGGCGGTGAGCGACACGGTGGTGGTGTCGATGGTGTCGGCCACGCTGGTCGTAGCGGCCACGGGGTCGATGTGCAGCTGCTCGAAGTTGCCGCCCGAGGCGCTGGCGATGGTGGCCGAGACGCTGCCGGCGTCCACGTGGACGTCGTCGGTGGGGGCCGGCACGCTGACCGCGCCTGTGCTGGCACCGGCAGCGATGGTGATGACCGCGCCGTTGGACAGGGTCACCGTCACCGGAGTCTGCGCAACGGAGGTGAGGGTGGCGGTGTAGGTGATCTGGCCGCCTTCGGCCACGTTGGGCGAGGCGGTGAGCGACAGTGTGGTGGTGTCCTGCGTATCGGTGACGGCAGTCGTCGCGGCGGCCGGGTTGACGGCCAACTGCTCGAAGCCGCCGCCCGAGGCTCTGGCGATGGTGGCCGACACGCTGCCGGCATCGAGGTAGGCGTCGTCGGCCGGGGCGGGCACCGCAACCGAGCCGCTGCTGGCACCGGCGGCGATGCTGATCACCGCGCCGTTGCTGAGCGTCAGCGTGAGCGGTGCCTGGGCCGGGCCGGTCAGGCTCGCGGTGTAGACGATGGTGCCGCCTTCGGCGACGGCCGGCGTTGCCGCGAGGCTGACGGTGGTGACGTCGGCCACAGGGTTGACCGTGACCGTGACGCTGGCGGTCGAACTGCCGCCTTGCCCGTCGCTCACCGTGTAGTCGAACGAGGCCGGGCCGTTGTAGTCGGCGGCCGGCGTGAAGGTGAGGGTGCCGTCGGCATTCAGGCTCACGCTGCCTTGCGGCAGCAGCACCGGGCTGCCCACGGCGATGGCGGTGCCATTGATCGCGGTCACGGCCAGCGCGTCGCCGTCGGCATCGCTGTCGTTGCCGAGCACCGCGATGGTGACCGGCGTGTCTTCATTGGTGGCGACGCTGTCGCCCACGGCCACCGGGGCGTCGTTCACCGGCGTCACCGACAGCGCCAGCGTGCCGGTGGTGGAGGCAGTGCCATCGCTCACCGTGTAGGTGACCTGCGGCACCGGGCCGTTGTACTGGGGCGCCGGCGTGAAGGTGTAGCTGCCGTCGGCCGCCAGGGTGAACGTGCCGACGCCGGCCAGGCTGGCGGTGCTGCCGGCAGCAAAGGCGCCCGGCAGGCCCGCGATGCTGAAGCCGGTGATGCTCAGCGCATCGCCGTCGACGTCGCCGTCGTTGGCGAGCAGCTTGCCGGACAGCGGGGTGTCTTCCAGTGCGGTGGCGGCGTCGGGAGCAGCGACGGGGGCATCGTTGACCGGCGTCACCGTCACCGCCACGCTGGTGGCCGGGGTGAGGTTGCCTTGCGCGTCGGTGGTGGAAAAGCCGATCTGCGTGGCGCCGTTGAAGTCGGGGGCGGGCACGAACACCAGGCCGGCGGCCTGCGCGGGCGTGAGCACCTGGCCCGCGGCGACCGGCGTGACGCCATCGGCCAGGAACAGCGTGCTGCCGGGCGGCAGGCTGGTCACGGTGACCGAAGTCGCGGTCGTGCCGTCGGCCACCAGGGCGACCGGAATGCGCGAATCCTCGGCGCCGCTGAACGGGCCGGGCCTGGCCGGTTCGCCCGCGGCGGCGGCGCTGCCGTCGATCTGGTTGCCGGTGGTGAATTCAGCTGCGGTGCGGTCGGGGGTGCTGAACGCGTATTCCTGCGGTGTCACGACCTCGATGACCCGGTCGACCCGCAGGCCGGGGGACAGCTCGCCGCCTTCGCCGCCGCCCGCCACGCCCGCCGCCGGGGCCACGCTCGGGTCGTTGCTGTTCAGTGCCTGGATGACCTGCTCGATGTCGTCGGGCACCGGCGCGGCCTTCGGCTCGGCGCCTTCGGCCTGCACGAGCGCCAGGCGGGGGGCTCGCGGCTCGCCGTCTTCGCCGGAGATCTGAACGATGCCGTCCTGGCTGGTCAGGATGACGTCGCCCCGGTTGACCACGTCGCCCAGCTTGAGCAGCCGCATCTTGCCGTTGGGGCTGCGCACGAAGGCGGTGCCCCACAGCGCGGTGATTTTTCCGTGGGGAACATGGGCGAGCGTCGGCATGACCGGACCTTCCTACTGCTGGCGGATGCAGGCGAGGATACCGGCCTTAACTCCTGGAAGTGGCTCAGATTTCGTGATGCCTGTCACCAGAATCGCGGTTCCCGGGCACGTTAGTCGCTCAAGTCGCGGACGGGTCCCAAGGCGTGGGAGCAGGCTCGTGCAGCAGCGCTTCCCGCGCCCACAGGATGGGATGCTGGACTTCGTCACTGGTCGCCGCCGCGACCGGCAGCGCGGAGCGAAACGAAGGACGGTCGCGTGCTTTCAGCGCTCGCTGAACGCGTAGGCCTTGGCCCGCAGCACCGGCTTGAACAGGTAGGACAGCACGGTCTTCTGGCCGGTGAGGATGTCCACCTCGGCCGTCATGCCCGGGATGATGGGCTGGCTCTCGCTGAAGTTCGGCTGGGTGGTGCGCACCCGGACCACGTAGAAGGCATTGCCTTTTTCGTCGACCACCGTGTCGGGCGAGATGTTCTCGACCTTGGCCTCCAGCCCGCCATAGACCGCGAAGTCGTAGGCGGTGAACTTCACCGTCGCCATCTGCCCCGGGTGGATGAACGCGATGTCCTTCGGCAGGACCCGCGCTTCCAGCACGAGCGCATCGTCCAGCGGCACGATCTCGACGATGTCCTTGCCCGGCTGCACCACGCCGCCCACGGTGTTGGCCAGCAGGCGCTGCACCCGGCCGCGAACCGGTGACTTGACCTGGGCCTTGTCCACCTTGTCGGCCAGCGCCACGGCGCCTTCATTGAGGGCGTTGAGCTTGCCCAGCACGTCGGACAGCTCCTTGCGGGCCTCGTTGCGGAAGGCGAGTTCGGTCTCCTGGATCTTGCGCTGCGCCTCGCCGATGGCGGCCTGCACGCGGGCGATCTGGGCGCCGCCCTGCTCGACTTCACCGCGGGTCTTGGTCACCTCGCGCTCCAGGCGCAGCACCTCCACCTCCGACACCGCGCCGGTGGCCAGCAGCGGCCGGGTCTTGGTCAGCTCCTGCTGGGCCAGCTCCAGCCCGCGTTCGTTGGCCGCGCGGCGCGAACGCACTTCGCTCAGTTCCTGCTGGCGCTGCATGAGCTGCTGCTGGCTGATGGACACCAGTGCATTCAGCTCGCTCACGCGTGATTCGTACAGGCGGCGTTCCTCGTCGAGGATGCGCTGCTCCTCCGCGTCGCCCGGGCGGGGCGCCGGCGCCTGCAGCGGCGTGTCTTCGGCCAGGGCCTTCAGCCGCGCCAGCCTGGCGCGCAGCGCAAAGGCCTGTGCCTGGCTCTCGCGCACGCCCGAGGTGGCCCGGGTTTCGTCGATGCGCAGCAGCATCTGGTCCTTCTCGACCACCTGGCCTTCCTTCACGAGGATCTCCGACACCACGCCGCCGTCGAGTGCCTGCACCACCTGCAGCTGGCGCGACGGGATCACCCGGCCCTCGCCGCGGGTGACTTCGTCCACCTCGGCAAGCGCTGCCCACACCAGCAGCACCGCGACCAGCAGCAGGGCCACCCGCACGATGGTCTGGGCTCGGTGGGTGCGGCCGCGCGACATCACCTCCTCGGCGTCGAGCTCGAAGCTGCGAAAGCCGGCCTGGGCCGCCTCGGCGTCGGCCGCAAGGGGCGGGCCGAACAGGCGGCGCGTGAGGGGCTCGAGCCGCAGGCGGATCCATTCGAGCACGTTGATGAAGCGCTGGCCGAGTGCGAGCAGGGTCTTGTTCATGGCCTGCCGCTCCTCACGCGGCCCGGGCGATGCGGCCTGCCGACAGCGCCTCGAGGATGCGCTCGCGCGGACCGTCGGCCACGATCTTGCCGGCGTCGACCACGATCACCCGGTTGACCAGGCTCAGCAGCGAGGTGCGGTGCGTCACCAGCACCACCGTCTTGTGGCGCGCGAAGTTGCTGATCTGCTGGGTGACGTGCGCCTCGGTGGAAAAGTCCATCGCGCTGGTGGGCTCGTCGAGCAGCAGCAGCGGCGCGTTGTGCAGCACCGCGCGGGCAATGCCGATGGCCTGGCGCTGGCCGCCCGACAGCAGCTCGCCGCGTTCGCCCACCTCCATGTCGAAGCCGCGCGGGTGACGGTTCACGAACTCGGTGAGCCCGGCCACCTCGGCGGCGGCGACCACCGCGGTGTCGTCGGCGTAGGGCATGCCGAAGGTGATGTTCTCGCGCAGCGAGCCGTAGAACAGGTTCACGTCCTGCGACACGTAGCCCATGTTGCTGCGCACGTCGGCCGGGTCGAGCTGGCGCAGGTCGATGCCGTCGAGCAGCACCGCGCCTTCGGTGGGCTGGTAAAGGCCCAGCATCAGCTTCTGGATGGTCGTCTTGCCCGACCCCACCTTGCCGATGAGCGCGACGCGGTCGCCGGGCGTGAGCTTGAAGCTCACGCCTTCGAGCGCGGCGTCCTGGCGGCCGGGGTAGTTGAACTTGACGTTGCGGAACTCGACTTCGCCCTTGAGCTCGCGCCGGTGGATGAAGCTTTCGCCGGCCGGCCGCTCCACCGGCTGCTCCATGATGCGGTTGAGCGACTCGAGTGCCGTGCGCGCTCCCTGGTACTGCATCAGGAGGCCCACGATCTGCCCGGCCGGCGACAGCGCCCGCGAGCCCAGCATCGTGGCGGCGATGAGTGCGCCCATGGTGAGCTGCCGCTGGCTGATCAGGTAGACGCCCACGATCACCAGCACCACGGTCACGAGCTGCTGCAGCCACGCCGTGCCGTAGATGGCCTTCTGGGACACCGAGCGCATGCGGGTGTTGACCCGCGCCAGGAAGGCATTGGCCCGTTCCCACTTTGACTGCACCACGCTTTCGGCGCCCTGCGACTTGATGGTTTCGATGCCCGACAGGCTTTCGATCAGGGTGGCGTTGCGCAGCGCCGAGGCCTTGTAGGTGGTCTGCGACAGCTCGTGCAGCCGGTGCTGCAGCACGTAGCCCAGCACCAGGATGAGCGCGAAGGCCACCACCACCGGCACCGCCAGCCAGGGCGAGATCCAGGCCATCGCGACGAGGAAGATGATGGCGAAGGGCAGGTCGATCAGCGCGGTGACGGTGCTCGAGGCGATGAAGTCGCGCACCTGCTCGAAGCCTCGCAGGTTGGAGGCGAACGACCCCACCGACGCCGGCCGGTGCTCCAGCCGCATGCCGAGCACGCGTTCCATCAGCGTGGCCGAGATCTGCACGTCGATGCGGGCGCTGGCCTCGTCGACGAAGTGGCTGCGCAGCAGGCGCATGAACAGGTCGCCGCTGATCACGAGCAGCACGCCCACCGACAGCGCCCAGAGCGTTTCGGTGGCGCTGTTGGGCACCACGCGGTCGTAGACGTTCATCGAGAACATCGGGAACACGATCGCGAAGATGTTGATGAGCAGTGCCGCCCAGAGCACGTCGCGGTAGACGAACCGCTGCTGGAGCACCGCGCTCCAGAACCAGTGGCCGCTGCGAGTGGCGCGCACGTCGGGCGTGCGGCGGTCGAAGCGGAAATGAGGCCGCACGAAGAGCGTGACGCCGGCATAGCGCTCGGCCAGGTCCACCGCCGGCATGGTGACCGAGCCCTGGCCGGTCTCGGGCAGCAGCACCCGGGCATGCAGGCCGCCCTCGGGCAGGGTTTCCCAGCCGAGCAGCACGCAGGCGCGCTCGTTCTTGAGCACCAGGATGGCCGGCAGCGCGGCGGCGTCGAGCCCTTCGAGCTTCTGGCGCTGCAGCTTGGCGCTCATGCCCGCGCGCGCGGCGGCCCGCTCGGCCAGCGCCAGCGTCAGGCGGCCGTCGACCAGCGGCAGCCCGGCGGCCAGCGAGGCCCGCGACGCGCCTTGGCCGTGCAGGCGGCAGACCTCGAGCAGGCAGTCGAGCAGGGGGTCGGGGTGGATCAGGTCCTCGCGCAGGCGCTGCGTCGCGCCGATGCGCTGAGCGGAAGGAGAGGGCGGCGGGGCGGCGGGGGGCGGGTTGCTCGGGCCGTTCATGGTGCTGCGCTGCGGTGCCTACGAGATATCGGCGCAATGCACATCGAACTGACCGCGCCGGCGGTCGTCGAAGTAGCGACGCAGCGTTTCGCGCACCGTGCGGAAGGCCAGCTCGTCCCAGGGAATCTCGGCCTCCGAGAACAGGCGCGCCTCGATGGTCTCGGGCCCCGGCGCGAAATCGGTGTCGACCAGCGTCGCGCGGTAGAACAGATGCACCTGCGCGACCTTCACGACGTTGAGGACGGTGAACAGCCCTTCGAGCCTGATGCGTGCGCCGGCCTCTTCGTCGGTCTCGCGCAGGGCGCCTTCGGCGGTGGTTTCGCCGATCTCGAGGAAACCGGCCGGCAGCGTCCAGAGACCGTAGCGCGGCTCGATGTTGCGCCGGCACAGCAGCACCTGCTCGCCCCACACGGGCACGGTGCCCACCACGTTGATCGGGTTCTCGTAGTGGATCTCGCCGCAGTTCAGGCAGGTGGCTCGTTCACGGTTGTCGTCGGCCGGGATGCGGTATTCGACTGCGTGACCGCAGGCTCGGCAGTGCTGGATGCTGCGCGCTTTGAACATAGGCGGGCAGTGTATCGCCGGCACTCGCCGCCTGGCTCGGCGATGACCCGCAGGGCCTATGCCGCGACCTCGCGTGGCATCATCGCCGGCGCTCGTCTTCCCGGATGCCCGTGCAACACCACAACACAAGGTAACCCGATGTCCTACGTGATCCCGGTTCCCACCGTTCCCAGCGTGCCGGTGGCCGGCGGCACCAGCCGCTTCCCGGTGCGCCGCATCTATTGCGTCGGCCGCAACTACGCCGAACATGCCATCGAGATGGGACACAGCGGTCGCGAGCCGCCGTTCTTCTTCATGAAGCCTGCCGACGCGGTGCTGCCGGTGGAACCGGGTGCCACCGGCAACATGGCCTACCCGAGCCTCACCAGCAGCCTGCATCACGAGGTGGAACTCGTGGTGGCCATCGGCAAGGGCGGGCGGGACATCGAGGCCGGTCGCGCGCTGGAGCACGTATGGGGCTACGCTGTCGGGCTGGACATGACCCGCCGCGACCTGCAGGCAGAGGCCAAGAAGCAGGGGCGGCCCTGGTGCATCGCCAAGGGCTTCGACGAGTCGGCGCCGATCGGCGCCATCACCCCCGCGGCCCAGGTCCCCGGCATCGCCACCGCGGCGATCGAGCTGCAGGTGAACGGCGGCGCGCGCCAGTCCAGCCGCATCGACAAGATGATCTGGAACGTGGGCGAGATCATTGCCCACCTGTCGGCCGCCTGGGAGCTGGCGCCCGGCGACCTGATCTTCACCGGCACGCCGGAGGGCGTGGCGGCGGCTGCGGCGGGCGACGTGCTCGAGGCGCGCGTCGAGGGCCTCGCCGGCCTGCGCGTGGAACTCGTTCGCCGGTAAGCAGGTGGCCATGCAGCTCTACAACTATTTCCGTTCGTCCGCCTCGTTTCGCGTGCGCATCGCGCTGGCGCTCAAGGGCCTGGCCTACGACTACCTGCCGGTGCACCTGGCGAAAAACGAGCAGCTGCAGGCGTCGTATGCCGAGCTGTCCGCGGCAAGGCTCGTGCCTTTGCTGAAGGACGGCGACACGCAGGTGAGCCAGTCGCTGGCCATCATCGAATATCTCGATGAGCTGCATCCCGAGCCTGCGCTGCTGCCCGGCACCGCAGGCGATCGTGCCCGCATCCGCTCGCTGGCACTCGACATCGCCTGCGAGATCCACCCGCTGAACAACCTCCGGGTACTGCGCTACCTGGTTCGCGACCTCGGCCTGAGCGAGGACGCCAAGAACGGCTGGTACCGGCACTGGGTGGAAAGCGGGCTCGACACGGTGGAGCGCCGGCTGGCCCATGAGGCCGGCACCGGCCGCTTCTGCCACGGCGACACGCCCACGTTCGCCGACTGCGTGCTGGTGCCGCAGATCTTCAATGCGCAGCGCTTCAATTGCCGGCTAGACCACGTGCCGACGGTGATGCGCGTGTTCGAGGCCTGCATGGCGCACCCGGCCTTCCAGCAGGCTCAGCCGTCGAACTGCCCCGACGCGGAGTCCTGAACATGAGCGCCGCCGGACCCCATCCCGACTGGCTCGTGCCCGAACTGGATGTGCCCGGCGTGCGCGCGGTCATGACCTCGCGGGCCGGCGGCGTGAGCGCGGCACCCTACGACAGCCTGAACCTGGGCATCGCGGTCGATGACGACCCGCTGGCCGTGGCAGCCAACCGGGCGCGGCTGGCCCAGGCCGTGGGCGGCGCCCGGCCGGTGTACCTGAAGCAGGTGCACGGGGCGCGGGTGGTCACGCTGAACGCCGGCGATGCCGATCACCCACCGCAGGAGGCAGATGCGAGCCTGACCACCGAACCGGGCGTGGCCTGCCTGGTGCAGGTAGCCGACTGTCTGCCGGTGCTCCTGGCGGCACCCGCCGCGCGCGGCGTTGCCGCCGCCCACGCCGGTTGGCGCGGCCTGGCCGGCGGCGTGGTGGACCACACCGTGGCTGCCCTGTGCGAGGCAGCGGCCTGTTCTGCCGGCGAGCTCTCGGCCTGGCTCGGCCCCTGCATCGGCCCGCGACGGTTCGAGGTGGGCGCCGACGTGGTCGACGCCTTTGGCACTGCAGCCCGCCACCGGTTCTTCCCCAGGCCCGATGCTCCGGGCAAGTGGCTGGCCGACCTGGCCGGCCTGGCGCGCGATCGCCTGGCCGCGCTGGGCGTGATCCGCATCAAGGGCGGCCGGTGGTGCACCGTCGAAGATGCGTCACGGTTCTTTTCTTTCCGGCGCGACCGCGTCACCGGCCGCATGGCCGGCTGCATCTGGATCGAGCGCTGAACCCGCGGCCTGCGCCTCGCGCTGCCGTCGCGCCCGGCGCCGTGCCGGGGTGCTCAACAGGTAGAGCACGAGTGCGAGCGGGCCGACGCCATACAGCAGGAAGGTGAAGAAGGCGCCCAGCACCGTTCCGACCGGGCTGGTGGCCTCGGCGATGGCCATCATCAGCACGACGTAGATCCAGGCAATGGCAATCAGGTACATGGAAGTCCCAGGCTCGACAGGCCGGCGACAGTAACGTGAGCCCAAATGGGCTGGGTGTGACGTTTTGCCGTTTTCAATGCCACATTGAGAAATTGAACGCCATAATGTGGCAACGCGATCCGGCTACCGTAGGGATCGCGGCAGAGGGATGATGCGATCTTGGCACGTCCGGCTGGCCGCGAAACGAAAACGAAGAACCGAGACAGGAGACATATGTCGAGCAGGCAGTCACAGGCCCCTACGGAGGCCATTGGTGCAAGCGCGCAAGCCTTCGGGCATTCGGTCGGCGAGGCATTGCAGGCCGTCGCAGGGCTCAACGTGCCGTGGGACACACTGTCTCGCCTCCAGTCCGACTACATGCAGGAAGCCACCGCGCTGTGGAACCAGTCGCTCGGCGACGGGGAGCCCGCGCCCAAGCCCGCCGACCGCCGCTTCTCCAGCGATGCGTGGAACCGCAATCCGATGGCGTCGTACATGGCGTCGATGTACCTGCTGAACGCCCGCACCCTGCTGCAGATGGCCGAAAGCATCGAAGGCGACGAAAAGACACGCCAGCGCGTGCGCTTTGCGGTGCAGCAATGGATCGATGCGGCGTCGCCGGCCAACTACCTTGCGCTCAACCCGGAGGCACAGCAGCGTGCGCTGGAGACCGGAGGCGAAAGCATCAGCAAGGGGCTGCTGCACCTGTTGGGCGACGTTCAGCAGGGGCACCTGTCGCAAACCGATGAAAGCCTGTTCGAGGTGGGGCGCAACGTGGCCACCACCGAGGGCACGGTCGTGTTCGAGAACGAGCTGTTCCAGCTGATCGAATACACGCCGCTGACCGACAAGGTGCATGAGAAGCCGCTGCTGATCGTGCCGCCTTGCATCAACAAGTTCTACATCCTCGACCTGCAGCCCGAGAACTCCTTCGTGCGTCACGCCGTCGAGCAGGGCCACCGCGTCTTCCTGATGAGCTGGGTGAATGCCGACGAGTCGCTGGGTGACAAGACCTGGGACGACTACATCGAGGATGGCGCGATCCGCGCGATCACCGCGGTCAAGGCCATCGCGAAGCAGGAGCAGATCAACACGCTCGGCTTCTGCATCGGCGGCACCATCCTTGCAACGGCTCTGGCGGTGCTCGCGGCCCGTGGCGAAAAGCCCGCGGCCAGCCTGACGCTGCTGACCTCCTTCCTCGACTTCTCGAACACCGGCGTGATCGACCTGTTCATCGACGAGGCCGCCGTGCAGATGCGCGAAATGAGCATCGGCCAGAGCGGCCTGCTCAAGGGCGGTGAACTGGCGACGACCTTCTCGTTCCTGCGGCCCAACGATCTCGTGTGGAACTACGTGATCGGCAACTACCTGAAGGGCGAAACGCCGCCGCCGTTCGATTTGCTGTACTGGAACTCCGACAGCACCAACCTGCCGGGGCCGATGTTCTGCTGGTACCTGCGCAACACCTACCTCGAGAACAAGCTGCGCGAACCAGGCGCGCTCACCGTGTGCGGTGAGCAGGTGGACTTGCGCCAGGTCGACGTGCCGGCGTTCATTTATGCGTCACGCGAAGACCATATCGTGCCGTGGGACAGCGCCTATGCCTCGACCCGTGTGCTGCCGGGCAAGAAGCACTTCGTGCTGGGTGCGTCCGGGCACATCGCCGGCGTGATCAACCCGCCCGCCAAGAAGAAGCGCAGCTTCTGGACCGCAAGCCGCCTGCCGGCCAAGGCCGGCGACTGGTTCAATGCCGCGAAGGAGCAGCCCGGCAGCTGGTGGCCGGAGTGGTATGCCTGGCTCGAGCCGCTTGCGGGCAAGCTGGTTGCAGCACCCAAGTCGCCTGGCGAGCGCACCTATCGCCCCATCGAGCCGGCGCCCGGGCGCTATGTGAAGCGCAAGGCCTGAAGCCACCGGTCCTCTTTCCTCTTTCTCGTCCCGCCTCTCTTTCCCTCTCTTCGTCCGCCGTACATCCAAGGAGCTCACCATGACCACCGATATCGTGATCGTTGCCGCCGCCCGCACTGCCGTGGGTAAGTTCGGAGGCACGCTGGCCAAGACGCCGGCGGCCGAGCTCGGGGCCGTGGTCATCCAGGAGCTGCTCAAGCGCGCCAAGCTGAGCGGCGAGCAAATCAGTGAAGTGATCCTGGGCCAGGTGCTGACGGCCGGCGTGGGCCAGAACCCGGCGCGCCAGGCGGTCATCAAGGCCGGCCTCCCACAGGGCGTGCCGGCCTTCACCATCAACAAGGTCTGCGGTTCGGGTCTGAAAGCGGTGATGCTGGCGACCCAGGCCATCCGAGACGGCGACTCGGAGATCGTGATCGCCGGCGGACAGGAGAGCATGAGCCTCGCCCCTCACGTGCTGAATGGTTCGCGTGACGGCCAGCGCATGGGCGACTGGAAGATGGTCGACACCATGATCAGCGACGGCCTGTGGGACGTCTACAACCAGTACCACATGGGCATCACGGCCGAGAACGTGGCCAAGAAGTACGGCATCACCCGCGAGCAGCAGGATGCGCTGGCGCTGGCCTCGCAGCAGAAGGCCGCCGCCGCGCAGGATGCCGGACGGTTCAAGGACGAGATCGTCGGCGTGACGATTCCGCAGAAGAAGGGCGACCCGGTGGTGTTCGACACCGACGAGTTCGTCAACCGCAAGACCAATGCCGAAGCGCTGGCGGGGCTGCGCCCGGCCTTCGACAAGGCGGGCACGGTGACCGCGGGCAATGCGTCGGGCATCAACGACGGCGCGGCTGCGGTGGTGGTCATGTCGGCCAGGAAGGCCGACCAGCTGGGCCTCACGCCGCTCGCGCGCATCGCTTCCTACTCGAGTGCGGCGCTCGACCCGTCGATCATGGGCATGGGGCCGGTGCCGGCCTCCAAGCGCGCGCTCGAGCGCGCAGGCTGGAAGGCCGCCGACCTCGACCTGCTGGAGATCAACGAGGCCTTCGCCGCCCAGGCCTGTGCCGTGCACAACGAAATGGGCTGGGACACCAGCAAGGTCAACGTCAACGGCGGCGCCATCGCGATCGGCCACCCGATCGGCGCTTCCGGCTGCCGCATCCTCGTGACGCTGCTGCATGAAATGCAGCGCCGCAACGCCAGGAAGGGCATCGCCTCGCTGTGCATCGGCGGTGGCATGGGCGTTGCATTGACCGTGGAACGCTGAAGACCGCGTTCCACACCTAGGGAGAGTCCGCACAGGGCCAACCCCGTTGACCCCGACTGCACATCGGTCGACCCTGGCGGACAAGAAGACAACATTCAACCGGAGAGAAAAATGGCTCAGAAAGTGGCGTATGTGACGGGTGGCATGGGCGGCATCGGCACGGCGATCTGCCAGCGGCTGCACAAGGACGGATTCAAGGTCATCGCGGGCTGTGGCCCCAGCCGTGACTACAACAAGTGGCTCGACGAGCAGAAGGCGCTGGGCTACACGTTCTACGCCTCGGTGGGCAACGTGTCCGACTGGGAATCCACCGTGGCGGCCTTCTCGAAGGCGAAGTCCGAACATGGCCCGATCGACGTGCTGGTCAACAACGCCGGCATCACCAAGGACGGCGTGTTCCGCAAGATGAGCAAGGCCGACTGGGACGCGGTGATCGACACCAACCTCAACAGCCTGTTCTGCGTCACCAAGCAGGTGATCGACGACATGCTCGACCGGGGCTGGGGCCGCATCGTCAACATCAGCTCGGTCAACGGCGAAAAGGGCCAGTTTGGCCAGACCAACTATTCGGCGGCCAAGGCCGGCATGCATGGCTTCACCATGGCGCTGGCTCAGGAAGTCGCCAACAAGGGCGTCACCGTCAACACGGTGAGCCCGGGCTACATCGGCACCGAGATGGTCCGCTCGATCCGCCCGGAGGTGCTCGACAAGATCGTCGCCACCATCCCGGTGAAGCGCCTGGGTACGCCTGAGGAGATCGCGTCCATCGTGGCATGGGTGGCCTCCGACGAGTCGGCGTTTGCCACCGGCGCGGACTTCTCCGTCAACGGCGGCCTGCACATGGGTTGAGCGCGCGCCCGCCCCCTGGGCGTTCGAGAGGCCGGCTGCCTTGCAAGAGGGGCCGGCCTCTTGCCTTTGTGGCCTCAGCGTGTCCCGAGCAAGTCCCGGGCGGCGGCGGCCAGAGACGACTCGGAGCCGTCTTTCAGGTGCAGCTGTTGTGCCGTATCGAAGCCGGCGAAGCTGCGCTGCATCGACCTGGTATAGCCGGGGTCGTAGTGCTTGTGCATCAGCTCGAGGAACACGTCGGCGACCCGCCCGGCCCGGGCGTCGGCCTGCCAGCGGGCAATCTGCTGGCGACCCCGGAGCTCGACCAGTGCATTGAGCTTCTCGCAGAAGGGCTCGACGTCCTGCACGAAGAAGTCGTAGTCCTGTAGCAGCAACTGCAGGCGGGCCTCGTCGGGCATTTCGACGTGCACGCAGCGGCTGGTGCTGCGCATGCGCTCGATCAGCGTTTCGGGCACCTGCAGCCTGCCGATCTTCTTGCTCTCGCTTTCGACGAACACCGGCCGGGCCGCATCGAAACGGCGCAGCTCGTTCCAGACGGCGGTGTCGAACGCCTTCTGTGACGGTTGCGGATGCCCCGGCAGCGAACCCAGCACCGACCCGCGATGGCATGCCAGGGCTTCGAGATCGAGCACCTGTGCGCCAGCACCCCGCAGAGCCTGCAGCAGCCGGGTCTTGCCGCTGCCCGTCTTGCCGCACACCACGCGCAGGTCGAGCTGGCCGGGCAAGTCCTGCAGCTGCGCCATCACGACATGGCGAAACGCCTTGTAGCCGCCTTCGACCACCTGGGTGCGAAAGCCGATCTGGCCGAGAAACCAGGCGAGCGTGCCGGAGCGCTGGCCGCCGCGCCAGCAGTAGACCAGCGGGCGCCAGTTCTTCGGCTTGTCGAGCACCCGGGTTTCGATGTGCTCGGCGATGTTGCGCGCCACCAGTGCCGCGCCGCGCTTGCGGGCTTCCAGGGCCGAGACCTGCTTGTATTCGGTGCCGACCGCACGGCGCTCGTCGTCGTCCAGCACCGGCCAGTTCAGGGCTCCGGGCAGCCGATCCTCGGCGTACTCGGCAGGCGAGCGGGCATCGATGAGGGTGTCGAACTGGTCGAGGTGGGCAACGGCATCGGCCGCGGAAATCGCACGAACGGACATGCGGCGATTGTCGCTGCGCCGGAGGCGCAGCCCGCCGCGGCCGCGGCTCGACGGGTCAGCCGCGTGTGCGACTTTCCTGGGCGGCCAGGCATTCGAGCGCGGCGCATACCTCGGCGAACGTGCCGCCGATGGCCGCGCGGCGGCTGTCGTGCGGATCCTGGCTGATCCAGAAGCTGCGGCTTGGCCGTGCAATACCCGCCTTGCAGACGGCTGCTGCGGTGCGACGCGGCGGCGCCGACGCCGAGGCCAGGCAGAGACTCGGGCCGCCAAAAGGCAGGCTCAACTGCCGAGGATGTGTGCCTTCGGAAGAGAGACCGACAAGGCGGGCGGCAAGGCGAACGAAGCGAATCATGAGCATCTCCGAAATTCAAGAACAGCAATGAAGTTCGGCAGGATTGGCAAGGCAAGGCCGACCGCGGGATCGCATGCAGCACGACGAGTGCGCTGCACGTATGCCCGCCACCCGCGGGGGCCGGGGATTCAGCAGGTGATGAAGATCATGGATGGACGCTTTCGCTGGCTGCCGGGATCGGGCCGTACAGCGCCTTGCGTTGCGCCGTGTACTGCCACCAGGGGGCGGCCGGCGAGCCGCGCATGAAGTCGGTGGCCGCCATGAAGGTGTCGAGCACGCAAGGATCCTGGCGCACGCCGGTCTTGGCGCACAGGTTCTGGTAGAGCACGAAGGCGTCCTTGCCAATCAGGTCTTGTGGCCTGGCGATGCCGATGAGCCGAAGGTCGGCTGCCAGCGACGGGCCGATGTTCGGCAACTGCTCGAGGGCAACGCATTCCTGGGCACTGCGCACCTTCGGCGCCTTGAAGCTTGCGGGGCGGAGCGATCTCACGATGAACCTCATCACATGAGCATGGTGTTGCGGATCAGGCCGACGGCCAGGCCCTCGAGCTCGAATTCGCCGCTTTCGGGCGTGACCAGCAAGGTGCTGAACTCCGGGTTCTCGGGGATCAGTTCGATGCCGGCCTTGGTGCGGCGGAAGCGCTTGACGGTGACCTCGTCGTTCAGGCGCGCCACGACGATCTGGCCGTTCTTGGCCTCCTTGGCACGCTGCACCGCGAGCAGGTCGCCATCGAGGATGCCGGCATCGCGCATGCTCATGCCGCGCACCTTGAGCAGGAAGTCCGGCTGGCGCGGGAACATGCTGGCCTCGACCACATAGGTCTGGTCGATGTGCTCCTGGGCGAGGATCGGTTGGCCTGCTGCCACACGGCCCACCAGCGGCAGCGACAGCTGAGCGAGGCTGGGCAGCGGTAGAGAAAACTGCAGCCCTGCGCCCGACAGACGCAAGGCATTGATCGAGCGCAGTGTGGCATCCTTCAGCCGGATGCCGCGGGAGGTTCCACCCACCAGCTCGATGACGCCTTTGCGGGCCAGGGCCTGCAGGTGTTCTTCGGCTGCGTTGGCGGAGCGGAAGCCGAGCTCGGCGGCGATCTCGGCACGCGTGGGCGGTGCACCGGTGCGCTCGATGCTGCTCTGAATGAGCTCGAGGATCTGCTGCTGGCGGGCGGTGAGTTTGGGGGCGTCGTCCACGGGGCGGTCCTTCTTGGTTTTCCGCATGAAATGACCCGGCTGGTCATCCATCCAGTATCTGTATTTTTATCCAGCTTTCCCTGAAATGCAAAGCATCTCGAAGAATTCAGCCGCCAAGACCGTGATCCTCGGGACGGGCGGCACCATTGCCGGCACGGCCGAGGCGGGCGACAACATCGGCTACACCGCGGCGCAGCTGGGTGTGGCCCAGCTGGTGGCCCGGGTGCCTGCCCTGGCCGGCGTGCCGCTCGAGGTGGAGCAGGTCGCGCAGCTCGACAGCAAGGACATGGACTTCGCCACCTGGCGCCTGCTGGCGCAACGGGTGGCCTTCCACCTCGATCGCCCGGACGTGGGCGGGGTGGTCATCACCCACGGCACCGACACCCTGGAGGAAACCGGCTACCTGCTGCACCGGGTGCTGGCTCCGGCCAGGCCGGTGGTGCTGGCCGCCGCCATGCGGCCGGCAACGGCCCTGCTGGCCGACGGTCCGCAGAACGTGCTCGACGCCGTGTCCGTGGCCTGCCATCCCGAGGCCCGCGGCGTGCTGGCCGTGCTGTCCGGCGCCGTGTGGGTCGCCGGCGAGATGCGCAAGACGCATTCGTACCGGACCGATGCCTTCAGTGCCGGCGACGCCGGGCCGCTGGGCTGGTTGGAGGAGGGCGTATTGCGGCAGTTGCGCCCGTGGCCGGTTGCCAGGTCGGTGGGCCTTGCGCCGCTGGAGCGCCGCGAGTGGCCCCGGGTGGAGATCGTCTTCAGCCATGCAGGCGCCGACGGCCGCCTGGTCGACGCGCTCGTGCGCGATGGCGTCGACGGGCTGGTGGTGGCGGCCACCGGCAATGGCACCGTGCATCACGAGGTCGAAGCGGCCCTGCTGCGCGCCCAGGCGCAAGGCGTGAAGGTGTTGCGCAGCACCCGCGTCGGTGCCGGCGCCGTTCTGGCCAAGCCGGGCGATGCGCTGCCGTCGGCCGGCACGCTCACACCGGTGCAGGCGCGTGTGGAGCTGCTGCTGCAGCTGCTCGAAGGCGCGCCGCGCTGAAATGAAAAAGGCCGCGCGCCGAGGTTGGGCTCGGCGCGCGGCCTGCGTGGGCCGTGTGCAGGTCAGACCAGCGTGAGCGTCACGTCGATGTTGCCGCGAGTGGCGTTCGAGTACGGGCACACCTGGTGCGCAGCGTCCACCAGGGCCTGTGCCGCAGCGCGGTCCATGCCCGGCAGCGAGATCTTCAGCTCGGCCTGGATGCCGAAGCCGTTGGGGATGGGGCCGATGCCCACGCTGCCGTCGATGCTCACGTCGGCCGGCAGGGCGATCTTCTGCTTGGCGGCCACGGCCTTCATCGCGCCGATGAAGCAGGCCGAGTAGCCGGCCGCGAACAGCTGCTCGGGGTTGGTGCCCGGGCCGCCTGCGCCGCCCAGTTCACGCGGCGTGCTCAGTTCGACTTGCAGCGCGCCGTCGGACGACTTGGCGCTGCCCTGGCGGCCGCCGGTGGCGGTGGCGTGGGCGGTGTAGAGGACTTTTTCGAGGGCCATGCTTGCTCCTGTGGGGGTGGGTTGACGTAGAGGTACTGCGGGGAAAGGCTCAGGCCGACCTGGCGGCCACGAGCCCGGGTTCGAGGTGCTGCGCCAGGCTCTTGCGCAGCCGGTGCAGGCGCTG
This sequence comes from Methylibium rhizosphaerae, assembly GCF_006386545.1. Taxonomy (GTDB): domain Bacteria; phylum Pseudomonadota; class Gammaproteobacteria; order Burkholderiales; family Burkholderiaceae_C; genus Pseudorivibacter; species Pseudorivibacter rhizosphaerae. Next base: position 154,029 of record NZ_SWAR01000007.1, on the reverse strand, counting down.
GGTGAGCTCGATCACTTCTTCGAGGCTGCACTGGGTGGCGCACAGGATCTCTTCCGGCACCGCATGCGCGCCTTCCTTCATGCGCCGGCCCGCGGGCGAAAGGCTCACGATGACCCGGCGCTCGTCTTCGCGGGCGCGTTCACGCTGGACGAGGCCCGAGGTTTCCATGCGCTTGAGCAGCGGGGTCAGCGTGCCGGAGTCGAGGAACAGGCGCTCGCCGAGTTCGCTGACGGTGAGGCCGTCGCGCTCCCACAGGGCCAGCATCACCAGGTATTGCGGATAGGTGAGGCCCAGTTTGTCGAGCACCGGCTTGTAGAGCTTGGTCATGGTGAGCGAGCTCGAATACAGCGCGAAGCACAGCTGATTGTCGAGATGCAGCATCGCGCCGGCCGGCATGCGGGAGGGGGTGGCTGATTGACGCTTGGTGACCATGGGCGAGACTATAGGCTGTACAAAATTAAATTGCAAGCAATTTAATTGCGGCAGGCAGGTGGCGAACGGGAACGGCTGCTCGCCGTGACCCACCGATGCGATGCGCTGTACTCAGCCTTGGGTGAGCGATTCGATCGCCTCGCCCAGCTCCAGCCAGCGGGCTTCGAGTTCGTCGATCTGCGTGGCCAGCTGCTTGAGTCGCTTGCCATGCTCGGCCTGTCTTGCGGCGGGCAGGCCGGGGTCGGCCAGCGCGGCGAACAGGCCGTCGCGCTCCTCGGTGGCCTGGGCCAGGCGCTTCTCGACGGCGGCCAGCTCCACCTTCAGCGGTTTCGCCTGTTCGGCCAGCTTCTGCCGGGCCTGGGCGGCGGCCTTGCGCTCGTCGCGGCGGTTGCCGCCGGCGGCAGCCGGTGCTGCAGGGGTTTCGGCCGCCGACTGCTCGCGCAGTGCGAGGGCCTGCTCGCGGGCGTTGTCGAGCAGCCAGCGCTGGTAGTCGTCGAGGTCGCCGTCGAAGGGCTCCAGCCTGCCGCCCGAAACGAGCCAGAACTCGTCGCACACCTCGCGCAGCAGCGCCCGGTCGTGGCTCACCAGCATGACGGTGCCCTCGTATTCGTTGAGGGCCATGCTCAGCGCCTCGCGGGTGTTGAGGTCGAGGTGGTTGGTGGGTTCGTCGAGCAGCAGCAGGTTGGGGCGCTGCCACACCAGCATCGCGAGCACGAGGCGGGCCTTCTCGCCGCCCGACAGGGAACCGACCTCCTGGTAGACCATGTCGGCCGGGAAGCGGAAGCTGCCGAGGAAGGTGCGCAGGTCCTGCTCTCGCGCCTGCGGCGACACCTCCTTGGCCAGCCGCACCATGTGGGCGAGCGGCCCTTCGTCGGGTCGCAGCACGTCCATCTCCTGCTGGGCGAAGTAGCCGATGGCCAGGCCCTTGCCTTCGGTCACCGTGCCGCCCAGCGCCGGCTGCATGCGCGCCAGCGTCTTCACCAGGGTGGACTTCCCCTGGCCGTTGGCGCCGAGGATGCCGATGCGCTGGCCGGGCAGCACCGACCGGTTGATGCCGCTCACGATGGGCAGCTCGCGGCCGTCGGCCGCCCGGTAGCCGCAGACCACGTCGCGCATCGCCAGCATCGGGTTGGGCAGGCTCTCCGGCGGGCGGAATTCGAAGGCGAAGTCGCTTGCGGTGAGCACCGGCGCCAGCTTTTCCATGCGCTCGAGCGCCTTCACGCGGCTTTGCGCCTGCTTGGCCTTGGTGGCCTTGGCCTTGAAGCGGTCGATGAAGCGCTGCAGGTGGGCCACGCGGTCCTGCTGGCGCTCGTAGGCCGCCTGCTGCTGCACCAGCCGCTCGGCCCACATCGCCTCGAAGGCGGTGTAGTTGCCGCTGTAGCGGGTCAGCTGGGCGTCTTCAAGGTGGAGCGTCACCCGGGTGATGGCGTCGAGGAATTCGCGGTCGTGGCTGATGACCAGCAGCGTGCCCTCATAACGCTGCAGCCAGTTCTCCAGCCACACCAGCGCATCGAGGTCCAGGTGGTTGGTGGGTTCGTCCAGCAGCAGCAGGTCGGCCGGGCACATCAGCGCGCGCGCCAGCTGCAGGCGCATGCGCCAGCCGCCGGAAAAGCTGTTCACCGGCGACGCGAGCTGGTTCACCTTGAAGCCCAGGCCCAGGAGCAGCGCCTGCGCGCGGGCCCTGGCATCGAAGGCACCGGCCTCGGCCAGCGCCGCATGCGCCTCGGCGATGGCATGGCCGTCGTCTCCGGCCTCGGCCCGGGCCAGCTGCTGCTGCGCTTCGGTGAGCCGGGTGTCGCCCTCGAGCACGAAGTCGGTGGCGCTCTGTTCCGTCTCGGGCATGGACTGCGCCACTTCGGCCAGGCGCCAGCGCGCCGGCAGGCTCACGTCGCCGGCGTCGGCGTGCAGGCGGTCGGTCAGCAGCGCGAACAACGAGGACTTGCCCGCGCCGTTGCGCCCGACGAGGGAAACCTTCTCGCCGGCATGCAGCGTGACGCTCGCTTGTTCGAGCACAACCTTGGGCCCACGCCGCAGCGTGACATTCTTGAGGACAATCATCGATGTGGCAGCAAGCGGGCAGGGGCCCGCACCAGCAGGAGAACGAGAGTGAAAAAAGGGCTGACGACGGCGATCCTACATGCCGACCGCCAGGCGGAAATCGAACACGGCGCGGTGCACAAGCCCATGCACACGGCGGTGGCCTTCGGCTACCGCACCGCCAGGGAGCTGGCGGCCGTGTTCCAGGGCGAAAAGGCCGGCCATGTGTATGGCCGCCAGGGCAACCCGACCTCGCAGGCACTCGAAGCCAAGGTCAGCCTGATGGAAGACGCCGTTGGCACGGTGAGCTTCGGCACCGGCATGGCCGCAGTTGCGGCGGTGTTCCTCACCCTGCTCAAGCGCGGCGACCATGTGGTTTCGAGCAAGTACCTGTTCGGCAACACCAACAGCCTGCTGCAGACGCTCGAGGGCATCGGCGTCGAGGTGACGCTGGCCGATGCCACCGACGCCCCGCAGATCGAAGCGGCGCTCAAGCCGAACACGCGCATGGTGTTCGTCGAGACCATCGCCAATCCGCGCACCCAGGTGGCCGACCTCGAAGGCATCGGTGCGCTGTGCGGGGCGCGGGGCCTGGTCTACGTGGTGGACAACACCATGACCACGCCCTACCTCTTCCGCCCCAAGGCGGTGGGCGCCTCGCTGGTGGTGAACTCGCTCACCAAGGCGATCTGCGGCCATGGCGACGCGCTGGGCGGCGCAGTATCCGACACCGGGCTGTTCGACTGGTCGGCCTATCCCAACATCGCCGCGGCCTACCGCAAGGGAAACGCGGCCGGCTGGGGTCTGCAGCAGATCAGGAAGAAGGGCCTGCGCGACATGGGCGGCACGCTGTCGGCCGAGCATGCGCACCGCATCGCGCGGGGCGCCGAAACCCTGGGCCTGCGCATGGACCGGGCTTGCGACAACGCGATGCGCCTGTCGCAATGGCTGGCTGCGCAACCGCAGGTGGCGGCGGTGCATTACCCGGGGCTCGCCGGCCATGCCGAACACGAACGCTCCGCGCGGTTGTTCAAGGCCTTCGGTGCGCTGCTGAGCTTCGAGCTGAAGGACGGCGTCGACTGCTTTGCGCTGCTCGATGCGCTGGAGCTGGTCATCAAGTCCAGCCACCTGGGCGATGCCCGCACGCTGGCCATCCCGGTGGCCCACACCATCTTCTGGGAGATGGGCCCGGCGCAACGCAAGGACATGGGCATTGCCGACTCGCTGGTGCGCGTGTCGGTGGGCATCGAGGACTACGCCGACCTGCAAGCCGACTTCGAGCAGGCCTTCGCCCGCCTGGCGGGTTGAGCGCCGTCAGGCGCCGGCCAGCGCCTCGCGGGTCACCAGCAGCACCTGGTCGTGGCCCGCGGTGGTTTCGAGCCACAGCACTTCGAGCGCCGGGAAGGCGCGCTCGAAGTGCTCGCGTTCATGGCCGATCTCGAGCACCAGCACCGCGTCTTCGCTCATGCGGGCCGGTGCGTCTCGCAGCAGCTGGCGGATGAAGTCCATGCCGTCCACCCCGCCGGCCAGGGCCAGCTCGGGTTCGGCGCGGTACTCGGCCGGCAGCGTGGCCATGGACGACGCGTTCACATACGGCGGGTTGCACAGGATCAGGTCGTAGGGCCCGCGCACGCCGGCCAGGCCGTCGGACTGCAGCAGCGTGATGCGCTGCTGCAGCTCGTGCCTGTCGACGTTGATGCGCGCCACCTCCAGCGCATCGGCCGAGATGTCGGCCGCGTCGACCGTCACGTCGGGCCAGGCCATGGCGGCCAGAACCGCCAGGCTGCCGTTGCCGGTGCACAGGTCGAGCACGCGGCGCGTGTGGGCACCGAGCCAGACATCGATGCTGCCGTCGGCCAGCAGTTCGGCGATGAAGCTGCGCGGCACGATGGCCCGCTCGTCGACGTAGAAGGGCACGCCCTGCAGCCACGCTTCATGCGTGAGGTAGGCCGCGGGCTTGCGGGTGGCGATGCGCTGCTCCACGAGCGCGGCAACCGCCTCAGCACCGGCCGCTTCGACGTCGTCGTCGGCATGCTCGTCGAGCATGTCCAGCCGCAGGCCCAGCTTCCAGAGCGTGAGCCACGCCGCCTCGTCGAAGGCGTTGGCGGTGCCGTGCCCGAAGGACACGCCCGCCTCGTCGAGGCGGGCGGCCATGTGCTCGATCAGCTCGATGAGTTTCATGCGGCCAGCCGCTCGAGCGTCCTGCGGTAGATCTCCTTGAGCGGCTCGATGTCGGCCACCGCCACGTGCTCGTCGATCTTGTGGATGCTGGCGTTCACCGGGCCGCATTCCACCACCTGCGGGCACACCTGCGCGATGAAGCGGCCGTCGGAGGTGCCACCGGTGGTGGACAGCTCGGTCACGAGGCCGGTGGTCTCGCGGATCGCCGCGCCGATCGCCTCGGTGAGGTCGCCAGGACGGGTGAGGAAGGGGCGCCCGCCCAGCGTCCACTGCAGCTCGTACTTCAGCGCGTGGCGGTCGAGCACCGCATGCAGCCTGGCCTTCAGCGACTCGGGCGTGGACTCGGTGGAGAAGCGGAAGTTGAAGTCCACCACCGCCTCGCCCGGGATCACGTTGCTGGCCCCGGTGCCGGCGTGCAGGTTCGAGACCTGCCAGCTCGTCGGAGGAAAGTGGTCGTTGCCGCGGTCCCATTCGAGGGTGGTGAGCTCGGCCAGCGCCGGCGCCAGGCGATGGATCGGATTTTCGGCCAGGTGCGGGTAGGCGATGTGGCCCTGGATGCCCTTGACCACCAGCCGGCCCGACAGCGAGCCGCGGCGGCCGTTCTTGATCATGTCGCCCACCGCCTCCACCGAGGTCGGCTCGCCGACGATGCAGCAGTCGAGCCGTTCGCCACGCTCCTTCAGCCACTCGATCACCTTGATGGTGCCGTCATTGGCAGGGCCTTCCTCGTCGCTGGTGATCAGGAAGCCGATGGAGCCCGCATGCGCCGGGTGTGCACGCACGAATTCCTCGCAGGCCACCACCATGGCGGCGATCGAGGTTTTCATGTCGGCGGCGCCTCGGCCGTAGAGCCTGCCGTTGCGGTGGGTGGGCACGAACGGGTCGCTGCTCCATTGGGCCACCGGGCCGGTGGGCACCACGTCGGTGTGGCCCGCGAACGCCAGCACGCGGCCTTGCGGGTCGCGGCCGCGGCGCACCGCCCACAGGTTGGTCACGCGGAAGTCGTCCGGCCCGCTTTCGATGGTGTGGCAGTCGAAGTCGATCGCGCGCAGGCGTTCGGCCAGCAGCTTCTGGCAGCCGGCGTCATCCGGGGTCACGGAGGGCAGCGCGATCAGCTGTTCGGCCAGGCGCAATGCAGCCGTCATAGACCGCCGTACCCCGTGCGCGCCGGCTTGTCGTCGGTGCGCACCTCGAGCGTGATCTCGGTGAACGACGGGCCTTCGTCCACTTCTTCCTTCTTGGGCGCGGCCTTCGACTGCGGGCTCATGTCGTTCTGCAGGCGCCACATCAGGTTGGTCGGCGAATCGGCGAACGCGAGGCCTTCGTCGCGCGTGACGTGGCCTTCCATGATGAGGCGGGCGATGTCCTGCTCGAAGGTCTGCGAGCCCTCGGCCATGGACTTTTCCATCGCTTCCTTCACGCCGGAGAAGTCGCCCTTCTCGATGAGCTCGGACACCAGCTTGGTGTTGAGCAGCACCTCCACGCCCGGCACCCGGCCGCCGGCGGTCGAGCGCAGCAGGCGCTGCGACACGATGGCCTTCAGGCCCGAGGCCAGGTCGGACAGCAGGGCCGGGCGCGACTCGGGCGTGTAGAACGACAGGATCCGGCCCAGCGCGTGGTAGCTGTTGTTGGCATGCAGGGTCGACAGCACCAGGTGGCCCGACAGCGCATACGAGATGGCGGCGGTCATGGTTTCGCGGTCGCGGATCTCGCCGATCAGGATGCAGTCCGGCGCCTGGCGCAGCGCGTTCTTCAGGCCGATCTGCAGCGAGTTGGTGTCGCGGCCCACCTCCCGCTGGTTGACCACCGACTTTTTGTTCGAGAACAGGAATTCGATCGGGTCCTCGATGGTCAGGATGTGCCCGGCCATCTGCTGGTTGCGGTGCTCCAGCATCGACGCGAGCGTGGTGCTCTTGCCGGTGCCGGTGGCGCCGGCCAGCAGGATGAGGCCGCGCTTCTCGAGGATGAGCGTGTGCAGGATCTCGGGCAGGTTCAGCGAGTCGAGCTCCGGGATCAGCGACGGGATGCAGCGGAACACCGCCGCGGTGGAGCCGCGCTGCTTGAAGGCCGAAAGACGGAAGCTGGCCACGCCGGCGAGCGTGACGCCGACGTTGAGCTCGCCGGTGTCGTCGAGCTCTTCCATCTGCGAGGGGGTCAGGATCTCGGCCAGCAGCTGGCGCGGCTGCTGCGGCGTGAGCGCCTGGTCCGACAGCTGCAGGATCTGGCCGTGGATCTTGATGAGGATGGGCGTGTTGGCCGAGAGATAGACGTCCGAGGCCTGTTTCTCGGCCATCAGCTTCAGCACCCGCTCCATGTTTCCGCTCATCCGCGTCCCCTCGATCGATCTTGAAGTTTGGTTGTTTGCGTGCCGAAGAAGCTCAGGCGCGCAGCAGGTCGTTGATGCTGGTCTTGGCGCGGGTCTGCGCGTCCACGCGCTTGACGATCACCGCGCAATACAGGCTGTACTTGCCGCCGGCCTTGGGCATGCTGCCGCTGATCACCACCGAGCCGGCCGGAATGCGGCCATAGGTGACCTCGTCCTTCTCACGGTCGTAGATCGGCGTGCTCTGGCCGATGTACACGCCCATCGAGATCACCGAGTTCTCCTCGACGATCACGCCTTCGACCACCTCGGAGCGCGCGCCGATGAAGCAGTTGTCCTCGATGATGGTCGGGTTGGCCTGCAGCGGCTCGAGCACGCCGCCGATACCGACGCCGCCGGACAGGTGCACGTTCTTGCCGATCTGCGCGCACGAGCCCACGGTGGCCCAGGTATCGACCATGGTGCCTTCATCGACATAGGCGCCGATGTTCACGTACGAGGGCATCAGCACCACGTTCTTGGCCAGGTAGCTGCCGCGCCGCGCCACGGCCGGCGGCACCACGCGGACGCCGCTGGTGCGCAGCTCTTCCTCGCTCATGTCGGAGAACTTGGTGGGCACCTTGTCGAAGAAGCCCAGCTGGCCGGCTCGCATGAGGTGGTTGTCGTTGAGACGGAACGACAGCAGCACCGCCTTCTTGAGCCACTGGTGGGTGACCCACTCGCCGTTGATCTTCTCGGCGACGCGGCGGCGGCCGCTGTTCAGGTCGCCGATGACCTGATCGACGGCCTTGCGCACCTCGGGTGCCGAGGTCGGGGTGATCTGGGCGCGGCCTTCCCAGGCCAGGTCGATGGTGCTCTGAAGTTGGTCTTGCGACATGGTGCTGCTCGGTTCAGTTGGATCGGATGAAGGACACGATGCGCTCGGCGGCCTCGACGCATTCGTCCACGCCTGCCACCAGCGCCATGCGGATGCGGCCGGCGCCTGGATTGATGCCGTGCGCCTCGCGTGCGAGATAGCTGCCAGGAAGTACCGCGACATTGTATTGAGCGAGCAGTTCGCGGGCGAAGCTCGTGTCGGATGCGCCCCACAGGCGATCCGGCACCTTGGCCCACAGGTAGAAGCTCGCATCGGGCAGGGCCACTTCCATTGCCTCGGCCAGCATCGGCGTGACCTGGGCGAACTTGCGGCGGTACAGCTCGCGGTTGGCCACCACGTGCGCCTCGTCGTTCCAGGCGGCGACGCTGGCCCGCTGCACTGCCGGGCTCATGGCGCTGCCGTGGTAGGTGCGGTAGAGCAGGAAGGCCTTGAGCAGGCTGGCATCGCCCGCCACGAAACCCGAGCGCAGCCCCGGCACGTTGGAGCGTTTCGACAGGCTGGTGAGCGCGATGAGCCGGCGGAAGTCGCTGCGGCCGAGCCGGGCCGCCGCTTCGAGCCCGCCGAGCGGCGCCTCGTCGCGGAAATAGATCTCCGAATAGCACTCGTCCGAGGCGATCACGAAGCCGTGGCGGTCGCTCAGTTCGAACAGCCTTTCCCATTCGGCCAGCGGCATCACCGCGCCGGTGGGGTTGCCGGGCGAGCACACGTAGACGAGCTGGGTGCGCGACCAGGTGGCCTCGTCAATGGCCGACCAGTCGGCTGCGAAGTTGCGGGCCGGGTCGCTGTTGGCAAAGGCGGTCTGCGCGCCGGCCAGCAGCGCCGCGCCTTCGTAGATTTGATAGAACGGGTTGGGGCAGACCACGGTGGCACCCTCGCGGGTCGGGTCGATCACCGTCTGCGCCAGCGCGAACAGCGCCTCGCGCGAACCGTTCACCGGCAGCACCTGGGTGGCCGCGTCGAGCGTGATGCCGTAGCGGCGCTGCATCCAGCCGGCGCAGGCTTCGCGCAGGGCCGGTTCACCGGCGGTGGCGGGGTAGCTGGCCAGGCCGTCGAGCGCGGCGCTCAGCGCTTCGCGAATGAAGGCGGGTGTCGGATGCTTCGGTTCGCCGATGCCCAGGCTGATGGTGCGGTACTGCGGGTTGGCTGTCACGCCGCGCGTCAACTCGCGCAGCCTTTCGAAAGGATAGGGTTGCAGGCGGGAGAGCAGGGGATTCATGGGCCCGATTATCAGCGGGCATGTGCGGCGCCTCCGCGTTGTTTCAGGTCGGATTTCGCAAGCGCTGCACGGCGGCGGGCCGGCTCGCTTCGTGCAGGCGCCGGCGCAGGCAACGCGACTTCGAAGCGGCCCTGTGCATCGAGCGCGTGCGGCACGCCCAGCAGCCGCGCCAGGTTGGCCGCGTCGAACGGCGCCCGGACCTTGATGTCGTTGTCGAAGTAGCAGAACACGTGGCGGTGCTTGCGCGCCGGCGGCGGCCGCTGGCTGATGAGGTGAGCGTCGTCCGGCTGCGCGCCGTTGCTCCAGGCGCGGATGCGCCCGGCCCAGCGCTCCAGCGCGGCCGCGCCGTAGCCGCTGGCGTAGATCTCCTTGTCGCCGTGCAGCCGCAGGTACACGAAGTCGGCCGACACGTCCTCCTTGTAAGGCCACTTGCCGGCCGTGTCGGCCACCACCAGCGCCACGCGGTAGCGGCGCAGCAGCCGCACGAAGGCCTCGTCGAGAAAGCTTTCATGCCGGATCTCCACCGCGTGCCGCAGCGGCCGCCTGCGGTCGATATCGAGCCACGAGCGTTCGCGCATGAAGGGCGCATGACCGCGCGCAAGGTCCAGCGCCGCCTCGGTGTCGTGCGGCAGCATGGCGAGGAAGGGCTCGAACAGGTCCGGCTTGAAATGGAAGTTCGGCGGAAACTGCCACAGCATCGGACCGAGCTTGGCGTTCAGGGCCAGCACGCCGCTGGCCAGGAAGTTCGCCATCGGCGTTTCGATGTCCTTGAGCCGGCGCACGTGGGTGATGTAGCGCGGCGCCTTGACGGCAAAGACGAAATCGTCGGGCGTCTGGTCATGCCAGTGCCGGTACAGCGCCGGGCGCTGCAGCGAATAGAACGAGCCGTTGATCTCGATGCTGTCGAGCGCGCGGGAGGCAAAGGCCAGCTCGTCGTCCTGCCGCAGGCCCCTGGGGTAGAACACGCCGCGCCACGGCGCGTAGCGCCAGCCGGAAATGCCGATGCGGATCATGCTGACCCACCGGCAAGCCGCTTGCCTGCGCGGCAGGCGGCCTCAGAGCTTGCCGATGCAGCCGGGCGCGCCGCAGCGGCAGGTGAGCCGGCCTTCGTGGTGTGTTTCGCCGTAGTTGACCGTGATCTCCTCGCCCACCGCGATGGCGCGATGGGCGTAGAACTCGATGCGGCCGTCGCGGATGGTCAGGCGTGCATTCGGCGCGCACGAGTGGTTGGTGAAGCGCATCGGGTCGGTGGACTTCGATGCGTCGATGGCACGCTTGTGCGACACCTCGACGATCATGATGCGCTCCTGCCCGTCGGCGCGACGGCGCGCCTCGGCCACGGTGATCGACTCGCCGCGGATCTCGCCGATCTTCAGCCGCGGCGGAATGGGTTCGGCGGCAAACACGCCGAAGCCGTCGATCGGGCTGCGGCGCACCGTCACCGCGAACTTCTGGTAGCTGGGATTGCCGGCGAGGGCGGCCATGCCGTCAGCCCAGCAGCCCGCTTTCGGCGGCGTGCGCCGGCAGCGTCACCAACGGCTGCGGCTTCCAGCCCTTCTTGCGATGCTCGACCACCACGTTGGTGTAGATGCCGCCGCGCACGTACCACTTCGCCGTGATGCGCACGAAACGCGGGTCGATGGCCTTCACGATGTCGTCGAGGATGTCGTTGGTGACCTTCTCGTGGAACGCACCTTCGTTGCGGTAGCTCCACATGTACATCTTCAGGCTCTTTAGCTCGATGCACAGCTTGTCGGCGATGCAGTCGATCGTGAAGTGCGCGAAGTCCGGCTGGCCGGTCAGCGGGCAGTGGCAGGTGAACTCGGGGATCTGGAACTGGATGACGTAGTCCCGCTTCGGGCTCGGGTTGGGGAAGACGTGCAGTTCCTTCGACGGCGCGGTCGGCGGGTTGACCGGCATCTCGCGCTGTTTCGGGGCGGGGGCTCTGGTGGTGGACTTGGCCATGGATGACAGGCACCCGAAGCCGGGGGCATGGGGTGCGTTTGCTGACAGTTCGAGGGAGGGCGCGATGGTATCATCCGGCCCGCTTTCCGCCCTGCAGCCCTGCAGGTTTTTTCTTTTAGATCAACGGGTTAGCGGCGCCGCCCAGGCCGCCGCGATGAGCCGCCAGCATGCGCCTGAATTCCATCAAGCTCTCCGGCTTCAAGTCGTTTGCCGAACCCACCAACTTCCAGCTTCCCGGCCAGCTCGTCGGCGTCGTGGGCCCCAACGGCTGCGGCAAGTCCAACATCATGGACGCGGTGCGCTGGGTGCTGGGCGAGTCGAAGGCGTCGGAGCTGCGCGGCGAGTCGATGCAGGACGTGATCTTCAACGGCTCGGGCAGCCGCAAGCCGGCCAGCCGCTCCAGCGTGGAGCTGGTGTTCAGCAACGAAGACGCGCGTGCCGGCGGCCAGTGGAACCAGTACACCGAGATCGCCGTCAAGCGCGTACTCACCCGCGACGGCACCTCGAGCTACTACATCAACAACCAGCCGGTGCGCCGCCGCGACGTGCAGGACGTCTTTCTGGGCACCGGCCTGGGCCCGCGCGCCTACGCCATCATCGGCCAGGGCACGATCAGCCGGATCATCGAGTCCAAGCCCGAGGAACTGCGGCTGTTCCTCGAAGAGGCGGCCGGCGTGTCCAAGTACAAGGAACGCCGCCGCGAGACGGAAAACCGCCTGAAGGACACCCGCGAGAACCTCACCCGGGTCGAAGACATCCTGCGCGAGCTGAACAACAACCTCGACAAGCTGGAGAAGCAGGCCGAGGTCGCCACCCAGTACCGCGGCCTGCAGGAGCAGGGCACGCTGAAGCTGCACCAGCTGTGGTTCCTGAAGCACCGCGACGCGGCCGGCGAGGAAGAACGCGTCAAGAAGGCCGTGCTCGAGGCCACCAACGCGCTGGAGGCGCGCCTGGCCGAACTGCGCCATGTGGAAGCCGAGCTCGAGCATGTGCGCCAGGCGCATTACGAGGCCAGCGACGCGCTGCACACCGCACAGGGGTCGCTCGCCGAGGCCGCCCTCGAGGTGAGCCGCCTCGAGGAGCGCATCCGCTATGTCGTCGAAGGCCGCGCTAGGGTCGAGACCCGCCTGGCCGAACTGAAGATGCAGAACGAGCAGTGGAACGAGCGTCGCCAGCAGGGCGCCGACGAGCTCGAGCACATCGCCGAGCAGATCGCCGCGGCCGAGGAACAGGCCGAGGTGCTGGCGGCGCAGGCCGAAGAACAGTCGGGCGCCTTGCCCGGCCACGAAGACGCAGTGCGCGCGGCCCAGGCCAGGAGCAACGAGCAGCGCGGCCACGTGGCGCAGGTGCAGCAGCAGATCCAGCTGCTGGCCGCCGAGTCGCGCAACATCGACGAGCAGAACCGTGCCCTGACGCAGCGCCGCGAGCGCCTGGCCGGCGAACGCCAGGGCCTGGCCGTGCCGGACGAAGCGCGCCTGGCCGAGATGAAGCAGCAGCTCGCCGGGCTCGAGGAGGCGCAGGCGGTGGCCGAGGCGCGGCTGCACGAGCTCACCGAGCAGGTGCCCGCACTCGACGAAGACCGCCGGGCCCGCCAGGAGCAGGTCAACGCCGAAGCGGCTCGCCAGGCCGATCTCAGCGCGCGGCTGGAGGCGCTGCGTGCATTGCAGGAAAAGGTGCAGACCGAAGGCAAGCTCAAGCCGTGGCTTGCCAAGCATGGCCTCGACGGGCTGGCCGGCCTGTGGACCAAGGTCCACATCGAAACCGGCTGGGAAACGGCGCTCGAGGCGGCGCTGCGGGAGCGGCTCAACGCGCTCGAGGTGGGCCGGGTCGAGACCGTGCGCGCCTTCGAGAACGACGCGCCGCCGGCCAAGCTGGCCTTCTACACGCCGCCGGCGGGCGCCATTGCCAACACCCACCAGACGCTGCCCCGGCTTTCGGACCTGCTGCGGCTGAACGACAACGGCCTGCAGGCGCTGCTCAACGACTGGCTCGAAGGCGTCTATACCGCCGGCTCGCTCGACGAAGCGCTGGCCAGCCGCGGCAAGCTCACCCACGGCGAAGTCATCATGACCCGGGCCGGCCATGCGGTGTCGCAATTCGCGGTGGCCTTCTATGCGCCCGACTCCGAGCAGGCCGGCATGCTGGCCCGTGCCCAGGAGATCGAGAACCTCGAGAAGCAGGTGCGCGCCCAGTCGCTCATCGTCGAGGAGGCGCGCAGCGCGCTGGTGCGGGCCGAGGCGGCCTATACCGAGGCCTCGCAGCGCCTCGTGACCGCACGCCGCGAGACGGCCGAAGGCCAGACGCGCACCCACCAGCTGCAGGTCGAGACGCTGCGCCTGTCGCAGCTGGCCGAGCAGACCAGCCAGCGCCGCGGTCAGATCGAAGGTGAGCTGGCCGAGATCGACGCGGGCATCGAGGAGCTGCAGGAGCGCCGGGTCACCGGTGAAGCGCGCTTCGAGGAGCTCGACATGCAGCTGGCCAACGAGCAGGAGCGCCATGCCGAGCTCGACGAGGCGGTGATCTCCGCCGAGCGCCGCCTGAACGACGCGCGCGAGCAGCTGCGTTCGCTGGAGCGCCAGGCACAGGAGGCGCAGTTCTCGGCGCGGGCCCTGGCCGCGCGCCGCGGCGAACTGCAGCGCTCCATCGAGCAGTCGGTGCAGATGATCGCGGCCAACGAGCAGTCGGCCGCGCAGCTGCAGGACGAGCTCGCACAGTTCAACGACCAGGCGGCGCAGGCCGGCCTGCAGGAAGCGCTGGCGCTGAAGCTGGAGCGCGAAAGCGCGCTGGCGGCGCAGCGCAGCCAGTACGACGACCTGTCCGCGCAGCTGCGCCGCGCCGACGAGCAGCGGCTGGAGTTCGAGCGCAGTCTCGACCCGCTGCGCGAGCGCATCACCAAGCTGCAGCTGGAGGAGCAGGCTGCGCAACTGGGCGGCGCGCAGTTCCTGGAGCAGCTGACCGCGGCGCAGGTCGACCTGGAAGCGCTGGCCAGGTCCATCGAGGAAGGCAACGTCAAGCTCTACGGCCTGCAAAGCGAAATCGACCGCATCAACCGCGACATCAACGCGCTGGGCGCGGTGAACCTGGCCGCACTCGACGAGCTCACCTCGGCCCGCGAGCGCAAGACCTTCCTCGATGCGCAGTCGGCCGACCTGATGGACGCGATGACCACCCTCGAAGGTGCCATCCAGAAGATCGACCTCGAGACCCGCGACCTGCTGGGCGCCACCTTCAACACCGTCAACGAACACTTCGGCCGCATGTTCCCCAGCCTCTTCGGCGGCGGCCAGGCCAAGCTCGTGATGACGGGCGACGAGATCCTCGACGCCGGCGTGCAGGTGATGGCCCAGCCGCCCGGCAAGAAGAACAGCACCATCCACCTGCTGTCGGGCGGCGAGAAGGCGCTCACCGCGATCGCGCTGGTGTTCGCCATCTTCCAGCTGAACCCGGCGCCGTTCTGCCTGCTCGACGAGGTGGACGCGCCGCTGGACGACGCCAACACCGAGCGCTATGCCAAGCTGGTGAAGAGCATGTCGAGCAACACCCAGTTCCTGTTCATCAGCCACAACAAGATCGCGATGGAAATGGCCGAGCAGCTGATCGGCGTGACCATGCAGGAGCAGGGCGTGTCGCGCATCGTGGCGGTCGACATGGAAGCCGCCATCGGCATGGCCGAGGCAGCCTGACGCCCATGAGCTCGCTGCAACTGTGGCTGGCGGTGCTGGGTGGGCTGGTGCTGGCCGCGGTGGTGGCGCACAACGCCTGGCAGACGCGCCGCGCCGGCGTGAGGACGATTCCCAAACCAGACGCGGCACCGCCGGTGGAGGCGCGCGAACCGGTGTTCGGCGATGCTGCGGCAGATTCGCCCCCGGCCGAGCCGGCGCCGGCCGGCGCGCCGGCACAGCCCGAACGCGTGGATCCGCCGCTGGTGGTCAGGCGCTCGACCGCCCGGCTCGACGCGCTGATCGACGCCATCGCGCCCCTCACCATCGAAGCGCCCGTCAGCGCCGAGACGGCATTGCTGCACCTGCCGCCGTCGCGTCGCGCCGGCAGTAAGCCCTTCCTGGTCGAAGGACTCAGCACCGAGACGGGCGAATGGGAGCAGCCGACGCTGGGGCGCAGCTACGGCGAGTTCCAGGCGGGCGTGCAGATGGCCAACCGGCTGGGGCCGCTCAACGAGATCGAATATTCCGAGTTCGTGCAGAAGGTGCAGGCCTTTGCCGATGCGGTGGGTGCCATGCCGGACTTCCCCGACATGCTCGACATCGTCGCCCGGGCCCGCGAACTCGACGCCTTTGCCAGCCAGCACGATGCGCAGCTCGCGCTGCGCCTGCGGGCCAAGGGGGCGGCCTGGTCGCTGGGCTATGTGCAGCAGCATGCGGCGCGCCATGGTTTCGTGCCGGGCGTGATTCCCGGGCGGCTGGTGCTGCCTGCGCAGGAGGAGGGCGCCCCGCCGGTGCTGAGCCTGCAGTTCGACGCGCAGGCCGCCTTTGCCGAGGACCCGGCCCAGGCCGCGGTGCGTGAGCTGACGCTGGCGTTCGACGTGCCGCAGACGGCGCCCGCCGCCCAGCCGTTCCAGGCCTGGTGCGCCGCCGGCGAAGCGCTGCGGCTCGCGCTCGATGCCGAGCTCTACGACGACGGCGGGCAGCCCCTGCATCCGCAGTCGTTCAGTGCCATCGGACAGGAACTGGAGCAGCTGTACGCGACGCTGGCCGAACGTGACGTGGCGGCCGGCTCGCAGGTGGCGCGGCGCCTGTTCAGCTAGGGCCTGTGGCCGGACATCGTCGAGATACCGAGGAGGAGGGGGAAATGCTGAACACCTGGAAGTGTGCTGCCGCGGTGCGCGCAGCACGAGCGGCGGCATGTGCCGTCATGGTCGCGATGCTGGCCGCCTGCGCCACGCCCGTGGCGCCCATCGCGGTGGAGCGCAAGCTCACCGGACAGGAAGGCGCGGTGGTGCTCAAGCTCATCACCAACAGCCGCACCGAGTGGGACCCGGCCGAAACGCTGTCGTCCATCCAGCTCCGGCGCGTGGTGGAACCGGGCGCGCCCCAGCCGCCGCAGCCCGAGATCCTGCTGCTGTCGCGCACGCGTGCCACCACCCGCTCGACAGCCATCTTCAGCGGCATGATCGCGCCCGGGCGCTACACGGTGAAGGACGCGGTGGGCTCGTCGGGCAATGCCACCTACACCTTCCCCATCGGGTCGATGCTGAGTTCGTTCGAGGTCCGCCCGGGCGAGGTGACGCTGCTCGGAACCGTGCTGGTGCAGCCGCTGGATGGCTCCCGCTTCAACGTGGGCTACGTACCGCCCGACGCCGAGTTGACGGCCACCTTCGAAAGCCTGTTCCCGGCCCTTGCGGAGCAGACGCGCGGCCGGCCGGTGCATTCGTTCGAGCTGGAGCCCCACATGACCCGTCGCGTGGCGCTGGCCCCTCTGATCAAGCGGCTGGCGCCTGCGATGTACGGCCTGAGCGTCACCGGCGCGGGCGACATCTATGCGGGCAGCAAGATGGGCAGGCTGGTGTGGCGCAAGGGCGGTGAGAAGGCGTGGCGCGAACTCGACGTCGGTTCGTGGAAGGCCGTCGAATCGGTGCGGCCTTATCGAGGCGGCCTGCTGGTCGGCGGTGAAGAGGGGCTGTTGCGCTACTCGTCGGACGAAGGCAAGACCTGGACTTCGCTCGCTTCTCCGTCGCCGGGGCTCATCGCCGCCGCCGAGCCGCTGCCCAACGGCAAGGTGGTGGTGCTGGCACGCCAGGGGTCCGAATGGACGGCCTTCGTGAGCAGCGACGCACTGGCCGGCGGCTGGCGCAAGATCGGAAGCTTCGCCGACGAGCGTTCGCTCAACGTGCCCTGGCAGGGGGCCACTGCGGTAGCGACCGGCAATCGCGTGGGCGTGATGATGCCCAACGGCGAGTTCCAGGTGGTCGATGCCGATACCGAAAAGATCGAGCGCATCTCGACGGGCCAGTCGGTGCTGAGCGTTTCCGCCTTGCCCGACGGCATGCTGGTGATGCAGGCCGTCACGCTCGTGCGCACCACGCTCGTGTCCACCGATGGCGGGCGCAAGTGGGTCGACCTGGACACCAGCCGGTTCGTCCAGGCCATCACGTTCGCCGACCGCAAAACCGCCTATGCCGTGGCACCCATCAAGCCAGGCATGTTCGCCGGCGAGTACGGGCTCATGGCCAGCCGCGATGGCGGCCGCACCTGGGCCGTGAGCGGTACGCCGCCGGGCGGCGACCCGGCCAGCGTGCGCGAGATCATGGTCGACCGCAGCAGCGGCGCGTTGCTGGCCTTCCTGCGCAACGGATCGATCCTGCGCTCGACGGACGAGGGCAAGACCTGGGCTCGCGACCTCTGACCCCGGTTCGATCGGCGGCCTGAGGCCGCTCAGCCGGGCCGCTGGCGCCGCCGCAGTGCGGCCAGTGCCGCCAGCCCGGCCAGCATCAGCGCATAGGTGAGCGGCTCGGGCGCCGGCGACAGCAGGAACAGGCCGCGGTCGCCGGTGTGGAAGGTGGCGGAAAGCACCACCTGGCCCACGTCGTTGAGCAGCACCGAGTACGGGTCGACGTCGGCCACGATGTCGAACGAGCGCATCACCCAGCGGGTCAGGTCGGTCATCACGCCGTTGTCGTAGAAGAAGACATGGCGGTTCGTTTCGCCGGGCGCCGGCGAGCCGATCTCCGCCCAGCCCACGACCTGGCCCAGGCTGTTGATGCCCAGGGCCTGGCTCGAGGCACCGCCCAGCGTGCCCAGGTCGGTCATGCGGCCCTGATCGAAGAGGAAGGCCCGGAAGGTCTCGTCGCCGGCCAGGCTCGCATGGCCGACGGCCTGGCCGCGGTCGTTGATGTCGGCCGCGCGGCTTTGCGTGCCGCCCAGCGTGCCCATGTCGGTCAGGGTGCCGTCGCGCCACAGGAAGGCATGCTGCTCACCGTCGGGCAGGCTGGCATGTCCCACCACGTCGCCTGCCTCGTTGATGGCGGTGGCACCGCTTTGCGCGCCGCCCAGATGGCCGAGCGCGGTCATGCTGCTGCCGTCATGGAGGTAGGCATGCGACTCGCCATTGCCGGAGAGGTTCGACTCGCCGACCACCTGGCCGGTGTTGTTGATGGCGCGCACATGGCTGTGGGCTCCGCCCAGCGTGCCGATGGCGGTGGTCGCTCCGGTGCTGCTGCTGTGGGTGAACCCGCGCCATTGCACCGCGCCGTCGGCGCTGCGTGTCTGCGACCACCCGGCCACCTGGCCCCGCTGGTTGATGGCGAGGGCGCCGGCATGCTCCACGCCGGCCGGCGTGATGTCCTGCATGCGCCCGGCGCCGTAGAGGAAGGCACGATGGCCGCCGTCGCTGCCGAACGACCAGCCGACCACCTGCCCGGCGTTGTTGATGCCGGTGGCGCCGCTGGCGGTGCCGCCCAGCGTGCCGAGGTCGTGCAGCCGCCCGCCGCTGTAGAGGAAAGCATGGTTGTCGTGCTCCACGTTGGACGACACGCCGACCACTTCGCCCCGGTCGTTCAGTGCCGCAGCGCTGGTGTACCAGCCGCCGAGCGTGCCGATCTGCTCGGCGCTCCAGTGTTCCTGGGCGGCCGCGCCCGCGACCGTGCATGCGAGGAAGAACCCGCAGAAGACCTTCATCATTGCCCCTCTCGAACGAGGTCCGAATGTAGGCAGGCGTGACGGGCTCCAGGGCGAAACGACAACTCCGGTTACATCGGAGACATCATTGTGCTGATGCGCTCGACCACGCGGGCCGGCTCGCGCATCAGCATGAACTCCTCGGCCGCCGTGGGATGCACCGCCAGCGTGTGGTCGAAGTCCTGCTTGGTCGCGCCGCAGGTGAGGGCCACCGACAGGCTCTGCACGATCTCGGGCGCGTCGGCGCCGAGCATGTGGATGCCCAGCACGAGATCGGTGTCGGCATCGACGACGAGCTTCATGTAGCTGCGCTCGCTGCCGCCGTAGAACGCCTGGCGCATCGGACGGAAGTCGGCCTCGTAGATCTTCAGCCGGTGGCCGGCCGCCAGCGCCTGGGCCTCGTTCAGCCCCGCCGTGCCGATGGGCGGCAGGGTGAACACGGCGCTGGCAGCGTTCACGAGGTCGAGCGGGCGCAGCGGCCGGCCGCCGAACAGCGCGTCGGCCAGGGTCCGGCCCTGCGCAATGGCCACCGGCGTGAGGTTCTTCAGGTGGGTGACGTCGCCGATGGCATGGACGCCCTGGGCGCTGGTGCGCAGCTGTTCATCCACCGGGACGGCGCCTTGCGCATCCACCTCGATGCCCAGCGTCTCGAGCCCGAGCCCTCGGGTGTTGGGCCGGCGGCCGGTGGCGTTGAGGACGAACGGGTATTCGTGCACCGTGCCGTCGGCCATGTGCAGCAGGAAGGTGGCGCCTTGCTGCTGCACCCGCACCGGCACCGCGCCCATGAGCCGGATGCCGCCGGCCTCCAGCGCTGGCGCAAGCCGCTGTCGCAGGTCTTCGTCGAAGCCGCGCAGCGGCAGGCCGGCGCGGTAGAACAGGCTCACCTGCACGCCCAGCCTCGCCACGATGCTGGCGAACTCCACCGCGATGTAGCCGCCGCCGACCACCGCCATGCGGTCGGGCAGGGCGGTGAGGTCGAGCAGGTCGTCGGACGTGGCCGCGCCGGCTAGGCCCTCGATGGCGTCGCGGCTGGGTGAGGCGCCGGTGGCCACCAGGAGGTGTTTGCCGGTGAGCTGCCGGCCCGCCACTTCCACGGTGTGGGGGCCGGTGATGCGGGCCCAACCTTCGACCAGCTCGACCTTCGAGCCTTCGAGCAGTTGGCGGTACACGCCTTCGAGGCGTGCCGTCTCGGCGGCCTTGGCCGCGGCCCAGCGCGCCATCTCGAAGCTCAAGGCGGCCGGCGACCAGCCGTAGTGCGGCGCCTCGCGCAATGCATCACCCAGCTGCGCCGCGTACATGAGCAGCTTCTTGGGCACGCAGCCGCGGATCACGCAGGTGCCGCCGACACGGCTGCCTTCGATCACGGCCACGCGGGCGCCATGTGCGGCAGCGCGGCGCGAGGCGGCCACGCCGCCCGAGCCCGCGCCCAGGGTGATGAGGTCGAAATCGAAGGGCATGAATGAAGTCCTCTCGTGGGGGTTTGGCCTTGGTCGCCGGCGCGGGGGAAACCTTGCACGGCTGACACACAATGGCGGCCCATGACGCCCGACGCCAAGCTGCCTCCCGCCGAACGTGCCGCCGCCTTGCGCGAGCTGCTGCACTATCACGCGCATCGCTACTACGTGCTCGACGAGCCCGAAATTCCCGACGCCGAGTACGACCGGCTGTTCCGCGAGCTGCAGGCCCTCGAAGACACGAACCCGGATCTGCGCACGCCGGACTCGCCCACCCAGCGCGTGCTGGGCAAGGTGCTCGAGGGTTTCGCCCCGGTCCGGCACACGGTGCCCATGCTCAGCATCCGCACCGAAACCGATACCGAGGCGACCGGCGCGGTGAACTTCGATGCCCGCGTGCGCCGGGAGCTGGGGCTGGCCGAGGGCGACCCGCCGGTCGAATATGCCGCCGAACTCAAGTTCGACGGGCTGGCCATCAGCCTGCGCTACGAAGACGGTGTGTTGGTGCGCGCGGCCACCCGCGGCAACGGCGAGGTGGGCGAGGACGTCACCCAGAACATCCGCACCATCAACCAGATCCCGCTGCGCCTGAAGGGCGTGAAGCCGCCGGTGCTCGAGGTGCGCGGCGAGGTCTACATCCGCCGTGACGACTTCGACAAGCTCAACGAGCGGCAGCGCGAGCTCATCGCCCAGGGCCACAAGAACGAGAAGACCTTCGTGAACCCGCGCAACGCCGCGGCCGGCGCCGTGCGCCAGCTCGACCCGGCGATCGCGGCCAGGCGGCCGCTCAGCTTCTTTGCCTACGGCCTGGGCGAGGTGCACGGCTGGGAGGTGCCCGACACGCACAGCGCGCTGCTCGACGCGCTGCAGGCGATGGGCCAGCCGGTGTCGTCCGACCGGGCGGTGGTGCAGGGCGCGGAAGGCCTGGTGGACTTCCACCGGCGCATGGGCGAAAAGCGCGACTCGCTGCCCTTCGACATCGACGGCATCGTCTACAAGGTCAACTCGCGGGCGCTGCAGCAGCGCCTGGGCTTCGTGACCCGCGAGCCGCGCTGGGCGGTGGCGCACAAGTACCCGGCGCAGGAGCAGATGACGCTGCTGCGCGACATCGACGTGCAGGTGGGCCGCACCGGCAAGCTCACGCCGGTGGCCAAGCTGCAGCCGGTGTTCGTGGGCGGCACCACGGTGAGCAATGCCACGCTGCACAACCAGGACGAGATCACCCGCAAGGACGTGCGCATCGGCGACACGGTGGTGGTGCGCCGCGCCGGCGACGTGATCCCCGAGGTGGTGAGCGTGGTGCTCGACCAGCGCCCGCCCGAGGTGGCCGCCGGCGAGCCGTTCGACCTGTACCAGAAGCTGGGCGGCAAATGCCCGGTGTGCGGCAGCGACGTCGAGCGTGAAGAAGGCGAGGTCGACTGGCGCTGCTCGGGCGGGCTGTTCTGCGGCGCGCAGCGCAAGCAGGCCATCCTGCACTTCGCCGGCCGCCGGATGATGGACATCGAAGGCCTGGGCGACAAGCTGGTCGACCAGCTGGTGGACGCCGGCATCGTCCGAACGCTGCCCGAGCTCTACAGGCTGGGCGTGGCCAAGCTGGCCGCGCTCGACCGCATGGCCGACAAGAGCGCTCAGAACCTCGTGGCGGCGCTTGAGAAGAGCAAGCAGACGACGCTGGGCCGCTTCCTGTTTTCGCTCGGCATCCGCCATGTGGGCGAAACCACCGCCAAGGACCTGGCGAAGCACTTCGGCCGGCTCGACCGCGTCATGGACGCGAGCGTCGATCAGCTGCTGGAGGTGCCGGACGTCGGCCCCATCGTGGCCAACAGCATCCATACCTTCTTTGCGCAGCCGCACAACCGCGAGGTGGTGGAGCAACTGCGCGCCGTGGGCATCAGCTGGGAAGAGCATGAAGGGGCGGCCGGCGCGCCCAGGCCGCAGGTGGAGGGCGTGACGGGCAAGACCTTCGTGCTCACCGGCACCCTGCCCACCCTGGCGCGCGAGGATGCCAAGGAAAGGATCGAGGCTGCCGGCGGCAAGGTGTCGGGCTCGGTGTCGAAGAAGACCGACTACGTGGTGGCCGGAGAAGAGGCCGGCAGCAAGCTCACCAAGGCGCAGGAGCTGGGCATCGCCGTGATCGACGAGGCGCAGCTCCTGAAGCTGTTGAACGGGTAGGGCCCGTCAGGCGAGCCTCGGTTCGCCCGCGCCCAGCTTGAACACCGCCACCGCCTCGACGAGCCGGTGCGCCTGCTCCTTCAGGCTCTCGGCCGCCGCGGCGCTTTCCTGCACCAGCGAGGCGTTCTGCTGGGTGGTCTCGTCCATCTTGGTGACGGCCGCGCCCACCTGGGCCACGCCGGCGCTCTGCTGGGCGCTGGCCACGCTGATCTCGCTCATGATGTCGGTCACGCGGCGGATGGAGGCCACCACCTCGTTCATCGTGGCGCCGGCCTGGTCGACCAGCGCGCTGCCCTGCTCGACACGCTCGACGCTGGCGTTGATGAGGTTCTTGATCTCGCGGGCAGCCTCGGCGCTGCGCTGCGCCAGCGTGCGCACCTCGCCGGCCACCACCGCGAAGCCGCGGCCCTGTTCGCCGGCACGCGCTGCCTCGACGGCCGCGTTCAAGGCGAGGATGTTGGTCTGGAAGGCGATGCCGTCGATCACGCCGATGATGTCGGCGATGCGGCGCGAGCTGTCGTTGATGCCCTTCATCGTGTCGACCACCTGCGCGACCACCTCGCCGCCTTTCACCGCCACCGCCGAGGCGCCGTGGGCAAGCTGGTTGGCCTGGGCTGCGTTGTCGGCGTTCTGGCGCACGGTGGCGCCCAGCTCTTCCATCGAGGCCGAGGTCTGCTGCAGCGCAGACGCCTGGTCGTCTGTCCGGGCGCTCAGGTGGTTGTTGCCCTGGGCGATCTGGGTGCCGGCGGTGGCGACTTGCTCGGCGTTGGCCCGTACCGACGACACGATGTGCGAGAGGCTGGCCTGCATGTCGCGCAGCGCGCTCATCAGGTGGCCCATCGGCCCCTTGTCGTTCGGGATCTCGTTGGACAGCTGCCCCTGGGCGATGTTGTTGGCCACCGCCGTGGCGCGCGCCACCGGGCCGGTCAGCACGCGCACGATCCAGGCGGCCAGCCACACCGCGATGCCCAGCGCCACGACGCAGATGCCGACGACCATCAGCCGGACCTGGGACGCGCCGGCGTCGAGGACCCGGTGCGATTCGGCGGCCGCTGCAGCCTGCAGGTCCACCTGAGCGTTGAAGGCCTTGGCGAGCGCCGCGCCGGTCGGCGTGGCGTTCCTGGCCCGGTACTCCCTGGCCTCTTCGTCCTTGCCCTGCAGCCGCAGTTCATACCACTGGGGGCGGACCTGCCCGTAACGCTGCAGGGCTTCGCGAACCCGGTCCAGGGCGGCGCCTTCGTCGGCGCTCAGCTGCAGCGCGCCGTAGACGTCCAGCGCATCGTTGACCGTCTTGAACAGCTTGGCCTCCTCGCCGGCCGCCTTGCGGATGCCGGCTTCGTCGGCCGTGGCGGCGACGGCGAGGTTGTAGCGAAGCTGCCAGAGGGCACTGCTCGCCTTGAGCAGCTCGCCCGAGCCGCGGGTGTTGTCATAGAGGTACGTGAAGTCGCGCTGCGTCTTCCATGTGTACCAGCCCACCGTGGCGCCGGTCAGCCCGATCAGCGCGATCACGATGCCGAAAGCGACCAGCAGCCGCTGGTGAAGGGCGTTCTTCATGAGGTGGTCCCTGAAACTTTGTTGGCGAGCAGGCTCAACGAGTTGCTCTAGCCGCGGTATCGGCACCTGCCATGGAAAGCTTCAGTGAAATTTGCGTGACACCCCCATCGGAGGGTCAGGCCTGCTCGTACAGCTCCAGCGGCAGGCCGTCGGGGTCGGCGAAGAAGGTGAAACGCCGGCCGGTGAGCTCGTCCAGGCGCACCGGTTCGGTGCCCACGCCATGGCGGCCGAGGTGGGCCAGGGCGGTGTCGAGGTCGTGCACCGCAAAGGCCAGGTGACGCAGCCCGCAGGCCTCGGGGCGGGTCGGGCGCGGCGGCGGGCTGGGGAAGGAGAACAGCTCGATCTGCGTGCCGTCGGGCAGGGCCAGGTCGAGCTTGTAGGAGTCGCGCGCGGCGCGGTAGGTCTCCGCCACCACCGCCAGGCCCAGCACCTCGGTATAGAAGCGCCTGGAGCGGGGGTAGTCCGAGGCGATGACGGCAACGTGGTGGAGTCGGGCAAGCTGCATCGCGCCAGTGTGCCGCAGCGTCGCGGCTACCATGCGCCACCGACGCTTCCTGCTTCAAGAGATACCACCATGACCGTGCGCCAGATCCTGAAGATGGGCGACCCGCGCCTCTTGCGCGTGGCCCAGCCGGTGCGTGAGTTCGGCACGCCCGAACTGCAGGCGCTCATTGCCGACATGTTCGACACCATGGAGGCTGCCAACGGCGCCGGCCTGGCCGCGCCGCAGATCGGGGTGGACCTGCAGCTGGTGATCTTCGGCTTCACGAAGAACGACCGCTACCCCGATGCGCCGCCGGTGCCGCGCACGGTGCTCATCAACCCGACCGTCGTGCCGCTGTCCGACGAGGAAGAAGAGGGCTGGGAAGGCTGCCTGTCGGTGCCGGGCCTGCGCGGCGTGGTGCCGCGTTTCGCGCGCATCCGCTACAGCGGCTTCGACCCGGCCGGCCAGCCGCTCGAGCGCGAGGCCGAGGGGTTCCATGCGCGGGTGGTGCAGCACGAGTGCGACCACCTGCTGGGCAAGCTCTATCCGATGCGGGTGCGCGACTTCAGCCGGTTCGGCTTCACCGAGGTGCTGTTCCCCGGCCTCGACGCGAGCCAGGACGACTGAGCGTCAAGCGGAGTTCGTGCTCCACGCGTGCGCCTGCAGGGTCTCGAGCGGCACGGTCTCCAGGGCCCGTTCATGCGTGCTTTCCAGCACCACCGGCGGCGCGTAACCTTCTTCCATGGCCTCTTTCCAGCGCAGGGCGCACAGGCACCAGCGGTCTCCCGGCTTCAGGCCGCGGAAGCGCGCTGCGGGCCGGGCCGTGATGAGGTCGTTGCCGCGCTCCATCGAGAAGTTCAGGAACTCCATCGTCATGCGGGCGCAGATGACGTGGCTGCCGGGGTCGTTCTCGTCGGTGTGGCAGCAGCCGTCGCGCCACCAGCCGGTGAGCGGGTCGTAGGAGCAGGGCACGAGCTGCGTGCCCAGCACATTCCTGGCTTCCATCAGCGTGCGGGCGTGCTGCCCTTGATGAGCGTCATCGCGGTGCCGATGAGCGACGACACCTCGCTCATGTTGCCCGGCACGATCATGGTGTTGTTCTTCTGGGCCAGCTGGGCGAATGCCTCGACCGCCTTTTCGGCCACCTTCAGCTGTACAGCCTGGCCGCCGCCCGGCTGCTCGATGGCGGCGGCGATCTTGCTGATGGCCTCGGCCGTGGCGGCGGCCACCGCGGTGATGGCGGCCGCCTCGCCCTGGGCCTTGTTGATCTCGGCCTGCTTCTCGCCTTCGGAGCGGGCGATGAAGGCCTCGCGCTCGCCGGTGGCGATGTTGATCTGCTCCTGGCGGCGGCCTTCGGAGGCGGCGATCAGCGCACGCTTCTCGCGCTCGGCGGTGATCTGCGCCTGCATCGCGCGCAGGATCTCGGCCGGCGGCGTGAGGTCCTTGATCTCGTAGCGCAGCACCTTCACGCCCCAGGTGCGGGCGGCCTCGTCGAGCGCGCTCACCACCGAGGCGTTGATCGCGTCGCGCTCCTCGAAGGTCTTGTCGAGCTCCATCTTGCCGATCACGCTGCGCAGCGTGGTCTGGGCGAGCTGCGTGATGGCGATGATGTAGTTCGACGAGCCGTAGCTCGCGCGCATCGGATCGGTGACCTGGAAGTACAGGATGCCGTCGACCTGCAGCTGGGTGTTGTCCTTGGTGATGCAGACCTGGCTGGGCACGTCCAGCGGGATCTCCTTCAGCGAATGCTTGTAGGCCAGCCGGTCCACGAAGGGCACCAGGAAATTGAGGCCCGGGGTGAGCGTGCCGTGGTACTTGCCCAGCCGCTCGACCACCCAGGCGTGCTGCTGCGGCACGACCTTCACGGCGCGCACGATGAAGATGGCCGCGATGATGAGCAGCACGATGGCGACAGCTTCCATGGATCGGTTCTCCGTCGTTGTGTTTGAGGTGTGTCGGGAGGGCGTGCGTCAGCGGCCCAGCAGGAGCTGGCTGCCGTCGATCGCCCGGATCACGTGTTCGCCGGGGGCCGGCGCATCGGTGCCGGCATAGCGGGCGGCCCACGAGGCGCCGCGGTACTGGACCCGCGTCGTGCCGTCGGGGTTCCATTGCGTCACGGTGACGCGCTCGCCGATGTCGATGTTGACGTCGCGGTTGGCGCCGGCCGGCGGGGCGGCCGGTCGCTTCGCGCGAAGAAGATGCAGCGCGGTCACCGCGCCGCCTCCGATGACTGCAGCGGCCACCAGTTGCATGGAGAAGCCGGCGCCGAGGTGGGCCGCCACCGCGGCGGCTGCCAGCCCGATGGCCAGCATCAGGAGATAGAAGGTGCCGGTGGCCAGCTCGACCGCCACCGCCACCCCGGTCGCGATCCACCACAGGGTCGCATCGCTCATGTTCACTCCCCTCCGCCCGTAGAAGACGGCGGCAGTGTACGACGCAGACCACGGTCTGCGTCCATGCGTGCGAGGCGGTCACCGAACAGTCCTACACTTCGCGCTTTCTCCACAGGCCGCAAGCCGGATTTCACCTCTCGCAGTCCCCAGAAAGGCCGCCCGCCATGATGCGTTTTCACTTTCCCGTCGTGATCATTGACGAGGACTTCCGCTCCGAGAACACCTCGGGCCTCGGCATCCGTGCGCTGGCCGACGCGATCCAGAAGGAGGGGATGGAGGTGCTGGGCGTCACCAGCTACGGCGACCTGTCGCAGTTCGCGCAGCAGCAAAGCCGTGCCAGCGCGTTCATCCTGTCGATCGACGACGAGGAGCTGGTCGAGGCCGACGGCAGCAGCGAGCCGGTGAAGGCGGTGGTGAGCCTGCGCAAGTTCATCGAGGAGATCCGCTTCAAGAACGCCGAGATCCCGATCTACCTGTATGGCGAGACGCGCACCTCGCAGCACATCCCGAACGACATCCTGCGCGAGCTGCACGGCTTCATCCACATGTTCGAGGACACGCCGGAGTTCGTGGCGCGCCACATCATCCGCGAGGCCAAGAGCTACCTCGATTCGCTGGCGCCGCCGTTCTTCCGGGCGCTGCTGCACTACGCGCAGGACGGGTCGTATTCGTGGCACTGCCCGGGCCATTCGGGCGGCGTGGCCTTCCTGAAGAGCCCGATCGGCCAGATGTTCCACCAGTTCTTCGGCGAAAACATGCTGCGCGCCGACGTGTGCAACGCGGTCGAGGAGCTCGGCCAGCTGCTCGACCACACCGGCCCGGTGGCCGACAGCGAGCGCAACGCCGCGCGCATCTTCAATGCCGACCACTGCTTCTTCGTCACCAACGGCACCAGCACCTCCAACAAGATGGTGTGGCACCACACGGTGGCGCCGGGCGACGTGGTGGTGGTGGACCGCAACTGCCACAAGTCCATCCTGCACAGCATCATCATGACCGGCGCGGTGCCGGTGTTCCTCACGCCCACGCGCAACCACTACGGGATCATCGGCCCCATTCCGCAGAGCGAGTTCACCCGCGAGGTCATCGAGAAGAAGATCGCGGCCAACCCGCTGCTGGCCGGGGTGGACCCGAAACAGGTGAAGCCGCGCATCCTCACGCTCACCCAGAGCACCTACGACGGCGTGCTCTACAACACCGAGACCATCAAGAGCCTGCTCGACGGCTACGTGGACACGCTGCACTTCGACGAAGCCTGGCTGCCGCACGCCGCCTTCCACAAGTTCTACGGCACCTACCACGCCATGGGCAAGGGCCGCACGCGCCCCAAGGAGGCGATGACCTACGCCACACAGTCCACGCACAAGCTGCTGGCGGGCATCAGCCAGGCCTCGCAGGTGCTGGTGCAGGACTCGCAGACGCGCAAGCTGGACACGCACCTCTTCAATGAGGCGTACCTGATGCACACGTCCACCAGCCCGCAGTACGCCATCATCGCCAGCTGCGACGTGGCCGCCGCGATGATGGAGCCGCCCGGCGGCACCGCCCTGGTGGAAGAGAGCATCAAGGAGGCGCTGGACTTCCGCCGTGCCATGCGCAAGGTCGACAAGGAGTTCGGCAAGGACTGGTGGTTCAAGGTCTGGGGCCCGGACCGGCTCAATGCCGACGGCATCGGCCGCCAGGACGACTGGGTGCTGCAGGCCAACGAGAAGTGGCACGGCTTCGGCAACCTGGCGCCGGGCTTCAACATGCTCGACCCGATCAAGTCCACCGTCATCACGCCGGGGCTCGACGTGACCGGCAAGTTCGCCAAGACCGGCATCCCGGCGTCCATCGTCACCAAGTTCCTGGCCGAACACGGCGTGGTGGTCGAGAAGACGGGGCTGTACTCGTTCTTCATCATGTTCACCATCGGCATCACCAAGGGCCGCTGGAACACGCTGGTGACGGCGCTGCAGCAGTTCAAGGACGACTACGACAAGAACCAGCCGATGTGGCGCATCCTTCCGGAGTTCTGCGCGGCGCACCCGCGCTATGAACGCATGGGCCTGCGCGACCTCTGCCAGGCCATCCACGAGATGTACGCCAAGGGCGACATCGCGCGCCTGACCACCGAGATGTACCTGTCGAACCTGCATCCGGCCATGAAGCCGAGCGAGGCCTTCGCCTGCATCGCGCACCGCAAGACCGAGCGCGTGGGCATCGACCAGCTCGAAGGCCGGGTGACCACCTCGCTGCTCACGCCTTACCCGCCGGGCATTCCGCTGCTGATCCCGGGCGAGCGCTTCAACAAGAAGATCGTGGACTACCTGCGCTTCACCCGCGAGTTCAACGCCGCCTTCCCGGGCTTCGACACCGACGTGCACGGGCTGGTGGAGGCCGAGGAAACCGTGGGCGGGCAGCGCCACTACTACGTGGACTGCGTGAAGGACTGAGGCGGGGCTGCCGCCGCTCGCTCAGGCGTGCTCGGCCAGCCGCTGCAGCTGCTGGCCGTTGGCCTTGCAGCTGGCGCGAAACACGCTGCTCAGGCGGCTGTCCTTCGACGCCCGCTGCCAGAACCCAAGGGCGGCACTGCAGGCCGCATTCCATTCGGGCCGCTGCGGCGGCAACGGCAGCGGCGGCGCGAACTCCCGCGCCGGCAGCTCGCCGCCCGGCAGCGGCGCATACAGCATCGGCAGCATGTCGTAGGCCGGCGCCAGCACGAAGCGGCCTTCCAGCGGCATGAAGCTCAGGTTGCCGGTGTGCATGTCGGTGTTGCCGATCAGCCGGCCGAACCACCACAGGCGGCGGATGCGCTGTGCGTCGTCTTCGCCCAGCAGGCCGGCCGCCACCAGGCGTTCGGCCAGGCGCGTCCAGTCGGTGGAGGTGTCGCCGATGAAGGCGGCGTTCACCGTTTCGAGCCCGATGAGCGCGCTGCGGCCGAAGGCGCCGTGCCGGTCGAAGCGTTCGAGCTCGAGGAAGGTGCGGCCGGCATGCTGCACGACGCGGCTGCGGGCGCTGGCCTGGTCCGGCAGGCCTTCCGCGATGCATTCGAGCGCCAGGTGCTCGCACACCAGCAGGTCCGACCAGCGGCGCACGGCGGCGGAGCGGTCTGCGCCGGAGAACTTGACCAGCACATGCGGCGTGCGGCTGCCCGCGAGCTGGCGCTGCGCCGCGAACTTGGGAAATTCACCGGCCGCGCTGGAGCCGGCCACGCCGGTGGCGATGGCTTCCTCGGCCAGTGCGGCATAGGCCGGGCCGAGCTGCGGCTCGGCCAGCGGCGCAGGCGGTGCGAGCTTGCCGGACAGCCAGCGCTCGTAGGCCAGGTTGCCCAGGATCAGGTTGCCGCTCACGTCCGACCCCAGCCGGCTCAGCACGTGGAGCACATCGTCGTCGGACCAGGCCTGCAGGTCGGCCGACACGCCCAGCTCGCGGTGCGAGGCACGGGCCAGCTGCCGGCCCATGTAGCCTTGCGGCCGCATGTCGTATAGGGGGTAGGGGAGCCCGCCCCACCAGCCGTCGCGCGACTCCTCGGGCACCGGCCAGCGGCTGCCGGACAAGTCCATCCAGGTGCCCTGCGGCGCCACCAGGGCCAGCGGCCCCAGCAGGTCGGCGCGTCCGGCGGCGTCGACTTCATAGACAGGCAGCTCGGACAGATCGCCGCGCAAGGGGCGGCGCAGCGCATAACGGGTGCGGCGCGCGCGGCCGGTGGCCAGCACCTGCGGCTGCACCTCCTGCAGCAGCCGGTGCAGCGTGGCGAGGCTCACGCTCAGCCGCGCGGCCAGGTCGGCCGCGCCGGCGGCGGGCTGGCGGCCCAGGGTGGAGAGCAGCTGGTCGCGGGCGGTCTGGTTGCGTGGGCGCATGGTTATGAGAAGATACTTGAGGCGATTTTATCGCCTCTTTCTCCTCATGCGCCTGTGTTCTTCGACGCGTGTTTTGAGAAGATTCCTGGCGCTATTGGCGGCGATCAGGCCACATGCGAGATCAGCACGCCCGGGGCGGGGGTTGCCGCGCCTTCAGGCTCGAGCCCGGCACCCAGCTGCGACATCGGCGAGGTGGGCGAGCGGCGCACCGCCACGCCGACCGACACCATGTCGATCACCAGCAGGTGCAGGATGCGCGAGATCATCGCGATGAAGGTCGAGCTGTCCTCGGTGTGGTCGACCGGAATGCACACGGTGGCCTTCTTGGCCAGCGGCGACTTGCTGGCGGTGATGGCGATGACCGAGGCGCCGCGTTCCATGGCCAGGGTGGCCGCACGCACCAGGTCGTTGGGCTGGCCGGAGCTGGAGATGAACACCGCCACGTCCTTCGGCCCCAGGAGTTCGGCGGCCATCGACTGCATCGACACGTCGGTGTGGGCCACCGACGGGATGCGGAAGCGGAACAGCTTGTGCTGCGCGTCGAGCGCCACCACCGACGAATTGCCGATGGCATAGAACTCGACCCGCTTGGCCTCGCGAAGGATGTCGATGGCACGGTCCACCGCGTCGACATTGAGCGACTCGCGGAACTGCACGATCGCCGAGATGGTGTTGTCGAGCACCTTGGCGCACAGGTCGGGCGTGGCGTCCTGCCGGCGAACCTGGGTGCGTTGCACGGGGATGGTGCCGGTGAGGCCCGAGGCCAGCTTGAGCTTGAAGTCCGCCAGGCCCTGGAAGCCCAGCGAGCGACAGAAGCGGATCACCGTGGGCTGGCTCACCTCGGCCATCTGCGCGATCACCGCGATGGCATCGTTGAGCACGGTGCGCGGGTTGTCGAGCACGAAGTCGGCCACGCGGCGCTCCGCCGGCGACAGCGAGGTGCGCGCGGCGCGCACCCGCTCCATCAGCGGGTTGCCGCCTTCCTGGGCCGGCACGTGCTCGGCCAGCAGCGACGACACGCCGTGGAAGGCCGGGTTCTCGGCGGTGAGCACGTAGGTCGGAATGCGGGCCACATAGCCCGAGAAGCGGCCCTTGGCCTCGAAGCGTTCGCGGAATGGCGACCGCAGGAAGAACTCGCCCAGACGCGGCACGATGCCGCCGCCCACGTAGATGCCGCCGGTGG
Source organism: Methylibium rhizosphaerae (assembly GCF_006386545.1). Classification (GTDB taxonomy): domain Bacteria; phylum Pseudomonadota; class Gammaproteobacteria; order Burkholderiales; family Burkholderiaceae_C; genus Pseudorivibacter; species Pseudorivibacter rhizosphaerae. The sequence goes on along the minus strand of NZ_SWAR01000007.1, from coordinate 122,285 downwards.
CGCCCAGCGTGAGCGCGAGGTTGGAAGCCACCGTGCCCAGCATCGCGCAGAAGCACTCGACCGTCTCGACGCAATAGGGGCACAGGTTCTGCAGCGCCCGCTGCACCACGTCGGCCGCCTTGAGCTGGCGGTCGCGCACGTCGCCGTGCCCGTCGATGAGCGCCTGGTAGATGAGCTCGAGCCCGGGCCCGGAGACCAGCCGCTCGGCCGACACGTGCGGCATGCTCTTCCACACATGGGCCAGGACCCGCAGCTCCCGCTCGTCGGTGGGCGAGAAGCTCACATGGCCGCCTTCGGTGGCCAGCGTGAACCAGCGGTCGCCGGTGGGGATGAGGCCCGAAACGCCCAGGCCGGTGCCGGGGCCGAGCAGCCCGATCACGCCGTTGGTCTGCGGCTCGCCGCCGCCCACCTGCATGCGGCCTTCGGCGCCCACGCGCGGCAGCGACATGGCCAGCGCGGTGAAGTTGTTCACCACCAGCAGGGTGGCCAGGCCGAGCGCGCGCTGAGCCTCCTGGATCGAGAACTCCCAGTCGCGGTTGGTCATGCGCACCCGGTCGCCCTCGATCGGGTTGGCCAGCGCCACCGCGCCGTGTTTCGGATGCAGACCCTCCGGCAGGCCGTCGAGGTAGGCCTTCATCACCTCGGCGAAGCCGGAATAGTCGGCGCAGGGCAGCACCGTCACATAGTCGAAGCGGCCGGGCAGCTGCTCCAGGCAGAAGCGGGCATAGGTGGCGCCGATGTCGGCGAGCAGCCGCGGCTCGGGGTAGGGCACCTGCGAAGGCCAGCCCATGTCAGGCACCCCCTTGGTGGGCTGCGGTGCGGACGGGTCGAGCAACAGGGACATGGTGGCCGTAGTCGGTTGTAACTACAGCCACTGTACCGAATCGGGTGGTCCTGCTGCCTGCTCGCATACGCGCAACCGGTGTGATCAGCGCAAACCCGCCGGTGCACGCTCGAGCAGCACGTACGGCCCGGCACCCTGAAGCACCACGCTGCCGTTGCGCACGATGGCGGTCGTGCCGCTGTAGGCGTCGCGTACGGCCTGCCCTTCGGCGAAGGCGGTGCCCACCGGCAGGCTCGCTGCGCCGGCAGCGTTCATCGCGACCACCACCGCGTCGCCGCTGGCACGGTCGACGCGGGCGAAGGTGTAGGGCGCGTCGCTGAGCTTCTGGTGCTCGCCGCGTGCCAGGGCCACATGCCGCGCGCGGAAGCTGCCGAGCTTGCGCCAGTGCGCCAGCACCGCGGCATCGGCACTGGCCCAGTTCATGTCGGACCGGGTGGCCTGCTGCGGGTCGCTGCCCGGCACCGGGCCGGCGGGCCGTGCGGTTTCGTCGCCGTAGTAAATCTGCACGGCCCCGGGGGCCAGCAGCAGGGCGGCGCCCGACTCGATGAGCCGGGTGCGGTCGGACAGCCGGGTGTCGTGCGACGAGATGTAGTTGAGCATCTGCGCCGGCTTGCCGGCCTGCAGCTTGGCGTACTCGGCAAACAGCTTCTCGGGCTGCGCGTACTGGCCGGCGCGTTCCTGGAAGTCGAAGTTGATCATCGCGTCGAAGCCGGCGTCATGCAGCTTGCCGCGCTCGGGCCCGTGGCCCCAGTACTCGCCCACCATCCAGAAGGGTGCGTCGTCGATCTTCCTGGCGGGGTTCCTGGTCTTCCAGTCGGCCAGCGCCTTCACCGCCTCGGCCTTGAGCTCCGCCCAGGCGGCGGGCTCCACATGCTTCACCGTGTCGGCCCGGAAGCCGTCGATGCCGTATTCGCGCACCCAGTCGGTCAGCCACTTGACGAGGTAGCCGCGCACCGTGGTGTTCGGCAGGTCCACTGCCTTGGTGTCGGGCTTGCTGCGCAGGAACTTCGGCAGCTTGACCGGCTCGGTGCTGTCGGTGCGGAAGTCGGGCAGGTAGGCGAGCTGCGAGGTCAGGTCGTCGCGGCCGCCGTCGATGTAGCCGGGCAGCCCGGCGCGCACCCAGTCGCGCCCCCACCAGTCGCCGAAGGCGAAGTTGTTGTAGTCGATGAACGAGTGGTAGTTGCGCAGCGTGGCGTTCTCGGCGTTCGGCCACAGCACCTTCACGCCGAGGTCCTGGGCGGTCCGGATGTCGAGGTAGCCGGGGTGGTTGAGCACCACGTCGAACAGCACGCGGATGCCCTGCGCGTGCGCGGTGTCCACCAGCTCGCGCAACTCGTCGGGCGTGCCCATGCTGCGGTCGAGCACCGTGTAGTCGAGCGCGTAATAGCCGTGGTAGGCGTAGTGCTTGAACTCCTTGTTGCCGCCTACCACCCAGCCGTGGATCTGCTCGTAGGGCGCAGTGATCCAGAGCGCGTTGACGCCCAGCTCCTTGAACCAGCCCTGCCTGAGCTTGTGGGTCAGGCCCTTGAGGTCGCCGCCGTGGAAGGTGCCGACGTCTTCGCGGGCGGAGGCTTCGCGGCTGCGGCCGTAGCTGTTGTCGTTGCCGGGGTTGCCGTTCTCGAAACGGTCGGTGACGACGAAATAGACGATCGGGTTGTCGGCGAAGCTGCCGGACACCGCGGCGGGCGCGGGCTGCGGCGCTGCGGCAGGTGCGGCCGGGGCCGGGGCCTGCCGCACCGCGGTCGGCGCCGTCGAGCCGCAGGCGGCCAGCAGGGCGAGCAACAGCGGCGACAGCAGGTGTCGGGCGGCGAAGGGCATGGGCAGGTCCTGGAGGCTGCGCATCAGCATCACTTACTTGCAGGGCTTGGCCTCGCGGCCCTTCCTTGCTTCTTCGAGCGAGGTGTAGATCTTGCGGTCGCCGTCGTTGACCCAGATCTCCTGGGTCGCGTTGCCGTCGAAGCTCATGTCGCGGCCGCCCTGGTCCTTGGTGTCGCCCTTGTGGATGATGTAGTTCACCTTGCCCTTCACGTAGTCGTCGAGCTTGGTGTGCCAGTACACGCCGAAGTCGTCCTTGCCGGTGGGCATCATGGGCTTCTGCCATTCGACGCCGACGAGCGGGATGCCCGGGTCCTTCCACAGGTGCAGGCCCCAGCCGGCGTAGTTGCCGTCGCAGCGGTTGTAGTGGATGGCCACCGAGCCGGCGGGCGGGGCGGACTGTGCAAAGGCAGAGCCGGCCACCAGCAGCGAAGCCAGCATGACGTGAAGTTTCATGTGCGTGTCTCCTCGATGCGAGGTTGGTTGTTGGAGGACTAACCCTTGATGCCGCCCGAGGTGAGGCCGGAGATCATCCATTTCTGCGCGAGGATGAACACGACCGTGATCGGCAGGCCGGAAAGAATGGCGGCGGCCGCGAAGTCGCCCCAGAGGTATTTCTGCTCGTACAGGAAGAGCTTGGAACCCACCGCCAGCGTGAGCTGGCTTTCCTGCTTGAGCAGGATGGAGGCGACCGGGTATTCGATGATGGCGCCGATGAAGGCCAGCAGGAACACCACCATCAGGATGGGCACCGCCATCGGCAGCAGCACCAGCCTGAAGGCCTGCCACGGCGTGGCGCCGTCGACCTTGGCCGCTTCCTCGATCTCGACCGGGATGGTGTCGTAGTAGCCCTTGATGGTCCACACGTGCAGCGCGATGCCGCCGGCATAGGCGAGCACGAGCGACGCGTGGCTGTCGATGCCGAAGAACGGGAACACGTTGCCGATGCGGTCGAAGATCGCAAAGATGGCCACGAGTGCCAGCACGGCCGGGAACATCTGGATGAGCATCAGCGCCGACAGCGCCGTCTGCTTGCCGCGGAACTTCATGCGGGCGAAGGCGTAGGCCGCGGTGGTCGACAGCAACAGCGTAACGATGCCGGTGACGAAGGCGATCTTGATGGAGTTCCACAGCCACAGCAGCACCGGGAAGGGCGGTGTCACGAGGCGCCCGTCGGCGTCCTGGTAGCTGATGCCCAGCGCGAGCTTCCAGTGCTCGAAGCTGATGGTCTCGGGGATCAGGCTGCCGGTGGCGAAGTTGCCCGGCCGCAGCGAGATCGACAGGATCATGAGGAACGGAAAGATCACCAGCGCGATCAGGCCGATCATGAAGGCGTGCGCGGCCAGCACGCGCCAGCGGTGGGACTTGTCGAGGACGATGGCCATCTTTGCGTGCCTCCTCAGCGGGTTTCGTCTTGCGCCACCTTCGTGAAGCGCATGTTGATGAGCGACAGCACGGCGACCATCGCGAAGATGACCGTCGAGATGGCGGCGGCCAGGCCGAACTGCTGGCCCGAGTCCTGGAAGGCGATGCGGTAGGTGTAGGAGACCAGCAGGTCGGTGGTGCCCGCCGGCACGCTGGTGTCCAGGAAGTCGGGCCGCCCGCCGGTGAGCAGGCTGATCAGCACGAAGTTGTTGAAGTTGAAGGCGAAGGCCGAGATCAGCAGCGGCGTGAGCGGCTTCAGGATCAGCGGCAGCGTGATGCGGAAGAAGTTGGTGAGCGGGCCGGCGCCGGCTACCGCCGAGGCCTCGTACAGGTCGGCCGGGATGGCCTTGATGAGCCCCATGCAGACCACCATCATGTACGGGTAGCCCAGCCAGGTGTTCACGATGAGCAGCATCACCTTGGCCAGGAACGGATCGCTGAACCAGGCCGGCTTGATGCCGAACAGCGCGTCGAGGATCAGGTTGATCTCGCCGAAGTTGTTGTTGAACAGGCCCTTGAACACCAGGATCGAGATGAAGCCCGGCACCGCGTAGGGCAGGAACAGCAGCGTGCGGTAGACGCCCTTGAAGCGCAGAGCGTCCCAGTTCAGCAGCACCGCCAGGAACATGCCGAGCGATGCGGCGAACACCACGGTGAGGGCCGAGAACACGACGGTCCACACGAAGATGCGGATGAAGGGCTCCTGGAAGGCCTTGTCGGTGAAGATGCGGGCGTAGTTGTCCCAGCCGGTGCCCACGCGGAAGCCGGGCGCCACGCGCTCGCCGGCGGCGGTTTCGTAGAAGCCGGTGGCCTTGTTGGCCTTGAGCACGGTGGCGTCTTCGCGATTGACGAGCGTGCCGTCGGCGCGCTGCTCGTACAGCGGCTCCACCGGCGCGAACTCGCGCAGGCTGGTCATGCGCACGGCCTTGCCGTCGGGCATCTTGATGGTGAGCTCGCGCAGCCTGGGCTGCAGTGCGATCACGTCCTTGAGCGGCAGCGCATCGGCCAGCGCGATGCCGGAGGCCTGCAGCGGCTGCGCCTCCACTTCCAGCGGCGTGTTCCTGCTGAGCGCGAGTGGGCCGGTGACGAACACCGCCGAAGCGTCCTCGTTCTCGAGCCGGCCGCGGTATTCGCGGCCGTCGCCGTGCAGGCTGAAGGCATAGGCCGGGCCTTCGGCGCGGTGCGTCTCGTCGAGCAGGTAGCGGGTGGCGCGCTCGAAGGTCAGCAGGTTCTTGGAGCTGTAGTTGGTGAAGCCGATCGCCATCGTGTAGAGGATCGGGAACACCACGAAGATCAGCGTGGCGGCGATGCCGGGGAACAGGTAGCGCCACGCGTAGGTGCGCGCCGAGCTGTAGACCCACACGGCCAGGGCCACGATGACGAGGATGGTGCCGGCCAGCAGCGTCTCGCCCGCCGCGTAGACGAGCACCGAGATGTACAGCGCGGCCAGGCCGAACAGGGCGAAGGTCGCAGGGACGAGCCAGCGTTTCATGTCAGGAGAGGGCGGGCAGGGCTTGGATACGGCGGCCGGAAAGGGCAGGGGGCGATTCGATGCGGCAGGCAGCCCGCCTCGTGGGCAGGCTGCCTGGCATCAGCGGGCGTCATGCACGCACGCTTCACACGGATCCGTCGGTTCCGTTGGTTCGGTTGGTTCAGTTCGTTCTGATCACTTGGCCGAGATGCGCTTGGCGGCAGCATCCAGCGCTTCCTTCGGGCTCTGGCGGCCCTCGGTCATGTTCTGCAGGGCCGACTGCATGGACGACCAGAAGCGACCCATCTCCGGGTTGTTGGGCATCGGCGAGCCGTCCTGCGCGCTGGCCATGGTGGCCTGGATGTTCGGGTCGCTCTTCAGCTCGGCGAACAGCTTCTTCGACGCGGGGGTGCCGAGCGGCACGTCGGCATTGATGGTCTTCAGGCCGTCGACGCTCAGCATGTAGTTCTCGATGAACTCCACCGCCACGTCGCGGTTCGGCGAGGCCTTGGAGACCATGGCGCCCATCACGCCGACGAACGGCGCGGCCTTCTTGCCGCCCACGGTCGGGATCTTGGCGACGCCGAAGTTGATCTTCGACTTCTTGAGGTTGTCCCAGGCCCAGGGGCCGTTGATCATCATGGCGATCTTGCCCTGGTTGACGCCGGACTCCATGTCGGCATAGCCGGCGCCCTTGGGCATCACGCCGTCCTTGACGAGCTTGTTCAGCGCTTCGGCGCCCTTGAGCGCACCGGCGCTGGCCACGCCGGTGTCGGCCGGGTCGTAGCTGCCGTCGGCCTTCTGCTTGAAGGCATAGCCGCCGTTGGCGGCCAGCAGCGGCCAGGTGAAGTAGGTGTTGTTGTAGTCCCAGAGGATGGCCTTCTTGCCCTGGGCGCTGAGCTTCTTGTCGAGCGCGGCGATCTCTTCGATGGTCTTGGGCGGGTTGGGCACCAGGTCCTTGTTGTAGATCAGCGAGACGGCTTCGATCGAGATCGGGTAGCCCCAGGTCTTGCCGCCCACGGTGAAGGCCTTCATCGCCAGCGGATCGATGTCGGCCAGCGCCTTCTTCGATGGCGACAGCGGCTGCAGCAGGCCGCCGGCGATCCACTCGCCGATGCGGTCGTGCGCCCAGATCCAGATGTCGGGTCCCTTGCCGGCGGCTGCGGCCTGCTGGAACTTGCCGGGGGCGTCTTCGGGATGCTCGACCACCACCTGCACGCCGGTCTTCTTGGCGAACTCGTCACCGACCTTCTGCAGGCCGTTGTAGCCCTTGTCGCCGTTGATCCAGATGAGCAGCTTGCCCGGCTCGGCCGCGGCTGCCTGGCCGGCGAAACCGGCAGACAGGGCCAGCGCAGCGGCGGCGGCCACCAGCTGGATGCGTTGACGTTGAATCTTCATTGCCTATCTCCTTTGTGTACGCCTCTTGTGGGCTGTGCGGTTGGGAACGGACGGGAAAAAAGATCGGTCGCGCGGCGGATCAGCCGGCTGCCGTGCGGGGCAGGGCCCGGCCTTCGGTGTCGAACAGGTAGCAGCGCGAGGGCGGCAGCGCCATGTGGGCGGTCTGGCCCGGTACCAGCGGGTTCTCGGGCGCGGCGCGCACCACCACCGGGGCTGCGGCGCCCTGCACCTGCACATACAGGTAGGTCACGTCGCCCAGGTGTTCTGCCACCTGCACCTGGCCGAGCAGTGCGTTGGGCACGTCTTCCGTGCCGGCCTGCAGGTGCTCGGGGCGCACGCCCAGCGTGAGCTTGCTGCCTGTGGCTTGCGAGGTGGCGTCGACCGCCGCGCGAACGGTGGCGCCGTCGTCGAGCCGCACGGTCGCTTCCGTGGCCGTGGCCGACACCAGCGTCGCCTCGATGAAGTTCATCTTCGGCGAACCGATGAAGCCCGCCACGAACAGGTTGGCAGGGTGGTGGTACAGCTCCATCGGCGTGCCCACCTGCTCGATGCGCCCGGCGTTGAACACCACGATGCGGTCGGCCAGCGTCATGGCTTCCACCTGGTCGTGCGTCACGTAGACCATGGTGGTCTGGAGCTCCTTGTGCAGGCGGGCAAGCTCCACCCGCATCTGCACGCGCAGGGCCGCATCGAGGTTGGACAGCGGTTCGTCGAACAGGAACACGCCGGGTTTGCGCACGATGGCGCGGCCGATGGCCACGCGCTGGCGCTGGCCGCCCGACAGCGCCTTCGGCTTGCGCTCCAGCAGGTGCTCGATCTGCAGGATCTGCGCGGCGCGCTGGATGGCCGACTGCTGGTCGGCCTTGCCGAAGCCGGCCAGCCGCAGCCCGAAGGCCATGTTCTCGGCCACCGTCATGTGCGGGTAGAGCGCATAGCTCTGGAACACCATCGCGATGCCGCGCTTGGCCGGCGGCACTTCGTTGACCAGCTGCCCGCCGATGTGCAGCTCGCCGCTGGTGATCTCTTCGAGCCCGGCGATGCAGCGCAGCATGGTGGACTTGCCGCAGCCCGACGGGCCCACGAACACGATGAACTCGCCGTCGCGGACTTCGAGGTCGATGCCGTGCAGCGTCTGGACGTCGCCGTAGGACTTGCGCAGGGCCTTGAGTTGCAGGTTCGCCATGTCTGTCTGTTCAGTTCACCGTTCAGTTCACCGTTGGGCGGAGGATTGCAGCTGGCCGAAGTAGGCGCCCCAGCCCGGCAGCGAAAGCCGCGCGCCTTCGCGCCGGGCGGTGTGCGCGGCGTCGAAGCCGTGGCCGGCCAGCGGAGTGCTGTCCGGGGCTCCGGGCAGTTCGACGTCAACGGCCTGGGCGCCCAGGTTGAAGACCGCAAAAACCCCAGGGCCGCCGTCGCCGGCTTCCGGCTCGCGCACCAGCGCCAGCACCGGCTCGAGTGCGTCGATGAAGCGGATGCTGCCGCGCACCAGGGCTGGCAGCGTCTTGCGCCAGGCCAGGAACCGGCGGGTGAAATGCAGCGGCGAGCCGAGGTCGGCGTCGTTGACGTCCACCGCGCGTGCCGCATGTTCGGGCGGGACCGGCAGCCACGGCCGCACCGTGCGGTCGCCGCTGAAGCCGGCGTTGGGCAGCTTGCTGGCCCAGGGCATGGGCGTGCGGCAGCCGTCGCGGCCCTTGAACTCGGGCCAGAAGGTGATGCCGTAGGGGTCCTGCAGCAGCTCGAACGGGATCTCGGCCTCGGGCAGCCCCAGCTCGTCGCCCTGGTACCAGCAGGCGCTGCCGCGCAGCGACAGCAGCATGGCCAGGGCCAGCTTCGAATAGTCGGGGGTGGCCTGCGGGCCGCCCCAGCGTGTGAGCACGCGCTGCACGTCATGGTTGCCGATCGACCAGCAGGGCCAGCCGCCCTGCATGCGGGCCTCGAGGTCCTCGACCTGCTGGCGCACGTAGGCCGCGGTGTTCTCGTTCGTCAGCAGGTTGAAGCTGTACGCCATGTGCAGCTTGTTGCCGCCCGCGGTGTAGGCCGCCATGGTGGCCAGCGAGTCGTCGTCGCCGACTTCGCCCACGCAGGCCGCGCCATGGGCGTTGAGCCTGGCGCGCAGCTTCTCGAGGAAGGCGATGTTCTCCGGCTGGGTCTTGTCGTACAGGTGGCGCTGGAACCCGTAGGGGTTGCTGGCCTGCACGCTCTTGGTGTCGCGGGTGGCGGCCGGCGGGTTGTCGCGCAGCTGCCGGTCGTGGAAGTGGAAGTTGCAGGCGTCGAAGCGGAAGCCGTCCACGCCGCGGTCGAGCCAGAACTGCACGTCGTCCAGGATCTGCTGCTGCACCGCCTCGCAGTGGAAATTGAGGTCGGGCTGGCTGGTGAGGAAGTTGTGCAGGTAGTACTGGCGGCGGCGCGAGTCCCATTGCCAGGAGGAGCCGCCGAACACGCTCAGCCAGTTGGTGGGCGGCGTGCCGTCGGGCCTGGCGTCGGCCCACACGTACCAGTCGGCCTTCGGGTTGTCGCGGCTGGAGCGGCTTTCCTTGAACCACTCGTGCTGGTCGGAGGTGTGCGACAGCACCTGGTCGATCATCACCTTCAGGCCGTGCTGGTGCGCCACCGCGACGAGCCGGTCGAAGTCGGCCAGCGTGCCGAACAGCGGGTCGATGTCGCGGTAGTCCGAGATGTCGTAGCCGAAGTCCTTCATCGGCGACTTGAAGAACGGCGAGATCCACACGGCATCGACGCCCAGGCTGGCCACGTAGGGCAGCTTGTCGATGATGCCCGGCAGGTCGCCCACGCCGTCGCCGTTGCTGTCGGCAAAGCTGCGCGGGTAGATCTGGTAGATCACGCCGCCACGCCACCAGTGCGGATCGTGCGGAGTCGTCGAGAGAGCTTGCGTCATGCGAGTCGTCGTGTTGGTTTCAGGCAATGCAGCGAAAGGTAGTGAGACAAGACCCGGAGCGCAATGTCGTTCGTCCTGAGGCAACGCGAGGCAGGCCCCCAGGCCTGCCAACGCACCCCCGATGGACGCCGCGGATCCGGCTCCGCCGGTCCGCAGGCGTCGCCCCCTTGAGGGGGAGCGCCGAAGGCGCTACGGGGGTGGGGCCCATCACCACCAGGCTTCGACCTGCACCCCGTAGTTCATGCCGTTGGTCTTGGTGCCGAACACGCCGTTCGTGCCCACGTCGCCGGCCGCGCTGTTCCACTTGGCATAGGTGGCGAAGGCGCGGAACACCGGGCGTGCCCAGAAGCCGCGTGACAGGGCCACCTGCGGCGCCACCGTCAGCTTGGCCAGCTTGGCGTCCGGTTCGTTCGGACGGCTGACCTGGTCGTAACCGGCTTCGACGGCGAGGCTGAAGTTGTCGTTGAAGTTGTACTGCGGGCGCACGCCGAGGCTGACCCACTCGCGCTTGCCGGGGTTGCTGCCCCACACGCCGCCGAAGGAGCAGCACTCGAGCTTGGCGTAGACGAAGGTGGCCATGCCCGACCAGTTGGTGCCCTTCAGGTCGACGTACAGCTGGTCGACGATGCGGAACTGGTCGCCGGGGGTCTCGTCCGTCTTGGCGCCGCCGTTGTAGGTGGGGGCCCAAGGCACGCCGCCCAGCTTGTCGCCCCAGATGAAGGCCAGCTTGTTGAAGCCGCCCAGCATCGACTGGGTGTGCTCGAGCATGAGCATCGTGCCCTTGCCGGTGGCGTCGGGGCCGGCGGTGTCGCCCTTCAGGAAGACGATTTCGCCTTCCAGCTTGCCGCCCGGGTTGACTTCGATGTCATACAGGCGCGCGGCATATCGCTTGGGGGCGATGGCATTGGCCGCCTGGGAGTTGCCGCCGTTCTGGTGGAACGAGAAGGCGAACTTGCCGAAGCCGCCCAGCTTCACGTCGTCCAGGCCGAAGCCCTGGCCGCTGTTGTTCCAGTAGTAGTAGTCGTTGATGTGAACGTCGTGGCGGTTGTAGTAGCGCTTGCCCACCCAGATGGAGGCGTCTTCGAGCGCGCCGGCCGGGAAGAAGCCGCCGGCCTGGAAGAAGTTCTGGCGGTTGGCAATGTTGAAGGAACCGTCCTTCACGTCGGAGAAGTCGCTTTCGGTGCCTTCCTGCAGCGCGAGCATCAGGTTGTAGTTGGCCCAGGCGCCGTCCGACTTGCCGAACGGCACCTTCAGCGCGGCTTCACCATAGGTGTCGCACTCGTTGCCGAGGCGGTACTTCACGTCGGCCGGGCCGCCGAGCTTGAAGCACTGCTGGTTGCCGCCTTCGCTGGTGGTGCCGGTTCCGGTGCGCAGGTAGCCGTGGAATTCCACGCCCTCGGCATGGACTGCCGGCACGCCGAACGCGCCGGCGACCGCCGCAGCGGCTGCCAGAAGTTTGAACTTCGCTTTCATCGCAACTCACTCCTCGTTGGTTTTTGCTGAGATTGCCGACCCGGGCTGCAGACCAGCCTTGCCGGCGGTTGGGGAACCCTCTTTCCGCGGGACAACCTTCGCGTAGCAACACTACACGCTTACGTGTAGTTTTGAGACATCGCGACTCTAGTAGCCAAACTACGTGGATTGAACGAGGGTTTACCCAGGTAAGCTTCGCGACCTCTGTGGCCCTGTACGGTCAATCGCAAGGGCGGCTATGGACACTCCGTAGGGGCTGTACTACGATCGCGAAGTAGTTTTCCTACATCGAGGTAGACAGGGTTCATGCAGCAACAGGGCACCTATCCCCGGCTGGTCGGGGACATTGGCGGAACGAACGCGCGGTTCGGCTGGATCGAGCGGCAGGGCGGCGAACTGGAGGGGGTGGTGGCCTATCCGGCGGCCGATTTCCCGACCTTGCAGGACGCGATGCAGCGGTATCTCGACGACCACCAACGCAAGCCGCCGCGCTGGTGTGCGATCGGCATTGCGAATCCGGTGGTGGGCGACCAGGTGAAGATGACGAACCACCACTGGTCGTTCTCGATCAGCGGGGTGCAGCGCAATCTCGGCATGGACCGCTTCCTGGTCATCAACGACTTCACCGCCCTGGCGCTGTCGCTGCCGGCCCTTCGGGCGGACGACCTGCGGCAGGTCGGTGGCGGGCGCGCCGTGGCGGGGGCTCCGCTGGGCCTCCTGGGTGCCGGGACCGGGCTGGGTGTTTCGGGTCTGCTGCCTGCGATGGCCGGCCACGGCGCGATTCCCGTCAACGGTGAGGGCGGGCATCAGACGCTGGCCGCCATGGACGATGCGGAGGAGGCCGTGATCCGCGCGCTGCGCGAGCGGTTCGGTCACGTCTCCGCGGAGCGGGCGTTGTCCGGGCCGGGGCTGGTCAATCTCTATGAGGCAGTCTGCAAGGTCCGCGGCGCGCCGGTGCAACCCTTGAAGGCCGCCGACGTCAGCCGCAGAGCGGTCGACGGCAGTGATCCGCAGTGTGTCGAGGCGCTGGAGCTGTTCTGCAGCTTTCTCGGCAACGTGGCGGGCAATATCGCGCTGACGCTCGGTGCGCTCGGCGGCATGTACATTGGCGGCGGCATCGTTCCCCGCCTCGGCCCCTGGTTCGACCGCTCGCGTTTCCGTGAGCGCTTCGAGAGCAAGGGGCGCTTTCGCGGCTACCTGGCGGGCATTCCCACCTATGTCGTGCAGGCGTCGGTGTCGCCGGCCCTGATCGGTGCGGCCCGGGCGCTCGACGACCTGTAGGGCCCAGCCGGGCCCATCTCAGACGAAGGAGACATCCAACAATGCGCAAGACTGGACGCGGCCGGCAAGGCCTGGGGTTGGCCGTGCTGTACATGAGCCTGGTCGCGGGCTTCGCCGCCTCGCCGCTGGCGGCGACCTCCGCCGAGCCGGCTGCCAAGAAGGCGGCAAAGGCCCGCTCGTGGGAGATCGGCGAATTCACCACGGTGCGCCTTGCTCCGAAGGAATCGGGTGCGCCCGACAACGATCACCCGGTGGCGCTCAATGCGGAGGGGTTGCGCGCCCAGCTCGCCGCGGTGCAGGTCGTCGTGAGGGACAAGCCGGAGGCGCTGTTCGGGCCGGATGAGCTGCAGGAGCTCTTGCGCCCGCTCACCGAGGCCCTGGCTGCGGCCGGGCCGGGCGAAGACGTGCTGCTGCTCAGCACCTCGCGACGCGACGCGGGCTTTCTCGGGACTCCCTATGGCATCACCGCGCGCCTGTTCGTGCAGGGCCAGTCGCTGCAATTCATCGTGCATGACGCCCGGCTCGACTTCTTCAATGCCTACCGGGGCACGAAGGTGCTGCCGACCTTCGTCTACGGCTCACGCGCCACCGCGGGGGCGGACACGATTCGCAGCGCCTCGGCGACGTCGCGCCGCCCAGATTGGCTGGCATTCCTGCTGAATGCGCCCGTGCCGACGCTGGTGCCGGTGGCGCCCGCAACGCTGCTGCCGGCGCCAGCGCCCGCGGCTCGTGCCGTTCCGCCGCCCGCCGCCGCGACGCCTGCGCCCGCGCCGAACCCCGGCTTCTACGACGCCCAGGCGGAACGTCTGCGCGGCCTCAAGCGCCTGCGCGACCAGGGGCTGATCACCGAAGAGGAATACCAGCAGAAGCGTCGCGAGATCCTGCAGACGCTCTGAGCACTGGCTGGGGATGGTTGCGCAGGGGCCCCGTGCAGCACGCACGGCCCCTTGTGCATTCAGGCGGCGTCGTCTTCCGACACGCCCATCATGTGGCTGTAGCCGGCGTCCACGTAGGTGATCTCGGCCGTCACGCCGGCGGCGAGGTCCGACAGCAGGAAGGCGGCCACGTTGCCGACGTCGTCGATGGTGACGTTGCGCTTGAGCGGGGAAGTCTGCTCGACCTCGTGCAGCATCTTGCTGAACCCCTTGATGCCCGAGGCGGCGAGCGTCTTGATGGGGCCGGCCGAAATGCCGTTGACCCGCACGCCCTTGGGGCCCAGGCTGGCGGCGAGGTATCGCACGCTGGCTTCCAGGGCCGCCTTGGCCAGTCCCATGGTGTTGTAGCTCGGCACGGCGCGCACTGCGCCGAGGTAGCTCAGGGTAAGCAGGGCGGCATTGGGCGACAGCATCGGCGCCGCGGCCTTGGCCATGGCCGGGAAGCTGTAGGCCGAGATCTCGTGCGCAATGCGGAAGTTTTCCCGCGTGAGGCCCTCGAGAAAGTCTCCGGCAATGGCCTCGCGCGGCGCAAAGCCGATCGAGTGCACGAAGCCGTCGAGCTGCGGCCATGCCTTGCCGAGGTCGGCGAAGAGGCGGGCGATCTGGGCGTCGTCGCCGACGTCGCAGTCGAACACGAGGTTCGAGTCGAACTCGGCGGCGAATTCGGTGATGCGGTCCTTGAAGCGCTCGCCCACGTAGCTGAAGGCGAGTTCGGCTCCTTCGCGCTTGCAGGCCCGAGCAATGCCGTAGGCGATCGAGCGGTTGGACAACAAACCGGTGATCAGCAGCCGCTTGCCGGCAAGAAAGCCCATGGAGGTCTCCACTCTCGAAGTTTTGGAAAGCTTGCGATTCTGGCACGTGGGGCTGCACCTGAGCGGCTTGACAGGCCCATGCCTTGCTTGTAGTCGCAGCTCGGGCTACAATGCGCCTTTCGCTAGGCAACCGAGTGGGCGGGGAAATCCAGCCCATTTTTTTTGGCGAAACGGTTTTGTCAGCGCACCGGCTTTCCGGTGCCTTTTTTGGAAGATTCGGTCACCTTTGATGAATTGGCACGCCGCCGTCGAGCGCACAGTCACCGGGCTGGGTTATGACCTGGTCGATTGCGAGCGGAGCTCGCAGGGGCTGCTGCGTGTCTTCATCGACCGCGTGCCGGGGCAGGTCTACGAAACCGGCGACAGCGAGTCGGTCACGGTGGACGACTGCGAGAAGGTGACGCGCCAGCTGCAATACGCCCTGGAAGTCGAATCCGTCGACTACAGCCGCCTGGAGGTGTCGTCCCCCGGCCTCGACCGCCCGCTCAAGCGGCCGGCCGATTACGAGCGCTTCGCCGGCGCCGAGGTCGACATCACCCTGAAACTGGCGTTCCAGGGTCGCAAGAAATACCGCGGAGTGCTCGGCGCCGCGCCCGAGGGCGGCTGGCAGCTGGTATTCCTGGACGGCAAGGAAGAAAAGGTTTTGGGTTTTTCGCTCGACGAGGTCCGCGAGGCACGACTGGTGCCGGTGGTGGACTTCAAGGGGCGTGCCCGCAAGCAGCGGCCAGAAGCCGCCGAGGCGGGTGAGACGAGGTTATCCGGAGGTCACGAAGAATGAACCGCGAACTGTTGATGCTGGTGGATGCGATCTCGCGCGAGAAGAGCGTGGATCGCGACGTCGTCTTTGGCGCCGTCGAAGCCGCGCTGGCTTCCGCCACCAAGAAGCTTCACGGCGGCGAAGTCGATATCCGCGTGGCGGTCGATCGCGAGAGCGGCGTCTACGAGACCTTTCGCCGCTGGCACGTGGTGCCCAACGAAGCCGGTCTTCAGATTCCGGACGCCGAGATCCTGCTGTTCGAAGCCCAGGAGCAGATCGCCGACATCGAGGTCGACGACTACATCGAGGAGCCGATCGAGTCGGTGCCGATCGGCCGCATCGGCGCACAGGCGGCCAAGCAGGTGATCCTGCAGAAGATCCGCGACGCCGAGCGCGAGCAGCTGCTCAACGACTTCCTGTCGCGCGGCGACAAGATCTTCGTCGGCACTGTCAAGCGGCTGGACAAGGGCGACATCATCGTCGAGAGCGGCCGGGTGGAAGGGCGCCTGAAGCGTAGCGAGATGATCTCCAAGGAGAACCTGCGCTCCGGCGACCGGGTTCGTGCCTACATCGCCGAGGTGGACCCCACCGCGCGCGGCCCGCAGATCATGCTGTCGCGCAGCTCGCCGGCTTTCATGATCGAGCTGTTCCGCCAGGAAGTGCCTGAAATCGAGCAAGGCCTGCTCGAGATCAAGAGTTGTGCCCGTGACGCCGGTTCGCGCGCCAAGATCGCCGTGCTGTCGCACGACAAGCGTGTCGACCCGATCGGCACCTGCGTCGGCGTGCGCGGCTCGCGCGTCAACGCCGTGACCAACGAGCTCGCCGGCGAGCGCGTGGACATCGTGCTGTGGTCCGAAGACCCGGCCCAGTTCGTGATCGGCGCGCTTGCGCCGGCCAACGTGCAGTCCATCGTGGTCGACGAGGAGAAGCACGCGATGGACGTGGTGGTGGACGAAGAGAACCTTGCCATCGCGATCGGTCGCGGCGGCCAGAACGTGCGCCTCGCCTCCGAGCTGACCGGCTGGCGCATCAACATCATGACGGCCGAGGAATCGCAGGCGAAGCAGGCCACCGAATCCGACTCGATCCGCAAGCTGTTCGTCGAGAAGCTCGACGTGGACGAGGAAGTCGCCGACATCCTCATCGAGGAAGGCTTCACCAGCCTCGAGGAAGTGGCCTACGTGCCGCTTCAGGAGATGCTGGAGATCGAGTCCTTCGACGAGGACACCGTCAACGAGCTGCGCACCCGTGCCAAGGACGCGCTGCTGACGATGGAGATCGCCAAGGAAGAGCGGGTGGACGAGGTGTCGCAGGACCTGCGCGACCTCGAAGGGCTCAACGGCGAGCTGATCGCCAAGCTGTCGGGCGCCGGCATCCACACCCGCGACGACCTGGCCGACCTGGCCGTCGACGAACTGACCGAGATTGCCGGCGTTGACGACGCTCAGGCCAAGGCTCTGATCATGAAGGCCCGTGAACACTGGTTCACTGCCTGAGCCTGACTGACGCATACGACGACGCCGACACAGAACGCACACGCAAGGACTACACACAATGGCCGTGACCACCGTCGCACAGTTCGCCGCCGAGCTGAACCGCCCGGCGACGACACTGCTCGAGCAGCTCCAGTCTGCGGGCGTCAAGAAGGCGTCCGCGGAAGACGCGCTCACCGAAGCTGACAAGGAACGTCTGCTCGACTTCCTGCGCTCGTCGCACGGAACGGCCGGTGCCGAGCGCAAGAAGATCACCCTGACGAAGAAGTCCACCACCGAGATCAAGCAGGCCGACGCTTCCGGCAAGGCGCGCACGATCCAGGTGGAAGTGCGCAAGAAGCGCGTCTTCGTCAAGCGCGATGACGCCCCGGCTGAAGAGCCGGTGGTTGCCGCCAAGGCCCCCGTGGTCGACGAAGCCGAACTCGCGCGCCGCGAGGAAGAGGCCAATCGCCAGGCCGAGCTGCTGCGCCGCCAGGAAGAAGAACTGGCCGAAAAGCGCCGCCAGCGCGAAGAGCAGGAGAAGCGCGAACGCGAGGCTGCCGAGGCCCGTGCACGCGAGGCGGCCGAGCGCGCTGCAGCCGAGGCAGAGGCCGCTGCCAAGGCCAAGGCCGAAGCCAAGATCGCAGAAACCGCAACGACCGCCACTCCGGAGCCTGCCTCTGCACCCGCACCCGCACCCGCAACGGCTCCTGCCACCCCGGCTCCCGCGGAGCCGCCGGCCAAGCCCGCCGTGCGCGTGGTGAAGGCGGCCGACATCGAAGCCGAAGAGAAGCAGCGTCTGGCCGACCTCGAGAAGCGCCGCAAGGCTGCCGAAGCCGAGGCGGCGGCCATTCGCGCCATGATGGCGGCGCCCAAGAGGGTGCTCACCGCCAAGAAGCCCGAAGAGCCGAAGCCTGCGGAAGCCGGGAAGGAAGGCATCAAGGGCACGATCCACAAGCCGAAGGCCGGCGCGACCGCCGCTGCCCCGGGCACGGCTGCGGCGCCCGCCGGCGCCAAGCCTGGCGACAAGAAGTCGGTCAAGTCCGAGAAGCTGTCGTCCAGCTGGGCCGACGACGCCAAGAAGCGCGGCCAGCTCAAGACCCGCAACGACACCGCCGGTGGCGGCGCGCGCGGCGGCTGGAAGGCGCCTCGCGGCGGTCGCCGCGGCGACCGCGGCGGTGATTCCACTTCGAGCTTCACGCCGCCGATCGAGGCGCAGGTGTACGAAGTGCACGTGCCCGAGACCATCTCCGTGGCCGACCTGGCCCACAAGATGTCGGTCAAGGCCTCCGAAGTCATCAAGCAGCTGATGAAGCTGGGCCAGATGGTCACCATCAACCAGCAGCTCGACCAGGAGACCGCGATGATCCTGGTCGAGGAAATGGGCCACAAGGCGTTTGCCGCCAAGCTCGACGACCCGGAAGCCTTCCTCGAGGAAGACGAGGCCGGCGAGCAGCAGGTGGAAGTGCTGCCGCGTGCTCCGGTGGTCACCGTCATGGGCCACGTAGACCACGGCAAGACCTCGCTGCTGGACTACATCCGCCGCAGCCGGGTCGCCGCGGGCGAAGCGGGCGGCATCACGCAGCACATCGGCGCCTATCACGTCGACACGCCGCGCGGCACCATCACCTTCCTGGATACGCCGGGTCACGAGGCCTTCACCGCCATGCGTGCCCGTGGCGCCAAGGCGACGGACATCGTCATCCTGGTGGTGGCCGCCGACGACGGCGTGATGCCGCAGACCAAGGAAGCGATTCACCATGCCAAGGCGGCGGGCGTGCCCATCGTCGTGGCCATGAACAAGATCGACAAGCCCGAAGCCAACCCCGAGCGCGTGAAGAGCGAACTGGTGGCCGAAGAGGTGGTGCCCGAGGACTTCGGCGGTGACTCGCCTTTCGTGCCCGTGTCGGCCAAGACCGGACAGGGCGTGGACGAGTTGCTGGAGCAGGTGCTGCTGCAGGCCGAAGTGCTGGAGCTCACCGCACCGAAGGATGCACCGGCCAAGGGCCTGGTCATCGAAGCGCAGCTCGACAAGGGCCGCGGCCCCGTGGCCACTGTGCTGGTGCAGTCCGGCACGCTCAAGCGCGGCGACGTGGTACTGGCCGGTTCGAGCTACGGCCGCGTGCGCGCCATGCTCGACGAAACCGGCAAGCCGGCGCAGGAGGCGGGCCCGTCGATTCCGGTCGAGATCCAGGGCCTGACCGAAGTGCCGCAGGCCGGTGACGAGTTCATGGTGCTGGCCGACGAGCGGCGTGCGCGCGAAATCGCGACCTTCCGCTCGGGCAAGTACCGCGACGTGAAGCTGGCCAAGCAGCAGGCTGCCAAGCTCGAGAACATGTTCGAGCAAATGGGGGCCGGCGCGGTGCAGAACCTGCCGCTCATCATCAAGGCCGATGTGCAGGGTTCGCAGGAGGCGCTGGCCGCTTCGCTGCTCAAGCTCAGCACCGACGAGGTGAAGGTGCAGATCGTGCACGCCGCAGTAGGCGGCATCAGCGAAAGCGACGTCAACCTGGCGCTGGCCTCCAAGGCGGTGCTCATCGGCTTCAACACGCGTGCCGATGCGGGTGCGCGCAAGCTGGCCGAGAACAACAACGTCGATATCCGCTACTACAACATCATTTACGACGCGGTCGACGAGATCAAGAGCGCCATGTCCGGCATGCTGGCGCCCGAGCAGAAGGAAGAGGTCATCGGCACCGCCGAGATCCGTCAGGTGTTCAAGGCTTCCAAGGTCGGCGCGATCGGCGGTTGCATGGTCACCTCGGGCGTCATCCGCCGCAACGCGCGCCTGCGCCTGCTGCGCGAGAACGTGGTCATCTACACCGGCGAGCTCGATTCGCTCAAGCGCTTCAAGGACGACGTCCGCGAGGTGAAGGAAGGCTTCGAGTGCGGCTTGAACATCAGGAACTACAACGACATCCAGGAGGGTGATCAATTGGAGTTCTTCGAGATCAAGGAAATCGCGCGCTCCTTGTAGGCGGTGGTTTCGGCCTGAAGCAAACCCCGCCCTCGCAAGACGGCGGGGTTTGTCGTTAACGGCAGGAGCATTCGATGCGACACAAACAACGTTCCATTCCCAACCGCAGCTTCCGGGTGGCCGACCAGATCCAGCGCGATCTGGCCGACCTGATCCGCGAGCTGAAGGATCCTCGCATCGGCATGGTGACCCTCAATGCCGTGGAGGTGACGCCCGACTACGCGCATGCCAAGGTGTTCTTCTCGCTGCTGGTGGGCGACCCGCAGGAGTGCGAGGAGGCGCTGAACGAGGCCGCCGGCTACCTGCGCAACGGCCTGTTCAAGCGCCTGCAGATCCACACCGTGCCGACGCTGCACTTCAGCTTCGACCGCACCACCGAGCGGGCGGCCGAGATGAGCGCGCTCATCCACCGGGCCAACGCCGACCGCGCCAAGGACTGACCGCCCGTGAAGCCCCTGCAGAAGCCCCGTCTGCCGCGCCGTGCCCTGCACGGCGTGCTGTTGCTGGACAAGCCGCTCGGCTGGACCAGCAACGACGCGCTGCAGAAGGCCAAGGGGCTGCTGCGGGCCGAAAAGGGCGGTCACACCGGCACGCTCGACCCGCTGGCCACCGGGCTGCTGCCGCTGTGCTTCGGCGCGGCTACCAAGTTCTCGCAGGTGAGCCTCGATGCCGACAAGGGCTACCGCGCCACCTTGAAGCTGGGCATCACCACGACCACCGGCGACGGCGAGGGCGAGGTGCTGGAGCGCCGCCCGGTCGAGGTGGACGAGGCGGCGCTGCAGCGCGCCCGCGCGTCGCTCACCGGCGAGATCGACCAGCTGCCGCCCATGCATTCGGCGCTCAAGCACGAAGGCAAGGCGCTGTATGAGTACGCCCGTGCCGGCGTCGAGGTGGAACGCACGCCGCGCCGCGTGACGATTCATCGCCTCGACATCGTGAGCCGCGAAGATGACGTGCTGGTGATCGACGTGCTGTGCAGCAAGGGCACCTACGTGCGCACGCTGGCCGAAGACCTGGGCCGCATGCTTGGCTGCGGCGCCTACCTCATCGGCCTGCGCCGCATGGCCAGCGGGCCGCTGCGGGTGGAGGCCGCCGTCACGATGGAGGCCCTGGCCGCCATGAGCGAAACCGAGCGCGAGGCGCTGCTGCTGCCGCCCGACTGCCTGCTCGCCGACTGGCCGCAGGTGCGCCTGCCGGCCGCCGAGGCGGGGCGCTTCCTGTCGGGGCTGCGCCGCCGGGTGAGCCTGGCCGACACCGACGAGGTGCGCGTCTATGGTCCGGAACATGCTGCCTTCCTGGGCAGCGCACACATCAAGGCTGGGGAACTGATCCCCGGCCGCCTGCTGAGCCCCGTCGAAGTGCAGGGCTTGCTGCTGAATTCAACCGAAACGAGAGTCGCATGAGTAACCGCCAGATCCGCAACATCGCCATCATCGCCCACGTGGACCATGGCAAGACCACCATGGTGGACCAGCTGCTGCGCCAGTCCGGCACCTTCGCCGAACACGAGAAGGTGGTCGACACCGTGATGGACAGCAACGCCATCGAACGCGAGCGCGGCATCACCATCCTGGCGAAGAACTGCGCCGTCAGCTGGCAGGGCACCCACATCAACATCGTCGACACCCCGGGGCACGCCGACTTCGGCGGCGAGGTCGAGCGGGCGCTGTCCATGGTCGACGGCGTGGTGCTGCTCATCGACGCGCAGGAAGGCCCGATGCCGCAGACCCGCTTCGTCACCAAGAAGGCGCTGGCGCTGGGCCTGAAGCCCATCGTGGTGGTCAACAAGGTCGACAAGCCGGGCGCCAACCCGCAGGGCGTGGTCAACGCCGCGTTCGACCTGTTCGACAAGCTGGGCGCGACCGACGAGCAGCTCGACTTCCCGGTGGTGTACGCCTCGGGCATCAACGGCTGGTCGTCGCTCGAGGAAGGCGCGCCGGGCGAGCAGTGGGGCCCCGACATGTCGGCCCTGTTCAACACCATCCTGAAGCATGTGCCGGCGCACCAGGGCGACCCCGATGCGCCGCTGCAGCTGCAGATCTCGGCGCTCGACTATTCCTCCTTCGTGGGCCGCATCGGCGTGGGCCGCATCAATGCAGGCACCATCAAGCCGGGCATGAACGTGGTGGTGATGGAAGGTACCGAGGGCAAGAGCTACAACGGCCGCATCAACCAGGTCCTCACCTTCCAGGGCCTGGACCGCATGCAGACCCCCCAAGCCGGCCCCGGCGACATCGTGCTGATCAACGGCATCGAGGAGATCGGCATCGGCGTCACGGTCACCGACCCGGCCAACCCGCAGCCGCTGCCGATGCTGCAGGTGGACGAGCCGACGCTGACGATGAACTTCTGTGTCAACACGTCGCCGCTGGCCGGCCGCGAGGGCAAGTTCGTCACCAGCCGCCAGATCTGGGACCGCCTGCAGAAGGAACTGCAGAGTAACGTCGCCCTGCGCGTCAAGGAGACCGACGAGGACGGCATCTTCGAGGTGTCCGGCCGCGGTGAACTGCACCTCACCATCCTGCTGGAGAACATGCGCCGCGAAGGCTATGAGCTGGCCGTCTCGAAGCCGCGCGTGGTGTTCCACGAGGTGAACGGCGAGAAGCACGAGCCGATCGAGCTGGTGACGGCCGACGTGGAAGAGCAGCACCAGGGCGGCGTGATGCAGGCGCTGGGCGAGCGCAAGGGCGAACTCGTCAACATGGAACCCGATGGCCGCGGCCGCGTGCGCCTGGAGTACCGCATCCCGGCGCGCGGGCTGATCGGCTTCTCGAACGAGTTCCTGAACCTGACCCGCGGCTCCGGCCTCATCAGCAACATCTTCGACGGGTACGAGCCGCACAAGGGCGAAATCGGCGGCCGCAAGAACGGCGTGCTGATCTCCATGGACGACGGCGAGATCTTCACCTACGCGCTGGGCAAGCTGGACGACCGCGGCCGCATGTTCGTCAAGCCCAACGACCAGGTGTACGAAGGCATGATCGTCGGCGTGCACAGCCGCGACAACGACCTGGTGGTCAATGCCACGCGCACCAAGCAGCTCACCAACTTCCGCGTGTCAGGCAAGGAAGACGCGATCAAGATCACCCCGCCGATCGAGCTGACGCTCGAATACGGCGTCGAGTTCATCGAGGACGACGAACTGGTCGAGATCACGCCGAAGTCCATCCGGCTGCGCAAGCGGTTCCTGAAGGAGCATGAGCGCAAGCGTGCGCAGCGCGAAGCGGCTTGATTGGTGATCGCAGGAACCGCTTTCGCGGGTACTGACCGCACCCCCAGCCCCGCCGGGCGGGGGCTCCAGCTTGAAGGACGCCCGGGCCGCTTTGCGGCCCTCTCAACTTTTGCGAGCCTCGTGGTGACACATCGACGTGCTGTTTTCCTGATGGTGCTGGTGACGCTGATGTGGAGCATCGCGGGGGTGGTCACACGCCACCTCGACTCGGCGCGCAGCTTCGAGGTCACCTTCTGGCGCAGCGCCTTCAATGCGCTGGCGCTGGCCATCGGCCTGGGCTGGATGCGTGGAGCAGGGCTCTGGCGCGGGCTGCTGCGCTCGCCGTGGACGGTGTGGGTCTCCGGCCTGTGCTGGTCGGTCATGTACACCGCCTTCATGGTGGCCATCATGCTCACCACGGTGGCCAACGTGCTGATCACCATGTCGATCGCGCCGCTGGTGACCGCCTTGTTCGCCCGGCTGTTCCTGGGGCACCGCCTGCCGGCGCGCACCTGGCTCGCCATTGCGGTGGCCGGTGCCGGCATCGCCTGGATGTTCGGCGCCGAAGCGAGCGGCTCGCAGCCGGGGGCGGTCGCCGGCACGCTGGTGGCGCTGTGCGTGCCGCTCGCCGGCGCGGTGAACTGGACGGTGCTGCAGCACATCAGCCACTCGGCCCAGGCCAGCGGCGAGGCGCCGCAGGACATGCTGCCCGCCGTGCTGATCGGCGCCGTGCTCTCGGCGCTGGTCACATTGCCGCTGTCGTGGCCGCTGCAGGCCTCGCTGCATGACGTGAGCCTGCTCGCGATGCTGGGCGTCGTGCAGCTGGCCATTCCCTGCCTGCTGGTGGTCACGCTCACCCGCGTGCTGCCGGGCCCCGAGATTGCCTTGCTCGCCTTGCTGGAAGTCGTGTTCGGCGTCGCCTGGGCCTGGCTGGGCGCCGGCGAGCAGCCGGGCCCCACCGCCCTCAGCGGCGGCGCGCTGGTGCTGGGGGCCCTGGTAGCCAACGAACTGGTCGGCCTGCGCCGCAACCGGTCGCTCGGCCTGCAGGGCTGAACCGCACCCCTCGAACGATCCGCAAGACCCGCCAACGCCATGTCGAAACCTCTGCCTTCGCTGTACTCGGGAGGCCACGTGCTGGCCGAAGTGCGCGGCGCCCTCGGGCTGCTGACGCTGAACCGCACGAACGCGCTCAATGCACTGTCGCTGGAGATGATCCGCGATCTCACCGCCGTGCTGCTGCACTGGGCCGACGACGCCGCCGTGCAGGCCGTGCTGGTGCGCGGGGCGCCGCGTGAAGGCAAGCCGCCGGCCTTCTGCGCGGGCGGCGACATCCGCTTCTTTCACCGGGCCGCGCTGGCCGGCGACCCGCGTGTCGAGGACTTCTTCACCGAGGAATACCGCCTCAACCACCTGATCCACCACTACCCCAAGCCCTACATCGCGCTGATGGACGGCGTGGTGATGGGCGGCGGCATGGGCATCAGCCAGGGCGCATCGCTGCGTGTGGTCACCGAGCTCAGCAAGCTGGCCATGCCCGAGACCAACATCGGCCTGTTCCCGGACGTCGGCGGCGGCTTCTTCCTGTCGCGCTGCCCCGGATACGTGGGCGAGTACCTTGCGCTCACCGGCCACGTGCTCGGCGCGGCCGATGCCGTGGCGCTGAAGCTGGCCGACGGCGTGGTGCCCAGCAGCAGCCTGCCGGGCCTGGTGGAGGCGCTGGCCGACCAGCCGCACGAGTCGGTGCCGCAGTGGCTGGCCGCAGTGCGCGCCCGGTTCGTCGATGCCGGGGCGCCGCAGCTGGCCGAACATCGCGATGCGATCGACCGCCACTTCGCTGCACCCTCCGTGGCGGCCATGGCCGAGTCGCTGGCGTCCGACGCCAGCCCCTGGGCAGCGCAGACGCTGGCAGCGCTGCGCCAGCGCTCGCCGCTCATGCTCGGGGTGACGCTGGAGCAGCTGAGGCGCGCCCGCCACATGACGCTGGCCGAGGACCTGCGCATGGAGCGCGATCTGGTGCGGCACTGCTTTGCGCTGCGGCTGGGCGCGGCCAGCGAGACGGTCGAAGGCATTCGCGCGCTGGCCATCGACAAGGACCACAGCCCGCGCTGGAACCCGGCGCGCATCGAAGACGTCACCGCCGATCAGGTGGCGGCATTCTTTGCCAGCCCCTGGCCGGCGTTTGCGCACCCGCTGCGCGACCTGGCCTGACCGGCCCGGTACACGGCGCCGGCAGCGCGTGCTACGCTGGCCCCCACCCCGAAGGATGGTGTCGTCCATGCAAAAGCCCGCGAGATTCCTGCTGCTCATCGAACAGGGCGGCTCCATGGTGGCCCGGCTGTTCGATGCCGACCGCAAGCACGTGATGGACTTCGATGCCACGTCCGAAGAGGTGGTCGTGATGACGGCGGGTCTCGGTCCGGCGAAGGGTGCCGACGCGCGAGAGTGGGGCCTGGCCTTGCAGGGCCACAGCGAAGCGGAACGGGCCGCCGCGCTGGTCTATACCCTCGACGTCTGAGCGGTGCATGGGAGGCTAGGGCGGGCGCTCCAGAGCCCAATGCCCGGCCGCCGATAACATGCCCCGCCAGCCGGGCTGCGGGCCGTCTCGCCGTGCAGCCGCACGCCCCAACCATGAAGTCCATGCCTCCACGTTCCAAGCGGTCTACGCCCGCACCGCCAACCGCCGCCGACGCCAACGCCGCTCGCGAGACCGCGCATGAGGCGCCGCACCCGCTGCTCCTGCTTCTGGAGGCCGGCCGCGCTCCCTGGGAATATGCGGCGCTGCTGGCCGCTTCGCCCTGGCTGCGGCGCCTGCCGGCCGGCGACGGCCACCCGGTACTGGTGTTTCCCGGCCTGGGTGCCTCCGACATCACCACGCTGCCGATGCGCAACTTCCTGCGCGACCGCGGCTACACGCCCTACCCATGGAAGCAGGGCTTCAACCTGGGGCCGCGGGCGGGCGTGCTGGAGTCGTGCGTGGATCAGGTGCGCGCGCTCGCCGAGCGCCACCAGGGCCGCAAGGTGAGCCTGATCGGCTGGAGCCTGGGCGGGGTGTATGCGCGCGAAACTGCCAAGGAAGTGCCCGACCTCGTGCGTTGCGTCATCACGCTGGCGTCGCCGTTCACCGGCCACCCGCGGGCCACGCATGCGTGGCGCGTGTTCGAGCTGCTGAGCGGCCAGTCGGCGCACGACCCGGTACAGCTCGAGCGCGTGCGCCGGTCGCCGCCGGTGCCCACCACGTCCATCTATTCGCGCACCGACGGCATCGTGGCCTGGCGCTGCAGCGTCAACGACGACGAGGCCCACACCGAAAACATCGAGGTGCATGCCAGCCACATCGGCATGGGGCTGAATCCGCTGGCGCTGTACGCCGTCGCCGACCGCCTGGCGCAGGACCCGCAACATTGGCGCCGCTTCGACGCGCACGGGGCGCGACGCTGGTTCTTCCGCACCACCGGACACGCCCCGCTGCGGTCGACCGAGCGCTGACTTCGCGCGTTTGCCACTGACATGACTGCCTCCGCCGCTGCCCCGCACAACCCCTGGCGCCTCTCGGTCGCGCCGATGATGGACTGGACCGATCGCCATTGCCGCTTCTTCCATCGCCTGCTCACGCGCCATACCCGCCTGTACACCGAGATGGTGACCACCGGCGCGCTGCTGCATGGCGACCAGCCCCGGCACCTCGACTTTCATGAGGAAGAGCATCCGGTCGCGCTGCAGCTGGGCGGCAGCGAGCCGGCCGACCTGGCAGCCTGCGCAAGGCTGGCCGAGCGCTGGGGCTATGACGAGATCAACCTCAACTGCGGCTGTCCGAGCGAACGCGTGCAGCGCGGCGCCTTCGGGGCCTGCCTCATGAACGAAGCGCCGCTCGTGGCCGACTGCGTGAAGGCCATGCGCGATGCGGTGGGAGCGGACCTGCCGGTGACGGTGAAGCACCGCATCGGCATCGACAAGCAGGAAAGCTACGACTTCGTGCGCGACTTCGTCGGCACCGTGGCGGGTGCGGGCTGCGACGTGTTCATCGTGCATGCCCGCAATGCCTGGCTCAAGGGCCTGAGCCCGAAGGAAAACCGCGAGATCCCGCCGCTGCGCTACGAGTTCGTGCATCGCCTGAAGCGCGACTTCCCGCACCTGACCATCGTGCTCAACGGCGGGGTCAAGACCGACGAAGAGATCGAGCAGCAGCTGCAGCATGTGGACGGCGTGATGGTCGGGCGCCATGCGTACCACGAACCCTGGGCCATGGCGGCGTGGGACGAGCGGTTTTTCGGAGTGCCCGGTCCGGCCGGCTCGCGGCAGGAGGTCGAGGCGCAATGGCTGCACTACCTCGACCGCCTGCATGCCTCGGGAGCGGGGTGGCACCAGGCGATGCGCCATGCCATCGGGTTGTGGAACGGCGTGCCGGGGGCGCGTCACTGGCGCCAGGTCTGGAGCGACCATCGCTACAAGGCCGAAGCACCGGCGGCGGTGGCTGCTCTGGCGCAAGGCCCTGTGGCCCTGCGCGCCTGAATCACACCTCTCAGGGACGAAGCTGCGCTACCACGGCTCGCGTGTCTTCAAGGTGGCCGCCAGGGTCTCGAAGAACGAGCGGGCGGCCAGCCCGGTGGGCTGGTTGCGCAGCAGGAACACATTGAGCGGGCAGGCCACGGCGGGCTGCAGCGGCAAGACCGACAGGCGGCTGCGGTCGGCCTGGCGCGCCGTCAGGAAGTCGATGAGCGCCCAGCCCAGCCCGCGCGCCACCAGTTCTTCGGCCAGCTGCGAGGTCTGCACCCGCACGGCCGCCTCGGGGAAGTGCGCCTGCGCCAGGAGCTGGTCGGCATTGATCGCGATCGGGTCGTCGCCCACCAGGGACACGTAGGGGATCTGCTTGAGCACCTCGATCAGCGGCGCCTTGCTGCGCGCCAGCAGCTCGGTGAGGTGGGCCGGGCCCATCACGTAGAGCGGCCCCTCGCCGTACAGCACCGACTCGATGCCGGGATGCTGGATCGCATAGAAGTCCAGCCCCACGTCGATGTCGCGGGCCAGCAGGGCGTCGGTCATCTGGCGCTTGTGGATGGTGCGCACCTCGCAGCGCACTTCGGGGTAGGCCCGGCAATAGCTGGCCAGCACGTCGGGCAGCAGCTTGTGGCTGATGGCCGGGATGGCGCCGATGCGCAGCGACCCCGAGGCGCCGGTCTTCAGGTTGCGCGCGGTGCGCCGCAAGGCTTCGAGCCGCTCGAAGAGACCGGCGCTTTCTTCGAAGAGGGCCAGGCCTTCGGCCGTGGGCACCAGCTTGCCGCCGGTGCGCTTGAACAGCGGATAGCCCAGCTGCGACTCGGCATTGGCGATGACACGGCTCACCGCCGACTGTGTGAGGTTGATGAGCCGTGCCGCACCGCTCATGCTGCCGGTCTCCATGACAGCCTGGAACACCTCGATATGTCGCAAACGCATGGCTTGATGTGTGTTGTGGAGCCTATGAGTTGAAGTCATGGTGCTGCTGCAAAGCTGCATTGTTCGCATCGGGCACCGACCACTAGATTGTCGTGCGCCTGTCACAAGGCAGGACTGACAACCGAGGAGACAACATGAGTTTTGGATTCGCCCGCCTGGCGGCGGCGCCGTTGCTGCGCCTGGCCCTGGGCCTGGCTGCTTCGATGGCCGTGGCTTCCGCCAGCTTTGCGCAGGGCACCCCGGCCAAGGCCAAGCCGAACGTGGTGATCCTGGCCACCGGCGGCACCATCGCCGGTGCCGGGGCCACGGCGGCCAACAGTGCCACCTATCAGGCGGCCAAGGTGCCGGTCGAGAAGCTGATCGCCGGCGTGCCCGAGCTGGCCGACGTGGCGAACGTGCGCGGCGAACAGGTGTTCCAGATCGCCTCGGAGAGCTTCACCAACGAGAAGCTCGTGCAACTGGGCAAGCGCGTGTCGCAGCTCAGCAAGGAGCCAGGAGTCGACGGCATCGTCATCACCCACGGCACCGACACGCTCGAGGAGACGGCCTTCTTCCTGAACCTGGTGATCCGCAGCGACAAGCCGGTGGTGCTGGTGGGCTCCATGCGCCCGGGCACGGCGATGTCGGCCGACGGCATGCTCAATCTCTACAACGCGGTGGTGGTGGCCGGCAGCGCCGACGCCAAGGGCAAGGGCGTGCTGGTGGCCATGAACGACACCATCGATTCCGGCCGCGACGTGGCCAAGCGGGTGAACGTGAAGACCAATGCCTTCTCCAGCCAGTGGGGCCCGCTGGGCATGGTGGTGGAAGGCAGGACCTACTGGTTCCGCACCCTGGCCAAGCGCCACACCACGGCCAGCGAGTTCGACATCGACCAGATCGACAAGCTGCCCGAGGTGCAGATCGTCTACGGCGCCGGCAACATGGCCCCGTCGCTCTACGAAGCGGCCGCCAAGGCGGGGGCCAAGGCGATCATCCATGCCGGCACCGGCAACGGCTCGGTGGCCAATTACGCGGTCGACACGCTCAAGGCGCTGCGGGCGCAAGGGGTGCACATCATCCGCTCGTCGCGGGTGGGCGAGGGCTTCGTGATCCGCAACTCCGAGCAGCCCGACGACAAGTACGACTGGGTGGTGGCCCACGACCTCAACCCCCAGAAGGCCAAGATCCTGGCTGCGTTGGCCCTGACCAGGACCAACGACACGAAGGAGCTGCAGCGCATCTTCTGGACGTATTGAGCCGTTCAGCAGAGAGTGGGCGGCCGTTCCAGTGGTGCCGGCCGCCCTTTGAAGGGTCGCGAGTGGTCTGTCTGCCCGACCGGCATCCGTGCCGGCTCTGTTCGTCCAGCAGAAAACTCGACGCAGCGGTCATGTCTCAACACCAGGACCTCGCAGGCTTTCAGCGGAGGGGCCTGGTCGGCCGGCAACTGCTCGCGACCTCTTTTTTCATGCGTCAGCCTGACGCACCGGCGTTTCCCTGACCGGCCAGGTGGCCAGCACCACGCCCACCAGCGCCAAGGCAAAGGCGACCGTGTGGCCGGCGCTGAAGCGCTCGCCCAGGAAGGCCACGCCAACCGCTGCCGCGCTCACCGGCAGCATCACGGTGAACACCCCGGCCGACGCGGCCGGCACGTGCTTCAAGCCGGTCATCCACAGCCACACCGTCACCATGCTGGCGGCCAGTGAATAGAACAGCAGCAGCCCCCAGTGCGCGGGCGCCACGGCGCCGAAGTCGAAGCTCCACGCCGCCCACAGCCCTAGCGGCGTGACCAGCACCAGTCCCCACAGGTTCACCAGCGCGCTGATGCGCTTGGCCGACACGTTGCCGGTGAGCCGCTTGCCGATCACCACATAGCTCGCCTCGCACAGCACTGCACCGAAGAGCAGCAGGTTGCCCACCCAGGCACCGGCGGTCTCCGCTGCAGCCGACGGCTGCGGCGCCGCCTTGACCAGCGACAGCAGAGCGATGCCGCCCACTGCGCAGGCGATGCCGGCCACCACCCGGCGCGTCAGGCGCTCGCCGAGGAACACCCGCGACATGATGGCCACCGCCGCCGGAATGGCCGCCATGATCACCCCCGCGGCCACGGCCGAGGTGCGGGCCACACCGAACAGCATGCAGATCGAGAACATGAAGTTGCCGAGAAAGCTCTCCCAGAAGAGCAGCACGCGGTCGTGACGCGACAGCGGCGCTTCGGCCGGTTCGCGCCGCAACCAGCCGGCCATGGCGAAGGCCGCGATGCCGAAGCGCAGCCAGGCCAGCAGGAACACCGGAAACACCACCACCAGCAGCTTCGACAGGCCGACATAGCTGCCCACCAGCGCCATGCTGGCGGCGAGGCTGGCATAGGCCAGCACGTGAGGTGTGCCGGGCGCGCGCGGGACGGGGAAGGAACTCATGCGGGGCAGCGGGCGGCAGCGCAGGCGCGGCAGCGTTCGAAAAAAGAGCTCGCGATCATGCCAGCGCCGGCGCAGGTGTGCGCAAGGGTGAACGCAGCGGCGCGAATGTCACCAGTGGTATCGCGTACGGGCTGCGAGTGCAGAAATTGCATACCCATTTACCGGGAGCGCCCGGCCGAGTTTTGTCAGGTCACGAGCGTGTGAGGTGAAAAGAAGAGACCGACCGGGTGAGTTGGGAGGTGGACCTTCGAGGTGGAGGCCACTGCTATCAATCATCGAGAGAGGTCTTCATGTCGCGTCAGTCCTTGAGCTTCACCGTGTTTCCGGCCCGTACCGAAACGCAACTGCGCGCCGCCTGCCGGGTGCGCGCCTTGTCATATGGCCGGCATCTGCCCGGCATCGCCAGCGTATGGGACGAGCCGGATCAGCTCGACCGGGATCCGCAGGCCGTCGTCTTCGTGGCCACCAGCAAGGCCGGCGAAGCCCTGGGCACCGTGCGCCTGGCCACCAATGCCACCCAGCCGACGCAGATCGAGCGCAGCGCCTGCGTGCCGGCCTCGATCGCCGGCGGGCTGATGGCCGAAGTGACGCGTCTGGCCGTCCTGGCGGGGAACACCGACCCGGCCGTCAAGCTGGGTCTCATGAAGGCGGCCTACCTGCACTGCCTGGCGCACCAGGTGCGCTGGATGGTCATCGGCGCGCGCAGCGATGCGCTGGTCCGCCAGTACCGCCGTCTCGGCTTCACCGACCTCAACGACGAGGCCGTCGAAGTGCCGCTCGCGCACGCCGGCGGACTGCCTCACCGGGTGCTGGTGTTCGACGTGGTGTCGGCCGAACGCAACTGGCTGGCGGCGGTGCATCCCTTCTACCAGTTCATGGTGGGCTGCTATCACCCCGACATCCAGATCTTCGCGGCACCCCCGGAAGCAGCGCGGCCTCTGCCGGTCGAAGCCCTGGCTGCCTGAGTTTCAGACCAGCAGCCTGGGCCCGGCGGGCTGCGGCGGCTCGGCAGGGTGGTGCAGGCAGACCGCCAGCGCCACCATGAGTTCCTGCTCGGTGAAAGGCTTGCCGAGGAAGTAGTCCATGCCGGCGCGGCGGCATTGCACCCGGTCGTCGGTGGCGGTGTTGGCGGTCAGCGCGATCACCGGCACGCGCGGCCAGCCGTGTTCGACTTCGGCGGCGCGGATGCGGCGTGTCGCCTCGAGTCCGTCCACCTCGGGCATCTGGCAGTCCATGAGCACGATGCTCGGACGGCCGCGTTCGTCGGTGGCGAGCCGCACGGCTTCGGCGCCGTCGGCCGCGCGCAGCACCTGGCAGCCGTTGCGGCTCAGCATGGCCTCGACCACCAGTGCGTTCACCTCGTTGTCTTCGGCCAGCAGCACGCGCCCGCCCGCCTCGGTGAGCCGGTCCACGATGGCGGCGCCGCCATCGCCGAGGGCCGCCGCCGGCGCCGGCACCGTGCCCAGCGGCAGCACCAGCTCGAACAGCGATCCCTTGCCCAGCTCGCTGGTGGCCTGGATCGAGCCGCCCATCGCATGTGCCATTTCCTGCGCGATGTTGAGGCCCAGGCCGGCGCCGGCGGCGCGTTTGGTCTGCGACGCACTGGCCTGCCAGAAAGCGTTGAACACCTTGGGCAGGTCCTCCGGAGCAATGCCATGGCCGGTGTCCTGGACCGAAAAGACGAACTCGCCCGACGCAGCCTGCCGGGCGCTCAGCGCCACGCTGCCGGCGTCGGTGAACTTGAGGGCGTTGCCCAGCAGGTTGTGCAGCACCTGGCGCAGCCGGGTCGGGTCGGTGCGAACCCAGCAGGGGCGCGGCAGGTCGATGCTGGCGCTGAAGGCCAGTCCCTTTTCCTGGGCGCGCACGAAGTAGATGTCGACGAGCTCGTCGAGCTCGGCCTGCAGGTCGACGTCGGCGGTCTGCAGCTCGATGCGGCCGGCCTCGATGCGCGACATGTCGAGCAGGTCGTTGATGAGCTGCAGCAGGTGTTCGCCCGAGCGCTCGATCAGCCCGAGCCGGTGGCGCAGCGCCGGCTCGGGGTGTTCGGTGCGCAGCACCCGGGTGAGCCCCAGGATGCCGTGCAGCGGCGTGCGCAACTCGTGGCTCATGGTGGCGAGGAACTGGGTCTTCACCGCGCTCTGGCGGTGGGCATGCGCCAGGGCCTGCGCCCGTTCTTCCGAGATGCGGTCGGTGAGGAAGCGCAGCGCGAACACTTCGGCCAGGCGCTTCTCGCCGCGCCTGGCGGTGATGAGCATGAGACCCAGCAGCAGCACCAGCCCCACGCCGGCGAAGGCGCCGAAGCGGTCGCCGCGGGCCAGCAGCGCCACGGCGGTGGGCGCGATCATGGGCACCACGTAGGCGGCGGTGGCGGCCAGGCGCACCTGCAGGCCGAAGGTGGCCACCGATGCCACGCAGCACAGGCTGGCCGCCACCTCGGCCACCAGGTCGGTGGCGCCGCCCGCGAGCCAGGCGCCGCCCAGGCCCCACACGGCTCCGTCGACCGCCAGCAAGGCATGCGTCCAGCGGTGCCAGCCCGCGGTGCCGGGCCGGCCGCGCAGCCGGTAGAGCTGGCCCTGCACGATGCGCGGCAGGGCGATGCCGAGCTTCAGCGCCACCCAGACCAGCAGCTCGTTCGCGGGCACCCGGTCCTGCAGGTGCGCGGCCAGCACGAGCGCGAACACGGTGGCGATCACGGTGCCGGCCGTCATGTGGGCGAACACCATGCGCAGCTGCTCGGCCGCGACCAGCGTGGTCACGTCCGGAACGGGTGCGGTGCCGGCCGGCTCGCGGCCGGCGGGTTCTGGTGTGGGCTGCACCATGCGTGGGGAGGCGAGGCCTGAGTCCTCGGTCCGGGCACGATAGCGCTTCGACGCGGCGCTGGATATCCCTCACGGGTGCGGCCGGCGGCGGCTGTGGCGCCGCGGGCACGCCCTTGCAGCCCGTTCAAGCCGGGTTGATGCGCAGCCAGGTCGTCTTCAGCTCGGTGTACTTGTCGAAGGCATGCAGCGACTTGTCGCGCCCGTTGCCCGACTGCTTGTAGCCGCCGAAGGGCACGGTGATGTCGTCCTCGTCGTACTGGTTCACGTGCACGGTGCCGGCCCGCAGCGCGCGCGCCACCCGGTGGGCGCGGTCGACGTGGTGGGTCCACACACTGGCCTGCAGGCCGTAGCTGGAGTCGTTGGCCATGGCCACGGCCTCGGCTTCGGTCTTGAACGGGATGACCGACAGCACCGGGCCGAAGATTTCTTCACGGGCGATGCGCATGTCGTTGCGCACGCCGGTGAAGACGGTGGGCTCGACGTAGTAGCCACCCGTTTCGGCACGGGCCTGGCGGCCGCCGACCAGCGCCTGAGCACCTTCGCTGCGGCCGGCGTCGATGTAGCCCAGCACCGTGCGCAGCTGGGTCTCGTCGACCAGCGCGCCCATCGGGCTGGTGGCATCGAGCGGGTCGCCGGGCTGGTAGTGGGCGGCTTCGGCCGACACCCGTTTCGCAAAGTCGTCGGCGATGCTCTCGTGCACGAACAGGCGCGACGGCGCGTTGCAGCTCTCGCCCTGGTTGTAGAAGATGGACCCGGCCACCGCCTTGGCGCAGCGGTCGAGGTCGTCGAAGTCGGGGAACACGATGAAGGCCGACTTGCCGCCCAGCTCGTTGTAGACCCGCTTCAGATTGCTGCGCCCGGCGTATTCGAGCATCTTGCGGCCCACCCGCGTGGAGCCGGTGAAGCCGACAGCGTCGACGTCCATGTGCAGCGCGAGCGCCTCTCCGGCTTCATGGCCATAGCCCGGCACCACGTTGAAGACGCCGGGCGGCAGGCCGGCGGCCAGGGCCAGCTCGGCCAGGCGCAATGCCGTGAGCGGCGACTTCTCGCTGGGCTTGAGCACCACGCTGTTGCCCGCGGCAAGCGCCGGCCCCAGCTTCCACGAGGCCATGAGCATCGGGTAGTTCCACGGCACGATCGCGCCGATCACGCCCATCGGCTCGCGCGTGATGAGCGCGAGCCCGGTGTGCGGCGTGGGCGCGACCTCGTCATAGATCTTGTCCACTGCCTCGGCATACCAGGCGATGCAGCGGGCCGCGCCGGCCACGTCGGCACCCAGGCTGGCGCCGATGGGCTTGCCCATGTCGAGCGTCTCGAGCAGGGCCAGCTCTTCTTTCGCGGCGAGGATCTTCTCGGCGAAGGCGAGCAGGGTGCGCTTGCGGGCTGCGGGCGACTTGCGGGCCCAGCGGCCGTCCTCGAAGGCGGCGCGGGCAGCCGCCACCGCCGCGTCGACGTCGGCCGCCTGGCCTCGCGCCACCTGCGTGAGGGTGCGCCCGTCGATGGGCGACTGGCAGGCGAAGGTGTCGCCGCTGGCCGAGGCGCAGCGCTCGCCGTTGATGAAGGCTCGGCCATCGAAAGTGGCGGCAGCGGCACGGGCGTGCCAGTCGATGCTGGATCTGTTCATGGTGGCTTCCTGAGGGAGGCGCGGGGGTCAGAAACTGACGAGGACCGAGGCGCCGAGCAGATGATTCGTCTTCTTGTAGCTGCCGTCCTTCACATGGAG
This sequence comes from Methylibium rhizosphaerae, assembly GCF_006386545.1. Taxonomy (GTDB): domain Bacteria; phylum Pseudomonadota; class Gammaproteobacteria; order Burkholderiales; family Burkholderiaceae_C; genus Pseudorivibacter; species Pseudorivibacter rhizosphaerae. The sequence goes on along the minus strand of NZ_SWAR01000007.1, from coordinate 87,147 downwards.
GAAGACCGGGTCGTTGGCACGGTCTAGGCGGTACTCGGCCTTCAGCACGGTGTTGAGGTTGAACAGGTACGACAGGCCGAACGAGAAGGCCATGCGGTTCACCCCGTGTTCGGTATCGGGCTGCACCCATGTGCCGGAGGCGTCGTCGAAGGCCCAGCCGGGGCCGATGCCGTTGCGGTCGTCCGCGAAGTTGTAGCCGAGCAGGGCGCCGCCGTTCTTCTTGTTGCTGATGTAGTCCACGCGGGCGATGCCTTCGAAGCGCGGCGTGAACTTGTGGGCGGCAAGCGCCGACAGACCCCACCAGCGCGCGTCGCGCAGCTCGCCGGTCACCGGGTCGGCGGTGATGGCGGCGTTCTTCTGCTGGCCGAGGCTGAGCTGGCCTTGCACCGTCCAGTCGCCGCGAATGAAGTAGGCGTCGAACTCGAACAGGTTGAGCGACGTGTCGCGCAGCTCGTAGGGGTCGCCGCTCACCGGGTTGCCCACGCCGTCGTCGGCACGCAGGTTGGCCGCCTTGCCGTGCACCCCCGCGAAGCCGAAGCCCTGGAACTCGCCGCGCGCGTAGTCCACGCGGTAGGCGAACACCGGTGCCTTGTTGCCCGGCTGCTTCTTGCTGGCGTTCATGTTGGCCAGCATGCCCTTGTAGATCCACTTGCCGCGCGTGATCTCCAGGCCGGCGCCGGTGTAGGCGGTGGGCAGGGTGAAGTCGAACAGCAGGTTGTGGGTGATGAGCTTGTTGAGCGTGGGCTGCAGGTATTCGTAGCCGGACCAGTCGGGCAGCTGGCCGGCGATGAAGCGGGTCTGCAGGTCGGTGAGCGGCACCGAGACGCTGGCCTCGTGGATCATCGACGTGCCGTCGAACACGGCGCCGACGCCGCGGTTGGGCGCGAGCGTCAGGCGCCAGCGCGAGCCGCTGTCGGTTTCCTTCTGGAAGTCGATGACGGCGGCGCCGAAGTAGGAGTTGTCGTAGTTGTAGCCGTCGTCGTCGACCCGGTTGACGAACTGGAAACCGGCGCGGTCCTGGTTCTTGTTGTAGATGAAGGTCGGATCCATGTAGCCGCTGATCTTGAGGTTCTTGAGCCCCATGGCGTCGCGGCTGTCCTCGAGCGCCTCGGTCTTGACGGCGATGCGGTTGAACTCCTGCACCTGCTCGGGCGTCATGCCCCATTGCTTGCCGGCGGGCAGCTCGTTGCCCGGCTTGGCCGCCGGGGCCGCCTCCTTTTCCTTGAGCTGCCTCTCGAGCTGCTCGACCCGGTCCTTCAGGGCCTTGAGCTCCTTCAGCAGGTCGGCGTTCGATTGCGCCATCGCCGACGGCGTGCCTGCAAAGGCGGACATCAGGGCCAGGGTCAGGGTCGTGAGCTTGCGGGTCGTCGTCATCGGGCTCTCCTCTGAAATGCGGTTGATGTTCGGGTTCGGATCGGGATCGGAGGACTCAGGGGGTCGCACGCTGCGCCGCTGCCATCTCCTGGCTGCGCTTTCGCTCTGCGCGTGCGATGAGGTAGCTGGCGAGCACCACGCCGACGGCGACCAGCAAGATGATCACGGTGGCCACGGCGTTGACGCTGGGGTGGAGGCCCAGGCGCGCACGCGAGAAGATGACCAGCGGCATGGTGGTGGCGCCCGGCCCCGACAGGAAGGCCGACAGCACCACGTCGTCGAGCGACAGCGTGAAGGTGAGCAGCCAGGCCGACACCAGCGACTGCGAGATCATGGGCAGCGTGACGAGCGCAAACACCTGGTGCGGGCGCGCGCCGAGGTCCATGGCGGCTTCCTCGAGCTGCGGGTTGAGGTCCTGCAGGCGGGCCTGCACCACCACGGTGGCGTAGGCGAGGCCCAGCAGCAGGTGGCCCAGCCAGATGGTCAGCATGCCGCGCTCGGGAAAGCCCAGCCAGCGCTGCATCGACACCAGCATCAGCAGCAGCGACAGGCCGACGATCACCTCGGGCATGACCAGCGGTGCGTTGACCATGCCGCTGAAGAGCGTGCGGCCGGCGAAGCGCCGGTACTTCACCAGTGCAAACGCCGCCAGCGTGCCCAGCACGACCGATGCGCAGGCGGTGAAGAAGGCGATGCGCAGCGACAGCCACAGGCCGGACAGCATCTCGCGGTCGTCGGCCAGCGCGGCATACCACTTCAGTGTGAAGCCGGCCCAGACGTTGGCGATCGGCGAGTCGTTGAACGAATAGAGCACCAGCGCCGCGATGGGCAGGTAGAGGAAGAGGTAGCCGGCGGCCAGCCAGGCCTTGCCGAAATGCTTCGCCAGGCTCATCGCCGCACCCGTCATCGCCGCACCTCCTGTGCCTCTGCCTGGTACTTGCTGAACACCGCCAGCGGCACGAGGATGAGCAGGATCATCAGCACTGCCACCGCCGAGGCGAGCGGCCAGTCGTTGTTGCTGAAGAACTCGTCCCACAGCACCCGGCCGATCATCAAGGTGCGCGGGCCGCCCAGCAGCTCCGGAATGACGAACTCGCCGACGCAGGGGATGAACACCAGCATCGATCCGGCGATGATGCCGGCCTTCGACAGCGGCACCGTCACCTTCCAGAAGGCGACCCAGGGCGTGGCGCCCAGGTCGTTGGCGGCTTCGAGCAGCCGCAGGTCCATCTTGGCGAGGTTGGCGTACAGCGGCAGCACCATGAAGGGCAGGTAGGTGTAGACCATGCCCACCACCAGCGAGAACGGCGTGTTCATCAGCTTGCCGGGCGCCTCTATCAGCCCGCCGGCCAGCAGCAGATGGTCGATTCGCAGGCCGATCAGCAGTTCGGCGATCCAGCCGTGTTCGCCCAGCAGGCCCTTCCATGCGTACACCCGCAGCAGGAAGGATGTCCAGAACGGCAGCATCACGAGCATCAGCAGGGCCGGCTGCACGGTGGCGCGTGCGCGTGCCATGAAGTAGGCGAACGGGTAGCCGATGGCCAGGCACAGCACCGTGGTGGCCGCCGCGTACTTCAGGCTCGACAGGTAGGTCTTGAAGTAGAGGTCGTCTTGCGTGATGAAGACGTAGTTGCCGAGTTTCAGCGTCAGCTGCAGCGCGCCGTCGGCGTAGGTGACGAGGTTCCTGAAGTTCACGTTCTCCATCTCGGAGACGCTGATCTTCACGACGATGAGGAAGGGCAGCAGGAAGAACAGCAGCAGCCAGGCATACGGCAGGCCGATCACGGCGGTGCGGCCGCGCAGCGTCTTCCGGAGGCGGTAGGGCAGCCGCTGCTTCACTGGGTTAGCACCACTTGGGCCGAAGGCGACCAGTGCGCCCAGGCCTGGTCGTCCCAGGTGAGCACGTCGTCGGGGTGACGCTCCACGTTGCTCTGGCTGACCTTGAGCACCGCGCCGCTGGCCGTCTGCAGGTGGTAGACGGTGAAGCTGCCGAAGTACGACAGGTCCTTCACCCGCCCGGCAAGCTTGTTGAACTCGCTGTCCGCCGGTTCGGCTCGCGTGAGGCAGATCTTTTCCGGCCGCAGGGCGACCGTCACGTCCATGCCTTCGGTGCCGGTGATGCCGTGGCCCACGTAGTGCCGGCAGTCGGCGCAGTCGATGATGACGTGGTCGGGGTTGTCGCTGGTCAGGCGCCCCGGCATCAGGTTGACGTTGCCGATGAAGTCGGCCACGAAGCGGGTGGCCGGCGTTTCGTAGATGTCGCCCGGCGCGCCGACCTGCAGGATGCGGCCTTCGCTCATGACAGCGATGCGCGAGGCCATGGTCATGGCTTCTTCCTGGTCGTGCGTGACCATCACGCAGGTCACGCCCACCTCTTCGATGATGTTGACCAGCTCGATCTGCGTCTGCTCGCGCAGCTTCTTGTCGAGCGCTCCCAGCGGCTCGTCGAGCAGCAGCAGCTGCGGCCGCTTGGCCAGGCTGCGGGCGAGTGCCACCCGCTGCTGCTGGCCGCCCGAAAGCTGGTGGGGCTTGCGCCTGGCGAACTTCTCCAGCTGCACGAGCTTCAGCATGGCTTCGACCCGCGCGGCGATCTCGGCGCGGGGCATGCCGTCGCGCTTCAAACCGAAGGCGATGTTGTCCCACACCGAAAGATGCGGGAACAGCGCGTACGACTGGAACATCATGTTGATGGGCCGCTCGTACGGCGGCAGCCCGGCGAGGTCGCGCCCGTCGAGCACGATGCGCCCGGAGGTCGGCGTCTCGAAGCCGGCCAGCATGCGCAGCAGCGTGGTCTTGCCGCAGCCGGACGACCCCAGCAGCGCGAAGATCTCGCCCTTGGCGATGTCGATCGAGACGTGGTTGACCGCGAGCGAACCGCCGCCGAAGTCCTTCACGACGTCTTGAATCTGCAGGAATGCCGGCGCGGCTGCTGCCACGTTTCCCATGCGCCTCCCTCCAGTGAGTGAGCTATGTGCTCAAAGGCCCGTCTTGAACGAGGTGTACAGGCGGGTCATCGTTCGCCGGATGTCGTTGCTGATCGCATCGGGCGCGGCCATCTTCTTCATGTCGGCATCGCCCGGAAAGACCGTCGGGTTGCTGGCCACCTCGGGCTTCACGAACTTCTTCGACTCCCTGTTGGGGTTGGCGTAGAAGACCTTGTTGGTGAGCCCGGCGTGAACTTCGGGGCGCAGGATGTAGTTGATGAACTTGTGCGCATTGCCGGGGTGGGGCGCGTCGGCGGGGATCACCATCACGTCGAAGAACAGCACGCCGCCGGTCTTGGGGATCAGCGCCTCGATCTTCTGGCCGGTCTTGCCGTCGATGGCGCGCTGGCGGGCGATGTTGATGTCGCCCGACCATCCCAGCGCGAGGCAGATGGAGCCGTTGGCCATGTCGTTGATGTAGCCCGACGAGCTGAACAGGGTGACGTAGGGCCGGATCGACTTGAGCAGCGGACCCACGGCGCCGTAGTCGGCCTGGTTGCGGCTGTAGGCCGGCTTGCCGAGGTAGTGCAGGGCGGCCGGGACCACCTCGGTGGCCGAGTCCAGGAAGCTCACGCCGCAGCTCTTGAGCTTGGAGATGTACTCCGGCTTGAAGACGAGATCCCACGCGTTGTCGGGCATGGGCGTGCTGCCCAGGGCGGCCTTCACCTTGTCGACGTTGATGCCCACCGTGGTGTAGCCCCACAACCAGTTCACCTGGAACTGGTTGCCCGGGTCCAGCTTGGCGAGCTGCTCCTGCAGCGCGGGGTCGAGGAACTTGTAGTTCGGGATCTGCGACTTGTCGATCTTCTGCAGCAGGCCGCCGTCGGCCTGCAGCTTGGCCCAGTAGGACGAGGGCACCACCACGTCGTAGCCGGTGCGGCCGGCCACCAGCTTGGCGTGGACGATCTCGTTGTTGTCGAAGTTGTCGTAGCGCACCTTGATGCCGGTCTCCTTCTCGAAGTTGGCCAGCGTGTCGGGCGCGATGTAGTCGGACCAGTTGTAGACGTTGAGAACCTTCTCTTCTTCTTGCGCAAGGGCCGGCATGGCAGCCAGCAGAGTCGCGCACAGGCCCAGCACGGTGCCGGCGGCTGCGCGGCGCAAGCGTGTCGATTTCATCGTTGAATCCTCCGGTCGTTGCTCTGCGATGGTTCGTTCGTTCGTTCGTTCGTTCGTTCGTTCGTTCGTTCGTTCGTTCGTTCGTTCGTTCGTTCGTTCGTTCGTTCGCGGGGCGGCCCGGTCAGTCGAGCCAGCCCTTGTCCTTCACGTCGGCCCATGTCTTGTCGAGGCACAGGCGGATCAGCCGGCCGAGCTCGTCGATCTGCTCGGGCGTGATGACCAGCGGCGGGGCCACGATCATGCGGTCGCCCACCGCGCGCATGATCAGGCCGTTGCCGAAGCAGTGGCCGCGGCACACCATACCCACGGCCAGCTCGGGTGGGAACAGGGTTCCCCGGGCCTTGTCCTTCACGAGCAACAGTGCGCCCATGAGCCCGCAGGTTTCGGCATCGCCCACCAGCGGATGGTCCTTCAGGCCCTGATAGAGCTTCGCAAGAAGCGGGCCGGTTTCGTTGCGCACCTTCTCCACCAGGCCCAGTTCACGGATCAGCCGGATGTTGGCCAATCCGACCGCGCAGGCCACCGGGTGACCCGAGTAGGTGTAGCCATGCTCGAACTCGCCGCCCTGTTCGATGAGCACCCTGGCCACGCGGTCGCCCACCATCACACCGCCCAGCGGCACGTAGCCGGAGGTCACGCCCTTGGCGAAGGTCATCAGGTCGGGCTCGGTGCCGAAGCGCTCGCAGCCGAACCAGTGGCCGGTGCGGCCGAAGCCGCAGATGACTTCGTCGGACACCAGCAGGATGCCGTACTTGTTGCAGATGGCCTGCACCGCCGGCCAATAGGTGTCGGGCGGGATGATCACGCCGCCCGCGCCCTGCACCGGCTCGCCGATGAAAGCCGCCACCTTCTCGGGGCCGACCTCCAGGATCTTGTCTTCGAGCCAGCTCGCGGCCACGCGGCCGAATTCCTCCTTGCCCATCTCGCGGCCCAGCTGGTACCAGTAGGGCTGCTCGATGTGCGTGATGCCGGGAATGGGCAGGCCGCCCTGGGCATGCATGCCGCTCATGCCGCCCAGCGAGGCGCCGGCCATGGTGGAGCCGTGGTAGCCGTTCCTGCGGCTGATGATCACCTGCCGCTCGGGCTGGCCGAGCACGTCCCAGTAGCGGCGCACCATGCGCACGATGGTGTCGTTGCCCTCCGAGCCGGAGCCTGAGAAGAACACGTGGTTGAACTGCGGCGGCGTCACTTCGGCCAGCAGTTCGGCCAGCTCGATGGCCGGCGGCGTGGCGGTCTGGAAGAAGGCGTTGTAGAAGGCCAGGTCTTTCATCTGCCGCGTGGCCGCCTCGATGAGCGGGGGCTGCCCGTAACCCACGTTGACGCACCACAGGCCGCTCATGGCGTCGAAGATCTTCTGGCCTTCGCTGTCCCAGAGGTAGATGTTCTCGGCGCGCGTGATGATGCGCGAACCCTTCTTCGCCAGCGCCTGGAAGTCGGTGAAAGGGTGGAGAAAGTGGGCCGCGTCCGCGGCTTGCCATTGCTGGGTGGTTCTCATGGTGGTGCTTCCCGTCAGACGTGGAGGAGCAGGTGCTCGCGCTCCCAGGGCGAGATCACCTTCATGAACTCTTCGTGCTCGATCTCCTTCACTTCGGTGTAGACGGTGATGAACTCCTGGCCGAGGGCCGCATGCAGGTCCGGCTCGTCCTTCAGCTTGGCCAGTGCCTCGCCCAGGCTGCGCGGCAGCTGGTATTCGCCCAGGTAGGCGTCGCCCTTGCACTCCGGCGACGGGTCGATGCGGTTCTTGATGCCGAGGTAGCCGCAGGCCAGCGTGGCGGCCAGCGCGACGTAGGGGTTGGCGTCGGCGCCGATCACGCGGTTCTCGATGCGCCGGGCCGCCGGCACGGCCACCGGCGAGCGGATGCCCACCGTCCGGTTGTCGGTGCCCCACTGGATGTTGATGGGGGCCGACATCGACCTCGCGAGCCGCCGGTATGAATTGACGTACGGCGCGAACAGCGCCATGGCGGCCGGGATATAGCGCTGCAGTCCGCCGATGTACCAGTAGAACTCGGGGCTCGGCGAGCCGTCCTCGTTGCTGAAGATGTTGCGTCCGCTGGCCTTTTCGACCACGCTCTGGTGCACGTGCATCGCGCTGCCCGGCTCGTTGGCCATCGGCTTGGCCATGAATGTGGCGTACATCTCGTGGCGCAGCGCCGTCTCACGGATGGTGCGCTTGAAGAAGAACACCTCGTCTGCCAGGCCCAGCGGGTGGTCGTGGAAGAAGTTGATCTCCATCTGCCCGGCGCCCACCTCGTGGATCAGCGTGTCCACGTTGAGCTCCATCTTTTCGCAGTAGTCGTAGATGTCCTCGAACAGCGGGTCGAACTCGTTCACCGCGTCGATCGAGTAGGCCTGGCGGGAGGTTTCGGAGCGGCCGCTGCGGCCCTTGGGCGGGCGCAGCGGCATGTTCGGGTCGGTGCTGCGCTCGATCAGATAGAACTCGAGCTCGGGCGCCACCACGGGCGACCAGCCTTCGGCGTCGAACAGCTCGCACACCCGGCGCAGCACCGAGCGCGGCGCATACGGGATGAGCTTGCCGTCGCGGTCGAAGCAGTCGTGGATCACTTGGGCGGTCGGGTCCACTGCCCACGGCACGATGCGCACCGTGGCCGGGTCGGGCTTCAGGTGCATGTCGCGGTCGGTGGGCGTGATGACGTCGTAGTACGGGCCCTCTTCGGGGAATTCACCGGTCACGCCGATCGCGACGATCGCCTCGGGCAGCCGCATGCCGCGGTCTTCGGTGAACTTCTCGCGCGGCAGGATCTTGCCGCGCGCCACGCCGGTGAGGTCCGGCACCAGGCATTCGATTTCGGTGACGCGACGCTCATTCAGCCATTGCTCGAGCTCGCTGAAAGTGAAACTGTCCTTGACGACCATGTGAGACCCCTGAACGTTGTGAAGGGCCGGGCGCATGCCGCGCGCACCGGCGGACGTGCCGTGAGGCGCGGTTCAACGGGATGGGGGACGGTGGCGGTCTCGGTAGTCCTGGCAGGCCTCGCCGAAGGCCTTGAACAGCTTCAGCGACACCGGGTTGTTGGCCGCCTGCCATTCGGGGTGCCATTGCAGGCACAGGTTGAAGCCGGCGGCGCCGGGCTTGGAGAAGGCCTCGACGAGGCCGTCGGGAGCGAGCGCCTCGACGCGCAGGCCGCTGGCCAGGCGGTTGACGCCCTGGCCGTGCAGGCTGTTCACCTGGAATTCGCGCAGGCCCAGGATCTTCTCGAGCAGGCCGCCGGGCTCGACGTGCACCGGGTGGGACACGCCGTACTGCTTCTCGACCGGTTCGTCGTCGTTGCTGCGGTGATCGCGCTTGCCGCTCACTTCCTGCACGGCCTGGTGCAGCGAACCACCGAGCGCGACGTTGGTTTCCTGCGCGCCGCGGCAGATGGCGAACAGCGGGATGCCACGCTCCAGCGCCCGCGGGATGAGCGGCAGCACCCAGCCGTCGCGCGCCATGTCGAGCGGCAGTGAATCGTCGTGGATGTCTTCGCCGAAGTGGCTGGGGTGGACGTTCGACGGCGAGCCGGTGAGCAGCACGCCATCGGCCACGTCGAGCAGTTCATCGACCTCGTGAGACTCGGCGAGCGGCACCACCAGCGGCAGGCAGCCGGCGAGCCTCACGGCGTCGATGTACTTCTTGCCTGCGACGTGAAACGGATGGTGCCCGATCATCCTGTTGCAGGCGGGAATCAGCACGATCGGCCGGTTCCGGGGCGTTGTCGAGGTACTCATTGGGCTTGCTGCGACTGGGTTATTGACCGCTGCGCGTTGGGCTTACTGATGGTTGAAGAGGTACTTCCAACTCGTGCAAGCAGTGTGCCAAAGCACACGCCGAAGTCAACGCAGGGACGCCCGAAGCATCGGCTCACAGTGCATCCCTCAAACGGTAATAGGCCATGCCCAGCACCAGGGCCGGCATGCGCAGCAGGCGCCCGCCGGGAAAGGCCCGGTGCCTGAGGCGGGCAAAGGTGTCGAAGCGCGAGGCGTCTCCCGCCATGGCCTCGGCCACCAGCCGGCCCGCGAGGCCGGTGAGCGCGAGGCCGTGGCCGGAAAAGCCCTGAAGGTAGTACACGTCCGCGGCGTTCGAAGCTGCGCTTGCACCAACACGCGGCAGCCTGCCGAAATCCGGTGCGCGGTTCATGGAGATGTCGACGAAACCGCCCCACGAGTACTCCACCTTCACGCCCTGCAGTTGCGGGAAGGTGGCCGACATGCGCCGCTGCATGCTGGCCGCGAGGTTGGGCGGCGTCATGGTGCTGTAGCTCACGCGCCCGCCGTAGAGCATGCGATGGTCGGCGGTGGGGCGGAAGTAGTCGAGCACGAAGTTGTTGTCGCACACCGCCGAGCGGCTGGGGACGAGTGATGCAGCCAGCGAAGGCTCGAGGGGCTCGGAGCACACGATATAGGTGCCTACCGGCATGATGCGCGCCTCCAGCTGCGGCGCGATGCCCTGGAGGTACACGTTGCCGGCCAGCAGCACCTGGCGCGCTCGCACCTGGCCGCGCGGCGTGTGCACCGTGGCTTGCGTACTGCGCTCCAGGCGGGTGGCGGGCGTCTGTTCGTGGACGCGCACGCCCAGCGATGCCGCGGCCCTGGCCAGCCCCAGGCTGTACTTCAGCGGGTGAAGGTGGCCCGAGCGGGCGTCGTGCAGGGCGCTGTGATAGCGCGGACTGGCGATCCACCGCGGCATGTCGGCCGGCTCGATCCAGGCGAGGGGGTAGCCGTAGACCTGGGTGGTGTGGTCGTACCAGCGCCGCAGGTCGCCGGCCTTTTTCGCGTTGACGGCCACGCCGAGGTAGCCGTCCTGCCATTCGCAGTCGATGCCGAAGCGCCGACGCCGTGCATGGATGAGGTCGAGCGCTTCGAGCGACATGGCCCAGACCCGCCGGGCTTCGTCGAGGCCGAGCTGGGTTTCGATCTCTTCCTGGTCGCAGGCCAGCCCGTGGATGGCCTGGCCGCCGTTGCGGCCCGAGGCGCCCCAGCCGACCTGCCTGGCTTCCAGCAGCACGACCGAAAAGCCGCGATCGGCCAGCTCGATGGCGGCCGACAGGCCTGCCAGTCCGCCGCCGACGATGGCCACGTCGGCCTGCACCTCGCCTTCGAGCGCCGCAAAGCTCACGTCACGCGGCGCGGTGGCCGCGTAGTACGAATGGCGCGTGAGGTCGCGATCGGCGCTCAGCAGGCTCATGAGGTAGGCGCTAGGCAGTCCCTCGGTGGGCGGTCGTGAGGACTCAGGCCGCGCGCTTGAGGGCGTCCGCGATCGTGTCCACGATGTGATCGATGTGCGACTTCTCGATGATGAGCGGCGGCGAGAGCGCGATGGTGTCGCCGGTGGTGCGGATGAGCACACCCTTTTCGTAGCAGTCGAGGAACACGTTGAAGGCGCGCTTGGCCGGCTCGCCCGGCAGCGGTGCCAGTTCGATGCCGCCCACCAGGCCGATGTTGCGGATGTCGATCACGTGCGGCAGGCCCTTGAGGCCGTGCAGCGCGTCGGCGAAGTAGCGCTCCATCTCGGCCGCCCGGGTGAGCAGGCCTTCTTCGGCATAGGTGTCCAGGGTGCCCAGCGCCGCGGCGCAGGCGAGCGGGTGGGCCGAGTAGGTATAGCCGTGGAAGAACTCGATCAGGTGCTCGGGGCCCGTCATGAAGGTGTCGTGGATCTCCTGCTTGCAGAACACCGCGCCCATCGGCACGCAGCCGTTGGTGATGCCCTTGGCCACGGTCATCATGTCGGGCGTCACGCCGAAGCGCTGCGAGGCGAAGTTGGCGCCGGTGCGGCCGAAGCCGGTGATGACCTCGTCGAAGATCAGCAGGATGCCGTGCTTGTCGCAGATCTCGCGCAGGCGCTGCAGGTAGCCCTGGGGCGGCAGCAGCACGCCGGTGGAGCCGGCCACCGGCTCGACGATGACCGCGGCGATGGTCGATGCGTCATGCAGGGCGACGAGGCGCTCGAGGTCGTCGGCGAATTCGGCGCCATGCGCCGGCTGGCCCACGCTGAAGGCATTGCGCACCGGGTCGTGGGTGTGCCGGATGTGGTCGACGCCGGCCAGCAGCGTGCCGAACATCTTGCGGTTGCCGACCATCCCGCCCACCGAGATGCCGCCGAAGTTCACCCCGTGGTAGCCGCGCTCGCGGCCGATGAGCCGGGTGCGCGCGCCTTCGCCGCGCACGCGGTGGTAGGCGATGGCCATCTTGAGCGCGGTTTCCACCGCCTCGGAGCCGGAGTTCGTATAGAAGACTCGGTTGATGCCCTCGGGCGTGAGTTCCACCAGCCGCTCGGCCAGCTCGAAGGCCTTGGGATGGCCCATCTGGAAGGGCGGTGCGTAGTCCATCTCGCCGGCCTGCTGCTGGATGGCCTGCACGATCTTCGGCCGCGCATGGCCGGCGTTCACGCACCACAAGCCGGCGATGCCGTCGAGCACCTTGCGGCCGTGCTGGTCCCAGAAGTACATGCCTTCGGCGCGGGTCAGCAGGCGCGGCGCCTTCTTGAACTGGCGGTTGGCGGTGAAGGGCATCCAGTAGGCGTCGAGTCGGCTGTCTTGGTCTTGGTACATCGCGTCGCTCCTCGGGGCCGGTGGGCTCCAAAGCATGAAAGAAGTCTCAGGGAAATCAAGGCGAGTCTAGGCGGGGGCGCGGGCAATAGGGTTGCTCAATGAGGCTGGGCCTACCCTGGTTCTTCGCATAAAGTTGCGCGGAACGCGACACTTGAGGCACAAAATGCGAAGCAAGCCAGCAACCGTGCAATTGGATGCAACCGACCGGGCCCTGCTGCGGGTGCTCCAGACGGACGCCCGGCTGTCGAACGTGGAGCTGGCGCAGCGGGTGCACCTGTCGCCCTCGGCCTGCCTGCGGCGGGTGAAGCAGCTCGAGGAGGCCGGCGTCATCGACCAGTACGTCGCGCTGCTCAACCCCCGGGCGGTGGGGCAGGCGGGCACCTCGTTCACCATCGTGAACGTCGAGCGCACGTCGATGGACACCCTGAGCCGCTTCGAGGAGGCGGTGAAGCAGGAGCCGGCCATCCTCGACTGCTTCTACGTGGCCGGCAACAACGACTACCTCATCCGCTTCACTTATGGCGATGCGGAGGACCTGGAGCGCTTCCATGCCGAGGTGCTGACGCGGCTGCCGGGGGTGGTGCGGTCGAACTCGATGCTGGTGCTGCGCACGGTGAAGCGGACCACGGCGCTCGAGGTGTAGCCACGGCTGGCATTGGGGCCTGGCTTGTGGCAGATTGGCCGCTCTTCGCCTTCGACGATGCCCACCGTCATCCTCGCCCCCAATCTGCGCCGGCATGTCGACGTGCCGCCGACGAGGCTCGAGGCCGCCTCCGTGAAAGAGGCGCTCGACAGGATGTTCGAGGCTCATCCACGGCTGCGGACCTATGTGGTCGACGAGCAGGGCGCCCTGCGCAAGCACCTCATGGTGTTCGTGGACGGCCGGCGCGTGGGCGACCGCGACCGGCTCAGCGATCCGGTCGGCGAAGCCAGCGAAGTGCATGTGTTCCAGGCGTTGACCGGCGGTTGACGACGGCCGGCGCTCGGCGATTCGGATTCAAGGAGACAGCCGATGACCGCAAAGCAAGCCAGCCGCCTGTGGGTGGCCAGCCGCAAGGGCCTGATCCCGTTCGCTCGCGAAGCCGAAGGCTGGCGCCCGGGCGCCCCAAGCTTCCTGGGCGAGCCGGTCACCATGGTGCTGCACGACGAACGCGATGGGACGCTCTACGCGGCCTTGCGGCTGGGGCACTTCGGCACCAAGCTGCACCGCAGCAGCGACGGCGGGGCCAGCTGGGAGGAGGTGGCCGCGCCCGCCTTTCCGCCCAAGCCGCAGACGAGCGAAGACAAGACTCCGTGGTCGGTCGACGTGATCTGGTCCCTGGCGGCCGGCGGGTCGTCGCAGCCCGGGCGCCTGTGGGCGGGCACCATTCCCGGCGGTCTCTTCAGGAGCGACGACCGGGGCAGCAGCTGGCAGCTCGTGGAGTCGCTGTGGAATCGGCCCGAGCGCATGCAGTGGTTCGGCGGCGGTTACGACCACCCCGGCATCCATTCGATCTGCGTGGACCCGCGCGACCCGAAACGGCTGTCGCTCGCGGTGTCTTGCGGCGGCGTGTGGCACAGCAGCGACGATGGCGCCAGCTGGACGCTCGGCGGCAACAACCTCAGAGCCGACTACATGCCGCCCGAGCGTGCGGGCGACCTGGACATCCAGGACCCGCACTGCATGGTGCAGTGCACCGCGGACCCGCAGACCTTCTGGATCCAGCACCACAACGGCATCTTCGTCACCCGCAACGGCGGTGACGAGTGGCAGGCGGTGGACCCCAAGGTGACCAGCGATTTCGGCTTTGCGGTGGCGGTGCACCCGCAGGACCCGAACACCGCGTGGTTCGTGCCGGCGGCCAAGGATGCGCTGCGCATCCCGGTGGACGGCAAGCTGGTGGTGAGCCGCACCCGCGACGGCGGCAAGACCTTCGAGGTCATCGACCGCGGCCTGCCGGCGCCACCGGCCTGGGACCTGATCTACCGCCACAGCCTGGTGGTCGACGACAGTGGCCGGACGCTGGCGATGGGCTCGACCACCGGCGGCCTGTGGATCTCGGACGATGGCGGCGATTCGTGGACCTGCGCGTCGGCCCACCTGCCACCGGTCTACGCCCTGCGTTTCGGCTGAGCCGGCAGTTCAGGCGGTGCCCTGCGCGAGGCGGCCGCACAGGTAGGTCCACACGAAGTTCGCCGCGGCATAGCTGGTCAGCTCCGCATGGTCGTAGGGCGGGGCGACCTCGACGCAGTCCATGCCGATGAAGGGCAGGGGCGCCAGCTCCTCCAGCAGCGTGAGCACCTGGTTGGTGGTGAGCCCGCCAGGCTCCGGCGTGCCGGTGCCCGGTGCGAAGGCCGGATCCAGGCAGTCGATGTCGAGGCTGAGATACAGCGGCGGGTGCCCGTGGGCAGCCAGCCGCTCGGTGATCGCTGCGAGCACCGGTGCGAGCTGGCCGGGGCTTTCGAGGCCGCGCAGGTCGCGGGCGGTGAAGACCAGCCCGCCCTGGTCTCGCACGTATTCACGCGCTTCGCGCAGTCCGGCAGAACGGATGCCCAGCTGCACGAAACACTCCTTGACGACCAGCCCCTCCTGCATGGCCTCGAATACCCAGGTGCCGTGGCCGCTGGGTTCGCCGAAGTGGTCTTGCCAGGTGTCGCAGTGGGCGTCGAAGTGGACCACCGCCAGCGGCTGGCCCAGCCAGGCGCGATACGCCCGCAGCAGCGGCAGGGTGATCGAGTGGTCGCCGCCGATCCATGCCATGTGGTGCTGGCGGATCAGCGGCGCCACCAGCGGCAGCATCGCCTCGCGCATGGCGCCGAGGCTGGTGTTGGGCAAGGGCAGGTCGCCCAAGTCGGTAAGCGCCGCTTCGGGCGACACATTGAAGTGGGAGTGCGTGCCGTCGCACAGCATGTGGCTGGCCTCCCGAATGGCGCGGGGGCCGAAGCGGGCGCCGGGGCGGTTGGTCACGCAGCCGTCCCAGGCGATGCCTGCAACGGCGTACGGCCGCTGCGCATCCTGCGTTGGCACCTTGAGGAAGCTGGAGTTCGACAGGAAGGCAAAGCCGGTCATGAGCTCGGGGTGTCAGGGGAGGGCGAATGATGATACGCAGCGCTTCGGCGACGTTTTCACATGCGAAAAAGAGCGTTCCGCGATGTGAAATATCGGCATGATGCGGCGCCGCAAAATTTCTCATTGCGAGAAAGCTGATTTCGCATTCAGAAATGCAATGACTAAGTTATTGATTTTAAAAGCGAAGATTTTTGGTCTTCTATAAGACATAAGTCTTTGCAAGCGGAAGGGGCAGGCCTATTCTTGAACCCAGTTTCATCGCCGTTTCATCTGACTGGAGAAAAGCCATGACCAACCTCACTCGCGAACAACAAGCCGCCGCCCTCGAGAAGGACTGGGCCGAGAACCCCCGCTGGAAAGGCATCAAGCGCGGCTACACCGCTGCCGACGCCGTGCGCCTGCGCGGCTCGGTGCAGATCGAGCACACGCTGGCCAAGCGTGGCGCCGAGAAGCTGTGGAGCCTGGTGAACACCGAGCCCTTCGTCAACGCGCTGGGCGCACTGACCGGCAACCAGGCCATGCAACAGGTCAAGGCCGGCCTGAAGGCGATCTACCTGTCCGGCTGGCAGGTTGCCGGCGACGCCAATGTGGCCGGCGAGATGTACCCCGACCAGTCGCTGTACCCGGCGAATTCGGTCCCGATGGTCGTCAAGCGCATCAACAACACCTTCCAGCGCGCCGACCAGATCCAGTGGTCCGAAGGCAAGAACGACGTCGACTTCTTCGCGCCCATCGTGGCTGATGCCGAAGCCGGTTTCGGCGGCGTGCTGAACGCCTTCGAACTGATGAAGGCCATGATCGAAGCCGGTGCCTCGGGCGTCCACTTCGAAGACCAGCTCGCTTCGGTGAAGAAGTGCGGTCACATGGGCGGCAAGGTGCTCGTCCCCACCCGTGAAGCCGTCGCCAAGCTGGTGGCCGCCCGCCTGGCGGCCGACGTGATGGGCACGCCCACCGTGCTGATCGCCCGCACCGATGCGGAAGCCGCTGACCTCGTCACCAGCGACGTGGACGACAACGACAAGCCGTATTGCACTGGCGAGCGCACCGTCGAAGGCTTCTTCCGCACGAAGCCCGGCCTGGAGCAGGCGGTCTCGCGCGGCCTGGCCTATGCGCCGTATGCCGACATGATCTGGTGCGAGACGGGCAAGCCCGACCTGGCCTATGCCAAGAAGTTCGCCGAAGCCATCCACAAGCAGTTCCCCGGCAAGCTGCTGAGCTACAACTGCTCGCCGTCGTTCAACTGGAAGAAGAACCTCGACGACGCCACCATCGCCAAGTTCCAGCGTGAACTGGGTGCCATGGGCTACAAGTTCCAGTTCATCACGCTGGCCGGCTTCCACAGCCTCAACTACTCGATGTTCAACCTGGCCCACGGCTATGCCCGCAACCAGATGAGCGCCTTCGTCGAACTGCAGGAGGCCGAGTTCGCCGCCGCCGAGAAGGGCTTCACCGCAGTGAAGCACCAGCGTGAGGTCGGTACCGGCTACTTCGATGCCGTGACCACCACGATCGAGAAGGAAGCTTCGACCGCCGCGCTGAAGGGCTCGACCGAAGACGAACAGTTCTTCGACAAGAAGCACGGCTGATCTCCGCCCACAGCTGCAAGCCTCCGAGACCCCGGGGGCCTGGCCCGGACGCCACAAGCGTCCGGGCCTTTTTGTTCAGAAGGTGAGCTGGATCAGGTGGAAGCCGCGGCTGATGTCGCTGCAGGTCATCCACGGCAACCCCGGGAATTTGTAGACACCCCAGCAGCCGGACAGGCTGGGGCCGATGGCCGGCGTGGTGTCCACGCGCGCGACCACGCGCGGCGAGGCCGGGTCGGACAGGTCGACCGCCACGCCGCCTTCGGTGTAGTGGCTGAGATAGGCCATGCGACCTTCCATGACCACGTTGTGCGGAGTGCCCTGGCCGACGCGGAACTGTGACAACAGCGTGGGAGCGGCGGAGCCGTTCAGTCGCCACACGCGCGCCGGCAGGCCGTTCGGGTATTCCTCGGTGGTGACGACAAAGCTGCCGTCGCCGCTGGGCCAGATGTTGTGGGCAAAGTTGCCCGAGGCAGACCAGCGCGTCACGAGCGCCGGTGCCGTGGCGTCTCGCACGTCCCAGATCGAATAGCTGCTCGCGTTGCCTTCGGCCACGTAGACACGGTCGCCGATGGCCGTCATGTCGTGCACGCTCCTGTGCTGGTTGAACGTGGTGACGTATGTCGGGTTTTCGGGGTCGGCCGAGAGATCCCAGATTTCGATGGAGCCGTCGTTGGGTCCGCCGACCGGATGCAGGGGCTGCTTGTCCGGCGCGTTGAGGCGCCCCTTGGTCGAGCCGTGAGGCGCCGGGTGGTTGGTTGCGCGCTGCAGGTAGAGCAGGCCCCGGGCGGTGTCGATGTCCAGCGTGTGTGCGGCCAGTTCCCCGTCCTGCGGGGTGAACGTCTTCACGAAGCGCACGCTGGCCGGCAGCCCGGAAAGGTCGAGGATCATCACGCCGCCGCGAGGCGCCGTGTGCTCGGACACGACATAGGCATAACTGCCGTGGACACGCATTTCGCGCCAGTAGATGCCCGGTACGGTGGTGTTGGTCGGGCCGTCGACCTCGTCGACGACCCGCGGCACGGTGCCATCGCGCAGGTCGAGCACCAGGACGCCCTTGGCCGTGCCCACGAGCGCATAGCGAGACCCGTCGGGTGCGGTGTAGCCCCAGGTGCCGGCAACGCCGCTGCGGGCCACGCGGCTGAGCACGGTGCCGCCGAAGTCCTGCAGGTCGGGCGCGGTCGCTCCGCCGTCGTCGCCTCCACCACCCCCGCAGGAGGCGAGGGCCAGTGTGATGAAGGCGGCAGCCAGCCGCCGCAACGAACGATTTCGCATGGATACCCCTGCTGTGCCGCGAGACTCTAGCGCGTACAATCGCCGCCACTCAACAAGAGCGAGAAAGGCACGACGGGTTATGACACCGCGAACTACGACCACCTTCTTTACTGAGGTCTAGTCGGTCGGCCGCGGCTTTCGTTTGTCTTCGTTCCAAAGAAAGCGCGGCGCCCACCGCGCTTTTTTGTTTCTGCAGCACCGTGCTGCACGACGAGGACAACGATGATTTCTGTTCAGCTTCCCGACGGGTCCAAACGCGAATACCCAGGCCCGGTGACCGTGGCCGAAGTGGCGGCCTCCATTGGCGCCGGCCTTGCCAAGGCGGCGATCGCCGGCCGCGTCGGCGTGGGCAATGACGCCCGTGTGGTCGACACGAGCTTTCGCATCGAAAAGGACACGCCGCTGGCCATCGTGACCGAAAAGGACGCAGACGGCCTGGAGGTCATTCGCCATTCGACCGCCCACCTGCTGGCTTATGCGGTGAAGGAGCTCTTTCCCGAGGCGCAAGTCACGATCGGCCCGGTGATCGAAAACGGCTTCTACTACGACTTTTCATACAAGCGCCCCTTCACGCCCGAAGACCTGCAGGCCATCGAGCAGAAGATGGCCGAGCTGGCCCGGAAGGACGAGAAGGTCGAGCGGCGTGTGCTGCCGCGCGACGAGGCCGTGGCGTATTTCAAGGGGATCGGCGAGCACTACAAGGCCGAGATCATTGCCAGCATTCCCGCCAATGAAGACGTGTCGCTGTACCGGGAGGGCGCCTTCGAAGACCTGTGCCGGGGCCCGCACGTGCCGAGCACGGGCAAGCTCAAGCACTTCAAGCTGATGAAGGTCGCCGGCGCCTACTGGCGCGGCGACCACCGCAACGAGCAGCTGCAGCGCATCTACGGCACCGCCTGGGCCACGAAAGACGAGCTCCAGCAGTACCTGCACATGCTCGAAGAGGCCGAGAAGCGCGACCACCGCAAGCTGGGGCGCGAACTCGACCTGTTCCACATCGACGACCATGCGCCGGGCGTCGTGTTCTGGCACCCGAAGGGCTGGACGGTCTGGCAGCAGGTGGAGCAGTACATGCGGGCCGTCTACCGTGACAACGGCTACCAGGAGGTCAAGGGGCCGCAGCTGCTCGACAAGACGCTGTGGGAAAAGACCGGCCACTGGGACAAGTACCGCGACAACATGTTCACGACGGAGAGCGAGAAGCGGGACTACGCGCTCAAGCCGATGAACTGCCCGGGGCACATCCTGATCTTCAAGCAGGGCATCAAGAGCTATCGCGACCTGCCGCTGCGCTATGGCGAATTCGGCCAGTGCCACCGCAACGAGCCGACGGGGGGGCTGCACGGCATCATGCGGGTGCGCGGCTTCACCCAGGACGACGGCCACATCTTCTGCACTGAAGACCACATCCTCGGCGAGTGCGTGGCCTACACGGAGCTGCTGCAGCACGTCTACAAGGACTTCGGCTTCACCGAGATCATCTACAAGATCGCCACGCGGCCCGAGCAGCGCATCGGCTCCGACGCGAGCTGGGACAAGGCCGAAGCCGCGCTGATGGAAAGCCTGCGGCGCTCCAACTGCGATTTCGTGGTCGCCCCGGGCGATGGAGCGTTCTACGGGCCGAAGATCGAATACACCCTGAAGGACGCGCTCGGCCGCCAGTGGCAGTGCGGGACGATGCAGGTCGATTTTTCGATGCCCGAGCGCCTGGACGCCGAATACGTGGCGGAAGACGGCACCCGCCAGCGCCCGGTCATGCTGCATCGGGCGATCGTTGGCAGCCTGGAGCGCTTCATCGGCATCCTGATCGAGCAGCACGCCGGCGCCATGCCGGTTTGGCTGGCGCCGGTGCAGGTGGCGGTCCTCAACATCACTGATTCCCAGGCTGATTACGCTGCCGAGGTAGCCAAAACGCTTCAAAAACAAGGACTTAGAACGCACCTCGATTTGCGCAACGAGAAAATTACCTATAAAATCCGCGAGCATTCGTTGCAAAAGGTCCCGTACCTGCTCGTTGTCGGCGACAAGGAGAAAGCGTCCGGGGCCGTTGCGGTGCGCGCCCGAGGCAACCAGGACCTCGGTGTGATGCCCCTAGATGCCTTCTCCCAGAGGATTGCTAGTGACATCGCCCAGAAGGTGTGATGCAGCCGGCCGTTTGCCGGCTCTTCGTACCGGTTGAACCGGGAGCGCGTGTGTTGAAGCTTGGGGTGCGAGCCCCGGAAGGAACCTGACCATCGCTACTTTTGCCGACCGCCGACAGCCCAACGTTGAACGTAAGCACCGGCTGAATCGGGAGATCACCGCTCCCGAAGTTCGCTTGAACGGTGTGGACAACGAGCCGCTCGGCATCGTGAGCATCCAGGAAGCCCTGCGACTGTCTGCGGAGCACGACGTCGATCTCGTGGAGATCGCTGCCACGGCGGACCCGCCGGTGTGCCGCCTGATGGACTACGGCAAGTTCAAGTACGCCGAGCAGAAGAAGGCCGCGGAGCAGAAGGCAAAGCAGCACGTCATCGACATCAAGGAAGTCAAGTTCCGTCCGGGTACCGACGAAGGCGACTACCAGATCAAGCTGCGCAACCTGAAGCGCTTCCTGGGTGAAGACGGCGACAAGGCCAAGATCACGCTGCGCTTCCGGGGCCGCGAGATCACGCACCAGGACATCGGCATGCGGTTGCTGGAGCGGATCCGGGATGACCTCGCAGAGATCTCCCAGGTCGAGAACATGCCCAAGCTCGAAGGGCGCCAGATGATCATGGTGCTGGCCCCGAAGAAGAAGAAATAGGTTTCTTGCAGTTTCACCGGTGCGGGGGTTTGGTCGCCGCCGCATCGGCAAGTCCCGAAGGGCACCCAAGTCCGCGAGAGGTTCGCGGCGCCTCATGGGACCAATCAGAAGGAGCAGTCATGCCCAAGATGAAGACCAAGAAGAGCGCGGCCAAGCGTTTCCGCGTTCGCCCGGGTGGCACCGTCAAGCGCGGTCAGGCGTTCAAGCGCCACATCCTCACCAAGAAGTCCACCAAGAACAAGCGCCACCTGCGTGGCGCGGTGTCGGTGCACGAGACCAACATGGGGCACATGGCTCAGATGCTGCCCTTCGCTGGCCTCTGAAGCCGGGTTCCATCTTCTAGGTAAAGGAATAAGACATGCCTCGCGTCAAACGTGGTGTAACCGCCCGCGCCCGTCACAAGAAGGTTCTGGCCCTGGCCAAGGGCTTCCGCGGCCGCCGCAAGAACGTCTATCGCATCGCCAAGCAGGCGGTGATGAAGGCTGGCCAATATGCCTACCGTGACCGCCGTGCCAAGAAGCGCGTGTTCCGCCAGCTCTGGATCGCCCGTATCAACGCGGCGAGCCGTGAACTGGGTCTGACCTACAGCAAGTTCATGGCCGGCCTGAAAAAGGCTGCCATCGACATCGACCGCAAGGTGCTGGCTGACCTGGCCGTGAACGACCCTGCTGCTTTTGGCAGCATCGTCAACAAGGTGAAGGCCCAGCTCGCTTGAGAAACCGCTAGAGCCGGGGTTCTTGAAGGAGCCACGGCAATGTGAGCCTCGCGAACAGCGAGGCGAGCTTCGCGAAGGCCTGCACCTGTGTGCGGGCCTTTTTTTCGCCGCAAGGAAACGAGCCGTCGTGTCGCGACGGCAAAAGAGCACATGAACGATCTCGACGCCCTGGTTGCTGCAGCGCAGGCGGATTTCACCGCCGCGAGCACACCCGCCGACCTCGAAAACGCCAAGGCTCAGTACCTCGGGAAGGCCGGGCGCCTGACCGAACTGCTCAAGGGCATGGCCGCTTTGACGCCGGACGAGAAGAAGTCACGCGGCGCCGCAATCAACGAGGCCAAGCAGCGTGTCGAGGCGGCGCTCAACGCGCGCCGCCAGGCGCTGGCCGAAGCCGAGCTGCAGGTGCAGCTCAAGGCTGAGGCGCTGGATGTCACCTTGCCGGGCCGCCATCGCGGCACGGGCGGGATGCACCCGATCACGCGTGCCATGGAACGCATCGAGGCCATCTTCAGCTCGATGGGCTTCGACGTGGCCGACGGGCCGGAGATCGAGAGCGACTGGTACAACTTCACCGCGCTGAACAACCCGCTCAACCATCCGGCGCGGTCCATGCAGGACACCTTCTACGTCGACACCAAGGGCACCGACGGCATCTCGCTGAACCTGCGCACCCACACCAGCCCGATGCAGGTGCGCTACGCCCTGCAGCACGCGCGGCGCTACAAGGCCGACATGGATGCGGGCCACCCCATGCCCGACATCCGAGTCATCGCGCCCGGTCGCACCTACCGGGTGGACAGCGATGCGACCCACTCGCCGATGTTCCACCAGGTCGAAGGGCTGTGGGTCGGCGAAGGCATCAGCTTCAAGGACCTCAAGGCGGTCTACATCAGCTTCCTGCAGCAGTTCTTCGAGACCGAGGACATGCAGATCCGCTTCCGGCCGAGCTACTTTCCGTTCACCGAACCCAGCGCCGAGATCGACATGATGTTCGGCAGCGGGCCGCTGAAGGGTCGCTGGCTCGAGGTGTCGGGGTCCGGCCAGGTGCACCCGCAGGTGGTTCGCAACATGGGCCTCGACCCAGAGCGCTACATCGGTTTCGCGTTCGGCTCCGGCATCGACCGGCTGGCGATGCTGCGCTATGGCGTGAGCGACCTGCGCGCGTTCTTCGATGGCGATCTGCGCTTCCTGTCGCAGTTCAAGTAAACACAAGAGGGAAGAGGAAAGAACATGCAATTCCCCGAGTCGTGGTTGCGAGAGTTCTGCAACCCGCCCGTTTCGACGCAGCAACTGGCCGACCTTCTGACGATGGCCGGCCTGGAAGTGGAAGAGCTGCGCCCGGTGGCGCCGCCGTTCAGCAACGTCGTGGTGGCGCTGGTTCAAAGCGTCGCCAAGCATCCCGATGCCGACAAGCTGAATGTGTGCCAGGTCGATGCAGGCACCGGCACGCTGTTGAACATCGTGTGCGGTGCTCCGAACGTGCGTGCCGGCATGAAGGTGCCGTGCGCCATGGTGGGTGCGGAGCTGCCGCCCGGTGAAGACGGCAAGCCGTTCAAGATCAAGCTCGGCAAGCTGCGCGGCGTCGAGAGCCAGGGCATGTTGTGCTCTGCACGCGAGCTGAAGCTGTCCGACGATCACGGCGGCCTGCTCGAACTGGCCGCCGATGCGCCGGTGGGGCAGAGCATTCGCGAGCACCTGAAGCTCGACGACATGCTGTTCACCCTCAAGCTCACGCCCAACCTCGCGCATGCGTTGAGCGTCCATGGCATCGCGCGGGAGGTCTCTGCGCTCACCGGTTCGCCTTTGCTGGTGCCGGCGTTCGCGCCTGTGCAGCCCAGGCACGACGCGAAGCTGCCGGTGCGCATCGAGGCCAACGACCTTTGCGGCCGCTTCTCCGGCCGCGTGGTGCGAGACGTGAACCCCAAGGCGGCCACACCGCAGTGGATGGTCGACCGCCTGGCACGCTGTGGTCAGCGTTCGGTCAGCGCGCTGGTCGACATCTCGAACTACGTGATGTTCGAGTTCGGCCGGCCTTCGCACATCTTCGATTTCGACAAGATCCACGGCGGCCTGCACGTGCGCTGGGGCCGGGCGGGTGAGTCGCTCGAGCTGCTCAACGGCAACACGATCACGGTGGACGAGACCGTCGGCGTGATCGCCGACGACAAGCAGGTCGAGTCGCTGGCAGGGATCATGGGCGGCGAAGCCACTGCGGTGTCGGACGATACGCGCAATGTGTATGTCGAAGCCGCGTTCTGGTGGCCCGAGTCGGTGGCCGGGCGCTCGCGCCGCTACAACTTCTCGACGGATGCCGGCCACCGTTTCGAGCGCGGTGTCGACCCGGAGCTGACGGCCGAGCACGTCGAGCGCATCACGCAACTGATCATCGACGTCTGCGGCGGCGAGGCCGGACCGCTGGACGATCAGCGCGTCAACGTGCCGGTGCGACAGCCTGTGGCGCTGCGGGTGGACCGCGCCGCCAAGGTGATCGGCATGCCGGTCACGCAAGAGCAATGCGCGGACGTGTTCCGTCGCCTGGGTCTTGCCTTCCGCGAACAGCCGGGGCGCATCGAGGTCACCCCGCCTGCTTACCGCTTCGACCTGCAGATCGAGGAAGACCTGATCGAAGAGGTGGTGCGCATCATCGGCTACGACCGCCTTCCGGCGACGCCGCCGATCGCGCCCGTGCGTCCGCGGGTGCGTTCGGAGGCACGCCGTGGTCCCCACGCCTTGCGTCGTGCCCTGGCAGCGCAGGACTACTTCGAAACCATCAACTTCAGCTTCGTCGAGGAACGCTGGGAGCAGGAACTGGCCGCCAACCCGCAGCCGATTCGCCTGCTCAATCCGATTGCCAGCCAGCTGAGCGTGATGCGCTCCAGCCTGATCGGCAGCCTCGTCAACGTGTTGCGCTTCAACCTCGCAAGGCGCGCTTCACGGGTGCGTGTGTTCGAAATCGGACGCGTGTTCTGGCGCGACGTGGGCGTGGTCGATGGAGATCGTTCGGTGGCCGGCATCCGCCAGCCGATCAAGCTCGCGGGCCTGGCCTATGGCGATGCCGGCGAACTCCAATGGGGTACCGCAGAGCGGCCCGTCGATTTCTACGATGTGAAGGGCGACCTGGAGGCGTTGCTGGCTCCGCGGTCGGCGCGCTTTATCGCGGCCACGCACCCCGCGATGCACCCCGGCCGCTGTGCGGCGATCGAACTGGACGGCAAGGTGGTCGGCCATGTCGGCGAGTTGCACCCGCGCTGGCGGCAAGCCTACGAACTGCCGCTGGCCCCGGTGGTGTTCGAGCTGGACGCCGACTCGGCGATGGACCTGCCGCTGCCGAACTACAAGCCGCTGCCGCGCCAGCAGGCCGTGGCGCGCGACATCGCGGTGGTCGTGTCCGACCAGGTAAGCCACGAGCGGCTGATGCAGGTTGTACTGGCGGCGCCCACAGGCGGCTTGCTGCGCTCTGCGCGGCTGTTCGACATCTACAAGCCCAAGCAGCCCACGCCGGAGATCGGTGCGCAGGAGCGCAGTCTGGCGGTGCGCCTGGAGTTGCTCGATGAGGAGGCCACGCTGACCGACGAGCGCATCGAAGCGGCAAAGCAGGCGGTGGTGCAGGCGCTGGCGCAGGAAACCGGTGCGAGGCTGCGCGGTTGAGCGCCGGCCCCGATCGAAGACTCATGAGCACACAGGACAAACCCATGGATCGAGTCATCCTGCCGACGCTGGAGACGCCCACGCTTACCAAGGCCGAGTTGGCAGACCTGCTGTTCGAACGCCTCGGGCTGAACAAGCGCGAGTCCAAGGACATGGTCGAAGCGTTTTTCGACATCGTCCACACGACCCTGGTCAAAGGTGAAGACGTCAAGCTGTCTGGCTTCGGCAACTTCCAGATCCGTCGCAAAGCCCCTCGGCCGGGACGCAATCCCCGCACCGGGGAGGCCATTCCCATCAAGGCGCGCAACGTCGTGACGTTTCACGCCAGCCACAAGCTCAAGGGAGTTGTGCAAGGTGACATACCTCCGGGGGAGGAGTTCGAGTAAAGTCTAGCTTTCCCTACCAATCTCGTTGATTTCAATGGAGAAAGCGCTTCCAGCGATTCCGGCAAAGCGCTACTTCACCATCGGTGAGGTCAGCGAGTTGTGCGGCGTGAAGCCCTATGTGCTTCGGTACTGGGAGCAGGAGTTCACGCAACTCAAGCCGATGAAGCGCCGGGGCAACCGGCGCTACTACCAGCACCACGAAGTGCTGCTGATCCGGCGTATCCGCGAGTTGCTCTACGAACAGGGCTTCACGATCAGCGGGGCGCGAAACCGCCTCTCGGAACTTGCTCACGGGCATCATGCGGCGGCCGACGTGGCCACCGCGTCGACTCCGCCCGATGAGTTGCTCCCCAACGGACACGACGTCGAAGAGGGGGAGGCCGCCGAGCCGGTCGAACCGCCGGCGCGGGCAGTGGCAGCAGTGGCAGAAGAGGTGCAGAAGCAGTCGGCGAGAGCTGCTCTGGCCCACATGCGTCAGGAACTGCTGTCGATTCGTCAGATGCTGACTGTTTGAAGCAGAAATCAGGTTATACTTTTGGGCTCGTCGGGGTGTAGCGCAGCCTGGTAGCGCACTTGCATGGGGTGCAAGGGGTCGCGAGTTCGAATCCCGCCACCCCGACCAATTCTTCGAAGTAAAAGAAGACACAAAGGGTCAGCCGGTTTGCCGGCTGACCCTTTGTGCTTTTGAACCTGCCGCTGATGTTGCGACCGCGCATTGAAGGGGTTGCCCAGGGTTGAGGCTGCACGACCTTGCGGCGTAGACTGCGCCGACGAGGCAAGCGCAGCCGGTACGGCGGCCGCCTTGCGGCACTCGCATCGGTCATCTTCCATGTGCGCGCCGCGCCGACGGTTCTGCCGACTTCTGCGCCTGTTTGGCGTCATGAAGGAGGCTGTGTATGAAACGTAGGCTCTACTGGATGCTCCCGGACCTCAGCAGCGCCCGGGGCACCGCAAACGACTTGCTGCTGGCGCGTGTCGAGGACCGCAACATGCACTTCATGTCGAAGCGCGGTACCGACTTCGGCGAACTGCATGAAGCGTCGATCCTTCAGAAGACCGACATCCGGCACGCGGCGACTCAAGGCCTGTTGACCGGTGCAGCGCTGGGTGCACTCACCGCCGCCATCCTGGCATTGGTGCCTGAAACCAAGGACCTGGTCGGGCCGTTCACGATGCTGATGATGATCGTTTGCGGCGGCTTCTTCGGGTTCTGGGCTTCGAGTCTGGTGGGTGTGTCGGTCTTCAACTCCAAGCTCAAGAAGTTCGAGACCGACCTCGATGAGGGGCGGGTGCTGCTGATCCTCGACGTGCCGGTGCAGCGTGTGGAAGAAATCCGCGGTCTGCTGCAGGCGCGCCACCCGGAGGCGCAGTGGGGTGGGCAGGATCCGGCCATCCCGGCGTTCCCCTGATCACCGGAAGTCTCTCGAAGCCGTGGCGAGACGCCCGAGCCAGGGCGTCACGTCGACCAGGCGGCGGGCGATCAGGTGCGACACGCCTTCGCGGCTCTGCCATTCGCCGGCCACTGCCAGCAGGCGCGAGCGCAGCAGTGCATCGCGCTCTCGCTGCCGCACGTGTTTCCACACGATCACGTTGACCGAGCCGGTTTCGTCCTCGAGCGTGACGAAGATCGTGCCCTTGGCCGTTTCGGGCTGCTGGCGCATTGTGACGATGCCGCAGGCCCAGGCGGATTGGCCGTCCTTCACCTGCTTCAACTCGCTGGAGCTGCGCCAGCCGTGGCGGGCGAGCCGCGGGCGCAGCAATGCCAGCGGATGGCGGCGCAGCGTCAGCCCGGTCGATTCGTAGTCGAGCAGGATCTCTTCCCCTTCGGGCGCACGTGCCAGAGGCAATGCGGCTTCATTGATGGGCGCCTCGATGAGCAGGGTGGCGGGCAGTTCCTGGCCCGCTGCCGTCCAGGTTTGCTCGCGGCGGTGGCCATGCAGGCTCTCGAAGGCGTTGGCGCGAGCAAGCGCCTGCAGTTCGCGGGTGTCGATGCGGGCACGCAGCGCCAGGTCTTCGATGCTGACGAAGGGGCGCTCGTTGCGGGCCTGCATGAGGCGTCCGGCGCTTTCCTTCGACAAGGCCGAGACCATGCACAAGCCCAGGCGCACCGCGGGTTGGTCGCCGGATGAGCTGGGCTCCAGAGTGCAGTCGTAGTCGCTGTGCATCACATCGACGGGGCGCACTTCCACGTCATGGCGCTTGGCGTCCTGCACCAGTTGCGACGGGCTGTAGAAGCCCATCGGCTGGGAGTTCAGCATCGCAGCGAGGTAGATCGCCGGCTCGTGGCATTTGATCCAGCTGCTGATGTAGGCCAGGATCGCGAAGCTGTAGGCATGGCTTTCGGGAAAGCCGTAGTCACCGAAGCCGAGGATCTGATTGAAGATGGATGCGGCAAAGGCTTCGTCGTAGCCCTTGGCCTTCATGCCCTCGATGATGCGTTTCTCATACTTGTGCACGCCGCCCTTGCGCTTCCAGGCGGCCATGGCGCGCCGCAATTCATCCGCTTCGCCGGCCGAGAAGCCCGCCGCGATCATGCAGATCTGCATGACCTGTTCCTGGAAGATCGGCACGCCCAGCGTGCGCTTGAGTGCCGGGTTGAGTTCTTCCTTGGGTGATGCCGACGGCTCCAGGCCCTGGCGCCTGCGCAGGTAGGGGTGCACCATGCCGCCCTGGATGGGGCCGGGCCGCACGATCGCCACCTCGACCACCAGGTCGTAGAACACGCGGGGCTTGAGGCGCGGCAGCATGCTCATCTGCGCGCGGCTTTCGATCTGGAACACGCCCACGGTGTCGGCCCTGCAGATCATGTCGTAGGTGGCCTCGTCCCCCTGCGGCACCTGGTAGAGCTCCCAGTCGCGGCCGCGCCACTGGCGGAAGAAGTCGAGCGAGCGCCGCAGGACGGTCAGCATGCCCAGCGCGAGCACGTCCACCTTCAGCAGCCCCAGCGACTCGAGGTCGTCCTTGTCCCACTGGATGACGCGGCGGTCTTCCATGGCCGCGGTTTCGATGGGCACCATGCGAGACAGCTTCTCGCGTGCGATGACGAACCCGCCGACGTGCTGGGACAGGTGGCGTGGAAAGCCGTGCAGCGTGCCGATGAGCTCCATCCAGTGCTGCGTGACCGGCGAACGCGGGTCGACTCCCATCTCGGCAAAACGCTGGGCCATTTCGCTGCGGTCGTCGAACCACTGGAACGACTTGGCCATCGCGTCGATGACCTGCGGGTCCAGGCCGAGCGCCTTGCCGACGTCGCGCACCGCGCCGCGCGTGCGGTAGGTGGCCAGCGCGGCCGCCAGCGCGGTGCGATGAGGGCCGTACTTCCGGTAGACGTGCTGGATGACGTCTTCGCGGCGTTCGTGCTCGAAGTCGACGTCGATGTCCGGCGGCTCGTCGCGTTCGCGCGAGAGAAAACGCTCGAACAGCAGCGTGGTGGCGGTGGGGTCCACGGCGGTGATACCCAGGCAGTAGCACACCGCCGAGTTGGCTGCGGAGCCGCGGCCCTGGCACAGGATGTTTTCCGAGCGGGCGAAATGGACGATGTCGTAGACGGTGAGAAAGAAGGCTTCGTAGTGAAGCTCGGCGATGAGCGCGAGCTCCTTTTCTACCTGGGCTTCGACCTGCGGCGGCGGGCCTTGAGGGTAGCGTTCGTGCAGGCCCTGCCAGGTGAGTCGGCGCAGGTAGCTGGTGGCGGTTTCGCCGGCCGGCACGACCTCGTCGGGGTATTCGTAGCGCAGCTGTGCGAGCGAGAACTTGCACTGCTCGGCGATGCGCACGCTTTCTTCCATCCATTCGGCGCGATAGAGCTGGGTCAGCTTGAACAGCGGCCTCAGGTGCTGCTCGGCGTTGCGTGCCAGCGCCAGCCCGCATTCGGCGACGGGCCGTTTCAGCCGCGTGGCGGTCAGCACGTCCTGCAGCGGCTTGCGCGAGCGCACGTGCATCAGCACGTCGCCGGCGGCCACCAGCGGAATCCCCGAATCGGCCGACAGCGTCTTCAGGCGTTCGGCATGCTGGCCGTCGTCGGCCCACATCAGCAGCTCGATCGCGATGCGGGCCCGGTCGCCGAAGGTGCCGGCCAGCCATCGCGCCTGGGCCTGCAGCTGCTCGAGGGAGTCTTCCCGGCGAGGAACCAGCATCGCAAAGCACTCGGGTACGCCGCGCAGGTGCCCGAAGTCGTCTTCTGGCGCGTCGAAGTCGCGCACCCCGATGCGATAGCTGCCCTTGTCGGCCCGCAGCCGGGCCATCGTGATCAGCTCGCAGAGGTTGCCGTAGCCATCGCGCGTTTGCGCCAGCAGCACCAGCCGGCAGCCGGGCGTCGAGCCTTCGCCCTGCACGTCGAATTCGCTGCCCACGATGAAGCGGAAACGCTCGCGCACCTCCTTGGGCCAGGCTTTCATCTCGGTATGCGCCCGCACCACGCCGGCCACCGAGCATTCGTCGGTGATGGCCAGCCCCGCATAGCGCAGCTCGAGCGCACGTTGCACCAGTTCTTCGGGGTGAGAGGCGCCGGTGAGAAAGCTGAAGTTGGAGCGGCAATGCAGCTCGGCATACGCCGGAAGGCCGGCCAAGGAAACGCCTTTCATGCGAACAGTCCGTGCAGGAACCAGGCGTTTTCTTCTTCGGCGTCCTGGTGGCGCCGCTCGCAGTACACCCAGCGCAGCCGATGGTCGCTGCCTTCGGCCACGTAGTAGTCGCGGCAGACCAGGTCGCCGTCGAACCAGCCGGCTTCGATGCGCTCGGCACGGGTGAGCAGGTTCAGCACCATGCTGCCGTGCACCGGACGCTCCCCGTGCTGGCCCAGTCGCAGCGGTGTGGGCAGCAGCCACAGCGGCCGCGCCAGCTGCTGCGCTGCCAGCGCAAGAGAAGGGTCGACCTTGGCGGCGGCCGGGCTGGCCGGCCGGTGCGCCGTGGCGGCATAGGCCTGTTCCGGCCGGTGATCGGCGCGCAGGCTCAGGTGCTGCACCTGCTCCGTGCCCAGGCGGGCGCGCAGCCGGTCGAGCAGGGCCGCGAAGTCCTGGGCGGCCTGGCCTGGGTCCGGCAGCAACTGGCCGTCGGCGCCGGCGCAGGGGTGTGCCTCTTCGAGCACCAGCCGCAGCCGGTACACCGGAGCGGCCAGCACGGTGCGGTGCAGGCGTTCGCGCAGCAGGGTGAGCAGCTGCGACTCGTCTCGCGAGGCCACGCCGAGCTCCAGCCGCAGCATCGTGTCCGGCACGGCCTGGCGGCCGCGCTCGTGGCGCAGTTCCAGCCGCAGCCGCGAAGCCGCCAGCCATTGGCGCGAGAGCCAGCCGCACAGCGGCTGCAGCAGCCGTTGTGCAGCGAACACCAGCATGTCGGCCTGGTCGGCCCGGTGCATCAGCTCCAGCTCGGCGGCAAATTCGGGCGGCGGCTCGAACCATTGGCGTGGATCGGGCGCCTGGCCATAGGCCTTGTCGAGCATGAGCTGCAAGCCGCCGCCGCCACGGCGCTGCAAGCCGGCGCGGGGCAGGGCGCGCACCTCGCCCAACCGGCGGCAGCCGATGGCCTGCAGCAGCTCGGCCAGGCGGGGCGCCTGGCCCAGCACCGCCAGCACCTCGGGCAGCGGCAGCCGGTCGAGCAGGCGCTGGGCGCGTTCGGCCCGCAGGGCCCGCGCGGGAAAGGTCGTCGCGCGGGCCAGCAGGGAAGCCGCTGCGGCCGTGGGGGCCATCACCAGATGCGCCTGGGCACCCCATGCACGGGCGGTGTGGCGCACCTGGCGCACCAGCGATCGCAGGCCGCCGAAAAGGCGCAGTGACGCATGCACTTCCAGCAGCACGCCATCGGGCTCGATCGCCACCTGCGGGGTGTAGCGCGACAGCGCCAGCGCGAGCTGCTGCACGAAGGTCGCTTCGCGTTCGGCCTCGCGCATGAACTGGCGCACCTGCGGTGCCATGGAAGACGCCGTGGCCGAGCTCATGCCGGGCACCACGCCTTGGGCTTGCGCCTGGGCGTCGGCCACCAGCACGCGGCGCTGTTCGATCACGCAGCGGCCCATGGTGGCCTCGGGCGCCGCAGGCAGGGCCTCAAGCGGCAGCCACGGCAGATGCAAGGCCAGCCACAACATCGGCAGGCTCCTTGAAGGGAAACGGGTCGGCGGCGGCTGGCAGCAGCTGCGGGCCTTCTGCCGGCAGCGGCTTGAGCAGGCCGGGCGCGGGCAAAGCCAGCCGCAGCGGCTCGGCCATCGTGGGGCCGCGCCGCTTGAAGACATGGACGCAAAGTTCGCTGCGCTGCTCGAGCCAGCAGGCCAGGCGCAGCGGCGACGGCGAAGACTGCTGCTGCCGGGCCCAGGGGCGCAGCGCAAACAGCGGCGTGCTGCCTTCCTGCGCGGCCAGGTGCAGGCGGCGCAGCATGTCGGTGCCAGCCTCGCGGCTCCACCACAGCACGGCGCCACAACTGCCCGAGCGCAGCACCTGCTCGGCCGCCCAGGCGGCGTCGGCCTCGGTGCGGGGGCGCAGCCAGGTGAAATGGGCCAGGGGCAAGCCGAGCGCCTGCAGGGCCGGGGCGTAGGGCAGGTAGGGCGGGGAGATCCACACCAGCTCGCGCGGCGGCCCGGCCTTTTGCCGGGTGCGCTCGCGCAGGCCCGGTGCCAGCAGCTGGATCTCGCCGCAGCCGGGCTCGCGCAGCATCAGCTCGGTCATGCCGGCGACCGGCCAGCCGCCTCCCGGCAGCTCGGCGTCGAGCGATTCAAAGCCCGTGGGCGAGGCAGGCAGTGCCGGCCGGGCGAGCTGGGTGCCCAGCCACAACGAGGTGCCCCAGCTTTCGCTGAGCACGCCGCTGCTTTGCAGCCGCGCGAGCACAGGCTCGGCACTGCCGCCGCTCCGGCGAGGCGCAGAGGCAGCAGCAGAGGCGGCAGCGGCAGAGACGGGCAAGCCTCCGGGCAACCCGGGTGAGGCATCGGCGTGCATGGAGGAACGGGCGAAAGGGGCGAAAGGGCGTGGGCCAGGGTCAATGAATCACTGTATGTTTATACAGCAATCGGTGGGCCCAGGGAAACCCAATCCGAGTGTGCGGCGCGGTCAATCGGGCCCGGCGTGACTTTCGCCCCGCGGCGGGCGGCCGAACACCACCGCCCGGCTCAGCCCGAAGCCGATGCCGATGACCAGCACGATGGCCACCGCCGCACCCGCGAGGTAGTGCAGCCCCAGCGCCTGCGCCAGCTGCATGGTGAGGTAGTTGATCGCCAGGCCCAGCAGCGACACCGCCAGGAACTTCAGGTAGCGCCCCCAGCCCAGCCGGCTGGCGAAAGTGAAGCGCGAGTTCATCACGAACGAAAGCGCATTGGCCGCCGCGAAGGCCAGCACGTTGGCCACAGCCGGCGCCATGCGGGCCGCCTCCACCAGCGCCACCAGCACAGCAAAGTGCGCCAGCGTGTTGCCCACGCCGACGAGGCAGTAGCGCAGCAGCTGGCCGCGCAGCATCGTCAGGCCAGGCCCGCGCGGTCCGCCGCGGCCCGGACGGTCGGCACGCGACCGCCGCCGCCGACGCGCGACGGCCGCACGTCCTGGGTGAAATACAGCGGCCGGTTCTTGGTCTCGTTGAAGATGCGCCCGAGGTATTCGCCCAGCACGCCGGTGAAGAACAGCTGCACGCCGCCGAGGAAGAGGATGGTGACCATGAGCGTCGGGAAGCCTTGCACCACCTCGCCGAACACCAGCGTCTTCACGATGATCCAGGTGCCGAAGGCGAAGGCGAGGCCGGCGGTGGCCAGCCCCAGGTAGGTGGCCAGCTTGAGCGGCGCGATGGTGAACGAGGTGATGCCCTCGAGCGCGAAGTTCCACAGCTTCCAGTAGTTGAACTTCGTCTCGCCGGCCGCCCGCGGGTCGCGCCGGTATTCGATGGCCTTGGTGCGATAGCCCACCCAGGCGAACAGGCCCTTCATGAAGCGGTGCTGTTCGCGCAGCTGCAGCAGGGCATCCATGGCGCGCCGGCTCATCAGGCGGAAGTCGCCGGTGTCCTGCGGAATGGCCACGCGGCTCACCCGCTTCATCAGGCGGTAGAAGGCCGAAGCGGTGGCCTTCTTCAGCCAGGTTTCGCCTTCGCGCGCGGTGCGCTTCGCATACACCACGTCGTAGCCGGCCTCCCATTCGCGCACCATGTCGACGATGAGCTCCGGCGGGTCCTGCAGGTCGGCATCGATGATCACCACCGCGTCGCCGCGGGCATGGTCCAGTCCCGCGGTCATGGCGATCTCCTTGCCGAAGTTGCGCGACAGGTTGACGCCTGCCACGCGCGGGTCGGCATCGCACAGGCGATCGATGATGGCCTGCGTGCCGTCCCGGCTGCCGTCGTTCACGAAGATCATTTCGCAGCGGTAGGCCGCCAGCGTGTCGAACAGCGCGCTCATGCGCTGGTGGAAGGCATCGAGCACGGCCTCTTCGTTGTAGGCCGGCACCACGACGGAAATCAGCTTCTGGCTGTTCATCACGACTCCTCCGCCCGCTTCACCGCCGCACCCACAACCCGACCGGCATGCCGGCGACGTTGCCGAAGCCGTGCCATGCATAGCTGGCGTCGATGTCGCTCTGCAGCCGGCTCCAGGCCTCGCGGTTGTGCGCGTCCCGTACGCTCCACACGATATAGCGCACGTCGCGCGCCAGCAGCCATTTGCGTGCATCGGGCAGGTTGCCGGCATACAGCGCCACGATGGCGTCGCGGGTGAGCCAGACGTCGGGCACGTCGCCATGCCAGGTGACCAGGTGCATCGGCCATCCCAGCAGCACCGGCTTGGCGGCAAAGGCGGCATGGATGCCGCTGTCGCTGTAGGCGCCGTCGTAGATGTTCTCGAGCACGACGCCCTGCGGGGCGTCGGCCAGGTAGCGGAACATGTCGCGCACCACCGGCTCCCGGGTGTAGACGCCGGCGCCGTGCAGCTGGCCGCGGTCGGCCTGGCCGGTGTGCCTGAAATAGCTCACCACGTCTGCCGCGTAGAAGCAGGTGACCGCCAGCGACGCCCCGGTGATCCAGCGCGCCCAGCGCGACGGTGACCCCAGCAGCAGGCTGCCCAGCGCAATGACGCAGGCGGTCCACAACCAGCCCCACCACTTCATGACGGAGTTGGTGCGCTCGTACTTGCCGCCCGACGGGTCGTCGACATGGATCATCTCGCTGGCGAACAGCAGCAGGCCGAGGAAGACCGCGAAGTACAGCGTGATGCCGCGCCATTCGCGCTTCGCCAGGCTCACCGCCAGCCCGAGCACGATCATCACCAGCATCGGCCAGTGCAGCGCAAGGAACTGCGCCACCGGTGTGTGGTCGATGGCCTGCACCAGCTTCATCGCGGTGGGCTGCGACTTGGCGGCAAAGGCAGTGAGGAAGGGGTAGATCAGCACCGCGGCGCCCAGGCCGCCGCCGATGACGGCAGGCCAGTCGGCCGGCGGTGGGTGCACGGGTACGGCGGCATCCGGCAGGGGCCTGCGGCTGCGCCAGGCCATCCAGCCTGCCACCAGCAGGGCCTGCAGCGGGAACACCCAGGTGTTGGTGGCGATGGTGAGCGGCACGGTGGCGCCAAGCAGCACCGTGTTGAGCCGGACCGAACCCAGCCCGCGCTCGAGCAGCGCGATCAGCGCCAGGGCGAGCGCCAGCAGGAAGAAGCCGCCGAGCGGCGGGTGATAGTCGCCCACGTAGTACTGGTAGCCGAAGCCCTCCATCGGCAGCTCGCGGCGCTCGAAGCCCGGCGGAACGGGCGGCAGGAAGACGTCACGCCAGAACGGGTCGCTGGTGAACTGGTGGTCGTACAGGCCGACGAAACGGGCGCTGCCCATCATGTGCGCGTTGGCATCGACGTGCCGGTCGCCTTCGACCAGATGCACGAAGGGCGTGGCACCGGTGCCGCCGATCACGAAGCTGGCCACCAGCAGCCATTGCCATGCGCGCCTGGTGATGAAGCGGCCGGCGAAGTCCCACACCAGCGCGGCAGTGAGGCCGGTCAGCAGCGGCATCGCAAGGTTGTAGGTCAGGCCGGGCGAGAGGTCGAACAGGCGCCCCAGCAGGCCGGCCGCGTAGTGCTGGAAGGCGTAGTAGAAGTCGAAGCTGCGCGGCGGGTACCAGTTGTCCAGCGGCGGCAGCGTGCTGCCCGGCAGGTAGTTGCCGATGAAGTAGAGGTCGGTGACCCGTTCCGAGCTGGGGTAGATGGACGGGAAGCACCACTTCCACAGCAGGCCGTAGCCCATCAGCAGCCAGAACACCGACTCCGCCTTCAGGAAGCCGGCCTCCCGCAGGCGCTTGCGGTCGGCCGCCAGCAGCACCGCCGAGGCAAGGGCGGTCAGCGGCCACAGCAGGGTGAGCCGGCCGAAGCCCTGGAAGTGCTCGACGAAGTAGCCGGCCAGCGCGATGCCGAGCACGCCGACCGCGCGTGCGATGTGGAAGGAGGGGATCCAGCGCGACAGCAGCGCGCTCACGGCCGCGAAGTGCACCAGCACCAGGGCCAGGGTCAGCAGGTAGTAGATGGCAGTCATGAGGGCAGGCGCTTGAACACGCCGAATTCTTCAGCGCCGTTGGACCACAGCGGGATCCAGGCGTAGTCGTTGGCCAGTTGCTGCTTCAGTTGCGCCAGGGCTTGCGGCCCGGCGCCGGAGTCGAAGCGGCTCCAGACGATGTACTCCACCCCCAGGCCCTTGAGCCAGGCCGCGGCATCGGGCCGCTGGCCCTGGTAGAGCTCACGGATGAGCTGGGTGCGTTCGGCGATGAAGGCCGGGTTGCCGCGCCACTGGGCCACGTGCTCGGGCCAGCCGGCCACCGACGGATGCCCCGCATGCAGCGCAAAGGCCGAAGACGGGCCGTAGGCGCCGCGCTCCACGCTTTCGAGCACGAGGCCCTGCGGCGCGGCGCGCAGCCAGTTGAGGATGGCCCGGTGCGCGCTGTCGCTGCGCAGCCAGCCGTCGCCTTGCAGACGACCGGCATGCGGCCGCGGCGTGTGCTTCCAGTAGTTCGCCTGGGGCACGAGGTAGAGCGACACCGCCAGCAGCGGCACGGCTGCCAGCCAGCGCCGCCAGCGCTGCGGTGCCGCGAGCTGCAGGGTGCCCAGCCACACCAAGGCTGCCGGGTAGAGCCAGGACCACCACTTCAGCACCGTGTTGAAGCGCTGGAAGCGGCCGCCGTTCGGGTCGTCCACCGTGACGAACTCGCTCAGAAGCCACAGCGCCACCACGCCGCAGGCCGACCACCATGCGAGGCGCTGCCTGTGACCTTGCAGCAGGGCCAGCAGCACCAGCCACAGCACCGGCCACCAGATCGCGAGGCCCTGGCGCCAGGGGGTGTGGTCAAGCGGTGCGGTGAGCAGCAGCGGCGTGCCCAGCGCATTGGGGGCGAAGCGCGACAGGAAGGGGTACAGCAGCATGCCGGCCAGCACCGCGCCGGCCGCGAGCCAGCGGGGATGCAGCGGCTGGCGCCCCCGCCACCGGTAGGCGGCCCAGCCGGCGACCAGCAGCACCTGCATCGGCAGGATCCATGTGTTGACGGCCAGCGGCAGCAGCAGCGTGGCGCCCAGCCAGGCCAGCAGCGGCCGGGCGTCTTCGCCTTCCTGCTGCGGCCTTTCGATGCGCGCCAGCAGCGCCAGCGTGAAGAACAGCAGCACGAAGCCGCCGATCGGTGGGTGCACGTCGCCCAGGTACAGGAGGTAGGAGGGCGTTTCCAGCGGCAGGTCAGGCGGCTCGAAGCCGGGAGGGACGGCTTTCGGAAAGAGCGCCTGCCCGAGCGGTGTGGTCAGTTGCTGGTCGTACAGGCCCGCCAGTCGCGTGTTGGCCCACATCTGTGCCGTCGGGTCGCCCGGGTAGAGCAGCGCGAGCAGCGGCGCGATCCCGGTGCCGCCGGCCACCAGCGCGGTCACCAGCAGCAGCCTCGGGGCCGTCTTGTGCAGCCAGCGGCTGGCCACGCTCCAGCCCAGGCTGCCCAGCAGGCCGAAGACGACCGCCTCGCCGAGGTTCATCGCCAGCCCGGCGCCCACGCCCAGCCAGCGGCCCAGCAGCGCCACTGCGTAGTGCAGGAAGCCGTAGTAGACGTCGAAGCGGTAGCCGGGCAGCCAGCGGTCGGGCGGCGGCAGGGTGTCGCCGGCCAGGTAGTTGCTGATGAAGTACAGGTCGGTCAGGTGCTCCGAATTCGCATCGATGTTCGGGTAGCCCCAGCGCCAGCCGAAGGCGAAGAGCAGCGGCAGCACGAAGGGCCATTCGTCCTTGAGGTACTCCGGGTCCCACAGGCGGCGGCCCAGCACGGCCAGGGCGGCCAGTGTGGTGAGCGGCCACAGGGCCTTGAGCGATCCGAGCCCGGCGAAGTGCTCGATGAAGAACAGCGGCAGGCACACGGCCAGCACGCCCACGGCGCGGGCGATCTGGCGGTCGGCCGACGGCAGGCAGCGCTCGACCAGCCAGGCCAGGCCGGCGAAGTTGACGAGCAGGATCGCCAGCGCAAGGGCGAGGTGGATGGCGTTCAAGAGGGGTCCCTTTTTTGCGGGCTCTTGGCGGCCCGGCAACAGGCGCGATTCTGTCGTGTCGCGGGGGGCGCGGCGATTCGGCCTGGCCGATGCGGCCCCTCGATACTCCCGCTAGCCCTCTGCGACGTTCTGCTGTAAACGTGCGTGCGCCTCACACTCTGGAGCTCAGTTCGTGGCGAAAAAGAAGCGGGAAGAAAAGGGGAGCGGCAAGCTCGACAAACTCGACAAGCAGAGCTATCTGGAGCGGCTCGAAGCGCTGCAACTCGAGCTCGACGGCGTGGCTCGGTGGCTGCAGCACACGGGCAAGCGCCTGCTGGTGGTCATCGAAGGGCGCGACACCGCCGGCAAGGGCGGAGCGATCGGTGCCATCAGCGAACGGCTCAACCCGCGCCAGTGCCGCGTGGTGGCCTTGCCCAAGCCGGGCGACCGCGAGCGCGGCCAGTGGTACTTCCAGCGCTACGTGGCCCACCTGCCGGCCGCCGGCGAGATCGCGCTGTTCGACCGCAGCTGGTACAACCGCGCC
Source organism: Methylibium rhizosphaerae (assembly GCF_006386545.1). Taxonomy (GTDB): domain Bacteria; phylum Pseudomonadota; class Gammaproteobacteria; order Burkholderiales; family Burkholderiaceae_C; genus Pseudorivibacter; species Pseudorivibacter rhizosphaerae. Next base: position 48,725 of record NZ_SWAR01000007.1, on the reverse strand, counting down.
GGCGTCGAGAAGGTGATGGGCTTTTGCACCGATGCCGAGTACCGGCTCTTCCTGAAGCAGGCGCCGCAATTCGAGAAGCTGCTGGTCGAAGACGGCGTGCTGCTGTTCAAGTACTGGCTCACGGTGGACCAGGAGCAGCAGGAGGAGCGCTTCGCCGAGCGGCAGGCCGACCCGTTCAAGCGCTGGAAGCTGAGTCCCATCGACTTGAAGGCCCGCGAGTTGTACGCCGAATACGGTCGTGCGCGCGACGTCATGCTCGAAGCCACCCACACCAGGCACGCGCCCTGGACGCTGGTGGACTTCAACGACCAGCGCCGGGGGCGGCTGACGCTGATTCGGCACATGCTCGACCACACGCCCGAGCGGAACGTCCCGCAGGATGTGATCGAGTTTCCGCCGCTGTCGGGCAAGCCTCAGAAGGAGCGGTTCAAGGGGCCGCTCAAGCCGGTCAAGAGCACGCGTTGAGCACGCGCTCTCGACCGGGGGCCGACGGCTACAGCACGTCGGAGGCGAAGTCCGCCAGGCGTGAACGTTCGCCGCGTGCCAGCGTCACATGGCCGCTGTGCGGCCAGCCCTTGAAGCGGTCCACTGCGTAGGTGAGGCCGGAGCTGCCTTCGGTGAGGTAGGGTGTGTCGATCTGCGCCAGGTTGCCCAGGCAGACGATCTTGGTGCCCGGGCCCGCACGCGTGATCAGCGTCTTCATCTGCTTGGGCGTGAGGTTCTGCGCCTCGTCGATGATCACGTACTTGTTCAGGAAGGTGCGCCCGCGCATGAAGTTCAGGCTCTTGATCTTGATCTTGCTGCGCACGAGTTCGTTGGTGGCCGCACGGCCCCATTCACCGGCGCTGGTGTCGCTCTTGGCCAGCACCTCGAGGTTGTCGTCGAGCGCACCCATCCAGGGGCCCATCTTCTCTTCCTCGGTGCCCGGGAGGTAGCCGATGTCCTCGCCCACCGGCACCGTCACGCGGGTGACGATGATCTCGGTGTAGCGGCGGTCGTCGAGCACCTGCGCCAGGCCGGCGGCCAGCGTCATCAGCGTCTTGCCGGTGCCTGCCGTGCCGGTGAGGGTGACGAAGTCGCACTCCGGGTCCATCAGCAGGTTGAGTGCGAAGTTCTGTTCGCGGTTGCGGGTGGTCACGCCCCACACGGCGTTCTTGCCGTGGCTGTAGTCCTTCAGCGTCTTGAGCACCGCCGTCTTGCCGGTGATTTCGGTCACCTTGGCATACAGCGGGGCCGCGCCCGGCGTCTCGAGGTAGACGAACTGGTTGATCATCAGCGCCGGCACCAGCGGGCCGCTGATGCGATAGAAGGTCGAGCCGCCCTGGCTCCAGCTCTCCATCGTCTTGCCGTGGCGCTCCCAGAAGTCGGCCGGCAGCGGCAGCACGCCGGTATAGAGCAGGTCGCCGTCCTCGAGCGTCTTGTCGTTGTAGTAGTCCTCGGCGGGCAGGCCCAGGGCGCGGGCCTTGATGCGCATGTTGATGTCCTTGGACACCAGCACGACGTCGCGCCCGGGATAGTGCTCGCGCAAGGCGTGCACCACGCCGAGGATCTGGTTGTCCGCCTTGCCCTGCGGCAGGCCGGGCGGCAGCTGCACGTTGAGCAGCTGGGTCTGGAAGTAGAGCTTGCCGCCGGCTTCGCGGTGGCCGGTCTTGGCCAGCTCGATGCCCGTGGCGGGGTCGGCGAGGTGCTTGCTGTCTGCGGCCAGCTGGTCCAGTTCGCGGCTCACCTGGCGCACGTTGCGGGCCACTTCGCTCATGCCCTTCTTGTGGCCGTCCAGCTCCTCCAGCGTGATCATGGGGAGGTAGACGTCATGTTCCTCGAAGCGGAACAGCGACATCGGGTCGTGCATCAGCACGTTGGTGTCGAGCACGAACAGCTTGGCCGGGCCGTCGCCGCGCGGCTTGCGCGGCCGGGTTTCGGGGGCGACGGTCGGGGCGCCGCGCGAGACCGCCTTGACGGGCAGCGAGCCTTGCGGCGCCGGGGCGGGCGCCTTGGCGACCGGGGGTTTCACAGGTGGGGTCTTGGCCTCGGCGTCGTAGAAGTCGAGCAAGGCAGGGGCCGCGGGCTCGTTCTTCGAAGAACGTTTGCCCGGTTTGGGCGCGGCCTGGGATTCGTAGTCGGCGGGGCTGAGGAGGGTGGCTTTCTTGGCAGGCGGCTTCGGCAGTGGCATGAAATGCTGGCTTTTCAGAGCGGGCTAAAAAAGCAAAAAGCCGCACAGTCGCCTGTGCGGCTTGCCGGGGGATGCTGCGTTTGGGACGTCACGAGCATGCGGCCATTATGCACATGCCATCCGGTGCAGCAATGACAGCGTCAGGCCGGCTTCTTGAGCCCCTTCACCGCCTTCAGGACCTCGTCGACGTGGCCCGCGACCTTGATGCCGCGCCACTCGGCAACCAGCACGCCCTTGGGGTCGATCAGGAAGGTGCTGCGCTCGATGCCCTTGACCTTCTTGCCGTACATGATCTTGTTCTTGACCACGCCGAACATGTGGCAGAGCTTCTCTTCGGTGTCGGCCACGAGCTCGAACGGCAGCTCGAGGTTCTGCTTGAACTTGTCGTGCGACGCCATGTTGTCGCGTGACACGCCGAACACCACCGCACCGGCCTTGAGAAAGTCCTTGTGCTTGTCGCGGAACTGCATCGCTTCGGTGGTGCAGCCGGGGGTGTTGTCCTTGGGGTAGAAGTACAGAACGACCGTTTGACCGAGAAAGGCCTGCGGCGTGAACTTCACGCCGCCGGTGGCCAGCGCTTCAAATTCCGGGAGGGGTTTGTTGAGGGCGGGCGTCATGAAGAAGTCGGATAGTTGCGCCCTGTCAGGGCGTAGCCCGTGATTATAAAGCCGCGGGCTTGATGAACCCGGCCCCCCCTGTGGGTGGTTTCCCGGGCGAGCGCTTCATATGAGGTCCGTCACACCGACTGCAAGAGCAGCGCGGCGACCACGTCGCGGCCTTCGGCCACGAGGATGTTGTAGGTGCGGCAGGCCGCGGCGGTGTCCATCGTCTCGATGCCCACGTGCAGCTCGATCAGCGGCCGCAGCAGCTCCGGTTTCGCGAAGCGCAGGCGGGCGCCGCTGCCGAAGATCACGAGCTCGGGCTTGAGCGCGGCGACAGCCTGGAAGTGCTCGGCCGTGAGGTCCTCGAAACGCTCGCACGACCAGCCGGCGACCGCACCCCGTGCGGGCAGCAGGAGGCTTTCGCGCCAGGGCTGCCCGTTCACGGTGATGGTGGATTCGGTGTAGCCGGCGATCACGTTGACGCCGTCGATGCGGTCGGGATGGAGTTTCAAGGGCAGGGGCTCGCTTCGATGCTGCCTTTTGCAGCGCGGTGACGCATGCACCGTGTGGTTAAATTCTATCTTTCGCACTGCAGCAACGCTGCCTGCGAAACCCCCGGAGGAGAGAGCGTTTTGAAGCCGATCGCGAAGTCCAGCAAGCTCGCCAACGTGTGCTACGACATCCGTGGCCCGGTGCTGGAAAAGGCCCGCCAGATGGAGGAAGAGGGCCACAAGATCATCAAGCTGAACATCGGCAACCTCGCGGTGTTCGGGCTCGAACCGCCCGACGAGATCGTGCAGGACATGATCCGCAACATGCCGCATTCGGCGGGCTACACCGACTCCAAGGGCCTGTTCGCGCCGCGCAAGGCGGTGGTGCACTACACGCAGGAAAAGCACATCTCCGGCGTCACGGTCGATGACGTCTATCTCGGCAACGGCGCCTCCGAGCTCATCGCGATGAGCATGAACGCGCTGCTCGACGACGGCGACGAGGTGCTGATCCCGTCGCCCGACTACCCGCTGTACACCGGCGTGGTGGCGCTCTCGGGCGGCCGGCCGGTGCACTACATGTGCGACGAGCAGAGCGACTGGATGCCCGACATCGCAGACATCAAGTCGAAGATCACGCCGAACACCAAGGCGATCGTCGTCATCAACCCGAACAACCCGACCGGCGCGCTGTATCCGGAGTCGGTGCTGAAGGAACTCGTCGAGATCGCGCGGGCGCACCAGCTCATCGTCTTTGCAGACGAGATCTACGACAAGACGCTGTACGACGGCCACACGCACACCAGCATCGCCTCGCTGGCCGACGACGTGCTCTGCCTCACCTTCAACGGCCTGTCGAAGAACTACCGTTCCTGCGGCTACCGGGCCGGCTGGATGGTGGTGTCGGGCGAGAAGCGCCATGCGAAGGACTACATCGAGGGCCTGAACATGCTGGCCTCGATGCGCCTGTGCCCCAACACGCCGGGGCAGCTGGCCATCCAGACGGCGCTGGGCGGCTACCAGAGCATCAAGGACCTGGTGGCGCCGGGCGGGCGGCTGTGCCGCCAGCGCGATCTCGCCTACGAGCTGCTCACCCAGATCCCGGGCGTGAGCGTGGTGAAGCCGAAGGCGGCGCTCTACATGTTCCCGAGGCTCGACGCGAAGCTGTACCCGATCGAGGACGATCAGCAGTTCGCCTACGAGCTGCTGGCCGAAGAGAAGGTGCTGATCGTGCAGGGCACCGGCTTCAACTGGCCCACGCCCGATCACTTCCGCCTCGTGTTCCTGCCCAATTCCGACGACCTGACCGATGCCGTCGGCCGCATCGCCCGATTCCTCGACCACTATCGCAAGCGTCATTCGCGCTGAGCTGAGAAAAGAACCTTCATGAAACCGATCCGTTTGGGCCTGCTGGGAGCAGGCGTCGTCGCCAGTGGCGTGGTCAAGGTCCTGCAGCGCAACCAGGCGGAAATCCTGCGCCGCGCCGGCCGCGGCATCGAAGTGGCCGCGGTGGCGGCACGCAACGTCGACAAGGCGCGTGCCGCGCTCGGCCCCGAGATCGAGATCTCGAGCGACTTCGATGCGCTGGTGACCCGGCCAGACATCGACATCGTGGTCGAGCTGATCGGCGGCACCGAGCGTGCACGCGAGCTGGTGCTCAGGGCGCTGGCCAGCGGCAAGCATGTGGTGACGGCCAACAAGGCGCTGCTGGCCGTGCACGGCACCGAAATCTTCGCCCAGGCCCGCGAGCGCGACGTCATGGTGGCGTTCGAGGCGGCCGTGGCCGGCGGCATCCCGATCATCAAGGCCCTGCGCGAAGGGCTCACCGCCAACCGCATCGAGTGGATCGCGGGGATCATCAACGGCACGACCAACTTCATCCTGTCGGAGATGCGGGCCAAGGGCCTGGACTTCGACGTGGTGCTGAAGGAAGCCCAGCGGCTGGGCTATGCGGAGGCCGACCCGACCTTCGACATCGAGGGCATCGATGCGGCGCACAAGCTGGCCATCATGAGCGCCATCGCCTTCGGCGTGCCGGTGCAGTTCGACAAGGCTTACGTCGAAGGCATCACCAGGCTGCAGGCCGCCGACATCAACTACGCCGAGCAGCTGGGCTATCGCATCAAGCTGCTGGGCATCACCCGCCAGCAGGCCGGCGGCATCGAGCTGCGGGTGCATCCCACGCTGGTGCCGGCCAAGCGGCTGATCGCCAACGTCGAAGGCGCGATGAACGCTGTGGTGGTGCAGGGCGATGCAGTCGGCTCCACCCTCTACTACGGCAAGGGCGCCGGCTCCGAACCCACCGCCTCGGCCGTGGTGGCCGACCTGGTGGACGTGACGCGCCTGCACACGGCCGACCCGTATCACCGCGTGCCGCACCTGGCCTTCCAGCCCGATTCGCTGGCCAACACGCCCATCCTGTCGATGGACCAGGTGGTCACCTCGTTCTACCTGCGCCTGCGCGTGGCCGACCAGGCCGGCGTTCTGGCCAACATCACCCGCATCCTGGCCGACAACGACATCTCCATCGATGCCGTGCTCCAGCGCGAAAGCGATGAAGTCGGCGGCGACGGCGAGAACCAGACCGACCTCATCATCCTGACGCACGACACGCTCGAGGGCCGCATGAACGCCGCCCTCGCGCAGATGCAGGCCCTGCCCACCGTGCTCGCGCCCATCGTGCGCATCCGCAAGGAAGAGCTGAGCTAATGAAGTACATCAGCACCCGCGGCGACCAGACCCAGCGGCGCTTCTGCGAGATCCTGCTCGAAGGCCTCGCGCCCGACGGCGGCCTGTACCTGCCGGTGAGCTACCCGGCGGTCGATTCAGCCACGCTGGCGCGCTGGCGCACGCTGCCGTATGCCGACCTGGCCTTCGAGATCCTCTCGCTCTACATCGACGACATTCCGGCCGAGGACCTGCGCGCGCTCGTGCGCAAGACCTACACCCGCGAAGCCTTCGGCACCGAGGCCATCGTGCCGCTCAAGTCGCTGGAGCCCGGCGTGCAGCTCGAAGCCCTGTCCAACGGCCCGACGCTGGCCTTCAAGGACATGGCGATGCAGCTGCTGGGCAACCTGTTCGAATACGAACTCCGGCGGCGCGGCGAGACGCTCAACATCCTGGGCGCCACGTCCGGCGACACCGGCAGCGCCGCCGAATACGCCATGCGCGGCAAGCAGGGCATCAACGTGTTCATGCTGAGCCCCCACGGCCGCATGAGCCCGTTCCAGCAGGCGCAGATGTTCAGCCTGCAGGACGCCAACATCCACAACCTGGCCGTCGAAGGCGTGTTCGACGACTGCCAGGACATCGTGAAGGCGGTCTCCAACGACCTGGCCTTCAAGCGCCAGCACAAGATCGGCACCGTCAACTCGATCAACTGGGCGCGCCTCGTGGCCCAGGTCGTGTACTACTTCGCCGGCTACTTCCAGGCCACGAAGAGCAACGACGAGAAGGTCGACTTCACCGTGCCGTCGGGCAACTTCGGCAACGTCTGCGCCGGCCACGTGGCCCGCATGATGGGCCTGCCCATCGGCAAGCTGGTGGTGGCCACCAACGAGAACGACGTGCTCGACGAGTTCTTCCGCACCGGCAGCTACCGGGTGCGCGGTGCGGCCGAGACGCACGAGACCTCCAGCCCGTCGATGGACATCTCGAAGGCGTCGAACTTCGAGCGTTTCGTCTTCGACCTGCTGGGCCGCGACGGCGCACGCACGCTGCAGCTGTTCAAGAGCGAAGTCGAGCAGCGCGGCAGCTTCACCCTCACGTCGCTGGAGTTCGCGCGGGTGCGCCACTACGGCTTCGTGTCGGGCAGGAGCACGCATGCAGACCGGCTGGCCACCATCCGCGACACCTGGCAGCGCTTCGGCACCATGGTCGACACCCATACCGCCGACGGCCTGAAGGTCGCGCGCGAGCACCTCACGCCCGGGGTGCCGATGCTGGTGCTCGAAACCGCGCTGCCGGCCAAGTTTGCCGAGACCATCCGTGAAGCGCTGGGCCGCGAGCCCGAGCGGCCGGCGGCGCTCCAGGGCCTGGAGCAGCTGCCCAAGCGCTTCAAGGTGATGCCGGCCGACGCCCAGGCCGTCAAGGCCTACATCACGCAGCACGTCTGAGCGCCGCTACCGAGGTGCCCATGAAAGTCGTCGGCTTCTGCGGCTACTCCGGCTCGGGCAAGACCACGCTGATCGAGCAGCTCATTCCGCGGCTGCGCGCTGCCGGCCAGCGGGTGTCGGTGCTCAAGCATGCCCACCACGCCTTCGACGTCGACAAGCCCGGCAAGGACTCCTACCGCCATCGCGAGGCGGGGGCCTTCGAGGTGCTGGTCGCATCGAGCCGGCGCCTGGCCCTGATGCGCGAATACGAGGTCGAAGGCGACCCGGACGTGCACCAGCTGCTGGCCGAGCTCGCTGCCTGCGACTGGGTGCTGGTCGAAGGCTTCAAGCACGCCGACCTGCCCAAGGTCGAGGTCTGGCGCGCCGCCAACGAAAAGCCCGTCATCTACCCGGACGATCCCTTCGTCTCGGCCATTGCCACCGACAGCCCGGCGCTGCTGCCCATCGCCACGCAGCTGCCGCTGCTCGACCTGGCCGACGCCGATGCCGTTGCACAGTTCCTGCTCGCGCAGGCCTTGCGTTATGAATACACCCGCCCCGCGCCGTGACCTCCTCCCGCTGAACGAAGCGATCGAGCGCCTGCTGGCCTCCACGCGGCCGATCGCAGAGACGGAAGAGGTCTCCACCTTCGAAGCGCTGGGTCGTGTACTGGCCCGCGACCTGAAATCCACCCTCGACGTACCGCCGCTCGACAACAGCGCGATGGATGGGTACGCGCTGCGCGTGGCCGACGTGCCGGCCGCCGGCACGCTGCTGCCGGTGAGCCAGCGTGTCGCCGCCGGGCAGGTGGGCGCGCCGCTGCAGCCCGGCACGGCAGCACGCATCTTCACCGGCGCGCCGGTGCCGGAGGGTGCCGATGCGGTGGTGATGCAGGAGCTGTGCACGGCGCAGGGCGATGGGGTGCGCATCGACACCCTGCCGCAGCCCGGCCAGGCGATCCGCCGCCGCGGCGAAGACGTGCGTGAAGGCTCGGTGGTGCTCACGCGCGGCATGCGCCTGTCGCCACAGGCGCTCGGCCTGGCCGCCACGGTAGGCGCCGCAAGCGTGACCGTGACTCGCCGCCCGCGGGTGGCGCTGTTTTCCACCGGCGACGAACTGGCGATGCCGGGTGAGCCGCTCAAGCCGGGCGCGATCTACAACTCCAACCGCTACACGCTGCGCGGCCTGCTGCAGGCCCTCGGCTGCGTGGTGACCGACCTCGGCATCGTGCCCGACCGGCTCGATGCCACCCGCGAAGCGCTGCGGCGGGCCGCCGAAGGCAGCGACCTCATCGTCACCTCGGGCGGCGTGTCCGTCGGCGAAGAAGACCATCTCAAGCCGGCGGTGCAGGCCGAAGGCCGGCTCGATCTCTGGCAGGTGGCCATCAAGCCCGGCAAGCCGCTGGCCTTCGGCGAGGTGCGCTCGAGCCACGGCCACCCGGCGCTTTTCATCGGGCTGCCGGGCAACCCGGTGTCCAGCTTCGTGACCTTCCTGGTGAGCGTGCGGCCGGTGCTGATGGCGCTGCAGGGCATGGCCTGGCGTGAGCCGCAAGGCATGGCGGTGCGGGCCGATTTCGATTGGCCCCGCCCCGACAAGCGCCGCGAGTTCCTGAGGGCGCGGCGCAACGCCGGTGGCGGTCTGGAGCTCTTCCCGAACCAGGGCTCAGGGGTGCTCACCTCGGTGGTCTGGGCCGACGGCCTGGTCGATCTGGCACCCGGGCAGACGGTGCGCGCCGGGGAGACGGTGCGCTTCCTGCCGATGTCGGAGCTGCTGGCATGAAGTTCAACGTGCGCTATTTCGCTTCCGTCCGTGAAGCCCTGGGCGCCGGCGAGCCGGTCGAACTCAACGTGCAGGCCTGCACGCTGGCCGAGTTGCGCGACCGCCTGATCGCACGCGGCGGCCGCCATGCCGAGGTGCTGGCGCGCGGCCGGGCCTTGCGCGCGGCGGTGAACCAGGTCATGGCCACTGACGAATCCGTGGCCCTGGCAGACGGCGCCGAGGTGGCGTTCTTCCCGCCCGTGACGGGCGGTTGAGCCGCGTTCAGCCCAGCGCGACAAGCCGGTCCACCAGCCCGGGCGTTGCCGGCGTGAGCGGCGGCCGCAATTCTTCGCTGATCAGGCCTTGCCGCGCCAGCACGGCCTTCAGCGGCGCCGGGTTCGGCTCGGCGAACAGCAGCCGGATCACCGGCGCCAGCGCATGGTGCAGCGCCCGGGCCTCGGCGAGCTGGCCGCGGCCGACGGCCCGGCACATCGCCACGAACCGCTCGGTGTGCAGATGGGCGGCAGCGGCAATCGCACCATGGCCGCCCTGGCACAGCGTTCCGAAGATCTGGGCGTCTTCGCCCGCCAGCACCTGCAGCCGGCCTTCGGCGATGAGTGTCTGCGTCTTTTCCGGCGAGCCGCCGCAGTCCTTGACTGCGACGATGCGCGGGTGGCTGGCCAGCATGCGAAAGCTGTCCAGCTCGATGGCCGCGCCGGTGCGGTAGGGAATGTCGTAGAGCACCAGTGGCACCGGCGATGCATCGGCCACCGCCACGAAGTGCTCGACGAGGCCGCGCTGCGACGGCCGCACGCAGCAGGGCGCCGGCGTCAGCAGGCCGGCGATGGGTCGCTGCACGCAGCGGCGCAGCTGCGCCAGCAGCGAGGGCCGGTGGTTGCCGGCCAGGCCCATCAGCACCGGCAGCCCGCTGTCGCAGCCCAGCACGGTGTCCAGCACGTCCAGTTGCTCGTCGTCGTCGAGCGCTGCAGCCTCTCCAGTGCTGCCGCACACCACGAAGCCGGCGATGCCGGCGGGGGCCAGGTGTGCCACCAGGCGGCGCAGGGCGGCATGGTCGATCGCCCCCCGGTCGAACGGGGTGACCAGGGGAATCCAGAGTCCGGAAAAGTCGTGAGAGGCCGGGGACGGCATGGGACGCTCCTTGCAAGGGCTGGCAATGACCGATGGGTCCGTTCCAGAGGAGCGCAACGAAAAGGGCGCAGGGGGTTGCCGTGCCGAACCGTTCCGTCGCTCATCTGACGACGGAACAGCCGCTCCGGTCAGACGAGCTGCTGTTTTTTCGCTTTGTCCGCTGCCACGACGACTGCACTCACGGGCTGCTGCATCGGCAGCCCCTGGACGTGGGTGAAGGTCAGGAGGGACATGCGGCGCATTCTAGGGGCGCAGGCACAATCCCCGCCATGAGCAGCAGCCCGCGCGTTCGCATCCAGACCGATGATTTCGACCTCGCCGCCGAAGTGGCTGCGCTGCGGGCCGGCGACCTGGGTGTGGGGGCGGTGGCCAGCTTCGTGGGCACCGTGCGCGAGCGCAGCGACGGCGAGACGGTTCACCGCATGGAGCTGGAGCACTACCCGGGCATGACCGAGGCGGCCATCGAGGCCATGATCGACGAAGCCCGGCGCCGCTTCGACATCCGGGCCGTGTCGGTGATCCACCGGGTCGGGCCGCTCGAGCTGGGCGACCAGATCGTGCTGGTGGCGGTGAGCTCGGCCCACCGCGGCGAAGCCTTCCAGGCGTGCGAGTTCCTGATGGACTACCTCAAGACCCAGGCCCCGTTCTGGAAGAAGGAGCACACGGCCGGCGGCGCCCGCTGGGTCGATGCACGCGTGGCCGACGACGAGGCGCTGGAGCGCTGGGGCATCCAGGCGTCGAACGCGGCCTGAGCGCTCGATTGACCCGGGTCAACCCGGGTGTGGCGCTTGCCTTGAAAACTCGAGGCCTGCCCCGAAGTCGCCTGCAATCGGAGGACACCCCCCATGCGTATCGACAAGCTCACCACCAAGTTCCAGGAGGCCCTGGGCGAGGCCCAGTCGCTGGCCATCGCCCGAGACAACCCGTACATCGAGCCGGCCCACCTGCTGCTGGCCATGCTGCAGCAGACCGACGGCCCGAAGGCGCTGCTGGCGCGCGCCGGCGTCAACACCTCGGGCCTGCAGACCTCGCTCGAAGGCGAGATCAACAAGCTGCCCAGCGTGCAGGGCGGCGAGGGCGTGCAGGCCGGGCGCGAGACCGTTGCGCTGCTGCAGGCGGCCGAGAAGGAGGCGCTGAAGGCCGGCGACCAGTTCATCGCCAGCGAGATGTTCCTGCTGGCCCTGACCGACCACAAGGGCGAGACCGCAAAGCTGGCGCGCGAGCATGGCCTCACCCGCAAGTCGCTGACCACCGCCATCGAGGCGGTGCGTGGCGGCCAGAAGGTGGAAAGCGCCGAGGCAGAAGGCCAGCGCCAGGCGCTGAAGAAGTACACGCTCGACCTCACCGAGCGGGCCCGCCAGGGCAAGCTCGACCCGGTGATCGGCCGCGACGACGAGATCCGCCGCGCCATCCAGGTGCTGCAGCGTCGCAGCAAGAACAACCCGGTGCTGATCGGCGAGCCGGGCGTCGGCAAGACCGCCATCGTCGAAGGTCTCGCGCAGCGCATCGTGAACGGCGAAGTGCCTGACTCCCTGAAGGACAAGCGCGTGCTGGTGCTCGACATGGCCGGCCTGCTCGCCGGTGCCAAGTACCGTGGCGAGTTCGAGGAACGCCTGAAGGCGGTGCTCAAGGAAGTGGCCCAGGACGAGGGCCGCATCATCCTGTTCATAGACGAGCTGCACACCATGGTGGGCGCCGGCAAGGCCGAAGGCGCCATCGATGCCGGCAACATGCTCAAGCCGGCGCTGGCGCGCGGCGAGCTGCATTGCATCGGCGCCACCACGCTGGACGAATACCGCAAGTACGTCGAGAAGGATGCCGCGCTGGAGCGCCGCTTCCAGAAGGTGCTGGTCGACGAACCCAGCGTCGAAGCCACCATCGCCATCCTGCGCGGCCTGCAGGAAAAGTACGAGGTGCACCATGGCGTGGAGATCACCGACCCGGCCATCGTGGCCGCGGCCGAGCTGAGCCACCGCTACATCACCGACCGCTTCCTGCCCGACAAGGCCATCGACCTGATCGACGAGGCTGCCGCCAAGATCAAGATCGAGATCGACTCCAAGCCCGAGGCGATGGACCGGCTCGACCGCCGGCTCATCCAGCTCAAGATCGAGCGCGAGGCAGTGCGCAAGGAAAAGGACGAGGCGTCGCAGAAGCGCCTGGGCCTGATCACCGACGAGATCGCCAAGCTCGAGCGCGAATATGCCGATCTCGAAGAGATCTGGAAGGCCGAGAAGGCCACCGCGCAGGGCTCGGCCCACCTGAAGGAAGAGATCGACAAGATCCGCTTCCAGATCGAGGAGCTGAAGCGCAGGGGCGACTTCAACAAGGTGGCAGAGCTGCAATACGGCCGCCTGCCCGAGCTGGAAAAGAAGCTCAAGGAAGCCCAGGCCAAGGAAGCCGGCAAGGCCGAAGGCGGCAAGCCGCAGCTGCTGCGCACGCTGGTGGGGGCCGAAGAGATCGCCGAAGTGGTGGCGCGCGCCACCGGCATCCCTGTCAGCAAGCTCATGCAGGGCGAACGCCAGAAGCTGCTCGAGATGGAAAACAAGCTGCACCAGCGCGTGGTGGGCCAGGACGAGGCCATCCGCGCGGTGAGCGATTCGATCCGTCGTTCACGCGCGGGCCTGTCCGACCCGAACCGGCCGTATGGCTCGTTCCTGTTCCTCGGCCCCACAGGCGTGGGCAAGACCGAGCTCTGCAAGGCACTGGCCTCGTTCCTGTTCGACAGCGAGGACCACCTCATCCGCGTCGACATGAGCGAGTTCATGGAGAAGCATTCGGTGAGCCGGCTGATCGGTGCGCCTCCGGGCTACGTGGGCTACGACGAGGGCGGCTACCTGACCGAAGCGGTGCGCCGCAAGCCGTACAGCGTGGTGCTGCTCGACGAGGTCGAGAAGGCCCATCCGGACGTCTTCAACGTGCTGCTGCAGGTGCTCGACGATGGACGGCTGACCGACGGCCAGGGCCGCACCGTGGACTTCAAGAACACCGTGATCGTGATGACCAGCAACCTGGGCTCGCACCTCATCATGCAGATGGCGGGTCAGGACCCGGAGCTCATCAAGGACTCGGTGTGGGCCGAGGTGAAGCAGCATTTCCGCCCGGAGTTCCTGAACCGGATCGACGAGACGGTGGTGTTCCATGCCCTCGATGCCAAGCACATCGAGTCCATCGCGAAGATCCAGCTGCGCCAGCTGGAGCAGCGGCTCGAGAAGCTCGAGATGAAGCTCGATGTGTCGCCCGCCGCGCTGGTCGAGCTGGCCAAGGTCGGCTTCGATCCGGTGTTCGGCGCGCGGCCGCTCAAGCGGGCCATCCAGCACCGCATCGAGAACCCGCTGTCGAAGCTGCTGCTGGAAGGCCGGTTCGGGCCGAAGGACGTGATCCCGGTGGACGTGGATCCGATCCAGGCGCCCGGCGAATTCCGCTTCGAGCGGGTGGTGCACTGAAAGAAGAAGCGCCGCTTGTGCGGCGCTTTCTTTCGTCAGCCGTCGGTGCGGTCAGGGCGCCGGCTTCCTCGCATTCATCTGCGCCGACAGCTCCGCATCGAGCTTGTGCATCTGGGCGCGCACCAGCGTCACGTTGACATGCGGCTTGTCGAGCACAGCATGCAGCACCAAGCCCGGGTGCTCGGGCACCGGCCGCAGCACGAGGTGGTGCTGGCCGAGCGTGATCATCGCGTCGGGCACGGCATGGCCGAGGCCGAGGTTGCGGCTGCCGGCCATCATCGCGTTCAGCATGCCGCCGCCCTGGCGGGCGAGCTCGTCGCCCCCGGGCCGGGAGCCGGCATGCGCCAGCGCGCGGCCGCTCGACAGCTCGAACACGCAGCAGCTCACCATGCCGGCGACTTCGCCCAGGTGGTGAACGTATTGCTCGAGCGGCGAGGTGGGCGCAGCGGCAGCGCCCACCACCGGCATGGGAGTGACCGTCGGCGCGGCCGGTACCGCGGGCGTGCGGGCTGCCGCCCCCACCGGCGGTGCGGGGCTCAGGCGCGCCAGCGTGGCGCCGCCCCCGCCCGGGTGCAAGCGGTCCTGCAGCCGGTTCCAGGTGGCGCCGAGAAAGGCCCAGGCCTCGGCCGGGCGGGTGACCTGCGGCGTGGTGCGCACCTCCACGCCGGTACCGATGCCGAGTTCGGCCGCATGGGTGGAGATCATGCTGCTCGCATGCAGCGGCAGCACGAGCATGTTGCGGTTGGGCCAATGGCCGGCCAGCATGGCATCGCGCAGCGGCTTCAGGCTCGCATCGAGCGCATGTGCCGGCAGGTCGCCCACCATCAGCACCGCGAGCAGGCTGTGGCCGAGCAGCATGCGGGCCATGGCCTGGCGTGCCTGGGTGTCGGCATCCACCTCTGTGGAGTACAGCCGCACGCTGCGGCCGTTGCCCGCCGGGCAGTCGACGAATTCGAGGGTGGCGAGGGTGGTGCCGTAGCCCTGGCGGCGGATCACCAGCTTCTGCGGCTTGCGGCCGGCTGCGGCGGCAATGCCGGCCAGCAGCTTGCGCGACGTGGAAGTGCCGACGTCGTGCACCGCGATGTATTGCGGCACCAGGTGGTCGAACTGCTGCTCCAGCGCCTCGGCCGGGTCGCACGAGACGAACAGCTCTCGCGTGTCGTTGCCGATGGCGCGGCCGATGTCGCGCTCGCGTTCGGTTTGGAGGTAGTCCTGCTCGTCCTGCAGGATCTGCGTCGCCACCGCGGTCTCGGCGCGAGTCGCCTGCCACTCTTCACGGGCCTGCGGCTGCGATGGATTGGAGCTCGGCCATGCCGAACGCTCGAAGGGCAGTGCTGCCATGGTCGATTCCTTAGGACTGCTGGTGAATCGGGCTGCCGTGAGGCCAAGGGGAGAGGGGAAGCTGGCCGACAAAGTGTAAGTTGATGTTTCTATTTGTGCCCGGGGGTGACGTGCATGATTTCACGTGGGCCTGCGTTGTCACCATCCCCCGTTAGTACGAAGGCAACACCTGTGCCCCGTGAACCGGGGGGCTTGTCGGCCCGGCTTGTGAAATAAGTCCGATCGATAGAATCGCCCCGGCCTTTTTGCCCCGCGAGCCCCACCGAGCCCGAGCGACCACCATGTCCGATGCGATTTCTCCAACCACCGCTCCTCCCGTGGTCATCGTCGGGGCGGGGCTCGCCGGGCTGACCGTCGCCTTGCACCTGGCAGACCGGCATCCTGTGGTGGTGCTTGCCAAGCGCAACCTCGAAGAGGCCGCCACCGCCTGGGCCCAGGGCGGCATCGTCGGTGTGCTGGGCAGCGACGACAGCATCGAGTCCCATGTGCGCGACACGCAGGACGCCGGCGCGGGCCTGGTCGACCAGAACACCGCCCGCTTCATTGCAGAGAACAGTGCCGCGGCCGTGGAATGGCTGGTGGCGCGCGGCGTGCCGTTTTCGAGCGACCCCGAGGGCCCGCTCGGCCTGCACCTCACCCGTGAGGGCGGCCATGCCGTGCGGCGCATCGCCCATGCGGCCGACGCCACCGGCAAGGCCATCCACGAGGTGCTCCTCCAGGAGGTGAAGCGCCACCCGAACATCACGCTGCGCGAGCGCTGGATGGCGGTGGACCTGATCACCTCACGCCACCTGAAACGCGAGGAGTCGTCGCGCTGCTACGGCGTCTATGCGCTCGACATCGACCGGCAGCGCGTCGAGACGCTGCCGGCGGCTGCCGTGGTGCTGGCCACCGGCGGGGCCGGCAAGGTGTACCGCTACACCACCAACCCCGAAACCGCGACCGGCGACGGCATTGCGATGGCGTGGCGGGCAGGCTGCCGGGTCGGCAACATGGAGTTCATCCAGTTCCATCCGACCTGTCTCTACCACCCGCAGGAGCGCAGCTTCCTCATCACCGAGGCCTTGCGGGGCGAGGGCGGGCAGCTGAAGCTGCCGATCGGAGACAACGGCGGCGTGCGCTTCATGCACAGCCACGACGAGCGAGGCGAACTGGCTCCGCGCGACATCGTGGCTCGCGCCATCGACTTCGAGATGAAGAAGCACGGCGTCGACCATGTCTGGCTCGACGCCACGCACCTGGGCGAAACCTTCCTGAAGGAACACTTCCCCACCATCTACGCGCGCTGCCTGTCGCTGGGCATCGACATCTCGAAGCAGCCGATTCCCGTGGTGCCGGCCGCGCACTACACCTGCGGCGGCGTGGTTACCGACCTCGACGGCCGCACCGACCTTCCGGGCCTCTATGCGGTGGGCGAAACCACCTACACCGGCCTGCACGGCGCCAACCGCCTGGCCAGCAACTCGCTGCTCGAATGCGTGGTGCTCGGCCGCACCTGCGCCCACCATGTGCTGGCGAACCGCAACGGGCCGGGGCCGGCGCTGCCGGCGTGGGACGAAAGCCAGGTCGAGAACGCCGACGAGCAGGTGGTGATCTCCCACAACTGGGACGAACTGCGCCTGCTGATGTGGAACTACGTGGGCATCGTGCGCACCACCAAGCGCCTCGAGCGGGCGCGTCACCGCATCAAGCTGCTGCGCAACGAGATCGACGACTACTACGCGAACTTCCGAGTCAACCGCGACCTGCTGGAGCTGCGCAACCTGGTCGACTGCGCCGAGCTGATCGTCCGCTCGGCCCTCATGCGCCAGGAAAGCCGCGGGCTGCACTTCAGCCGCGACTTCCCCTACACGCTGCCGGTGAGCTTCCCGACCGTGCTGGTGCGCTCGGCCCGCAGTGACGTCAACGGCAGGAAGGACAAGAAGGCCAAGGCCCTGGGCCTGAGCGGCTGAGGGCTGCGCGGCCCGGGGTCACCGGGCTTATCGCCGCGCGCGCATGGCGCTGCGCGCCTGCACGAACTCGAACGCGTGCTGCACCGCGTCGTAGATGGCGCGCTCGTTCTCCAGGCGTTCCTTGTCGGTCATGTAGAAGGCCAGGTCCACCGGGTGGCGGATGTAGCGTACCGGCAGGCGATTGAGCGCCACGCAGGCCACGTCGGCCAGCAGTTCCTGGCTCAGATGCCGGTAGTTCGGCATGGCCGCCATGACGGCATCGAGCACGGGCTGCTCGAAGAAGTTGTGAATGGATTCGAAGCTGTCGCTCATGGCGTTCGGTCCGGACCTGAGGTAAACCCTCTATCGGCGCGCCCGCCGGCGGCTTGAGGCGCTTCTACAGGCGTTCGAGCACTCGCATGGAATAGTCCACAGCCTTCACGTCCTTGGTGAGGCGGCCGATGGAGATGCGGTCCACGCCGGTGGCGGCAATGTCGCGCAGCTGCTCGATCGCCACGCCGCCCGACACCTCGAGCAAGGCACGCCCGGCGGTGAGCGCCACCGCCTCGCGCATCAGCGGGTAGGTGAAGTTGTCGAGCAGCACGCTGGTGGCTCCCGCGGCCAGGGCTTCGCGCAACTGGTCGAGCGTCTCGACCTCGATCTGGATGTCCACGCCGGCATTGAGCGCCTGGGCGGCCTGCAGCACCTGCGTCACGCCGCCGGCGGCGGCGATGTGGTTTTCCTTGATGAGGATGCCGTGGTAGAGCGCCAGGCGCTGGTTCTGGCCGCCGCCCACGCGCACCGCGTACTTCTGTGCGAGGCGCAGGCCCGGGATGGTCTTGCGGGTGTCGAGGATGGCGCAGCCTCGCGGGTTGGTCGAGGCGCCGGCCACGGCCTCGACATGGCGGCGCGTCACCGTGGCGGTGCCCGACAGCAGCTGCAGGAAGTTGAGCGCCGGCCGCTCGGCTGCCAGCAGCGCACGCGCCGCGCCTTCGACGTGGCAGACCAGCGTGTCGGCCTTCATCCAGTCGCCTTCGCCGTAGTGCCATTCGATGCGGGCCTGGCGGTCGAGCATCTGCACGCAGTCCTCGAACCATTCGCGCCCGCAGAGCACGGCCTCTTCGCGGACCAGCACCCGCGCACGGACCCGCTCGCCCTCGGGCACCAGCAGGCCGGTCCAATCGCGCCGGCCAAGGTCTTCGAACAGCGCCTCGTTCACATTGCGGGCGCGGGCCTCATCGAGTGTTTCGTCGTGATCAAACATTTCTTGGGTCGTGACTTTCACTGCTCACCAGTCACTGGTCACTGGTCACTGGTCACTATTGGTCACGCGGCGCCGACGTTGGGGACGAAGCCTTGCGCGGGTTTGGCGATGCTGGTGGGGTTCTTTGCCACGAAGTCGAGCATGCGGTCGATGCAGCCGAGTGCCTGGCTGCGCGTGGGCTCGGGAACGTGGATCTCGCCGGTGCCGCGTTCCAGGCAGTCGACCACGCCCTGCAGCGCGTTCATCGCCATCCACGGGCAGTGCGCGCAGCTCTTGCAGGTGGCGCTGTTGCCCGCGGTGGGCGCTTCGATCAGCGTCTTGTTCGGCGCGAGCTGGCGCATGCGGTGCAGGATGCCGTTGTCGGTGGCCACGATGAAGCTTTCGGCATCCATCTTGAGCACGGCATTGAGCAGCTGGGAGGTCGAGCCCACCACGTCGGCCTGGTCGACCACGCTCTTGGGAGACTCGGGGTGCACCAGCACCTTGGCACCCGGGTGCTGCTTCTTCAGCAGGTCGAGCTCGATGCCCTTGAACTCGTCGTGCACGATGCAGGCGCCGTTCCACATGAGCATGTCGGCGCCGGTCTGCTCCTGGATGTAGCGACCCAGGTGCCGGTCGGGCGCCCAGAGGATCTTCTCGCCCTGGTCTTTCAGGTGCTTCACGATGGCCAGCGCGCAGGAGCTGGTGACCATCCAGTCGGCACGCGCCTTCACGGCGGCGCTGGTGTTGGCGTACACCACGACCTTGCGGTCGGGGTGGGCGTCGCAGAAGGCGGCGAATTCGTCGGGCGGGCAGCCGAGGTCGAGCGAACAGGTGGCGTCGAGGTCGGGCATCAGCACCCGCTTGTGAGGCGACAGGATCTTGGCGCTTTCGCCCATGAAGCGGACCCCGGCCACCACCAGGGTCCGGCTTTCGTGGTCGCGGCCGAAGCGCGCCATCTCCAGCGAGTCGGCCACGCAGCCGCCGGTTTCCAGCGCCAGGTCCTGCAGGTCGCCATCCACGTAGTAGTGGGCCACCAGCACCGCGTTGTGCTGCTTCAGCAGCGCGGCGGCCCGCGCCTTCCATTCGCGGCGGCCTTCAGGGGTGAGGGGCTCGGGCACCTTGGCCCAGGCGTGTGCGGTGCAGGAGGCGCCTTGCGCGTCCTGCCGGGTGTAGTCGAACAGTACTGCTTCGCTCATGACAGACGTCCATCGTGGGGCTCTTCGGCCCGCGGAAAACGGATGGTAGCCGAGCGATGCCGCCCTCACGGCGGTGCAGGGTTGCGTTCAGGCCAGCGACTGCTGCGCCTCCATGATGCGAAAGCGCGCCATGGCCAGGTTGCTGCGCAGCTTGTCGAGCAGGGCCAGCACGAAGTACTCGTTGTGTGCCGTGACCGAGCGCATCACGTGGTAGCGATTGCCGGCCGTGACCAGCACCTCGTCGACGTGTTCGCCGGCATGGTGGTGGCCGAAGTGGCGCAGCGAGCGGCGGTGCGCCCGCATCACCTCGCTGGCGGCAGCCGCCGCGAGCTCGAGGTCGGGCTGCGAGCCTTCGCAGGCGATCAGGTGGCCGGTGGTACCGTTGACCACCGCGCAGCCCAGCATGCCTTCCATCTGCATGAGCGCTGGCAGCACCACCGCGGCGCGGGCCGGATCGAGGGCGCGCGGCGCGGCCTGCACTTCGATGACCTGCGGCTGGGGCAGCGGCGTGCCGGCCGCCGTGTCGGCGGTTTCGTCATCGCGGGCAAGGTCGGCCACCTTGATCGGGAAGTCGCCGCCGGCCATCGGCGAGGCGTGCGCCATCGAGGCGTTCCAGGCGGGTGCAGTCTTCACCCGGTCCCAGTGGGCGAGCAAAGCGTTCCACACGGCCGAAGAGCTGGTGAGGGGCTCGCTGACGACCTGCACCTGCAGCCGCCGCGGCCAGTTCACCGCATTGATCTTGTTGGCGATCCAGACCGCGCCCACCGGCAGCATGAACAGCAGGGTGGGGCAGCGCCACGAAGGCGACTGGGCGGCCACCTGGAGCATCGACAGCATCGTGTCGATGGAGGCGGGGTGCAGCGGGCCGACGATCACCGCCGTGAGGTGGCTGCGTTCCATCAGCGCGAACGGCACCGCCGCGCTGTCGCGGCCTTCGGCCCGCACGTCGGCGTAGTAGATCTTCAGCGTGTCCTCGAGGCGCCGGGGCAGGGTGGTGCGCTCGATCATCGCCAGCGTGGCGAGGGTGGCCTGGTCGCGCAGGTGCAGCCGCTCGATGGGCCGGCCGCTCGCGTCCGACAGGGCCTTCACCACGCTGCCGGCCCACATGCGGGCCGGGTCGTAGAGGGTGATCATGCGCGCCGCGGTGTCGAGCTCGGGGCGCTGCGACGCGAAGTGGTCGCGCATGGCCTGGGCCGGCGAGCCGGTGACGAACAGGTCCTGCAGGTGCCGATCGACGATCTGCCCGCGGTCGTTGACCTCCGCGGCGGTGCTTTCGAGGATGGCTGTGGCGGCGAAGTCGCCGCTGCGTTGCGGGTCGTGATCCTGGCTGACGGCGCCGAGCTCACCGAACAAGGACTTCAGCATGCTTGTCTCCCGTTGGCGGCCGCAGCCTCCCCGACCACGCCCGCCCGATGCCCGGCCAGTGTAGGCAGCGCGGTTGGCGCCCGCATCCCTATTCGTGGGGGGCTGAGCGACCGGTAGGGACAAGTGGACAGGCGGCAGCGAAGCGGCCAGAAGCTCGCTATTCGCGCGTCGTGCTTTGCACCGACGCGAAGAAGCGGCTGGGCGGCATGCCGACCGAGCGGCGCACCATGGCGGTGAAGGCGCTGGCACTGGCGTAGCCGAGCTCGGAGGCGATCAGGCTCATCGGCCGCTTGCGGGCTGCGAGCGCCACCGCCTTGGCCAGCACGACCTGCTGGCGCCATTGGGCGAAGCTGGTGTTGAGCTGATGGCGGAACAGCCTCGCCACGGTGCGGGGGCTGGCGCCGCTGTCGCGCGCCCACGCCTCGAGGGTGGCATGGCGCGCCGGGTTCTCCAGCACCGCTTCGCACAGCGTGCGCAGGCGCTTGTCGGCGGGCAGGTCCACGCCCAGGCGCACCGGCTTGGCGCGGCGCAGTTCGTCGAGCACGAGGTCCGCCAGCCTGCGTTCGCGCCGCCGCTGTTCAGCCGACAACCTGAGCCCCGGGCCGTCGGGTCTTGTGTCCATCTGCAACGCAAGTGCGCGCAGCAGGTCCGACACCTCCAGCACCCGGCATTGGCGCCACGCGGCTTCGTCCGTGCGCGCGACCTGCGGGCCGCAGCGGCCGCGCGGCTGGTGGATGTAGAGCGTGTGCAGCTCGGTGGCCTCGACCACCGTTACCGCGTGTTCCACGCCGGGCGGCACCCACAACGCGCGCGACGGCGGCACGATGAAGGTGCCGTGCTCGACGGTGAGCCGGGCCACACCGGTGCTGGAGAACGCGATCTGTCCCCACGGGTGGCTGTGCGGCACCACGTGCACGTCGGTGCGCAGCGGCACGAGCTTGGCGCGCACCGGCCGGGCCGCCGTGGGGACGTACAGGTGCGGCGTGACGGGGCCCACACCGGACCGGGCGCGACGCGCAGGCTTGGCCGCGGAGGAGCTGGAAGCGGAGGCGTTGGCGCGGCTTGGCATGTTCTCGACAGAAATTGGCTTCCTATCGTAATCGTGCCGAGGGGCCTCCACCTAACATCCTCCCCATGACGACTGCAACCGTATCCGCTGCCCCCACGGTGCCCCTGCGCCAGGATGCCGGCACCATCGCGCTGGTGGGCCTGGCCCACAGCATCAGCCACTTCAGCCAGCTGTTGCTGGCGCCGCTGTTCCCCTGGCTCAAGGACGCCTTCGCGGTGAGCTATGCCGAACTCGGGCTGCTGATGTCGGTGTTCTTCGTCGTGTCGTGCGCGGTGCAGGCGCTGTCGGGCTTCGTCGTCGACCAGCGCGGCCCTCTGCCGGTGCTGGTGGGCGGCCTCGGGCTCATCGCGCTGGCCGCCTTCGGCTTCTCGATCAGCCAGCAGTACTGGCACCTCGTGGTCTTCTCGATGGTGGCCGGCGTGGGCAACGGCGTGTTCCATCCGGTGGACTACACGCTCATCAACCACAAGATCAGCAAGCCGCGCCTGGGGCATGCCTACAGCGTGCACGGCGTGACCGGCAGCCTCGGGTGGGCGGTGGCACCGGTGCTGCTGGTGCCGGTGACGATCGCCTATTCATGGCGCGTGGCGATGCTGTGCGCCGCCGGTCTCGCATTGCTCGTGCTGGCCGTCGTGTGGCTGAACCGGCGGCACCTGCAGCTGCCTTCGTCTTCGCCGGCCGCCGGGGCTGCCAGCCCTGCCGCCCACGCACAGGGCGGCAGCTTCGACTTCCTCTCCATCCCCGCGGTCTGGATGTGCTTCGCTTTCTTCCTGTTCTTCGCGATGTCGCTGTCGGGCGTGCAGAGCTTCGCGCCGGAGGCGGCGCGGCTGCTGCACGGCGTGAGCAAGGACCTGGCGGCGATGTGCCTGACCATCTACATGGTGTGCAGCGCCGGCGGGATGCTGGCGGGGGGCTTCCTGGCCAGCGACCCGGCGCGCTGCGAGCGCATCGTGGGCATCGGCTTCGGCGTGGCCGCCAGCGTGGCGCTCACCATGGGCCTGGCGGACGTGCCGGGCGCGATGGTGCCGGTGCTCTTCGGTGCGATGGGCTTCTTCGCCGGCCTGGCCGGCCCGTCGCGCGACCTGCTGGTCAAGCGCTCCACGCCCGACAACGCGACCGGCCGGGTCTACGGCGTCGTGTACTCGGGGCTCGACATCGGCCAGGCCGTCGCGCCGCTGGCCTACGGGCTGCTCATGGACCACGGCCTGCCGGGCGCGGTGTGGGTGGGCATCGCCATGGTGCAGGCGGTGCTGATCGTGAGCGCGTTCAACGTGCGGCGGGTGCGCCGCACCGCGCTGGTGTCGGCGCCGGCCTGAACCTTCCCGGTCACACCGCGCTGCGGTGCCGCTCGATGCAGGTCTTGAGCACCTCGTCGCCGCCGCGCTGCCACCAGTTCGCGGCCGAGAAGATCTCCACCTCGCTGTAGCCGGCGTAGCCCTGGGCCTCGACCCAGCCGCGGATGCGCGGGATGTCGATCACGCCGTCGCCCATCATCCCGCGGTCGAGCAGCAGGTCGCGGGTGGGCGCGAGCCAGTCGCACACATGGAAGGCCAGCAGCCGCTCGCGCCCGGCGCGTTCGATCTGCGCCTGGAGCTTCGGGTCCCACCACAGGTGGTACACGTCCACCGCCACCCCCAGCGCCCCTGAACGGCCCGGGTCGAGCGCGTCGCACACGTCGAGGGCCTGCTCCAGCGTGTTGATGCAGGCGCGGTCGGCCGCATACATGGGATGCAGCGGCTCGAGGGCCAGCGGCATGCGGCGCTCGCGCGCCTGCTCGAGCAGCTGCGCGATGCCGTCTTGCACCTGCCGGCGGGCACCGGCGATGTCCTTGTGCAGGGCCTGCCCGTTCAGCGCGCCGGGCAGGCCGCCCACCACCAGCACCAGGCAGGGGGCGCCCAGTTCGCAGGCCTCGTCCAGCGCCCGGAGGTTGCCGTCGCGCGCGTCATCGGAGGTGAACATGCCGCCGCGGCAATAGCCCGAGAGTTCGAGCCCATGGCTGCGCAGCGCGCGCGAGGTGGCTTGCAGCCCGGCCGCCGCCACCTGGTCGCGCCATGGCGAAACCGCGCGGATGCCTTGCCGTGCGCAGGCGTCCAGGATCTGGAGCAGCGGCCACTCCTGGCCGTGCTGCTGCCGCACGGTGGCGGTGTTGATCGACAGCCAGCGATGGTCCTTCGAGAAGTCGCGCATGCCGCCTCAAGCCTCCACGCCATGCACAGCGAGCAGCGTCCTCATGCGCGCGACGGCCAGCTCGGGCGCCTCGAGCAGGTTGGCCGCATCGGCCAGGCGGAACAGCTCGCACAGGTGCTGCAGCGAGCGGGTGCTCTGCTGGCCACCCACCATGGTGAAGTGCCGCTGGTGCCCGTTGAGCCAGGCCATGAAGACCACGCCGGTCTTGTAGAAGCGGGTGGGCGCCTGGAAGATGTGGCGCGACAGCGGCACGGTGGGCCCCAGAATGGCGTGGAATCTCTCGGTGCGGCCCTGCGCCAGCTCGCCCAGCGCGGCGCTCGCCGCCGGCGCGATCGCATCGAAGATGCCCAGCAGCGCGTCGCTGCGGCCGTGCGTCGGCTCGCTGCCGTGGCCGTCGCCGGCAATCAGCTCCGCATAGTTGAAGTCGTCGCCGGTGTACATGCGCACGCCCGGCGGCAGGCGCCTGCGCATGGCGATCTCCTTGTCCTTGTCGAGCAGCGAGATCTTGATGCCGTCGACCTTGCCCTGATGCGCGGCGATGATGCCCAGCGCCGTGTCCATGGCGGCTTCGACGTCCGTGCTGCCCCAGTAGCCCGCCAGCGCCGGGTCGAACATGTCGCCCAGCCAGTGCAGGATGACCGGCCGCTGCGCCTGGCTCAGGAGGCGGTCGTACACCCGCTCGTAGTCGGCGGGACCTCGCGCCACGCGCGCCAGTGCGCGGCTGGCCATCAGGATGAGCCGGCCGCCGAGCTTCTCGATGGCCGCCATCTGCTCCTCGTAGGCGCGCACCACGTCGTCGACGCTTTTGGCGGCCTCGGGTGCCAGGTGGTCGGTGCCGCAGCCGCTGGCGATCAAGGCGCCCGGCACGTCCTTCGCGGCGTCGAGCGAGCGTCGGATGAGCTCCAGCGACGTCGGCCAGTCCAGCCCCATGCCGCGCTGCGCGGTGTCCATCGCCTCGGCCACGCCCAGGCCGAGCGACCAGAGCCGGCGCCGGCAGGCGATGGTGGCGTCCCAGTCGACGGCGCATTGCAGCCACGGGTCGACGGAGGCCAGCGGGTCGGCCACCACGTGCGCGGCCGAGTAGGCGATGCGGTTGAATGCGAGGCCCGGCGCCGGCCGGGCGGGCGGCTGGCCGCGCAGCGTGTAGTGCTCCAGCGTGCGGGCCGCCGTGGGAAGGGTGATCGCGAGTGCCTGTGCCATCGTCGGCCGCCTCAGACCTCGAGCGCCGGCACGTCGACCCAGCGGCGCTGCTTCCAGGAGTCGAGCGCGGCCTCCACCAGCTGCACGCCCTTGGCGCCTTCGGGCAGCGTCCACTTGTACGGCGCGTCCTCCACCACATGGCGGATGAAGTGCTCCCATTGGATCTTGAAGCCGTTGTCGTAGACCATCGTGTCGGGGATCTCCTGCCACTGGTCGAAGAAGTTCATCGCCTGCTTTTCGTCCGGGTTCCACACCGGCCGCGGCGTGGCCACGCGCGACTGCGCCCGGCAGCTGGACAGGCCGGCCACCGCCGAGCCGTCGGTGCCGTCCACATGGAAGGTGACGAGGTCGTCGCGCCGCACGCGGGTGGCCCAGCTCATGTTGAGCTGCGCGATCACCGGCTCGCCGCCGTGGCCCTTGAGTTCGCAGGTGGCATAGGCCGCATCGTCGGCGGTGGCCGCATAGGCCTGGCCGTTTTCGTCCCAGCGCCGGGGGATGTGGGTGGCGCCGATGCACGACACCGACTGCACCTCGCCGAACAGGTTGTCGAGCACGTAGCGCCAGTGGCACATCATGTCGAGGATCATCCCGCCGCCGTCTTCCTTGCGGTAGTTCCACGACGGGCGCTGGATCGGCTGCAGGTCGCCTTCGAACACCCAGTAGCCGAACTCGATGCGCACCGCCAGCATGCGACCGAAGAAGCCGGCGCGCCGCAGCATGTCGAGCTTGCGCAGCCCGGGCAGGAACAGCTTGTCCTGCACCGCGCCGTGGCGGATGCCGGCGCCTTGCGCCAGACGCGCGATCTCGACCGCCTCGTTCAGGTTGGTGGCGATCGGCTTCTCGCAGTAGACGTGCTTGCCGGCACGGATGGCCTTCGCCAGCAGCTGCGGCCGCATCTGGGTGGTGCCGGCGTCGAAGAACAGCGTGTCGGCCGGGTTGGCCAATGCGGCGTCGAGGTCGGTGCCCCAGCGTTCGATGCCGTGGGCGCGGGCCAACGTCTGGATCTTCTCGGCATTGCGGCCGACGAGGATGGGGTCGGGCATCACGCGGTCGCCGTTGGCAAGCGTCACGCCGCCTTGCCTGCGGATGGCGACGATGGAGCGGATGAGGTGCTGGTTCATGCCCATGCGTCCGGTGACGCCGTGCATGATGAGTCCGAGTCGTTGGGTGGCCATGGTGGCAATGGTGTGGGCTTCGGGTGTGATGGGGTGGCGCGTCACTGGGCCGGTGAGAGGCCGGCTGCCTTCACCAGCCTGGCGTTGGATTCGATCTCGGCCCGGATGTAGGCATCGAACTGCTCCGGCCGCAGGGTCCACGCATCGGCGCCGAGCTTGGCGAAACGTTCCTTGACCTCGGGCGAGGCCAGCGCCTTCACCACTTCGTCGTGCAGGCGGTTCACGATCTCGCGTGGCGTCTTGGCCGGGGCCATCATGCCGATCCAGAAGTTGAACTCGGAGCCGGGCACGCCGGCTTCGGCGGTGGTGGGCACGTCGGGCAGGGCGCTGGCGCGCTTGGGCGAGCCCACCGCGAGGGCGAGCAGCTGGCCTTCCCTGATCTGGCCGATCACCGGCGCAATGGGCGAGAAGTAGTAGTCGACCCGGCCGGAGAGAACCTCGGTCACCGCCTCGGCAGACCCCTTGAACGGGATGTTGGTGGCGGTGATGCCGGCGGCCATCTTGAACTTCTCGGCATTGAGGTGCGTGGCGCTGCCCTGGCCGGCGGAAGCGAAGTTGAGGCCGCTCGGCTGGCTCTTGGCCAGGGCCAGCAGGTCCTTCACCGACTTCACGTTCTTCGCCGGCGAGATGACCAGCACGTTGGGCGTGGTCGAGATGGGCGTCACGCCGGCGAAGTCGGCCACGGTGTCGAAGGGCAGCTTCGCGAAGGTGGACGGGCTCACCGTGTGCGACGACGAGTGGATCATGATCGTGTAGCCGTCGGGCGCTGCGGCGGCCACTGCCGCCTGGCCGATGGTGCCGCTGGCGCCGGCGCGGTTGTCCACCACCAGCTGCTGGCCCATGCTGGCCGAGAGCTTGTCGGTGATGGCGCGGGCAATGATGTCCGTCGTGCTGCCGGCCGCAAACGGCACGATCACGCGGATGTGCTTGCTGGGGTAGCCGTTGGCTTGCGCGAAAGCGCTCGTGGCGGTGAGCGCTGAAAGGCAGGCGAGAGAAGCCAGGGCAAGGGCGCGATGCAGGGCCATGGTGGGTGTCTCCTCGGTTGCGTGTCGTGGCACTGTTTAATTCACCGATTGGTGAATTGATTCTAGGCAGCAGCGCAAACGAGCGTCAACCCGCGCGAGCCCGTCGTGGGCTGCGCGTTATCCCTAGGAAACGAAAGAGGATGTGACTCGAACGGGCGCGTGCGCTCAGTCGCGCAGCAGGTAGCCCAGGATCACGTCGGTGATGTGCGACAGGCGCTCGTTGCGCGCCTTGGGCGTCATGAGGTTGCGGCCGAACACGGCCGACAGCGTGTGCTTGTTCGAGAGGTAGAAGTACGCCAGCCCGGCGATCGAGATGTACAGCTGCACCGGGTCGACGCCGCCGCGGAACGTGCCTTCCAGGCGGCCGCGCTCGAGGATCTCGCCCAGCGTCTGGATCAGCGGCGAGTTCATCTCGCGCACCCGTTGCGAGCGCTCCAGGTGCGTGGCGCGGTGGAGGTTCTCGCTGTTGAGCAGCGTCAGGAACTCAGGATGCTCGAGGTAGTAGTTCCAGGTGAACTCGGTGAGCTTGCGCACCGCGTCGGCCGGCGGCAGGTCGGTGAGGTGCAGCTGTCGCTCCGCCTCGCGGATGTGCAGGTAGGCGTCTTCCAGCACTGCGAGGAAGAGGTCTTCCTTGTTGCCGAAGTAGTAGTAGATGAGCCGCTTGTTCACGCCCGCGCGCTCGGCGATGCGATCGACCCGAGCGCCGCCCAGGCCGTATGCCGCGAACTCCTCGCCCGCGGCCGCCAGGATGGCCTGCTGCGAGCGGTCTGCGTCGCGCAGGCGGGGCGCGTCAGCGGCAACGGAGGGGTTCTTGCTCATGGTCGAATGTTAACTGGATGGTGAATTGCGGGGGCCGAGCCGGGCACCGGGGCCCGCATCATCGCAAGGATCGCCGCTTGATAATGGCCGCCACCTTCCAGCACGGGACCCAAAACGATGACTGCACGCCTGGCCGGCCATGCACTGGTGGAATGCCTGATCGAACAAGGAGTCGACACCGCCTTCGGCGTGCCGGGCGAGAGTTTCCTCGCCGTGCTCGACGGCTTTCACGAACACCGCGACCGCATCCGCTTCATTGCCTGCCGGCAGGAAGGCGGTGCGGCCTTCATGGCCGAGGCCCAGGGCAAGCTCACCGGCCGGCCCGGCATCTGTTTCGTCACCCGCGGGCCGGGGGCCACCAACGCCAGCATCGGCCTGCACACCGCCTTCCAGGACAGCACGCCGATGGTGCTGTTCATCGGCCAGGTGGCCAGCGACCAGCGCGACCGCGAAGCCTTCCAGGAAGTGGACTACCGGCAGATGTTCGGCCCCGGCACGCTGGGCTTCGCCAAGTGGGTGGCCGAGGTGCACGACCCGCACCGCCTGCCCGAATACGTGTCGCGGGCCTTCCACACGGCGATGCAGGGCCGCCCCGGCCCGGTGGTGCTGGTGCTGCCCGAGGACATGCTGACGCAGTCCACCGGTGCGGCGGTACTGCCCCGCGCGGAGCCGGCGCAGGCCTGGCCCGCACCGGGCGCCTTGCGCGACCTGCGCGCCATGCTCATGGCGGCGCAGCGCCCGTTCGTGATCGCCGGCGGCAGCGGCTGGACGGCCGAAAGCGCGCTGGCGCTGCAGCGCTTCGCCGAGAACTGGCAGCTGCCGGTGGGCAATGCCTTCCGCTTCCAGGACACCTTCGACAACCGGCACCCGCTGTATGCCGGCGATGTGGGCATCGGCATCAACCCCAAGCTCGCCGCCCGCATCAAGGAGGCCGACCTGGTGATCGCGGTCGGACCGCGCCTGGGCGAGATGACCACCAGCGGCTACACGCTGCTGGAGCCGCCGCGGCCGCGGCAGAAGCTGGTGCACGTGCATGCCGGCCCCGAGGAGCTGGGCCGGGTGTACGCCGCCGACCTGATGCTGCAGTCGAGCATGGCCAACGCCGGCAAGGCGCTGGAGACCCTGACGGCGCCGCCGCAGGTGCCGTGGGTGCAGTGGTCGGCCGCGGCCCATGCCGACTACGAGGCCAACCTCGTGCCGGCGCCGGTGGCACCGCTCGACATGGCCGAGGTGGTGAAGGTGATGAGCCGTCTGGCCCCTGATGCCATCTACACCAACGGCGCCGGCAACTACAGCGGCTGGCTGCATCGCTTCCACCGGTACCCGGGCCTGCAGCACCACGGGCGCACCCAGCTGGCGCCCACCAGCGGCGCCATGGGCTACGGCGTGCCGGCCGCGGTGGCGGCCAGCCTGCTGTACCCGCAGCGCACGGCGATCAACATTGCCGGCGACGGCGACTTCCTCATGACCGGGCAGGAACTCGCCACCGCCACCGGCTATGGCGCGGGCCGCCTGATCAGCCTGGTGGTCGACAACGGCACCTACGGCACCATCCGTATGCACCAGGAGCGCGAATACCCCGGCCGGGTGAGCGGCAGCGACCTGTTCAACCCCGACTTCGCCGCACTGGCCCGCGCCTATGGCTGGCGCGCCGACACGCTGGCCCGCACCGAGCAGTTCGAGCCGGCCTTCCTGGCAGCGCTCGACAGCGGCAGGCCCACGCTGCTGCACCTGAAGCTCGATGCCGACGTGAGCACGAGCCGCACCACGCTGGCGGCCATCCGGGAGGCTGCGGCCAAGCGCCTGGGCCGATGAAGCCGATGCCTCCCGCAGCACCGCGCGGATAATCCGCGCCCATGTCCGCCAAGATCCTGTTCGGCTTCCACGCCGTCACCGTGCGCCTGAAAACGGCGCCTCAATCCATCGTCGAGCTGCACCTCGACGCCGAGCGCCGCGACCAGCGCATGCGCCAGTTCGTCGAGCGCGCCAAGGAGGCCGGCGTGCGCCTCATCGAGAGCGACAACGAGCGCCTGCACAAGCTCTGCGGCACCCACCGCCACCAGGGCGTGGTGGCCAAGGTGCTGCCGGTGCCGCAGGCCAGGTCGCTCGACGACCTGCTCGACGCGGTGGAAGGCCCGCCGCTGCTGCTGGTGCTCGACGGCGTGACCGACCCGCACAACCTGGGCGCCTGCCTGCGCGTGGCCGACGGTGCCGGGGCCCATGCGGTGATCGCGCCGAAGGACCATGCGGTGGGCATCAACGCCACCGTCGCCAAGGTGGCCAGCGGCGCGGCCGAGACGGTGCCGTACTTCATGGTCACCAACCTGGCCCGCACCCTCAACGAGCTGAAGGAACGCAACATCTGGATCGTGGGCACCTCGGACGACGCGCCCGGCACGCTCTACCAGGCCGACCTGAAGGGCCCCGCTGCGCTGGTGCTGGGGGCTGAAGGCGCCGGCATGCGCCAGCTCACCCGCAAGACCTGCGATGCGCTGGTAAGCCTGCCGATGCTGGGGGCGGTGGAAAGCCTCAACGTGTCGGTCGCCAGCGGCATCTGCCTGTACGAAGCCGTGCGGCAGCGGCAGGCCGCCTGATGCGATGAGCAGGGCGCGATGAGCCAGACCGAGCAGCAGGCGCGCGACTGGCTCGCGCAGGCCCGGTCGATCTGCGTGCTCACCGGCGCCGGCATGTCGGCCGAAAGCGGCATCCCGACCTTCCGCGACGCACTCACCGGCCTGTGGTCGCGCTTCGATCCGATGCAGCTGGCCTGCGAAGACGGTTTCCGCGCCGACCCGCAGCTCGTGTGGGACTGGTACGCGAGCCGCCGCGAGGGCGTGCGCGCCGCCCAGCCCAATGCGGGGCACCTGGCGCTGGCCGAGTTCCAGCGGCGCCATCCGGGCCGGCTTGCCATCGTCACCCAGAACGTCGACGACCTGCACCAGCGCGCCGGCAGCGAAGGCGTGATCCGCCTGCACGGCGACATCCTCGAGGACCGCTGGTTCGGGCCGTGCCGCCGCCACGTCGCGCGAGCCGGAAACGTCTGCGACCCGGCCTGGGCCGAGCCGGGCAGCCCGCCGCGCTGCGGCGAGTGCGGCAACCTCGTGCGCCCGGGTGTCGTGTGGTTCGGCGAGATGCTGCCGGTCGCGGCGCTCGAGGCCGCCGAGCGGGCCGCGCGCGGCTGCGATCTCATGCTGGTGGTGGGCACGTCCGGTGCGGTCTACCCCGCGGCCGGCCTCGCACACACCGCCCGGCGCGCGGGGGCCCGCGTGGTGGTGCTCAACCCGCAGGCCAGTGAACTCGACGACGTGGCGCACGCCTGCCTGCGAGGCACGGCCGCGGTGCAGCTGCCGAAGTTGCTCCAGGCGCCGCCGCTACACTGACCCCGCTTCAAAACGCACGCTTCCCGAGAGGCAACACCATGCCCGTCATCGACGTCCGGCACCCACTCGTCAAACACAAGGTCGGCCTGCTGCGCGAGGCCGACATCTCCACCAAGAAGTTCCGCGAGCTCACCTCCGAAGTGGCGCGGCTGCTGGCCTACGAGGCCACCGCCGACTTCCCGCTCGAGCGGGTGGAGGTCGAGTGCTGGAGCGGCCCGACGCCGGTGGACCGTATCAAGGGCAAGAAGGTCACCGTGGTGCCCATCCTGCGCGCCGGGCTGGGCATGCTCGACGGCGTGCTCGACATGATTCCGAGCGCCAAGGTCAGCGTGGTGGGCCTCTCGCGCGACCATGAAACCCTGCAGCCGGTGCATTACTTCGAGAACTTCGTCGGCCACCTCGACGAACGCACCGCGCTCATCGTCGACCCGATGCTGGCCACCGCCGGCTCGATGATCGCGACCGTGGACCTGCTCAAGCGCAAGGGCTGCACCGACATCCGCGCGCTGGTGCTGGTGGCCGCGCCCGAGGGCGTGAAGGCGCTGAACGACGCCCACCCCGACGTGCGCTGCTGGACGGCCGCCATCGACAGCCACCTCAACGAGCAGGGCTACATCATCCCGGGGCTGGGCGATGCCGGCGACAAGATCTTCGGCACCAAGTGAGCCGACCGCAAGAATACGGAGGGAGATTGCAGATGAAAAGACTGATCGTGCCGGCCGCGGCCTTGCTGCTGCTGGCGGCCTGCACCCAGGAACGCCAGAACCAGATCAGGCGCGACATCCAGAACTGGACCGGCACCAACGGCGTGCTCGAGGTGTACGCCGGCGACAAGGTGGTCAAGCGCTTCCTGAAGGTCGACAAGCTCAGCACCGCGCTGGGCACCGACGACAGCCTGCCGCGGGCCTACCGCTTCGGCTACGGCGTGCTCGACGAGAACCTGAACGGGCAGGTGGACTCAGGCGAGAAGCGGGTGTACTTCGAGATCGGCGACTACAGCCACTACGTGTTCTTCGAGAACCCGCACTGAACTCGATTCACGGCAACGATCGTCTGCTCACCGATCGTCTGCTGACCCACAGGCTGGTCGCCAGCGCGGCCGCCAGCCATGCCAGCCCGACCCAGGGCAGCGGCGCATAGCCGGCGTGCGCCACCAGCCAGCCGCCGCCGGCCGCGCCCGCGGCCTGGCCGAAGTAGATGGCCGAGGTGTTGAGCGCCATCAGTGCCGGCGCCAGCGCCGGGGCCGCCATGCCCAGGCGCGCCTGCTGGGCCGAGTTGCTGGCGAAGCAGCCCAGGCCCCAGGGCACCAGCACCGCCGCCATGGCCCAAACGGTGGTGCCCAGCGGCCACAGCACCAGCGTCGCGGCGATGCACAGGATGGTCGCGGCCACCGCGCGTCCCGCGCCCACCCGGTCGATCGTGTGCGACAGCAGCAGGTTGCCCAGCAGCCCGAAGACGCCGAAGAACGCGAACAGGCCGCTCACCTCGTTCGGGCTGGCATTCAGCGCCTGCCGGAAATAGGGCGCCACGTAGGAAAAGAGGGTGAACTGCCCCGCGCCGGCGAGCGCGGTGACCGCCACCATGGCCATCAGCACCGGGTGGGTGAGCGCCTCGCGCCAGGCCTTCCAGGACAGCGCGGCCGGCTTCACGCCCGAGGGCATGGCGGCCCACACCCATGCCGCACCCAGCAGCGCCAGCACCGCCACTGCGTGGAAGCTCCAGCGCCAGCCGAAGGATTCGCCGATCCAGGCGGCCAGCGGCAGGCCGGCCACCGAGGCGATGGACCAGCCGAGGAAGATGAAGGTGATGCCGCGGCCCCGATGCTCCGGCGGCGACATGAACCCCACCGCGGCAGCGGCCTGCGGGGTGAACACCGCCGCCGCCAGCACGGTGACGGCCCGCACCGGCCACAGCGCCGCATAGCTGGGCATCAGGGCGCTCAGCACATGGCCCGCGGCATACCAGAGCAGGGCGGCCGCAAGCAGCCTGCGACGGTCCCAGCCGGCCACCAGGCTGGCCAGCAGCGGCGCGCAGAAGCACATCACCGCCGCCGCAATGCTGATGAGCTGGCCGGCCAGCGCCACCGACACCTGCAGCGATTGCGCCATGTCGTTGAGCGTGCCTGCCACCGACATGACGCCGCTGCCGATGACGAAGTTGCCGAACAGCAGCGACCACAGCGCAGCCCGCGGCGCGGGACGTGTCGGTACTGCCGCTGCGTCAGGCAGGACGCCGGCCATGGGTCAGACGCGGTGCACGCGCAGCGCGTCCGGGTTCACGATGCCGGTCGGTTCGCCCTTGATGAAGTTGACGACGTTGTCGAAGGCGGCGCTGAAGTAGAGCTCGTAGCTGTCCTGCTCCACATAGCCCAGGTGCGGCGTGCACACCGCGTTTTCGAGCCGCAGCAGCGGCTGGCCCTGCAAGATGGGCTCGGCTTCGTAGACATCGACCGCCGCCATGCCGGGGCGGCCGCGGTTGAGCGCGGTGACCAGGGCGTTGTCTTCCACCAGCTCGGCGCGCGAGGTGTTGACGAACAGCGCGGTGGGCTTCATGCGGTGCAGGTCGTCGAGCTTCACGATGCCGCGTGTGTTGTCGTTGAGCCGCAAGTGCAGCGACACCACGTCGCTTTCCTCGAAGAACGCCTCGAGCGAGGTGGCCGCCACGTTGCCTTCGGCCTCGGCCTTTGCGCGCGAGGCCTCGCTGCCCCACACCAGCACCTTCATGCCGAAGGCGCGGCCGTAGCCGGCCACCAGCTGGCCGATCTTGCCGTAGCCCCAGATGCCGAGCGTCTTGCCCTTGAGCACCATGCCCAGCCCGAAGTTGGGCGGCATCGAGGCCGACTTGAGGCCGGACTGCTGCCACGCGCCATGCTTGAGGTTGCCGATGTACTGCGGCAGCCGGCGCATGGCCGCCATGATCAGCGCCCAGGTCAGTTCGGCGGGAGCCACCGGCGAGCCCACGCCTTCGGCCACCGCGATGCCCAGGCGCGTGCAGGTCTCGATGTCGATGTGAGAGCCGGCCCGCCCGGTCTGCGAAATGAGCCGCAGCTTCGGCAGCTTCTCGAGCAGCTGGCGGGGGAACTGGGTGCGCTCGCGGATCAGTACCAGCACCTCGGCGTCGCGCAAACGCACCGACAGCTGGCCGATGCCCTTGACGGTGTTGGTGAAGACCTTGGCGTTGTAGCCGTCGAGCCTGGCGGCGCACTTGAGCTTGCGCACCGCGTCCTGATAGTCGTCCAGGATGATGATGTTCATGTCGTCGGCGGAGTGGGTCGCCCTGATTGTGCACGGGCAATTTCTTGTCAGTAGCATGCCCGCTTTCCCGGACCGTATCAAAAGGAGACCACCGTGGCGATCAGCATGCATTCGGCCAGCGTGCCCATCTTCGTGAAGATGCTGGGCAACCTCTCTCACTTCCTCGACAAGGCGGCCGCGTTCGCCGAGGCGAAGAAGGTCGACCCCGCGGTGCTGCTGGGCTCGCGCCTGTACCCTGACATGCTGCCGATGGGCCGGCAGATCCACATCGCCTGCGACACCGCGAAGTTCGCGGTGGCCCGCCTCACCGGCCTGGAGGCGCCGAAGTTCGAGGACACCGAAACCACGATCGCGCAGTTCAAGGAGCGCATTGCAAGGACCGTCGACTACCTGAAGAGCGCACCGGCCGACGCGTTTGCCGGCAGCGAGACGCGCGAGGTCACCGTGCCGCGTCGAGACCGCGAGCCGCTCAAGTTCGAAGGCGAGGCCTACCTGAAGCACTACGCGCTGCCGAACTTCTTCTTCCACGTGACCACCGCCTACGCGATCCTGCGGCACAACGGCGTGGAGCTGGGCAAGACGGACTACCTTCGAGGTGGTGAGTAGTGACTGGTGACTGGGAACAGCCCTGACGCTGCCTTGATGCCATGACGGATCTGCCTGTCCATCACCTGCCGTTGTTCGTCACGGCCGGACTGCTGCTCAACCTCACGCCGGGGCCCGACATGCTCTACGTGGCCGGCACCTCGGCTGCGCGGGGTACGCGGGCCGGCATGGCTGCGGCGCTGGGCATCGGTGCCGGCTGCGTCGTGCACATCGTGCTGGCCACTGTCGGGTTGTCGGCCGTGCTGGCGACATCGGCGCTGGCCTTCACCGTGGTGAAGTGGCTGGGGGCGGCCTACCTGCTGTGGGCGGGCTTCGGCCTGCTGTTCAAGCGCCGCGGGCCGGCTGTCGGCACCGAGCCGGCGAGGGCAGTGGAGGCGGGGCCGTTGCGCCGCGTGTTCGTGCAAGGGGCCTTGATCAACATGCTCAACCCCAAGGTCGCGCTGTTCTTCCTGGCCTTCCTGCCGCAGTTCATCGACGCCGGCCAGCCCGGGCAGGCCTGGGCCTTCGTGGTGCTGGGGCTGGTGTTCGACATCGGCGGCACGCTGGTCAACGTGGCGGTGGCCTTGTTCGCCGGGGCCATGCGGGCCCGCTTTGCCGGCCGCCCGGGTGCGGGGCGGCTGGGCCGCTGGCTCGAGCGGGCGGTGGGCGGGCTGTTCATCGGCCTGGGCGTGAAGCTGGCCTTGTCGGCACAACGCTGAGCAGGGCCGTTCAGCCCCGCGCCATCAGGGCGTGGGCCAGCGCGATGCCCAGGCCGGTGAGCAGCAGCGAGCCCAGCAGGTGCACGCCTGCGGCGCAGGCGGCCCAGCCGTATTGCTGACGGCCGATGAGGTTCACCACCTCGGCAGAAAAGGTCGAGAAGGTGGTGAGCCCGCCGAGGAAGCCGGTGATCACCAGGAGCCGCCACTCGAGTGCGAGCGCCGTGTGCTGGGTGAAGAAGGCGCTGGCCATGCCCACCAGCAGGCCGCCCACGAGATTGGCGGCCACGGTGCCCAGCGGTATGAGCGTGAACACCGGGTTGAGCCAGCTGCCCAGCACCCAGCGCAGCAAGGCGCCGAAGCCGGCTCCGACAAAAACTGAAACGATGGCAAGGCCGCTCATGTGTTCCTCTTTCGCGAGGGGCCGATTCTCGCCGGGCTACACAGGCACGGACGCCGGCGGCAAGCCTTCTACCAGCGAGCGACCTTGCCGCTGTCGAGCGCGCCGAAGCCGGAGCCGGCGGCGCGGATCGGGAAGTGCCGGTTCAGCGCTTTCAGTCGCGCCTGCGCATCGGCCTGGCCGCGGTGCAGCGACACCAGGCTGAAGAGCTCCGAACGCAGGTGCCACAGCTCCCGCAGCGAACGGGCCTTGCGGATGCGCTCGTGCAGGTCTTCGGCCTGCGGCGTGTACAGGTCGGCCAGCATGTCGGCGAAGTCGAGCCGGGCTTCGTCGAGCAGCGCCTGCGAGCGCGTGCCGAGGACCGGCTGCCCGCGCCAGACGCCCCAGCGGGCCTTCAGCCACAGGCACCAGGCCGGCAGCGCACGGTGCCAGCCGCCGGGCGGGCACACTTCGACCCGCGCCGGCGCCGGCGGCGTGGCCAGCTGCAGCACTTTGCTGTCGCGGTGCGACGAGGGGGCGGGCATGATGCGAAGGTCCGGAGAGCGGGGCAGGTTTTCATTGTGGGCAGGCCTGCCGCCGGCCGAAGCCGTGAATTGCGCCACCATGCGGGCGTTTCTTCGAGGCTTGCCACGGCCACCTTGCCGGGAAGCGACGAAAGCAGGAGACAAGAACGATGAAGTGGCTCAAACGAAGCCTGTGGCTGCTGCTGGCGCTGGCCGTGCTGGCCGGGTCGGCGGCCTGGATCTACCGCATCCGGGCGCTGCCCGTCACCGACGGCAGCCTCACCGTGACCGGCCCCAAGGGGGAGGTGCGCATCGACCGCGATGTGCACGGCATCCCGACCATCCGCGCCGGCTCCATCGAGGATGCGGCCTTCGGCCTGGGCTTCGCGCATGCACAAGACCGGCTCTGGCAGCTCGAAACCCACCGCCGCATCGGCGCCGGGCGGCTGGCGGAAGCCTTCGGCCCGCCGGCCGTGCCGACCGACCGGTTCCTGCGGGCGCTGGGCGTGCAACGCGCCGCGGCCGCCCAGTGGGCGAATGTGAAGGGCGAAGAGCGCAGCGGCATGGAGGCCTATGCCGCCGGCATCAACGCCTACCTGCGCGAGCACCTGCGCGCCCGCCCGCCGGAGTTCCTGCTGCTGGGGCTCGAGCCAGAGCAATGGACGCCGCAGGACAGCATGGCCTGGGCCGTGATGATGGCCTGGGACCTGGGCGGCAACTGGTCGACCGAGCTGCTGCGGCTGCGCCTGTCGCTCAAGCTGCCGCTCGAGCGGGTCAACGAGGCGATACCGCCGTACCCTGGCGAAAAGCCGCTGGCCACCGCCGACTATGCGGCGCTGTTCCGCAGCCTGGGGCTCAACGGCGAACTGGGCCGGCAGGCCCTGCTGGCTGCGCCGCCTTCCGGCATCGAAGGGCTGGGCTCCAACAACTGGGTGGTGGCCGGCTCTCACACCGAGACCGGCAAGCCGCTGCTGGCCAACGACCCGCACCTGAAGCTCACCTCGCCGGCGCTGTGGTACTTCGCCCGGCTCGAGGCGCCCGGACTCAAGGTGGCCGGCGCCACCATGCCGGGCTTGCCGATCGTGGTGCTCGGCCAGAACGAACACGTCGCATGGGGCTTCACCAACACCGCGCCCGACGTGCAGGACCTCTATCTCGAGCGCCTGAAGCCCGATGACCCGTCGCAGTACCAGACGCCCACCGGCTGGGCCGCGTTCGAGACCTGGCAGGAGGTGATCAAGGTCAAGGGGGCGGCCGACGTGCCGGTCACGGTGCGGGCCACGCGGCATGGGCCGGTGATCTCGGACGCGGGTGAGGTGGGCGAGGGGGTCACAGGCCCCAAGGGCAAGCCCGCCTATGCCCTGGCCATGCGATGGACTGCCCTCGATGCCGACCCCGGCACCGTCGAGGCCGGGCTGGCGTTCAACCGCGCGGCGTCGGTGGACGAATTCGTCGCGGCCTCGGCCCGGTACACGGCCCCCATGCAGAACATGGTGGTGGCCGACAAGGCCGGCCGCATCGCCTTCGTGGCGGCCGGCAAGGTGCCACAGCGTTCACCGGCCAACGACCTCAAGGGCCTGGTGCCGGCTCCGGGCTGGGATGCCCGCTACGACTGGACGGGCTTCCTGGAGCCGGGCCGGACGCCGCGCGAGATCGACCCGCCGCGCGGCTGGGTGGCCACCGCCAACCAGCGCATCCATCCGGCCGATTACCCGCACTACATCACCAGCGACTGGGCGGTGCCGTACCGCCAGCAGCGCATCGAGCAGCTGCTGGCGGCGCGGCCGAAGCACACGCTCGAGAGCCTGGCCGCCATCCAGCGCGACGAGCTGTCGCTGGCCACCGTGAGGCTGCTGCCGCACCTGCTGGCGACCCGGGCCGAGCATCCGCTCGCTGCCGCGGCGCAAAAGGAGCTGGCCGGCTTCGACGGCGTGATGGCCGCCGACCGTGCCGCGCCGGCGATCTTCTATGCCTGGGCGCGCCACCTCACCGAGCTGGTGCTGGCCGACGAGCTGGGCGCCGACCTGTACCAGCAGCAGCTGGGCAGCCGCGCCTTCCGCGACGCGCTGGAGCTGGTGCTCGAGCGCAACGACGCCTGGTGGTGCGACGACAAGGCGACGCCTGCGGCGGAAACCTGCGCGCAGCGCAGCGGCGAGGCGTTGAGGCGCGCACTCGACGAGCTGCAGGCAAAGCTCGGCGGCAACGTGTCGGCCTGGCGCTGGGGGGCGCTGCACATCGCACGTTCGGAGCACCGCCCCTTCAGCAAGGTCAAGGCCCTGGCGGGCTGGTTCGAGCTGCGCTCGCCGGTGGGCGGCGACACCTACACCGTCAACGTGTCGCGCGTGAGCCTGCGGCCCGACGGCACGACCGGCGAGTACTACCTCGATGAACACGGACCCTCGTTGCGAGCCCTCTACGACCTGGGCGATCCGAAGCAGTCGCGCTTCATGCATTCGAGCGGGCAGTCGGGGCTGGTGTTTTCGCCGTGGTACCGCAGCTTCGTGCAGCCTTGGACGGCGGTGCAGTACGTGCCGGTGTGGAACGACCAGGCGGCGGCGCATTCGCTGGTGCTGACGCCGCGGTGAGGGGCGAAGCAAAGCTGGACGGGAGAGAGGCGAGCCCCGAGACGTTGTTCTGCGTCTTCTGCAGCCCGCCGGGAGTTCGCCCCGGCAGGCGACCTACTTTCTTTGCTTCGCCAAAGAAAGTAGGCAAAGAAAGGCGACCCCGACTGTGCTCGGTCGGCCCTGAACGGGCCGACTGCCCTGCGCAGCTTGCGTCCCGAGGGCGAGCAAAGAACTCGCCCTCGCCTGCGGCTCGGAGCTCAGACAGCTTTGCTCGACCGCTTCGCGGCAACCCTCGGGCCGCGACGCAGCGCAGGCGGCACAGACGGGGCCCCGTTTTACGAAGTGATTGACGAGCCGGCCTAGGGCCGGCGACATCGCCGCGTACGCGGCGGAGCGGCACGAACTACGCCGCCAGCTGCCGCGCCAGCTCGAAGATCGACAGCGGCGCGCTGCCTTCGGCCTTGTTGTTGACGGTCACGAACACCGGGTGGCCGGCCGCTGCGGTGGCGGCGATCACCCGTGCCAGCTCGGCGCGGTTGGCCGGGTCAGGGGCAGCCAGCTTGTCGAACGGTTCGAACAGGTCCTTGGCCTGCTGGTAGCGGAACCCGCGCTGAAGGTTCCAGCGGCACACCAGGGCGCCCGGCCACATGGCCCGCAGCATGGGCAGTTGCTCGGCCACCGTGGGCATGCGGTCGTGCAGGCCCAGGCAGTAGCGCACGCCGTGGCGCTTGAGCAGGTGGGCGAGTTCGGGCGTCAGCAGCTGCGCATCACGCACCTCCAGCGCCAGCAGCGCCTGTTCGGGCAGCTCGGGGAGCAGGGCGCTCCACAGCGCATCGAGCCGTTCGAGCAGTTCGGCTGGTCGGTTCAGCCAGCGCGGCGGCAGCGGCGACAGCTGGAAGACCAGCACGCCGAGCGTCGCGCCCAGCCCTTGCACGGCCGGGCGCAGGCAGCTGTCGAGTGTCGAGGGCGGGTCGAGGAACAGCGGGTTCGGCTCCATTGCCTTGCCGCTGCCGGCCTCGCGGACCGTGGCATCGGTGACCATCGCAGGCGCCTTGACGACGAACCGGAACCCGGGCCCCACTTGTGCCGCAAGTGCTGCGTACTCGGCGGCGGCCATCGGCCGGTAGAAGCTGCGGTCCAGGCTGACCGTGCGCAGCAGCGGGTGGCGGCTGTAGGCGGTGAGCCCGCGCCGGGACAGGGTCGATTCGGCGTACTCGCGTCCCCACACCAGGCCATGCCAGCCGGGGAAGTTCCACGACGAAGTGCCCATGCGCAGCAGGTCGCCGTAGCGTGCGGCCAGGCCTTGTGCCACGCCGGTCAGCTCGTCGCCGACGTCTGCGGGCTGCAGGGAGCCGTCGCCGCTGGCCGGTGGCTCAGTCTTGCCGGGACGGGGCGGCGGCTTGTCTTCAGGCTCGGGGAGTCCGAAGAGGTCGTCCTGCGCCGCCATCTCAGGCGGCAACGAGGCGCAGCTTGCGCCTGGGTGTGGCGGCCGGCTCGGCAGGCGCCTTCAGGCCGCCCAGATAGGCGTCGATGACGTGCCGGCCCACCCGCACGAGGTCGAACGCCTCCGGATCGAGCATCCAGTTCTGGATCAGCCCGTCGACCAGCGCATGCAGGCCGAGCGCCACCGAACGGGCGGGGGCCTTGCTGCTGATGAGGCCGCGCTGCTGGGCCGCCTTGAGCGCCATCTCCACATGGGCCAGGCACTCGTTGCGGCCGGCGAGGTGCCGGTCGCGCACCGCCAGCAGCTCGGCGACGTATTCGACCTTGTGGGTCGCGATCTCGAACACACGGCGCGCCTGCGGGCTGGTGGTGGTGAGCTTGAGGGCGCTGAGCAGGTTGCCGCGGATGTGCTCGAGCGGGTCTTCCGCAGCGGCGGAATCGAGGCTGCACACCGACTCCTCGAGCGGCAGCGTGGCCCGTTCCATCATGGCGTTGAAGAGATCGGCCTTGTCCTTGAAGTGCCAGTAGATGGCACCACGGGTGAGTCCGGCTGCCTGGGCGATCTCGTGCAGCGAGGTGCGTGACACGCCGTGTTGCTGGAACAGCAGCTCGGCGGTGTCGAGGATGAGATTGCGCGTGGCGAGCGCTTCTTCTTTCGTGCGGCGGACCATGGGGGTGACTTCTGAAGAACGGGGGTGATTGTCCCTCGTGGGAGGGTTCGTGAACCGTTTGGTTCACCCCGCCGGTCAACATACATTCAAAAATGTATGTAAACTGCCGCGCACTGTCGCACGGATTGCGCTATCACGTTGTCACAAACAGAACCGCTGCGACGTCTACGCTTGTCTCCTCTGCCGCCCGTGCCCTTCTGGCGGAAATCTCACCGAAAGGTCCATCGCATGCCCGCGCCCAGGCTCGCTCTGCGCTTTCTGTCATCGGCCCAGCCCCTCGTCCGGCGGGCACCCCTTGTTTCATTGGTGGCCGTGGCCGCCGTGCTGGCCGCTTGCGGAAGGGGCGGCGCCCAGGACGGCCACGGCGGCGGCATGCCGCCGGCGGCCGTGTCGGTCGAGAAGGTGGCCGTGGCCAACATCCCGGCCAGTTTCGAATACGTCGGCCAGGCCGCCGGTTCGCGCGACGTCGAGGTGCGTGCCCGGGTGGCCGGCATCCTGGTGAAGCGCAACTTCAAGGAAGGCGGGCAGGTGAAGAAGGGCCAGTCGCTCTACACCATCGACCCGGCGCAGTTCCAGGCCGCCTTCAGCCGTGCCGACGCCGACGTGGCGGCCGCCGAGGCCCGCCTGGCCCAGGCCACCCGTTCGCTGGCCCGCCTGAAGCCGCTGTGGGAGGCCAAGGCGGTGAGCCAGCGCGAGTACGACGACGCGGTGTCGGCCGAGCAGGTGGCGCGTGCCGACCTGAAGGGCGCACAGGCGCGCCGTGCCGAGTCGGCCCTGAGCGTGGGCTACACCCGCGTCGAGTCGCCCATCAGCGGCGTGGCGGGCCGGTCGGTGCCTTCGGAAGGCACGCTGGTGTCGGGCCCGGACATGCTGCTCACCACGGTGACGCAGACCGACCCGGCGAAGGTGCGCTTCGGCATCGCCGACACCGACCAGATGCGCTGGCGCAACGAGGTCGCGGCCGGCCAGCTGAAGCTGCCCGGCAACGAGGCCTTCCAGGTCGAGGTGAAGCTGGCCGACGGCAGCATCTACAGCCACAAGGGCAAGCTGCTCTTCTCGGACACGCGCGTTTCCGGCAACACCGGCACGGTGGAAGCCGAGGCCGAGATCCCCAACCCCGACGGCGTGCTCAAGCCCGGCCAGTTCGTGCGGGTACGCCTGCTGGGCGCGGTGCGCCCGAACGCGGTGCGGGTGCCGTCCCGCGCGGTGCTCGAAGGCCCGCAGGGCAAGTTCGTCTATGTGGTGGCCGACAACAAGGCGCAGCCCAAGCCGGTGACGGTGGGTGACCAGCTGGCTGACGGCTGGATCATCACCAAGGGCCTGGCCGCAGGCGACAACCTCATTGTCGACGGCATGGCACGCATCTTCTTCCCGGGCGCCCCGGTGCAGGTGGTGCCCGCCGGCGGCGCCTCGGCGCCTGCCGGGCAGGGCGGCGCGTCCGCTCCGGCCCAGGCAGCGTCGAAGTAAGCCGGGAGCCCCGACATGTTCTCGCGCTTCTTCATCGACCGGCCGATCTTCGCGGCCGTGCTGTCCATCTTCATCGTGATTGCGGGCCTGGCGGCGATGCGTTCGCTGCCGATCGCGCAATACCCCGAGATCGCGCCGCCGGTGGTGAGCGTGGTCGCCGTCTACCCCGGCGCGAGCGCCGAGGTGATCGAGCAGACCGTCGCCGCGCCGCTGGAGAACGCGATCAACGGCGTCGAGAAGATGATCTACATGAACTCCACGTCGACCTCCAACGGCGTGGTGACCATCCAGGTCACGTTCGACATCGGCACCAATGCCGACCAGGCCGCGCAGCTGGTGAACAACCGGGTGAAGCAGGCCGAGGCCAAGCTGCCGCAGGAAGTGCGGCGCCAGGGCGTCACCGTGGAGAAGGGCTCCTCGGCCTTCCTGCAGGTGCTGGCGTTCTTCTCGCCCGACGGCAGCAAGGACGACCTGACGATCAGCAACTATGTGACGCTGAACGTGCTCGATTCGCTCAAGCGCGTGCCCGGCACCACCAACGTGCAGATCTTCGGCGCCAAGGACTACGCGATGCGGGTGTGGGTGCGCCCCGACCGCCTCGCGCAGCTGCGGCTCACCACCAGCGACCTGGCCCATGCCATCAGCGAGCAGAACGCGCAGTTCGCCGCCGGCAAGGTGGGCCAGGCGCCCACGGGCGGTGACCAGGAGATGGTCTACACCATCACCACGCAGGGCCGCCTGTCCGACCCGAAGCAGTTCGAGGAGATCATCGTCCGCGCCAACCCCGACGGCAGCACGCTGCGCCTGAAGGACGTGGCGCGCCTCGAGCTGGGCTCCAAGGACTACGACTTCATCGGCCGCATCAACGGCAAGTCGGCCACGCTCGTGGGCATCTTCCTGCAGCCGGGCGCCAACGCGCTCGACGTGGCCCAGGAGGTCAACAAGACCGTCGCCACGCTGAAGGAAGCCTTCCCGCCGGGCATCGACTACTCGGTGCCCTACGACACCACGCGCTTCGTCGAGGTGTCGATCAAGGAGGTGGTGAAGACGCTGCTCGAAGCCATGGCGCTGGTGATCCTGGTGGTGTACCTGTTCCTGCAGAACTGGCGCGCCACGCTGATCCCGGTGGTGGCGGTGCCGGTGTCGCTGATCGGCACCTTCGCCGGCCTGCTGATGCTGGGCTACTCGATCAACACGCTCACGCTGTTCGGCATGGTGCTGGCCATCGGCATCGTGGTGGACGACGCCATCGTCGTGCTCGAGAACGTCGAGCGGATCATGCACGAGGAGCACCTGTCGGCCCGCGAATCGGCCATCAAGGCGATGCGCGAGGTGTCCGGCCCGGTGATCGCCATCGTGCTGGTGCTGTGCGCGGTGTTCGTGCCGATCGCCTTCCTGGGCGGCCTGACCGGCGAGCTGTACCGCCAGTTCGCGGTGACCATCTCGATCGCCGTGGTGATCTCGGGCATCGTGGCGCTCACGCTCACGCCGTCGCTGTGCGTGCTCATCCTGAAGAGCGAGCACCGCAAGCCCGGCCGGTTCTTCACCTGGTTCAACAACTGGTTCCACCGCGTCACCGGTCACTACGTGGG
The DNA here is from genome assembly GCF_006386545.1 of Methylibium rhizosphaerae. Taxonomy (GTDB): domain Bacteria; phylum Pseudomonadota; class Gammaproteobacteria; order Burkholderiales; family Burkholderiaceae_C; genus Pseudorivibacter; species Pseudorivibacter rhizosphaerae. The sequence goes on along the minus strand of NZ_SWAR01000007.1, from coordinate 3,886 downwards.
CGGCGTGAGCTTCCTGGTGCGCCGCGCCGGCATCGGCCTGCTGCTGTTCGCCGGCATGGTGGCCGTGACGGTGGGCCTGCTGCGCATCACCCCGGGGTCGCTGGTGCCCGACGAGGACCAGGGCTTCTACATCTCGGCGGTGATCCTGCCCGACGGCGCCTCGCTCGAGCGGACCGACAAGGTGGTGGGCGAGGTGATCGAGATCATCAAGTCCAACCCGTTCAACCAGGACGTCATCGCCTTCACCGGCTTCGACTTCCTGGGCGGCGGCTACCGCAACAACGCGGCCACCATCTTCGTCACGCAGAAGCACTGGGACGAGCGCCCGATGCCGGTGCAGGCGCTCGTGGGCGAGCTGTTCATGAAGACCGGCCACATCAAGGAAGCGCTGGTGCTCGCCTTCAACCCGCCGCCGATCTTCGGCCTGGGCACCGCGGGCGGCTTCGAGTTCTACATCCAGAACCGCGGCGAAGGCGGCGCCAAGCGCCTGGCCGAGGTGATGCAGCAGTTCCAGGGCGCGGTGTCGCAGAGCAAGATGCTCGGCGGCGTGCAGAGCCTGTGGCGCGCCAGCACGCCGCAGCTGTACGTGGACGTGGACCGCGAGCGCGCCAAGGCGCTGGGCGTGCCGGTCGATGAAGTGTTCAACACGCTGTCGGCCACGCTGGGCAGCTACTACGTGAACGACTTCAACAAGTACGGCCGCGCCTGGCAGGTGCTCATGTCCGCCGAGCCGGGCTTTCGCAAGCGGCCGGACGACATCGGCCGCATGTGGGTGCGTTCCAGCACCGGGCAGATGGTGCCGGTGTCCGCGCTGGCCACGGTGAAGTTCTCGTCGGGCCCGGAGACGCTGGATCGCTTCAACAACCTGCCGGCGGTCAAGCTGTTCGGCCAGGGGGCGCCGGGCGTGAGTTCGGGGCAGGCCATCGCCGAGGTCGAGCGCATCGCCAGGCAGGTGCTGCCGTCCGACTTCAGCTTCGACTGGGGCGGGGCGTCCTACCAGGAGAAGCGCTCGTCGGGCACCTCGTACCTCGCGCTGGTGCTGGGCGCGGTGATGGTGTTCCTCATTCTCTCGGCCCAGTACGAGAAATGGTCGCTGCCGTTCTCGGTGCTGCTGGCGCTGCCTTTCGGCACGTTCGGCGCGCTGGCCGCGGTGTGGCTGCGCGGGCTCACCAACGACGTGTACTTCCAGATCGGCCTGGTCACGCTGCTCGGCCTCGCGGCCAAGAACGCGATCCTGATCGTGGAGTACGCCTCGATCAAGCACCACGAGGGCCTGTCGGCATCGGCATCCGCGCTCGAGGCGGCACGCCTGCGTTTCCGCCCGATCATCATGACCTCGCTGGCCTTCATCCTCGGCGTGCTGCCGCTGGCCATTTCCTCCGGGGCGGGTGCCGGGGCGCGCGTCTCGGTGGGCACCGGCGTCATGGGCGGCATGCTGGCCGCCACCGCGCTGGCCATCTTCTTCATTCCCATGTTCTACAAGATCATCACCGCTCGAAAGCTCAAGGAATCGCGCTCCACCGCGGAGATGCAGGCCGAAGCGGCGCATCTGCACTCGCACGCGCACCGTCCGGGCCTGCACGGCACGCACCAGGCCGAAGGAGGCCACGCATGAACCGTCAACCCGCAATCCCGAAGCGGCTCGGCCTGCTGACGGCGGTGGCGCTGGCCGCGCTGCTGGCCGGCTGCGCCGCCCCCGGCGGCGCGTCCAATGCCACCCCGCAGCTCGAACTGCCGGCCACCAATGCCGCAGTGCCCGCGGTGGCCGCCGACTGGTGGAAAGCCTATGGCGACCCTCAGCTCGACGCGCTGGTCGACGAGGCGCTCAGGAACAACCGCGACCTCGCTCGGGCGATGGCCCGCATCGACGAGTCGCGCGCCAGCCTGCGGCTCACCCAGGCCGACCGCTACCCGAGCATCAATGCCGGCCTGTCCGGTGCGCGTGCCCGTGCCAGCGAAACCGGGCCGGCGATCGCAGGCGGCATCGGCAACGACTTCCGGGCCACCCTCAACGTCGCCTACGAGGTCGACCTGTGGGGCCGTGTGGCCAATGCCGGCAAGGCCGCCCGCGAGGAGCTGCTGGCCACCGAGTACGCACGCGAGACGCTGCGCACCGCGCTGGCTGCCCAGGTGGTGCAGTCGTATGCCGCGCTGCAGTCGCTGGACGCGCAGGTGGATCTCTTCACCCGCGCGGTGGTGGCGCAGCGCGACAGCGTGAAGCTGCAGAAGGTGCGGTTCGACGCCGGCGACCTGTCCGAGCTCGACCTGCGCCAGCTCGAAGCCGAGCTGGCAGCCAACGAAGGCCAGCTGCCGAAGCTGGAGCGCGCCCGCGGCGAGGCCGAGCGCGCGCTCGGCTTCGTGCTCGGCCGTTCGCCGCGCGCGCTGCTGGAGCAGAACCTGCCGCGCAGCGCCACCGCGGCCGCGGTCAACACGAGCATCCCCGAAGGCCTGCCGTCCGACCTGCTGCAGCGGCGCCCTGACGTGCAGGCCGCCGAAGCGCGCCTGCGCGCTGCCGGCGCCCGCGTCGACGCCGCCCGCGCGGCCTACTTCCCGAGCATTTCGCTCACCGGATCCTGGGGCCGCGAGAGCAGCGACTTCTCCAAGCTGATGGACGCGCCGTCGCTGATCTGGAGCGTGATGGCCTCGCTCACCCAGCCGATCTGGAACGGTGGCCGCATCGATGCGCAGAACGACCTCGCGAAGGCGCGACGGGTGCAGGCCGAGCTCGACTACCGCGACAGCGTGGCGGCTGCCTTCCGCGAAGCCCGCGACGCGCTGGGCGCCTATGCCGAAGCCCAGGCTTCGCTGCAGATCCTGCAGCAGCGCGTCCAGGCGCTGCAGCGGGCCGAGCAGCTCACCCGGGTGCGGTTCGACGGCGGCGTGGCCAGCCGGCTCGACCTGATCGAAGCCGAACGCTTTGCGCTCACCGCCCAGGCCAGCCAGGCCGACGCGCGGCGAGCGCTGGCGGCCGCACAGGCCGACGTCTTCCGCGTGCTCGGCGGCGGCTGGCAGCCGCAAGCCACGAACCAGCAGCAGGCGGCGCACCAGCCCGGCACAACATCCTGAAACGGGCGCCGCACAGCCTGCGAAGCCCTGTCCAGGCCATGGACGAAAGCCCCAAGCTCGTTGCAAAGGTGCAAGCTGGACGCAGCGCGTAGCGGGCCCGTCCGGCAGCCGGGCCGCTTCCGCAAAGGGAGGGGCTCATGGCATGGTCTGCAAGGGTTTGGGGGCTTGTGGCGTGGCTGCCGCTGGCATGGGCATGCGCTGGCGCATCGGCCCAGCAGCCGGACGGCGGCTTGCTGCACGTGCTGCGGCAGGTCAACGAAACCACCAACCGCCGCTATGTGCAGGTGGAGGAGCTGGCCAACCGCTGGTCGGCGCCCGACGAGCTGCGCGCAAGCGGGCAGGGCGACTGCGAAGACTTCGCCATCGCCAAGTACTTCGCGCTGCTGGAGGCCGGCATTCCGGTGCGGCGCCTGCGCATCGGCTATGCGCTGGTGCAGCTGGGCGGTGGTGAGCTCTGGCGGCCGCACATGGTGCTCGCCTACCTGGGCAGCGATGAAGACGCCGCCTCGCAGCCGCTCATCCTCGACAGCCTGATCAGCGAGATCCGCCCGGCTTCACGACGGCCCGACCTGCGGCTCGTGTTCACCTTCGGACTCGACGGCCTGTGGGCGGGCGTGGACGGCCAGCGCCTGGGCGCCGCCGAAGACCGGCTCGATGCCTGGCGCGGCGTGCTCGAGCGCATGGCGCCGGCGCCGCACTAGGGCCTGTTAACGCTATTTGGAGCCTCACGTGACCCAGGAAACGGGCGCCATCAAGGCGCAAAGCGGAAGCGGGGTCGTTCCCCCGCTGAGCATTTGCAACGCGGAGGGCGCCCGTTTCC
>NZ_SWAR01000060.1 GCF_006386545.1 Methylibium rhizosphaerae | reverse complement strand
GCTGAGCACCGCGTTGAAGCTCGCCGCATAGGTGCCCGACGGGTCGAAGTCCAGCAGGTAGGTGCCCGCCGCGGCGAAGTAGCTCGGCGCGAGGTCGCAGCTGTTGCTGTTGCTGAAGCTGCACTGCGCCAGGTAGGTGCCGTCGGCCTTGCGCAGTGTGGCCGTCAGCGAGCCGCCCGTCGGTGTGAACGCCAGCCCCATCAGCGCCAGCCCGTAGCCCTTGTTCGCCTCGGCCGTGAAGCTGTAGCGGCCGTTGCGCCCCGCGCTCAGGTTCACCGGCGTCGAACCGTCCATCGTCAGCGTGCCGCTGGCGTAGGTCTTCACCTGCAGCCCGAGCGTGCCCTTGTCCAGCGCACTCGGGTTCACCGACAGGAAGTAGGTGCCCGTCTCCGGCAGCGACATGTCGAAGGTGCCGCTGGCCGTGCTGGTGTAGAGGCTGGCAGAGCCCACGGCGCTGCTGTTGGGCGCGCTGGGCTTGTACAGGTACACGTAGGTGTAGTTGTTCGTGCTGCCGTTGCCGTCGTCCAGCGTGTTGCCCGTGAACACCACGCTCACCAGCTGACCGGCCGTGCCGCTGAAGGTGTAGCGCGCGTTCTGCCCTTCGCGGGCGATCGTCACCGTCGCCGGCGTCGCCGCATCCACCGTCAACGGTCCGCCCGCGTCGGCACTGAGCACCGCGTTGAAGCTCGCCGCATAGGTGCCCGACGGGTCGAAGTCCAGCAGGTAGGTGCCCGCCGCGGCGAAGTAGCTCGGCGCGAAGTCGCAGCTGTTGCTGTTGCTGAAGCTGCACTGCGCCAGGTAGGTGCCGTCGGCCTTGCGCAGCGTCGCGCTCAGCGAGCCGCCCGTCGGCGTGAACGCCAGCCCCGTCAGCGCCAGCCCGTAGCCCTTGTTCGCCTCGGCCGTGAAGCTGTAGCGGCCGTTCTGCCCCGCGCTCAGGTTCACCGGCGTCGAACCGTCCATCGTCAGCGTGCCGGTGACGTCGGCCATCAACCGCAGGCTGACGGCCCCCTTGTCGGTGGCCCCCGGACTCAGCACCACGGTATAGGTGCCGCCGGCAGGCAGGCGATTGAGGAAGTCGACGACGCCTGCATTGGCGAGAGAGCTCGTCTCGAGCAACACCCCGCCGGCCCGATAGACCTGCACGGCGATTGAGCTGGCAAAGCTGCCGGCGCTGGTCACCCAGTGAAGGTTCTGGTCCGCGACGCCGTCAAAGATGACGACGGCCTTCTTGCCCGCCACGGTGGTGGCGACGTTGAGTGCCGGCCCGCCGACGGACACACGCCCCATGAACTCGACGTCAGCCGGGTTCACCGTGCTTGGCAGCGCGTAGAAGTCGGCGACGCTGACGGCACGTCCGTAGGGTGTGGATACGGTGACCTTGCCTGAGGCAGTCGCCCCACCGACGCTCACCTTCAGCTGCGTCGCCGTGGGATTGCCCGCTTCCTGGACAACGGGCGAGGTGATGCCGCCAATGGATGCCTTGTTGCCGGAGAGGGTCGGCTGGAAATTCGTTCCGGAGATCGTGACCGCCGTGCCGACAACGCCGATCTGGGGGGCGAAGCTGGTGATCGATGGCGAACCAAGGCCCGCGCTCACGACGAAATCGGCCGCGCTGGTCACGGTGCCGTTGCCGTTGGCCACGCTCAGCTTGCCGGTGGTAGCGCCGCTCGGCACGGTCACGCTGAGGGAGGTTGTGGTGGCCGCGGAAACGACGGCATCGACACCGTTGAACTTGACCGTGTTGGCGGTCGGCGTCGCGCTGAATCCTGAACCGTGGATGGTGACCGAGGTGCCCGCCGGTCCGCCATTGGGCGTGAACTCGACGAGGCTGAGAACATTGGCCGCCCTGCGGCGAACGGCGGTGATGTTGCCTGCGCCGTCGTATTCGTACTGGACGCTGGAGCCGTCGGGAGCCACCGCACCGACAAGGCGGCCCAGTTCATCGTAGTGATACCGCACCTGCGCAGACGCACCGAGCGGAAACGCCAGGCAGAGCACCGCGAGCATCAGCGGAATACCGGTCAGCCTGCCCAGCCGGCGCAGGAATCCCCCCGCGCGGAAACGCGCAGCCCACTCGCGATGCGACATGAACACCCCCTGGCGTAATCGTTTTCGGTATCTCGATCGATCGGATCGGGGCGAGCCGCTCGCTGCAGCGCCGCCACGCGCCGCTGCCCCTCACTGCAGTCGGCGCGGGCGATGTTTCCCAAAGCGATATGACAAGTCAATCACGTGCAACAGTCCCTTAGGAGGGATTGACATGCAGTGAGTTCTCAGGACAGCACGGCGCCTACTCCGCCGCCCTGCGCAGCGTCTCCACCACCGGCCGGCGCAACACCTCGCGCAGGCCCCACCAGCCCGCCGCCAGCGCCAGCGCGGCACCGGCCGCGCCGCCTGCGGCCACCACCCAGGGCGAAGCGTTCCAGGTGAACTCGAAGGCGAACCGTGCCAGCGCCCAGCCCACCGCCACCGCCCCCAGCGAGGCCAGGAAGCCGGCCAGAGCGCCCACGCCCAGCAGCTCGGCACGCTGCACGTGCCCCAGCAGCTTCGCGCCGGCGCCCATGGCCCGCATGATCGCGAACTCGCGCGCACGCTGCTCGCGCGTGGCGCTCACCGCCGCAAACAGCACCACCAGCCCGGTGGCGAGGGTGAAGCCGAACAGGAACTCCACCGCGCGGATCACCTTGTCGAGCACGCCCTGCACCTGCGCGATGGAGGCCGACACGTCGACGTTGGTGATGTTCGGGAAGTTGCGGCTGAGCATGCTGTCGAAGCTGGGCCGGCCTGCCTTGGGCTGCGGCGCGCGGAAGGCTGCGATGTAGGTCACCGGCAGCTCCGGCATCCGGGCCTTGGTGAACATCACGAAGAAGTTGGCGCGCATCGAGGCCCAGTCCACCTTGCGCAGGCTGGTGATGCGGCCCTCGTGCATGGCGCCCGCGATGTCGAAGCGCAGGGTGTCGCCCAGCTTGAGCCTCAGCGTTTCGGCCAGGCCCTCTTCCACCGACAGGCCGCCGTCTTCCTCGGCCAACCAGCGGCCGGCCACCACCTCGTTGTGGGCAGGCGCCTGGGCCGCATGGCTCAGGTTGAACTCGCGGTCGATCAGGCGCTTGGCGCGCTCCTCGGTGTAGTCGTCCGGCGAGACCGGCTTGTCGTTCACCGCCACCAGGCGGCCGCGGATCATCGGGTACCAGTCGTAGCGGCGCACGCCGGCCGCCTTGAGCTCCTGCTGGAAGGGCTCGGCCTGGTCGGGCTGCACGTTGATGACGAAACGGTCGGGCGCATCGGGCGGCGTGGCCTGGCGCCAGCTGGCGATGAGGTCGGTGCGCAACAGCACCAGCAGCACCAGCGCCAGCAGGCCCACGCTGAGGGCCGACACCTGCAGCACCGCGAAACCGGGGCGCGCCGCGATCTGCCGCGTGGCCAGCACCAGCCAGCGCGGCGCGCGCGCTTCCGGCACGGCGCGCTTGAGCAGCATCACCGCGCCCCACGACAGCAGCGCGAACAGCGCCACCGCCGCGGCGAACCCGCCCACCGCAATGGCGCCGAGCATCACGTCGGACGCCACCGCCAGCAGCAGCGCCGCAAAGCCGGCAAAGCCGGCCACCAGCACGGTGAGCGATGCCGGCTTCAACTCGCCCAGGTCGCGCCGGATCACCCGCAGCGGCGGCACGCGCGCGAGCTGCAGCACCGGCGGCAGGCCGAAGCCCATCAGCAGCGTGAGCCCGACGCCCAGGCCGAACACCGCCGGCCACGCGCCCGGCGGCGGCAGCGCCGCGTTCACCAGCCCGGCCAGCAGCCACACGAAGACGTAGTGCACCGCCAGGCCGAGCAGCACACCCAGGCCGCTGGCCACCACGCCCACCAGCGCGAACTCGAGGGCATAGGCGCCGGCGATGCGACCCTGCGACTGGCCGAGCACACGCAGCATGGCGCAGTCGTCGAGGTGCCGGCTGGCGAAGTCGCGCGCGGCGATGCCCACGGCCACGGCCGCCAGCAGCGCCGCCAGCAGGGCCACCAGGTTCAGGAACTTCTCGGCCCGGTCGAGCGTCTGGCGCATCTCGGGCCGGCCCGTCTGCAGCGACTCGACCCGCACGCCGCGCAGACCCTGCTTCTGGATCAGGGCCTCGGCCTCGCTGACGAACTGGCCGACACCGGCCTCGCCGCCGCCGTTGGCCGCCACCGCCAGCCGGTAGGTCACGCGGCTGGCCGGCTGGATGAGCCCGGTGGCCGCCAGGTCGCGCTCGTGCAGCATCACCCGAGGCGCAAAGCCCAGGAAGCCGGCGCCACGGTCGGGCTCGATGACGATGACCTTGGCCACGGCAAGCGCGGCATCGCCCAGCAGCAGCTTGTCGCCCATGGCGAGGCCCAGGCTTTCGAGCACCGGCGCGTCCACCCATACGGTGCCCGGCTCGGGCCGGGCCGTCACATTGCGCGCCTCGCCGCCGGGCGTGTCGGATACCTGCAGCTGGCCGCGCAGGGGGTAGGCGTCGCTCACCGCCTTGACCGACACCAGCCGCGTGGCACCGCCCTTGGCATCGGGCGCTCGGGCCATGCTGGGAAAGCCGGCACTGGTGGCGGTCTGCAGCCGCAGGCGCTGGGCGAGCGCCAGCAGATCGGGCGGTGTGGGCTGGTCGCTCGCCACCAGCGCATCACCGCCCAGCAGCTGGCGCGCGTCGCGGGCAAGGCCGGTGTTGAGCCGGTCGGCAAAGAAGCCGACCGCCGACAGCGCTGCCACCGCCAGCATCACCGCCACCAGCAGCAGGCGCAGTTCGCCCGCCCGCAGGTCGCGCATCAGCTGGCGGCCGGCGAGTGTCCAGAGGCGAGGGGGTGTCGTCGCAGGGTTCATGGCATCGGCTTCGAAGGGTCCCGCGCAACGGTACATCACGCGCGCGCGGCGGGGGGTGGCATCGTGCGGGCCGCAGATTAAGGATTCATTCCTGGCCGGCAGCTGCGTCTGCTGCGAGGGGGCGACACCCTGCAACAAGGCGCAACACATTGGCCGGCCTGCGGGCGCACCCCGATGGATTTGGTCACGCCTTCGTCATGCCTGGGCCGGCGCCCCTGCGGATACTCCGCAGACCGGGCCGACGCCCCTTCATCAGCCAGAACGACACACCATGCTGCGCCGCCCCTCCGCCACCCCGGTCCGTCGCCCCGCCCTCGCGTGGACCCGCCACCTGCTGCTGGCCGCGGCCTGCGCGACCATGGTCGCCTGCGGTTCCGGCGGCGACGACAACGGCACCCCCACACCGACACCGACGCCTTCGCCCACGCCAGCTCCGACGCCCACGCCGACGGCCACTCCCACGCCGACCGTGACGCCGACGCCGACCACCACCCCCACGCCGAGTGCCACGCCGACACCGACAGTCACCCCCACGCCAACCGCCACGCCGACGCCCACCCCAACGCCCACCCCGGGCGGCCTCACGCTGCGCGGCGTGAACCTCGCGTCGGCCGAGTTCGGCGAAGGCAACCTGCCCGGCGCCCACGGCAGCGACTACGTCTATCCCAACCAGACCGAGGTCGACTACTTCAAGGGCAAGCGCATGAGCGTGGTGCGCCTGCCGTTCCGCTGGGAACGGCTGCAGCGCACTCTCAACGGCGACTTCGACGCGGCCGAGCTGGCACGGCTCGACGGCTTCGTGAGCGCCACCACCGCCAAGGGCGTGAGCGTGCTGCTCGACCCGCACAACTACGCGCGCTACCACGGCAACCTCATCGGCTCGAGCGCCGTGCCCAACGCCGCCTTCGCAGACTTCTGGCGCCGCCTTGCGCTGCTCTACAAGGGCAACGACCGGGTGCTGTTCGGGCTGATGAACGAACCCAACACCATGCCCACCGAACAATGGCTCGCCGGCGCCAACGCCGCCATCGCCGCCATTCGCGCGGCCGGAGCCAACAACCTGGTGCTGGTGCCGGGCAACGCCTGGACCGGTGCGCACAGCTGGAGCCAGAACTGGTACGGCACGCCGAATGCGCAGGTGATGCTGGGCATCCAGGATCCGGCCAACCGCCATGCCTACGAAGTGCACCAGTACCTCGACGGCGACTACTCCGGCCGTTCCGAGCAGTGCCAGAACGCCACCGTCGGCTCGCAGGCGCTGGCCGGCTTCAGCCAGTGGCTGCGGGCCAACGGCAAGCGCGGCTTCCTCGGCGAATTCGCCGGCGGCAACAACCCGACCTGCCGCGCCGCGGTCGACGACATGCTCGATCACCTGGAAGCCAATGCCGACGTCTGGATGGGCTGGTCCTGGTGGGCTGCCGGGCCCTGGTGGGGCGAATACATCTACACGCTCGAGCCCAGCAACGGCAACGACCGGCCGATGATGAGCGTGCTCACGCCGCATCTGCCCTGAACACGCACAACCGGAGAAGCTCCATGGCCAGGGACGACAACAACACACTCCCGCGCGCAATGCTCGCGAGCCTGGCGTGCGCAACGGCGCTGCTGCTGGCGCTGGCTGCCTGCGGCGGCGGGGGCAGCGACACCCCGGGCGGCGGCAACACGAACACCGGCTCGAGCGGCAACGGCTCCACGCCAACACCGACACCCACACCCGCTCCCACATCCACCCCCACCCCCACGCCGACGCCAGCCCCCGCATCCGCCGCCATCGGCGAGGTGCACAGCGGCGAGGGCACTTTCTACGGCGCCACCGGCGAAGGCCACTGCAGCTTCGACGCGAGCCCCGGCAACCTGATGGTTGCCGCGATGAACCACACCGACTACGCCGGCAGCGCGCTGTGCGGCGCCTACATCCGGGCCACCGGCCCCAAGGGCACGGTCACGGTGCGCATCACCGACGAATGCCCCGAGTGCCGGCCGGGCGACGTCGACTTCAGCGAACAGGCCTTCGCACTGATCGCCGACCCGGCGGCCGGCCGGGTGCCGATCACCTGGCAACTGGTGCCGGGCGACGTGTCCGGCCCGGTGCAGTACCGCTACAAGGAAGGCAGCACCCGCTGGTGGACGGCCATCCAGGTGCGCAACCACCGGCTGCCCATCACCAGGCTGGAGATCCTGCCGAGCGGCGCCAGCAGCTGGATCACCGTGCCGCGCGAGACCTACAACTACTTCGTCCACCCGACCGAGATCCCTGCCGGCCCGCTGCAGGTTCGCATCACCGCGCTGGGCGGCGCCACCCTGCAGGACACCCTGCCCGAGCCGCAGGCAGAGCTGGTGGTGACGGGCGCCGCGCAGTTTCCCTGACCCGCGCAAACGCCGGCTTGCGCAGCCGCGCCCTGAGGAGTACACCGGTGCCAGGCCCTGGCAAGGCCCGGGGTCGAAGGAGTTCGTCATGGGCGCCTATGCACCGTTGCGGGTGAGTCCCCCCGGCGACACGGTCGTCATGCTGGTCAACACCGAGCAGCATGCCGACCTGCGGGACCCGGCCATCACGCTGTTCACCGACCTGCGCGTGTCGCCCAGCGTGGTGGTGCCCGCCGGCGAGCCGCTGCCGGCCACCTTGCGGCTGATGCAGCATGCCGGCGTGCGCATGGCGTTCGTCAGCGATCCGCGCGGCGGCATCTGCGGCTTGGTCACCGCGGCCGACCTGCAAGGCGAGCGCCCGATGCTGGTGGCGCAGGCGCGCGGCGTGGGCCACCACGACCTGTCGGTGGCCGAGGTCATGACGCCTGCCAGCCAGTGGGTCACGATCGACGCGGACCACCTGCACCATGCCGAGGTCGGCGACATCGTGGCCACCTTCCTGGCCTGCGGCGCGCGCTACCTCATCGTCACCGAGATCGTGCGGGACTCCAGCGGCCTGCTCAACAACCTGCCCCGGACCATGGTGCGCGGGCTGTATTCGGCCAACCGTGTCGAGCGGGCGCTGGGCCACCCCATCGGCGAGGAAATCCGCTCTCGCAGCTTCGCCGACCTTGCGGCGGCGCTGGCGCACAGTTGAGCTGCAGCCTCATCGTTCGCCAAGCGCCGGCCGCACAGGCACCGCTGCTGTCGAGGCTGCGCTTCGAGGCGATCCTGGCGGCGCCCGGCGACCTGACCGACCTCCAGCGGCAGCTCTGGCTCGACCTGGATCCCTGGCATGCCCCGCAGGAGGCAGACACGTCGCTGGCCGCCTGGGAAGGCCATCATCTGGTGGGTGCCGCACTGTGCCGCGATGAACGGCTGCTGGCGCTGTACGTGGCACCGCAGCGATGGCGCCGCAACATCGGCACCGCGCTGCTGCGGGCCGCGGAGGCCCGCACCCGGGCAGGCGGCGGCCGGCACATGAGACTGGTGACCTTACCTTCGGCACTGGGCTTCTACCGGCGCCACGGCTATCAAGGAGGCCATGAACCGCAGTTGCAGTGGTTCAGCACGCCCGGTGCCGGCCGACCCGTCGCGCTGCCCGGCGTGTCGGTCTGGCGCGCGCTCGAACCGCCGCCATGAACTTCGACGGGGGCCATCGGGCCACTGGAACAGGGAGCTGGCGACATGGAACTCAACACACCCGAGCGCGTGCAATACGGCGGTTCATCCGCACAACTGACCCTCTGCCCGCGCTGCGGGCGCAGCCCCGACCAGCATCGGCTGGCCAACATCCTGCCGTCCGACGAAACCACGGCAGCCGTCGTGCGTTTCGGTGAGGCGCTCACGGCGCACGTGCTGCGCCTGAAGGACATCCAGAAGGAGACCCGTGAAGAGTTCATGATCGGCGCCGTCACCGCGAACGTCGGCGGCAAGGTGGTGCGCTGGCTGGCGAACTCCGGCGCCAACGTGCTGCCGGACAAGACCCTCGGCGAGTGGGAGGTCGTGCACCACATGCCGGCCGAACTGGGCGAAGAAGGCTGCTACGGCGTGGGCGGCCTGGCCTTCGTGCCGACGATGCCGCAAGGCGTCACGCGCACCGAATGCGCCGCGCCCAAGCTGCTGTGCAACCTGCTCAAGATCGCGGGCGGCCGCGACATCCTGTCGATCCGGATGACCGAGCTGTGGTGGAAGAACCCCGTCACCAAGTCGGAAGAGCCGAACCGCAAGTGGAACCAGCTGCGGCCGGTGCACTCCTGCGAAACCTGCCGGCGATTCCTGCCGCAGATGCTGTGCGACCGCCCCGACGTGGGCCTGGAAGGCTTCACGCCGGCGCAGGCCCTGCCCCGGGGCGTGCAGATGCACGAGGTGCATTGCGTTCACGGCCACGTCTTCTCGATGGCGATCGCCGACGACGCGTGGCGCGCGTACGGCGCCAACCCGCAGGGCGTGAAGACACGCTGCCCCAAATGCAAGAAGGAGGTGGCCTGCCACGACCCGCAACGGCCCAGGACAAGCGTCATGTTCTGCGTGTACTGCGACAAGCCGTTCACGCCGAAGTCGGCCGTCACGAAGGACACCTGGAGCCACGTTCGCTGCACTCACTGCGATGAGCTCGGGAAGTACCGCAAGGTGGAAGTCCTGGAAGAAGGCCAGCGCGTCACAAAGATCGAGTCGAAGCGCCTGGGCAGCAAGTAGCCGCGCCGGCCGGCCACACCACCGGTCAGCTCCGCTGAATGCTGCGTGCAGCCGGTTTGCACGACGCGGGCCGAACGAGGTGCTGCAATGAAGGCATGAACACGACCGCCACAACCCTGCCCTCGCTGTACCTCTCGCACGGCTCGCCCATGATGGCCCTCGAGCCAGGCGAGGCGGGCGAGTTCCTCAAGCGCCTGGGTCCGGCCATCGACGCCACCTTCGGCCGGCCGAAGGCCGTGCTGGTCGTGTCGCCGCACACCGCGACGCGCACGCCCTACCTGCTGGGCGCAGCGCAGCACGACACGATCCACGACTTCGGCGGTTTCCCGGCGCCCTTGTACGAGATCCGCTACGACGCGCCGGGCGCGCCGGCACTCGCCCAGCGCGCGGCCGAGCTGATGCGCGGGCAAGGGCTGGCGGTGGAAGTCACGCCGGAGGGCGGACTCGACCATGGCATCTGGACGCTGCTGCGCTACATGTGGCCGCAGGCCGACGTGCCGGTGCTGCCGCTGTCGCTGGTGCCCACGCGGACGCCGACCGAGCAGTGGCGCATCGGCGAGGCGCTGGCGCCCCTGGCCGGCGATGGGGTGCTCATCGTGGGCTCGGGCAGCCTCACCCACAACCTGCGCCTGTTCATGTCGCAACGCCCGCCGGTCGATGCGCCCGAAACGCCCGACGCGGCCCAGTTTCGCGGCTGGGTGGCCGAGCGCAGCGCATCGCGCGACTGGGAAGCCCTGCTCGACTACCGCCGGGCCGCACCCGGCGCGGTGGCCATGCACCCGACCGACGAGCACTGGCTGCCCTTCTATGTGGCCGCCGGCGCAGGCGGCCGCGACGCGGTGCCGCAGCGCGTGCACGCCAGCATGACCTACGGCTTCCTGGCGATGGACGGCTACGCCTTCGGCCCCGCAGCCGGCAGGCTGGCCCAGGCCCTGCAGGCCTGAGCCAGGGCCGCGTCAGGCGGTGGCGGGGCGCGGCCCCATCGCCACCCTGCGCATCAGGCGCCACAGCAACCGGAGCAAGACCAGGGTCGCCAGCGCCTCCAGCAGCGTGGCCACGAAGGCGAACGCCGTGTTCCAGCGCGCCTCGCGCGCCCGGAACTTCGCGATCGCCCGGTCACGCGCGATCTCGATGCTGTCGTAGAAGCTCGGGATCACCAGCAGCGTGAGCAGCGTCGAGGTGATGGTGCCGCCGATGATGGCCACCGCCATCGGCCGGTAGAACTCGCCGCCCTCGCCCACGCCGATGGCCACCGGCAGCATGCCGGCAATCAGGGCGAAGGTCGTCATCAGGATGGGACGCAGGCGCTTGCGGCCGGCGTTCATGAGCGCGTCCTCGCGCGGCACCCCTTCGGCTTCCTGCACCCGCGCGGCATCGAGCAGCAGGATGGCGTTCTTGGCCACGAGGCCCATCAGCATGATCACGCCGATGAAGCTCATGAGGTTCAGCGTGCCGCGGGTGATGAGCAGCGCCACCACCACGCCGATGAGCGACAGCGGCAGCGACAGCATGACCGGCAGCGGCGCGGTGAACGAGCCGAACTGCATGACGAGGATCAGGTACATGAGCGCCACGCCCATCACGAGCGCGATGCCCATTTCGCGGAACACCACCTGCTGGTCCTTCGAGGCGCCCGCCAGCTCGATGCCGTAGCCGGGCGGGAACTGCAGGCTCTTGGCCAGCGCCACCGCATCGGCCGTCACCTCGCCGGAGGAGCGTCCTTGCACGTTGGCCGATACCGAGATCATGCGTTTGCCGTGGGCATGCTGGATCTGCGAGGGGCCGCGGCCCATGGTCACGCTGGCGATCTGCTCCAGCGGCACCAGCATGCCGGTGCCCGACACCGCGATCGGCAGGCGCTCGATGTTGCTCGCGTCCACCCGGTCATCGGGGTGCAGGCGCACCGCCACGTCGCGCGTCTCGCCGCTCGGGTCGACCCAGTCGCCCACTTCCACGCCGGCGAAGGCCACGCGCAGCGCCTGGGCGGCGTCGTTCACCGAGATGCCCAGCGTGTTGGCCAGGCCCCGGTCGAGCTCGATCTTGAGTTCGGCCTGCGGGTCCTGCTCGGACAGGCCCACGTCCACCGCGCCGGGAACCTTGCGCAGCTTGTCCATGAACTCGTTGGTCAGCTCCAGCAGTCGCCGCGAGTCGGTGCCCGAGAAGCGCACCTGCACCGGCTTCTGCGCGCCGTTGTTCAGGTCGTCCAGCACCACGTATTCGGCCCCCACCAGCCGCGCTGTCAGCGTGCGCAGCTCCGCGGCCACTTCGGTGGCCGAGCGCTTGCGCCCGGTGCTCTTGCCGATGTCCACGTAGATGCGGCCGCCGCCCGGGTTCACATAGCTGTTGGTGGCCTTGGTCTCGGGCAGCGTGCGCGCCAGCGCGGCAGCGCTTTCGAGCTTCAGCCTCGAATACTCCAGGCTGCTCGACGACGGCGTGCGCACCTCCACCGCCAGCACGCCGGCGTCGGACACCGGCAGGAAGCTCGAGCCGCCCCACTTGACCTGCAGGGCGATGGCACCCACGAAGCTGGCGACGGCAAACGCAACCATCCAGCGGCGGTGGTGCAGCGCCCAGGCGATGACGCGGCCGTAGCGATCGGCCTGGTGGTCGAACCAGGTGTTGAAGCGCGCCAGCACGGCGCTGAAGCCTCGCCTGGGCGCCTCATGGTGCCTCGGCGGGTCGCCCCAGAAGGCCGAGAGCATGGGGTCGAGGGTGAAGCTGATGAACAGGCTCACCAGCACCGAGGCCACCACGGTGAGCGCAAAGGGGCGGAACCACTCGCCCGACACGCCGGGCATGAAGGCCACCGGCACGAACACCGCCACGATCGAGAAGGTGGTGGCCGCCACTGCCAGGCCGATCTCCGCCGTGCCGCGCAACGCCGCCGTGCGCCGGTCTTCGCCCATCTCCATGTGCCGCACGATGTTCTCGCGCACCACGATGGCATCGTCGATCAGCACGCCGATCGCGAGCGACAGGCCCAGCAGGCTCATGAAGTTGAGGGTGAAGCCGCACAGCCACACCGCGATGAAGGCCGCGATCACCGAAGTGGGCAGGCTCAGGGCGGTGATGAGCGTGGAACGCCATGAGTTCAGGAAGGCATAGACCACGAAGATGGTGAGGCCGGCGCCGAACACCAGCGCGTGGATCACGTTGTCGAGGCTGTCCTGTGCGTTCTCGCCGCCGTCCTGCGTGACCTCGAGCTTCGTGCCTTCGGGCAGCGTCTTGTTGATGTCGGCCACCAGCGCGCGCACCTCGTCGGCCACGCTCACCGTGCTGGCATCGCGCGAGCGGGTGATCGACAGGCCCACGTTCGGGTGGCCGTTGCGCACCGAGAAGCCGGTGAGCTCGGCAAAGCCGTCGCGCACCGTGGCCACCTGACCCAGCCGCACGATCTCGTTGCCGCGCCGGCGGATCACGATCTGCTCGAACTCGGCCGGCGACTCGATGCGCCCGACCAGCCGGATGCTCTGGTCTTCGAGCGTGCCGCGCACCTTGCCCACCGGCGCGGTGGCGTTCTGGGTGCGCACCGCATTCACCACCTCGGCCACCGAGACGTTGAACTCGCGCAGCTTCTCGGCCCGCAGCAGCACCGACAGCTCCCGGCGCAGCGCGCCGTTGACGTTGACCACCGCCACGCCGTTGATGCCGCGGAAGCGGTCGGCCAGCTGGTCCTCGGCCAGACGCGAGATCTCGGAATGGGTCAGCCGGGTCGACGACAGCGCCAGCTGCATGATGGGCTGGGCCGCCGGGTCGATGCGCTGGAGCACCGGCTCGCGCATCTCGACGGGCAGCTTGTGACGCACCGTGCCGATGGCGTTGCGCACCTCGTCGGCCGCCTCGATCATGTTCTTGTCGAACTTGAACATGAGCACGATGCGCGCGTTGCTTTCGCTGGCGGTGGAACGCACCTCGTCCACGCCCGAGATGCTCTGCAGCGCCTTCTCGATGCGGTTGACGATCTCGCGCTCCACCGTCTCGGGCGAGGCGCCCGGGTAGGTGATGTTCACCGCCAGCACCGGCTGCTCGACGTCGGGGATCTGGTTCACGCGCAACTTGCCGAGCGCGAGCAGGCCCAGCGCCATGAGCGCGATGATGATCACGACCGTGGCGACCGGCCGCTTGATGCTGAAGTCGGAAAGGAACATGGCGCTACCTCACTTCACGGCAGCCGACGCCGCTCCGCTGGCGGCTTCGGCCGCAGCGGCAGCCGGCCGCATGAACTCCACCGGCTGGCCGTCGGCCAGGGTGCTGCCGGGGTTGCGCAGGATGCGGTCGCCGGCGGACAGGCCGCTCTTCACCGGGTACTCGCCGCGGCGCGGGTCGCGTTCGCCGAGCTGCACGCTCACCTTCTTGAGCAGGTGGTCCTTCACCACCCACACATGGGCCGCATCGCCGGCACGCACGATGGAGGCTTCGGCCAGCATCAGCGCCGGCGTGCTGCCCGACTCGATGCGGCCCTCGGCATAGAGCCCGGCCACGCGGGGCGCGGTCCTGGCGTCATCGAAGCCCACCAGCACCTCCACCTGGCGGGTGCTTGCGTTGGCCGCTGCATCCACCCGCCTCACCTTGCCGGTGAATTCGGTGTTCGGATAGCCGTTGACCCGGAAGCCCACTGCCTGGCCGGGCTTGATCTCGTGCAGCCGGTCGGCCGACACCAGGCCCTCGAAACGCATGCTGGCCGGGTCCATCACCTTGATGAGCTCCTTGCCGACCTGCGCCGTGTCGCCGGCCGAGGCCTTGCGCTCGCTCACCACGCCGTCGAACGGCGCCCGCACTTCGGTGCGGCGCAGCTGCTGCTGGGCCGACACGACCCGCGCGCGCGCCGCCGCCAGCTCGCTTTGCGCGTTGTTGCGGCGCACTTCGGCATCCTCGAGCGCCTGCATCGAGGTCATGCCCTGCCCCTGCAGCGTCTTCAGCCGCTGCACCTGGCGCTCGGCCTGCTCGAAAGCCTGGCCGGCCGCGCGCGCCGACTCCTGCGCCGAATTGAGGCTGTCGCGGATGGCGGTGTCATCCAGCCTCACCAGCAGGTCGCCGCGCTTCACGCTGTCGCCGTTTTCCTTCAGCACCTGCAGCACCACGGCCGACACCTCGGCGCGCAGGTCGGCGCGGCGTTCCGGCTGGAGCGAGCCGGTCACGACCGGGCCGCTGGACAGGCTGCCCGGCACCAGCGTGCGCATGTCCTCGGGAGCCAGCAGCAGCGCCGCCGGCTTTTTCGCCTTGGCGGCCTCGGCGCCTTTGTCGGCCTTGTCGGCCTTGCCGCAGGCGGCGAGCAGGGTGGCGGCGGCCAGGGCGGCGGCCGCCAGCAGTCGGATCGTCTTCATCGAGGGAACTCCCGGCTCTCGTGGAGGGGTTGTCTGTAAGAGTTGCGCAGCGTTGTAAACGCGGTGGCGCGCAAGCTTACGCGATGGCCGGGCGTCGAGAAGCGCCGCGCGACGAAGCGTCGTCCGGGCGGCGCGAGCTGCAGGGCAGGAGGCACCGGCTGCGCCGAAGAGCGAGCCGGCTTCTACGGTCCGCCCCCGGGGGCGAGGGCGGACCGGGCATCGATTCAGGGGGTGGCGCCCAGCGCCGCGTCGGCCCGCACCAGGCCGCTGCCGACGGCATCGCAGGCTCCCAGCGCCCCGCAATCGTTGTCCCAGACGATGTTGGTGAAGTGATCGAAGTCGAACACCTGCCTCGACCCGACCGCCGGGATCGCCAGCGCGGTGGACTTCAGGATGGACTCGACCTGGGCCTGCCCGAGCGACGGGTTCTTCTGCAGCATCAGCGCCGCCAGCGCCGCCACGTGCGGCGTTGCCATCGACGTGCCGCCCACATAGAAGAAGTTGCCCGAGTTGCGGCCGCGCAGCGCGCCGGCCCCGTTCGACCACCACGGCAGGTGGTTGTAGCCGGGCTCGCCGGCGAACGGACCGCGCACCCAGGACCCCGGCGCCAGCACGTCGAGCTGGTGCCCGCGGGCGGCGATCGCGCGGCTGCTGAAGTCGCTCACGTAGACCTCGGCAATGGACGTCGGATCGGTGGTGTCGCCGCTGGCGGCCACCATCGGCGCGTTGGGGTACTGCAGCCACCACATGCGGTAGCGCGGGCCGGCACCCGGGAACAGCCATTCACCGGTCCAGCCGACCGAGCCGGCCGAGATGACCGGCGGGTAGGCGCCGGGATAGCCCATGCCGGCCTCGCCCTCGTTGCCCGCTGCGGCGACGACGATCACGCCGGCGGCGATGGCCCGATCGAGCGCCGCCTTTTCCACCGGCTCGAGCGCCGGACCGCCCAGGCTCATGTTGACGACCATCGGGCGGTAGCCGGCCGTGGCCAGCCGGGTCACGTGGTCCAGCCCGGCGGCGATCATGGCTGAGGTGCCGAACACCGCATGCCCGCCGGCGGCGAGATCAGGGTCCGGGCAGCGCGGCGCCGGCGGCACCTGGTAGTCGGCCAGCACCTTGACCGGGATGATCGTCACGTCGGGGGCGATGCCGCGCACCTGGATCGGCGGCAGGGCAAACCCGGCGGCGGCGTCGCTCGGGCTGCGGTAGTTGTAGCCGACGATGGTGCTCGCCACGTGGGTGCCGTGCTGCGAGCCGGTCGAGCCGACCCAGGTCGTCTGCCGCAGCGGGCCGACCTCGGCCTCGACCTGGCACGGGTCGGCGCCCTGGCGGAACACCACCGACTGCTCGAAGCCGGTGCCCAGCTGCTCGGCGATCCGGGCCCGCGGGAAGTAGTCACGCCAATTCGGCGCGAGGCCGGTGTCGAGCACCGCCACGTAGACGCCTCGGCCGGTCTGCGTGACCGCCTCGATGTTGATCAGGTCCGAGTCCCAGGTCGGGTAGCCGCCGGCCGTCGACGGGGAGCCGGCGAATTCGTTGCCGGCGAGCGCGGCGGTGGCCACGAGCGCGAAGGCCGCCAGGCCCGCGCGGGATGTCTGCTTCATTGAACGCCTCCATCATGTGCGCCCCGGGTGCCGCGGGCGGCGTCGGGGCTGGGGCGGCCATCGTGGGTGTGCCGTCGAGGCGGCGTCAATTCCCCGTTCGGGGCACATCGCGCACGCGCCCGGCATGGACCACCGCACTGCACGGGTTCAGCCCCAGCATGTAGGCGAGGTCGGCCGGGCGGTCGATGTCCCACAGCGCGAAGTCGGCCGCCTTGCCCGCTTCGAGCGTGCCCAGCGTGCCGGCCAGCCCGAGCGCCGCTGCGGCATGGCGGGTGGTCCCCGCCAGCGCTTCCTGCGGTGTCAGGCGAAACAGCGTGCAGGCCATGTTCATGGCCGCCAGCAGCGAAGGCATGGGCGAAGTGCCGGGGTTGCAGTCGGTCGAGACGGCCATCGGCACGCCGGCATCGCGCAGCGCCTGCACCGGCGGCAGCTTCGTCTCCCGCAGGAAATAGAACGCGCCGGGCAGCAGCACCGCCACCGTGCCGGCCGCCGCCATCGCCTGCACACCTTGCGGCGACAGCCATTCGAGGTGGTCGGCCGACAGGCCGCGGTGCCGCGCCACCAGCGCCGCGCCGCCCTGGTCGGACAGCTGCTCGGCATGCAGCTTGACCGGCAGCCCGAGCCGCGCTGCGCAGTCGAACACGCGCTCGGTCTGCGCCGGGGAGAAGCCGATGGTTTCGCAGAACGCGTCCACCGCATCCACCAGCCCCTGCGAGGCCAGCACCGGCAGCATCTGCTCGCACAGCATGCTCACGTAGTCGTCGGCGCGACCGGCAAATTCAGGCGGCACCGCATGCGCACCCAGCCAGGTGGTGCGCACCCGCAGCGCAAGCATGCGGCCCAGCTCGCGGGCAACACGCAGCAGGCGCGCCTCGGTGTCGGTGTCGAGGCCGTAGCCCGACTTGACTTCGAGCGTGGTCACGCCCTCGGCCAGCAGCGCCTTCACGCGCGGCAGGCTCGCCGCCAGCAGCGCGGCTTCATCGGCCGCCCGCGTGGCCCGCACGGTCGACAGGATGCCGCCGCCGCGCCGGGCGATCTCTTCGTACGGCACGCCGTTCAGGCGCGCCTCGAATTCATCGCTGCGGTTGCCGGCGTAGACGATGTGCGTGTGGCAGTCGATGAGTCCGGGCGTGAGCCAGCGGCCACGGCCGTCATGCTCTTCCGCCGCCTTGGCCCCGGCCGGCAGATCGCGCCTGCGGCCCGCCCAGGCGATGAGGCCGTCGCGCACGGCAATGGCGCCGTCGTGCACTTCGCCATAGCCCTGGTGCGTCATGGTGGCCAGGTGGACGTTCGTCCACAAGGCGTCCCAGGCGGTCATGCTCATGGAGGCTACCTGACCATCGGCAGCTTCAGGCCCTGCTTCCTGGCGGTGGCGATGGCCAGCTCATAGCCCGCATCGGCATGGCGCATCACGCCCGAGCCGCTGTCGTTGACCAGCACCCGCGCCAGGCGTTTCGCCGCGGCTTGCGTGCCGTCGCACACGATCACCATGCCGGCATGCTGCGAATAGCCCATGCCGACGCCACCGCCGTGGTGCAGCGACACCCAGCTCGCGCCGCCGCTGGCGTTGAGCAGCGCGTTCAGGAGCGGCCAGTCCGACACCGCATCGGTGCCGTCGCGCATGCTTTCGGTCTCGCGGTTGGGGCTTGCCACCGAGCCGGTGTCGAGGTGGTCGCGGCCGATGACGATGGGCGCCTTCAGCTCGCCGCTTCTCACCATCTCGTTGAACGCGAGGCCGGCCTTGTCGCGCTCGCCCAGGCCCAGCCAGCAGATGCGCGCCGGCAGGCCCTGGAACGAGATGCGCTCCCTGGCCATGTCGAGCCAGCGGTGCACGTGGCGGTTCTCGGGGAACAGCTCCTTGATCTTCGCGTCGGTCTTGTAGATGTCTTCAGGGTCGCCCGACAGCGCCACCCAGCGGAACGGCCCCTTGCCCTCGCAGAACAGCGGGCGGATGTAGGCCGGCACGAAGCCCGGGAAGTCGAACGCGTTCTTCACGCCCTGGTCGAAGGCCACCTGGCGGATGTTGTTGCCGTAGTCCACCGTGGCAATGCCCAAGGCCTGGAAACCGAGCATGGCCTGCACATGCACCGCACAGGAACGGGCGGCCGCCGCGGTGAGCTCGGCATGCATCGCCGGGTCGCGCTGCGCGGCCTTCCATCGATCGACGCTCCAGCCGATGGGCAGGTAGCCGTGCACCAGGTCGTGTGCCGAGGTCTGGTCGGTCACGAGGTCGGGCCGCAGGCCGCCGGCCTGGGCCCTCTTCAGGAGCTCCGGCAGCAGCTCCGCCGCATTGCCGAGCAGGCCGATCGACACCGCCTTTTTCTCGGCGGTGTAGCGCTGCAGGCGCGCCAGCGCATCGTCGAGGTCGGCGGCCTGCTCGTCGAGGTAGCGCGAACGCAGCCGGAAGTCGATGCTGCTCTGCTGGCATTCGATGGTGAGCGAGGCGGCGCCGGCGAAGGTGGCTGCCAGCGGTTGCGCGCCGCCCATGCCGCCCAGGCCCGCCGTGAGGATCCAGCGGCCGGCCATGCTGCCGCCGAAGTGCTGCCGCCCTGCTTCGGCGAAGGTCTCGTAGGTGCCCTGCACGATGCCCTGGCTGCCGATGTAGATCCAGCTGCCCGCCGTCATCTGGCCGTACATGAACAGGCCCTTGCGGTCGAGTTCGTTGAAATGCTCCCAGGTGGCCCATTTCGGCACCAGGTTGGAGTTCGCGATCAGCACCCGGGGCGCGTCGGCGTGCGTCCTGAAGACCCCCACCGGCTTGCCCGACTGGATGAGCAGCGATTCGTCTTCCTCGAGCTCGCGCAGGCAGGCGAGGATCTGGTCGAAACAGGCCCAGTCGCGCGCGGCGCGCCCGATGCCGCCATAGACCACCAGGTGCTTCGGGTTCTCGGCCACCTCGGCATCGAGGTTGTTCTGGATCATGCGATAGGCGGCTTCGGCGATCCAGTGCTTGCACGACAGCTGGCTGCCGCGCGGCGCGCGGATCACGCGCGAGGCGTCGTAGCGGGGGTCGGTGGCTTGGCTCATGGCGGGGCTCCTACTTGTCTATACAAGCATATCGCCGCAGCCCCCTGCTTGCCAAGTCGGCGCCGGCCGCCCCCTCGGAAACCCTGACGCACCCGCGGGCTCAGTCGCCCGATCGCCTTGCGGCCGCCAGTGCCAGCCCCATCACCACCACACCGGCCAGCTGCAAGGGGCTGAGCGCGCGCCCGTACACCAGCCAGTCGACCAGCACCGCGGCGCCCGGGTAGACGAACTGGAGCAGCGCGATGCGGCCGGTGGGCAGGTGTGCCATGCCGGCATACAGCACCACATAGGCGAGCCCGGTGTGCAGCACGCCCAGTCCGGCGAGCCAGGCCCATGCGGCGCCCGCCTCGGGCCAGCCGTGCATCAAGGGCCACCAGGCCAGCAGCAGCATGCCCACCAAACATTGCCACCATGCCAGCGCGAACGAGCCGATGCCAGGCGCCGCCTTGGCGATCAGGGTCACGCAGGCATAGCTGAACGAGCCGCCCAGGCACATGGCCAGGCCCAGCCAGTAGCCCGGACCCCAGGCCGCGGCAGAGGCGGTCTGCTCGAGCAGGCCGGTGGCCAGGGCCAGCCCTGCGAGCGCCGCCGCGGCTGCAGCCGCCTGGCGCTTCGACACCTTCTCGCGCAGCCACCAGGCGCCCAGCGCCAGCACCCACAACGGCTGCACGTGGAACACCACCGTGGCCACCCCGATCGAGTTGCGCGAGATCGCGGCGAAGAACAGCGCCCAGTTCGCGATCATCAGCACCCCGGCGGCCACGGCCATCAGCAGGCCCCGGCCCTGCAGCCGCAACTCGCCCAGCCGGCCGCTGGCCGCGCCCCACAGCAGCAGCGCCAGCGCGCCGAATGCACAACGGAACCACACGGTGGACAGCGGATGCTGCCCGGCCTCCTCGACGAACACGCCCAGCGTGCCCAGCAGCAGGCCGCCGCCCACCATGAGCACGGTGCCGCGCCGCAGCAGCTGCGGGGCGGTCGACGGGCCGGCAGCGGCTTCAGGAGTGGTCAGCGATGCAGTCATGGCTCGCACTGTGCGGGTCGTGCAGCCGTGCGTAAAGCGCATAGTTCTGACGGCTACCATTCGTTTATCGAATTGACGAGGGTGTGCCCCATGCAAACCGCCGACCTGCAGCTCGACTGGCTGCGCGCCTTCGTGGCCGTGGTGGACGCCGGCTCGCTCACCGCCGCGGCGCCGCTGGTGTTCCGCTCGCAGCCGGCCTTGAGCATGCAGCTCAGGAAGCTCGAGGACGCGGTGGGCCGCCCGGTGCTCACACGCGGGCCGCGCCATCTGCAGCTCACGCCCACCGGCGCCGAGCTGCTGGGGTATGCGCGCCGCATGCTGGAACTGCACACGCAGGCGCAGCAGGCCTTGCACGGCCGCGCGTTGTCGGGCCGGCTGACGCTGGGCGTGCCCGACGACTACGCCGCCAGCTACCTGACGCCGGTGCTGCGCAGCTTCGCCGGCCGCCACGCCGGCGTGGAGATCACGCTGGTGTGCGAACAGTCCACCGCCCTCATTCCACGGGTGCAGCGCGGCGAGGTCGACCTGGCCCTCGTCACCCGGGACCGGCCGCAGCGCGGCAGCTTCCTGTTCCACGAGCCGCTGGTCTGGGTGGGCGCAGCGCAGCATGAAGCCTGGCGCCGCGATCCGCTGCCCATTGCGGTGTACGAGGCCGGCAGCCGCGCCCGCCGCGACGCGCTGGCCGCGCTGTCGGCGCAGCGGCGGGCGCACCGCGTCGTCTACAACAGCTCAAGCCTCGCCGGACAGCTGGCCGCGGTCGAAAGCGGCGTGGCGGTGGCCGTGCTCACCCGCTGCAGCGTGCCGCCGGGCCTGCAGGTGCTGGATGCGCGGCATGGCCTGCCCCCGTTGCCCGCGCTGGAGGTGGCGGCATTGCGCAGCAAGGCCTCGGCCGGGTCGCCCGCGGCGGATGCGATGTTCGAGCAAATGAGGAGCACGTTGGGGCGGTAGGGGCAGTCGCATGTCGTCGCTTGGTCTGTATCCGATCCAGACCCGCGTAGGACCCTGCGGCCCTTCGATACGCCGTCAGGCGTACCCCGTCCTGAGCCTGTCGAAGGATCAGGGCGAACGGACGGGTTGGTACGCGGCGATGCAGCCGGCCCCCAGGCCGGCTCGTCGGTCACTTTGTAAACGGGGCCCCGTCTGTGCCGCCTGCGCAGCGTCGCGGCCCGAGGGTTGCCGCGAAGCGGTCGAGCAAAGCTGTCTGAGCTCCGAAGCCGCAGGCTGAGGGCGAGTTCTTTGCTCGCCCTCG
>NZ_SWAR01000059.1 GCF_006386545.1 Methylibium rhizosphaerae | reverse complement strand
GCTCACTGCTTGGGCTGCTGTTGAACCCCACCCATCCCCCACCCCTTCCCGTGAGGGAAGGGGCATCCCCCACCCCCCGCCCGCCCCAGGGCGGGAGCGAGGGAAGTCCGAGCGAGAGGATCTGGCTGTCAGGGCTTCCTGTCGGGGCCCGGCCGGTTCATCTCGTTCGCAAGGAGATGGCCATGGCCTATGTGCAAGTGATTCAACGCAATGCCCACCTGGCAGCTGCCGTGCAGCTGGAGTTCGTCAAGGGCCGTGACGGCCAGGTGGCCAAGGCGGTGCTGACGGCGATCAGCAATGCCCGGCGCGGCAGCGGCGACGAGCGGGAGGAGGAGGCGACGGCGATCCGCTGGACGCTGTGGGGCAAGCTGGCCGAACACGTGGCCGAGTACCTGGGCAAGGGCTCGCACGTGAACATCGTCGGGCGGGTGCGCAACAGCCACTACGAGAAGGACGGCGAGGACATCTGGTCGCTGGACTTCATCGCCGACGAGGTGGACTTCCTCGACAGCAAGGCCGAGGGCGAGGCGCGACGGGTGCGCGGCCCGAGCGGTCGCCGGCCCGGTGGCACTGCGGCCCGGGTCCAGCCACGCCGCCAGCGCGACACCGAGGCCCATGCCTGAACCCCGACCGGGCGGCTGCCCGGCGGCCGCCCTTCGCCCAACGATCGAAGGAGTCGAACATGACCACGACACCCCAGCTCTGCACCCGTTTCGCGCGCAACCCGAGTGTGCTGCGCAGTGCCACGCCGCTTGGTGAAGACCAGATGCGCGAGGTGGCCCCGTCCATCTTCGCCGAGGGCAAACACGCCAGCCGCTCGGCGCGCTACACCTACATCCCCACCATCGACGTGCTGCGCGGCCTGCGGCGGGAGGGCTTCGAGCCGTTCATGGTGGCCCAGGGCGCCAGCCACATCGAGGGCAAGGCGGCCTTCACCAAGCACATGATCCGGCTGCGCCATGCCGCCCAGGCGCAGGCCCGTGCCGAGGCGCACGAGATCATCCTGATCAACAGCCATGACGGCGCCAGCAGCTACCAGATGCTGGCCGGCATGTTCCGCTTCGTCTGCTGCAACGGCCTGGTGGTGGGCGACGTGGTGGAGGACCTGCGCATCCCGCACAAGGGCAATGTGCAGGATGACGTCATCGACGGGGCGTTCCGGGTGCTGGAGCAGTTCGAGACGGTGGAGGCGTCGACCGAGGCGATGAAGGCGCTGCGGCTCGAGCCGCTGGAGCAGCTGGCCTACGGCACCGCGGCGCTGGCGCTGCGCTTCGGCGAGGCGCGCCTGGCACAGACCGGCGGCCATGTGCCGGCACCGATCACCGCGGCGCAGATGGTGGAGGCCCGGCGCCAGGAGGATGCCGGCGACAGCCTGTGGGCGACCTTCCAGCGGGTGCAGGAGAACGCCCTGCGGGGCGGGCAGCGCGGGCGCAGCGCCAAGGGCCGGCGCCTGCAGACGCGGCCGGTGGGCAGCATCGACCGCGGCGTGAGCCTCAACCGCGCGCTGTGGATGCTGGCCGAGGAGATGCGCAAGCTCAAGGGCTGAGGCCCCGGCCCCGCAATGCAAGATTGCGGGGCGAATGCTGCAGCGACAGCGGGCGTCCTGGCGCCGATATTTGAAGCGGTGGGTGCGCGGGCCGGATCTGCGTCTCGCGCACACCTGCTGGCACCGGCTTCGCGCGATCCCGGCGTCCGCTTCCGAGGCGCTGTCGCCAGGTTTGATCCTCCGTCACGGCTCGTTCCTTCCACGGTCGCGCCGGAGGATCCCCATGAAGACACTCGTGCTCGCCAACCAGAAGGGCGGCGTCGGCAAGTCGGCCGTCGCCACCCTGCTGGCCCACTACCTGGCCCAGCAGGGTCGCCGCGTGCTGGCGGTGGACCTGGACCACCAGGGCAACCTGACGCGGCCGCTGCAGCGCTCGCAACGGCCGGTGATGGCCGGCGTCAGCAGCGAACGGCTGCTGACCGGTGCCGTGGCGTCGATGCCCGACGCGCCGTTCGTGCTGGTGCCGAGCGACCGCTCGCTGTTGTCGCTCGAGCGGCAACCGACCCTGCATACGCCGTTTGCACGCCACCTGCGCGCCTTCCTGGGCGCGATGGCACAGCGCTTCGACGTCTGCATCGTCGACACCAACCCGAACCCGGACATCCGTGTCATCGCGGCGCTGGCGTCGGCGGACTTCGTGCTGTCGCCGATCCAGCTCAACCAGGAGTCGCTGGAAGGCGTCAACGGCTTGCTCAATCACGACCGGGTCGGCGTGCGCAAGATCAAAGCCGTCTTGAATCCGAAGCTGCACCTGATCGGCTTGCTGCCGACGCTGGTGGAAGCGACACCGTTCCAGCGGGCCAACTTCGTGCAGATCGCCGAGCGCTTCCATCCGCTGCTGATCCCGCTGGCGGGGCCGGGCAAGCAGTACGCGTCGATCCCGCGTCGCTCGGCGGTGGCCGAGGCGCAGGCCTCCGGCGAGGTGCTGTGGGAGATGAAGAAGTCGGCCGCGCGCGACGCGTGGAAGGACATCGAGCCGGCCGTGGCCACGCTGGCCCAGGCGGTGGGGCCGGTGGCGGCTCGCGAACCGATGGAGGGACACCATGTCACTGCTGCTTGACGACCTGGACCTGGGCGACGGCGGGCGGCTTGCAGGCGCCACGATGCCCCCGCAGGGCGAGGTGGGGCCGCTGGAGCTGGTGGCCCCCGAAGGCGTGCCGTCGGGCGACGGGGCCGTGCCGATGCAGATTCCGATCGAGCTGGTGGACGAGGATCCGAGCCAGCCGCGGCAGGAGTTCAGCGCGCAGGCCCTGCAGGAGCTGGCCGAGACGATCCGTGAACGCGGGGTGCGCCAGCCGGTGTCGGTGCGTCGGCACCCGGAGCACGCCGGGCGCTGGATGCTCAACTTCGGCGCACGCCGACTGAGGGCATCGCGTCTGGCGCAGCGCGAGGCGATCCCGGCGTTTGTCGATGAGGCGGCCGACAGCTATGACCAGGTCATCGAGAACGAGCAGCGGGAAGGGCTGACAGCGTTGGAGCTGGCCCTGTTCGTTCAACGGCGGATGGCCATGGGCGAAAGCCAGGCCGAGATCGCTCGCCGCATGGGCAAGAGCAAGACGCTGATCACCATGGCGACGGCCTTGATCGACGCGCCGGATTGGCTGATGCAGGCGTACCGGGAGGGGCGGTGCCGCGGGCTCACGAAGCTCTATGAGCTGCGCCGGCTCCATGAGCAGCAACCGGAGGCGGTAGCCGAGGCGATCGCGGCAAAGGTGCCGATCACGCGGCAGGATCTTTCGGAGCTGCGCGCGCGGGCTGCCGCAACCGGCGTGGCTGGCCGGCCGGGCCAGGCAGTTCGGGATCGGGAGGCCGAGCCGCAGCGCGCGGCACGGACCCGCAGCAAGCTGTCTCCCATGAACTGTGGCGAGGCAGGCGGACCGCGGGTTGCTGAGCAAGCGCGTGAGGCAGAGCTGCATTGCCGGGCCCTCGAGGGGATCCTCTCCGGCTGGTCCGAACTGGGCAGCGACGAAGCCCTGCGTGCGATGCGTGCAGTGAGGGCTCGGCTCGCGGCTCTTGCGGCCGGTGCAGGGGGCGGCGAGGGCGTTTAGTCACTGAACGCCTCCGGCACACGGCCTACGATGCGCCGCACGTTCGCCGTGCGGCGCGGGGGCACGTGCAGCCGCTATACGGGCCCAGGATTCGACCGCGCCCTGGCGTTGTCGATATTCAGCCATGACAACGTCATGACATGTTGGTGGGTCCCAGCTAACGTCCTGTCGTTCTGCGTTCGACCGGGCAAGGCTGCTGCTTCCCTTGGCGGACGCCATCTCGACTCCAAGATACCCATGTTTGCCCTGAGAAAGCCCGTTCATTTTGCATGAGCAGTGCCCTGTTCCGCACAGAAGCTTTGCAGCAGGCGAGTCATCGCCAATACGGTGAGATCCTGCTGGCACGCCCCATGAGCCACACGGTGCTGGTATGGCTGTTTGCGGCGTTGGTCAGTGCCGTGGTCGTGTTCTTCTTCACCTTCAGCGTCACGCGCAAAGTGCATGTCAGCGGAGTGCTGATACCGGCAGATGGCGTGTTGCGCGTCATCGCTCCGCAAGGAGGCGTCGTGCATGAGCGCCGCGCGAGCGAGGGGCAAAAAGTGAAAGCCGGGGATGTGCTGTTCGTGCTATCGAGCGAGCGAGCCAGCCCCGGTGCCGCTCACACCGGGCTGGCTGTGAGCGAACTGATGCGCCGGCGCCTCGCTAGCCTCCAGGTCGATCTGAACCAGCAACGCCTGCAGGCCAGCCAGCGTGTCGAAGCCGCACGCACGCGGGTGCAGGACCTTCGCGCCGAAGGCCAGCGTGTCATCGAGCAGATTGCCTTGCAGCGTCGGCGAGTGGCGCTGGCTGAACAAGCGCTGCAACGCTATCAGGATCTCGAGCGCGAGCAGTTCGTCTCCGCGGCGACGGTGCAGGATCGCCAGAGTGAAGTGCTGGACCAGCAACAGCGACTCGCCGATCTGGAGCGCAGCCACGGCAGCATCGTGCGTGAGCAAGCAGCGCTGCGCAGCGAATCGGAGTTGCACGACTTGCAGCACAGACGTGACCGCGAGGCCGGGATGCGTGCGATTGCCACCGTCGAGCAAGAGTTCGCCGAAAACGAGGCGCGCCGAGCGGTGGTTGTGCGCGCTACGCGGGAAGGCGTGGTCAGCGCGCTCGCGGTCGAGGCAGGCCAAGCCGTGGCAATCGGACAATTGCTTGCAGTCGTGTTGCCTGTCGGCTCGGCGCTGGAGGCGGAGCTCTATGCTCCGTCGCGCGCGGTCGGCTTCATTCAGCCGGGCGCGCCGGTGCTCGTGCGCTATCAAGCCTTTCCGTACCAGAAGTTCGGCCAGCACCAGGGTGTTGTCCGAGAGGTCGCTGGCGTCGCGTTGCGCGACGGTACAGATGCCGGCAACGAACCGGTCTATCGGGTGCGCGTCCGTCTGCCTCTCCAAGAGGTGCTGGCGTACGACCGGCCTCAGCCGCTGCGCCCCGGAATGACTTTGGATGCCAGTCTGCTGCTGGAGCGTAGAAAGCTCTACGAATGGGTGCTCGAGCCCCTGTACAGCTTGGGCGGAAGAGTGTCGGCACGATGAAAGGCATCGCAAGCCCGCAGCTGAGCTTCATCCGCCGCCGCCGTGTACCCGTGCTGCTGCAAAACGAGGCCGCCGAGTGCGGCTTGGCTTGCCTTGCGATGATTGCTGGCTACTGGGGCCACCGTATCGATCTCCCTACCCTGCGCAAACGCTTCTCGGCGTCGCGCAAAGGTGTCACGCTCAAAAGCCTGATCGGCGTGGCCCAAGGGCTGAACCTGCAGACCCGGCCACTGAAACTGGACCTGCAGCATCTGCCCGAGTTGCGATATCCCTGCGTGCTGCATTGGGACATGAACCACTTCGTCGTGGCCAAGGCCCTGGCGCGCAATGGCCTCGTGATCGTGGACCCGGCCGTGGGCGAGCGCTGCGTTCCGATGGACGAGGTATCGCGCCGCTTCACTGGCGTAGCACTCGAGGTCACGCCAGGCACGGAGTTCAAGCCCCGCGAAGAACGGGTGCAGTTCACGCTATTCGGCCTGATGGGCCGGGTGGTTGGCTTGAAACGAGGGCTGCTGCAATTGCTCGTGCTGGGTGTCGCGCTGCAGGTGTGCCTACTGGCCGCGCCGTTCTACCTGCAATGGGTCGTGGATGAGGCGATCGTGGCAGCGGATCGCGACTTGATCACTGTGCTGGGCCTCGGCTTTCTGTTGCTTGTGATGTTGCAAGGTGCGATATCCGCCACACGTCTGTGGGTCATTACGGTGCTCGCTAGCAACTTGAACTTCCAGTGGCTCGGCAATGCGTTTGGCCACCTGCTGAAGCTCCCGGTGTCCTACTTCGAAAAGCGCCACCTCGGGGACATCGTCTCGCGCTTCAACTCCATCCAGACCATCCAGCACAGCGTCACGACCCAACTCGTCGAGGCGCTGATCGATGGCGTACTGGTGCTTGGTGCGTTGGTGATCATGCTGCTGTACAGCCCGTCGCTCACATTGGTTGCGCTGGTCATGGTTGGGGTCTATGGGGCACTGCGTGCAGCCATGTACCGCTCGCTGCGAGATGCCAGCGCCGAGCAGATCATTCATGCTGCGAAGCAGCAGACGCACTTTCTTGAATCCGCCCGTGGTGTGCAGGCGCTCCGTCTGTTCGGCCGCAGCGAGGAGCGCCGCATAGGCTGGATGAACCTGCTCGCCGATCAGTTCAACGCCGAACTGCGCATTGCTCGACTGCAGGTGAGTTACCAGACTGCGAGCAGCGCACTCTTCAGTGCCGAGCGAGTGATCGTCATCTGGCTTGCAGCCCTGGCCGTGCTGGAGGCTCGCTTCTCCGTGGGGATGCTGTTCGCGTTCCTTGGCTACAAAGACCAGTTCAGCCAGCGAGTGATCGCGCTGACCGACAAGCTGTTCGAGTTGCGAATGCTGCGCCTGCACGGCGAGCGGGTGGCCGACATCCTGTTGACCGAACCGGAGGAGCAGGGGCTGCCTCAGGAGCTGTCGCCCGGCGACTTGGAGCTCTCGATCGAACTTCGGAACGTAAGCTTTCGGTATGCGGATGGCGATCCGTGGGTCCTGAGGGGCCTGAACCTGACGATTCCCGCGGGACAGTGCATCGCGCTCACTGGCCCCTCTGGATCGGGGAAAACCACGTTGGTCAAGCTCATTCTCGGCCTGCTGCAGCCTACCGAAGGTGAGGTCTTGATCGGCGGCATGCCGTTGCAGCAACTGGGCCCAGCGACTTATAGGCCGATGGTGGCCGCCGTGATGCAGGACGATCAGCTGTTCGCAGGCTCCATTGCGGACAACATTCACTTCTTTGATGCAATCCCCGACATGCAGCGCGCGCAGCAGTGTGCGCAGTGGGCAGCGATCCACGCCGACATTGTCGCCATGCCAATGGGTTACCACACGATGGTGGGCGATACCGGGTCTGGGCTGTCGGGTGGGCAGAAGCAGCGCATCTTGCTCGCGCGATCCCTGTACCGCAGTCCGAAGCTGCTGGTGCTGGACGAGGCCACAAGCCACTTGGATGTGTGGCACGAACGGGCGGTCAGTGCCGCAATCGGGCAGCAGCAGTTGACGCGAGTACTGGTGGCGCACCGGCCGGAGACGATTGCGATGGCGCAGCGAGTCGTAGTCATTGAAAAAGGCACGGTGGCAATGGACACGCATGCTCAGCTTGGGCACGTCGCTGCTGCGAATGTCGAAGAAGAATCGACGGCCGGGTCCGGAGTTTGATGCTCTAAGAGATCCACGCAGCTGTGGAGGCGGTGCCCACCGTGTTTTGGGCGATGTGCATGTTGAAAGGCAATGCGAATGCAGGAACTGACAGTTGATGAAGTTGATGCCGTTGGCGGTGGTGAGATTGACTCCGCGACAGCAATCGGAACAACCATTGGACTCATGGCGCTTGCGCCGGCCTCCGTGCTGGTTGTGACGGTAGGCTTGGCCGCGCTGGCCTTTCATGTGACCAGGGCGCACTACATCACCCCCCCCACCTCACACAGGTAAGGGAATCCTGGGTGGCGCCGCTGGCGCCGCCCACTCTTTGTACGTGGAAAATTCCATGAAATGGCGAACCGGCAGCACGCTTCCGCTCAACAAGGGACCGGACTGGGGGATTTGGCATGGGGGTACGCTCAAAGCCTCCGGCCTGGGCGCTTGCAGGGCAATGGCTCGAACCTGGGAACCAATAGGCGGCGTGCTGGTAGGGAAGCCTGGTGTGGAGCACCTGCTTCCGCCGGTGGCTCTGCCCGAGCTGGTGGACGTCTTTCAGGCGATGCTGGTGCGACGGCTCTGGAAGATGATGCTGGTCTACCTGGTGGCAAGCCTTGTCTTCGCTGCGCTGACAGTCACCAAGAGTTTCTCTGCGTTTGCTCCCCTCGCCGGGGTCGCCATCCTGATGTTGCTGGTAACGGCCAGCGACGCACATGTCTTTCGATCGTCCGCTGCGCTGGTGGAGCGTGCGCAGTTTGCCGCCCATCTGCGCCATGACTCCGAGGTCAGGGTGGGTGTGCTGGCCTACATCGCGATCATGTTCGTCGCGCTGGCCTGCCAGGCAGCATTCGCGCAGGGGTGGGCCGACGTGGAGAGTCCAGTGCGGGCCTATGGCGTCTACTACGTGGATATCGCGCGCGGTGAATGGTGGCGCCTGATTTCGGGCCCGTACATTCATTCGAACCTCGTCCACTGGGCCTCGAACGTCGTGGTTGGCGTGGTAGGCGTCGCAGTGAGCGTGGCAGCCGCAGGCAAGAGGACCTGCTGTGTTGCGTTTGCAGTGGGCAACATCATTGCCGCGTGGGGGCAATGGATGTTAGCCGGGACAAGTACGGACTCAATGACGGGCGTTTCTGGCGGCGTGTTCGCCATGTACGGATTGGCCATAGGGGCGGGGGTGGGCCGTAGGGGCCAGTTGCCCCGTGGCGCCTGGATCCCGCTGTCCGCAACGCTTGCACTGTCTGTTCCTCTGAGCATCATGTCCGACTCGAAGGTTGCGGTCCATGCGCATTGGAGCGGCCTCGTGTTCGGCGTACTTCTGGCGGGGCTCCTCAGGAACCGCTGAGCAATGAAACCTGTCGGCTCGACCTGAAGGTCATTCGGCTACTCAGGTGCTTGGATTGCAGCGAGTGGACCGAATGACTTCTTCGGGGCGGTAGCCCGGTTCATTTCTCTCTCGTGCGACCGTCGGACGGCGCATCCAGATCAACCACTTTTTGTACCGCTGGCCCTGCGCACAGGCAGGGGGTTATCTGCAAAACGAGATAGCAGTGGCTCATGGCATCACGCTGCCAATCCTGATCGCGCGGCCCGGGACTTCCACAGCGAAGGGAGCCGGTGCGGTCTCGGCCTTACCGATGGGCTCCATCGTTCAGGACCTCGAGACTCTGTGGCCTACAGAGGAGGGCAGGTGTTCTTGCGCTCTGGAGGCTGGACGCGACCGACCGAGAGCTGGTGAACGGCAAATCGTCTGCGAAGTGAGATCAGCGTTTGGTCGCTAAACACGTCGCCACTGGTACACGGTCGCGGAGGCGACGCCGAATCAGTTCGGTTGTTTGTCGCCAAAACGGGCGCAGCTGCTGCGTCAGCAGGAAGCGCGGTTTTGCCAGCTAAACACAATTGCCCGTATCTGTGGTACTGACATGGGACTTCGAAAGCCCAGCAGTTGGGGCAGCTGGCAACCGCGTGCATGGGATACCTTTCGCGCCCGAAGGAGTGCCCATGCGTTTAGCCACTGAACACGCAGCTCGATCAAGGTCAGGTGTTTAGTCACTAAATCAGACGTCGATCGACCTATTGCTCACAGGCGCCCTGAGCTTTCAAGGTGGAAAGGCCGTCTGCTGGTTACAGCAGAGGTTGGTGGCGGCCCCACCTCGCCCAGTCCCGGGAGGCACATGGAGGGAAAGAAGGTCGTCGAAATGCTGCACCCTCAAAGGTCGAGATTCGACCAATACTAAAGGCTAGTAAGTGAGTGCAGGATAGGCGCTGTGGCGCCGGATGTCGGACACGCGACGCGTGTCCTCTGCTTGGAGACTCCTCGGGCGATGGGCACCTCTTCGTCTCGCGACCGCATCAGCGTCGACTTGCGCGGCTTGAAGGCCGCGCTGCTGGCGCAGGCGAGTGCGAAGGGCGTGACGCCTTCGGACTTCATTCGGGCTGCGCTGCTGAAGGCGCTCGAGGGCGATGGCGGCCCCGTGGCTCCTCCTGCCGTGTTTGCATCGAACCGCGGCACACGCGTTCGCTTGTCGTTGCGCATGCGGTCCGAGGAAGCCGCCCTGGTGCTTGAGCGTGCGCATGCAGCTGGTCTTGCGCCAGGTGCCTTCGTGGCTGGGCTCTGTGCCGAGGTGCCTGTGCTGCGTGAAGGCGGCCGGCCTGCGGCTCATGCCGCTGCGCTGGTTGCGTCTGCGGCTGAACTCTCGACCCTGGCGCGAGACCTGCGGCATCTCACCCAGCTGCTGAAGCACGGCGAAGTGCGGGCAGCCCAGGAGTACCGCGAGCGGCTCGAAGGTGCCGAGCGCGAGGTGAAGTCTCACCTGGCGGTTGCGTCGCGCGCGATCGCAGAACTGCGGCCGGCTCGGTCGATCCATGACACGACGGCTGCGCCGAAACATCAAGGAGGTTCCGATGGCTGATCGACAAACCGTGGACGGCGTGCTGGTGCTGTGGGGCGATCGGCTGTTCTATCCGGGCAACCGGACCGTGAAGGGCCGTCCGGAGCCTCGGTGGCGGCGCGGTTCGTTGCGCGAGC
This sequence comes from Methylibium rhizosphaerae, assembly GCF_006386545.1. Taxonomy (GTDB): domain Bacteria; phylum Pseudomonadota; class Gammaproteobacteria; order Burkholderiales; family Burkholderiaceae_C; genus Pseudorivibacter; species Pseudorivibacter rhizosphaerae. The sequence goes on along the minus strand of NZ_SWAR01000059.1, from coordinate 11,611 downwards.
GGGCGGATGCGATCCGGGCGCGCATCGAGGCGACGGTGGTGCGACGAGCGCCGCAGGTGATGGTGAAGGTGACCGGGGGAGGGCGGGGCATCAAGGCGATCGCTGCGCACTTCCGCTACATCAGCAAGAACGGGCGGCTGGACATCGAGGACGAGAACAGCACGACGCTACGCGGAAAGGACGCGGTGCGCGAATTGACGGACGACTGGCGCCATGCGGGCAGCTTGATCGGGGAAGAGGCTGGGCGACGCGAGGCCTACAACATCATGCTGTCGATGCCGCGAGGCAGTGCAGAGGCGATGGCGGTGTGGAAGGCGGCCCAGGCTTTCGCGAAGGAGGAGCTCGCCGGGCACAAGTATGTGATGGTGTTGCACGATCATCAGGCGAATCCGCACGTGCACATCAGCGTGCGCGCGGAGGGGAAGGATGGGCGACGGTTGAATCCGAGGAAGGCGGATCTGCACCGGTGGCGGGAGACGTTTGCGGAAAAGCTGCGGGAGTTGGGCGTGGAGGCTGAAGCCACCAGGCAGGCGACGCGTGGGGCGATGCGGAACACGCCGAGCTTGTGGCGGGTCAAGGCAGCAGGGGAGGGGCGGTTGCACAAGGCGCGGCCGGGGCGGCGAAGTGGGGCTGCGGTGGAGGCCAGTCGGGCTGCGGCGAGGGAGGCGTGGGTAGCGTTGGCAGAGGCGCTTTCAACCTCCAGCGACCCGAGCGACCGGCAACTGGCTGCGTCGATTGGTGGGTGGTCGAGGGACTCTCGGGAACCAAATCAGCATCGGTGATTGGGTGACATCGTCGACCGCCCCTCGGGTAGTCAGCGGCCCGTGTGCCGGCTTTGCCTGGCAGTCTGACCAAGACTTGGTTGCGGTCTCTCGGGTCTCTCGGGTCTCGGCGGACGAGCGACAGCGGCGGCGGAAAGCTATTCGTCGGCGGCTGACCGGCGGATGGCTCCAGAACCCCGAAAGCTGCCCGACGTCGCCGACCATGACCGTGCCATGAGCCGACGTGGTATGGACGACTGGCGAGCGGCCGCTTCTAGGCACACCCTTAGCTCGGGCTGCTGTCAGACTTTGTGGCGGCAGGCACCCCGCCGCTGGCCATCCGGGTCAGGGAAGCTCAGCTAGCAGATCCATAGCACTAAGTGCTATACAATAGATCGCACCGAGGCGGGAGGTGCCGACCTGCAAAGCCCGGTAGTTCGACCGCTTGGCGCGTAAGCAAGGGTTGACCACGCCCGGCCTCTGCGTTGCTGTCCCCGAAATGAAGAGACAGGGGAAGAGCTGCGGCCTTCGCACGCTAGTCGCCGCGAACAAGGGAAACCGCTGGGCCTTTGTGTTCGGCTCCCCGACGAAACAGTGCGGCCACATCGACAAGGATGAAGCCGAGGCCTTGGAGAAGTTGGCGGCGCGATGGGCAAGGCACAGCGTGCCTGTGAGTTGATGGAGGTGGATTGCGATGCGCCAGACGAAATCACCCACCCTTGGTGCCGTCCACGAGACGGCCAAGGGGCTGCACAAGGCCGGCGTGATGGATCAGGTCACGCTGCGCGAATTCGACCAGCTGTGCCTGCCGCCGGTGGAGTCGCTGGAACCTGCCCAGATCAAACACATCCGCGAGAGCACGCGGGTGAGCCAGGCGGTCTTTGCCCGCCTGCTGAACACGAGCCTATCGACCGTACAGAAGTGGGAGATCGGCCAGAAGAAGCCCACGGGCACCGCCCTGAAGCTGCTGCACCTGGTGCAAAAGCGCGGCCTGGAAGTGGTCGCATGAGGACGGGTAGCAACCAACGAGTGCAGGCGGATTGACCGCTATGCCGCGCACCCCCAGGCCGGCTTTCGAGCCCTACGAGGAATCAGAAGATGGCCTGGCGAACCTTGCGCCGGTCGACCCGGTGCCGCCAGCCGCGCCGGGCGCATCAGCTCGCCTAACCGCGTTCTATCTCAGCCGCGACCGCGTGCTCGGCCTCCTGAATGCCGAAAGGTTGCCAGCGCACCTCCTCGCGGCGCTGCAAGGGCAGGACGTGGTGATGTCGTCTGCGATTCTGTCGAATGCCGTCGGCGCCTATCTCCTCAACGCCATCGCCGCGGGCGGCGTGAAGACTCTGCAGCAGCTGGCGTTCGAGGGCAACCTGCGGCCGGGCGTGCAGTTCATCTATGACGGGCATGTCTCGGGTAAGGGGTTCGCCTACGCCAACAAATCGCCCGCACTGACGCTCACCGAAAAACTCGACGAACCGCTTGCCGGGAAGAAGCTCGTCTTTGAGTTCTCCAAGAACGGCTTGGTCAACGACACCGCCTACACGCGGATGTCGGGTTCAACGCACCTGTTCGCCTACGGCTACGTCGCCGGCATCGACGACGCGACTATTCGCGCCGTGCCGTATGTCGTTGGAGACCTGGTTGACCGCAGCGCGGGCCTTCCGTCGCCGTTCTTGCCAACCCTGGAGCTGCGCCCGGAAGAGATCGCTCAGTTCGCGGGCATGGATGACGACTGGATGCCCTCCAAGGCAGAGTTCGAGCGGATGCGCCAGGTTCCGGAACACGCGGTCAAGGAACTGCTCTGCGGCCTGCTCGGCGAATACACAGTGCCGAGCGACTGGGGCGGCGAAGAAAGCGACGTGTTCTCGGCCAACCTGACCGTGGACGCCAAACGGCATACCGGGGCGTTCCTGCTGAAGGGGCCGGCTCGCTTTCACGCGATGAAGCCGACGGACTTGGGCAAGAACGGAGATCAGCTCTATCGGCTGTTCAACATCCCGGCGCAAATCTATGTGGTGCAGCACTGCCATGCGATCGGCGCTGCGGTGCGCAAGCAAGCGGAGGCATTCGCCTTAGCGCGCACCTTCGTCTCGCCTTGCCGGATCGTCTTCATGGATGGGCTGGCCACGGCCCGACTGCTGCGGGTACATGATCAATGGCCCGCACCTGCCACGCCGAGGAGGAGGCGCCCATGACTGAGATACCGTCTGGACCGGCTAAAGCCATGGTCGATCCCTTCACTGCCAGTCAGCGCTACTACTGGCGGATCGCGCTTGAACTCAAACTGCGAAAGTCCAACAGCGACGCGTTCCAGGACCTTTTCTCGACCGTCATGGGCCTTCTCCATGGCGACGACTTCGTGCGTGTTCGCCCATATGGTGCCCTCGGCGACAAGGGGTGCGATGGCTACCTGCAATCGAGTGGACAGCTATTCCAGTGCTACGGAGCCCTGGCTGGCGAACTGAAGCAGGTCGCCACGCTGACAGCGAAGATGACGGACGACTTCGCGAAGGCATTGAAGAATCTGGCCGCCATCATGAAAGAGTGGCACATGGTGCACAACATCGCCGACGGGCTGCCCGTCGAGGCGGTAACAACGATAAATGCCCTCAAGGACGCCAATCCTGCGCTCACATTCGGGTTCGTTGGAATGGAGGGTTTCTCGGAACGCGTGTTCCGTCTGCAACCGTTCCAGATCGAATCCTTGCTAGGCCCTGCGGCGTCTGACACGGATGCGACAACCCTCGACACGGCAGCACTACGGGACCTTGTTCAGCACTTGCGCAGCGAAGCTGACGCCATCGACTTTGATCCACAAGACCTGCGGCCAGTGCCGCTTCACAAGCTGAACTACAACAATCTACCGAATCACTGGAAGCAGCTAATCGCAGGAGGCTGGAAGAACGCACATCTCGTCGGCCAGTACTTCGACTGGCACCCTGACCCACTGACTGGCGAACGCATCGCAAAGCTCTTCCGGGATCGATACGAATATCTGAAGGCGCAGCTTCTCGGTCCAGGTGACATCATGGCGTCGCTGTATGAACTGGTGACAGGTATCGGAAGTGTTCCGCCACAGAAGCAGGTGGCGGCACAGTCGCTGTTGGCATTCCTCTTCGAGAACTGCGACATCTTCGAGCGCGAGCCAGCCGCCCAAGTGACGCCATGATCCTGCCGACCAAGTACCTGCCGCATGACCGGGCACTTATCACCGTGGGCGGCGAAATCCTCAAGCATCTTGAGGAGCCGAGATCTGTGTCCGCTCTCTGGGATTGCGTGCGCGAGGCTCAAATCTACAAAGCTGCAGACGCGCTCGTCTCCTTCGACTGGTTCGTTCTCGCGCTCAACCTTCTGTATGCCATCTCGGCTATCGACTATCGGGACGGCATCATCTACGGCGAGCACACAGCATGATCGTCTCAATCGAAAGCTCGCTGAAGACGTTCAAGGCCGTGACGTTTCGCTCCGGCCTGAACGTACTGCTCTCTGATCGGGCGGCGAACTCGACCGACAAGCAGACCCGCAACAGCGCTGGGAAGACAAGCCTCATCGAGGTCATCCATTTCCTGCTGGGTGCAGACTGCGAAAAGGACTCGCTCTTCCGGCTGGACGAACTGGTCGAACACACCTTCAAAGGCACGTTCCGCATTGGCGGCGAACTGCTGACAGTCGCTCGCACCGGCTCCGATCCTTCGAAGATTTTCCTGATCAGCGGTGGTGAGGAGCGGACAGATATCCCACGCAAGCTCGACAAGGCCAGCGAACGATTTTATGTGTCGAATCTGAACTGGCGGGTGTTCCTCGGCCACACGATGTTCGCGCTGCCGTCTGACGAACGCGGCACGCTGTTCGACGAGTCGTATACACCGACCTTCCGGTCGATGTTCTCGTACTTTGTGCGACGCAGAAACTCGGGCGGGTTCATCAGCCCCGAACGCCAAGCCGAGAAGCAGCAAAGGTGGGATTGGCAGGTCAACCTGTCGTACTTGTTTGGTCTCGACTGGCAGATACCGTTCGAGTTCAACAAGATTCGTGCGCGCGAAAAGACTCTGGAGGAGCTGAAAAAGGCCGTCAAGATCGGTGCCCTGGGCTCGGTAATCGGAACCGTTGCGGAACTGCGCCCACAGGTGACGATTGCTGAAGCGAAGGCAAGCAAGTTGCGTCAGAGCCTTGAGCAATTTGAGGTGCTCGACAGCTACAAGTCCCTGTCAAAGCGAGCGGGACAGATCAAGACCGAGATGCAGACCCTGACCAGGCAAGCGGTCACGCTGAACGAGACGCTTGACCATCTCCAGGAGGCGCTGCAATCAGAGCGGCCACCACAGCGCTCGGACATCCAGCAGCTCTATGCAGCAGCCGGCATTGAGTTGCCAGGCGTCGCCCTACGCCGCTTTGATGACGTGAGCAGCTTCTACGAGTCTGTGGTTGCCAATCGCCGGATCCATCTCGAACACGAAATCAGCGATGTGCGCTCGCGCATCGCGGGCGTGGAAGGTGGCCTCAGCCGCCTCGACGAAGAGCGCAGCAACATTCTGCGCACGCTGCAGGGACGGGGAGCGCTCGACGACTTCCTGACGATGCAACGCGACCTGGCCGATGTCGAAGCAGGCGCCGCATCGCTGCGCGAGCGCTTCAAGGCAGCGGAAGCTCTTGAGGGAGAGTCCACAAAGCTCGATATCGACCGTGCGAACCTGAAGCGCAAGCTCCAGGAGGATCATCATGTGCGGGAAAGGGTGCTCGATGAAGCAATCCTGATCATCGCTGACGCCATCGCTGAGCTGTACGACGATCGGGCTGGTCGCTTTGTGGTCGAGGCCACCGAGAACGGTCCTGAATTCCGCATCTCGATCGAAGGGGACCGTGGCGGCGGGATCGCCAACATGGAGATCTTCTGCTTCGACTTGGCGCTGCTGCAAATCGTGACGAAGCGCTACGGTGGCCCGGGATTCCTAATCCACGACAGCCACCTCTTTGATGGCGTCGATGAGCGCCAGGTTGCCGGAGCGCTGCGCCTTGGCAAGAGAACCAGTGAGAGGCTGCAGCAGCAGTACATCGTCACGATGAACTCCGACATCTTCGATCGCTTGCCCGCTGACGAGTCGACCGACCTGGGAGCCGCTGTCCTCGATACCCGGCTTTCCGACAAGACCGAAGACGGTGGGCTATTCGGGTTCCGCTTTGGATGAGCGCCGCCGGCGCACTACGGGAGGCAGCACTTCTTGAACTTCTTCCCGTTGCCACAAGGGCAGAGGTGATTGCGCCCTACCTTTGCCCCGCTCGTGCCCGGCCGTGAGACGACGCCGGGCAGCCTAGCTGCCTTGCCCATGCCCTTCGTCAGCGTGTCCATTTCGTCGCTCTGATGCCATGGGAAGCCCAAGTTGATCCCGAAGCGCAGAGCTTGGTCAATCGGATTGAGACACACGCCAAACCAGGTTTTCGCCCGCTCGGTGTACTTCCGGGCGTGACAATGCTTTTGCAGGCTCGGCCCCGCAGCTTCAAGCGGGTTGTTGTTGCAGTGGATGGTGAGGCCGGTGTCGCCTCGCCCCAAGCCGGCAGTGAAGTCGTGGCTCTTGCCGTCGGCCAGCGCCTGTTGGGCAATCTGATCAATGGCCTTGCTAACCGTCAACGACGGTGTCCTCGCTAAGCGTCAGCAGGGTGAAGCCGAGGTCAATGGTGGCGGGCTCCGGCGAGGCCTCGATGGCTTTGGTCATACGACCGAGGGCCGTCGCGACGAATCGAGTAAGGATGCCGTCCGGCGTTCCCTTGCCAGGAATGCCATCGCGCCGGACCAGCATCGCCAAGTCCAAGTCCGCCGAAATGTCGTCTTCTAGCAGGACCATGTGGTGCTCATCATTCAGCCACAGGTTCTGCTTGAGGTGGTACGACAGGATCGTCAGCTCATGCGACGTCATCAGCTTCTCGGTATAGCCCGTTCTGCGATCGATGTAGCTCAGTAGTTGGAGCGGCGAGCCCAGCATTTCCGTCATCGCGTCGAGCGCGAAAACGTCCATGACGAGCCTTCGCCCAGCATCTCCGCGCATTGCAGGAGCCGGCGCCATACCCTGAGATCTTCGCTCAGTCTGAGGCGTCGGGCTTCAATCAACCATGCGTCATGGAGCCCACATTGTGAGAACCGCGGCTTCGCCGGGTTGTTTGGCTCGGTTCTCGCCCCTGGGCTGCGGATCAGCACAGCTCTGCCGTCGCCCGCCCACGCTTTCGCCGCCTGCTTTCGCAGAGCGCTATTGCGCGCTAGCTGCTTGTGGGTGCGTAGTGACGGATCGCGTGAGACCGGGTGCGCCCGATCGATCGTGGTGGCCGAATGGCGGTGGTCGCCGAGACTGGTCGGTGAGAGCTTGTCGGAGCGACGGGGAGCGCCACCCCAAACTTGCCGTTCACTTGTCGGACCATCTCGAGCGTAATTGCATGAGACACCTTGCTCCTTCAACGCGGAATCCCCCTGCTAGGGGTTGTGGGGCACACGTGTCGCGTAGCAAAGTGCTGGGCTACGGGAGGGCTACCTCCGATAGAGTTCATTTGCTCCGATGGCGCAGAAGAAGAAGGTCGTGTACTTCCTTGGGGCTGGCGCGTCTTTCGGCGCGGGGGCCTACACCTCCGTGCAGGCCGGGCATCGTTTGCCGATACCTACGCAATCAACTTTCTGGTCAACCTTCCTGAGACTCTGCATAAGCGACAAGAGCCGCGCACTCATTGAGTCGTTTCTGTTCCGCTACTTCCTGGGATACGGTAAGACACCGGCTCGCACGCCGCCGGCCAAGCGCCGCGCACTTCTGACCTCGATTGATGTGGAAGAGGTTTTCACCTTCCTCAGCGAACGCACAAGGGCGCCTTCAACTTCACCTCAATTGCGCACCTATGCACAGCGCGTGTGGAACGCTCTCGCGGAAGAAGTCGGCCATGTTTTTCTGCGCTTTGGACCGAACGCACAAACGCGCGCGACCTACAAGGCTTTCCTAACCCGCCACCATCGCAAGTTCGATACCGTGGTGTCCTTCAACTACGACACCGTTTTCGAACGCTCGCTTCCCGTGCGCAGGTGTGCACACTACGTAGGGGTCGAAGGGTCGCGCGGCACGATCCCCTTGCTCAAGCCTCATGGCTCTGTCAACTGGAGGCAGACCGGTCGCGGAACTATCGAGGTGGGCACTCCTATTGGCCACGCTGTGATAGTCGCGCCAACACACCTCAAGTTTGTCGCGGGACCTGACTCCCCAGAGAATGGTCAGGCCGGCTACCTCGATCAGGCGGACGAGATCCGACAGATCTGGGCCGAGATGGAGCGCGAGATGCGCCTTGCCAGGTCACTCGTCTTTATTGGCTACTCATTCCCGGTGGCAGGCCTCTACTTCGCTTCCGTGCTCCGCTCAGTGCTTGCAGACCGAGATACAACGCCGGACGTGGTGATCGTCAACCCAGACGCTGTTGCCATTTCAGAACGGCTTACGCGGCGCTTCCCGCTCGCAAAGGTTTCGAGATTCTTTGACATCGCGCAGTTCATCCAGGCCGGGCGAGCAGCTATCACGAAATCCCACTAGGCCGTAGGCATGCAGGGAGGATGACTTGAAGAAGATCGATCTCCATATTCACACCGTCAAGACCATAAGCGATCGAGCATTCACTTTCAGCATCGACACCTTCAAAAGGTATGTTGCGGAGGCGAAGCTGGATGCCGTGGCGGTGACCAATCACGACGTGTTTGACTCTGCGCAGTTTCGACTGATCAAAGACGCGCTGCCTATCGTCGTGTTCCCTGGTATCGAAGTCAACGTCGACATGGGGCACGTCCTTGTCATTGCTAGACCGACGGAGGTCGACGACTTTCAGGACAAGACGGCTGAGATTTCGCGACTGATCACCAAGATCGGGGACCGCGTGTCCGTAGAAGCGCTGATCGAGATCTTCGGAGACCTGGGCAGCTACCTTGTCATCCCTCACTACGACAAGGGTCCGGCGATCACCGGCGAGACGCTGCTGAAGCTCGCGCCCTATGTCAGTGCTGGCGAAGTGGACAGCGCGAAGAAGTTCGTTCGCAACTTCAAGGACCCCGACAAGCTGACACCCGTCCTGTTCAGCGACTCGCGCATGGCTGTTGACTTCGCCGCACTTCCGACGCGACAGACGTTCATCGACTGCGGCGAGGTGACGCTGGAGGCACTGAAGGCGTGTCTCCGAGACAAGGCAAAGGTCGCGCTCTCCGAACGCGACGGGAACAATCTGTGGCAGATATTCGACGACGGGCAGCATCTCTCGACCGGATTGAATGTCGTAATCGGCGCTCGTTCAACCGGCAAGAGCCACACATTGAATCGGATCGCGGACTCAGTCAAAAACGTCAAGTACATCAGGCAGTTTTCGTTGGTTCAGCATGACGCAGCCATCGACGAGCGCGAATTCAGGGATAGCGTCGAGCGAAGGCGCAGTTTGGTTGTCGACGAGTACCTGAGCGGCTTGAAGCGCGTGCTCGACGTGGTCATCAATGTTGACCTACCCACGAACGATCGCCGGGTCGACGAATACATCAATACGCTGCTGAGATCCGCAGAGGAGACGGACAAGCGTGATGCCTTCTCGAAGGCTGCGCTGTTCGATGAAGTCGAATTCGCGGTCGGGAAGACAGAGAATCTCCATGAGCTCATCAGCTCTGTTCGGCACGTCATCGAGAATATCGAGTACCGCTCGGTGATTGAGAAGCACGTAGATTTGACGGAGCTCAAACGCTTGGCTCGTGAGCTCATCGAGGTCCTTCGAGCGAAGGCTTCGGAGGCGGGCAGAAAGAGGATCGTCAACGAGCTAGTGAAAGAAATCAGACAAGGGCTCAGCTTCCATACATCGGCACCGCAGGTGCATGACGTGGACCTCTACGCCGTCGCATTGGACAGGAAGAAGGTGAAGCGCTTCTCCGATATCGTTGACCGAGTCAAGAAGGACAAGGTTGTGTTTCAGGAGACGCTGCAAGGGTTCAGGATCGAAGCCCGAAGCCAGCCGTTCGCGGGCGCCGGTGAAGTCAAGGGGGCAAGCGGGACAAGGTTGTCGTTCAGCGAAGCGTTTCGGAAGTACGACGGTGCGTACGCCTACCTCCGCGAGTTGATGAAGATCGACGGCCTCGCTCCTGCGGACTACTACAAGCTCTTCGCAAAGGTCAGTTGTCGCATCCTAAACAAGGATGGGTATCCCGTCTCGGGCGGGGAGCGGTCGGAATTCAGACTCCTGCAGGAGATTGCTGATGCCCGCAACTACGACTTGCTGTTGATCGATGAGCCCGAGTCTTCGTTCGACAACCTCTTTCTCAAGGGCGAGGTCAATCAGATTCTGAAGAGCATCTCCTCGACGATGCCTGTTGTGGTGGTCACGCACAACAGCACGGTCGGTGCGTCGATTGGCGCGGACTACTTGCTGTTCACCACCAAGAGGAGTGGAAGCGGTGAGCCGCAGTACCGCATCTTCTCTGGCCATCCCACGGACAAAACCCTCATGTCCGTGGATGGCGAGACTATCGCCAGCTACGGCACGCTGTTGGATTCCTTGGAGGCGGGCGCGACAACCTACGAAGAGCGGAAGGAAGCGTATGAAGCTACTAAAGATCGCTGACAACGTGGGCCAATTCTTGGGGGCAAACGGCGACTACGTTGCGATCGACAAAATCACGAAAGAGGATCTCCTGCGCTTGGTGGGGCAGATCCTCGAAGAAGAGAGCGCCGATCTCGACGAATTCGACGGCGACTCCATCAAGAACCAGGCGCACCAGGTCATCTATAGGAGTGTGTCGCAGAAGCTCGCCGAGCTTCGGAAGCGGCGGACGGAATTCATTGACGAGTCGGCCAGGCTGTTCCTGGACGAGTACGAGAGGTACCGCGAGTAGGGCCTGCCCTAGGCCTAGCGAACAAGAGCCCCGGACAAATCTGGCTCAGAGCGATCTAAGGTGGTGTTGCGTTCGGTGGCCGCTCACGCTTCGAAGGCGCCCCCTCAAAGCTCTCAACTTCTGTTTGAGACTGAATTCAGTCATTCGCCTCCGACGGGCTGAGCGACTGCTTCGGTCGTGACCGGCCACTCGACGAACGACGTTCCGCCAGTCATTGCAGGCGGTGCCACCGCTGGCGCTGGCACGCCGTACGCCCAGCGAGTCCAGTTCGACGCCGCCAGCGAGGCCCGGAAGCTGTGCGCGCCGGCCTCCTATGGCCTGCAGCATTTCTTGAACTTTCGGCCTGAACCACAGTAGCAGGGGTCGTTCACGCCGGGCAGTTTGTCCGCTGGTGTTGCAGCCCAGGAGCTATCGAAGATTCGAGGGTCGGGCATGCTGGGGCGGTAGCTGATCGAAACAGGATCACCGAGGGTGGACAAGATCTGGTGCTCTTCCATCATGGCCAGGGTCTCAGCTTTCTCTGCCTCGGACAGATTCGGGTTGCCCTCCGCAACCAATACGGTTTCGGAGCTTCCAGGTGAGCCCTTTGTGTCTGCGCCCAGAACGACGATCTCGGCATAGGAGGGGAACTTCACCTGCGCCGCGCGCGCATAGAGCTCCATGCAAGCCTTCCGCTCCGCACGATAGCCGTCGTAGGTGACGTGCGCGTCGATCCATGGGAAGAGCAGGAAGATGTAGATCCGCTCTGGATGCGTCAAGGAAGCAACAACACGAGCACTACGAGCCTGGCCGGGCACCGTGTTGAACTTCTCAATGAGCACGTGGCCCAGTGCCGCCCTGCAAGCCCGGTTCTCCCGTAAGCTCCCCCGTCAAGTAGACATCCCGGAACTGGAGTCTGCGGCGGTTGTGAGCCTGGGCATGAACAGCCTTGGAGGCAGGCCGCCCAGGGCGTCGTGAGGGCGCTGCTCGTTGTACT
>NZ_SWAR01000058.1 GCF_006386545.1 Methylibium rhizosphaerae | reverse complement strand
GTGGCACCCACTACGAGTACGACGCCAACGGGCAGATGTTCCGACAGGACGACTTCAACGGCACCGCGCAGGACAAGACCTTCGTGACCGATGCCGGCGGCATCGTGCTGCAGACCAACCAGCTAAACAGCCCGCCAGAACGAGCGATCTATTCCACAACCGACACTGATCTCCGGTGCTCCCGTCGCGGCACACTCTCCACCTCCGGATCACGCACCCGCGAACCTCGAAATGACAGAAGACGCAGGAGGCCGCCCATGCCCCCGATGAGCTACGAACTGCTCAACCACCTCAAGGCGATCCAGCCCCACCTTGCCGAGCTGGGCTTGCGAGCGCACATCGACGTGGCCGACATGTCGCTGGTCGTGCTGCTGGGCAAGCAATGGCTGCGCATGTCGCCGCAGTTCACCGAGGAGCGGCCCGACGGGGTGGTCTACACCGGCACGTTCTCGCCCAAGGTCAGGCGCTTCATCGGCTGGCGCCCCATGTACGACCGGACGTGGTCCATTTCCGCCGACAAGCTCGAGTTCAAGCGCCACCTGCAGGCGCAGGGCCTGCCCACGCCCGCCCACTCGCTGCAAGGCCCTGCCGGGCTGGGTGACGTCATCGTCAAGAAGGCGCGGTCGTCGTTCAGCATGGGCATCCGCGGGCCGTTCTCCGAAGCGGCTGCGCGCTCCGTCGCCCTGGGGGCCGACGGCGAGTTCTTCGAGTCCTACGTGCCCGGCGACATCATCAAGATCTGGTACTGGAACGAGCAGCCGGTGGCGGTGGAAGAGACCGAGATGCTCAGCGTCGTGGGTGACGGGGTGTCCGACATCGGCACGCTGGTCGAGCGCCATGTGCACATGCTGGGCATCGTGGGGCACGAGCTGGCGCAGTACGAGGAGTTCCTCGCCTACCAGGGCAGGACGCTGCGCACCGTGCTGCCGCGCGACGAAACCTGCGCCATCGACTTTCGCTACAACTGCGAGCTGCCCACGATGCGCATGCGCGACATCCAGGTCGGCCGCGACGCCTTCCATGGGCTCGAGCCGCTGCTCCAGCAGGCAGGCCAGTCCCTCTGGGCCACCATTCCCGGCCAGGCCCGCCAGGGCGTGGTCTATACCGTCGATGCCATGCTCGACAAGCGCAAGCGCCTGTGGTTCCTGGAGCTCAACTCCAACCCCTATGTGCACCCCTACGTGTATCCGCACCTGCTGCGGGCCGTGAAGCAGGCGCTCCAGGCGGCGCATGAGCACCGGGTGAGCGCATGACCGATCTTTCGTGGGGCGCGCCGAACCTGCTGCATGCGCAATGCGCGGCGTTCGTGGACGCGCGCCGCCGCGGTGAACCTCTGGCATGGGACGACGGCATGGCCTTCCTCGGCGCCTTGCGCCAGCACGCCTCGCAGGCGCCTTTCCAGCGGCTGTTCGAAGCGCAGGCCGGTTTCAATGCGCGCGAGTTCAAGGCGCTCGTCATCGGGGTGGAGGCCGAGCTCGAGAAGCTCATGGCCCGCCGCTACATCGAAGGCGACGCCGGCAGCCTCGAGCCGGAGCTCGGCGACGGCTACTCCATGGCGGAACTGGAAGGCGCCGCACTCGGCCTGGACGGTGGAGGCGGCGACCTGTACTTCGTCGGCTGCGGCGCCGCGCCGCTCACCGCCATGCGCTACCGCGAGCTGTTCGGCACCCGCATCGTGTGCATCGACAGGGACGCCGAAGCGCTCGCGCTGGCCCGCCGCATGCTCGCCGTCCGGTTCGGCCCGGCCGAAGTGGCAGCCGGCTTCCGCTTCGTGCATGCCAGCGCCGAGGCGCTGGCATGGCCCGCGGGCAGCGTGACTCGGCTGCTGCTGGCCGCCCACCTGGGCGGCAAGGAGGCGCTGCTGCGCCGCTTCGCGACGGCCCTGGCGCCGGGCGCCAGGGTGCTGGTGCGCCTGCCGATGGGCCTGTATGCGCACGTGTACGACGAGGTCGACTTTTCCGCGGCCCCGCAGTACGAGGTCGTTTCTCACGTGAGCGATGCTGCCGAGCCGTTCTGCTGCGCGGCCGCCTTGCGCTTGCTCCGGAGCACGCACCGCGTCCCTGGTGTGCCTGGTGTGCCTGGTGTCCTTGGTGGCAGCACCGCAACTGCCGCGTGAAGAAACCACGGCGCCTGCCGGCGGTGCAGCAACCTGCGCCGCATCCCACCGCACCGCGCAGCACCGCTCGCCCCTGCCGCGCCTGAAGCCTCTCGCCGTGTCGTCGATCACACCCGGCGAGCACGCGCGCTAAACCTTTTCCCGGATTCAGTGATGTATTGCTTGTCGGCGCTTGCAACGCCGTGCCGACCTCACTGCGCGACGACCGACGCAGGCGCTCGTCCAGCCCGCTGAAATGACCGCGGGCGCACCCGTGCGCGCGGGTATCAAGGTGTTTCCAATTTGCCCATCCCTCCTTTGAGTGATGGGCATTTCCCTAGGCAAAAAGCTCTAATCGCGCCCGTTCATTTGGTTACCTGTCGGTCCCCGCATGCCGGGGCGTGGCGGTAATGGAGTACGGGCCTGCGGCGGGCCCGCAGGGAGGCGGTTGTGGCGGTACGTTGGAGAGAGCTGGCTTCGCATGTGCGTGGCCCGCACGGCAAGGCTGGCAGCGCAGGTCGCAGCGACGGACGAGCTGCGCGATGAATGCCGACCTCGCGGCCCACCTCTTCGGCGACCTCCTTCTCAATGCCGCCCTCATCGCTGCGCCGCTGCTGCTGTGCACGCTGGTGGTCGGCGTGATCATCAGCATCCTGCAGGTGGTCACGCAGGTGCAGGAGATGTCCCTCACCTTCATCCCGAAGATGATCTGCGCGCTGGTCGTGCTGGTCGTCGCCGGGCCGTGGATGCTGCGCCGGCTGGCGGAGTTCGCCACGCGCCTGATCTCCAGCATCCCGAGCTACCTCTGAGGGTCCCATGACGTTCGACGCGCAGTGGGTGGCGCTGGTGGTGTTCGTGTCGCTGCGGCTGGGCGCGCTGCTGATGCTCACGCCGCTGTTCACGCAGTTGCGCGCGCCGGTCACGTTCCGGGTGCTGCTGGTCCTTGCGCTGGCGGCCTGCGTGTCGGCCGGGCTGCCCACCGCGGCGCGGCCTGCCCCGGTGGCCGATCCGGTGCTGTTTGCCGTGGGGGCGCTGTCGGAGGTGCTGCTGGGGGCGCTGCTGGCCTTCGGCCTGCATTGCGCCTTCGCCGCGCTGCACCTCGCGGCCAAGGTGGTCGACCTGCAGATGGGGCTGGGTGTCGGCGGCATCTTCGACCCTGCCACGCGTTCGCAGCAGTCGCCGCTGTACCTGGGGCTTCAATGGCTGGCGGTGCTGGTGTTCCTGTCCATCGACGGCCACCATGCCCTGCTGCGCGGCATTGCCTATTCGCTCGAACGCGTGCCTGCCGGCGTGCCCTTCATCGGCTACGCGGGCGATGAGGTGGTGCGCATGTTCGGCGCGGTGTTCTCGATGGGCGTGCTGGTGGGCGCCCCGGTCATGGCCGCGATGCTGCTGCTCGAAGGCGGTCTCGCGGTGGTATCGAAGGCGCTGCCGCAGATGAACGTGTTCTTCGTGAGCATGCCGATCAAGGTCCTGCTGGGGCTGGGCATGCTGGCGCTGCTGTCGCGGCAGCTCGCGCCGCTCATGCAGCGTGGCTACGCGGCGGTGTTCGACTACTGGCAGCGGGTGCTGGGCTGACATGGCAGAGCAGGACCTCGACCGCCACCACGCGGCCACCCCCTACAAGCTCGAGCAGGCCCGCAAGAAGGGCAGCGTCGCCAAGAGCGCCGACGTGTCCACGGCCGCGGTGGTGGCCGTTGCGCTGGTGTGGTGCCATGCCGCCGCGGCGCCGGCCGCGCGCGACTGGGCCCACCTGCAGGCGCGCTGGTGGAACCTGTCCGCCTGGCTGCCGCTCGACGCGCAGCGCGTGTCGATGCTGCTCACCGATCTCTGCCTGGCGGTGGGCTACCTGATGGCGCCCCTGTGCCTGGCGCTGGTCGTCACCGCGGTGCTGTCGCAGCTGGTGCAGACCGGGCCGGTGCTGTCGGCCGAGCCGGTGAAGCCCGACTTCAACCGGCTCAACCCGGGGCAGGGGCTCAAGCGCCTGATGTCGCTCAAGACGCTCTACATGGCCGGCAAGAGCACGCTCAAGCTGGCCGTGCTGGCCGGTGTCTTCTGGCTGGCCTTCGAGGCGCTGCTCGATGCGCTGCTGGCGCTGTCGTGGGTGCCGGCGCGCGTGCATGCCTTCAAGCTGCCGGCGCTGCTGGGAAGCCTGCTCACCAAGCTGTGGCTGGTGCTGCTGGTGCTGGCCATCATCGACTTCGCCTACACGCGCTGGGAATTCGCACGCCAGATGCGCATGAGCGCGCGCGAGATGAAGGACGAGGTGAAGCACCGCGAAGGCGACCCGCGCGTGCGCCGCCGCCTGCGCGAGCTGCGCATCGAGCGGCTGCGGCAGACCCGCGCGGCGTCCCAGGTCGCCTCGGCCGACGTGCTGATCACCAACCCCACCCGCATCGCGGTGGCGGTGCGCTACGACCGCTCGCGCGACGCTGCGCCCACGCTGCTGGCCAAGGGCGCCGGTGGCCTGGCCCGGCAGATGCGCGAACTGGCCGGCCGCAGCGGCGTGCCCGTCGTGCAGAACCCGCCGCTCGCCCGCGCGCTGTACCGGCAGGCCGCCATCGGCGGGGCGGTGCCCGAGGACTGGTATCCGGTGCTCGCGAAGATCCTGGTGTGGGTGTATGCGGCGCGCGAGGCCCGCATGTCGTCGAACTCGGCGAGCGGGGTGCTGGCACAACCGGCCGCCGCGCCGGGCCGCCCCAAGCAAGGCCGGACCCTCGCGGAGGGTCGATCGCCGTACTCGGCGAGCGGGGTGCTGGCACAACCGGCCGCCGCGCCGGGCCGCCCCAAGCAAGGCCGGACCCTCGCGGAGGGTCGATCGCCGTACTCGGCGAGCGGGGTGCTGGCATGAAAGCGTTGCGAAACGTGCTGGGGCGCCACACCGACGTCGCATTGGTGCTGGCGGTGGTCGGCGTGATGACGGTGCTGTTCGCGCCCATCCCGAGCGGCCTGCTGGACCTGCTGATCCTCATGAACGTGAGCTTCGCGCTGCTGTTGCTGCTGCTCACCTTCTACATGGCGCGGCCGGTGGACTTCTCCACCTTCCCGTCGCTGCTGCTCATCGCCACGCTGTTCCGGCTGGCGCTCAACGTCGCGGCCACGCGGCTCATCCTGAGCGATGCCGACGCGGGCCGGGTGATCTCGGCGGTGGGCTCCTTCGTGGTGGGCGGCAACTACGTCATCGGCCTGATCGTGTTCCTGATCCTGGTGGTGGTGCAGTACGTGGTGGTCACCAGCGGCGCCCAGCGGGTCTCGGAGGTGGCGGCGCGCTTCACGCTCGACAGCATGCCCGGCCAGCAGATGAGCATCGACGCCGACCTCAACATGGGCTTCATCGACCAGGCCGAAGCCCAGCGGCGCCGCAAGAACCTCGAGAAGGAAGCCGCCTTCTACGGCGCAATGGACGGCGCCAGCAAGTTCGTCAAGGGCGATGCCATCGCCGGCATCGTGATCATGCTGATCAACATCATCGGCGGCCTGGTGATCGGCGTGATGCAGCAGCAGATGAGCTGGGGCACCGCGCTGCAGACGTTCACGCTGCTCACAATCGGCGACGGCATCGTCACGCAGGTGCCGGCCCTGGTCATCGCGGTGGGCACCGGCATCATCGTCACCCGTTCGGGCTCAGACACCAACCTCAGTGCCGAGGTGTTCCGCCAGATCACGAGCCACCCGAAGGCGGTGGTGCTGGTGATCGGCGCGCTGGCCCTGATGCTGGTGCTGCCCGGCATCCCCGTCTGGCCCGGCCTGCTGCTGATGGTGCTGCTGGGCGCCACTGCCTGGTATGCCGCCTCGCGCCGGCGAGAAGGCGATGCGGCCGCGGCGGCTCCCTCGCAGGAAGCTGCTGCACCGGGAGCCGAGGACCTGTATGCGGCCATGAAGGTCGAGCCGCTCGAGTTGCGGCTGGGCAGCGCGCTGGAGCCGCTGTCGCGGCAGGGCGGCGCGGTGCTGGCCGAGCGCGTGGCCACCTTCCGGCAGCAGCTGGCGCAGGAGCTGGGCGTGGTGCTGCCGGCGCTCGCGTATGCCAATGCCTCGCGGCTGTCCGCAAGGGCCTACGAGATCCATCTGCACGGCGTGCCGGTCGGCAAGGGCGAGCTGCACCTCGACCGCGTGCTCGCCATCCACCCCACCGGCGACGTGAAGCTGGTGCGCGGCATCGAGACGCGCGAACCCACCTACGGGCTGCCCGCGCTGTGGATCGAGGAGTCGCAGCGCGAGCTCGCGCGCTCGGCGCGCTACACGCTGGTGGACCCGCACACGGTGCTGATGACCCACCTGAGCGAAACGCTGCGCCAGCAGGCGCCCGCGCTGCTCACCCGCGGCGAGACCGAGCGGCTGCTGGCCCGCGTGCGGCAGTCGCAGGCCGGGCTGGTCGAGGAGCTGGTACCCACCGTGCTGCCGGTGGGCGACGTGCAGAAGGTGCTGCAGCACCTGCTGCGCGAGAAGGTGTCGGTGCGCCACCTCGAAGCCATCATCGAGACGCTGGTCGATGCCGGCCGTGCCACCAAGGACACGGCCCTGCTGGCCGAAGCCGCGAGGCAGCGGCTGGGCGCGAGCATCTGCCAGCAACTGCTGGGCGAAGCCACGGCGCTGCAGGTGCTCACGCTGGACCCGCCGGTCGAGCAGGCGCTGGGCCACCAGCTGCGCCAGGCCGAGGCGCCGGGCGCCGCGCCGGCCTGGGATCCGCGGCTGAGCGAGCAGCTGGTCGGCCGCCTCGCCTCGCATGCCGAGCAGATGATGCGCGCCAACCTGCTGCCGGTGCTGCTTTGCGCGCCGGAGCTGCGCCGGCACCTGCGGCTGCTGATCGAGCGCGCCGTGCCGCACATGCGCGTGCTGGCACTCACCGAGGTGCCCAACAGCGTGCCGCTGCAGTCCTTCGGCACCGTGGCACTGCCCTCCGTTCCTTCATCCGTCGTTACCCCGCCATGAACCCGTTCGAGATCGCCGCGGTCGGCATGCAGTCCGACCTGTCCCGGCTCAACACCGTCAGCCAGAACCTGGCCAATGCCAACACGCCGGGCTACAAGCGCCTGATCGACGTGCGCGCCCCCTTTGCCGACCTGCTGTCAGCCCAGCCTGGTGGCGAGGCCCCGACCCCGGCCACGTCCGCGCTGCAGGCGCGCACCGCGGTCGACATGGCCGCGGGCTCGCTGCGCGCGACCCACAAGCCGCTCGACCTGGTGGTCGAGGGCGGCGCCTTCGTCGAGGTGCGTTCGGCACACGGCCTGGCCTATGCACGCAGCGGCCGCTTCGAGGTCGATGCCGACGGCTGGGTCGTCAACGGCAACGGCGAACGCCTGCAGCTGACAGGCGGCGACCTGCGCTCGCCGCTGCCGAACGGGCAGCTGCACGTCGACGAGCTGGGCCAGGTGTTCGCCGGCGAAACCTCGCTCGGACGCCTGCGGCTGGTGCGCTTCGACAACCCCGGCGTCCTGCAGCCCGCCGGCCACGGCGTGTACCGAGCCGACGCCGCCACGTCGATGAGCGACGCGGCCGAGGGCACGCGCGTGCGCGCCGGCTACCAGGAAGCTTCCAACGTGCAGTCCACCGGCGAAATGGTGCGCCTGCTCGAGACGACACGGCACTTCGAGGCGATGCAGAAGGTGGTGCAGGGCTATGACGAGGTGCTGGAAAGGGCCATTCGCAAATTCGCAGAGGTGTAAGCCATGAACGACGCGCTGTACATCGCAGCCACGGGCCTCGGCGCCCAGCAGTCCAACGTCGAGACGATCGCCAACAACCTGGCCAACGTGAACACGCCGGGCTTCAAGCGGGCCGCGCTCAATTTCGAGTCGCTGATGCGCAGCGAGTCTGCCGAAGCCGGCCAGCCCGGCGCTGCCGCCCTGCCGCGCGGCAAGGCGCTGGGCGTCGGCGTGGCCGGCCTGCTGCGGCACTTCGAAGCCGGCGAGCTGCGCCGCACCGATGCGGCCATGGACCTGGCGGTGCGCGGCGAAGGCTTTCTCGAGGTGCAGCTGCCTGATGGCACGGCGGGCTTCGTGCGCGGTGGCACGCTCATGGTCACCGCCGACGGCCAACTCGCCACGGCGGCCGGCCACCTGCTGCGCCCCGGCGTCAACATCGGGCGCGACGCGAAGGACCTGCGCATCGCCGCCGACGGTGCGGTGTCGGTGCTCGATGCCGCCAGCGGCCGCCGGGTCGAGGTCGGCCGCCTGGAGCTGGTGTCGTTCACCAACGCCGGCGGGCTCGAGCCGCTGGGCGACGGCGCCTATCGTGCCAGTGCCGCATCGGGTGAGGCGCAGCCTGCACACGCTGCCGAGAACGGCGCCGGCTCCTTCGCGCAGGGCTATGTCGAGGCGTCGAACGTCAAGCTGGTCGACGAGATGGTGAACCTGATGGTGGCGCAGCGCGCCTACGAGATGAACGTCAAGGTGATCCAGGCGGCCGACGAGATGCTCGGCATGAGCAACAACCTGCGCAAATGAGGCGGCTGGTGTCCAGATGGAAGCCGGCGTCCGCGGTGCTCGCGGCCGTGGCTGCCTGCGCCGCTGCACCGGCCGCAGCCCATTGCGCGGGCAACGCCTTGCGCGAGCAGCTGCAGTCGCAGTGGCCGTCGGCCCGCGTGACGCTGCAGCTCGACGCCGCATCGGCGGCGCGGCTCGACGCGGCAGGCGGTGCGGCGGCAGGCTGCAGCGTGGTCGCGATCGACCAGGCGGTGCGCCGGCGCATGCAGGTGGTGCTGGAGCTGCCGCCGGGCGCCGCGAAACAGCGGCTGGCGCTGTGGTTCGAGGTGGCGGTGCAGGTGCCGGCCTGGCGCCTGCAGCAGGCGCAGCCCGCAGGCGGCACGCCCGACGAGTCGGCCCTGCAGGCGGTCGAGGAGGACGTGGTGGCCAACCCGGGCGTGCTGGTGCGCGATGCCGCGCGCCAGCAGGCCTGGCGCATGGCCCGTGCGCTGCCCGAAGGCCATGTGCTGCGCCGGGCCGACGTGCTGACCACCGACACGGTGCAGCGCGGCGACCGCGTGGCGCTGCTGTACCGCAGCGGCGCGCTCGAGCTGCGTGCCAGCGGGACCGCGCTCGCCACCGCCATGCCGGGCGAACGGCTGCCTGTTGCGCTCGACGGACGGGGGCGGAGCGTGTGGGGACGTCTCAACGACAACGGACAGGTGGAGGTAACGCCATGAAGGCCAGTAAAAGTGCGCACCGGTATTCGACGATGTGGCAGGGCCTGGCGCTGCTGACCGTGCTTTCGGTGCCGGCGGCGGCCGTCGCCACCGAAAGCCTCTATCGCGAAGGCCAGTACCAGTCGCTCACTGCAGACCGCAAGGGCAGCCGCGTCGGCGACCTGGTCACCGTGCAGATCTTCGAGCACTCCAGCGCCACCAGCAGTGCCGACACCAATGCCAACCGCTCGGCCGACGTCGGGCTCGAGGTGTCGGACATGCACCGCCGCTACCGCGGCGCCATCGGCGTGGGCAATGCGATGGACGGGCGGGGCCGCACCGAACGGCGCGGCCAGCTGCTGGCGCAGGTGACGGTGTCGATCGCCGAGATCCTGCCCAACGGTGACCTGCGCCTGGCCGGCGAACAGGTGCTCGAGATCAACGACGAGCGGCAGCAGATCCGGCTCGAAGGCCGGGTGCGCCCGTCCGACGTGCAGGACAACAACGTGGTGCTGTCCTCGCGGCTGGCCGACGCCCGCATCAGCTACATCGGCGACGGCGTGGTGGGCGAACGGCAGCGCCCGGGCTGGTGGCAGCGCATCCTGACCGCGCTGGGGCTGTGAGATGAGCATGTTCATGAGAGCGAGGCGCTGGATGGCCGCGGCCGGCCTGCTGTTGGCGGCCGCCGCCTGTGCCGCCGCCGAAGGCGAGGTACGCATCAAGGACCTGGGCCGCATGGCCGGCTGGCGCGACAACGCGCTTGTCGGCTACGGCCTGGTGAGCGGCCTGGCCGGCACCGGCGACTCGGGGCGCAACCGAGCCACGCGGCAGTCGATCGCCAACATGCTGTCGCGCTTCGACCTGCAACTGCCGGCCGACGACGTGAACGCACGCAACGTGGCGGCGGTGATGGTGACCGCGAACCTGCCGGCTTTCGCACGCGGCGGCGACACGATCGACGCCACCGTCACTTCCATCGGCGATGCGCGCAGTCTGGCGGGCGGCACCTTGCTGCTGGCGCCGCTCAAGGGACCCGACGGGCGGGTCTACGCGCTGGCGCAGGGCGCCGTGTCGGTGGGCGGCTACCGCTATGACGCGAACGGCAACCTGTCGCAGAAGAACCACCCCACGGTGGGCATGCTCAGCGGCGGCGCGACGGTCGAGATCGCCACCCCCGAGCCGCGCGGCGAGCCGCCGCGCAGCGCGACCTTCGTGCTGAGCACGGCCGACTACACCACCGCCACGCGCGTGGCCGATGCCATCAACCGTGCGCACGGCGAAGGGCTGGCCGAAGTGCGCGATGCCGCCGGCGTGGACATCCAGATCCCAGAGGGCTGGCGGCAGCGCGTGCCGCGCTTCCTGGCCGCCATCGAGGCGCTGCCGGTGAAGCCCGACGTGCGCGCCCGCGTGGTGATCAACGAACGCACCGGCACGGTCGTCACCGGCGGCGACGTGCGGATCTCGCGCGTGGCCGTCTCGCATGGCGACCTGAAGGTCTCGGTGGTGACCGACAACGCGGTGTCGCAGCCGCTGCTGGTGCGCCAGACGGGCCCGGAGGTGCGCACGCAGGAATACGCGAACAGCCGCATCGCGGTGCAGGAAGGCGGTGCCGGCGTGTTCGTCGGGCCGGACAACAACACCGTCGCGGACCTGGTGCAGGCACTGCACCGCATGCGCACGAGCGCGCGCGACGTCATTTCCATCCTCCAGGCGGTGAAGGCCGCAGGGGCCTTGCACGCCGACCTGGTGGTGCAGTAACGACAACGACAGGACCAGATCATGGTGACACCCATCGATCCCGCCACTGCAGCGCTCGTCGAGCGTGCGCTGGACGCAGCGTCGCTGCGCCAGCAGGTGCATGCCAGCAACATCGCCTCGGCCGGCACGCCCGGCCATCACGCCCAGCGCGTGAACTTCGAGGACAGCCTGGGCGCCGTGCGCGACGAACTGCACGGCGGCCGGCTCGCGGCGGCCACCGTGCGCGACAGCGCGCCGGCGGAAGTGGTGGCCGCGCCGCAGGCCGAAGTGCAGCTCGACCAGGAAGTGGCCGCGATGTCGCACAACGCGATGCATTACCAGGCGCTGGTGCGCCTGCTCAACAAGCAGCTCGCGGTGTTCGGCGCCGCGCTCGACGGAGGCCGCCGCTGATGGACTACCGCGCCGCATTCCAGATCAGCGCCGCCGGCATGGCGCTGGAGAAGCTGCGGGTCGACGTGACCGCGCTCAACCTGGCCAACATGCACACCACCGCCGCCGGCGAGGCCGGGCTCTACCGCCCGCTGAAGGTGGTGGCCCATGCGCAGGCCGGCGGCTTCGAGTCCGCGTTGCAGCGCGAGCAGTCGGCCGGCCTGCCGATGTCGCTGCCGCTCGGCACCGTGGAGCCCACCCTGGCCGCGCCCCGGCTGGTGCACGAGCCCGGCCACCCGCATGCCGACGGCAAGGGCATGGTCGCCTACCCGGGCGTGGACCACGCCGGCGAGATGGTGAACCTGGTGAGCGCGCTGCGCGCATACGAGGCCAACGTGGCGGCGGCCGGCATCAGCCGCGCGCTCGCCTCCAAGGCCCTGGAGATCGGTGGAGGCCAATGATGAATGAATCCCTGCAGCCGGTCGCCCGTGTCGCGGCCGACGATGCCTTCATGGCGCCCACGGCGCCGTCGCGTGCGGCGGCGCCGGATTTCGGGCAGTGGCTCACCACCGAGCTGTCCTCCGTCAACGACAAGCTGGTGGCCTCGGAGCAGGGCCTGCGCGAGCTGGCCGCGGGCGGGCCGGTGAGCCTGCACGAGGTGATGCTTCGGGCCGAAGAGGCGCGGCTGTCGTTCCAGCTGATGGTGCAGGTGCGCAACCGCGTGCTCGAGGCCTATCAGGACGTGATGCGCATGCAGGCCTGAGCCGGCGCGGAGCAGCCACATCATGAATGGATGGACCTCTTTCTGGAGCGGCCTCACCCGGGCCGCACGCGCCGGGCTGGTGATCAGCGCGCTGGTCATCGTGGCCGGCGTGGCCGCGGCCGGCTGGGCGCTGCTGCGCACCGACTACGGCGTGCTCTTCGCCGACCTGTCCGAGCGCGACATGGCCGCGATGTCGGCTGAACTGGACAAGCAGAAGATCCCGCACCGCATCGACGAGGCGACGCGGGCCCTGCAGGTGCCGCAGGACATGGTGCACAAGGCGCGCCTGAAGCTCATGGGCGCGCCGCTCGCCCTCAACGGCGCAGTCGGCTTCGAGCTGTTCAACAACAGCGACTTCACGATGACCGAGTTCGCGCAGAAGGTGAACTACCAGCGCGCGCTGCAGGGCGAGCTGACCCGCACCATCCTCGCGCTCGACGAGGTGCAGGGCGCCCGCGTGCACCTGGCCCTGCCGGAGCAGGGACTGTTCAAGCGCGGCGCCGGCAAGGCCAAGGCCTCGGTGGCGCTGCAGCTCAAGCCGCAGCGCACCCTCAGCCCGGAGCAGGTGCTGGGCATCCAGCGGCTGGTGGCCGCGTCGGTCAACGACATCCAGGCGCAGGACGTGGCGGTGCTCGACCAGCACGGCGTGGTGCTGTCGCGCAGCGGACCCGACGAGGGGCTGTCGGCTTCGCTGGGGCTCGACCACAAGCAGGGTGCCGAGGCCTACCTGACGCGCAAGGCCACCGCCGTGATCGAGCGGCTGCTGGGAGCCGGCCAGGCCCTGGTCAGCGTCGATGCCGATTTCGTGCGCGAGCAGACCCGGGTGACCACCGAGGAGGTGCTGGCCGCCAGGACCGCGCCCGACGCCGAGGGCGCGGCGCCCACCGGCGTGGTGGTGCGCGAGCGGGTGTCCAGCCGCGACGGCGGCGCGGGCCTGCCCGGCGGCGGCGACAAGGCCGGTGGCACCTCGACCCAGGAAACCGAATACCAGGTGGGCAAGCGCACCGAGCAGGTGGTCTCGCCGGCCGGTCAGCTCAAACGCCTGCATGTGGCGGTGGTGGTGCGGCCGGCGCTCGACGCCGCGCAACTCGACAAGGCCCGCGACCTGGTGGCCGCGGCGGTGGGGCTGGACCGCGCGCGCGGCGATGTGATCGCCGTGCATTCGATGTCCGAGTTGCCCGCGGCGGCGCGCGACGAGACGGTGCAGGACGAAGCCGCCTGGCCGGCGCCCGCAACGCCTCAGGCCGCCGCCGGCGGTGGCGGTGGTGGTGGTGCGGCGATGGCGAACGCCTGGCATGCGCCGTCTTGGGTGGGCGCAGGCGTGGTGCTGGTCCTGGTGCTGGCCGCCGCGGCGGCCGTGCTCGGCGGCAGGGGGCGCACGTCGCGGGCCGCGCCCGCTGCTGCGCCTGCGCCGGCCGTCGACCGCGAACAGGTGCTCGCGCGGGTGCAGGGCTGGCTGGCCGAAGACACCGGTGCGCCGGGCGCGGGGAGGCCGTGATGTCGTCGATGCGTCAAGCCGCGCTCACGGTGCACGCGTTGAACGAGGCCGACCGGCGCTGGGTGCTCGAGCAGCTGCCGCAGGAAGAACGGCAGCCGCTGCTCTCGCTGCTGCGCGAACTCGCCGAGCTGGGCGTGCCGCCGGACGCGAGCCTGCTGCCGGCCGCCGTCGAGCCGTACACGCTGCCGCCCGCCGCCATGCAGGCGCCGGGCCCCGAGGCGCGGCTGGAACGTCTGCCGCCGGCCACGGTGGCCGCCGCATTGCGCGACGAGCCGCGGGCGCTGGTGCTGGCCGTGCTCGGCTGCCGAGCCTGGCCGTGGCGCGCCGAAGTGGCGCGCGCCCTGGCGATCGATGCGCCGCTGGCGTTTGCGGGCGGCGCCGAGCGGCTCGCGGCGGTGGCGTGCCGGCTGCTGGCCGACCGGCTCGATGAAGGACTGCCTACGTCGGCCGCCGCGCTGCCCGCCGAGGCACCCGCGCAGCGTGCGGGCTCATGGTGGCGCGGCTGGCGCAAAGGGGCTGCCCGATGAGCGCCACGCACGCTGTGCGGAGGGTCGTCCGGTGAGCACCTTGCGCAAGGACGTGCCGTTGAGCGGCGCCCGCAGATCGCTTGCCGTTGCCGCGCCGGCTGTGGCGCCAAGGCCGGCCGCAGCGCCGGTGCCGGCAGCGCCACCGCCCGCGCAACCCGACGAGGCGCAGCTGCGCCAGTGGCAGCAGGCGGCGGAGCAGCGCGGCTACGAGGCCGGCTATGAACGCGGCCTGGCGGAGGCGAACCGGCGCCTGGAACAGGAACTCGAGCAGCTCGCGCGGCTGGCTGAATCGATGCAGCGTGCCCAGGCCGAACGCAACGGCACGCTGCAGGCGTTCGCCGCCGAGTTCGCGCTGGCGGTGACGGTGCGGCTGCTGGGCGCGGTCGCGCCCACCCGCGAAGGGGTGCTGGCGCTGGCGGCGTCGGCGCTGGCCGAGGTGCCGCCGGGTGCGGCGCTCAAATTGCGCGTGCATGCGCGCGACGCCCAGCTGCTGCAGCAGTTCGTGCTGCAGCGGGTGCCGGCCTGCGGCGCCGAACCGATCGAGGTGGTGGCCGATCCCGGCGTCGAACTGGGCGGCTGCCTCATCGACACGCCGGCCGGCACGCTCGATGCGCGCCTCGAATCGCAGCTGCAGGCGCTCAAGCACGGGCTGCTGGCCGCCTGCGGCGAACCGACTGGCGGGGGCGCTTGATGGAAGCGCTGCTGTCCGTGGCGCGGCGCCATCCGCTCACCGAATGGACCGGCCGCATCGTCGGCGTGTCGGCCACCACGGTGGAGGCGAGCGGTCCGCAGGTGCGCCTGGGAGACGTGTGCCGCATCGAAAACGGCTCGGGTGGCGCCGACATCGATGCCGAGGTGGTCGGCCTGAAACCGGGGCGGGTCGTGCTGATGCCGTTCGGCGCGGCGCAGGGCATCGGCCTGGACGACGTGGTGCGCAAGAGCGACGCCCGCGCGAGCGTGCCGGTCGGACCCGGGCTGACCGGCCGGGTCATCGATGCATTCGGCGCGCCGCTGGACGGGTTGCCGCCGCCGCGCTGCGAGCGGCTCGCGCCGCTGCGTCGGGTGGCGCCGAACCCGCTCACGCGACCGCCGGTGGACCGCGTGATGGGGACCGGCGTGCGCTGCATCGATGCCTTCCTGTCGCTCGGCCGCGGCCAGCGCGTCGGCATCTTCGCCGGCAGCGGCGTGGGCAAGAGCACGCTGCTGGCGATGCTGGCGCGCGGCGTGCAGGCCGACATCAACGTGGTGGCGCTGGTGGGCGAGCGCGGCCGCGAGGTGCGCGAGTTCATCGAGAGCCACCTCGGCGAGGAAGGGCTGCACCGCAGCGTGGTCGTGGTGGCGACGTCGGACCAGCCGGCGGTGCTGCGTGCGCGCGCCGCGCTCACCGCGACGGCGGTGGCCGAGTACTTCAGCGGCCTGGGCCGGCACGTGTTCCTGATGATGGACTCGGTGACGCGCCATGCGATGGCGCGGCGCGAGATCGAGCTGGCGGCCGGCCAGCCTCCCACGGCCCGCGGCTACACCCCGGGCGTGTTCGCGGACATCCCGGCGCTGTGCGAGCGGGCCGGTACCGACCCGTCCGGCGGCAGCATCACGGCGGCCTATACGGTGCTGGTCGAAGGCGACGATCACAACGAGCCGGTGGCCGACTGCCTGCGGGCCACCCTGGACGGCCACATCGTGCTCAGCCGCGAGCTTGCGCATGCAGGTCACTTTCCGTCGATCGACGTGCTGCAAAGCGTCAGCCGGCTGGCCAGCGGGCTGGTGGATCCGGCGCAGGCGGCGATGGTCGCGGCGGCGCGCGAGGCGATGGCGACCTTCGACCGCTACCGCGAGATGGTCGAGATGGGCCTGTACAAGCCCGGCGCCAATCCTGACCTCGACGCGGCGCAGGCCCTGGTGCAGCGGCTCACGCCCTTCTTGCGCCAGGTGATGGGCGACGTCAGCGAACCGGCATCGACCTGGCAGGCGCTGCAGCAGGTGCTGGCTGCCACCGGAGGTGTGCGATGAGCCGATCCGGCCGGCAGCTGCAGGTGGTGCGCCAGGCGGTGCGGCTGCAGCAATGGCGGCAGGACGAGCAGCGTGCGGTATTCGAGGCGGCGCGCGCCGAGACCGAGGCGCGTCGCGGCACGGCACAGCAGCACGAGGCCGAGCTGCATGCGTTGCATGCCGCCGCGCGCGGCATCTGCGAAGCGGGGCGGAGCCTGCAGCCGGCGCTGCTGGGCGCGGCGCGGCGGCATGCCGCCCGTTGCGCGGCCGACGTGCATGCCGCGCAGGCCGAGGTCGAAGTCGCGCAGCAGGCCGAGGCCGCACAGCATGAGGCGTTGTCCGACGTGGCGGCGCGGCGCCGCGGGCTGGAGCGGCAAGCCGAACGATTGCACGACGCGCTCGAGGCGACGCGCCTGGCGGCGCTGTACCGCGAGCAGGACGAACAGCATGCCGCGCGCCAGACGTGGCAGGAGGGGTGCGATGGATCGCGTTGACAACGAAGCCGCGCGCGCGGCGGCCAGCAGCACGACGGCCAGCAGCACGACGGCGCTGGCCAACGCCGGCCGGGCCCGCCAGGCCGGCTGGCTGCGCGCGCTGGAGCAGGCGCTGCTGGAGGTACAGCCCGGTGGCGGCGGTGCGCGTGATGCAGCCGAAGCGCGGCAGCCTGGACCGGCCCCGCGATCCGGCAGCGCCGATGCGCCGAGGGCGGCCCGGATGGAGATCGCCAGCCCAGTGGCGGTCGACGGCAGGGCGCCGGCCGCCAGGGCTTTGCCTGCCGGCACCGCAGCACACGCGGGGGCGGTGCAAGGTCGCCGCGCCTGCAGCGGCCCCCTCGATCGCGCGGCCGACGCCGTGACGAGCCGGGGCCCACAGGAACGCGCGGAGCATGCAGGGCGCATGCTCGCGCAGCCTGCCGTCGGCATGCCGGTGGCCGCCCGCATGCCGGCGCAGACCGGGGCGGCGCCCATTGCGTTCACATATGGCGTCGCCGAGGCGGCGCGGCCGGGGGCCGCTCTGCCACAGCCTGCGACCTCGACCATGCCGCTGCCGCAGATGCCGCCGCTGCCGCAGATGCCGCGGGAGGCGCCCGTGCCGGCCCTCGCCGCGCAGCCGGCGGCCCCCGCGAACGAGGCGCGGGCCGCCCCGCGCGAGACCGCCGGCACGCTCACGCCGCAGCACCTCTTCCTCGAGCGCACCGAAGACGGCCTGGTGGCCTGGATCCGCGACGCCTTCGCCACGCCGGCGCAACTGGCCGGCCTGGTGCAGGCGTTGCGGGCACAGGCTGCGCAGCTGGGCCTGCGCATGCATTCGGTGCGGCTCAACGGCGAGCCGCTCGACGAG
Source organism: Methylibium rhizosphaerae (assembly GCF_006386545.1). GTDB lineage: Bacteria > Pseudomonadota > Gammaproteobacteria > Burkholderiales > Burkholderiaceae_C > Pseudorivibacter > Pseudorivibacter rhizosphaerae. Next base: position 7,074 of record NZ_SWAR01000058.1, on the reverse strand, counting down.
CCCTCGACCCTTGCGCAGTCCGGCGACCCGACGGTGCCGGACCGCGGCAACCCATCGAACCTGAACCCATTCACACGACGGAGCGAGCCCCATGGCGATTGACACCGTGTCCTCGAGCACAGCGAACTCGAGCACGCAGCTGAACCTGCAGGACTTCATGCGCATCCTGACGAGCCAGCTCAACAACCAGGACCCGATGAAGCCCATGGACAACACCGAGTTCATGGCGCAGCTGGCGCAGTTCACCGCGCTCGAGCAGAGCCGCCAGCTCAACACCAAGCTCGATGCGCTGCTGTCGGTGCAGTCGGCCAACCAGTCGATCGGTCTGATCGGCCGCAATGTCGACGTGCAGCTCGAATCCGGCCCGGTGAGCGGCCAGATCACCCAGCTCGACCTGAGCAGCGGCGAGCCGCGCCTGAGCCTGCGCCTGGCCAGCGGCACCGTCATTCCCAACCTGCCGCTGTCGCAGATCTCCGCCGTCCGCTGAAGGAACTTCCATGCTCGATTCACTGTTTGTCGGGATGACCGGCCTGCAAGGCTTCTCTCGCGGCCTGCGCGTCATCAGCAACAACGTCACCAACCTCAACACGCCGGGCTTCAAGGGCTCGCGCCAGCAGTTCGGCGACCTCTTCTACCAGCAGATGCCGGGCGGCAACCTGCCCAACGTGCAGGGCGCGCAATACGGCACCGGCCTCGGCTCGCTGGCCACCACCGTCAACTTCCAGCCGGGCGAGGTGCGCCAGACCGGCAGCTCGCTCGACGCGGCGATCGACGGCGACGGCTTCTTCGTGCTGCGTTCGGAGCAGGGGCCTCTGTACACGCGGGCCGGCCAGTTCGAGTTCAACGCCAATGGGGTGCTGGTGTCGCGCACCAGCGGCAACCCGGTCATGGGCTTCGGCGCAGACGGCACGCTGGGCGAGGTATCGCTCACCGGCCTGCGCGTCAACGCCGCGCGGGCCACGACGACCATGGATCTCACCGGCAACCTGTCGAGCACCGCGACGGAATTCACCGTCAACGGCGGCAAGCTGATCGACAGCGCCGGCGCGGAGCACGTGGTGCGCCTGGTGTTCCGCCGCGCCGCCCAGACCACCGGCGGCTGGAGCGTGGAGGTGCTCGAGGGCACGACGTCGCTGGCCACCGGCAACGTGCGTTTCGCCAACGGCCGACCGGTCGTTGGCGAGGACAGCCTGTCGTTCACCTACACGCCCACCGGCGCGCCGTCGCAGCAGGTGACGATCCGCCTCGGCGCCGAAGCCACCTCGTTCGCATCGGGCACGTCGTCGTCGCTGTCGGTGGCCACGCAGGACGGCTTCGCGGCCGGCTCGCTGGTCAACGCGACCTTCAATGCAGACGGCGTGCTGACGCTCAGCTACTCGAACGGACAGACGGCGCAGGGCGCGCAGCTGGCGATCGCGCGTTTCGAGGTGTCGGGCGCGCTGGAGCAAAGCGGCGGCAACGAATTCACCGCGGCCGACCCGCAGGCCGCACGCATGGGCCGCCCCGGCCAAGCCGGCTTCGGCGCCGTCGCGGCCGGGCAGCTGGAGCTGTCCAACGTGGACCTGTCGACCGAGTTCAGCGACCTGATCGTGATGCAACGCGGCTACCAGGCCTCTTCGCGGGTGATCAGCACGGCCAACGAGATGCTGCAGGAACTCTTCGACATGAAGGGGCGATGAGTGTCGGCACGGCCTTTTCTGCTGGTGCCCGCGACGCGGCTCGAGGCGCTGCGGGCTGGCGCCCTCGAGCGTGTGCAGGCGTGGGCGCGCGGCTGGGGACTCGACGCGACGGTGGTGGTGGTGCGAGTGCAGCCGCTGGACGAACTGGCGGCCGACGCCATGCCGCAGGGGCACTGGCGCGGCCTCGGTGCCGGCCGCTGGTCATGGCGCGCAGCCGACGCAGGTGGTCGGCTCGCGCAGGCGCTCTACGGGGCCGATGCGGTGGGCGGGGGCACATTGGCCGAGGGCTGCCTCACAGCCTGCCTCGACGAGCTGACGCAGGCACTCGGGGCGCAAGGCGCTCCGGCGAGCGACGCCACGCAGCCGCCGCCGCTGGGCGTGCGCGGCAGTGGCCAGGTGCTGCTGGCGGTCGAGCTCGACGGGCTGCCCCTGGCTGCGGCGGCCTGCGCCGCGCCCGGGGTACCGGCAGCCGCAGCCGCGCTGCCGCGCCCCAGCCGGGCCGACCGCGACGCGGGCTTCGCCCAGGTGCGCACGCGCGCGGTGGTCGAGATCGGCCATGCGCAGGCCACGCTGCAGGAACTGGCCGGCCTCAAGCCCGGCGACGTGCTGGTGCTGCACCAGACGCTGGACCAGCCCGCCGTGCTGGCGCTCGAGCAGGGCGGCTTGCGGCTGCCGGTGCAACTGGGCCGGCATGGCGATCGATATGCGGTGCAGATGCTGTCTGCACGCGAACCGAAGGAGTATTGATGAACAAGGACCACCCCCGCGCTGCGGCGCATGAGCACCTGCACCTCGTCGATGTGCAGGAACTGCAACCGCAAGCCGCCACCGGGGCGCCGCTGCTCGGCGGGCGACTGGGGTTGTTCGGCGGCGTGAAGGCCCGCGTGACGGCCGTGGTGGGCGGCGCCGAGACGTCGATCGGCGACCTGCTGGCGCTGCGCGCCGGCGAGATGCTCGCGCTCGATCGCCGCGTCGACATGCCGATCGACCTGTGCGTCGAGGGCCGCGTCATTGCACGCGGCCAGCTTTCGGTGCTGGGCGAGCAGTTCGCGGTGCGCGTGACCGAGGTGGTCGACGGGGGCGCCGCGTGAGGTTTTCGATGCTCGCTCGCCTGGGGGCCGCCGCATGCGCGGCCGCGGCATGGCCGGCCCGGGCAGGCATTCCGTTCAAGCCTGAGCAGGCCGAAGGCCCCACCGCACAGGGCTGGGGCCTGGCCCTGCTGGCCTGCACCGCCGCGATGGTGGTGCTGCTGGTGGCGGCCCGGCGTTTCGGGCCCCGGCTGGCACGCGGTCTGGGTGCGCCGGCGGCGCAGGGCGCTGCGGTGCGCGTGGTGAGCATCACGCGGCTCACGCCGCAGGTGCAGCTCGCCGTCGTGGAGTTCGACGGCCGGCACCTGCTGCTGTCCGTCAGCGGCGCGGCCACGACCCTCCTTTCTGAGTCGAAGGCAGGTCACGTGCCGGAGGCAGATGCATGAAGGTCGGGCGAATCGCACTGTGGCTGCTCGGCGGGGGCCTGCTGCTCAGCCTGGGTGAGCAGGCCTGGGCGGCCTCGGCGGCCGCGGCGCCGTCGTTCCCCATCACCATCGGCGGCAAGGGGCAGACCGAGGAAGTGGCCAGTGCGCTGCGCGTGTTCCTGCTACTCACCGCGCTCAGCCTCATTCCCGCGGTGCTCATCTGCACGACGTCGTTCGTGCGCATCGTGGTGGTGCTGTCCATGCTGCGCCAGGCGGTCGGCCTGCAGGACACGCCGCCGAACATGGTGCTCATGAGCCTGGCGCTGTTCCTGACGCTGTTCTCGATGTCGCCGGTGATCGAGCAGATCAACGAAAGGGCGTACGCACCCTACCGTGCCGGCAAGGCCACGTTGGAGCAGGCGGTGGAGCAGGGCAAGGAGCCGCTCAAGCAGTTCATGGTGCGGCAGACGCGCGAGAGCGACCTGGCGCTGATGGTGGAGCTGGCCGGGGCGGCTGAGCCCCAGTCGGTGGACGACATCCGCTTCGTGCACCTGGTGCCTGCCTTCCTCCTGTCGGAGCTGCGCACCGCGTTCCAGATCGGCTTCGTGATCTTCCTGCCCTTCCTGCTGATCGACATCGTCGTGTCGAGCGTGCTGATGGCGCTCGGCATGATGATGGTGCCGCCGGCCACGATCGCGATCCCGATCAAGGTGCTGCTGTTCGTGCTCATCGACGGCTGGGCCCTGATCGTGAAGTCGCTGATGGGCACCTTCGCCTGAAGGTGCGGCAGCACGCATGACGCAGCTCGAGGCCAGCGACGACCAGCAGCTGTGGGCCGCCTACCAGCGGCAACCCACGGCGCAGGCGCGCGAAGCGCTGGTGGAGCGCTACCGGCGGCTGGTGCGCATGCTGGCAGCCAAGGCGTTTTCGCATCGCTTCTGCGCCGAGCTCGAGTTCGACGACTACCTGCACTTCGGCATGGTCGGGCTGCTGGAGTCGATCGACCGCTTCCGGGCCGACGGCGGCGCGAAGTTCGAGACCTATGCGAGCCGGCGCATCACCGGTGCCATCCTCGACGGTGTGGAGTCGCTGAGCGAGAAGCAGCAGCAGATCGCGGCGCGCCAGCGCATGCTCAAGGAACGTTCGGCTTCGCTGGGCGAGGCGGCCCGGGAGGCGCCGGCGGCCCACGCGTTCGAGCGACTGGCGGAAGTGGCGCTCGGGCTGGCGGTGGGCTTCCTGCTCGAAGGCACCGGCATGTACGCGGCCGGCGACGAAGCCACGCCCGACCACGCCTACCAGACGGTCGAGCTGCGCCAACTGCGCCGAGACCTGCACGACGCCGTGCAGGGCCTGCCGCCGCAGGAGCGCCTCGTCATCGAGCGGCACTACATGCAGCAGCAGCCGTTCGACCAGATCGCGGCCACCCTGGGCCTGACGAAAGGGCGCATTTCGCAGGTGCACCACAGCGGCCTGCGGCGCCTGCGCGGCCTGCTGAGGGGCCACTCGCCGCCCGCCGGAGGCGACGAGCCCTGAAGGCGGACGGATCGACCGGACCGCAGGTGTATCTTCCCGGCCTGTGCAGCACCTGCGCAGGCACTGCTTCAGAAAAGACCTTCATGAACGATCCACGAGACAGCGAGGCGGCACGCCTCTTCGACGCGGCCCTCGGCGCCAGCCAGGCCGGCCAGGGCGACGCCGCGATCGCGCTGTGGCGCCAGTACCTGCAGCTGCAGCCGGCAGCGCCGCTGGCGCACTACCTGCTGGGCGCCGAACATGCGCAGGCTCGGCAGTACGGCGACGCGGTGCTGCACCTGAGCCTGGCCGTCGAACAGGCGCCGCAGCTGGCCCCAGCGCGGTTGCAGCTGGGCCTGCTGTGGCTCACGCTCAAGGCACCAGGGCACTCCGCCTCCATCCTGGGGCCGCTGCTGTCGGCCGCGGAGACGGACCCGTTGCGGCACTTTGCGCAGGGCATCGTTGCGCTGGGGCAGGACGCGCTGGCGCAGGCTGCGCAGTCGCTGCGCACCGGGCTCTCTCTGCCGGGCGACAACGTTGCGCTGGCGGCCGACATGCGCAAGCTGCTCGAACGCACCGAGGCTGCCCAGGCCGCCGCAGTGGCCGCCACACCTCAGCCGGCGGCCGCCGCGCCCGAGCCGCCGAGCCACGACTTCCTCATCTCCACCTACACCGCGAACACGCGCCACTGACCGTGATCGACAAGCTCGGCTCCGTTGCACAGGTGCTGCTGCGCCTGCAGGCCAAGGCCGGCGGTGCCACGGGCGCGGCCAGGCCCGGGAGCCCCACCGCCCCGGCCGCGGCGCTCACGCTGCAGCAACGGGCGCTGCAGCGGCTGGCCGGCGTGGACCGCGAAGACCCGCGGCGGCGCCACAAGGCCTTGCGGGCCTTCATCGAGGTGCGCCTGCTGGCCGAGTTCGGCGACGGCCTCGTCAACGACCCCGAGTTCCAGCACGTCGTCGACGAAGTGGTCCGCACGATGGAGGCCAGCCCCGCGCTGCAGCCCGACATCGGTGTCGCGGTGGACCAACTGCTCGCGCAAGCGGCGCCGTGAGCGGCGCGCGCCCCGCCTACCTGAAAACACTGCCACCCATGACACACACCACTGCGTTCGAACAACTCGCCGGCTTCCTGCGCGGCGACCCGGGCAACCTGCCGCTGCTGCACGAAGCCGTGCACCACGGCCTGGCCGCCCGTCGGGCCGACGAAGCGCTGGCGCTCATCGACGGCTTTGCCGCCGGCTCCGGCGACGCAGCTGCGATCGCCCACCTCAGGAGCTCGGTGCTGCTGGCGCTCGGCCGCGCCGAGCAGGCCGAGCTCGCGCTGCGCGCAGCGGCCGAGGCCGGCCCGCTCGCGCCGGCCTCGCGCTTCAACCTGGCCTATGCGCTGTGGCTGCAAGGGCGCCACGACGAAGCCGTGCCGCTGTGGCAGGCGCTGGTGGACGAACCGCAGGGTGGCTTGCCGCCCGGAGCGCTGGCGGGGCTGCTGCGGAGCCTGCGTTCGCGCGACGGCATTGCCGCAGCCCTGCAGGCCTGGGAGCGCAGCGTGCCATCGGCGCGCGATGCACAGGCACAAGGCGTGGCGTCGATGCTGTACTTCGACGCCGACGATGCGGCGCGCGCGCGCGAGCTGGCCCATGCGGCATGGGACGCGGGTTCGCGCCACCACGAAACGGTGGCCGTGCTGGCCGGCGTGCTGACGCTGGAGCGCCGCGCCGACCAGGCGCTGGCCCTGCTGGCGCCCGCGCTGCAGCAGGCGCCGCAGGACGGCCGGCTGTGGTCCATGCGGGCCACCGCGCTGATGGGAGTGGGCGACCTCGTGCAGGCGCGCGCGGCCTACGAGCAGGCGGTGCGCTTCGTGCCGCAGCACATCGGCACCTGGCACGGCCTCGGCTGGTGCCAGATCGCGCAGCAGGACCTGGCCGGCGCGCGCGAATCGATGGAGCGGGCGCTCACGCTCGACCGCAACTTCGCCGAGTCGCACGGCGGCATGGCGGTGGTGGATGCACTGTCGGGCCGCCGCGAGGCGGCGCAGGCCGCCATCAAGCGTGCCCTGGGGCTGGACCCGGGAAGCCTGTCGGCGCGTTATGCGCAGGCGGTCCTGGCTGGTGACACCGCCGACCGCGCTGCGTTCCAGCGCCTGGCGCTGCGGGTGCTGGGCAGCCGCGCAGCACCGCTGGGCGGCACGCTGGCCGAGGCGGTCGGGCTGGTGCGTCGCGCCGACGACGCGCCGCCGCGCTGACAGCCGTCTCAAAGACCGGTTTTTCTCAGCGAACCACTAAACCGGCGGCCGAAGTCCTCGATAGCTTGCCCAAGAGGCGGAGCCGCGCTCCGCGACGGGACAGCTTTCAAGAAAAGAGGACACCATGGTCGCATTCGTCAGTGGCGCCAGCCAGGGCCTGAGCCTGAGTTCGCTGGCCACGCTGGGGCA
>NZ_SWAR01000057.1 GCF_006386545.1 Methylibium rhizosphaerae | reverse complement strand
TTGCCGGGCAGGACCTGAGCCTGGTGGCCCAGGGCGACGTGCAGCTCACGGCCGCCCACACCTACAGCAGCGTGAGCGGCGAGACCACCAGCTGGTTCACCCACGCGGGCGGCCTGCAGGCCAAGGCGGCCAACGGACCGCTGTCCTTGCGCGCCCACACCGACGCCCTGGAGCTGCTGGCCGACCAGGACATCCAGGTCACCAGCTCCAACGACGAGATCCGCATCCTCGCTTCCACCGCCATCACCCTCACCGCCGGCCAGGCCCAGGTGAAGCTGGAGGGCGCCAACATCGACTTCGTGTGCCCGGGCAGCTTCACGGTGAAGGGGGCCACGCATGATTGGGGTGGGGGTGCGAGCGGCGAGGCCAGCCTGCCGGCGCTGCCGCAAGGCCTGGCCGGCGAAAAGCCCAACTTCCTCGAACTGAACTACCACGACGAATGGCTGCAGCCGGTGGCCGGCGCGCCGTATCGCGTGGTGTTCGAGGACGGCACCGTGCGTGAAGGCCGGCTCGACGGCAACGGGCATGCACGCCTGGACGGCGTGCCCAACCAGCTGGCGCGGGTGTACTACGGCGAAGACCCGCGTGCGCCCGAGGCCCGCGTCGAGCTGCCGCCCAACCGCTTCAAGGGCGGCAGCTCGACGAACGAGGAAGCCATCGCCAACCTGGAGCGCTATTTCGACGAATCCGAGCGGTTCTGGTCCGAGCACGCCACCGGCGAACAACGTGAGGTGCGCGCCGAACTCAATGCCGGAGCGGACGAGCCGGACGGCGAGAACCTCTGGCACTACCTCGACGAGGCACAACAGAAAGCCATGGCCGAGCAACTTCGCGGAGGCCAGTCGTGAGCGGCGCCGCGGTCGCCACCCGTGGGGCCACCGAGGCCGCCCAAGCCACCGCGCGCGCCGAACGCAAGGGCTGGCTCGCATCGCTGAAGGACGAGGCGGTCAGCTTCGTCAAGGGCGACAACAACGCGCCGTGGGCGATCCTCGCGGAAACCGTGATCGGCTGCGTGCCCATCCTGGGCCAGGTGGTCGATGCGCGCGACATCATCAAGGGGCTGGTCGAGGTGGCCGGCGCCCCGGCCAGCCCGCTGGCCTGGTTCAACCTCATCACCGCGCTGATCGGCCTCATTCCCGGCGGCGGTGATGCCGCCAAGCGCTCGCTTCGCGCCGTCAAGAGCGGTGCGGTGCACATCGACGAGCTGCTCGACATGATCCGCCGGCTCTACAAGGGCGACCCGGAGAAGCTGCTGCGCGAGGTGCTCGACCTGTCGAAGCTGCGCAAGACGCTCGACGACATCCTCACCAACCCGAACCTCACCAAGCGCCTGAGCCCCGAGGTCAACAAGAGCATCGAGCAGATCCGCCAAAACCTGGGCAAGCAGTTCGACGCCTTCAAGAAGCAGGTAGACGACTGGCTGGCCAAGGGGCGCAAGAGCAGCGCCGACACCGGCCCTGCGGCCAAGCCCGCGGCGGGCACGCCGAGCGCCAAGCCCAGCACCCAGGCCAAGGCCGGCAGCCAGGGAAAGGGCGATCACCACAACACTGCCAGCGCCAACACCCCCAATGCTGCCACCCAGCGCAGCGCCCGCTTCAAGAGCCTCACTCAGAAGGTGCTGGGCGTGATGGGCGAACACATGGCCGACTACCACTGCCAGGACGCCAAGGGCTGGGGCACCAAGGTGCGCCACGACCAGGGGGCGCGCAACACCGCCAAGCTCAACGACAACGGGCAGCTGATCCCGCTGTGGCCGTGCATCCCGAGAGGCCGCGGCATCGACTCGGTGTGGAAGACCCCCGGCGGGGCGAAGCCCTATGCGGTGATCGAGGCCAAGGCCAGCTATGACCCGACCAAGAGCCTCAAGGCCCTGCTGGGGGAGGCGGGGGACAAGACGGAGAGCTCAGGCACCACCCCGAGGCCCTCGGCACGCGCGGGACGATCCGGTGCGAAGGGCAACAGCAGCAGTGCGGGTGCTGGCGTTCGTCAGACCAACGGCAAGGTCACGCAGATGAGCCATGACTGGGTCAGGAAGCGCTTGCCCAAGGCTGTCGGAGCCGCCAACAACTTACAGCTTCGCAAACAGGGCTACTCGCGCCACGTGCTGTTCTTCGCCATTCCGCAGGCGGTGGCGCATGCCGAAGCGCTGATCCTGCATGCCTCGGGCCGTACAGTGGAGCACGCGACACACGCGGCGCATCAGGTCACGCGTGAATGGGGCGACAACGAGATCGCGCAAGTCGTCAACGACCGAGCCGGCATCACACCTGCCGACCGCCGGGATCAATAGGTAGACGCAGATGGAATTTCACGAGAAGCGACGGCAGCAATTCCTGAGCGAGAAGACGTACCGCGAAGCACTTTGCTATTGCAAGGAGTCCAGCGAGTACTTCGCCACCCACCCGATGGGCAGCGGCGACAGCGAGATGCACCAGCATGTGCTCGCACGGCGGACCGTGGGCGACGACCTGCTGGACAGCCTGTTTGTCCAGTACACGGCTGGCGAGCCCATCGACCCCCTGCGCATCCAGCTCGAGCAAGCGGTCGCGGCCTTTGAGCGCTACGGAGAAGTCTTGTGGCAGTACCGCAATGACCGCAACGAGGCTGCGTTCGACCTCGACAGCATCGACGACTACTGCCAGCTCATGCAGCTGATTGGCCTGTGCTTCCTGCTGCACCGGCGCGACCTGATGCCGCGCGTCGCCGCGCTCCAGGACGGGCTCGATGCCGTCGGCGAACGGGGCAAGGGCAATGGCGGGGCTGACTGGCTGTATGAAGAATTCATGTCGTTTGCCGTCGGGCCCGAGAATCGCTACGAAGCCGAAGTCCTGCGCTGCAGCAAGCCCTATGAAGGGCTCGCGGATGCGTTGAGCAGTGCAGACAATGAGGCAGCCCTCAAGGATCTGCATCGCTACCTGAAGCGCTGGTACAAGGACTTGGCCGGCACGGGCTGGCACGACAGCCACAAGGCCAACGAAGCCGGCGAGCAGGGCGGCTACTACGGTTATTGGGCTTTCGAAGCCGGCGCTGCGGTGCTGCTGCTGGGCATCGAAGACGACTCGAGCCTGCACCAGTACCTGTACTACCCGAAGGACCTGGTGGCCTGGGCGCGTGCGAACCGCGCATTGTCGGAATCGGAAGACGGGAAGGCCACGGACCGCCTGCGTTGCGAAGCCGGGCAACCGTGTCCTCGCGAGGGCTTCTGGTTCACGCCCGCCAAGGCTGACAGTCGCCGCCGCTTCGCACAGGGCGAGACGATGCCCGCCTTCAGCACCGACTTCGGCGCGACCATCTGGCAGTGGGACGAACGCCAGCAGTAGTCCGGCACAGCGCAAACCGCATCACTCATGGCTTATCGCAAGCAGCCTGACGAGATGTACGGGATCCGCCCGCTGACGGGGACCAGCCCCGGGTGGCGTGTCGCGCTGGTGCGCCGCGGCGAGGAACACATGCGCAGCTTCAGCTCGGCCCGCTATGGGAGCCTCGACCTGGCGTTGGCGGCTGCTAAAGCCTGGCGCGATCGTGTCGCGCATGAAGTGCGGCCCCTTACCAAGGCCGAGTACAGCCAGCTCCTGCGCAGCAACAACTCATCAGGCTATCCGGGCGTCTACCTCCGGTGCCAGCGGAAACGCAATGCCGCCGGCGAAGAGGTCGAGTACCTGTTCTGGCAGGCCCAGACGCCGGAAGGAGTGAAGCCATTTCGCAGCAAGTCGTTTTCGGTTTCCCGCTTCGGCTTCGATGCCGCGTTCGAGCGGGCGATCGAGGCGCGAAAGGACTTCGTGGCCGGGCTACAGGGGTACTACCTGTACGCAGCCCCTGAACACCTGCGGCCGAGCGTCTGAACGTCTGGAGGCCGCACCGTTGGTTGACGCAGCCCGCGTTTGGGAGGCGCTCCAGGATCGGCCGCACGTGTTCAAGGCTTGCGCTCGCTCGGCCCTCCGCGAGGCACTGGCTCATCGACCACGCAGGGGCCCGGGGAGCGCTGAGGTTGCCGACTGTGCCGCAGGCGGCGGAGCCTGGTTCTTGGCCACGTCACCCATCAGACGGGGATCGTCCGCTTTGGCCAGCTGAACTTGTGTGCCATAGCTTCGGTACTGCCTGTGCAACTCAAGGGCCCGCGCCTGCAGCGTTGCACCTTCCTCTATGGCGGCGCGATGTCGATCGAGGGTGTGCAGTGCCAGGTCGATCAGCTTGGAGTTGAACGAGAGCTCAGCGGCCTCGAGCAGCACAAGCACCGCCTGTCGTGGCCGTCCCGCGACCGTGTGCGATACCGCCTCCTCGGCGGTGGCACCCGTCTGCGCGTACTCGGTCCGCACGACCTGCTCGAACTCGGACAGCCCTTGCGTTGCCCTGGCCAGCAGCTCGCACGTTGTATGCGAGACGGCAAAACGCCGTGCCAGAAGGGTGAGGTAGTGCTCGGTGTCATCGAGCCGGACTTCGTGGAAGTGCAGTCGCGTGAGCATCATCAGCAGGTTGGTCGCGGCCTCGAATTCGAAGGTGGGCGCTTGGATTTCCTGCAGCAACGAGCGGGTGAGCTGCACGGCTTCCGGGACCGATCGGTCGAGTAACAGCTTGAAGATCCTGATGACCGAATGGAAGCGCCGCAGCCGTGCGCTGCCGCCTTGTTGCTCGCTCGCCTTGGTGATGGTATCCAGCGTTTGCGCCAATCCTCGCGCGTCGTGTCGGTCGAACTGAAGCGCTGCCAGCAGCACCAACCCCTGGTAGTCGAAGGTGCGCGAGTTATGCCCAAGCCTCGCTGCGCGTTGCAGCGCCTCCTCGGCCTCCTTCTCTTCTCCGTAGTAGAAAGCCAGCAGGCCGAACTTGACCAAGCGCGCGACGCAGCCGGGTGTGATGCTGCAGGCGCGACGCAACGAGTCCAGAGCTTGTTGCGGAACGCCTTGGTCCAGCAGCACTCTGCCCATGATGTCGTAAGCGTCCGCGTAACCCGGCTGCTCGCTGAGCAGGCTTTCGAGCGTTCGCCGTGATTGCAGCACGCTGCCGGATTCGTACTGTGACCGTGCAATGCCGAGCTGTGCCCAAGGCAGCGCACCGCATTTGAGGATCGCTGAGAACATCGCCTCGGCCGCGTGCGGCTTGCCTAGCCGCAGCCACAGCTCTGCGCCGATGCGGGCCGCGGGCAGCCAAGCCGGGCCTCGAGTGTCGAAGCGCACTTGGCACAGTTCGGCGGCCTCGACCAGCGCCTCCTCTTCGATCTTGACGAAAACATCCTTGAGCGCCTTCTTGCGGGCCCGGGCCTGTATCAGGCGATCCAGCAGCGCCTGCTCGGTGTGCGGCTTGATGAGGTAGGCATCGAGCGCGGCCTCCGCCGCCTCGGCCACCTTGGTGTACGCCGACTCACTGGAGATCATGACCACGACGGTTGACAGCGGCAGCAGTTGGGCGAGACGAAGGTCGGCCATCAGGTCCTGTCCCGTCATCGACTCGCCTTCGAAGTGGTACTCACACAGCACGAAGTCGAAATTGCGGAACTCGAGCGTGCGGCGAGCCTCCAGGACCTTGCTGATTTGTACGATGTTGGTGAGGCCGCCCTCGCGGAGCATGGCTGCCAGGACGCTGCGCGACGTCGGGTTTGGATCGATCACCAGCGCGTTCGCATGCCGGATGTCGGCGTCAATCACTCGCATTGTTCGCTCCCTGAGGCCGGGGGCGGGGCTTGCACCTTGGTGTTGCCGCTGCCGCTCCGGCCTGCAAGCATTCTGCGTTCGCGGTGGCGATCGAGTCAAAGTTCTTCTCGATACATCGACGCATGTGGTAGGTCCCGGCGCCTACAGCTGCCCTCAACTCCCCCGCCTCATCGCAGGTCGCTCCGCGGCGATTGCCCGGCGCTGCGCATATGGGGCCTCGCCACCAGTGACGACGGCCTTCACTCTCTGCTCGGATGGCAAGTGCGTTCCATGCGAGCGGTAGCTGTCGTGGCTGTTGTTGTCAACGCCAACTGTCCGCCTCGCATGACTCATGTGTGGGGTGGGCGCGCATGCTGCAGTGCAGTAGTGTCCGCTGCCTGAACCAGGGAGACGAAAAATGGCCTCAGTCAGCTATGCCCTTGCGCTGCAAGGGCTCGATGGTTCCATCTTCTCCGGAACCTTGGCGTTTTCTGCAGCACTTCCCATCGACAAGCAGTCATCACTGCAGCCCTCCGCGGGTGAGCGCGTCTGGGTATACGTCGAGCCACTCACCGGCTCGTTGCTCATCCCCGACGTACTCGGGTCCGAGCCTCTCTCAGTCAGCGGCGTGGTCTTCGTCAGCGCTCTCGGCCCGACGATCAGCTTCGTTCTTGGTGGCGATCGCGCCCAGGCCTCGGTGTCATTCCAGTTCAACCTCATCGACTCACCAGGCCAGTACATCGGTGGCGGCCTCGGGTACTTTCCCGAGGGCGCGGGCTCACCCGTCACTCCCTACAGCGTCGTCGGCGTGCGTGAGGGCTAAGCCGGATAGGGCTCAGCAAGAGATGCGCGATGTCATCGGTCGCGCCGTGCGCCCATCCAGGTGCCTGGCATCCCTTGTTTGAGGGTGGGCGGGGACAGGGCGTGAGATTCGTCATCCCTGCCTGCCACTCGAGCTGGCTACAGTGCCTTCCATGGTTGCAGCGGTACGCAGCCACGGGGGACCAGGTCATGTTGTCTCAACTCACCTCCATCGAGCACCACCAGGACGCGCAGGAGAGCTCGTGCTTTGCCGGCAGCGCGCCGTTCGAGCCACCCAGCACGGATGGTCTTCAGGCTGTCGCGCACGCCCTGAAACAGGCGCATTTGCGTCGAGCCGAGTGGGAGCCTGCTGAGGCGTTGTCCACCACGTGGGAGCTGCCGATCGCTGCCGATGAGTTGACCTCCTTGTCAAGGAGGTCAGCATGATTGCAACTGGCATGACGACGGCACTTGTCGCGCTGGGACTTTGCGCGACGCTCCTGCTCGAGTGGGCGGTCCAGCACTTCTTCCAACGCCGTCGTCTGGCCGCTGACAGGCAACGGCACGTGCAGTTGCAACAGCTGAGCCAGCGTCAACTCGGCCAGGCCAAGCGGCAAATCGAACAGCTGCAGCAGGACCTGACTGCTTCGCGCGACGAAGCGCGCTCGCTGCGCCAGGAACTGCGGTCGGTGGCCGCAGGCAGACCGGTGCTGGCACGCGCGGCGGTCGATGCGCGCATGTGGTCGACGCTGGATGATGCGTCGTGCGACGTCCCAGAATCCGCCAGGCGATTGCCCCCAGATGGTTTCGCTGAAACGCAGCCATTGCCCCTCGCCGCCGCCCACCGCGACCGACGGCCGGACCTCGCCAACGGCTGTCACCCGGTCTTGTTGTCGTGGCCCGAGCCCCCGACTCCCTCGTCGCGGGGGTCCACCGGACGGTAGAGCCGAGCGCTCCAGCGGGCAAGTTCAGCCGGCGCTGCTGCAACGGATGGATGGGCCTCATGCTGGTGTTGACCGGCATGCACGCTGCGAGCTCGTGGGGCCAGGCGGTCGCCCACGCAACGGCCACCATGCCTCCCAGTGAGGAGCAAGTGGGCTTCGCAGACCGCATCCTGATCACGAAGACCGACGTGGCTGGCGCGGGCGAGGTCGACACGCTGCGCCGACGGCTGGCGAAGATGAACCCTCGCGCCAAGATTGGCGAGGCCCAGCATGGGCTGGCATCGATCGACGATCCGCCGAACATCCGCGGCTTCAACTTGAACGCCATCCTGATCGAGCCCGACTTCCTGTCCGATGTCGAGCACACGCATGACGACGACGTCACGTCCTTCGTGTTCCGCGAATCACGGGGGCTGGCGCTGGAAAAGGTGGAAGGGTTCCCGGGCGACATCTTGCAGATCTACGGGCCGAAGTTGATGCGCTACAAGGGCCTGCTCCACGCTTGGGCACGACCGGCGCATCGTGTTCCGGGGCGTGCACATGCTGATGGGCGCCGATGAGGGCGCTGCCTGGAAGGACGGCGAGCCGCGCGAGAGCAGGATGGTCTTCATCGGGCGCGACCTGCCAAAGGACCCGCTGCTGCAAGGGCTGGAGCAGTGTGTGGCCGATGTGGACGCCTTCAACTGGGAGGAGCACGCGGCGGATCGATGAGGATCGCGCCGTAGTCCCGCGAACGGCGGAAGTTCCAGCCTGCGGCCATTCCAGCCTGCGCTGGCGAGTGGCAGGTCTTGTATGGGAGTCTGCATGGGCCTGGATCGGTGGCCATCATGACGGATCCTGCGGTCCAGGCTCATCGGCGCTCAGGTTCAGCCTCGTCGTGCACCAACCAATGCGCCACAGGCTCCGGGATGAAGATGCCGTACCTTGGCCAGAGATCGAAGCCCTTCGCCGTCGCGTCGGCCCACGAGACCTGATGTTGCAACGTGCAAAGCTCTACAGCGAACCGCTGAACCCACTCAGCCTCAGGATAAGAGCACGCAAGCATGTCCGTCCCCCATGATCGCTACGGCTCCCTGGTGGACATTCTGTACCTCCGCGAGGTTGTTGTTGGCCTTTTTTGGGGGGGCGTCGGCCTGCGCCAAGCGGATGCCACGGCGGCCCATACGGGGCTTCGGCAAAGCCCGGCGTTTGGAGTGGGGGGCCCAGTCGCTCAAGGTAGCAGCTGTGAGAACGCGCTGCGGCCGGCCGGTGACGTGGTCGCGACAGAGACTGAGTCACATGGAGCGCATCATCGAACACAGCTCGGATTGTCGGCGCTGTTCGCGTCGTCGCACACACCGGTCACCAATCATCCCGGTAATGAGGCGTCTTACCGGCTCATGTGGAAGGCGGAAGGTCTTGCAGCTTGAGAACTATGTCGGTTCTCACTTTGGTCTGGCCTCGTATTGCGGCCAACCTGGGGCCATCTGCGACGTGCATCACGAATCCAGCCCCTCAAGGGCACCTGAATTCCGGCCGATATCTGCTTTCAGAACGCACACAAGTTCAGAAAGGGTAGGGCGCCATGAACCTCAGAAACCTGCGCATCGGCACACGGCTCGGGCCGGCTTCTCCCGCTTGCTGCTGCTGACGGTGGCGATGGCCGCGATCGCCGTATGGCAGATGCGGTCCATGAAGACGGACTACGAGTACGTGCAGCTCAACACGCTGCCGTCGCTCGAAGCGCTGGCGAATGCCACGCGCGCCTTCGACGCCATGCAGCGCAGCGAGCTGCAGCTGGTGCTGGAGCGCAGCGCCGACGGCAGACGCCGCCAACAGGAACGCTTCGACGAAGCGCTGGCGGCCTACCGCAAGGCCACCGGCTTGTACGTGGAGACCTTGCTCACCGACGACAAGGACAAGGCCAACATGGAAACGTTGGCCGTCAAGGCCGCCGCCTACCTGGCGCTGAACCGCAGGCTGGTCGACCTGTCTGACGAGTCAGAACGGGCTTCGCTCCTTGTTGAAAGCGCAGCGGCCGCGGACGCCGTGCGCATTGCGTTGCAGACTGCCGACCACTACAACTACGAGATCGCCGGGCGGGCCGAGGTCGAGGCACAGGCGTCGTACGACCAGGCCTGGATCGAGATGCTGGCGAGCGCGAGCATCTCGCTGGCATTGGGAGTCTTGCTCGCGTGGCGCATCACGCGCAGTGTCGTGCGGCCCACGCGAGAGGCCACCGAAGTGGCACGCCGCGTGGCCGGCGGCGATCTCGGCTCGCGCATCCACATCGAAGGCCGCGACGAACCGGCCGAGCTTCTGACGGCGCTGCGCGACATGCAGGTGAACCTGTGCACCATCGTCGCCACGGTGCGCGGCAACGCCGAAGGCGTAGCCACGGCCAGTGCACAGATCGCGCAGGGCAACCAGGACCTATCCTCCCGCACGGAGCAGCAGGCCTCGGCGCTGCAGCAGACGGCCGCGTCGATGGAGCAGCTGGGCGGGACGGTGAAGAGCAATGCCGACAACGCGTCTCAGGCCGACCGCCTCGCGCACGGCGCCAGCGAAGTGGCGCAACGCGGCGGCGAAGTCGTCGCGCAGGTGGTCGACACGATGCGCGGCATCGACGACGCTTCGAAGAAGATCGTCAACATCATCGGCGTGATCGACGGCATCGCATTCCAGACCAACATCCTCGCGCTCAACGCTGCCGTGGAGGCGGCCCGCGCGGGTGAACAAGGCCGCGGCTTCGCGGTGGTGGCCGGCGAAGTGCGCAGCCTCGCGCAGCGTTGCGCCGAAGCCGCCAAGGAGATCAAGTCGCTGATCGCCGCCAGCGCCGGGCGCGTGGAGCACGGCGTCACGCTGGTGAGCCAGGCCGGCACGACGATGCAGGAGGTGGCGACGGCGATCGAGCACGTCACGCACATCATGGGAGAGATCAGCACGGCCAGCGGCGAACAGAGCGACGGCGTCGTCCAGGTCGGTGCCGCGATCACGCAGATGGACCGCAACACACAGCAGAACGCAGCCCTGGTCGAAGAGTCTGCCGCCGCGGCGGAAAGCCTCAAGACACAGGCGCAGCGCCTGGTCGATGCGGTGGCGGTGTTCCGCCTCGCCGCGGCGTGAGCCGGCAAGCGGTGGTACACGACGACGCAGTCCTCACCTCTTCTGTGGCGTCGTGCACTGCTGCGTCGGCTGCAGCGGTGAGCTCAGATCCACGGTGCACAGCTAGCCATGTAGCGGGGCTCCGCCATGGAGACGATGTCAGTGGTTCCTGGGCGATGACTGGAAATCCGGGGGGCGGTGGCGGGTCGCAGAGGCGTAGGGCCCCCTCTAGCCCGGCCGTCCCGTGACCAAGGGTCTCCATGCGAAGGGATGGATGCTTGTGGTGCCGCTCCCTGCGCTGCTCAGAAGTCCGTCGAGCCTACGGATGTGGTAGCGCCGGCCGGCGACCACTTGAGCGTTGATTCGGCGAGCCTGGCGCAGCCTTCGCTGATTTCGTGCGCATTCATGCCCCGGCCGCCAACCAGCGGGAAAGGTGCGACTTGAATGCGACTCACGCCCTTGCGCTCCTCACTGGTCGAACGATTGATGCAGGTCGAAAGCCAGTTCAGCCGAGGCGGACTGCGGCCGCGACAAGGGCTCGAACTTCCATTGAGCCACCGCCGCGAGCGCCGCCGGGTTCAGCCGCGGGTTGCTGCTTCTGATCACCTCTGGCTGGTTCACGCTCCCGTCGACCTGGACCTCGAAGCGCAACGTCACGACCCCCTTCTTCTGGCGCCGCACGATGGCGGCAGGGAAGTCCGGGTCGACCTGGTGCAGCAGGATCAGCGGTTGATCCTGCTCGGGCTCGACTGCCTGGGATGCGGCGGCCGTGGGGCGATCCTGCGTGTCGCTGCGCGTCTCGGCTGCAAGCGGCCGTCGCCCGTCGGACGGTACTGCGGGAGCCTGGGCCGACGCAGGTGACGACGGCGGCGCAGCCGAAGCCGCAAGTGTGGGCGGCGTCGCAGGCGTCTGGACTGCCAAGGGGGCCGGGGTGCCGGCATTTCGCAGGGGGCTTTCCGCATGCCCGGTCTGCGGGCGTGGCGTGGCCGCAGAGGCCGCCTTGTTTGGGGGAGGCGTGGCGGCCCGCTTTGCTGGGGCGGGGGGCGTATTCGCAGCCGCAGGAGCCGGGTCAGCGGCGGCCGGCGCGGCCCGCTTGGGCAACTGCCCATTGATCAGGATCCGCTGGAAGACCTTGTCGCCCTCGAGGCGGGCACGTTCAGCGGCCTCCGCGAACCGGGGGTCCGTCGAAGGATCGGGCTGCGCGGCGGCCGCCTGCAGGTCGCCGGCGCTCAGAAGCAGCGCGCAATACAGCGTGCGCGACAGGTTGGGGAAACGCATTGAACCCATGTTGGCTCTGGTGGATCGGGAAGCGGCGGGCCGATCTCAGGACATCGGCCCGCCGGCTGCTCGTCAGAAGAACTTGTAGTCCAGTGCCAGGCGCAGCGTGCGCCCCTTGACGTCCTCGACTGCAGGCGTCTGCTCGCCAGCGTAGTAGAACGCCTTGCGATCGAACGGCGTGGTGCGGTTGAACAGGTTGCTGACGTAGGCGCCGAGCGTCACGTTGCGAATACCGCTGTACGCGACGAAGTAGTCGGTTCGAACGTAGGAGCCCACGCGGCACTGGCTGGCTGCCAGGCCGAAGTTGTCAGCGCAACCCTGTGTGGACCACACGGCATCGGAGGAGTCGTCTTGTAGTTTGGTGCTGCTGCGGTAGGTCAGCTTCACACCGTTGACAAAGGCGCCCGTGGTCAGGGCGGCGCTCAGGTTCGCGCTCCAGCGCGAGTAGCCGTAGTGCCCCGCCAGGTTGTCGCCGTAGCCACCCGTGGCGGTGCTGTAGCGCTGGAAGCGGTTCAGCCAGGTCCCGAGCAGGTTCAGCTCCAGGCTGCCGACCGGGGTGCCGAAGCGCGTCTTCGCGCCGATGTCGATACCGTCGGTGCGGGTGCGCGTCGTGTTCTCGAACTGCCGCGTCACGCCGATCAGCGAGCCGGCGGTGATGCCGTACTGCTGCTGCAGCTGCGCCGAGGTGAACGTCGGATCATTGTCCAGCGGCGCACGGTTGACCGAGGTGCCGGGGGGCAGCGCGCCGGTCTCGCCCACGACTTCCGAGGTGCTGCGAAGTCCGATCTCGTTCTTGCGCTGCAGGCTCCAGTAGTCCAGGCTGACGCTCATGTCCTGCAGCGGCTCGAACAGCAGGCCGAGCGAGTAGCCGCGCGACACCTCCGGCTTCAGGGCCGGGTTGTGCTTGATCGTTTCGGCCACCGCGGCGGAACATTCATTGGTGACCGCCTGGTCGGCGGTGGCACGCAACTCGCCCCTGCGGGGGTCGGACGCCGGCAGGCTGTCCGCCTCTGCTCGCAGGTCGTTTGCGTAGGCTTGTGCGCCGGGGCAGCGCAGCGGGTCGGTGGTACCCGAGAACGCCACTTGAGTGGAGGGCGCTGCCTCGGTCAGGTTGGGAGCGCGGAACCCGCTCTCGGCGGTGGCACGCAGCAGCAGGTCCTTGGTGGGCTGGAAACGCAGGCCGACCTTCGGCGACAGGTGCGCGCCGAAGCCCGGGAACTTGTCCACGCGTGCGGCCAACTGGCTTTCCAGCTTCTGCGTCACGGGCACGATGATTTCGCCGAACACCGCGCCATACGTGCGGGCGCCGTCGGTCTGGCCTGCAACGTAGCCCACGATGTCACCGCTCGACACGTTGTCGGTGGGCGTGATGACCGACCGTTCGTGGCGCAGGTCGTAGCCGGTCGCGAAGCTGACCGGGCCGGCCGGGAGGTCACCCAGCTGCCCGGAAATCTTGCCGTCGACCGTGGCCTGGGTGAGCTTGCCTCGGGAGCCCAGCCGCGGAAACAGGGCGTTCAGCACTTCGGGGCTGTTCTGCTGGCCGATGCGATAGCCGCCCGGCTGGTTGAAGAAGTCGGGGTCGACGGGCGAAGCCGGATCGCTCAGGTCGGTGGTGCCGCCGATCATCCGGCTGAAGCCGTTGCGGCTGAATTCGCTGCCATGCCGCATCTGAGCGGTGGTCGAGCGCGCAAAGGTCAGGGCCGTTTCCCAGTCGTAGCCGTTGGTGTTGCCGCGCAGGCCGGTGATCAGGCGGTAGTTCTGGCTCCTGGTGTTCTGCTGCGGGTTGACGTCGGCGAAGCGGTAAGCGAGGACAGCGTCCTCGCCCATGTCGTTCAGCGGGTGGGTGGCCGGCAGCGCGAAGGAGTGGAAGGCTTGCAGCTCGGTCGTGGTGGAGTTGACCCAGACCACCGCTGAGTCTGCGCTGCCGTAGGTCAGCCGGTCGAGCCGATAGCTCGTCTTCGTGCGGGTGCCGATGAACTCCCCGAAGGCGGTGACATCCGGTGTGAGGGCGGCCTTGAACGACACCAGCAGGCTCGTGCGGTCGGCCGCCGGCTGGACTTCCATGTCCTTGTACCGGTCATACCAGCACAGGCCGTCGCTCAGCGAGTTGGCATCGCAACCGGCCACCGCATGCCAGTCGCTGCGGTCGAACCGGCTCAGGTTGCCCGGCGAGCTGTAGATCGAAAGCTGGTCTTGCGCCGAGGGGAGCCGCTCACGCCAACTCTTCGGAGCATCGTCCATCACGTCGCGCCACATGACCCGTTCGCGGTGGTAGTGCTCCAGCGACGCGGTCAGGTTGAAGCCGTCAGCCTGCATGTTGCCCACGCCGGCCGTGGCATGGATGCCGGTTTCTCCGAAGGAGCGGCTGTTCAACGACTTCTGCGTGTTGGCGCCGAATTCGAAGCCCTGGTAGTCCTCGCGGGTGATCACGTTGATCACGCCGGCCACGGCGTCCGAGCCGTAGATGGCCGAGGCGCCGTTCTTCAGGATCTCGATCCGCTCGATGGCATTCAGCGGCAGCGCGTCGAGGTTGGTGAAGTAGTCCTTGAAGTCCACCAGCGCAAACGGCGCGAGGCGGCGGCCGTTGAGCAGCACCAGCGTCGATTGCGCTCCCATGTGGCGCAGTGAGGTGGAAGATGCGCCGCTGGCAAACCTGTTGACGCTGTCCTTGTCGCTCAGGGACTCCGTGGTCCAGGGCAGCGACTTCAGCAGGTCCACCACCGTCGAGGCGCCGGAACGTTCGATGTCCGAGCGGCGGATGATGGTCACGGGATCGGAGGTCTCGACGTCGATGCGCTTGATGTTCGATCCAGTGACGATCACGCGGTGCAGCTCGGTGGGCTGCGTCGCAGCTTCTTCCGCGGCGACCGCCGGCAGGGCCGCGGCGAGCGCGGCGACTGCCGCTGCGATACGAGTCTTTCGATGTACGTTCATGGGGTTCCTTGCTTGGGTTGGGTACCTGTTTGCACAGGCTGTGCGCCTGTGCCGAGTCATCAGGTCATGAGGGCCGGCGCGCCCGTGCGGCCGGTTCTCCGGCGAGTAGCCAGGCCTCCACGTCTGCGAGGAGCCCGCGGCGACGTAGAGGGCGAGGCCGTTGCTGGACGAAGAAGGGCTCGGCACGCACGCCCGCCAGTGGCTGCGCCACCTCGGCCAGTACGCCTTCGTGCCGCAACTGCTTCAGCAGTGCGGACTGTTCCTGTGGTGACAGGTGCGCATGGGTGCTCATCCACTGCGCGTCGACGGCGCCGACCGACATGGCGGTCAGCGCCTTGCGGAACCGGATCCCCTTGAATGAGCTGGGCAATTCCACCCAGCGACTGATGCGATATGCGGTCGTCATGGCCGGCGCACCGACTGGCCGTCAACGCGAAGCACCGGGGCTACGAACCGGTAGCCCACGCGGTGGTGGGTCAGGATCGCCTTGGTGTCGCTGCTGTCAGCGATGGCCCTGCGGATGCGCGACAGGGCGGTCGACACCGTGTCGATCTCCACGACGGCGTCGGACCAGAGCCGATCGAGCAGTTCATCGGTGCGCACCACCCGTTCCCGGTGCTCGATGAGATAGACCAGTACGTCGAACGGCTGCGGCTGCAGTGCCCGGGGCTGGCCACCCACCGTGATCTCGCGGCGCGCCAAGCTGATCTCGCAGCGGCCGAACTGGTAGGTGCAGTCCTGCGCCGGCACGGCCTTGCGATCCCATGGGGCGGGCTGAGGCACGGACTGGTCTTGTACATCGGGGCCGCAGACGGACATCCGAACTCCTTGCCATGTGTGAAACAGTATGTAGTGATTACTCTACATGCATGTAGTTGTTCAACAAGTGTTGATGTCGGGGAACTTTTCACGAACGTGGGCAATATCGCGCCGTATTTGATGGATCCACTTGTAGTGCTTCAACTACAAGTAGGGGCGCGGGGTCATGGATCCACCGCGCGGCGGACGTGAAATTTGTGGTGGCAGCGCCGGCGGCGCGCTCGTGCCGGCCGGCCGTCGCGAGTTCGGCGGTCCACCGTCATGTCTTGCGAAGGGAGGGCTGCCTAGACTGCCCAGAAGACAGAGATTTGGTCGTAGCGGATGAGCACTGAAATCGCAGAGCGTGGCGTTCGAACAGCTTGGCTTGCGGCGCGCAAGCCTTCGGGCCGGAATTGGCTTCGCAGTGCAAAGGACGGGCCGCGGCCGGTGGGGCGGGTGACGCGGCACCTGCTGTGCTGGCTGCGGCGCTGGTTTCCCACCCGCGGCAGCGGAGCAGCCCGGACCGCCGAGTCCAGGCAGGCCAGTGGGGCGGCGACTTTGAGACAGCCACACACCGCGTTGCCAGGTCCCCTGCTGATGTTGATGCAAGGCGAGCTCGCCAGCCTGCTCGGCCAGCATCCACGTGCGCGCGGCATCCTGCCTCACCTTGCCCTGGTGGAACGGGTGCTGCGTCGGCGTGGTGACGCGGCCGTCTGGGCCTTGCCCGATCCTCTGATCGCACGGGCGCTGGCTCAGCTGGAGGCGCTGACCGACGACTGGTCGCAGGCCGGCCTCGCCGAGTTGCGTACGCGGCTCGCGGCGGTGGCGCGTCCGAAGGCAGAGCCGGCTCAGGACAACCTGCTGTCCACCTTCGGTACACCGGACAAGCTGACGGTCAGCGAGGTCGGGCTGTCGGTGTTTGAAGAACTGGAAGCCTCACACGCTGCCGCGCACCACAGGGCGCCTCCTCGCTGAACCGACATCCCATCAGCAGTCGCCGAGACTGGCGACGTGGCGGTGCGCCAGACTGGGTGGCCCGGTCATCGCTACCCAATCGCTTGAGCGACCGTGTGCGCGACACGATCCCAACAAAACCGTGAAAGTCATCTTCTTTCTGATCGCCTGCCTGTTGGTTCCGGCCGTTCTGACCTTCGTGCACCAGGTGTGGCTATTGCGGTGTGAACTGCGGGCCCCGCTTCAAGCAGGTGGGGTGACTGTTGAATGCCGCTACAACGCCCTCTATGGCTTCATCGGCGGCGCGTGGAGCACGTTCTTCGGCGGCATCCTCTGGACGGTGCATCGGTCGGGGCCAGCAGCTTTAGAAAAAACGGGGCTGTTGCTGGGCGCACTGACGGCACTTTCGGTGGTGATGGTCTGGCTCTACCTCATCACCAAGGTCACTGCCGACGAACTGGGGGTGCGTCAGCGTGGCGTCTTCGGCTGGTGGGCATCCCCCGATTGGACGCAGATCGTCAGGGTCGATCACACCTCTCAGCCGCGCGGATGGTTTCGGCTGCACACGGCCAGCGGGCGCGTGATCCGGGTGTACCCGGGCCTCACGCGCATGCCGCAGCTGTCGGCAATGATCCTGAGCCGTACGCTCGGCGATGTCGTTGCGCCCGACACGCGCGACCTGCTGAGACGAAGTGCGCTGGGCGAGAAGATCGACAACGAACACCTCAACCAGCGGCTCTACGTGAGGCCTGGTGCGATGCTGCGCCTTGCCGGCGGGCTAGCGCTCGTCGGCTTGGTGTGCGGCACCGCAGCGTGGTACGGCTATGCGCACGAGGCTCAGATGCTGAGGTGGTCGAGCCTTGAGGTCGTTCGAGACCTGCGCCAGACGGCGATGGCGTTTGCGTTGGCCTTTCTCCTCTGGAGCCTGGGCTTCGCCGCAAGTGCTGCCGTGACGGCATTCAAGCGTGCGATGCAGCGTAGACGAGACATCGCCGCCAGTCCCGGCGGTACGGCGCAGGTTCAGTAGCGCAACATAGGGCCGCTGGGCTTCTCCTCCCGGTTCACGCCAACGGCTCGTGTGACGCGCTTGCGTGCTTTGCCCGCGTCCTCGGGCATTGGGTCGATGAACTTGGAGTGGGCCGCGCAGACTGCGGGACTCACTCGATGCGAAGGAAGAAGGCGAAGCTGATCCGTCGGCGCACCAAGAACCATCCGCTCGCTGGCCTGGTAACGGTTTGTTGAAAGGCGGCCATCCCGCACGCCGTGATGTCTCCGTGACAACTCGGTCGCGACTTCTGTGGCAGGCGGGGCTACCGTGCGGCATCAAAACTCGAGTGCCCTGAAGTGAACGAGTCAAAGAAATTCGCACGAGCCGCCAACCAAGACCAGGTGAACGACCCACTGCCCGATCAGGCACGGCGCTCGCTCTCCCTGGGCCTGGGTCTGTTGCCGATGTTCCCGCTGCTGCCCGGATGCGGCGCTGGTTCGGACGACATTGACCCGTCCGAACTGTCAGTGCTGGGAAAGGAAAGCCGGTCCTCGTCCGCCCCCGCCTCGGAGACCGGCGTCTTCCGTCATCCGGGGCTGCTGCTCACCGAAGCCGACGCCACCCGCATCCGCGCGCACATCAAGGCCGGCCAGGAGCCGTGGAAGGGCTGGTGGAACAAGCTGTGCGCTGAGCCCAAAGCCTCCTTGGACGCCAAGCCCAGTCCGAAGCCCGCCGTGTACCGGGCCGACAGTACCAAGTACGCGCTGTACCGCGACATCCAGCACGCCTGGACCCTGGTACTGCGCTGGAAGCTGTCCGACCCGCAGGACAACCGCTATGCCGACAAGGCGGTCGAGTTCCTCGACGCCTGGGCGAACACCCTGAAGGAGGTCGGGACGGTTCCTCCGGGATCGACCGCCCATGACGACCACACCTTCATCATCATGGCCGGCATCCAGGGCCACCAGTTCGCACAAGTCGGCGAGATCCTGCGCACCTACCCCGGCTGGGCGCCGGCGAGCCTGAAGCGCTTCCAGGACATGCTGCTCAACGTCTTCGCCGGCATCTCGCAAGCCCGCCTCAAAGACGCGCCGCTGCGGTCCCATGCCAACTGGGACATGGCATCACTGTGCGGCGCCCTCGCAATCGGCGTGTTCTGCGACAAGCCCGACCTCTATCGCCTGGCCTGCGACTACTACGCTGCCAACAACCGCGGCAAGCTGAAGATGTTCGGCAATGGCTCCATCGTGCACGGCGTGTACTTCATGCACCCAGGCCATTTCGGGCAGTGGCAGGAGAGCGGCCGGGACCAGGGCCATGCGACGCTTGGCATGTCGCTGGGGGGCGACCTGCTGGAGATGGCCTGGAACCAGGGCGACGATCTCTACGGGCTGTACAACAACCGCTTCCTGGCAGCCGCCGAGTACGTGGCGCGCTCCAACCTGCTGGACGAGAACGGCAAGACCTACCCGATGCCGTTTGCGCGCCAACACAATACGTCGGAGCCCCACACGGCCCTGTGGACCGAGGTGAACCAGTCGTTCCAGCACGGCCGCAACGCCTGGGAGCCGATCTACAACCACTATGTGAACCGCATGGGGCTGGCGGCGCCGAACGTCGCGCGCATGGTGGTGCAGTGCGAGCCGAAGTATGGCGGCAGCAGCGACGACGTTTGGTGGCCGACGCTGATCCATCGCCGTGTGTATGCCGGGCCGATGAAGCCGGCGTCGGGCCTCACGGCCCATCTGCGCGGCAACCGCGTCGTGCTGTCGTGGTGGGGCAGCGTCGGCGCCACGTCCTACGCGGTCAAGCGCAGCGACCGGGCCAACGGCCCCTTCACCCTGCTGCGCACGGTGTCGGCGAGCGAGCTGCTTACCTACAGCGACACGCCGCCCAACGGCGTCTGGTACTACCAGGTCACCGCCCAAGGCATCGGTGCCGCCGCCGGCTCGAATGTGGCTCGAATCGCCGTTCCCGGCGAGGCGCGCTACGCCATGCCGCTGAACGGCGTGAACGGCACGGGCACCACGGGCATGCTTCAAGCTCCCGACGGCAAGTGGACTGTCGTCGAGGGCGCGCTGCTGGACGGTGCCACCTGGGGTGAGGGGCGCCGGGGCGACAAGGCCATCGTGTTCGACGGCAAGAAGGCCGGCCTGCAGTTGCCGGCGGGGATCTTCAGCGACCTGGACGACTTCAGTGTGTCCTTGTGGGCCTACGCGAATTCGCTGCGCTGGCACACCTCCATGTTCTTCGCCGGGAATGATGGGTTCTCCGCCATGTTCCTCATGCCCCGGGGCGGCTCGGGCGTGCTGTGTTTCGGGATCCACGGCGTGACGCACAACGACACGCAGATCGTCGAGGCGCCCTGGGCCATGCCGATTCGCCGCTGGGTCCATGTGGCGGTCACGCTGCGCGGCAACACCGCACGGCTTTATGTCGACGGCACCGAGGTGGGGAAGTCGGACGACATCCTGCTCTCGCCGCGCCAGGTCGGCGACCAGGTGACCTTCCTCGGGCGCAACTGGGCACATCCATCGTTCGATGGGCGCATCCAGGACTTCCGTGTCCATGCGGGCGCGCTGAGCGCGGCAGAGGTCGCGGCCCTGGCGCGGTGAGGCGCTGATTCAGCGGCCCCGGGATTTCGCTTCATGCAAGGGCGGCATCAGAGCCTCGCCCGGGACTGGGGGCGAGTCGTCCGAAAGCACGCCCAATCGTCATGCACCGCAGAGATGCGCTGGTCAACGGGGTCAGTTCGTTTCCCACGGTGCAGCAAGTTCGCGTTGGTGCCGTTGCGCAGCGCGCCGTGTGCTCTTGTCGAGCGGCGTCTGAACGGTTACCAGGAGTCAGCCTCGCGAACGAGGTCGTTCAACAACCGACCCAAGGCGTCGAAGTCGATCGGCTTGCCGATGCGAGCGTCCAACCCCGCCTGCCGACACTCCGCTTCCGTAGCGGTGCCGGCGGTGGCCGCGATGATCGCAAGTGGGGCAACTTTCCCGCTTGCTGGAGCGCACGCAGCCGCCTGGTGACTTCGAAACCGTGCATGCCCGGCATGTGCAGGTCCAGCAGGACCGCATGCGGGGCGGCCTGCTCGCATGCCGCCTGCGCGTCGAAGCCGTTGTCGGCCAGCACGGCCTCGAAGCCGTGAAGGTGCACCATCTCGCGGGCAATGATCTGGTTCACCGGGTTGTCGTCGACCACCAGCACGCGGCGGCGGTCATTGAATCCTACGGCGCTTGAGGACCTGCGCATCGAACGCTGCTTGCGCGCGTCGGGCACACCTTGCGTCAGATCCAACAGCTCGCGCGCACTCAGCGGCGGCACGACCACCTGCACACGCGGGGCTGCGAAGGCGCGCCGGCCCGCGGCCCTCGCCTGTGGCGTGGCAAACACCAGCTGGCAGCGCTCATCGACCGAGCGAGCCAGCGCCTGGAACTCCTCGATGCGCACCTGGTACGGCTCGACACCCATCACCAAGGCCGGCGACTCTTCGCCCGCAGCGAGGCACTGCCGGGCTTCGGCACAACTGGCCAATGCCCGAGTGCGCCAGCCCAGGCGCTGAAGCCGGCGCGTCAATGAGTCAAAGACGTAGGGTGGTTCAGCGATCAGCCAGGCGACCGCGCCTTGCGCGTCAACGACAGCCGGCCGAGGCGAGAGCACCTGCGATTCGAGCCGGGCCTCGAGATGGCAGACCGACCCCTCCATTGGCACGCTGAGCAGCAGCAAGCGGCCTCCGCCGATGTGGCCTGTTGCTCGCAGCGGGCCGCGGGTCATGTCCACTGGATCCCATTCCACGCAGGGCAGCCGGCGCAGGGCCTGTGGCGACAGCACCGCAGCGGCGTCGACACAGTTTCCGGACAACTGGGCCCGCAGCACGGCTCCCGCCGGCTGCCATACCACCGTCGCCGACAGGAACACATAACCGTCGTCTGCCTGGCGAGCAAACTGACTCGGCAGTTCCTGCAGACATTCGAGCAATGGAGCGGAAAGCCGTGCCTGAACGACCGGGCCGTCGTAGTCGAACAGGAAAATGACGCCCCGGGCCACGCAGGTTTCCATGGCGCGGCGAGCCGAGGCGGTCAGTACCGCATCCAGGTCATGCCATGACGCGGGGGCAGGGGGCTGCATACCCGCGCAGAGCAACCGTCGCGCCCAGCGCGGCGCGCATCTCTGCCCGCAACCTAGACTACTTCGCGCCGACGATACGGATCATCGACCCGGTGCGTGCGTCGAAGATGCCCACGTCGACCACGATGCCAGGTCGGCGAGGGTCATACACCGAGACTTCCACCTCGCGAGGTTGCGGTCCCGGCGTGATCAGCCAGCCACCGGGTTCCACCCGGCCATGGCCTGCACCGCACTTGAACGGCGGCGGCTGATGCCCGGCCGGCCGGTCCGGATACCAGATGCGGCATTCACCCGGAGGCGGCAGGTGTCCGTTCGGGACCCGCGTATAGCCGTGCTGATGGAAGTACGAGGGATGGGCTGCCACGGCACGGCCGCCGTCCTTGCACTTGCGCTCCTCCTTGTACTCACCATCCTTCTCCCACTTGCGCTCGACCTTGCAGTTGCCGTCCCGGAACTCTTCCTTGTATTCGCGCTTGCCACGGCCGTGGCCGCTTTCGTCCTTGCCCGGGTCCGCCCACGCGGCAAACGAGACGAGCAGACACGCTGCGCTGATAGCGATGAGGGGCTGCCTTGACATTCGGTACTCCTTGGCCAGTGGTCGCGCGTTGCTGCCAGAACCGCCGGGATTGCCATAGGGCTTTGCAGTCGGCAGAATGGGTGGAATTATTTCCCATTTTGACATCCGGTATTCCGATGCCCGCCCAGCCGTTCCGTGTCGTGTTCGTCACAGCAGATGCGCAGCTGTCTGCGCAGGTGCTGCGCTGGCTGCGAGCGGCAGGCTGCCATGCCGAAGGCGCTTCGCAGGCACGGCAGTGGGCCGGCTTCCGGCCGCACCTGACGTTGGTTGACGGTGACATTCCCGGCCCCGGCTGCAGCTTGTTGGCCACGGCCATCCGGCCGTTGCTGGCCAAGCCACAGCGGCTGGTGTGCCTGACCGCTGATCCGGCGAACACCTCCTCGGCGACGGCGGCCGCCTTCGACGAAGTGGTGTGCCGACCCCGCGACGCGGCCGAGCTGGCAAGGTTGGTCAGACTGTGGCGAACCTCGGTCGTGCATGAAACGGCGCAGGCCGAAATGGTCGCTGCGTAGCCTGTCCTGAACGCTTCAGCCGGCATCGCCCACGCTGCCTTGCACCAGCGGCAGGCGCACGGTGAATTCGCTGCCTTTGCCGACGCCTTCACTACGCACCGCCACCGTGCCGTTGTGCAGCGCCACCA
Organism: Methylibium rhizosphaerae; assembly: GCF_006386545.1. Taxonomy (GTDB): domain Bacteria; phylum Pseudomonadota; class Gammaproteobacteria; order Burkholderiales; family Burkholderiaceae_C; genus Pseudorivibacter; species Pseudorivibacter rhizosphaerae. The sequence continues at coordinate 2,976 of NZ_SWAR01000057.1, read as the reverse complement.
GGTCTTTCACCAGTGCGAGGCCGAGGCCCAGCCCGCCGTCACGGCCCGACGGTGTGTTGTCTCCCTGGGTGAAGAGCTCGAACATGCGCGGCTGCAGATCCGGTGCGATGCCGCTGCCGGTGTCTTCGACCCGCACCATGGCATGGCCGCTGTCAGCGCTGGCCTTGAGCCAGACCATGCCACCGCGCGGCGTGAACTTGATCGAGTTGTTCAGCAGGTTGACGACGATCTGCTGAAACCGGTCGAGGTCGATGTCGATGCCGATGGAGACGTCGGGCAGGATCGGGCGCAGCTCCACACCTTTCGCTCGCGCCTTGGCCTCTACCACTGTGAGGGCGGTGAGCAGTTCCTGCTGCAGGCTGGCGCGTTGCACCAGCAGACGCATCTTGCCGGCCTTGAGCTGCGCGGAGTCCATCATGTCGTCGATCAGGCGTTGTAACGCGGCCACCTGGCGCTCGATGATGTTGACCGGGCCCTGCAAGCGGGCGTCGTCGGCCGCCAACCGCTGCAGGACGGTTGTGGCTGTGCGCAGCGGGGCCAACGGGTTGCGCAGCTCATGGGCCAACGTGGCAAGTTCCAGCTCGCGCTGCTCCCGCCCTTCGACCTCGACCTGCAGCCGGTTCTTCAGCGTCTCGACCTGGGTGCGCAGGTCGGTACGGTCGCGCATCAGCTTCCCGAAACCGAGCAAGTGGCCATCGGCTTGTCGCACGGCGATCGTGACGCCGCTGCCCCAGAACCGCGAGCCGTCCTTGCGCAGGTGCCATCGGTCGTCCTGGGCTCGGCCAACCTGGCTTGCGGTCGTCAGTTCGTGGACCGGCACGCCCAGCTGGCGATCTTCCGGGGTGAAGAGGCGTCCGATCCGCTGGCCGATCGCTTCTCCGCTGGAGTAGCCGAAGAGGTGTTCGGCCCCGCTCAGCCAGGCGAGGATGGTGCCGTGCGGATCGGTGAGGATCACCGCGTAGTCTCGCGAGCGGTTCAGCAGCAGTTCCAACCAGTTGCCGATCCAGTCCGCGCCGGCGGGGGGCAGATCCTGTGCAGCCATCTTTCCTCCTGAAGGGCTTGCGTCCGCAGCCCTCAAGGAAAGGACACCCGAGGGCCTCGACCGATGGTGGACATAGCACCGGCATGTGCTTGGGAACGCCACATGCCGGCCGTCGCACAGTCTGGCGATGCTACTCGAGGCGCTCGGGCCGGGTGGCCAAGTGGCAACCGCCACCAACGGCCTCAGCGCACTGCGATCGGTGAATACCTTCCGGCCGCGCGTGGTCATCAAGGACCTGCAGATGTCGATCATGGAGGGCCTGGAGGCTGCAAGGCAGATGCGCGAACAGGCGTGGGGCCGGCCGATGGAGCTGATCGCTGCCAGCGGTCAGCCGCCCGAAGTCGCGCAATAGCCAGCTCGGGAGGCGGGGTTTGACGAGCACGTGGTCAAGCCGCTCGATCCGTCGTGGATCGGTCAGCGGGTTGTCGAGTGGCTGCGGCGCACAGAGGCCATCCGCCGGACGGAATAGCCTAGGCCTGCGCAAATTGTTGGCATCGCAGGAGCCCGTGATGGGCGCGCGCCGACAGATCATCAACGAGTCTTTCGGTCCGCGACCGGTGCCTTCCTTTGCGCAGCAGGCCGTCATCGAACACCATCGCCGCGTGCACCAACTCGGCGACGGACCGAACGGACTCTGCTCAGGGCACTGGGTCGCGTAGGCCCCGCCGCGCTGTTTCAGGATTCTGTGTCGGGCGTACGACACGACTGCATTTGGCCAGCACTGAGGCACGCGGTGCCAGAAGCTGCAACACTCCCTTCGCCTCGTCCACCATCGCGCGTGCCCGGGTCGTGTCCAAGGGCGCAGCGTCCCTGCGACCGGCGTCTATCTCGGCGATGAGGTCATCTTCGACACGCGATGGCAGATGCACCGGCGACGCATTCATCGTCGTGGCGCAGGTCCGAGATAGCACTCTGACGCTTCGAAGCAGCTGTCGTAGGGCGCTGCGGGGCTCGCCCACCGAGGATGGCACGACCATGTCCGTTATACGTCGCCTGAATTGGCTGTAGGCGACCACCGCCGAGATCCTGAAGCGATGATGCCCCGAGACTCGCAGCGCGGGCAGCAGCACGAACTCAATGGCTGAAACAACCGAAGTTGCAAAGCGAGCAATCCTGCTGACGCTCTTGCGTGTGGGTTGAAGGAGGGCTTGCTCTATGTCGGCCTCGAGTTCGATGAGATGCAGATGCAAACGGCGGACGACTTCCACGATGTTTCCTTGGCCCTGCACAGAGCGCTCGGGTTCACCGTGCGCTGTGCCTGTCGGAAATCGTGCAGTGCCCTTACTCGGAAGACAACTTGGACTTACAGCTCGTAGCGGACGAAATCCCAATGCAAAAGCTCTTGCCGCGAACTGACGGCGCGGGCACATCGATCGGCCTCGCTGGTTCCGGGCAAGCAGGTCGAGGCGCCACTCCTCAGGAGAACCGGGGATCAGTCTGCTACTGGTCGCGCCCTCGACGTACGCAGCCGGCCAGGAAGAGACGTTGAGGAGCGGCAGCTTTCCGGCTTGCTGCCTCGGATTCCTTCAGCCGCTGGTGCTGCGCCACACCGCGCGCATGACGCAATAGCCAGTAAAGCGTTGATGTCACAGCAAGTGCGCGTGCCTGGGGAAGGTCGCTTTAGGAGGATTCGACTTGCCGACTACTTCGGGCTGCAACCCGAGAGGTCGATCCAGATGTTGGGCTTGTGCATGGCCAGCGAGATCGCCTCGTCCTGCCAAGGCCAGCTGGGTGGGCGAGGACGATCGGGATATCGAGGAAGTCGATCGTAGGAGACAGACTGACCCTTGGACACCGTCTCCCGGATAAACCCCTAGGGATGCGCTGATCAATGAGCGCCGTCGCTCGAGTTGAACCGATGCAACGCCACGATGACATTGCGTACGCCGTGAACCACGCGGTGCGTGGCCTCACAGCGATGTCTGAATCCTCTT
>NZ_SWAR01000056.1 GCF_006386545.1 Methylibium rhizosphaerae | reverse complement strand
CGAGTACAACGAGCAGCGCCCTCACGACGCCCTGGGCGGCCTGCCTCCAAGGCTGTTCATGCCCAGGCTCACAACCGCCGCAGACTCCAGTTCCGGGATGTCTACTTGACGGGGGAGCTTACGCACCGACGTGGGCGTGGGCGGGAGCCTCGCGGCGACCATCGTGCTCCTGGTGGCCTGCGTGGCGGTGGTGAGCTGGATGGTGCGCACCGGCTACCGGTTGAAGAACTGACAACGCCTCGCGCCTGCCGCCACCACCCCGGCTACAACTGGAAGCGCATTTACAGCCCCGTTTCCGTCGGCCTTGACGTTCGTCAAGCGACAGCGACCTCGTGGCGCCGACGCCGCACCTGCACGTTGACCCAGCCTGCGGGCGGCGCCTAAGCTGCCCGCAGGCAAAGGGGGAAGGCGCTTCGCCGTCTGAAGATTCCATCAGGCTGCATCTCTTCGCACAGGGAGGTTCGAGGGGGAACTGCAGCGCGCGGCGGGGCGTGTCGGATGTATTCGATATCGACCACACTGGCCAGGTTTCGGCGCGGCAGCACCGCCGCTCAACCGACACCCGGCCCATCCGTGCATCGCGGCTCGTGGCCGGTTGCAGCGGTGTTCGTCCTGATCGTCGCGATCCAGGTGCTGGTCGCCGCCATCAGCATCGACGTGCTGTCGGCGGTGCGCGCCTACGTGACCGGGGAGAGCCTGTATTCGAAGGGCCAGAAGGACGCGCAGATGCACCTGCTCGCCTATGCCCAGCATTTCAGGCCTCAGGACTACCACCGGTTCCATGAGGCCATCGCCGTTCCGCTGGGAGACCGCAGGGCGCGCGAGGCGCTCCAGGCGAGCCCTCCCGATCTCGAAGCTGCCCGGCGCGGCTTCCTCGACGGAGGCAACCACCCCGACGACATCGACGGCCTGATCCGGCTGTTTCGCTGGCTGGGCGACGTGTCCTTCATGGCCGGCGCCATCCAGACCTGGGAGCAGGGCGATCGTGTGATCGAGCAGATGCGCGTCCTGGTGGAAAGCGCCCATGCGCACGCTTCGGCCGGGGACGTGCAGGCGCCGGCCGTGCGCGAGATGCGCGAGCAGGCCCCGCTGCTCAACGCCCGGATGACCGAGCTGGAGCGCAGGTTCTCTGCCGAGCTGGGTGAAGCGTCGCGCCGCACCCAGGGGCTGCTGCTGGCGGTGAACCTGCTGCTCGCCGGCCTGCTGGCCTACACCGGCATGCGTTTCGTGCGCCGCACCTCGCGCCTGCAGGCGGTGGCCGAAGACGAGGTGCGCCGGCGCCAGGAGTCGCTGCAGCGCCTGCTCGATTCCACCGCCGAGGGCCTGTTCGGCGTGGACGTCCACGGGCGCTGCACCTTCATCAACCGGGCGGCCTTGCGCCTGCTGGGCTACGAGCGCGAAGCCGACCTGCTGGGGCGGGAGATCCACGCCCTCGTGCACCATTCGCATCCCGATGGGCGCACCTACGGTCCCGGCGAGTCACGGCTCGACTCGGCACAGCGGGACTGGCCGCGGCATGTGGCCGACGAAGTGTTCTGGCGCCGGGACGGCAGCGCCTTCCCGGTCGAGTACTGGGCCCATCCGGTGCTGTACGACGGCAAGGTGCAAGGCGCGGTGGTGACCTTCTTCGACATCACCGAGCGCATGCGCCTGCAGGCCACCTTGCGCGAAGGAGAGGCCCGCATGGCGCGGCTGGTCGATGCCGTCACCGACGGTGTCATCACCATCGACGCGAGCGAACGCATCGTGCTGTTCAACCGGGCCGCACAGCGGCTGTTCGGCGTGTCGGCCGATGCGGCGCTAGGCAGCCCCATCGGCAGATTCGTCCCGAACGGCTTCGGCAAGCCGGACCATCCGGATCCGGGCGAGGAAGGCCGGGCGCCGGCCGCGGTGCACGAACTGACCGGCACCCGGGCCGACGGGAGCGAGTTCCCGATGGAGGTGTCGGTGTCGCGCTTCGACACCGGTACCGGCCTGCTGACTACCGTCGTGCTGCGCGACGTGACGGAGCTGCGGGCCGCGCGCGCCGAGCGGCAGGCGCGCGAAGCGTTCGAAGCCGCCAGCCGGGCCAAGACCGAATTCCTGTCGCGCATGAGCCATGAGCTGCGAACGCCGCTCAACGCGGTGCTCGGCTTTTCGCAGCTGCTGCGGCTCGACAAGGACCATCCGGCGTCCCGGCCGCAGCTCGAGCGCATCCGCCACATCGAGAACTCGGGCGCCCACCTGCTGGCGCTCGTCAACGACGTGCTCGACCTGTCCCGGGTGGAGGCGGGGCAGCTTGCGCTGCTGGTCGAGCCGGTCAGCCTGCAGCAGGTGGCCGAGGAGGCGGTAGCCATGATTTCTCCGCTCGCCGCCGAATGCGGGGTCGAGATATCCGCGCCGCGGCCGGACGGTGGCGGCGAGCCTGGCGGCCAGGTGCAGGCCGACCATGTGCGCCTGCGCCAGGTGCTGGTCAACCTGCTGAGCAACGCGGTGAAGTACAACCGCCGCGGCGGCCGGGTGAGCCTGGGCTGGCACGGCACGGCGCAGGGCTGCATCGTCACCGTGGCCGACACCGGCCCCGGCATACCGCCCGAAAAACTGGTGCACCTGTTCGAGCCCTTCAACCGCCTCGGCGCCGAGGCCTCCAAGGTGGACGGCACGGGCATCGGGCTGGTGCTCTCGCGCCGGCTGGTCGAGTTGATGCAGGGCCGGCTGAAGGTCGACAGCGTGGTGGGCGAGGGCACCATCGCGACGCTGGAGCTGCGGGTCTGCGAATACCACGCTGCGCCCGCGCCGCTGCCGGCCGCACCCAGCCAGCATGGTGCGCTCGACGACAGGCTGAACGTGCTGTATGCCGAAGACAACGAGGTCAACGTCGAGCTCGTGCGGCAGGTCGCGGCCTTCCGTCCGGCCATCCACCTGCGGGTCGCCGAGAACGGGGCTTCGGCGTTGGCGATGGCGTCGGAGTTTCCGCCCGACCTGATGCTGGTGGACATGAACCTGGGCGACATGAGCGGCATCGAGCTGGCCGAGGCCTTGCGCCGCAGCCCCTTGACGGCAGGCATCCGCCTGGTGGCGCTGTCGGCCGACGCCTTGCCCGAGCAGATCCATGCAGCCCTCACCCGTGGCTTCGAGCACTACCTCACCAAGCCGATCGACTTTCGCAGGCTGCTCACCGTGCTGGACATGCGCCCGTCGACCTGACGAGCGCAGCCGCTCGAGACGATTTCCGACAACACCCACGAGGGAGGTTCGCATGAAGGAGTTCCAACGCACCGGAGAGCTGAAGGACATCGGCAGCTACCCCCTGTGGCTGCAGCAGGTGGTCCGCGACACCCAACGCGACAAGCTGCGGGTCGTCGACCATGAGCTGTTCGCCCTGATGCGCGACGCCAAGCTGCCGCTCGCGGCGATGCAGCGCTTCCTGGTCGGCGTGTGGCCCACCATCGAACGCTTTCCGCGCTTCATGTCGATGACGCTCAAGAAGGTGAGCTACGGCAGGAGCCCGGGCGAGGACATGGCGCGGCGCTACCTGATGCACAACATCCGGGTGGAGCAGAAGCACGCGGAGTACTGGGTGGAATGGGCGCGGTCGGCCGGCTTGACGGCGCGCGACCTGGCCGAGAGCGAGGAAACCGAAGGCCTGAAGGCGCTCGCCCACTGGTGCTGGTTCGTGTGCGACCAGGGCAGCCTGAGCGTGGCCATCGCGGCGACCAACTACGCGGTGGAAGGCGCCACCGGCGAGTGGTCGTGCGTGGTGTGCTCCAAGGCCGACTACGCCGAGTCGCTGCCGGCCGAGGTTCGCGGGCCTGCGATGCGCTGGTTGCGGGTGCATGCCGAATACGACGACACCCACCCCTGGGAGGCGCTGGACATCGTGGCCACGCTGCTGGGGCATGCGCCGAGCCAGCGCGAAATCGACGACGTCCGGCGCGCCATCCGGGCCAGCTATGCCTACATGGCGATGGCCCTGGACCATGCGATGGCCGCCGCGATCCACGGCAGCTTCGACGAGACCGCCTCGAACGCCTCGACGCTGGGGATGCTCGACGCGGCCTGAGGCTTGCGGCACATCTTGCTGCAGCAGCGGGCTGGCGCAGCCGAGCGACCGGTCCGTGGCGCAGCATCGGCGGCTTCCTGGAGCCTGGGCATGGCGCTTGCCCAATGGGCAAATCCATGGCGTGGGCGGCGAGCCTCCCCGGCTCGTCGAGCCTGTGCGAGCCGTGCCCGTTTCCGGAGGTCTTCCATGAACGCGGCTGAGGTGTTTTCAGGCGACAGCGAACTGGCGCGGCTGGCGCGCGGGCTCGACTGGTCGGCCACGCCGCTGGGCTCGCCCGAGGGCTGGTCCGCCAGCCTCAGGGGCGCGGTGAGGCTGATCCTGGGCTCGCGGTATCCGATGTTCGTGTGGTGGGGACCGTCCTTCATCCAGATCTACAACGACGCTTACGCCCCCATACTCGGCCAGCGCCACCCGCAGGCCCTCGGCCGGCCGGCCCCCGAGGTCTGGAGCGACGTCTGGTCGGTGGTCGGGCCGCAGGCCGAAGGCGTGCTGCGCGACGGCCAGGCGACCTGGAACGACCGGGTGCTGCTGGTGATGCAGCGCAAGGGCTACACCGAAGAGGCCTACTTCACCTTCTCGTACAGCCCGGCCTACGACGACGACGGCAGCGTGGGCGGGCTGTTCTGCGCGGTGACCGAAGAGACCGACCGGCTCATCGGCGAGCGCCGGCTGGAATGCTTGCGTCGGCTTTCCGCCGTGCTGATGGAGGCCCGCACGTCCCAGCAGGCCTGCCAGCAGCTGGCCGTGGCCCTGTCGCACAGCTCGCTCGACCTGCCGTTTGCATTGATCTACCTGCCGCAGGCCGACGGTTCGCTGCATCTCACCGCGGCCACCGGCCTCGGGGCCGGCGCGCCGTGGGCGCCGCAGATGGTGCAGCCGCCGGACGACGGCCCGTGGCCCTTCACGGCGGCGGCCCAGTCGCGCCGGCCCGGCACCGTGAGCGGGCTGGCCCGGCGCATGCCGAGCCTGCATGCAGGGCCCTGGCCTGAGCCGATCGACTCAGCCGTCGTGGTGCCGCTGCTGACACCGGGCGCGGCCGAGGCCGACGGCTTCGTCGTGCTGGGCTTGAGCCCCCGGCTGAGGCTGGACGCCGAGTACGAAGCCCATGCCTCGCTGGTGGGTCAGCAGATCGCCGGTGCGCTGGCCCATGCCCGCGCCTTCGAGTCCGAGTTACGGCGCGCCCAGGCACTCGACGAGCTGGACCGGGCCAAGACCGCCTTCTTCGCCAACGTGAGCCATGAATTCCGCACGCCGCTGGCCCTGATGGTCGGCCCGCTCGAAGACCTGGCCGAAACGCTGGCGCCGGGCGACGCGCGGCGGGTGCTGGTCGGCACGGCGAGCCGCAACACGCAGCGTCTGCTGAAGCTGGTGAACACGCTGCTGGAATACGCGCGGGTGGAAGGCGGGCGCGCCAATGCGGTGTTCGAGGCGACGGACCTCGCTGTCTTCACCGCCGACCTGGCCAGCAGCTTCCGCTCGGCCTGTGAACGTGCCGGCCTGGAGCTGGTGGTGGACTGCCCGCCCTTGTCCGAACCGGTGTTCGTGGACACGCGGATGTGGGAGAAGGTCGTCCTGAACCTGGTCTCCAACGCCTTCAAGTTCACCTTCAAGGGGCGCATCACCATCGCTGTTCGCGAGGTCGATGGCCGCGAAGGCCGGCATGCCGAGGTGTCGGTGGCCGACACCGGCAGCGGCATTGCCGCGGCCGACCTGCCCAAGCTCTTCCAGCGCTTCCAGCGCATCGAAGGCGCCCGCGGCCGCAGCATGGAGGGCAGCGGCATCGGGCTGTCGCTGGTCGCCGAGCTGGTGCGGCTGCACGGCGGCAGCATCGCGGTCGAAAGCCGGCCGGGCGTAGGCTCCCGCTTCGTGGTCCGTCTGCCATTCGGCAGCGCCCACCTGCCGGCGAGCGAGGTGCGGGGCGCCGAGGCCCTCGAGACCGGTGCGCCGCCGCCCACCGCCGCCACCGTGGCCTACGTGGGCGAAGCCATGAGCTGGTTGCGGCAAGGCGATGCCGGCGTGTCGGACGGCATGGATTCCGGCTTCGGCGTGCTGGATGAAGGCATCAACCTGGCGGCGCCCGCCGCTGCGCCGGGCGATGCTGCATCGGTGCTGCTGGTCGAGGACAACCCCGACCTGCGGGACTACCTGCACCGGCTGCTCGCGCCGCGCTATCACGTCCGCACCGCGGGCGACGGCGACGAGGCACTGGGCATGGCACTGGATCAGCCGCCCGACCTCGTGCTCAGCGACGTGATGCTGCCCGGGCTGAGCGGCCTGGAACTCACCGCCCGGTTGCGCCGCCACGCACGCACCGCCGTGCTGCCCATCCTGCTGCTCTCGGCCCGGGCCGGCGAAGAGGCGCGCATCGAAGGCCTCGATGCCGGAGCCGACGATTACCTGGTGAAGCCGTTCTCGGCGCGCGAGCTGCTGGCCCGGGTGGCCGCCCACCTGGCCGCGGCACGTGTGCGGTATGACGCCGACGCCATGCGGCGCGAAATGGACGAACGCATGCGCACCGCACTGGCGGCGGCGAACGCGGGTTCCTGGAGCATGGGGCCGCGGCCGGAGCAGGTGATGTGGTCGCCGGAGGTCTACGACATGCTCGGGCTCCACCGCGGCCAACCTGCCTCGGTGGCCCTGGCGCTCACCCGCATCCACCCGGACGACGGGGAGAACCTCATGGTGCGCTTCCACGAGCAGCTGGCCGCGCGCGGCGAGATCGAGATCGAATACCGGGTGCTGCTGCCGCACGAAGGCGTGCGCTGGCACCAGGCCCGCGGACGCCGCATGCAGGACGGCCGGGTGAGCGGGATCACGCTGGACATCACCAGCCGCAAGCGCGCCGAGCTGCTCGAGGCGGAACAGCGGCGTGCGCTCGAGAGCATCCTGTCGGGCGCCTCGGTCGAGGAGTCCTTGACGGCGCTCACCGCATCGGTCTCGCGCCTGGATCCGCAGGCGCGGGCCTTCATCGTTCGCCTGCAGCCCGGCACCGATGCCGTGGACAGTGTGTACACCGAGCACTTCCAGCCGGCCGAGCTTGCGGCCGCCCTTCGCGACATGCCCCCGGGCGAGCTGCTGTCCGGCGGCTACCCCGACCGGGAGCTCTGCCGCACCCTCGGCATCCAGGCCTGCCATGCCGCGCCGGTGCTCGGCGTGGGCGGCAGGCCGATCGGCTCGTTCTTCCTGTGCCTGCGCCAGGACCGCGATCCCACGCCGTGGGAAAGGCGCATCGCCGAATTCGGTGCCAATGCCGCCGGCGTGGCGATGGAGCGCGACCGCATCGAGACCGAGCTGCGCGAAGAGCGGGTGCGGTTGCGCGCGTTCGTCGACCAAAGCGTCGCCGGCGTGGTGCTTTACGACCTGCAGGGCCACATCACCGAGGTGAACGCGCGTTTCTGCGAGCTGGTGGGGCGCTCCGCCGCGCAGCTGCGTGGCGCGGAGCTTTCCGAGATCACCCACCCGGACGACGTGGCGCCGAGCGCGGAGATGCTGTCGAGCCTGCTGGCCGGCAGCCGGCCGTCGTTTTTCATCGAGAAGCGCTACGTGCGGCCGGACGCCAGCGTCGTGTGGGTGCGCAAGGTGGCCAACCTGCTGCGCGACGCCCAGGGCCAGCCCCGCAACGTGGCCGCGGTGGTCGTCGACATCACCGAGCGCAAGCAGGCCGAGGAGGCCCTGCGCGAGAGCGAACAGCGCTTTCGCGTCATGGCCGACACCGCGCCGGCGATGCTGTGGGTCACCGATACCGCGAACCACCTCACCTTCATCAGCCGCGGTTGGTTCGAATACACCGGCCAGAACGAAGAGGCTGCGTATCGCAACGGCAACGGCTGGGTCGACATGGTGCACCCCGAAGACCGCGAGGCGGCCTGGCGCACCTTCGTGCAGGCCGCCCAGGACCGTTCAGCGTTCGAGCTGGAGTGCCGGCTGCGGGTGATCGACGGCAGCTACCGCTGGGCGATCAATGCGGGCCGCGCCCGGCGCGCGACCGACGGCAGCTGGCTCGGCTACATCGGCTCCGTGATCGACGTGCATGAGCGGATCCAGGCGCGTGCCGCGCTGCAGGCCGCCGACCGTCGCAAGGACGAGTTCCTGGCCACGCTGGCACACGAGCTGCGCAACCCGCTTGCGCCGATCCGCAATGCACTGCACCTGGTGAAGCTGCAGGGCGGCGTGGCCGGCCACTTGCGCGACATGATGGAGCGGCAGCTCAACCAGCTGGTGCGCCTGGTGGACGACCTGATGGAGGCCTCGCGCATCAGCCGGGGGCAGCTGGAGCTGCGCCTGGAGTCGCTCGATCTGCGCGAGATGGTGCGCACGGCCATCGAAACCAGCCGGCCGCTGCTGGAAAAGGCGCGGCATGACCTGCAGGTACACCTGCCGGACGCGCCGCAACCGGTGCGCGGCGACGCGGTGCGTGTGGCGCAGATCATCGTCAACCTGCTCAACAACGCGGCCAAGTACACCGAAGAGGGCGGGCGGATCGAGGTCGAGGTGAGCCGCGATGGCCCATGGATCGCGGTGGCCGTGCGCGACAACGGCGTGGGCATCGCCGCCGAAGACATGCCGCACGTCTTCGAGATGTTTGCCCAGGTGGACCGCAATGCCCTGCGCGCGCAGGGCGGCCTGGGCATCGGCCTCGCGCTCGCGCGGCGGCTGGCCGAGATGCACGGCGGCACCCTGCAGGCGCACAGCGAAGGCCCGGGACGGGGCAGTACCTTCACCGTGCGGCTGCCGGCCGCCGCACGGCTGGAGCGCAGCCGCGCAGTCGTGCCGCCGCCCCCGGCATTGCCCGCCCGGCGGGTGCTGGTGGTCGACGACAACCGCGACGCGGCCGACTCGCTGGCCATGGTGCTGCGCCATCTCGGCGCCGAGGTGCACACCGCGCACGACGGCGCCACGGCGCTGAACATTGCCGGCTCATGGTGCCCGGCGGTGGCCCTGCTCGACCTGGGCATGCCGGGCATGGACGGCTTCGAGGTGGCCCGGAAGATGCGCTCGGACAAGCGGCTGGCGGGCCTGAAGCTGATCGCGCTGACCGGCTGGGGCCAGGAAGAAGACCGCCTGCGCAGCCGCCGCAGCGGCTTCGATCACCACCTCGTGAAGCCGGTGGACTTGTCGTTGCTGCAGACCTTGCTGGAGCCTGCAGGCGGCGCCTGAGTTCGTTGTGCGGGGAATGCGCCTTGCCGCATCGAGCAAGCGGGACACGGGGCCCGCCGTGGCGAGCCGCTGCTCGAGTTCACTGGAGATGGCCATGACCTATCGCGAAAGCCGAGGACTCCCTTCACAAGCCGCGGCCGCCCAGCCGGGCCCGGCGCAGCCTGCGGCGCCGGGCGATGAAGCGCCGCCGGGCGCGCCCGGCACCGGCGAGACCGTGTGCCGGACCTGCGGCGGCACCGGGCGCACGCCAGGCGGCCAGGCCGACTGCCCGGATTGCGGCGGTACGGGCAAGGTGACGGCAGGCATCGGCGGAGGCTGATGCGGACCGGCCATGCAGACGAAGAAGCGGCCGGATGGACATCCGGCCGGCATCCGTGAGAAAGGAGGGGCGCGGCGGTCACGCCCCGGCTGGGGTGTCAGCGGCGCTCTTCGCGGCGTCCGCCTTCACGGTTCTCTTCGCGTTGTCCGCGGTTTTCCTGGCGCTCTTCATTGCGCTCCTGCTCACGGCCGCTCGCGCGTTGCGGTTCCTTGCGCTGGCTCTGGTCGCGGCTCTGGCCGCCTTGCGGGTTGCTGCGTTGATTGGTCATGACGAGTCTCCGTTGGGTTGGAAGAATCCGGCAGTGCCGGCACTACCAGCGCGGCAACAGCCGTGCCTCGCGACACCTCAGCGTTTGGTGTCGACCGCAGACTTCATGTCCTGCGCCATCTTGAGGTGGTGTTCGAGCGTGGGCAGCGTGCGGGAGGCGAAGGTCTTCACGTCGTTGTCCTTTGCGTCGCGCGCCGCCTTGCGAAACAGCTGCACCGTGTCCTCATGCGCTTCGACGCTGTCCTTGGCATAGGCCTTGTCGAAGCTGCCCGCCTGCGCGTCGCCCAGCTTCCTGAGCTGCGCCTTCTGCTTGCCCGAAGGCTCGGCGGGCGGCTGCACGCCCTTGCTCTGCGCCAGCGCATTGAGCTCTTCGCCGGACTTGGTGTGGTCGGACACCATCTGCTGGGCGAAGGTCTTGAGCTCGGTTGCGGTCCCCTTGGTTTGCGCCAGCTTGCTGACTTCGACTTCGTAGTGGCCGCTCTGCGCCGCCTTGTTGATGAACTCGGCATCCGCCTTGGCGAGGTCCGCCGCGCCGGCCGCCGCGCTGAGGAAGGCCGCTGACGCCGCAGCGGCAAAGAGCCTGAAGAAGGGAGGCTGCATGGTCGATCTCCTGGAGTGGATCCTTTCCCGGGGCAAGCACCGCGCCCAGGACTGCGGGCGCCGGGGCATGCGGCTTGCCGGTGTGGCGTTGCCACCTCTCTCAGAAATCGCCATGCAAAGGTATCGACTGCATCACAACCCCCTGGGCAACAGCCTGCTCCACGGTCTGCTCGGCGGCACGCTGTCGGCCGCCGTGCTGATGTGGCGCGGCCGCAAGGAAGCCTCCAGTGCCGTCGCGCCGATCAATGCGCCGAGCCACTGGATCTTCGGCGACGAGGCCTTGCGCGCCGACCGCGTGAGCGCGCGCCACACGCTGGTGGGCGGCGTGACGCATGAAGCTTCTGCGGTGCTGTGGGGCACGCTGTACGAGTGGTTGCGCCTGCGTCGCATGCGGCCCACTGCAAGCAATGCCGTCACCGATGCCGCTGCCGTTGCGGCGCTCGCCGCGCTCGTGGACTTCAAGCTGGTGCCCAAGCGCCTCACGCCGGGTTTCGAACATCGCATCGGCAGGCAGGGGCTGGTGTGGGTCTACACCAGCCTGGCCTGCGGGCTGGCACTGGGCGGCTGGCTGGCGCTGCGCGATCGCCGTTAGCCTGGGCTGTTCGTGGGGCAGTTACGGCAGTTGCGGCAGTTGCACAACGTGGCCGCGCTGCCACGCATCTGCCCCGGCGTCGATCGGCGGCGCGGCGATATCGTCGCGCTGCCTGCGCCGCTCGGCGCTGTCGATGCCGATGCGCTTGTCGCGCTCGGCGACCATCGCGGCATCCGCCTGGCTGTCGGCGGTGAATCCCATCATCAGTTGCGGGCCGCCCAGCGGCAGCGGCTCGCGGTGTGACTGCCAGGTGTGCCAGGTCTTGCCGTAAGTGCCGACCAGCTTCTTCATCAAGGCCTTCTCGGCCGCGGCCGGCAGCCCCGGGCCGACCAGCTGCCCCGACTTCACCTCATGCAGATGGCTGTGCCACAGCGCCTTCTCCTGCGGCGGCAGCTGCGAGAACACCTCGGCGCTCACGATGTACTCGACGCCCATCAGCCTGGCCTCGCGCGTGTTGCCGTCGTAGATCACGCACTGGATCAGCGCCTCGCTCATCACCGAGCAGAAGTGGTGGGCCTCCACCTGCTCGGCCGGGCTGCCGTTGCGGAAATGGAAGCCGTCGAGGTAGGCGTTCAGCGCCTCGATGGGCGGGCGGTCCTGCAGCAGGGCGGCGCCCGCATCGAGCGCACGGGTGCTGGCTGAAGGCGACGGCCCGGGCACCTCGCCATGCGGCGGACTGCGCTGCTCGCTGCACGCCAGCAGCAAGGCAGCACTCATGAGGAGGCAGTACCGGAGGCTCTGCACGATGGGGTGTCCATGAGGCGAAGGAGGGCTCGTCCGGTCTGGCAAGCGGTGTTCCGCCGCAGGCGGAATACCGCTTGCCGAGCTGAAGCATCAGCAGGAGAACCGCACATGACCACCACTTCCCATGAACACCTGATGCACTGGCTGCGCGACGCGCACGCGATGGAAGAGCAGGCCGAGGACATGCTGGCCAAGACCGCCTCGCGAGTGGCTGACGACTCTCCGGAATTCGCGAGCCGCCTGCGCGACCATGCGAGCGTGTCGAAGGTGCAGGCGCAGCACCTGCGCGAATGCATCGCACGACTGGGCGGCGACACCTCGGCGCTCAAGGACCTCGCGGCGAAGGCGGTCGGCACTGCGCAGGCGCTCAGCGGCCTGTTCACCTCCGACGAGGTGGTGAAGGCCGCGCTGGCCGTCTACACCTTCGACCACATGGAGATCGGCTCCTACCGCTCGCTGATGGCCGCGGCCCAGGTGGCAGGCGACCCGGACACGCTGCGCATGTGCGAGCTGCACCTCGCGCAGGAGCAGGAGATGGCGCTGTGGATGGAGTCGCTGCTGCCCGGCCTCACGCAGCGCTTCCTGCGGCAGTCGGACCTGCAGGCGCAGTCCGGCGCCTGAGCGGCTGGCTCAGGCCCCGTCGCGGCGCTTGCTCGACAGCACGGCGCACAACGCGAGCCCGGTGGCGAACGACAGGTAGACCCAGCCCAGGCTGGAAGGCCGCAGCCGATGCTCGAAGCCGGGTGTGAGCCGGGGCGGCACCAGCTTCAAGTCCACCAGTGCGGCAAGGCCTGCAACGGCCGCCGCATCGAGCACCGCGCTGGACGGGCCCGCGTGGCGGCGGCTTTGCCGCCAGGAGCGGTACACGCCGGCCCACAGCAGCGAAGAAGCGAAATGGATCAGCATGCCGCCGCCGGTGTGTTTCACCGACGCATCGTTGCGGCGTAGCGCCTGGCGCGGCCACACCCAGTGGCTGATCGCGTTCACCGGCGCGGCAGCGCTGGCGCTGTCGCGGCGACCGCGCCACAGCAGCACCAGGGCGGACAGCGCTCCGGCGACGCAACCTTCGGCGACCGTCTGGCGTGCGAGCAAGGACAGGCTGGACTTCATGGCAGCGGAATACCGATTGCCGGTCCACAGGCCGGCTTGCACACCCACCGGGCAAACCGCATTCCGCACATGAAAGTCCTCATCGCTGGCGCCAGCGGCTTCATCGGTCGCAGGCTCGTTGCATCGCTTCTCGCGCAGGGCGACGAAGTGGTCTGCGCCGGCCGCCGCAGCGGCAGACACGGCGGCTGCCGGTGGGTGCCGGCCGACTTCGCCGCCGCATCTGCATCGCACTGGCAGGAACACCTGCAGGGCGTGGAGGCCGTGGTCAACGCCGTGGGCGTCTTCAGGGAGCAGGGCGGGCAGACCTTCCAGGCGCTGCACGTCGACGGGCCGGTGGCGCTGTTCGACGCCTGCCGCACGGCCGGCGTCGCGAGGGTGGTGCAGATCTCTGCCTTGGGAGCCGACGAGGCAGCGGCCACGGCCTTCCTGCGCAGCAAGGCCGCCGCCGACCGCCACCTGCTGTCGCTGGGGCTCGATGCCGCTGTGGTGCAACCCTCGCTGGTCTTCGGCCCCGACGGCGCGAGTTCGCGGCAACTGCTGCGGCTCGCCTGCCTGCCGGTGCTGGCCTGCCCCGCGGGCTGCCCGGTGCAGCCGGTGCATGTCGACGACGTGGTCGACGGCTTGTGCCGCCTGCTGCATGCCGCCCCCGGCGAATGGTCCGGCCGGCGCATCGCGTTCGTGGGGCCCGAGCCTTTGCCGTTGTGCGACTACCTGCAGGCGCTGCGCGGGGCGCTGGGCCTGCAGCTGGCGCCCCGGGTGGTGGTGCCGGCCCGGGTCATGGCCGCGGCGGCAAAGGCCGGCGACCACTTGCGCCATGCGCTGTTCGATTCGGCCTCCTGGCGCATGCTGCGCGAGGGCAACACGGGCTCGGCGAAAGACCTGCAGGCCTTGCTGCAGCATCCGCCCCGCGCCTGCCCGCACTTCATCGACGAGGGCTGGAAGGAGCCCCTGGCGCTGCAGTCGCGGATGGGCTGGCTGACGGGCCTGCTGCGCCTGTCGCTGGCGGTGGTGTGGCTGCTCACCGGGGTGGTGTCCCTGTTCGTGTTCCCGGTCGACGAAAGCCGGGCGCTGCTCGCCCGGGCCGGCGTTCCGCAGGCCTTGCAGTCGCTGGCGCTGTACGGCGCCGCAGGCCTGGACCTGGCGTTCGGCGTGCTCACGCTGTGCCCGCTGCGGCGCCAGCGCTGGCTCTGGGCAGCGCAGATGCTGCTCATCGCCGCCTACACCGCGATCATCACGCTGCGGCTGCCGGAGTTCTGGTGGCACCCTTACGGCCCGCTCAGCAAGAACCTGCCGATGCTGGCCGTGCTGGTGCTGCTGTGGACGCTGGCACCGCGCAAACCGGGCTGATCCGATGGAATACCTCGTCGTCAAGTGGCTGCACATCCTGTCGTCCACGCTGCTGTTCGGCACCGGACTCGGTTCGGCCTACTACATGTTCTTCGCCAGCCTCACCCGCCAGCCGGCGGCAGTGGCAGTGGTCGTGAGGCAGGTCGTCTGGGCCGACTGGCTGTTCACCACCACCACCATCGTCTTCCAGCCATTGAGCGGCCTGTACATGCTGCACCTGGCCGGCATCCCTTGGACCACTCGGTGGGTGATATGGAGCTTCGTGCTGTACTTCGTGGCCGGGGCCTGCTGGCTGCCGGTGGTGTGGATGCAGATCCGCATGCGACGCATGGCCGAGGCAGCCGCGGCAGCCGGCCAGCCGCTGCCGCCGAAGTACTTCACCTACCTGCGCTGGTGGACGGCACTCGGCGTTCCGGCGTTCCTGGCGCTGGTGGTGGTGTTCTGGCTGATGGTGGCCAAGCCGGCCTAGGCCCTGGCTTGACGGGTCAGTGAAGCAGCTCGGACGCCGGCACCGACACCCGCATGTCCGGCGGCTGGGTGAAGGTCTCGAGCGCGGCGCCGCGCATCTGCTCCGGCGGCGCGGCGAGGCCGGAGCGGTCGCTGTAGTCGGTGGTCTGGCGTGCGGCATGCGCTTCCTGCTGCA
Source organism: Methylibium rhizosphaerae (assembly GCF_006386545.1). Lineage (GTDB taxonomy): Bacteria > Pseudomonadota > Gammaproteobacteria > Burkholderiales > Burkholderiaceae_C > Pseudorivibacter > Pseudorivibacter rhizosphaerae. The sequence goes on along the minus strand of NZ_SWAR01000056.1, from coordinate 11,030 downwards.
GCGAGCAGGCGCAGGTCACGTCCAGCGCGGTGACGCCGGCCACGGCCGCCATGGCGGCAATCGGGTGGGCGTCGGCCGGACGGGGCGCGACCGCCGCCGCGCCCAGCATCGACAGGTCCATCGCATCGCCCACCACCCGCGACCAGACCGCGGCCGATTGCGGCGCGGCCTCGCGCGATGCCAGGATGCCGATGCCGCTGGCGATCTCGCGCACACCGCAGGCGCGCAGAAGAGACTCGCGGCCCTGCAGGCCGACCAGGCGTGCCAGCGGACCGGCCGCCAGCAGTTCCACCACGCCCAGCCCGATGCTGAACCAGCCCAGCCCGCGGGCGAGCTTGGTGCTGGCGCTGTGGCGCCGCGGGCCGGCCGGCGTGGCCACGCGGGCGAGTGCGCGGGCCTTGCGGTCCAGCGCAGAAGGCCGACCGGTGAGTTCGGGGTTCGACATGGCAGGAGCCTCCTTCAGGGCTTGAGCACGACCTTGATGCACCCGTCGCGCTTGTCGCGGAAGGTCTTGTACATCTGCGGTCCGTTGGCCAGCGGTTCGGTGTGGGTGATGACGAACGACGGGTCGATCTGGCCGTCCTCGATGCGCCGCAGCAGGTCGTCGGTCCAGCGGTTCACATGGGTCTGGCCGCTGCGCACGGTGAGCCCCTTGTTCACCAGCATGCCGAACGGGATCTTGTCCACCAGGCCCGCATACACGCCCGGAATCGACAGTACGCCGGCCGGGCGGCAGACGTAGATCATTTCGCGCAGCACGTGCGGCCGGTCGCTTTCGGCCAGGAGGGCCTGCTTGGCCCGGTCATAGAAGGTGTCGAGGGTGGCGCCGACATGCGACTCCATGCCGACCGCGTCGATGCACTTCTCGGGCCCCTTGCCGCCGGTCAGCTCGTTCAGGCGCTCGATCACGCTTTCGCGGTCGAAGTTGATGGTGAGCGCGCCGCAGGCCCGGGCCATGCTCAGCCGGTCGGGCAGGCGGTCGATCACCACCACCTGCTTCGCGCCCAGCAGCAGGGCACTGCGGGCGGCGAACTGGCCCACCGGCCCGGCGCCCCAGATGGCCACCGTGTCGGTGCGCTGGATGTCGCATTGAACCGCCGCCTGCCAGCCGGTCGGGAAGATGTCGCCTAGGAACAGCACCTGCTCGTCGCTCAGTCCGTCGGGCACCTTCACCGGCGCCACATCGGCATAGGGCACCCGCACGTATTCGGCCTGGCCGCCGGCATAGCCGCCGGTGAGGTGGGTGTAGCCGAACAGTCCGGCGGTGGTGTGGCCGAAGGCCTTGTCGGCGATGTCCTTGTTGCGGTTGCTGCGCTCGCACACCGAGTAGTTGCCGCGGCGGCACTGCTCGCACTCGCCGCAGCAGATGGTGAAGGGCACGACCACGCGGTCACCCACCTTGAGCTTCCTGTTCTCCGGGCCCACGTCCACCACCTCGCCCATGAATTCGTGGCCCATCACGTCGCCGCTTTCCATGCCGGGCATGAAGCCGTCGAACAGGTGCAGGTCCGAGCCGCAGATGGCGCAGGTGGAAACCTTGATGATCGCGTCGCGCGGTTCCTCGATGCGCGGGTCGGGCACGGTTTCGTAGCGGATGTCGTGCTTGCCTTGCCAGCAGAGAGCTTTCATCGAAACGGCCTCCAGTCCTGGCCGGATCAGGCGGCCCGCCGCAGCGGCACCACGCGGGTGAGCTCGGTGCCCGGCGCCCAGCGGTAGGTGGCCGAAACGATGCTCGACGGAGAGCCGTCGGCATTCATCTGCTCGCGGTAGGCGATCGAGCTGGCGCCTTCCTGCTGCTCGTTGACGAAGGCGGTGCCGTCCTTGCGCAGGCTGGTCTCGGCCTCGATGACCTCGCGCACGAACTCGCGGTGGCTCTCGAACACGATGCCCGGCGGCAGGCTGCCGTCGCCCAGCAGCTCGGCCGGGTCGCGCCGCTCGTGCTGCTTGAAGAGCTCCATCACCACCTGCAGCTGGCCCAGTTCGTAGTCGAGGAAGCGTTCCCACAGGCCCTTGATGCGCGGGTTGGTTTCCTGCTCCGCGCAGGCGGCGTAGTTCCAGACTTCGCACGCTTCCTGCAGCAGCATCTTCTCCATCGGTGTCTCGTTCGGATTGATCATGCTGCCGTAGTGGGTGATGTGCTGCGACTCGATCGAAGCGATCTCCGCATACAGCTGGCGCGCCAGCGGGTCGGTGAACAGCGGCCCGATGTTCATGTAGTAGTCGTGCGTCTGGTACTCGCCGCCGGTCAGCGTGAGCGCATGCAGCTTGGTCGCCAGGGCCGCGGTCGGCGCATAGGGCTCGAGCAGCTCGTGCTCGGGGGCGCGGTGGTGCACCGCGGTCGGCCGCGCCGGGACGATGTCGGTGTGGCCCTGGGTGATGTTGTTGGCGTCCTTGCCTTCCAGGCGGTCGAGCAGGGCGCTGTAGCGGTACAGGTGGTCGAAGTCCTCGAGCAGCGCATAGCGGTAGCCCTGCGCGAGGTAGGCGTCCGGTTCGAGCTTGGCCACCGAGGCAGTCACCTCGATGGCGGTCTGCTCGTAGCCGATGGTGGTCTCGATGGGCGAGTGGTCGGCGCCGATCAGCCAGTTGATCAGCGTCGCCTGGTGTTGCTCCACCCGCATCAGCTGGGCGATCGGCAGGCGCAGCGGTCCGTTCATGCGCAGCATGAGCTGCTTGACCCGCAGCGAGTCGAGCTCGACCCCGTTCATGAGGATGATGCGCACGCGGGTGAAGGCATCGTCGTCGAGCTTGCTGATGGGCTTTTGCACCAGCTCCTTCCAGGTGAAGCGCTGTCGCTCCAGCGGCGTGCCGCGGTCCTGCAGAAGATTGATGGCCATGGGGAAGTCTCCTTGGGGTTCAGACCAGGTCGGGCTGCGGCTGTTCGGACACGAGGGCGGTCAGCCAGCCCTTGATGATGGCCAGGTGTTCCTGCTCCTGGCCCAGGGCCCCGAGAAAGCGGCCGGCCAGTTCCGACTCTCCGGCCTCTTCGGCGAGGCTCACGAGCAGCTCCCAGCCGGCGTTGTCGGTGAGCTCTGCGGTGAGCATGGCGTTCAGGCACTGCGCCAGCGTCGTGCGCGGGTCGTTGAGCACCTGCATCAGGCCGCTGGAGGCCACCGCGGTGACGTCGGCGCACGGCGTCTGCGCAGTGGGGTCGCCGCCCAGCTGCGTCATGGCCTCGCACAGCAGGCTGAAATGCTCCAGCTCCTCGGCGCGGATGCGCGCCAGCAGCTCGCCGGGGTCGCCGCTGATGGCCACGCCGTCTTCGCCGTCGGGCGGCAATTCACGCGGCAGGGCATCGGGGTGGTGCTCCACCGCCGCGCGGTACTTCACGATCAGTGCGTCGTACAGGCGGGTGCCGGTGCGCTCGAAGGCGATGCGCTCGCCGATCTTGTCCATGAAGATGACCGGGTGGCCACCCTTGATCCTGGAGACGCCCGACTTCACCGCGCCCTTGATGGAGGCCGGCGGGGGCACCGACCCGACCGCGTCGGCTTCGGCAATGGCCACCAGCTTCTGCGCCTCCATCTCCGAGGTATCGATCTCTTCCTCAGGCATCAGCTCGTCGGACGCCTCGTTCATCGCCAGCAGCGCGGCCGGCGTCAGCGCCGTGCCGGTCAGGTTGGAACCTAGTGAAGTGGGTTGCATGCGGTACTCCTGAGTGGGAACCGCAACGCGGCAAGCGGCGTGCCGCGGCAGGGCGCGCGGCGCAACCCCTGGAACGCGCCTTGCCGCGCTGCATGGCGCGCAACGCGGCGGGCGCATTGCCGATGGAACTGCCTGAAGAGAGAAGGTGCCAGGGATGGACGCGATCGTCTTGCTGCAAGGAGGTGGCGCACTCGGCGCCTTTACCGCGGGCGCATGGAAATTCCTCGCGCCCCGCCTCGCCGAGCGCGGCATCCGGCTGGCCGCGGTGGCCGGCACGTCGATCGGTGCCATCCAGGCGGCGCTGATCGCCCGGCACCATGCGGCGCCCGACCTGGGCGCCGCGGCAGTGGAGTCGCTCTGGCGCGACCATATCGCGACACCTTCGCTGCCTTTCCTCGGGCCGTGGTCTGCGTTGTCGTCGCATGCACGCAGCTGGAACGGCCTGCTCACCTCGCTGATGGCCGGCACGCGCGCGCTGCACCGCGCCAACCCATGGCATTGGCATCCGGCGGCGCTGATGCAGCTGCTGCAGACGCCCTGGCTGGACCGCAGCCCGATGGAGCAGACCCTGCGTGACCTAGTGCCGGGCTATCGCAGCGAACCGGGGCAGGCGCCGCTGCTCGGCGTGGCCGCGGTCGACGTGCTGGACGGCTCGCTGAAGCTGTTCGACAGCGACAGCGAAACCATCGGGCCGGAGCACCTGCTGGCGAGCGCCGCCGTTCCGGGCCTGTACGAACCCTGCGAGCTGCGCGGACGCCTCTACTGGGACGGCGACGTCACTCGCGATTCGCTGGTGCCGCCGCTGCTGGAAAGGCTCGCGGCTTCGGGCCGCCGAGGGAAAGAGCCGCCGCTGTGGATCGCCATCGAGCAGCGCATTGCCCAGGTGAGCGAGCCGCCGCAATCGACGCTGGCCATGACCTTGCGGATGCTGGACCTCACCCAGCACGGCAAGCTCGCGCGTCACGCGGGCCCTCGGGCAGGCGCAGGCCCGGTGATGCGGGTCGTGCGCACGCCGCTCGAAAACGACCCGGTATCGCGCGAGCTCGACTATTCCCCCGAACGCATCGCCGAACTGTTCGCCCAGGGGGAGCGGGGCGCGCAGCGAGCATGGGAAGGCTGGTGCGAGCGCAACACGCCGGAGGTCGCACTCAACCTGCCCGGCCCGTGACCGCGTGGCTGTCGCTTCGCGCATGGGCTGCCGGTGTCGTGTCGTCCTGCGGCCGCTTGCGCAGCTCCTTGTCGATCCAGCGCTCCAGCCATTCGATGCAGCGCTGCACCGCGTCCAGGCGGTGAGACGGTTTGCCGCTTTCGAAGAAGTGATGGCTGCCCCCTGGATACAGCACCAGCTCGGTGGGCGTCGGGCCGGCCCGGGCGATGGTGGCGTAGAGCTCTTCGGCCTGCCCTTTCGGGCAGCGCTCGTCGTCCTTGCCCTGCAGGATGAGCGTGGGCGTGGTGGTGTGCTGCACATGCTGCATGGGCGACAGCTTGCGGCTTGCCTCGCGGTTGATGTAGGGCTCTCCGCACAACGAGTAGGGGTCGGCGTAGAAACCGCTGTCCGACGTGCCGTAATGCGCTTCAAGATTGCTGACCGGCGCACTCACCACCGCGCACCGGAAGCGCTGCGTCTGCCCGATGGCCCAGGCACTCAGGTAGCCACCGTACGACTTGCCGGTGATGGCGACCCTCTGGTCCGCGATGCCTTCGCGCTGCAGCGCATCGACGGCGGCGAGGTGCTGCTGCAGGTCGAGTTCGCCCCAGCGGCCGCGCAGCCGCGACGCGAAGTCGCGCCCATAGCTGCTGGAGCCCACGGTATTGAGCGCGAGCACCGCCCAGCCGCGCGAACACAGCACCTGCCAATACACATGGGAGGTATAGGCCAGCAGCACATAGCTCGCCGGCCCGCCGTGGACGTCGACCAGCAGCGGGAAAGGGCCTGACCGATCGGGCGGCAGCATGAGCCATCCGTCGATCTCCTCGGTGCCGCCGTCGAGGTCGGGCGCCGGCACGTGAAAGCGCCGTGGCTCCACCACCGGTGCAGCCCGGTCGGACCACCACGCGTTGTGGTCGGCGAGTTCGCGTTCCTGGCCGCCGTCCCACCCGGCCACGCGCAGCGTCTCGGCCCGCTCTGGCGACTCGGTGGGTGAACACCAGGCGCTGCGACGTCGCGCACAGCTGGTCGATGTGCCGCCGGCCCTCGACCAGCAGGCGAACCTGGCCGGTGTCCACGTCGATGGCAGCCACGCTCTGAAGGCCTCGCTTCGCGATCACGAAGGCGAGCTGGCGGCCGTCACGCGACCAGCATGGCGTGCCCGCGGACACCGCCTCGTTGGACACGTCGCCCAGCGGCTCGACGTGGCCGCGCTGCGGGTCGACGCGCCACAGGCGCGACTGCGCATCGCCTTCGTCGGTGGCGCCGGTGCAGACGATCGCATCGCCCTTGGGCGTCCACACCGGGCTCGACAGCGACGACTGCTCCTGGCTCAGGCGCCGTGCGTTGCCGCCGTCGGCGTCCATGAGCCACAGGTCGGTGCAGTGCGGCGCGCCGTCGCGGGTGCGGATGTGCGCGATGCGTTGCCCGTCGGGCGACCAGGCGGCGCCGCGCACGTCGAACGCGCCGTCGGTGAGCTGCGTGGCCTTGCCGCTCCCGGCGTCCACGACGAACAGGTGTTTCTCGCGGTCGAGGGTGTAGCCGCTGCCGTCGAGCTTGTAGGGCAGGCGCCAGACCAGCTCGGGCGACGTGGGGTCTCGCGGCGCCGCCTTCTCCTTGCGGCGTGCGCCATGCGCCTGCGGGTCCACCGGCACGGCCGCGGTGACCAGCAGGCGGCTGCCGTCGGGGTGCCACGAAGGCGAGCTGGCGCCCATGTCGAAATGACCGAGCTGGCGTGCCTCGCCGCCGTCGGCGGCAATGAGGTGAAGCTGCAGGCGGTTGCCGCCGCGGTCGGAAAGAAACGCCAGCCGGCGTCCGTCGGGCGACCAGCAGGGCTGGCTGTCGAGCGCGGTGCCGCTGGTCAGTTGCCGGCCCGGCGCGTCGCCTTCGAGGTCGTACAGCCAGATGGCGCTTGTATAGGTGTCCTGGTCACGCTCGACCGATTCGACACAGCAGGCGACTCGCTGGTGATGCGGGTCGCAGTCGAGCGTGGTGATGTGCCTGTGAAGAAAGAGGTCGTCGGGTTCGAAGCTGCGCTTGCTCATGTGCTACGGCTCCAGGGCTCGTCCAGCGAACCACGTGTGCAGGCACGGGGCCGTGCAGGCCCCGTGCGTACCCGGTGTTTGCTACGGGCGAGAGAAGGGCATCAACGGCGCTCTTCGTTGCGGCCGCCTTGCTTGTTCTCTTCACGCTGCCCGCCGCGGTTCTCGTCGCGCTTCTCGTTGCGGTCCTGCTCGCGGCTGCCCGCACGCTGTTCGTTGCGCTGTTCTTCGTTGCGCTGGCCTTCGTTGCGCTTCTGGCCACCCTGCTCATTGCGATTCTCATTGGCGCTCATGTCTATCTCCTGTTGAAGTGAATGCCGGCGATGCGCCGGTACCAGAGAGTCGGCAATGGGCGTGCCTTGTCGAAGGGCGTGCGGAAGTCAGGCCACCTGCGGCTCCGAGGCACGACAATCCGCTGTTGCCCAGCCGCAGAGGATTCAAGTGAAGATCTATGACATCGATGTGCAGCGTCTCAAGTCAGCCAAGCATGACAAGGGCCTGATCGAACTCGGCGCCGACGTGTCGATCGCCAATCGGGCCGGCCGCGACGAAGAGTCGCCCAGCTCCTGCATCCGCCTGCCGGTGGAACATGCACGCACGCTGCTCATCCTGCTGAAGCAGCAGATCGCGGAGCTCGACAAGTTGCAGCCGCGCAGCCGCCGTTCAGGCCGCTGCTGAGGCGGCTGCTGAAGCGCTGGCGGCCGACAGGAAGCGGGGATCCCCCTGCAGGCGAGCCGCCAGGAAGTCGAGCACCACCCGCACGCGAGACGACAGCCGCCCGGGCTTGCCCAGGTACACCGCGTGGATCGGCATCCGCTCGCGCGGGTTGTACTTCTCCAGCACCGGCACCAGGCGGCCGGCCTGCAGGTCATGGTGCACGTGATAGCGCGACAGCCATGCCAGGCCGGCGCCGGCCAGCGCGAGCTGGCGCAGGGTTTCGCCGTCGCTGGCGCGCACGCTCGCGCGGGTGGGCACCTCCACCCGCTGTCCCTTCACCACGAACGGCCAGTCGGGCATGCGGCGGCGGTAGGTGAAGTCGAGCCGGTGGTGCGACTCCAGATCGTCGGGCCGGCGCGGCGTGCCCTGGCGCGCCAGGTAGTCCGGCGAGGCGACGATCGCCTGAACGGTGTCGCCCAGCCGGCGTGCCACCAGGTCGGAGGCGGGCAGGGGGCCCCAGCGGATGGCGATGTCGGCGCGCTCCTCGAGCAGGTCCACCACCCGGTCGGTCTGCACGATGTCCAGCGTGACCAGGGGGTGCTGCGCCTGGAGCAGCGGCACCAGCGGCACCAGCACGTGGGTGCCGAAGGCCACGCTGGTGTTGATGCTCACCCGGCCGCGCGGCGCCGCATCGGCAGCGACGCAGCGCTCGGCCTCGTCGATGTCGGCCAGCACGCGCACGCTGCGCTCGTAGAAGTGCTCGCCTTCGGTGGTGAGCTGCAGCCGGCGGGTGGAGCGGCGCACCAGCTGCGTGCCCAGGCGCGCCTCCAGGCGGCCCACCAGCTTGCTCACCGCCGAAGGCGTCATGCCCAGCGCGCGGGCCGCGGCCGAGAAGCCGCCGCGGTCGAACACCTGGACGAAGACTTCCATTTCGCCGGAGCGGTTGATGTCGATGCGGGGCATGGTGATCTGTGAATTGAACTCACAGAAGATGGTCCTGAAGGCATTCTAGTCACCGGCGGAGGATGCCCGCAAAGTAGCGGCCATCATGCCTGTCGCACTACTTGCCCTCACCGCCGGCGCCTTCGGCATCGGTGTCACCGAATTCGTCATCATGGGCCTGCTGCTGCAGGTCTCGCAGGACCTTCGCGTCTCCATCACGGCCGCCGGGCTGCTGATCTCCGGCTATGCGCTGGCGGTGGCCGTCGGCGCGCCGCTGCTCACGCTGGCCACCCGCTCGCTGCCGCGCAAGCAGGTGCTGCTGGCGCTGATGCTGATCTTCACGCTCGGCAACCTGGCCTGTGCGGTGGCGCCGGGTTACGGCTGGCTCATGGCCGCACGGGTGCTCACCGCCCTGGCGCACGGCACCTTCTTCGGCATCGGCTCGGTGGTGGCCACCGGCCTCGTGCCGCCGCACCGGCGCGCATCGGCCATCGCGATCATGTTCACCGGCCTCACCGTGGCCACGCTGCTCGGGGTGCCGGCAGGCGCCTGGATCGGCCTGCACTTCGGCTGGCGCGCTACCTTCTGGGCGGTGACGGCGGTTGGCGGGGTCGCCTTCGCGGCGGTCGCGCTGCTCGTGCCGTCTGTGCCGCGCGATGCGTCCATGCCCAGGCTGCGCGATGAGCTGGCCGTGCTGGCGCGCCCCGGCGTGCAACGCGGCCTGGCGATGACTGCCCTCGGCTATGCCGGCGTCTTCACGGTCGTCACCTACATCCAGCCGCTGCTGACGCGCGTGACCGGGCTGCCGGAGTCGGCCGTCTCGCCGATCCTGCTGGTGTTCGGCGGCGGCTTCGCCATCGGCAACCTCATTGGTGGGCGCCTGGCCGACCGCGCCACGCTGCCGGCGGTGCTGGGCACGCTGGCCGCATTGGCGGCCGTGCTGGGCTCGATGCACTGGGCCATCGCCACGCCGTGGAGCGCGGTGGTGTTCGTCGGACTTCTCGGGGCCACCGCCTTTGCCACAGCCGCACCGATGCAGCTGCGCGTGCTCGAGCAGGCGGCCGGCGCCGGCCAGAACCTGGCGTCGAGCCTGAACATCGCCGCCTTCAACCTCGGCAACGCCCTGGGCGCCTGGGCCGGCGGCGTGGCGGTGGACCATGGCCCCGGCCTGCGGTCGCTCGGCTGGGTGGCGGCACTCATCACGCTGTCGGGCCTCGCCATTGCGCTGTGGAGCCGCGGCGCCGACGGGCAGGCCGGTCTCGTTCAACTTCAAACCCAGACACAAGGAACCCATTGATGGACATGGAACATCGATTCCTGGGCCGTTCCGGCTTCAAGGTCCCGGTGCTCGGCTTCGGCGCCGGCACCTTCGGCGGCGAAGGGCCGCTGTTCAGCGCCTGGGGCAACACCGACACGGCCGGCGCCCGGCGCATCGTCGACATCTGCCTCGACGCCGGCGTCACGCTGTTCGACACGGCCGACGTGTATTCGAACGGCGCCTCGGAGCGCATCCTCGGCGCGGCCCTGAAAGGGCGCCGGTCACGCGCCATCATTTCGACCAAGCTCGCCTTGCGCAGCGGCGACGGCCCCAATGACGTGGGCACGTCGCGCCACCGCCTCATCGAGGGCGTGAATGCGGCGCTCGAGCGTCTGTGCACCGACTACATCGACCTGCTGCAGCTGCACGCCTTCGATGCCGCCACGCCGGTGGAACAGGTGCTGGCCACGCTGGACGACCTGGTGCGCGCCGGCAAGGTGCGCCTGCTCGGGGTGTCCAACTTCTCCGGCTGGCAGCTGATGAAGTCGCTCGCGGCGGCCGACCGGCTCGGCCTGACGCGCTATGTCGCCCACCAGGCCTACTACTCGCTGGTCGGGCGCGACTATGAATGGGAGCTGATGCCGCTGGGCCTTGACCAGGGCGTGGGGGCGCTGGTGTGGAGCCCGCTGGGCTGGGGCCGGCTCACCGGCAGGCTGCGCCGCGGCCAGCCGCTGCCCGAGCAAAGCCGCCTGCACGAAACCGCCGGCTTTGCACCGCCGGTGGACGAAGAGCGCCTCTACCGCGTGGTCGATGCGATGGATGAGGTGGCCGCCGAAACGGGCAGGGCGCTGCCGCAGATCGCCATCAACTGGCTGCTGCAGCGGCCCACCGTTTCCAGCGTGCTGATCGGCGCGCGCGACGAGGCCCAGCTGAAGCAGAACCTCGGGGCGATCGGCTGGCAGCTCGGGGCCGACCAGATGGCGCGGCTCGATGCGGCAAGCGCGGTGGGGGTTCCGTATCCGTACTACCCGTACTGGAACGGGCAGTTCACCGAGCTGGCGCCGCCGGCGGTGGTGGTGCGGCCTGGCAGGGGTGCCCCATGAACCGAGTGCGCGGGTTGCGCATGAATCGTCCAAATGCATTCACCGCGGAGGCGCGGAGAGCGCGGAGAACCGCGGAGGAATACGGGTCTGCTCTGCGGTCCTCCGCGTCCTCCGCGCCTCCGCGGTGAATGAATTGGGGTTCCGGCCATGGCGCACAGCCACTCTCCGTTCGGGCTGAGGTATCGAAGCCCTGCACAGACCGCTGCGGCCCTTCGATACCTCAGGGCGAACGGGGAGTG
>NZ_SWAR01000055.1 GCF_006386545.1 Methylibium rhizosphaerae | reverse complement strand
CAGATGCGCTTGCGGAAAGTGCAATGGTTCAATGCGAGGTCTGTAGTGCAGCAGCCGCCTAACCCCTCCATCGAGCGAACAGTTTCCGGCAAGCCGGAAACTGCCGCTCATGTCGAACGTTAGAAGCCTCCCGCTTCATGGAAGAAGAAGACCTGTCCGCCGAGTCTGCCTATCGCCTGGGTTCACTAGCCGTGGGTTTGCTGGCGGGTCTCGTACTTGGTCTCGTTGTCGCCGTACTGCTTGCTGCAGCGCTGCGCGTCGACGTCTCGTTTCCCCTGTTCGTTTTTGGTGGCGCTGCAAGTGGAGCCATCCTCGGCTACCTGTCTTCAGGTGCGGGATTCGGACTAGCGGGTGCGGTCGTGCACTTTTTGGTTGGGCTCGTCAGCGCCGCAGGCAATCACATAGTTTGGCCAAACAGCGATGCACCAGCCTGGCTAAGGCTCATGCTTTGGGTTGGTGTGGCAGTAGGCATCTTGGTTGCAGTGTTTGTCTGGTAAGGGGCTCCATGCGTTCAAGTCTTCTAACCTTTCGTTCGAGCGGACCGGGAGCTTGAATCGGTTTCGTTGACTGAGTGACCTAACCGCTAACGACTGCTTTGCGGGATCCCGTTTGAAGGTGCTGGACTTCCGCTCTGGGTCGCGACTGCTAGTTGGTGCCGTCGGCAAGCGGTCCCTGGGGGCGCGGATGGTTTGAGGTGCAGGCAGTGTCGGCAGTACCTTGGACAACGATCACTCGGGCTGCCGCGCTGTGTTCTGTCGAATGATCGCGATGTGGCCGAGACCGTGAGTGCGCAAGCCCGGCTCGACAGGCCGGACACGCTGCGCACCGGTCGCCCCCGTGGCGCCGGCACCGCCACTCCACAACGGATCGCTGCCACGAGTCCAACGTCGCACGTTCAACGGCAGGAACCTGGCGCAGTGCCGCCACCGGCCCTCCTTCGACACACGGGCCGCCCTCCCCGGCCGAAACCCGCTCGCCCCGCGTGCGCTACCTCACCTTGTTTGGACAAACCTCCTGGTGGCCGCAACCTCGGCAGACGGCGAAGTGCACCGCCCCGTTCGGGCGGATCCGCTGCTCGCGAAGGGCGAGCAACCTGGCCACACGTTGTTCAATTCTCTGCGGATCCTCCAGTTCCACCGGAATCGCGCGGGGGCATCCGCCGCCTGACAGCACCACGACGACGTACGCCCGCCCGCTGACGCGGTGGCCGGCCGTCTGGAGCACATATCGCTGCGCCGACAGCTCCACCACGTCGGACAGATGCACGCGGCACACTGCGCGGCGCTTGAACTCGATGAGCGTCAGCTCCCCATCGCACCCCTGGTAGGCCCTGTCGATGCGCACGACAAGCGGCACCGGCTGTCCACATCGGAACAGCTTCTCCGACCACAGCAGCTTGGCGGTATGCAAGTTGGCCGGCAGCCACTCGTGATCAACGCGGCGGCCACGGAAGCGGCGCGCGCCCACCCTCACCGCCCATAGCACCGCAACGGTGAAGAGCGCCAGCGCGCAAAGCAGGGTGAACATCTACTCCTGCTCGGCGATGAGCCGCCGCACGAGGGCGGACAGGACCACGTCGATCGCCGATCGAAGTCGCGGCGTGCCGGCCGTGAGACGAACCAGCCAGGGAGATGCCGCGTAGTAGCAGGCCACTGCAGCCCTCCCCCACCACCTCTTCAACAGCCAGCTATCGCGCCACGCACGCAGCGCCCGGGTCCTTGAATCGGTCGCACCCCATAGCGCCGTCGCGACGAAGCACCGAGCGTCACCCGCTTGGTCACGCTGCGCATTCCGATGCAATGCTGCGTGCGCAGCCTCTCCGGCCTGCATCTGCCGTTGGGCCTCGGCAGTCCTGCGCCGGCCTCGAAGGCGATCGAAGAGGACGCGCTGCTCGCACACGCAGCACTCTGCGAGCTCGGTGGCGGTGATGTGTCGCTTCTGCTTCATGCTCCAGCGTCGCCATCGAGCAGCGCCGCCAGTTGCCCAGCATCCAGGCGACTGCGATACGCCCGCGTCGAACTGTCCGACGATACGGCCCCATTCGGTGGCGCCATGAGATCGCACGGCACGGCGCCCACTGCGGCAACGGCACGCTCCCAGCACAGCCCCAGCGTCGCGAGATGCGCGAGTCGGTTTGTCCGGCGCGGTCCCTTCGGCAGGCGCGCAATCTCCTCGGCAAGCAGCGGGAAGTCGCGCCGCGAGACCTTCACGTTCATCCGAACGTCGGGGCCGGTGCGCACGTGACCAGGGATGCTGCTCACGCGGCTGCCTCGCGGCGCGGCCCGGCAGCCGGGGTGCGCAAGGCGGCCGCCATGATTTCCATGCCGGCGATCTGGAACCCGCGCACGTTGGCGAACAGCGGCTCGTCCACCTGCAGGATGCGGTGCTTCGGAAACGCCTTCTGCAGCTCGCCGCGGTAGAAGAACGCCGCGCCACCGGCGAGCACGAAGTTGTCGATGTCACTGCCGTCTTGCACGACCTGACGCATCTCGGTGATGGCCTCGTGCACGACACGCTTGCCGGCGTCGAGGAAGGGTTCCAGGTCAAACGGTTGCCCGAAGAACTTGGCGGGCGCCTTCGTCCTCAGCGCGGCGTCGATGCGGTCGTGGTCGAACATCGACAGGCGGCTGCCCAGCTCAGCGCCGACCGCATCGGCGATCGCGTGGACCACTGCGAACATCCCCTTGTTGACGGCGTCGCTGCGCTTGTCGAGCACCTTGAGCGACTGCGTGACGACCCAGTCGAACGTGCGCCAGCCCGGGTCGACGATCACGTTGCGCTCGCGCAGCATCGCGTCGCGCTGCGCATGAGGCACCGCATAGCTAAGGAAGGCGCCCATCGGCTGCGCCATCGCCTTCACGCGTGCGACGTGCACCGACTTGCCGTCACCGAGGTCGTGGTCCCCCTGCAGCCGCTTCTCGAGCTCGGCACGACGCTTCTTGAACAGCGACACCGGCAAACCCACCATCAGCAGGTCCACTCGCGGCGCACGCATCAGCCGCAAGGCGCCGCGCGCGATCGCGAGGTACGGGTCGGTCAACACGTACATGTCGTCGAGGTTGCGCGTCTCGTCGGTGGCCTGGGCAAGCGTCGCTTCGGCACCGACCTCGTAGCGGACCTTGCCGACCGGGATGACCATCGTGTTGCGACGCGACCCACGATCGAAGCCGAGGTCGCGGTCCGACGCTACCGGCGCGATCGACGGGAAAGTCTGGCAGACGATGCGGTCGCCGTCGACGCGCTCCACGAACTTGCAGTTGCGGTAGCCGACGTCGACGGCTCGAACGATCCACGGGTCTTCCTGCATCGCATGCACCTCGTCAAGGCCCATCACGGTAGCGGCGCACAGCGCCCTTTGCGAGCCGGAACCGCTGCCGAAACGAGGCCGCTTCCGTTGCCGAGCGTTCAGCCGGACGCATGTGCAGCGAGCGTCGCCGAGGCGCTCACGCTTCATCCGTTCGACTGAACACGCGCTGGACTGCCGGCTGGAGGTTCGCCCTGCCGTCGTCGTCGGTTCAAGGGGCGCTGAACCGCCGCGCTTGCACCTGCACGGGCTGCCTCAAAATGAGGCATGCAAGAAAGGTACAAGAGAGAGGAACTCGAATTTGAGTCAAGTCGTGGTCTGCAGCCCCGTTTGCAAGAGAACGAACGCCAGAAACCGCGGCTTTGCAAGGCCCAGGAATCTTGCATCGACGCATTCGCCGGTGCTATCACGCACCCTACCGTTGACAAGGCCACACCGCACCGCCAAGAATTCGCGCACTGTTCGGAGGGTGGCCGAGCCACCCAGGGAAGTGCAGAGCTGACTGCCCCCGCGCTGCCCATGTGGCAGCGACTCAGCGATTCAACCGAGACGGGCGCGATGCCCGTCGCCAGCCAGGCTGGCAAGAGCCGAAGCGTTCGCCTGGAGCGGACCTCGGTCCATGAAGTAGCCGCTTCGCCCAGAGCGACGGCGCCGCCCCCGAGGCGGCCCTCGAAGTCCCGAGAGAGCGCAGGAGCTTGATCTCCTGCCCAACGCCACTGCTTCGCTATACCGCCGCTCGCGCGCGTTGCTCGCAACGCGTGGCGGTTGACCCGCGCGACGCCCTACGGGCGCCGGCATCAATGACACAGGCGGTTAGAACGGCTCAGTCGCCCTGGTGGCAGGGGCGAAGGAAACGGCCGCATAGCGATTCTGAGCAATTGCACTGGGCTCCGCGTGTCCGACAGAGGCATGCGCAGCGCCAGACGGCGGCCACGTGGGACTCACGCATGCAATCAAGTGATCCCAGCGTGACCTGGGCGACGCCTGACGGCGCCCGGGGACGGTGATTCCGCCTGGAAACAGGCCTCACCGTGCACGGATCACTTTAACGACGACCGCCCCGCTGCAGCGACGCCGCACGTCGGCCTCTCGCAGACAGCAAGATCCTTTCCGGGGCCGGACCAGCGCCCGCGCAGGCTGGCCGAGCTCTTGATTCCATGCGCGGACAGTGCAGGCTCCCTGTGGACCGGAGCGGCGCTGCACGACTCGACGGTCCTACTCGGCCTTGCGATCCGAACACGCAAGGGCGCACGCAACACGCACCGACGAAGGATCTCGACATGGAAGGCAACTGGAAGACCATCCTGGCCGACATACTCGGCGAACACAACCACCGGCACGGCCGGCGCGACAAGGCCGTCTCCGCGCTCACGATCCAGCAGCGCGGCGATCGCCTGTTCGACTGCTTCGAGCAACTGCGCGAGCTCGGCTTTCGCCTCGACGACCCGAGGCACATCGCCGAGCGCCATGTGCAGGCGTTGGTGGACCACTGGCTCGCGCTGAAGCATTCGCCGGCCACGATCCAGACCAAGCTGTCGCACCTGCGCGTGTTCGCCGGCTGGATCGGCAAGCCCGGCCTGGTCAAGCCCGCGGTGGAGTACGTCACCGATCCGGCGGAAGTGAAGCGCGTGTACGCCGCACGCACCGACGCCAGCTGGACGACGAAAAGCATCGACCCCGAGGCCGTGATCGCGCACCTGCGCGCGTTCGATCCGTACGTCGCCAACCAGCAGCTGGCCCAGCTGCACTTCGGGCTGCGCGTGAAGGAAGCCGTCATGCTGCGGCCGTGGCGTGCCGATGCTGGCGCGGCGCTGCTGGTGGACGACGGCACCAAGGGCGGCCGCCCGCGCGTCGTGCCGCTGCACAGCCAGGAGCAGTGCGACGCGCTGAACTACCTGAAGACCCAGGTGCGCACCCGCAACGGCTCGCTGGCCGATCCGGCGCTGACGCTCAAGCAGGCGATGACGCGCTACTACGTCGTGATGCGAGCGGCCGGCATCACCCGCAAGGGCCTGGGCATCACCAGCCACGGCCTGCGCAAGGAGTTCGCGAACAGGACCTACTTCGAACTCACCGGAGTCAGATCACCCGTGCAAGGCGGGCCGCCGATCGACCGTGTCGTGGACCGTGAGGCACGACTGCGGCTCGTCGAGCACCTGGGCCATGCGCGCGAGTCCGTCGGCACGGCCTACCTTGGCGCGGTCCTGCGTTCGGGGTGCGTCCAGGGAAGCGGCGCGGAGTCCGGAGCGGCAGAGCTGGCGCCGAGCGCGCCGTCTGCCCAACAAGCCCAGTCCAAGGCCGAGGTCTAGGCATGGCTGCAGACGATCGACCTTGGCTGTCGAATGGCAGCGGCCCTGGAGACCGGTCAGTGAGAGTTTGTGGACCGACAGGCCGCTTCACTTCCTCTCCAAATCCTGACGTTCACCAGTCCGCCGCTACCTGTTCACAAAGAATGAGGCCGGCGAGTGACCGCGCTGATCTGTACTCATCGTAGCCGCAACGAGGCGATCCGCGAGCTGAGTCGCATCGTGTACGTCGAGCCTCGCGTACAGTTTGCGTGTGTGGTCGATCACGGTGCTCACTTTGACATGGAGATCCTGTGCGATGCGCCGGTGAGCCAAACCGCTGGCAAGACGAGCTGCCACATTCTGTTGCCTCGGACTCAAGCCCAACGCGTAGCTGCCACGTGCGAAGGCCGCCTGCTTGGGCACCTCATGCTGGATATGCAACAGGAACAGCCTGTCGTCCTCGTTCAGGCTATAGGCTCGCCACACCTGGCGACCCCAGCGGCTGGTGATGCGCCGCACAGGCGGTCTCCCGGGGCCGCCCTGTCGCAGCGTCAATAAGTGGCTCACCAATCCGCGAGCCAACAGCGCTGATATGGCACTGGAGCTCGCGGGGCACAAGCCGTCGTCGGCCATTTGCAGCAATCTGGCTGCCTGGGGGCTGCGATGCAACACCTTGGCCGACACGTCAACCAGCAAGGCAGCCGAGAGTCCGCTGTCTACGTAGTCCTCGGCGGCGTGTCGAGCTGGGCGTCGGAGGGCATGCACCAAATGGCCGTTGAACTCGAGGACTAGTTGCTGCTCTGCCGGGGTGAACGGCCGCGACAGGGTCGACCGGCCCAGCACGCTGCAGCCCAGGCCACGATCCTGATCCCGCACCGCGGTTGTACAAAACTGCCCGGTACCCGTTGGGCGAACCACTTCGTTCCAGAAGGCGCTGGAGTGCCAAACCTTCTTGTTGATCTCTGCGGAGTTAGGTGCGCGAGACCGGCATCGCACCCAGTCTGGGAAGTCGCCGCCACAAACCCGACGGACTTCCCCGCTGCGTCGCAACTCATCAAATCGCGGCCACGTTCTATAAACCGCCGGGTTGTCACAGTCCAGCGCGCTGGGTTCCCCATGACAGTCAGCCCAGATGAAACCAGCCCAGTCGGCACCGATCAACTCCCCCAGAGCGTTGATCGCCATCGGCACGGTCGTGGCACCGTCGAGGTCCAATGAGCTGAGCTGGTGGCAGTACGCGGCCAGTCGGTTGCGCGTCGACTTGTTCATTGAACCTCCCTGCTGCGCTTATCGCAGCCTGACTCTGGGGTCTTTACCCCCAGCGGTGGGGGCGAAACGCCAATAGCTCCAAATCTACATTGGTACGTGCGCGCCGCGTGAGCTACTAGCGAAAGACCCGCTCGGCGGATAGCGAGTCGCGCTCACTCTTCGAGCCGACACCATTGCGCGCTCTTGTCGAGAAAGGGCCAACATGCGTGATCTGTCACCATTCACGGGCCAGTTGCCTTACGCGACGGAACTCTGCGGGGTATTCGAGCCGCTGCTGGGTTGGAAGTCCTCCCTAACTCAAGCACGCGTCTCGCAAGTCTCCATTCGCAACTTTCCGAGGTACGCCGATGTTGAGACCGACCCGAACAGGCGTACGTATGTACGCATCGGTGCCGATCACGAGATGACGATCAGCGCATACGGCGAGGTCAACAGCCAAAACGGCCGCCCAGACCTCTTCCGCACGGACCAACCTGCCCGCCGGCTAGTCGCGCCGGCACTTATCGACGGCGTCATTGTGCGAACTCTCCAGGCTGACGCAGCGCAGTACCTGGACGTGCATCCCGCGACCGAGCTTGCCTGGTGGGCCGACTACTGGGCAGGCAACCTTAAGCAGGAAGCCTTGGAGGAGATCGCAGAGCGGGCCATCAACGACCTCATTGGCGTGCCGGTGTTCATGCCGCAACTCACCGCAATGAACAACCCAGTGCGGCAATTCATCGGCCGGCTCCGGATGATGCACCTGGACACGGCGGCCGCAGCGCGGCACCTGTTTGACCGCGAGGTTCACATCGCGCGCTACTTGCACAGTTTGATGCCCGCCGAAGGGCGAGGCACGCCCGCCTTCGCGGTGCCGATCAACAGACTATTGCTTCAAGAAGTGAAGGTGCCTGCAATTGAGGACGTGCTTGAGCAGGTGTCACCGCTAGCTCTTGGCAAGGGCGCCTCACGTGACGCGGTGATATCCCCCTTGGGTGTACTGCATACGTTCCGCCAGTACTTCTTTGAGTTCACCAACTTCCTCGGTCCTGCTGTGGAGCATGTTTGGCTTGCGCCGGGCAGCAAGACTGAGCTACTGGAGATCAGCACGCGCCGGGTATTGCAGGAGCGATCCATTGAGCAAATCGTCGAAAACATCATCCGCAGCGACAACACAACGACCATGCGAGATGAGCTCTCCGAGGCGATCACAGAGACCAATCAGCGCGACACAAAGCTCGCCTCATCAGTGCACGGCATCGCCGTCGTACCTGTGTTCGCCATTGAGGCCGAGGGATCGGCAAGTGTCAACGAAACTGCCAAGCATTCGCAGGAGGTCATTCACAAGCAACTGCGCGAGCAGAGCAGCAAGCTATCGACCGAGATTCGCAGCAACTTCAAGTCCACATTCAAGACCGTGGTGGACACCACTGACGTGCGTAGCCGGCGCCACTCCATCGAGAATCCCAGCGACAAGCTCATCAACTACGAGCTGCGGCGCAAGATGCGCCAGGTTGGGATCCAGCAGCAGTACATAGGCACACAGTTGTGCTGGCAGGTGTATGTAGACGACCCGGGCGCGCCGCTCGGCGTCGGCCAGCTCGTACACCTTGCCACCAAGCTCGACCTCTCCGAGTTTGTGCATCTTCCAGAGCCACGACGGCCCAGAAGCGAGATTGACGTGGTGACGCTCTCACTGCCGGTGCCGCCAAAGGGGAAGCAGGCCTCCGCCCTGCCTATCCTCGCAGCAGGCTTCGTCGGACTGGCTGCCGGAAGCCTACCGGGGGCCGCGGTTGCTGTCGCCGCGCATCAAGCGCTCAAGGACATCTTCGGTGGTGACGATGAGGAGGAGAACCCAGACTACGATGTCACCGTCGAGCGGGCAATTCGGCAGCGATTCAAGATTCCACTGCCACAGGGCTACGAGATTGATGACACGCAGGACACGACCGACACTAACTTCCCGGTCGGCCAGGGCAAGATCCCGACCCGCTGGCTTGGAATCAACGGCGGCGGGCAGTTTCAGTACTACGTGAACATCGCCAACGCAGCGGAAGGCGAGGTAGAGCTCGTCGTCTTCGATGGCATGGTCACCCCGGGCGAGATGATCGACTTCGAGGCACGCATCAAGATCAGCCCGACCCCTGCATCGCTCGCTGCGGTTGACGCAGCCAACGCCGCGGTCGCTGCAGAAAACGCGAAGCGCGATCAGGCCAAGGAGCGTGCGATACGCAAGGAACTTGTGGATTCTGTGCGTGAGCGCGTGAGGCTAGCAAGTGAAGTACACACGCGACCGGCGGCTGAGCTGCGTGAGGAGGAGCGCACCGTCATCTATCGCAAGCTCATTCACGACTTGATGCGCAGGGACGCATGGTTTGGCGCCGACCGCAAGCTTGCGCACCTTCGCTCTGAGCTGATAAAGGCCATCTTCGACGTCGACAGGATGATGTATTTCGTCGCGCCGGAATGGTGGCAAGCACGGCCACATTCTTCGCAGTCATTCGAGGCTGTGGAGCAGAACGAGGCCGATGGATTCACAAGGGCGACACGGGTGTCGTCCCTTGAAGCAGCGGTGACCTTCGAGAAGCACAAGCGGAGCAAGACGAAAATTGGGCTCGGCGCATTGGGACGCGACGATATCGTCGGCTGGGGCGGCGAGGGGCGCCAGGACAACTATCTCATCACCGAGGATTCGCGACCCGCTCGGCTTGGCAGCTCGCTGGGCTGGCTAATCCAACTCGACGGCGACAGCCATCGCAACGCCTTCCTCAACGCGCCGTGGGTGAAGGCGGTCATTCCAATCCGGCATGGGCGCGAACACGAAGCGCTTGAGTGGCTCAAGCAGAGCACAGTTGAAGGCACTGAAGGGCTAGACGAAGAGTACGGCGGTGGTGACCGCGAATACTTTCAGCAGCAATTGTTAGAGAGATATGGCGAGGATCGCCCTGTGACGATAGACGACATGCTGAAGTTGCTGGCCGAGGACATCGTTGCGCTGCATAAGGAGGGCAACGTGCCGACGGTGGTCGCCGAGCCAGACGGCGGCCCGGCAGCTTCTTTTCTTCCCGCCGAGGAAGTCTTCGAGAAGGGGTTCGATCCACTACCCGGCAGCTTCCGAGTGACCGTTGATCCGCAGCAGCGCTACAAGCCGTTCTCGCAGTGGATCGAGGTGCTGCCCACAGACCAGATCGCAGCTGTGCAAGTTAGCTACGACCCGAAAACGGGTGCCATGCTCTGAGCGTGTCGTGCTGACGTCTTCAATCCTTGGTGGCCGCGCTGTCCTGCAGTCCATGGCGGGTGGGGCACGCATGCCGGCTGGAGATTGCGGGGTCGATGTCGCTCGTACCGTGCAACAGGCGCTCCTGGCGCTGGGCATGCAGTTGCCGCAACTCGACTTCGACGACCCATTGGACGACGATACGCAGCGGACCATCGCACAGTATCGCGTCAGCCGGGACTTACCCGGCGGACAAATCATTGATGGTTATCTGATCCGCAGGTTGGATCTGGAGCTCTCGTTCCTGGAAGGGGCATGCAGCGCCGAACTTGCCGACATTCTGCCAAATGACCGGCATTTGATGCGCCTCGATCCGTACTTGGCAGCGGTGACCGCACGGCGTTTGGATCTTCCCCACTTTGACACAGGCATGCTAGAGAAGCTCCGTCGGGACATGGAGCTCAGCAATCGACTGTGCCTGCGGTTGTCATTGGATCTTGGTTCAAAGATCGCGCAGTGGTTTGCTGAGGACATCGCTGAACCTAAGATCTTCTCCGACTTCGTCAAGGTCGATGGCCCTGCCAACGGCGTGTTCCTCGACATCTCCAAGTCATTCGCGCCATACCGGTCATTCATCGTCACCCACAACCAGAGCAACTTTGCGCTCGAAAAACTGCTTGAGATCGCCGGGAGATCGCGGCCGGACATCTTGAGTCACCGCCCGCCGGATTTCAGCTGGTATGAGATCAAGCCTATGTCCGCGAGCGGTATCAAGGACAGCCTCGACAAGATGGTGAAGCTGCTCGCTATCTACCTACCGCTGCCTTACCGACCCGGGCGACGCTACAACCCCACCCGGCGCATTGAAATCGACACCTTCTTTGCGAAGACGGGCGAGCGAATCACGGTGTTCCTGGAAGTGGAGCGGACGGCGCCCGGCCTTATATTCTGGGCACTGTGTCTAGAGGGCGACGTCATCGAGTACTTCAACCGGTTCAAAATCGTTGCCGGGTTGCTTCAGATATTGCTGGCACTGTGCCTGCTGCTGCCGGTCGAGGGCGTGGCAGCGGGCATTGCTGCAGAGGCCGCGACGGTGATTCGATTGATTGCCGCTGCTGCAGGGCTCACTCTGGTCGTACTTCATAGGCAGCAGTAACAGGCAGCCAAACGCAACGAATCGCTTCGATCTCGGCGGAGCACTTCATCGCGCGAGCGATTCAGTTTTTCGCACCATTGCCGGCATTCGTTAGGGTAGGCGAACGGCGAGCAGCAGCCGTTCGATCGGCCTTCGGCGCTCATATGGCAAGCGTCGCTGCGCCGGCGACCGGGTATGTCAGCAGCGCAGCGCGTCGGAGGTGCCAAGCTAGTCAGGCGAAAGACCGTTGCCAGCGCCCGTGCCTGTCCCTCGGCTTTCGCCCCTCATGGCAGTTGCCCGGGCGGCAGCAGTGGCTCACCGAACAGGTCGCCGCAGCCGCGCACCCGTAGCCACTCGGCGCTTTCATGGCGCAGGGCCACCTCGATCTCGCGGCACCGGTAGCGCGCCTTGTGCAGAGCCACCAAACGCACGTCGTCGCTGCTGGCACCGGGCGCACCGGGCGCCTCACGCCGGGCCCATGCAACATCCAGCGTCCGCAAGGCATTCAGGCGTTCGTCGAGGAAGTCCCCGAACTCGCTGCCGCCGATCGATTTCGTCATGGCAAGCTCTCCTGGCTCGGTTCAGTCCATCCTGGCCCAGCGCTGGAACGACCACAGGCAAACCCCGACGTTGGTGACGTACATGCCGATCGACCACCAGAGGCTCGCCTGCACGCACAGCGCGATCAGCACCGCGTTTGCCGCGATCCACGTCAGGAATCCGTGGCGCGACTTTGCGGCGACCTGCACCTGCCCGAGGACCGTGAGCAGCCAGCCGACGATCTGCAGGGCCGTGGCCCACGACACCGTTTCCATGCGCCGGCTCCCAGACCGTCACTCGGTCAGCTGTAAGGCGTCCGCCGGCCACGGCCTGCCCAGCGCCCGATAGACCTGCTGGAGCGCGGCGGCTTCGCGCGGCCGGCGCATGGCATCCCGATATTCGGGCGTGTCGAACACGCCTCGCACGCTGTGCAAGGCGGCAACCATCCGGGACAGCAGTTCCACGATCTCGACGATCGCCACGGCCGGGTCGTCGCACTTAGCCGTGCGGTCGGCGCCTGCAGGTGCCGGTGGGGCTTCATGCATCGGCAATGCCTCGTCGCAATCTGCCGGATCGCCGCAGTGCGTGCGGTACCGCTCGTGCTCGCTGCACAGCGCAACCAGACCCATGCTGTCGAGCAGGGTGCGCTCCCAGGCGCCGGGGCGCCTGGACCCCTCGGCCACGCACGCCAGGACATATGCAACGAGTCCCTCCACGCTGTTGAATGGGTTGGGTGCCCCGTACATGCGGTGCAGCTCCACCATGTACTGCAGCTCCCTCAACACCTCGCGATCGACGGTCACCTGCATGGTGTGCGCCCCTGTCGGTGGTGGCCCTCAGTGGCCCCGCAGCGTTTCGTTGGCCACCGGCGTGCAAAGCACCGGCGCGGCCTCGCGTTGCGGCGCCTCGAAACACGCCGCGCACCGGTGCAGGTAGCTCGCGACCAGCGCGGCGCGATGCGGCTCGCCGGCCTGCACCTCGGCATGCAGGCGCGCCAGCATCACGCCGACCTCGATGTCCACCGCTTCGGTGACCGGATCGTCGCGGCCTTCGTAGACACCGGCCTCGGCCTTCGGCGCCATCTGGTGTGCCGCCACGTCGAGGAAGAAGCGCCGATTCGGCTGGAACACGTGATAGGCCAGCGTCGTCGAGACGTAGACGCAGGCGTCCTGCTCGGGCCCCACCACCACGACCGTGTCCTGTTCGAGCCGTGCGTCGGCGTTGCGCAGACCCAGGGCCGCGCCCGACCACACCTGGCCGAACAGCACCACGTCACACTCGTGCTCGCACGGTCGCCGGTCGCCCGCCGGCAGCAGGTCCTGCTTCATCGCACACTGCAACGCCCAGCTCAGGCTTCGCACCGGATCGCGGTGGAACATGGCGGCACTCCTTCGTCTTCGGGGATCCACTGTGGACCGGCGTGCCCCGTTATCAACCCGGAGCCGGGCGGCGTATCAGGCTGGCGCCGCGAAGGAAGTGACCGCCCCAGGCGAACCGTTGCGCAACAGGGCGACATCACGCGGAACCAGCCGAGTCTGCGCCCCGGTTCCGCGCTTGCAGCGCGCCGCCTGCCCGCCCATCCTTGATCCGCTGCACAACGACCCAACCAGGTCGTGGCCCTCCCCCGCTGGAGGTGTCTCTGCCGCAAGGCAGGACCGAGCTGCCGTGGTCAGCGACGTGAGCAGTTGAGGTTGTCAGAGCGGACCGCTTGAGCCTCCCGGCGAGCGGCCATGAGCGAGAGCGATAAGCGCTGCGTCAGCAGCAGGAGCGGGCGGTGGGTTTTCCGGACTCACCGCCCTTTTTCACTTGTAGCGGCCGCGGCTTCCATGCCGGTGGCCATCCACCAACCCCGTGGGGACTCCAGCGTCCCCACTCGGGCACGTGGCGTTCCCTCTTGCCCCAGGAAGGAGAGCGCCATGTTGAATCAGAGTCTTGCCCCGCGCGTGCTGCCCTTGTGCGTCCTGCTCGGAGGCCCACGGCGTCCCGCGCCGCCTGTCGAGCCCAAGCTGCCGGCCCTGCTGCGCCCGGCGTTGCAGCCCACCCCCTCCACGAGGCAGCCATGAACCTCGGAGCGCTCGACCGGGAACAGCTCGAAGCCCTGCTGCTCGATCCGGCAAGCATCGGGCAGCAACCCGGCGAGCGTTCCCGAGAGGTGCGGCTGCGCCACGTGCTGGCGGCCGCGCACGAACTGCTCGTGCGCATCGCCCATCGGGACATCGTCGGCCGCCGGCTGCTCGACAACCCGGCGCTGGTGAAACAGTACCTCGCGGTGCTGTTCGCGGGCGCCGAGCGCGAGCTGTTTGCCGTGCTGTTCCTCGACGCGCAGCTGTGCGTGATCGCCGCCGAGACCCTGTTTGCCGGCACCTTGACGCAGACCAGCGTGTACCCGCGCGAGGTCGTGCGCCGGGCGCTGCACCACAACGCGGCGTCCGTGGTGCTGGCGCACAACCACCCGAGCGGCTGTGCCGAACCGAGCCGTGCCGATGAGCTGCTGACCAGCACGCTCAAGAGCGCATTGGCCCTGATCGACGTCCGGATCACCGACCACCTGGTCGTGGCCGGATCGGCCGCTGTCTCCTTCGCGGAGCGCGGCCTGTTGTGAAACCCGAACGCCGGCGCCTCGAACGATGCAACGGCGTTCCCACTTGCCGAGGAAATCATGAGTCTGATCCAGTACCGGGAAGCCTCCTATGCCGGCCAGTTGCGCGAGCAGCTGGAACAGGCGGGTTGCGAAAGCAAGATAGCCGCCCTCGTCTCACGCACGGTCGGCGAGCTGATCGACCACGTGACGCAAGCGCAGGAAGACCTGCGCCGCGAAGTGAACAACCAGCAGTTCGAGCTGTCCATGCGCAGGCGCGAGATCGATGTCGCCAAGGGCGAGGTGTTGCAGCGTCTCGCCGGCATCACCTTGTTCGTGCTGGCCGCGTCGCTGGTCGTGGGCATTCTCGTTGCGCTGTTCCGTTGAGCGGAGGCCGAAAATGGGATCGACCCGCATCATCGGACGTGTGATGACGCCGTTCGGCGAGGCACTGATCCACGTCGGCCGCTACCCGGCCGGCGGCGCGATCGCGGTGCAGTTGGTCGGCGCCGGCACTGGCGAGCCGCTGGGCATTTTCTCGACCAACCTGGTGCCGTACGGCGCATGCGTGGGCGACACCGAGTTCTGCGCCAAGGTGTGGTCGGAAAACGAGCCGCTCGTGGCGCCCATGCTGTCGTCCGGCCTCTTCGAGGACACCGGCAGGACCGAGGCGTCGGGCTACGTCCTGGCGCCGGTCTGGCGCATCCGGAACCCGGAGCACGTGCCTCCACCGGCACGGCGGCACCAACCGCACTGAGCCGCACGCCCCGCGTGGTGTGCGAATCGTGACATCAACCGCGCCGGCCTGCCCCCCCGCAGACCGGCGCTCACCCTTTGGAGAGGCAATATGAAGCACACGCTGCTCGTTCTCGAAGCGGCGCTGGCGATCGACATGTTCGGTGAGGACGAGCCGGAGGCGGCCTCGCGCCGCACTTCGCAAGACGCTGAGCTGCCGAGCTCGACCCTGAAGCCGGACCAGCCCCGCCGCTCACCGCTGATGGGATTCTTCCTTCGCGCGGAGCGGCGCGGGCATGTACGTACACCCGGCACGCAGCCGCCGCGGCTGCTGCGTGCGGCGCAGCCGCCTTGCCGGCTCGGTTCCGCCGCCGAATCCGGCCTCCGCCGGCGACTGAACCGCCCCTCACGGGCTTGTCGCGGCCACCGCCCTCAGGCTTGCCCGTCCGCACGCTGTCGGTAGGCTGCACGCTCTCAGCACGCTCGGCACCCAGCGCTTGCCGGCGAGCTGTGCCTCGGCCTGCGCGACCAGTTCGTCCTTCTTCAGCTTCGCCAGCAGCGCCGCTGCTTCGGCGGACACGACCTCGCTGACGGTCTCGACGATCAGCGCCTTCGGCACCTGGCGCAGGTAGTTGGCAGCGGTCGGCGCCCACCAGTCCGCCATGTCCAGCGAGACGGCGGCGGCGAGTTCATCGGCCGCATGGGCGCCCGGCGTGGACGAGACGACATTCACCGTCAGCGCGCTGCACAGCGCCAGCAGGTCGCACAGATCGGGCGCCGACAGCGCGATGAGCCAGGAAAGGAGGCGCGCCGAATCGCCCGGAATGCGCTCGCCCCACTGTTCGCGCAGTTGCGTCAGCTCCTGCCACGCGCGGTTCTCCTCGATCGTGCCCTCGCCGAACCGCGACAGCTCGTCGGCGCATCCGCGCGCCTGCATGTCGAGCGCGGTGAGGGTGCGGTGCTGCCCGAGCACGCGTTGCACGAGGTTGTGTGCCAGGGCAGCGAGCGCGACGTGGGTGTTGTCGGCCAGCACGCGCTGCAGCGCGATCGTGCGGTGCGCGGTCAGCTTGCGCGTCAGCGCCTCGGACAAGGCGGGCCGCTGCGGCTCGGACTCCCCGTCGCGCGATGGTGACTCGTCGCGTCGCGGCGCAAGCGCGGCGGCGGCCTTGCCGAGCGCCTTGCGGTCCTGCGGACGTACGAGGCCGCGATGCACGACGATGTCACCGTTGCGCTCCACCGTGACGATGGCGCCGGCCAGCGAGAGGATGTCTGGCGTCCACGCGGCGAACTTCTCGTCGAGGTGGCGCAACTGCGCGCGAAGCTCGGTCAGTCGCCGCTGCAACTTCTGCACTTCGGCGGCGTCGGCAGACTCATCTTCGTCGTCGCAGGCGTAGGCAGCGTCAAGGGCACGCTGAAGCTCGTCGGCCTCGGCCACGAGCCGATCGACCTCTGCCTGCTCGGCCTTGGTCAGCTCGCGCCGCACCTTCTGCGCGCGGGCGAACTCGCTCAGCTCGTGGTATTGCAGCTCGATGCGCGCCTCGACCCAGCCCCAGCCCTCCGATCGGACTCTGGCGGCCCGGGCTTCGAGGCGCTCGACGGCGAGGCGCTGCAGCAGCTGCCCGTCCATGATGTAGCCCGTGTCGCGGTCGCTGAACAGATCACGGCGCACCTGCCCGCCGGCCGCTTCGTATGCTTTGAGGCCGACGAGGCGCGCGAGCGGCGAGTCGAGGACGACTTCGCCGGCCATCATCGCTTGCCGCAGCCGGTCGGGCGCACGATCCCACTCGCGGCCCCTGGTGGCCTGCCATACCTTGAGCTGGGCCTCGTGATCGTCGCTGATGCACAGCGCCATCAGCTGGTCCAGCGTCATGCCGTCCTGCCGGTACAGCTCCAGCAGCTTCGGCGCCGCGTTGGCGAGCTTCAGCCACCGCTTCACGACCACCGGCGTGACGCCGTACATCGCCGCGACTTCCTCGATGCTGCCGCAGTCATCGACCATCTTCTGGAACGCGAGGAACTGGTCGGCAGGGTGCATGTCCTCGCGCTCGATGTTCTCGGTGGTGCTGGCTGCGATGGCTTCGTCGCGGGCACGCACGAGAATCGGCACGGGGAACTCGTCGGTGTAGCCCTTGGCGTCCTCGATCCAGCCGTCGCGCAGGGCGCACAAGGCGAGGCGGCGGGTTTCGCCGGCAACGACTTCGAGCCGGCCGGTCTGCCTGCCATCCCCTTCCTCCGGCACGACGACGAGGTTCTGCAGAACGCCGCCATGCATGTGGATCGAAACGGCCATGCGACGAATGCGCTCGCGCGTGCGCTTCTTCTTTCGGGCGTTGCCATCCCTGGCGGGTATCAGTGCCCCAAGCGGGGCGGTGGTCAGTTGACCGACCTGGTAGTGCGTTGCTTGCTCCATGCGGGCCTCCGTAGAACCGATGGAGAGACTTTGGACTTGCGGCCCTTCACTTCAAGGCCGCCGAGCGGAGCGCGCCTTCCCTCGGGAGCAGCCCTTTGGCCCGGCGCATCGGCACAATGGCCGCCCGTTGGCCGCATGCCACGGACTGTGATGGGCAATCATGAGCACGACTGAAACGGATGACGGCAAGACCGTCGCGCTGTACTGGGACTTTGAGAACCTGCATGCCAGCTTGTGCGAGGAGCACTTTGGCGAAGGTGCGTACGGAAAGGCAGACTCCCGCTTCAAAGCGCAGGAGCCCCTCATCGACGTGCAGGCTGTCGTCGAGCTCGCCTCGTCGTTTGGTCCCATCGCCATCAACCGCGCGTACTGCAACTGGCAGTTCTTTGGCCGCTACCGCGATGCCCTGCTCCAGGCCGCCGTCGAGCTGATCCAGCTATTCCCGCCAGGAGGCTCCGCAAAGAACGGGGCGGACATCAAGCTGTGCCTCGATGCGACCGAGGACATCGGCCGGTTCGAGCACATCGGCACCGTCGTCATTGTTGGCGGGGACAGCGACTTCATGCCGGTCGCCCAGAAGATCAAGGCAGCTGGTCGGACCCTCGTGGGCCTTGGCACACGAAGGTCGACGAATCGGCACTGGGCCAAGAGCTGCCACGAGTTCCGGTACTACGAAAATCTGGTGGATCGCCCGAGTCGCGAGGAGCATGCGGACGCCGCATCGGACGACAAGAAGGATGCCGCCAGCGAAGCCAACGTCCCGGCCGAAATCCTGAAACGGGCGGTCAAACTGCTCGCTGAGACCAAGGGCGACCCATGGGTGAACAAGGGCTCGATCTGGCACATGATCAAGCGTTTGGACCCGACCTTCGATCCGAAGGACCATGGGTATCCGAACTTCCCGGCCATGGTCAAGGCGTTGGAAGACGTGGTCGAGGTCAAGAAAGGCGATTCGGATCAGATCGTGAGGGTCCGGGCCTGACCTTTCGGCACCGTCCTGAATTGCCCCACGTCGATCACCTTGTCCGCGAGCGACCAGAGTTCGGCCGTCTGGGACACGAAGATCTCCTGCTCGTAGCCACCGACGCGCAGCACCTCCCTCTTCATCGCCATGAACATGCGCTTGCGCTCGGGATCGAGCGCTCCGTCAGCTTCGTCGGAGAACAGGGTCTGGTAGCGCCTTCCCGCCGACTGTGAGAGGTACACCGCAATCGCGCGGGTCAATGCCTCGTCAATCCACACACGCTCGCCGCCGCTCATCATCGCGACGCTCTTCGACGCGCCGGTTTCCGCATCGAAAACAAGCACGTCGAACCCTTCCTTCAGGTCCTTCTTGGCTGTCTCGACCTGCGTCGCGATGGAGACGGTGAACCGGGGACCGTAGCAGCCCAGCAGCAGCTCGTTTGTGAGACTGGCGAGCGTTGGCCCTGCGTCATCGATGCAGAGCGCGATCACGCCGTCGTTGCCGAGCGCCTTGGTCAGTGCGGTCCACAGAGCGAGTTCCGTCTCGAGATGAGTGACCGCGTTCACTGCGGTCTGGCCCTCCGACAAATGCGCCGCCGACGATCGGAGCCGGCCGACCAGCTCGGCGTGCTGCGTCACCGCCGCCGTGTGAGCGGCCTCAGCTTCGCCTAGCGCCTGCCTGGCGCGCGCGGCCTCCAATTCGGCCGCGGCACGCCGACCATCGTCGAATGGCCGCGACAAACCGGCGAGCTGCTGCGTCAGGCGAGTCAACGCCGCGTCAAGCTCGGTCACCTCGCCGGCATGCCGGTCGCTGGCTTCGCGCTCCGCGGCATCGCACCGGGCGCATTCCTCTCGGGCGCTGGTCTGCGCCGCCTGCTCGCGCTGGCCGATCTCCATCGCTTCCGCCGCGATCCCGTTCAGCCTGTCCTGCGCTTGGCGCACAGACTCCGCCAGTGCCGCG
Organism: Methylibium rhizosphaerae; assembly: GCF_006386545.1. GTDB lineage: Bacteria > Pseudomonadota > Gammaproteobacteria > Burkholderiales > Burkholderiaceae_C > Pseudorivibacter > Pseudorivibacter rhizosphaerae. The sequence continues at coordinate 7,775 of NZ_SWAR01000055.1, read as the reverse complement.
TCCGCGTTGGCGACGCGCCGCTGTTCGATCACCGTGTCGAGCGAAGCGCGCGCCTGGCGGACCTGGGCCGCTGCGTCGCCGATGCCGGCCAGCTCGCGTTCGAGCCCATCCCGCTCCGTGTCGAGTCTCGCCACTTCCTGCCGCACCTGCTCGATCTTGAGGTCGGCGCTCGGCTGCAGTGCCCTGGCCTCGCGCGCGTCGGCGAGCAGCTTGCAGGTGCCCTGCAGATCCGTACCGGTGCACGGCACCTCCTGTGTGAGCTGAAAACGCTCTCGCAACTGCTGCGCGCGCAGCGCCGCTGCACCGGCTTCGCGCTCCAGGCCCTGACGGTTCGCGGCGATCACCTGCAGCCGCTGGCGGGTCCGCGCGCAATGCTCCCCAGTCTGCTCGGCGGTTCGCAGTGCCGTCCGCGCCGCCTGTTCTTGCTCCGCCAACGCGGGGAGCCGCTCGACGGCGGCACGGATCGCGTCCTGCCGCGACAGCAGCGCCTGCGCCGCGGTCAGGTCGCGCTGCAGCCGCGCCCGGGCCGCGGCGGCCGATTCTTCCGCGGCGCGCAGAGCGTGGGCCGCGCGCTCGCGCCGCGCTTTCAGGTCATCCACCAGGCGAGCGTGAGCGCCGACCAAGGTCGTCCTGCGCCGCGCAAGCTCGCCGATCTGCGCCTGCAGCGACTGCCGCAGCGTCTCGACGCCGGCGGCCGCGACACGCTCGGCTTCGCGCGCGGCGAGCTGTTGCTGCGCCCCCTGCAAGCTCGCCTGCGCCGCGGCCTTGCGCTCGGCCGATGAGCGAATGCGCGCCTGCGCGTCCTCGACCATCCCGCACAACTGCTGCACGGACTGCTCCATCGCCCGGTGCCTTGCGACCGCCGCACGCCGTTCCTCCAGCGCCTGCTGAAGCTGCGAGGCGACGCGCGCCGCCTGCTGGCCGGTGGCGCGAATTTGCTCCAGCCCGAGCAGCTCGACGAGCAGGCCCTTCACCTCGCTCGGCCGGTACGCCGAGAGCTGGCGCCGGTTCTGCGCGTGGAAGGCCGACGTGAAGAAGGTCTCAGGCGAGCCGAGCAGCCCGTCGACACAGCGGTCGTAGGTGTCGGTCTTGCCGTCCGAGCGCGTGCCGTCCGGCATCACGACCGGCACCCATCGGCCGTCCTTCCATTCGTGCAGGAAGGCTTCGGTGCGGCGCGCGCCGTTCATCCGGAAGACCAGCTGCGAGCGGAAGCGCCGACCCTCGTGCATCCATTCGAGGTCCTTGCAGCCCTCGGGTGCGCACAGGTGGTCGTAGTACGAGAAGCCGCCGACGCTGGCGCTCGTTGCGCGGGACGGCATCAGTCGGTAGGGCTGGGCGTTGTCGATGATGGTGGTCTTGCCGCTGCCGTTCGGCCCGACCAGCGCGACGAGTTGAGCGCCCGCGGCGAGGGATTCGAAGTCGAGCGTGAGCTCGTCGCGGCCAAGCCCGTCGCGGATGCCGGTGAAGCCTTTGAGGGTGAGACGCAGGGGTTTCATGTGCACACACCTTGTTCAGATGAGGCACCGTACGCGTCACCTTCGCGAGATCAAGGGTGCGAGCCGGCGCAGGCGGTGCGCTCGGCAGCGCGGGGCGCATCCTCAATGCTGCAGATGCCGGCGGCGTGACATGAATGTGCAATCAGGCCGGCATCCAATGGCAGTGCGGTTCCGCCTCCGCACCAGCACACGCAAGGGAGATCACGATGGCCGACAACATCCGGGACATCAGCTTCGCCAGCTTCAATCTCTACAACCTGCAGGTGGTCGGGGCCCCGACCCACCACGGCGCGCCGACCTTCACCGAAGACACCTACCAGGCGCGGCTGGAATGGGCCTCGGCAATACTTCATCAGCTCGACGCCGACGTGATCGCGTTTCAGGAGCTGTGGTCGGCACGCGCGCTGCGCGACCTGTTCGATGTCGCCGGCCTGGCCGACACCTACGAGCTGCATTTCATCGGCGAGGCCTGGTACGACATCGCCGTGGCCGCGGCCGTGCGCAAGCCCTGGCGGGTCGCGGACAAGAGGCTTCACAAGTCCTTCCCCGACGACTTCCGCCTGATCAAGCGCGCCCATGACGAAGCCGGCGCCGATGTTGACCGGACCGATGACGACATCGACGTGCAGATCTCGATGTTTTCCCGCACGGTGATGGAGCTCACGCTGGCTTGCGACGGTGCCGACAACGTCCCGCCGGTGTGCGTGCTGTGCGCGCACCTCAAGTCCAAGCTGGCGACCGACCTCGATCCCGTGGAAGCCGCCATCGAAAGCCTCAAGCCGCATCGGGCTGCGCTCGGCGCGGCGTTGTCGACGATCCGGCGCACCGCGGAGGCGGCGGCCCTGCGCATGATCCTGACCGACCTGACGCGAAACACCGACCGCGCGGTGGCGCTGGTCGGCGACCTGAACGACGGCGCGCACTCGAACACACTCGCGATCCTGAGCGCGCAGCCGCCCTTCCGCCGGCGACACAAGTCCAGGACCGGCGAGCGCAGCGACGCCGGCATGTACCCGGTGACGTTCCTGCAGGCGCTGAGCGACTTCCAGGACGTGGCCTACTCGCACGTCTATGACGGCGTGCGCGAGCAGCTCGATCACGTGCTCGTCTCCGAGCAGTTCTACGACCACTCGAAGAACCGGTTCTGGTCGTTCAAGACGCAGGAGATCTGGAACGACCACCTGGGCGAGGACGGGCCGAACGGCCCGAAGCGCCCTACGTCGGACCACGGCATCGTCTGCGCACGCTTCGCGTGGGATCCTGCCATAGCCTGAGGATCGACGAGTGCCCGCGGCGTGCGCATGCGCCGGTGGCTACACGCTGAAGAGATCGGTCGTCATCAGGTCGGCGGCCTGCGGCGTCGTGTCCTGCAGCGCACCTTCTGCAGCTTGCACCGCTGAGCGCTCGAGGTCGTCGAGGATCGTTCGCGCGATCTGCTCGGCCGGATTGGCCTGAAGCCATGCGAGTCGCTCGACCAGCGGATCGCCGTCGACGCCCGCCAGTTCGGCCCAGCGCCGCAGCTTGTCGGCCAGCGTCGGCACCGCGCTGATGCCGGCCGAACGCGCCCGCAGCAGCGGCACGACGCGCCCTTCGAGCCGCAGCTCTGCGGCGCCGGCCAGCAGACGTTCGATTTCGTCGCGATGGACCGAGGCGCGTTCCTCCTCGGCGATCTGCCAGCGCACGCGCACGAAGGCTCCGGCCGCGTCGGCAGCCGCGGCGCGGATGGCATCCATGTCGGGCCGGCCGCTGAACGTCAGATGCAGCATGCGGCGCGAAGGGGCCTCGATGAACCGGAAGCTCGCGCCATGCGGTGACAAGTCCCACAGTAGGCAGCCCTTCGCGTCCTCTTCGCCGTAGTGCAGTCGCCCGATAGAGCCGGGGTAGGCGATCACACGTCCGTCCTGGTGCCAAGCCTGGTGCTTGTGGATATGGCCCAGCATGAACGCCGAGGCCTGCGCCGCGAACAGGCTGCCGGTGGTGAACTCGTGGTCCAGCCCCGCCATCGGGACGCCGTGCTCGGTGACGCAGCCGCTGACGGTGCCATGTGACACGCCGATTGTCGGCACACCGCCCCCCGCGGCTCGGCGATTGACCTCGCCGAAGCCGGCCAGCAGTGCGGCCAGTTGCTGGCCGACGGCCTCGGCCGCCGCATTGGCGCCCACCGCGGCGGCCACGGTCGCCTTGTTGACCGTCGGCACGCACGACAACAGCACCTGCGTGCCGGCCGGCACGTCGTCGAAGCGCCACGCGGCGCTCGCGACCCAGCCCTGCGTGCCGCACCACGCCGCCTGGTGGATGCGGTCGGCAACGTGCACCGGGAAGCGCCCGCCGAGCAGCCGGAACACGTCCAGCGTGCCGGGCGGCTCGTGCGAGAACGTGCCCTGAAGCATCAGCACGGGGCAGTGGTCGGCGAGCCGGTGCACGAGGCGCGCGACCGACACGAACGACGGCGAGTGGACGTCGATGGCGTGGTCCGTCGAGTCGCCGCTGATGACGGCCAACTCGGCGCCGGCGTCCACCGCGGCATCGATCGCGAAGGCAGTGCAGCGCTCGACCTCCGCGAGCGTCTTCGGGTCGCCGAAGTGCAGGTCGGACAGGTGGGCAATGCGCATCGTGTTGCTCCCTTCAGCCGGCATCGAGTTCGGTCTCGATCAACGCGACGAGCGTGTCGGGTACCTGCGCGTGCTCTTCGGCCTCGCGGATGGCGCGTGCGACGGTGTCCGACTGCAATTGCCAGTGCTCGCGCCGGAAGCGCCGGGCGGCATACAGGGCGTAGCGATCCGTCGGCACGTTCATGCCCTGCAGCAGCATGCGCAGGCGCACGAGCTGCGGCCCGACCTCCTTGAGCAGCACGGCAGCCTTGCCGAGCGTTTCGGGCGAGCGGCCCCAGTCCTCGCTGCGCCAGGTCTCGAGCGCGAAGCGCTTGAAGCCCTCGATCTCGATGCCGTACTGCTCCAGGGCCGCGGCCACCTCGCCACGTAGTTGCTTCACGGTCGCCCGCGCATCCGGCGCGGGCTCGGCAGGCGGACGCGGTTCGAGGCGATCGGCGCTCGCCGACGGCGGGTCCGCATCCACAACGCCGCCTTCGAGCACGTTCGCCGCCGCCTGCGCAGCGGCATCGACCTGCGCAGGCTCGTGCGTCAGCAGCAGGCTGCCCACATCGATCGGCGCCTGCAGCTCGATCAGCCACGCGCCGCCCTTGACCGCGTCGCCGTTGTCGTCGATGCGCGTCACGTCCTTGTAGACCTTGGTCAGCCAGAACGTCTGCCGGCCCAGCAGGTAGCCCGACAGCCGGCCGCCGCGCATGCTGGCGACGTGAAGCAGCTGCTGGCGGATGCCGTCCATGCTGTAGAAGCTGCGCGTGGGCAGCGCGATCAGGTTCACGGTCGGCAGACCCGGCACGATGAACAACAGCCGCGCGTCGAGGTTGCACTGGCGCTCCTGGTACTGCAGGCAGCGTTCTGGGTCGCACAGGCCGCCGAACTCGGGCCGGTCCACCACCTTGCGCCCGCCAAACAGGCGGATCACGCGGCCGCTGGCGTCCTTGGGTACCGCGGCGTAGGTCTTGCACCGGCGCGCGCCGGTTTCGTCGTACTCCGCCCAGTACTTGCGCTTGCCGGAGGCCCAGACCTGCAGCGTGTGCGGCATCAGCAGCTCCCACGCGTCGGCTGCGAAGATCACCGGGAAGCGGTACAGCCGGCGCACGCCGTCCTCGCGCGTCTCGCCGTACTGGTCGAGGAGCATGTCGGCCAGCTCGGGCGTCGGGAAGTCACCGCGCCGGGCGACGAAGTACGGCACGTTGGCCGGCCGCAGCGGGCTCTTGAGGTTCGGCACGGCCTGCTGGATGTCGCGCTCGATGGCATCGAAATCCTTGCCCTCGACGCAGCCGCGCTCGTAGATCGCGCGCGCCGCGTCGTTCTGCTGCGCGGCTTGCGTGAGGATCTTGATGCCCGGGCGGATGACCCCGCCGATGGGCATCTGCACGGCAGGGCGTTGGCCGAGGATCGTGGTGGAAACGGCAGTCGAGGCCGGCTGCGGTGCGGCAAGTTGGTTCATGCGCATTCCTTTGTTCAGGCCGCTTGCGGCACGTTGGTGCCGCGCTGGCGATGTGGCTCCACGGTACGGGAGCGACCCTCGCAATCAAGCCCGTCATGAGCCGCAGCGCTGGACGAGCGGCCGAAGACTTCAAGCCGCATCGGCGGCAGTGAGCGCAGCAGCTCGCGCCCGTAGCTCCGCGTGACGATCCGGCGGTCGAGGATGGTCACCGTCCCGCGATCCGTGTGCGAGCGGATCAGGCGTCCCACCGCCTGCGCCAGACGTACGCAGGCTTCGGGCACGACGAGCTCCCGAAACGGGCTGCGGCCGCAGCGCTGCAGCCACTCGGCGCGCGCTTGTTCCCACGGATGCGTCGGCACGGCGAACGGCAGCTTCGGGACCACGACGTGCGTGCAATAGGCGCCCGGCAGGTCCACGCCCTCATGGAAGGCGGCCAGGCCGAAGATCGTCGAGGCACGACCCTCGTCGACGCGCTGGCGGTGGCGCTGAAGGATTGCGCCCTTCGAGAGCTGGCCCTGCACGAGAGCCTGCGCCTTGATCGACGCCGGCATGCGGTCGTAGACCTCCTGCATCTGCTGCGCCGACGCGAACAGCACGAGCGACGCGCCGCCGGCCACCAATGCCGGCAGCAACTCGGCGACCTCGACGGTGTGGGCCGCGGCATCGGTCGGGCTCGAGCGCATGCGCGGCACGACGAGCCGGGCCTGCTCGCCGTAGTCGAACGGCGACGCGAGGCGCAGCGTTCGTACCGCTGGTAGACGGTCCAGCCCAGTCTGATGCGTGAACAGCTTGAACGAGCCGCCGGCGGTCAGCGTGGCAGATGTGACGACAGCCGCACTGACGCGCCGCCACAGGGCGCGCTCCAGGCGGTCGCCGGCGTCGATCGGTGACGCGGCGATCAAAGCGTCGTCGCCGGCGCGCTCGACCCAGCGCGCGGTGGGCGCAGTGCCCGGTCGATCGTGGCGCAACATCAGCTTCCAGGTGTCCGCGACGCGCGCACCGCGCACGACCTGCGCGCCGAGTTCGGCCAGCAGTTGCTGCACCAACTCCGGCGACTCGGCGGCGCACTTGAGCGCTTCGACCCGTACCTCTGCGAGCAGGTCGAGCACGGCCTCGACGGCTGCCAGCTGCGCCTCGCCCGCCTCGGCCAATTCGTCCGGGACGACGCCATGAGCGAACCGCAGCACACCATCGGCCCATCCCTCGGCCTTCCCAATCCATTGCCACAGCAGGCCGAGCGCACGCATCACGTCCGCACATGCTGCCTGCACGCGCGGATGCATCGCGGCGTCCAGCCGCAGCGCATGGACCGCCGTCTGCACGACATCCGGCACCTCGCCCGCCCAGCCGTAGGTGGCCCGCACCGGGTGCCGCTCGGCATAGTGCTGCACGATCTTGTGCGGCAGCGCGTGTCCCTCGTCGAACACGAAAAAGCACTCCGACGGATCGGGCAACACGCTGCCGGGGTTCATCTCGAGCGCCGACAGCACCAAGTCGTGGTTGGCCACCACCACGTCGGCGTCGCGGATGCGCTGGCGGGCGCGGTAGAACGCGCAGTCGCCGAAGCGCGGGCAGCGGTTGCCGGCGCAGCCGTTGCGATCCGTCGTCAACCGGTCCCACAGCGCACCGGGCACCGCGTCGTCGAGCTGGTCGCGGTCGCCGTCCCAGCGGCCGGCATCAAGCGCTTCCGCGAGGCGGTGCAGCGCGTCGGCCTCGGAGGCGCACGCGTCACCGTCGCCGTCGAGCCGGGCCTGCCGCGCGGCTTCGAGCGCCAAATACAGGCGCACCGGGCAGACATAGCGTCCCCGGCCCTTGGCGAGCGCGAAGCTGAACGGCCACGGCGAGCAGGACTGCAGGAACGGCAGGTCCTTGGCCGCAAGTTGCTCCTGCAGCGCGACGGTGGAGCTGGAGATCACCAGCTTCTTGCCGACCGAGCGTGCGAGCACGAGGCCAGGGATCGCGTAGGCGAAGGTCTTGCCGGTGCCCGTGCCCGACTCGCAGACCAGGAGGTTGCCTCCGTCGGTCTCGGCCGGCGCGCTACCGTGCAGGCAGTCGTCGAACGTCTGCGCGACCGCGGCAACCATCTGGCGCTGCTGCTCGGACTCCCGGTAACCGGGCAGTGACGCCTTCACGGCGTCGACAAAGCGTTCGAGGTCGGCGGTTTCCTGGCGCGTGAGCATGCGGCGACGGTAGAGGTCGCCGTCGCGGAATCAAGCCCCGTCG
>NZ_SWAR01000054.1 GCF_006386545.1 Methylibium rhizosphaerae | reverse complement strand
AAGCGCTTGGACAAGGCGATCGGCCTCGCCTGGTCAGAAGATGTGTTCATCGACGAAGTCAACGACGGACGCAGCTCGCTGACCTGATCCTGCGTCCGATCCACGGGATGCCCGGACGCTTACGTTCATCGAGCCAGACGCCACGGCAACCGTGCGCTCGGTGGTGCCGGACGTAGTCGACAACGCGGCCGCCCTGACTCTCGAAGCGTCAGAGACCGAAAGCGAAGACAAGAACTCGGCGAGGCCTCCAATCCAGAGGCAAGATGTCAGCACGGAGCGGAAACTCCTCGTCATCCCTCCCTCGGAGCCCGCCCTCAATGGCTACCGATGCTTCCTCGCAGTAAGTGATCGGGTGATGGAGGACAGAGGTGACTTCTTCCTCCAGCCTCACCGCACCTCCGTGGTGTGGGGCGGCCAGCGGGCGTTGTTTGTCTTCGAGCACCACTCCGCCGGGTTCGGGCTGTACTACGACGTTCAAGCTGAGGAACTGGTCGCCCCGAATTCAGGCGGCGGGGCCTTCCCGACCTCGACGCTGGTCTTGAACAACCGAATCTTCATCCCGGTTCCGACGAACATCGAGGCGGCCTTCATTCCGAAGGACGCGGAGCGCAAGCGGCTAATGGTGAAGTGCGACCTGCTTTTCATCTATTGACGCACGCGACGTTGCTGCGCTTGACCAGCCCTGACGTGACGACGCCTTGCGCCCTGACGTGCAGATCTGGGTTGTTCGCTGCTCTCGCTCGGTCACATTGAATATCTTCAGGAAGACGACGCGAAGAAGAGCTTTAGCGACGTAATGCGGAAAGCCTCCCCTCTGGCGTTGCCTCGATCGACGTCTTGGTGATGTGGTTCGCGTAAGTGAGCGCAATGGTCAGCAATGAACCTGCGATGCGAACGACCGTTGACACGCCCGCTAGCCACGATGTCGACTTGTTGGGCTCCTGCATGTCACACCTCCTAGTCGTTCGGATGCCGAAAGGAGCTGGGCGTGGACAGAGGCTCCGGCGGTAGACTGCCTGAGCGTCGGCTGGCGCCAGGGGGGTCTGCCACGATGCGCTCCAGGACCTCTTCCCCATCGGTGGTCTCGTCGCCGTCGAACGTGTCACAGTCGTGCATCACCGCCGCGAACTTCAGTCCCGTCTTCTCTTCTATGAGCTGCAGGGACTTCTGCTTGGAGTGGAAGACCTCGTCGAAGTGCAGGGCCTCGAACTCGATGTCGCCTACCAAGCGCTTCTGGTCCAGGACGAAGCAGGTTGTGCGCAGAGCACCAGTCGCATCGAACCAGACCACCACCTTGTAGAAGCTCAATGCGACCTGCACTCCCTTAAAGGGACGGTCCTGAGAGTCGAAGATCGGCCCGGCGAAAAGGCAGATCCGGTTGGCCTTGCCCGGCTCAAGCGCCACACCCTGCTCGAGGAGCTTGTCTTCTAGCTTCCCCCAAAGGCCGTGGTACCCATACTTCGCACGGTTCAGGCCCGGCACCTGCGGCACAGCATTCGTATAGGCGCAAGTCATGTCCGCTGCGAGCAAGGCCTTCCCCATGGACTCGCCCCACTCCGCATCCTCGCGCCGACTGAGGTGGCCCTTGTCGAAGCCGCTGTACCTGTACCAGGCGTCGTCGAGCTGAACGTCGTAATCGATGCGGTTGTCCCGGAACCACTTGTCGTTGCGACCGCTCAACTCAGGGTAGCGGCGCTTGCCCGTGACGTTGATCGCGCTGACAACCGGCACACGCCGCACGGCGTGGTGGATGGTGCTGTAGTGGTGGTACTTCAGCAAGTATGAAGAAGGCCGATCGATCCGAAACGCCAGCATCTCGCGCAGGTCGTCGTTCGGAACCGGCATCGGAATGCGAACGCCGCTCATGAAGTCCTGCTGGTATCCATCGCAGGCTGAGAAGTCCATCTCGTCCTCGTACTTCTTCTCAAACTCTAGCTCGACCCGTGCAGGCACTCTGGCCGCGCTCACGGCGCCCGCGCCGTCAACCGCGATGTGGATGTTGATCACACGACGCTCGGGCGCGGCGACCGGCGCGGCGAAGGCGGCCACATCGGAGACCTTCTCGGCCGGCACCACTACTGCGAGCTCAGGGCGCGGCAAGGAGAGGAAGGCCAAGTCACGGGCGTCGCTGTAGCCCGGGCCGAATAGGGGCTGGATGAATCTGCTCTGCCGTACGGCAGCAGGCGCGTCGTCCCTCAAGTGCTTAACGAGGGAACTCACCCGGAAGCCGCGGTTGCACTCCCAGACGATGCGCGTGCCGTCGACCGTTCCGTTGACCACCGGGATGATGTTGTCGTCCTCATCCAGGTACTGGCCCGCGGCATTCTTCTTGGCCACTCCAGCGCTGTGCAGCGCGATTACCTGCCAGTCATCGTTGAAGACGGGAGATCCGCTGCTGCCCAGCTCGGTGTCGCTCTTGTAGAAGAGCATTGTGTCGCTGGCCCGGTACTTAAGGATCTCGTTGTCGCGCAACGCAACCTGCTTCTCCTTTCCCTCGGCATGCTGGATGACCGAGGCAAACTCGCTTTCGCCGGCCTTCCCGACTTCGCCGTTGAGCACCAAATAGCCTTGCGCGGACAGCTTGATCGAACCCGAACGATCTAGCGCTTTGACGGCAACGACCGCCAAGTCCAGGCCCTCGAATGTATAGAAGAAGGCCTGAGGATCCAGGTCGAAAACCACGGGCTCCTGAGGCTTGCCGTCCAGGCCGAACTCGAACCCAAACTGGACGACGCAGTCCTCGAACTTGCCTTGAAAGTCCGCCAGGTCAGCCGCAGGAAAGACGTGATGGTTCGTGAGCAGCAGGTCCGGCGACACCAAGAATCCGGTGGCCTTGTAGATTCTCCGGTCCCGCCTGTCAAAGTACGACACCATCCCCACCGAGCGCGCTTTGGCCAGACCCAGCGCAAGGTAGTTGATGGGCAAGAGGTCGTCGCCCTCGAAGTAGCGCTCGTTGGCGTTCTCGACCGCGTCAATCGTCGTGCGGGCGATCATCGCCTTGCGACGGTTGGCGTGCGCGGAGCCATCGAGTTCGACTGCCGTGCGTTTGGCGTTGTCAGCCTTGAGATTGAGGATGTCCGTGATACTTCCGAACGTGACTTCGGCAGAGTCCAACAGGTCGCTAGTGAGCTTCATGGTTCCCTCCTTGACTGATACGCCCATCGGTCGCCTGCCTTGCGCTGCCGGCGTCCTCGAAGTGCCCGTCGGAGCGGTCTCCGCCGCTGGCCGGATCAGGCAGAAGCGCGATCCCTGCGCGCACCGGGCGATTCTGAAGCTCGGCACGCTATCGCACATCGTCAAGTTTTGCCAGACAAAACTCCCCAAAGGGCGACCGCATTCATCCGAGCTCACGAGGCTGTCGCAACGCGGCTGCCGTCATTCAAACCAGGAGGTGCCCCCGCGTCGCAGACACTGAGGATGCCGAGCAGCCCAGGCCAGCCGGTGGGTACTCTTCCCACCGGGGCGATATGGAAGGACAACACGCGCTTACTGGATGCCTCTGCTTATGGCTTCATGTCGACTTGCGGTCGTGGCAACTTACCCAGATCCATAAGCAGCGTAAAGTCGTCAATTCTCTAAATCTCGCTGTCCACGTGCAGAACGAATCCGCCGGCGTCAGAAACGGAACCTCGTTGGTGGCGACCGGTTGCAAGGTAGGTCTGCACCTCGCGTATCAGCGCGCTGTACTGTAGATACCGTGACTTGTTCTGGGCAATGTTGTCTTGGTGACTGAACGCCGCAGGATAAGCGCTGGTGATCGCAGCAACGGCAGTGAACGACAGGAACAAGTTTCGGACTGTCAAAGACGAATTTGGCCAACCCACTCTGGTGATGAGAAACAGGCACACGGCCGCGATAACACCGGACAAGAGCGTGAGCGAGATCACCATGTAGTACACCGAATAAATGAAGATCATCGTTTGAAAGTGATGCTTCGCTCGGCCTCGCAGTTCTTGCAGCTGGCTGAGTAGCCGTGTCTGCTCGCCCGGATTCAATGAAATCTGAACTGTCACCTTGTCGGATTCGACTACCGTTACGGGAAGTGGTCCGATCATGTACCCCTCGATCATTCGCTTTCCGACGATTGGAAAGTAGTAGTTGAAGAGCACCGCGAAGATGATGATGAGCGCTGTGAGCACCATCTGCATCGCAAGTGGTGTGCGTGAGAGTCGAGGCCGCAAGGACGGGTGCGCTCCCTCTCGTCCGTGATCCGCCGCTCGAGGTTCTGGATCGCTTAGCATCGACAGGGCCATGTGCTTCTCTCGTCAGTACGAGCAGAACCCTAGAACGCCAATGGTTAGCCTGCCATCCCCAGGTTGATGGACCCGTGACTCCGGACTCTTCTGGCGCCGGGTCCGCGTCGCACAGAAAGAGGTCTTAGGCCCCGAGAGGCCAATGGGCGGCCCTCTCTCTCGGACGGGTCGCATAGGGAACAACATTTGCTCCGTGCGCAGCTTCTCCCTCCGGACGTAAATGCAAGCAGGCTGCGCATGCGCTGTCAATGCAAGATTCTGGCCCTAATGCTGCAGCGACATTCGTGATAACAACGCCTAGATTCAATGGCACCCCATGCAACACCATTGAATCGCGAGGTCCCAATGCAGTCCCACACCGAACAGCACGCGCGCCACCAGCAAACAAGCGACGGCACCCACGAAACGCCCTCCCCGCTGCTGAGGCTGCCCACCGTCATGCAGCTCACCGGCCTCGGCCGGTCGACGATCTATCGGCTCATGGCGTCCCAGGAGTTCCCTCGGCCGGTGCGCATCTCGCGGCGCGCCATCGGCTGGCGCAGCATCGACGTCAGCCGATGGAACGAATCGCGCCCGGTTGCCGCCCCGTAGCCACCACTCGACCTTCACCGTCCCATGAGCCACACGACCAACTTCAGCGCAAGGCCCAGCGTCAGGAGCAGGCCGAGCCAGCGGCCCCAGCGCCAGGTCGTGAAGGTGTACCGGTGGTTGTGCATCAGCGCCCGGCGCAGGCGCGACCCTGCGGCCACCAGGCACACGGCCATGAACAGCCGTCCCGTGATGCCGATATTGACCGATGCAGTGGTGATGACCCAGCACCATGCCAGCGGCCAGGCCAGCGCATCGATGGCGGCCAACGCCGTGCGGCCCGGCCACACGGAGGCATCGGGTTTCGGTTGTCGCTGGATCACGACCCACATGGCACCTCCCACGGTTCGGCACGCAGCGCATGCCTTCAAGAGAACCTTAGGCAGTGCCCGTCGCCAACGCTCGACTCGGATGGCAACTCTTGGTAAGCGCGGCGTCACACGCCGCGCTTCACTCCTTATTGTTTGACGCAAGCGCAGGGAGTACCACGACATGGCAGACGCACCACCATCCATCGCAGGCCACGGCACTGCATCGCCAGAGCCACCCACCTGCTCGCGCCGCGATCACGCGGCGCAGCCCGCACGCCCGCTGGGCCCCAAGGCTCGTATCCGGCACCAGCGACGCCCCAAGCGCTGGGCCCCGGCCCGCACGCTCGACGCCACCGTCCTGAGTTCAGACGACAGCAGCATCTCCTGCGTGCTCAGGTATTCCGCTGACGGTGTCGCCGTACAACGCTGCGAGTGCCGTGACAACACGCTGACCGAGCTCTACCTGGCCTTCAACAGCGCCACGGACTACAAGGCCTGGTGTGATGCCGACATCCTGCGCGAGGCCGCCCCCGAACTGCACCGGCAGCTGCGCCAGTACGGTGAGGAGCACTTCGATGCGGTCGGTTGAACCGTCTCCGCCCAACACCGAAGCCATCCTCCACGCGATCGATCAACTCGACGAGGTCGGCGAGAGGTCCGCCGCGCCACTGGCACGGGCGGTACACGCGATGGGCGCCGACGTGGCGCTGTTCATCAGCTTCATCCGCGAAGACGCCACCCGGCAGTCCTACCGCTATGTCGTCGCCTGCGACCCGACCTGGGCGACCAACTATGCCCGCTGCTGCTTCGACAACGAAGATCCGTGCGTGCGGTACGCGCTCTACAACACCGAGATGGTGCTGGCTGACCAACTGCCGCTGCTCAACGACCGTGAACGGGCCATGATCGCATCAGCCCGCGACGTCGGCTTCATCTCGGCGCTGGTGGTCCCAGCTCCGACCGCCGCGGCGCAGTCCCGCGTCGGAGTGTTGTGCATTGGCTCACGTCAACCGGGCTATTTCGACGATCCAGGCAACACGCCACTACGCCACCTGGCGCGCAGCCTCGCGATGCAACTCAGCGACCAGGTGCAGCGCCTGCTGCGTGATCAGCTGGCCAGCCGCCTGCGCCTGACCCCCATGGAGATCCAGCTGCTGCGCTACGAGCAGCTCGGCTACAGCAGCAAGCAGATGAGCCAGCTGCTCGACATGCCGGCCCGGACCATCGACGTGCAGTTCAGCCGGCTCCACCACAAGATCGGTGTTGCCAACCGCCGCGACGCCGTCCGCTTCGCCGAGCTCTACAACCTCATCTAGCGCCAGCCGCGATCAGCCGCTCGCCCAGTGCTCGAAGGTCGGCTTCCAGCAGCGACGCCAGCGGCCAGACGACGGACCGCCCTGCCGCATCCACCGGCGACAACAGCGCATGGCAGCGATCGCCATAGTCCAGCAACGCACCGACGGTGTCGGTCGACGCCTCATCGGAAACCTCACCCGCCGGCACCATCGCACCACCTCGCCGCAAGACGTCCTGTAGCACCGCATCCGGCACGCCCGCCGAAGCCAAGTGCTTTGCCAGCAGCTCGGCCCGCGCAAGCCTGGGTACATCCACCAACACCGCAGGACGACGTGCCAGTGCTGCATGCAGCACTGGCGGCAACGCCGGCTGCTCGCCGATCGGCAGCACCTCGTCGACCCACACCGCACGCGACGGATCGCAATGCCTCAACCGATCGACCAGCAGGCTTTCCAACCAGGCGGCACTGGGTGATGCCTCGCCGGGCAACGACAGCCCGGGCATGCCACGTTGCCCCAGCAGATTCGAGACACGCAACACCTGCTCGCCCAGCGCCCCCAGCGCGGCCACCACGGCCTGCGAGACACCGCCCGGTGCCGCACGCACCCACCGCAAGTCCAGCGCCTGCGACAGGATCTCGAGCCCGGCCTTCACCCACCTCCGGTAGTTGACCCAGCCACCGGGCAGCACGTCGACGTCCAGTCCACGTGTGCGCAAAGAGGCAGCCAGCGCACTGCTGTCGAGCCCTCCGCGGCCGCAGTACAGCAACAGCACGGCATCGACAGGCAACGGTTCGATCAACGCAGCGAGCCCATACGGCACATCGACGGGTGCTTCAGCAGCCGCCAGCGGCATCTCGCGAGACGTCCCGGTGGTCCATGGCACCGACATCGCACCCGGCACGTGGTCCTCGGCATACGCGTCGCGATCGCGCAGGTCGACGATCAATGCATACGCATCGAACTCCTGCACCTCGAGTTGATGCGGATGCACCGGCAATCGCGATGGAAACGCAGGTGAGGTCACGTGTGCTCCGCAATGAAAGATCTTGGCCCGAATGTGACGTCGACGTTTGGCCTTGCGCCACCTAGATTGTCTTCATGTCTTCTCACCACGCGACTAGGACCTCTTCAGCCGGCCCATCGTTCCCAGGAGTCTCTCGTATGCCCTGCCCTCACACATCATCGCTCGCACACGACTCGCCTGTGCAATCGGTCATGACACAACGAGTGTCGTCGCATTGGATCAGCATCATGGCACTCGCGACGCTCGGGCTGCTACCGCGCAGCGTCCTGGCCCTCGATGGTTGCGAAGTGATGCTGTGCTTGGCCGCCCCCGACTGGCGTTCGATCCCGCGTTGTTCGGTCGTCATCAACCAGCTGATGCGCGACCTCGCGAAGGGCAAGCCCTTCCCGACCTGCGACTCGACCAGCGCCGGCAACACCGCCAGCCACAGCTGGGCCAGCGCACCGGCCAACTGCCCACCGCAGTACATCACGGACACGGAAGGACCCAACGGTCCCCAGCCGCGCTGCGAGTACAGCGGTGTCATCAGCGTGTCGGTCGAAGGCCAGCTCTTCACGCAGACCTGGTGGCGCTGGGACGGTGACAGCGTCACCGACTTCCGTCCCGACGCCAAGCAACGCCTCGGCAGCTGGAACACCCGCTTCGATGACGAACTCGCCGCCTGGTTGGCCGCACAGCCCCCGGACCAGCCGGTCGATCCGTACGGCAACCCCCAGCAGTGACCCACCAACCGACCGCCACCATGGAACACCTCACGCTGATCGGCCTGCTGCTCACCTGCGCCCCGCAGGTCGACACCCGCACCGCGCTCGCGCTGATCCGGGTCGAGAGCACCAGCAACCCGCACGCCATCGGCGTGGTCGGCGGCCAGCTCGACCGGCAGCCGCGCCACCGCGCCGAAGCGCTGGCCACCGCCCGCGCACTGCAGCGCGACGGCTGGAACTTCAGCGTCGGCCTCGCGCAGATCAATGTGCACAACCTCGACCGCCTCGGCCTGTCGCTCGACATGGCTTTCGAACCCTGCCGCAACCTGGGCGCGATGCAGGCCGTGCTGGGCGAATGCCACCAGCGCGCGAACAAGCCAGGCACGAACTCACAGCAGGCCCTGCGCCTCGCGCTGTCCTGCTACTACAGCGGCAACTTCAGCACCGGCTTCCGCCACGGCTACGTGCAGCGCATCGAACGCGCCAGCCGCGACCACCCTGTGCCGGTCGCCGAGCCCTCTTCACCCGACACGACCAGCACGCCGCAAACGCCAGCGCAACCGGCGACCCTCACCACCACCCGCTTCTAGAAGGACCGACCATGCGAACGCCCCTCCGACTCCACCTGCCCGCCGTGCTGCCGCGTGCCGGCGCCGCGCTGCACCTGCTGCTGCCCCTGCTCGCCAAGGCGCAGGACGCCGGCTTCGACCGCATCGAGACCACCACCAACAACGTGCAGGCCATCCTGATCACGGTGTCGGTGACGGTGGTGACGATCGCCATCGTCTGGGCCGGCTTCAAGATGATCTTCAGCAGCGCCCGCCTGGCCGACGTGGCCAACATCCTGATCGGCGGCACGCTGATCGGCGGTGCATCTGCCTTTGCGGCCTTCATCTCCGGCTGACCCAGCGTCCCGGAACACAGAGTAGAGCGGGACGATGGGCCAGGAAACCATCTACAAGGGCGCCACCCGACCGGCCATGAATCTCGGCATCCCGCTGGTGCCGCTGGTCGTGTTGTTCGGCACCGGCATGCTGATCATCCTGTGGGGTGGTCTGCTCCTGAGCTGGTGGCTTGCGCCCATCGTCCTGCTCGCCTTCGGCCCGGCGCTGCTGTGGATGCGCCACATCACCGCCCGCGATGACCAGCGCTTCCGGCAGGTCTTCATCGCCACCAAGCTGCGCCTGCACGACCGCAACCGCCGCTTCTGGCAGGGCCGCTGCTACAGCCCCACCCTCTACCACGGAGGCCGCGATGCCTGGACCGACTGAGAGAACCGCTCGCCTGCCCCTGGGCCACCTGCTGCAGGGCGCCCCGCGCCCGGCCTTCTGGAACCAGGCCCGTCGCGAGAACCCGCTCGGCCGTTTCGTGCCGTTCTCTTCGCTGGTCAGCCCGCCCGACGTCATCACCCGCGGCGGCGACTGGCTGCGCACCTGGCGCCTGGACGGCGTGCCGTTCGAATGCAGCGACCCGACCCGGCTCGAGGAGCGCCACGAGGCACTGTGCAGCCTGCTGCGCAACCTGGCCGGCGGCCAGTGGGCGATCTGGACCCACCGGCTGCACCGCGTGGTCGAGGACAGGCTGCAGGACCCGCCCGGCCCCGGCTTTGCACACGACCTCTCCCAGGCCCATCACGAGCGCCTCGGGCGCCAGCAGATGATGAGCCACGAGCTCTACCTGACCCTCGTCTACCGGCCGCACGGCAAGGGCGGCCGGGTGCTGCAGAGCCGCCAGCGCAGCCGCGAGGCCATCGCGCAGGATCAGGCTGACACCCGCCGCGTGATGGAAGAGCGCACGGCGCTCGTGCACCGGGTGCTGCGGGGTTTCGGGCCGGAGCTGCTCGGCACCCGCCGGCACAACGGCCGCGACTACTCGGAAGTCGCCGAGTTCCTCGGCTACCTGGTCAACGGCATCTGGCGGCCGGTGCCGATGAGCGCGGGCCCGCTGTACCGCATCCTGCCCACCGCCCGCCTGCGCTTTGGCGGCGACAAGCTGGAACTGCGTGACGGCCACCGCGAGCGGTTTGCGGCGCTGGTCGACATCAAGGACTACGCTGCCACCGTACAGCCCGGGGTGCTGAACGCCCTCTTCTACGAAGCCAGCGAGTTCATCGAGACCCAGAGCTTCTCGATCCTGCCGAGGCGGGAAGCCATGCGCGCCCTGGAGCTGCAGCGCAACCAGCTGATCGCCAGCGACGACGTCGTCGCCAGCCAGATCGCCGACATGGACGTCGCGATCAACGACCTGGGTGACGGCCAGTTCTGCATGGGCGAGTACCACTATTCCCTCGTCGTCTTCGGCAACGACCACGAGGACGCCGGCCGGCGCGCCGCACGGGCCATCGGCGCCGTAGGCGAGTCCTGCAGCCTGCAGATGGCCGCGGTCGACCTGGTGGCCGATGCCGCCTGGTTCGCCCAGTGGCCCGGCAACTGGCAGTGGCGGCCACGCGATGCCAAGCTGAGCTCGCGCGCCTTCGCGGCACTGGCCAGCGCCCACAACTTCCCGCGCGGCAAGCGCGACGGCAACCCGTGGGGCGAGGCCCTCGCGCTGCTCAGCACACCGTCGGGCCAGCCCTTCTACCTGAACCTGCACAAGAGCCCTGACGACGAGGACTCGTCGGACAAGAAGCTGCCCGGCAACACGCTGATCATCGGCTCCACCGGTGTCGGCAAGACCACGCTGGAGATGTTCCTGCTGGCGCTGACCCGCAAATGGAATCCCGCGCCGCGGCTGGTGCTGTTCGACCTCGACCGCGGCAGCGAGATCGCGATGCGGGCGCTCGGCGGCCGCTACTTCGCCCTCGAAGCCGGCCAGCCCACCGGCTGCAACCCGCTGCAGCGCGACCCGACGCCGGCAAGACTGCAGTTCTGGGAGCAGCTGATCCGCACCTGTATCGACAGCCCGGCGCTGCCGCTGCTGCCGGCCGACGAGCGCGCCATCGCCGACGCGGTCCGCTCGGTCGCGATGATGCCCAGGCAGCTGCGGCGCTTCTCGACCATTCGCCAGAACCTGCCCAAGACTGGCGACAACAGCCTCTACGACCGGCTGGGCCGCTGGTGCGAAGGTGGCGCGCTCGGCTGGGTGTTCGACCAGGCCGACGACCGCCTCACCGACCTGGAGCAGGCCCAGGTCATCGGCTTCGACACCACCGAGTTCCTCGACCTGCCCGAGGTCCGCACGCCGGTCATGATGTACCTGCTGCAGGTGATGCAGGAGCTGGTCAACGGCGAACGGCTGATCTACGTGATCTCCGAGTTCTGGAAGGCACTCGACCACCCGGTCTTCTACGATTTCGCCAAGCAGAAGCAGAAGACCATCCGCAAGCAGAACGGCCTGGGCATCTTCGATACCCAGAGCCCGTCCGACGTGCTGCAACACCCCATCGGCCGCACGATGGTCGAGCAGAGCGTCACCAAGATCTTCCTCGCCAACCCCGAGGCGGTACGCGACGAGTACATCGACGGCTTCGGCCTCAGCCAGGCCGAGTACGACATCGTCAGGACCCTCGGTGCCCATGGCGGGCGGCGTTTCCTGGTCAAGCAGGGCCATGCCAGCGCAATCTGCGAGCTCGACCTCACCGGCCTCGACGACCTCATCACCGTCTTGTCGGGCACCACCGACAACGTCGCGCTGCTCGACACCCTGCGTGAGCGCCATGGTGACGATCCGTTTCAGTGGCTTCCCGTGCTCCTCCGAGCGGTTCAGGATCGCAGGTCCACTACCGCAGGGAGAAATTCATGAAAGCACGCAAGGCACTCGCAGCCATCGCGGCAGCCACCGCACTGGCCGCCACCACCGCGATCACCACCACCGCCCACGCCCAGTTCGTCAAGGGCAATGAAGCCGTCCAGGTCCTGCCCGATGGCACGAGGAAGGTGGAGACGCCTCCCATCGCTGGCGCCCTATTGGGGAAGCCTTGCCCAGCAACCCAGAGTGGATGCACTGGTGGGGGTTGGAAGATGGTTGAGACGGAACGAGGACTTATGGAATGCACCGAGGTCTATGCCCGGCCATCGACATGCAAACCCTCAACCTATGGCGCAGAGCGCCGACCACGCGTGTGGGTCGTCAAGCAGGGCTCCGATTGGAAGCACTGCTCGTACCCGGACATCGACAAGGGCTGCGTCAGCATCAAGTCGCTGCCCAGTCCCAAAGTTCAGTAGTCAAGGAGTCAGGCCATGTTCACCTGGGTGGGATCTCAGTTCGACGTCGTGCTCAACAACTACGTGTTGGGCGTCGTCTCTCGTCTGGTGGCTGGCCTGGTTCCCATCGCGCTTGTTTGCATGACGATCTGGGTAGCCCTGTACGGCTGGGCCGTCCTTCGCAACGAAGTCTCCGAGACTGTTCCAGTGTTCATGTGGAAGGTCTTCAAGATAAGCCTCGTGCTGGCTTTCGCGCTGCAGAGCGGCTTCTATATGACCAACGTGTGGGAAACGGCCAACGCACTCGCCACCGGCGTCGCAGCGACGTTCCAGTCCGAGTCGGCTGATCCTGGTGCCGTTACTTCCCCCTATGCCTTGCTTGACGCCTTCAATGATCAAGCGAGTGTGTTAGTGATCGACCTGTTGCGCGAAGCCAGCATCACGAGACTCGACCTTGTGTTCGCAGCGGTCGTTTGCTCGATCGGGAACGTTCTGTTCATCTGCATAGCGCTTTTCGTCATCTCGCTCGCAAAAGTCTTCCTCACGTTTTCCATCGCGGTTGGACCGCTCTTCATACTGTGTCTCGCCTGGAAGCCAACGCAGCGCTTCTTCGATAGTTGGCTGTCGATGGTGCTGAACACGGTAGTCCTGACATGGTTCGCGTTCTTTGCGCTGGGGCTCAGCATCTACATGGGCCAATCGATCGTCCAGGTGATTCAGACGCACGGCGGCTTCTCTGGACCGAACTTCAACGTCGTCACGGAGAGTCTGAAGTACTGCATCGTGATGATCCTGATGTCGATCATCTGCTTCCAGGCCCCCTCCCTCGCGGCAGGGTTCACTGGTGGCGCCGTCATGCAACAGGGCATCCAAATGATCCAGAACGCCATGGTCGCCGGCGGGCTGCGCTCGCCCAACCCGTCTCCAGGCGGCGGGGACGCCGGCGGCTCGATCCGCAGGGGTGCCGGCCCGGCCTACACCGCAGGCCGCATGACCGGTGCCGCAGCCGCGGCTGCGGCCCGCTATGCCTCCACGGTGACCTCGCGCGGCGGCAGCAGTGCCGCCGCCAAGGCGGCCGAACACGCTTCCACCAGTTCTCCGATCAAGCCGTCCTGGATGCGGGACAAGTAGCCCAGCCCCTCAACCTCTCGGGAGATCGTTATGCATGCCCGACTCAAGATTGCCGCCGCCGTCCTCATCGCCTTCGGTGGGCACAACGCCACCCAGGCGCAAGGCATCCCCGTCATCGATGTCGCCAACCTGATCCAGACCATCCTGCAGGTCATGAACGACATCAAGGAGATTCAGAACCAGGTCCAGCAGATCAACCAGCTCCAGCAGCAGATCGACAGCCTCAACGGCATGCGACAGCTCGGCAACGTGCTGAACAACCCGATGCTGCACAACTACGTGCCGCCGCAGGCCCATGCCGTCATCAACACCGTCAACCGCTCCGGCTACGACAGCCTGGAAGGTGCCGCGAAGACCTTGCGCGACGCCTCCATGGTCTACAACTGCCTCGACCGAGAAGGCGAAGACCGCAGGTCCTGCCAAGCCTCCCTCGCCTTGCCTTACCAGTACCAGGGCCTGCTGCAGGAGGCGATGGAGACAGCCGCCGGCCGCATCGACCAGATCGAGTCGCTGATGCACGAGATCAACTCGACCAGTGACCAGAAGGCCATCCAGGAGCTGCAGGCCCGCATCAGCGCCGAGAACGCCCTCCTCAGTCATGAAGCGACGCAGCTGCAGATGCTGCAGGGCATGGCTGCCAACGAAGAACGCATCGCGCGATCGCGCGATCGCGAACGTCAGTACGAGGCTCTCACCAGGGGCGGCCTCATTGCTGAGCATCTGAAGCCGTAGACCACTAGCCGAGGCAAGTTATGCCCACCTCTCAAACCCCCGCCACGGGGCGGGGTCAAGCCGCTGCATTGCCTGAACAGCGGCCAGACCTCTCCCCCGCAGCCCAGGACGCGCTGCAGGCCAACACGAGCTGGGAACTCGACCGCTCGCTGATGCAGCAACGCTCGGAGCGTCGCGCGTGGTACGTCGCCATCGCCGGAACCACAGTGGGCCTCATCGGCATCGCGGCGGTCTTCGCCCAAGGGCCGCTGCGTCGCACCGTGGAGATCCCGATCGTCATTGACCGGACTACCGGAGAGACCACGGTCCAGCAGCGTCTCAGCGTCGAGTCCATCCCGCAGCTCGAGGCACTCGACAAGCACCACCTGGCGACCTTCGTGCGGGCTCGGGAAGGCTACAACTGGACCTTCCTGCAACGCGACTACGACCAGGTGGCGCGCATGGCCGTGCCTGCCGTCTTCGCCGAGTACCAGCGGCAGTTCGATGGCGACAACGCCCTGCACAAGAAGCTGCGCGGCACCGAGGAGTGGCGCATCCAGGTCATCGGCGTGCGGCTCTCGGCCGCTGGCCGGCGCGGCAACAAGGGCGAGGCGACCATCACCTACGAGAAGACGGTCCGCCAGATCGAGCGCAACCAGCCCGATGCCACCACCCGCCACGTCGCCAGCATCGTCTACCAGTACCAGCCGGATGCCCTCGCCAAGGAGCGTGATCGCCTGGACAACCCGTTGGGCTTCGTCGTCACCGCATACCGCTCGGATCCTGAGATCAGCACCGTGCCTGCGGGAGCCCGGCCATGAAGGCGGCGACAGCGAGTGTTCTGCTGGTGGCTGCCATCGCGACGCCGGCCCAGGCAGGAGCAGGCGGCCGCGACAGCCGCATGCGCGAAATCAGCTACGACCCGCGCGCCGTCGTGTCCGTGCCCGTCAAGCGAGGCACCGCGACGCTCATCGAGCTCGGCCCTGACGAAGCCATCCGCGACATCGCCTCCGGCCTCGGGGGCGACTGCAGCAAGGCCGCGGCAGCCTGGTGCATCTCCAGCAAGCCCGGCAGCCGCCATCTCTTCGTGAAGGCCAAGAGCGGCGCCGAGGCTCCCAACAACCTCACCGTCATCTCCAACCGGCGTACGCACACCTTCCGCCTGCAGGTGCTGCCGGAGGGTGACCCAAGGGAGCCCACCTACCACCTGGTCGTCAGGGCTCCGGCGCCGGCGCCCAAGCCATTGCAGGCGCCCACCCACGCCAACACTCTGCCCGCACCTCTCGAGGCAGTCACCTTGCCGGAACCCGACCAGCGAGCTGAACTGGAAGAACGCCTGAGCGAGAAGCCCAGGCCGGTCAACACCCAGTACTCGATGGCCGAGGGCGAACACTCGCAGGACATCGTTCCGACCCTCGTCTTCGACGACGGCCGCTTCACCTACTTCCGCTTTCCCGGCAACCGGGAAGTGCCGGCGGTCTTCCATGTGCTGCCCGACGGATCCGAGGCACTCGTCAACAGCCGGCGCGAAGACGACCTCGTCGTGGTCGACCGCATCAGCCGACGGCTGATGTTGAGAGCCGGCAGCGCCGTGATCGCCGTCTGGAACGACGCCTTCGACCTCCACGGCGCACCACCGCAGCACGGCACCGCCGCAGAAGGCGTGCAACGTGAACTCAACGAGCCAGCCGGCCCGGACCAACACCCAGCCCCCGACAGGAGGACCCCGTGAGGAACCCCTTCAAGCGCCAACGCCCCGAACAAGAACCGGAACCGGACGAGCTCGAGATCGGCCAGGCCCGGGACCGTCTGACACCTCTCCCAGGCGAACGTCCCCTGCCCAAGCTCACGACCGGGGGCACCTCAACTCTTTCGTGGAAGGGTTTGCTTGCGGTCGGCCTCCTCTGTTGTGCGGTCCTTGGCGCGGGGGCCTTCGCAGCCCACCGCTACCTTGATCGCAGCACTCAGGATGAGGAAAAGAAGCCAGCGAAGGATCGCCCAGCCGCCGCCGGCCAAACGACCGCCAAGCTCGACCTGCCTCCGCTCAAGTCGGACCGAGCATCCGCGCCGACTGCCGGCGAGGCTCCGTCATCCGAGGTGCGGATCCCCGCCCTCATCCCCACAGAAGAAGAAGTCGAGCCCATCGGTGTGCGCCGCACCGGTTCCGGTCGCGGCAAAGGAAGAGCCCCCGCCGAGAAGCCCTACGACCCGCGCGACGACCCGGTGATGATCATCAGCTCGCCGCCCGAGCCGCTCCCCGACGACAACGCGCCCGCCGCGAGTGGGCAGCTTGGCAGCCGCAAGCTCGACCCGGTCGAGACCGCCCTGCGCCACCCGGCGAAGGACATGGACGCCTACCAGCGCCAGCTACAGGCGGCCCTCGACCACCTGACCCGCACGGCCACGACAGCGGCCAACAACGCCACCGCGGCCACCGGACGCACCCCACCCCCACCCGTCGCCGGCCAGGCCCCGCAAGGCACCGTGGAAGGCCCGGACGGCGCCCAGATCACGCCGCCACTCTTCGGCGGCGAGCTCCAGGCCACCCACACGCCACCGATCAAGGCCCGCCTGATGCCCAACCGCAGCTTGACGATGCCCAAGGGCACCGCCTTCACCTGTGCCCTGAAGACCAAGGTCATCAGCGGCGCCTCCGGCATGGTCGGCTGCATGGTCCAGCGCGACATCTACGGCGACGACGGCAAGGTGCTGCTGGTCGAGCGCGGCTCCCACATGGACGGCGAGTACCGCAGCGTGTCGGTGCGACCCGGCATGGTCCGCCTGCCGGTGATGTGGACCCGCATCCGCACGCCGCACGGCGTGCTCGTCGAGCTCAACTCGCCCGGCACCGGCCAGCTCGGCGAAGCCGGCATCGACGGCTACGTCGACAACCGCTGGCCCGAGCGGCTGGGCGCCGCGATGCTGCTGTCGATGATCGACGACGCCGTCCAGCTGGTGATCGAGAACCAGAAGGAAGACACCCAGGGCGACACCATCGTCCTGCCCGGCACCACCGCCAACTCCAGCCGCCTCGCCGAGAAGGTGCTCGACAGCACCATCAACATCCCGCCGGTCATGTACCAGAACCAGGGCGGCATCGTTGGCGTCTACGTCGCCCGCGACATCGACTTCTCGGCCGTCTACCGCCTCAAGCTGACCCCACTCAGCACGGCAGCCTCCGGCGTCGACCTGAACGCCGAGCAGAAGTAGGCCGCCATGCACGCCGAAGACCAAGACCGGGAACCAGACAGCTGGTGTGGCGACGCCACCTCGGTCGTCGAGTTCCTGCGCCCGCTGCGCGAGCGCCTGGACGCCCCCGGCGTGCTGGAGGTCTGCGTCAACCGCCCCGGCGAGCTGCTGGTCGAGTCCACCACCGGCTGGCAGACCGTGAGCGCGCCCGACATGACGCTGGAGCGCTGCCTGTCGCTGGCCAACGCGGTGGCCACCTACTGCGACCAGCAGATCAACCAGGAACGCCCGCTGCTGTCAGCCACGTTGCCCAGCGGCGAACGCATCCAGTTCGTCATCCCGCCGGCCGTCACCCGCAGCACCGTGTCGATCACCGTGCGCAAGCCCTCCGACCTAGTCAAGCGGCTGGACGACTTCGAGCGTGAAGGCCTGTTCGAGCGCACCGCCAACCCGGCCAACAGCCAGGGCAGCGACCTGCAGCCCTTCGAGCAGCAGCTGCTCCAGCTCCAGGCAGCCCGCCGTTACGCCGACTTCCTGCGCCTGGCCGTGCGCCACCACCAGACCATCGTCGTCAGCGGCAAGACCGGCTCCGGCAAGACCACCTTCATGAAGGGCCTGGTCGAGGAAGTGCCGAGCGGTGAGCGACTGATCACCATCGAGGACGCCGCCGAGCTGACGCTGCCCCACCACCCGAACACCGTCCACCTCTTCTACAGCAAGAACGCCCAGGGAAGCGCCAAGGTCACGGCCAAGTCGCTGCTCGAAGCCTGCCTGCGCATGCGGCCCGACCGCATCTTCCTGGCCGAGGTACGCGGCGACGAATGCTTCTACTTCGTCCGGCTGGCCGCCTCCGGCCACCCCGGCAGCATCACCAGCGTGCACGCCGGCAGCTGCGCACTGGCGCTGGAGCAGATGGCACTGATGATCCGCGAGTCCGGTGCCGGCGGCGGCCTGCGCATGGACGAGATCAAGAGCCTGCTCGGCATCGTGATCGACGTCATCGTGCAGTTCGATCGCGACGAGAGAGGCCGTTTCATCTCCGAGCTGCACTACCAGCCGCGCCGGCGGCGTTTGGCCAACGGGAGCGCAGCATGAGCGTCTCGCTGCCCTTCTCGGCCTGGAGCACGGCCCGCAAAGCCGTGGCGATCGCACTCGGGTTGCTCGGCTACGCCGCCCTGGCCTGCGCCGCCGTCTACCTGTCCGGCGTGCTCTTCCTGCTGCTGAACAAGGCCGACCCGCGCCAGGCCCGCTTCGCCAGCATCGCCACCTACTGGCAGCTGTACTCGGATGACCGGCTGCAACGGAACAAGCTCATCGCTGCGATGACCGCCTCGGGCGTCGGCTTGCTCGTGATCCTGCCGATTGCCCTGGTGACAGCCGCGAGGCCGAAGCGCCCCTTGCACGGCGAGGCCCGCTTCGCCACCAGCGCCGAGATCCGCCGCGCCAGGCTGTTCCTCGACCAGCACGACGGCCCCTGCATCGTCGTTGGCCGCCACGGCAAGCGTTTCATCGCCCTCCCCGGCCAGCTGTCGGCCATGCTGTCGGCGCCCACCCGCAGCGGCAAGGGGGTCGGTGTGGTGGTGCCCAACCTGCTCAGCTGGCCCGACTCGGTGGTCGTGCTCGACATCAAGGGCGAGAACTACGACATCACGGCCGGCTATCGGGCCCGGCACGGCCAGCGGGTCTACGCCTTCGCCCCATTCGATCCGCAGGCGCGCAGCCACCGCTGGAACCCGCTGTCGTCGGTGCGCACCAGTCCGCTGCACCGGGTCGGCGACCTGCTGACCATCGGCCAGGTGTTTTTCCCGAACGACGGCAGCGGCACCTCGTCGGAGGCGTTTTTCAACGACCAAGCCCGCAACCTGTTCCTCGGCCTCGGTCTGCTGCTGCTCGAGACACCGGAGCTGCCCCGCACGGTGGGCGAGATGCTGCGGCAGTCGTCCGGCAAGGGCCAGCCGCTGAAGGACCACCTGAGCGGGCTGATCACCCAGCGCCGCGACGATGGCATCCCGCTGACCGACGAATGCACCGATGCGCTGCAGCGGCTGCTGTCGAACTCCGACAACACCCTGTCCAGCATCGTCGCCACCTTCAACGCGCCGCTGACCATCTTCGCGGATGCTGTGGTGGATGCCGCGACAAGCGCCGACGACTTCCGGCTCGACCAGGTGCGCCGCCAGCGCATGTCGATCTACGTCTGCATACCGCCCAACCGGCTGGCGGCCGCACGGCCGCTGCTGAACCTGTTTTTCTCGCAGCTGGTGACCCACAACACCCATGAGCGGCCGGATCGGGATCCCAGCCTGAAGGTGCAGTGCCTGCTGCTGAACGACGAGTTCACTGCGATGGGCCGCATCGGCATCCTGACCCAGGCGGCCGCCTTCCTGGCCGGCTACAACCTGCGGCTGCTGACGGTGATCCAGGCCATGTCGCAGCTGGACGCCGTCTACGGCGACAAGGAAGCCCGCACCTTCGCCACCAACCACGGCCTGCAGGTGCTGTTCGCCCCGCGCGAGCAGCGCGATGCCGACGAATACAGCGCGATGCTGGGCCACTACACCGAGCGCGCCACCTCGCGCGGGCGCAGCCGCTCCTTCAGCGGCCACGGCCAGACCACCGTCAGCCGCAACGACAGCGACCAGCGCCGCGCGCTGCTGCTGCCCCAGGAGTTCAAGGAACTCGGCCGCGACCGGTTGGTGGTCATCTGCGAGAACTGCAAGCCCATCCTCGGCCAGAAGATCCGCTACCACGACGACCGCGCCTTCACGCAGCGGCTGCTGCCGCCCCCCGAAGTCCCGCAGATGGACATGGACCTGCACCTGGCCAAGGTCCAGCAGCGCTGGCACTACGCCCCCGACAGCCTGGCGCCGGGCCAGCACATCGACGTCGACGCGCTGGCCCACGACATCACCCTGCTGCCCGACCAGTTCGAAGGATCCCCCGAGGACACCGCGGAAGTGCTGCTGCGCTTCTTCGGCGGCGCAGAGACACAAGAAGGCGGCGCCATCGAAGCCGTGCCTGACGACGACGGTGTGCTCACCGACGAGCTCGCCGACGAACCCCAACCCGCCTGACCCACCCAGAGGCCCGCATGACACCCAAGCCCACCCGTCCCCTGCTCCACCACCTGCCCTGGCTGGTCGTGCTGGCCAGCTGTGCCAGCCCGCCACGACCACCGACCGTCGACGAGACCCACCGGCGCCCGGCCAACACGGCCGAAGCCGTCGAGCTGCAGAGCTGCCGCCACGAGCTGCACAACGCCCGCCAGGCGGCGCGCAACGCCACCCGGGCTGTCGAAGCCAGCACCGCCACCCAGCACCGGCTGATGCTCCGCCAGGCGCAGCTGGAAGCGACCCTGCGCCAGGAGCCCGAGGCCAACGTCGTCTACACGCTGCACTTCGAGCACGCCAGCAGCCGCGTCCAGCTGCCGGCCGATGTCGAGGCCGCCCTGATGGACAGCGCCAGGCAGGCCCCCTGGATCGTGCTGCGCGGCCGCGCCGACGGCCGGCAGGACAGCCCGGCGGACAGCCGCATCGCGAAGGACCGGGCCGAGGCCGTCAAGGACCGCCTGGTCGGCGCCGGCATCGACCCGGCCCGCATCCGCACCACCTACCAGCCCAGCGGCGACCACGCCGCCGACAACACCACCCCAGCGGGACGCAGCCTCAACCGCCGCGTCGAGATCGAGCTGTACCGCACCGCGCCCGTGCTGCGCCCCATCCACACGACGGTGGCGCACCCATGAACCGCACCCGCCACCCCACCGCCACGCCAGGAGGACCCCATGGCTACCAACGAATCCACCAACGCATCGCCGCCACCCGCCGGCGGCACCATCGAACCCACGCGCGGCCGGGAACGAGCCCAGATCGCGAAAACCACGTTCCAGATGCCCGCCGCCGAGCCCGGCGAGCGCTACGAACTGCGCGATCCGCTCAACGAGCTGACCTACCGCTCCAACGACCTGGCGCAAATCACTGCCCAGGCCGACCGCCTCGGCAGCACCCGCGTCACCGCGATCGCAGCCGACGGCCGGCATACCACCCTCGCCAAGGGCGACGGTGAGTGGAAGCGCGGGGAGCCTCAGCCCGTGCGCGCCGCCACAAAACCGGACTTCTCGCACGAGCGCGACGACGAGTCGAAGCCGACCGCCAGGCCGGCGGAACAGAAGACGGCGGAACAGCAGAAGCCGACACCGGCCGACCTCAACAAGCTCGAGGCCCAGGCCGAGCGTGAGCTGCGCGCAGCGATGCTGCAGCAGGCGCTCGCCGAGCGCTACGTCATCAAGAAGGCCCTGATCACCGTCGGTGAGGCCAGGGTCGGCCATGCGGAGTACCGCTTCCGCGGCGATCCCAACCGGGTGGCCTTCACCGAGTCCACCTTCCGCCTGGCCACCGACACCAATCAGCCGTCCGTCGCGAGATCGATGGTCGATGTCGCCGAAACCCGCAACTGGAAGGCCCTGCGGGTCACCGGCAACGAGGAGTTCAAGCGCCAAGTCTGGGTCGAGGCCACCGTGCGGGACGTCAAGGCCGTCGGCTACGAGCCGAGCCAGGCCGACCTCGAGCTGGTCAAGCGCGAGAAGCAGGCCCGGCAGATCAACCGCATCGAGCCGATCCAGGCAGCCCAGGAAAGCACCACGACCACCGGCACCGACAAGGCTTCCGGGCGCGGCGGCGGCCGCAAGGCGGTGATCGAGGCCATCGACGCCGTGCTCAAGGCCAAGGGCGTGCGGGACAACCACCGCGAAGCCATCCTCAACGCCGCCACCAGGCAGTTGGCCGCAAGGTCCGCGACGGCGTCTGAACCGAAGGTCAAGCTCTACGACAAGAAGGCTCCCAGCCGCAGGCCGGAGCTCACCCCGGTCCCGAAGATCGACCGCAGCCGCGACCGGGCGACGCAGACGCGATGAGGACACCATGTGGCAGACCACAGACCAGGGCACGGCTGTCACCTGCCCCGACGGCACCTACCTCATCGGTGGCCGCAGGTACCAGCCGAACGACCCGGGGTTCAGCGAGGTGATCGCCGAGGCCCACGCGAGAAGGCAAAGGCCCCGGTGCCTTTGCCAGCCGCAAGGGCTGGAGATGTACGTCGCCCGGCTGGACGGTGGCTACATCGTCAAGCGCATGCCGGAGACGGGCAGCCGGCACGCGAAGGATTGCCCGTCCTACGAACTGCCGCCGGAGCTCTCGCCCTACGGCAACCTCATAGGTACCGCGATCAAGGAGGATCCGGAGACGGGGAAGACCGCGCTGAGGCTGGCCTTTGCGCTCTCCAAGGCACCGGGGCAAGCAAGACAGCCACAACCGGGAGAGCCGGGACCCAGCGTCAAGGCCGACGGCAGCCGCCTGACGCTCAAGGGGCTGCTGCTCTACCTCTGGGACCAGGCCGGCCTCAACTTCTGGAAGCCCAGCTTCGAAGGCAAGCGCAACTGGGCCACCGTCCGAAACCGCCTCCTGCAGACCGCCAGGCACAAGACCGTGGCCGGCGAAGACCTTGCCTCAAGGCTCTACATCCCCGAGCCGTTTTCCGTCGACAAGCGAGACGAAATCGAAGAGCGAAGGCGAATCCACTGGGCAGCGGCGAGCACCACACACAACGGCGCCCGGCGGCTGCTCCTGCTGATCGGAGAAGTGAAAGAGATCGCGCCTGCTCGCTTTGGCTACAAGGCGGTGGTCAAGCACCTACCGGGTCATCACTTCTCGCTCGCCGAAGAGCTCTACCGGCGTCTGGGAAGGCGCTTCGCAAGCGAGTTGGCCAGTTGGGGCACCGACGAACAGCTTCGCCTGATACTCATCGGCACCGTCAGCCGCGGCGAAGGTGGCCCAACGAAGCTACACGAGATATCGCTGGCGCCAATGGCTGCAAACTGGACTCTGAGCGAGAAAGCGATAGGCTCGCGCAAGCATGATGACGGCACCTCTCTCGGGCGCCAGACCGCGCCGACCAGGAAGTAGTGACCTCAGTCGGCTGGTGCCGCAACCGCTTTGCAGATGCTATGTAGGGCTTTGGGGAGGCGTAGAACAGCCAGTTCCACTTCTTTGTCGAAGGAGCGTGGAAATGTCTACCTCTCAAGTCGCAGCCCTGCGGCGCAAAGGTACAGCGGGAGCGGGCGATCTGTACATGAGCTTCGAGCTCGGCGATAAACACTGGAAGCTGAGCGTCGGCGATGGCCGTAGTGCCCTGAGCCGATTCAGTGTGCACGCTGGAGACCAGACTGCTGTGGCCCAGTGCATCGTGCGCGCCGGCAACCGGTTCAAGACGCCCAAGGATGCGCAAGTGCACAGCTGCTACGAGGCCGGTCGCGACGGCTGGTGGCTGCACCGCTGGTTCACCGGGCTGGGCGTGGACAACGTCGTCGTCGACGCCGCAAGCATCGAGGTCAATCGGCGGGCCCGCCGCGCCAAGACCGACCGGCTCGATGCCGACAAGCTGGAAGCGATGCTCGAGCGTCACCACCGCGGAGAACGGGTGTGGGCGGTGTTGCGCGAGCCCAGCGAGCACGACGAGGACGAGCGGCGGGAGCATCGCGAGCTTGAGCGACTGATCCACGAGCGCACCGCGCACACCAACCGCATCGGCTCGCTGCTGGTGCTGCGTAACCTGCGCCCAAGCGTGCACATCGCCGGTCGCGGCTGGGCCGACTGGTGGCGACAGCACCGCGAGCAGTTGGGGCCGAAGCTGGGCTCAGAGATCGACCGGGAGCTTGTGCGGCTGCAACTCGTCAAGGAGCAGGTCCGCGCGATTGAAGCCGCACGCCGAGCCGAGCTGCAACAGGGCCGGCAACCCCTGGTCGATCAGTTGATGCGTCTGTGCGGCATCGGCATCACGGGGGCCTCAGTGCTCGTGCACGAGATCTTCGGTTGGAGGCAGTTCGCCAACCGACGGGAGGTTGCCGGCTGCCTCGGCTTGACGCCCACGCCGTATGCCAGCGGTGACAGCCAGACCGAACAGGGCATCAGCAAAGCCGGCAACCAAAGGGCTCGATCGCTGCTCGTGGAGATCTCTTGGGGCTGGCTGCGCTTGCAACCCGACAGTGCGATCAGCTGCTGGTTCAACAAGCGCTTCGCTCGCGGCAGTGCGCGAATGCGCCGCGTGGGCATCGTCGCTGTGGCCAGGCGCCTGGCCGTTGCCCTGTGGCGCTTCCTGCGCGACGGTGAGATCCCGGCCGGCGCACGCCCGAAGGTCATCGCTGCCTGAACCTTGGTCTTACCGCATCGCAACATCCAGCCGACACCATGATCGAAGGTCGACGCGCCCGTGCAACCGCAGGGTCATGCATCCGCCATGGCCGATCTCGCAGATGGGGCGCCTCGCCAAGTGGGAACCCGCCAGCGCGCCTGGCGCGCATACAGCATGAGGTGCTGAGTCGACGGACTCGCACGGATAGAAGCTTGTTCGGGCATCGCCTCGGACTTCCATCGGCTCCCAGCCTCCGATCAAGCCGGGTTAGCGCTCGGCCGCCATGAAAACCGTCTTGACAAGGAAGCCCTCATAGAAGCGGTTGCCGTCATTCGCGGCAGGCTACCGGGCTCACGTCCTTTGCTGGAAGCCGTCATTGGCTCACCGGTCGACGCGGCAGCAGTGACGACCGCCGTCGAGGGCGAACCAGCCATGCACATGCGAGGGGCACGATGCGGATGCCGCGTGCTGAGCCTACCTGCCTCGAGGCGCGGCAGGTAGTCATGTTCTCGGCATCCCAGACCGCTGCACCGCGCATGGTGTTGCCAGATCACCCCATCGGAGTTCACGTTGGCCTCGATTGAGGCGTGCTTGATGGCGCCCGGCCGCACGGTGGCAACGGTTCAGGCCGAAGGAGCTCAAACGGATCGCCAATGCCAATTGCGGGTCTACGAGAAGACGCGCACTACGGGTACGGCGCTAGCATCAGAAGAAGCGGGCTGAAGCCCACAACAAGATCTAGGGACGGAGAGTGAACCAGCGGCAACTTGATCTGCCAGGCCTCTTGGGCGTGGCCGACGGCCTCGACGACGGCGGAGCGCAAGCCCTCGTGCATGATCGGGGGGAACTCCACGTGCATATGAACGGCGCCGTCCCTGTGTCGACCATCCAGGAGATTGTGGCCGACGAAGCAACGTCGTTTCCGGCTGGGTTCGATTTCGACCGGGACATGACCCGCCTTGCCCCGTGCAAATCGCTGGCGGAGTACCTCACGCCGTGGCAGGTGTTGCGGCTCTTCCCCAAGAAGCGAGCGAACCTTGACCGCCTCGCCCATGCTGTTCTTGCAAGCCTGGCGGAGAACGCTGTCCGTTTCGTCGAGCTCCGCAGCAGCGTCCTGTACTTGACCGGCCTTCAGAGCTGCACGCCGGCGCAGGCATTGGAACGCCTCATCGAGTCGACAGGCAGCGCAGCTCAGCACTACGGCATCCGGCGGGGCTTGATTCTCACCGTGACGCGGGGCGACTACGGCGCCTCCAATCTCGCCACCCTCTTGCAGGCCTACGAGGATATCGGACGGCCGAAGGATGTCGTGGGGCTCGACCTAGCGGGGGATGAAGAGACGCCCTACTCGGCTGAGCTGCCCGCGATGATCCGTGAGGCCAAGGACCGGTACGGCTTCGGCATCACGATCCACGCTGGAGAGACTGGCCGCGTAGAGAACGTGCGTGCGGCCGTGGAGCTCTTCCACGCTGATCGGATCGGCCACGGCACGGCCGCCGGCAAGGATTCGGACTTGATGGACCTGCTGGCTGCCGAGGGGATCTGCGTCGAGGTCTGCCCGATCAGCAACCGGCTGACGGGCGCCGTTCCTCGCGATGAGGCCCATCCTCTCCAGGAGTTCCGGCGCCACGGTGTGCCGTTCGTGATCTGTTCCGACAACCCTGCGATCCATCAGCGCGGCCTCGCCGACGACCAAACCGTCGCCATGGCAGAAGGCCTGTCCATCTGCGACATGCAGCAGCAGTACGAAGTCGCCAAGCGCTTTTCATTCATGGAGAGTCTCAATTGAAGATTCGATTCATGTCCGGCAACGAGCACAAGATCAAAGAAGTACAACGCATCCTCGAGCCGGTCGGCGTGGACATCGTGCCGGTATCCAGAAAGATCGAGGAACTACAGACGCAGGACGTCCACGCGCTCGTGCGGGACAAACTGATCAAGGCGTTCCACGAGATCGGCCGCCCGCTGTTCGTCGAGCACACAGGGCTGTACCTCAGGGGACTGAACGACCTTCCCGCAGGCCTGACCCAGATCTTTTGGGACCGATTGGAAGCCAGGCGCTTCGCGGACCTCGTGGCCGCTCTGGGTGATGACAAGGTCATCGCCAAGACGGTGCTTGGGTACTGCGATGGGCGCCAGATGCACCTGTTCGAAGGCGCCATCGAGGGCACGGTTCCGCGCGCACCTGCTGGGCCGGAGGACTTCCAGTGGGACTGCGTGTTCATCCCTGACGGCTACACGAGGACGTTCGCCGAAATGGGTACAGAAAAGGACGACATATCCATGCGCCGCCTAGCGTTGGACAGGTTTGCCGCCCACCTCAAGACTTCGAAAGTCACGACATGAGAACTGAACTTCTCGAAGCCCACAGCAGCGGCAAGCTGATGCTGTTTGTCGGCGCCGGCGTGTCTGCAAACCTTGGTTTGCCGAGTTGGAGCCAGCTGATCGCGCAGATTGCCGAGGAGCTGGGCTACGACCCGGCGGTGTTTGCCACTTACGGGAACTATCAGACCTTGGCTGAGTTCTACAAAAAGAAGAGAGGTGGACTCGGCGAGCTGCGGAGTTGGATGGACCGCGAATGGCACAAGCCTTCCACGGACATCAAGGCCTCCGATATTCACCGGCTCATCACCCAGGGCAACTTCTCGCGGATCTACACCACCAACTACGACCGGTGGCTTGAGATCGCTCACGCCGAGTTCGGCGTGAAGTACGACAGGATTGCCAGCGTAGCGGACATGGTCGCTGTCAGGGACGGTCACCGCCAGATCATCAAGTTCCATGGCGACTTCGCCGCCGACGAGTCCATCGTCCTCGACGAGACCAGCTACTACCAGCGGCTGAACTTCGACACGCCGCTGGACATCAAGCTACGCAACGACGTGCTGAGCAACTCCGTCCTCTTCATCGGCTACAGCCTGACGGACTTCAATATCCGGCTGCTGTTCTATCGCCTGACCGAGATGTGGGGAAAGTCGCCGCTGGCTTCGGTGAGACCCAAGTCGTACGTCTTCACCAACCGCCCAAACCCGGCGGCAGAAGAAGTGCTGAGGCACTGGGGCATTGAGATGATCGTGTCCGATGAGGATGATCCGAAGACTGCGCTCACGGACTTCCTCCAAGAGCTCGTGACCTGATGAGACGGGCGGGCTCGTGCCATGGACCACTGACGCCCTAGCCTCGCTGACCGGAAGAGCAACTATCAAGGAGAGGCATGACAGAGCCGACGAACCGTGGTGCCGGGAACGCGCTGGGCAAAGCTGAGATCAGCCCGAGGACAGCCTGAGACCATCATCATGTTGACGCCGATCCAGAAAGGGGAAGGAAGCACCCCAGGCGAACGCGAACTCACGAAGCTCGCTGATCTGGCGTTCTTCGGCCTGTGGTCCTACCCGTCCGTTCATCGACGGATGGTCAAGGGCGGGCGTACGATCAAGCATGAGGTGGTCGACCTCATCGTTGTGTTCGGCAAGGACGTCATTCTCTTTTCTGAAAAGGACATCAAGTTTCCGAGCGCGGGCGACATCAAGGTCAACTGGGGGCGATGGTTGCGCCAGTCGGTTCTTGGATCACTCGACCAGCTCCGAGGCGCAGAGAGGTACATCAGGTCTGGGCGCAGCGAACTGTTTCTGGACCGAAAGTGCACCCAATCCTTTCCATTTGCGCTCGATGACCCCGAGCTGAGGGTTCACCTCGTGGCGATCTGCAGGAATTCGATTGAACCTGCTCGAACCTACTTTGCCAAGTTCACGGAGAAGGGAGCACCCGACAGCACCGGAAGCCTGGGGTTCTCCGCCGTAATGCGCGAAGAACAGATGCTTGCGAACCCGTTCTGGGTGGGAGACATCGACCCTAGCAAAACCTTCGTTCACGTCTTTGATGAAGGATCGCTGGATCTGCTCTTGACCGAGTTGGGTGCGGGCCCCGACTTCATTGACTACCTTGTCGAGCGCGAACGCGCGATCCGCAAGGAACATCTGTCGGTGATCTATGGCGAGGAAGACTTTCTCGCCGTGTACTTCAGCAACCTGCAACCCAACGGTTTTGGTGCCTATCGTCCCTACAGGCCGATTCCACCCAACGTCGACGACTTCCTTCTCACCATCGAGGAAGGCATGTGGTCAGCTCTTCGGAACTCCGGGATCTATGCGCTCTTCGAAGCCCAGCGAAAAGCTGCAATGGCCTGGAAGCGAATCACCAACGACCTCTCCGAAGCTGTCCTCTCCGCCAACGTTGGCAGCGAGGTGAGCACTGAGTCGCTGGCTACTCATGAGCGCGCTGTTCGAGCGATGGCGTCGGAGCGTAAGCTCCCCCTCACCGTAGACACCTAAATCTGGAGAATGCGGCCTCAAAGAGGAAGACGAGGACGCGATGAGGAAGAGCAAGTTCAGCGAGAGTCAGATCGTGGCGATCCTGAAGGAAG
>NZ_SWAR01000053.1 GCF_006386545.1 Methylibium rhizosphaerae | reverse complement strand
CAACCACCCGTTCGCCCTGAGGTATCGAAGGGCCGCCACCAAACGTCGAAGGGCTTCGATACCTCAGCCCGAACGGAGAGTGGCTGTGCGCCATGGCCGGAACCCAATTCATTCACCGCGGAGGCGCGGAGGACGCGGAGGACCGCGGAGAAAGCCTTGTATTCCTCCGCGGTGAAGGTATTCGGCGACTCGGCGCTACGCCGCAGCGCTGCGGGCCTCCTCCTGCGTGCCGCGGCCGGACAGGGTGTAGATCGTCCCGATCAGGGCCTGCGGTTCCACCGGCTTGGCCAGGTGCACCTGGAACCCGGCCATCAGCGCGCGGATGCGGTCGCCGGGCTGCGCCAGGCCGGTCAGCGCGATGGCCGGCACGCGGGCGTGCAGCGCGACGCCGCGCCGTGCCTCCACCTGCCGGATGCGGCGCACCACTGCATGGCCGTCTTCTTCGCCCAGCGCGATGTCGCAGACGATCACCTGCGGCCAGCGCTCGCCGGGCGACTGCTCCAGCCAGTCCAGCGCGAGGCGGCCGCCGGCGAAGGTGGTCACCTGGGCGCCGGCCTGTTCGAGCACCGCCTGCAGCACTTCGCGTGCCTCGGACTGGTCGTCGATGCAGGCCACGTGCAGGCCCTTCAGCGGCTGCTGCAGGCTGGCGACGGCGCTTTCGATCGGGCGTTGCGCATGCACAGGCTCGACGTCCATGTGCCGCAGCGGCAGCTCGATGACGTAGCGCATGCCGCGCATCGAGGTCGGCGTCTCGACGAGGAAGCGGCCGCCCTGGCGCTCGACCAGCGAGCGCAGGGCCAGCGGGTCGGGCGGCGTGTCGGTGTCGAGCCGGGTGGTCGGGTCCACCAGCACCAGTGGCCGGTCGGTGACGTGGCGCCCGTCGGTGACCGACAGGCGCGCGCTGCCTTCGCCGCTTTCGAGCCGCAGCTCGATGCGTCCGTCCACCGGTGTGGCCGCCAGCGACTGCAGGCACAGCTCGCGCAGCGCCTGCGAAAGGCTGCCCGGGTCGCCCGTCACCAGGGCGCGGTCGGTCTCGATGTCGGTGTACAGCCGCACCTGGCGTGCATCGAAGGCTTCGCGCAGGCCGTCGATCACGCTGGCGGCCAGCACCGCGAGGTTGAGCGGCTGCAGGGCCAGCTCGCGCTCGAGCCGCTCGAACTGCTGCTGCTCGCGCTGCAGCTTCCACAGCTGCGCATACAGGCCCTCGCGCTGCATCAGGTCCTGGTGCCTGCCGCGTTCGACGATGCGGCCCTTGTCGAGCACGATGATCTCGTCGGCATTGACGATGGTCGACAGCCGGTGGGCAATGATGAGCGTGGTGCGCCCCTGCGCGATGCGGTCGAGCTCGTTCTGGATGGCCCGCTCGGCCCGCGTGTCGAGCGCCGAGGTCGCCTCGTCGAGCACCATGATCGGTGGGTTCTTCAGGAAGGCTCGCGCGATCGCGATGCGCTGCTTCTCGCCGCCGGAGAGCTTCATGCCGCGTTCGCCCACCACGGTGTCGTACTGCTGCGGCAGCGACAGGATGAACTCGTGCACCTGCGCTGCCTGCGCCGCCTCGACCACTTCGTGCATGCCCGCGCCGGTGCGGCCGTAGCCGATGTTGTAGGCGATGGTGTCGTTGAACAGCACCGTGTCCTGCGGCACCACGCCGATGGCCTGGCGCAGCGAGGCCAGCTGCACTTCGCGCACGTCCTGCCCGTCGATGGTGATGCGGCCGGCGTTGGTGTCGTACAGCCGCAGCAGCAGCCGGGCGAGGGTGGACTTGCCGGAGCCGCTGCCGCCCACCACCGCCACCGTCTGCCCCGCGCCGATGGAGAAGCTCACGTCATGCAGGATGGGGCGGCCGGACTCGTAGGCGAAGTCGACATGCTCGAAGGCCACGTGCCCGGCCGGCACGCCCAGCTGCCGGCTGCCGGGCGCGTCGACGATCTCGGGCTGCTGCTCGAGCAGGCCGAACAGCTTCTCGGTGTTGACCAGCGCATCCTTCGCCTCGCGGAACACGAAGCCCAGCGCATTGAGCGGCAGGCAGATCTGGATGACGTAGCTGTTCACCAGCACGAGGTCGCCCACGGTCATGGCGCCGCGCACCGTCTGCTCGCCCGCCAGCAGCATCACCGAGGCCACGCCGGCCGCGATGATCGCGCCCTGGCCGAGGTGCAGCGCAGACAGCGCCTTCTGGTTGCGCACGCTGCCTTCGATCCACTGCGTGCAGATCTCGGCATAGCGGGTGCGCTCGAACTGCTCGCGCGCGTATGCCTTCACCGTCTCGTAGTTGAGCAGCGTGTCCACCAGGCGGCCGTTCGCGCGCGAGTCCATCTCGTTGACGG
The DNA here is from genome assembly GCF_006386545.1 of Methylibium rhizosphaerae. GTDB lineage: Bacteria > Pseudomonadota > Gammaproteobacteria > Burkholderiales > Burkholderiaceae_C > Pseudorivibacter > Pseudorivibacter rhizosphaerae. The sequence continues at coordinate 27,078 of NZ_SWAR01000053.1, read as the reverse complement.
CGCGCTGGCGCAGCTCGCGCTTCTGCGTCATCAGCATCGTGTAGGTGGCATACACCGCGAAGGTGAGCACGATGGCCACGGTGAACCAGTGGCTGTAGCCCACCGACATGACCAGCAGCACGCCCACGAATTCGACCAGCGTGGGCACCACCGTGAACAGGCCCGCACCCAGCAGGAAGCCGATGCCGGCGGTGCCGCGCTCCACGTCGCGGATCAGCGAGCCGGTGTTGCGCTGCACGTGGAAGCGCGGGCTGAGCGACAGCAGGTGGCCGAAGGTGCGTTCGGCGAAGGCCTTGACGGTGCGCTGCGTGACGCGGGCGAACACCAGGTCGCGCAGCTCGGTGAACAGCGTGCCGGCGAATCGCAGCAGCGCATAGCCCAGCAGCAGGAACACCGGCAGCACCAGCACCACCTGCCCGGTGTTCAGGTTGTCGGCCGACAGGTCCGACGGCTGGCTGAAGCGGTCGACGATGGCCTTGAGCAGCAGCGGCACGCACACGCCGGCCACCTTCGCCAGCACGAGCAGGCCGAGGGCAAGCAGGGTGCGCCGTCGCCAGCTCCAGGCTGCGGTCCACAAGCCGAGGAACACCTTGCGGCGGAGGTCGGGGTTCAAGGCCATGCAGCGCAGGCGCAATCGGCATGCCCGGCGGCGCAGTTGCCCCGGGCCGGTGCAGCGGCAAAAAGCGCCGGAAGAATCTGCCGTTGCGCCGTGTTTCGGATACGGCGCGCAACCGTTGGCAACCGCCCGGGGATCTCTTACCGGCTGCCTACAATGCGCCGTCCCTGGCTCCCCCCTCCCTCGGGCAGAAAGAACCTCTCATGCAAGTGCACGCCTCGGTCTTCAAGGCCTATGACATCCGCGGCATCGTCGGCAAGACGATCGACGAGAGTTTTGCCGAGCACCTCGGCCGCGCCTTCGGCACGCAGGCGCTGGCCGCGGGCGAGAAGGCAGTGGCGGTGGGCCGCGACGGGCGCCTGTCGGGCCCCGGCCTCGCCGGCGCGCTGATGCGCGGCCTGGCGTCCACCGGGCTCGACGTGGTGGACATCGGCGCCGTCACCACGCCGATGCTCTATTACGTGGCCGCCACCCGGTCGCAATACGGCTGCCGCAGCGGCATCCAGGTCACCGGCAGCCACAACCCGAAGGACTACAACGGTTTCAAGATGGTGCTGGCCGGGCGCGCCATCTACGGCGAAGAGATCCAGGCGCTGCGCCAGCGCATGGAGGCCGAGGACTACGCGCAAGGCAAGGGCCGCATCGGCAAGATGAACATCCTGTCCGAGTACCAGCGCCGCATCACCGGCGACGTGAAGCTCTCGCGCCTGATGCGGGTGGTGGTCGACTCCGGCAACGGCATTCCCGGCGCTTCGGCCCCGGGCATCCTGCGGGCGCTGGGCTGCAAGGTCACCGAGCTGTATTCCGAGGTGGACGGCGACTTCCCGAACCACCACCCCGATCCTTCCAAGCCGGAGAACCTCGCCGACTTGATCCGTACCGTGCGCGAGACCGACGCGGAGCTCGGCCTTGCCTTCGACGGCGACGGCGACCGGCTGGGCGTGGTCACGAAGGACGGGCAGATCATCTACCCCGACCGCCAGCTGATGCTGTTCGCCCAGGACATCCTGCAGCGCGTGCCCGGCGGCCAGGTCATCTTCGACGTGAAGTGCACCCAGCGGCTGGCCGGCGCCATCGAGGCGGCCGGCGGCGAGCCGCTGATGTGGAAGACCGGCCACTCGCTCATCAAGGCCAAGCTGAAGGAGACCGGCGCGCCGATCGCCGGCGAGATGAGCGGCCACATGTTCTTCGCAGAGCGCTGGTACGGCTTCGACGACGGCATGTACACCGCCGCGCGCCTGCTGGAAATCCTTTCGCGCCATGCCGACCCGAGCGCAGTGCTCAATGCACTGCCCACCAGCTACAGCACGCCGGAGCTCAACGTGGCCTGCGCCGAAGGCGAGCCGCATGCCGTCATCGAGAAGCTGCGCGAGACGGCCCGCTTCGACGGTGCCAAGGAGCTGGTCACCATCGACGGCCTGCGTGCCGAGTTCGACGACGGCTTCGGCCTCATCCGCGCGTCGAACACCACGCCGGTGCTGGTGCTGCGTTTCGAGGGGCACACGCCCGAGGCGCTCGAGCGCATCCGCGACCAGTTCACCGCGGCGCTCAAGGCGGTGAAGCCCGACGCGCACATCGGGGCTGCCGCGCACTAGCGCGGCAACGGGGCGGCAGGGGCAGCGGGGGCGGGGCGGCGTTGCGCGTACTTTTCGTCAAGCTTTCGTCGCTGGGCGACGTGATCCAGACGCTGCCGGCGCTGCACGACGTGCGCGCCGCATTTCCGTCCGCCACCGTCGACTGGGTGGTGGAAGAAGCGTTCGCCCCGCTGCTCGCGGCCAATGCCGACGGCCTGGCGCGGGTGATCCCGATCGCGCAGCGCCGCTGGCGCCATTCGCGGTTTGCAGCGGCCACCCGGGCCGAACGGGCCCGGTTCATTGCCGAACTGCAGGCCGAGCCCTACGACGCGGTGATCGACTTCCAGGGGCTCATCAAGTCGGCGTTGGTGGCGCGCCAGGCACGGCTGGCGCCGGGCGGCTCGCGCTATACCTATGCCAATGCGAGCGAGGCCTGCGGCTACGAGTGGCCGGTGCGCTACATGGTGGACCAGCCCGTTCCGATGCCGCGGCGCGTGCATGCTGTGCAGCGCTATCGCCTGCTGGCCGCCGGTGCGCTGGGCCATGCCTTGCAGGGCCGTGCCGACTACGACCTGCGGCTGGCGCGCGGCGGGCAGGGCCGCGAGGTGCTGCTTGCGCACGGCACCACCCGGCCCGACAACGAATGGCCGCAATCGCACTGGGTGGCGCTGGGCCAGCGGCTGCAGGCCGCCGGCTGGCCGGTGTGCCTGCCTTATGCCGGCGACGCCGAGCGTGCCTTCGCCGAAGAGACCTGCGCCGCCATCGGCAAAGGCGCCCGGGTGCTGCCGCGCATGTCGCTCGCCGAACTGCCCGCACGCATGGCAGCCTGCGCCGGCGTGGTGGGCGTCGATTCGGGCCTGAGCCACCTGGCGGTGGCGCTGGACCTGCCGCATGTGCAGATCTTCAGCCAGCCCCGGGCCTGGCGCGCCGGGCCGGTGGACACGCCGCACCAGCTGCCGGTGGGCGGCGACCACACGCCCGGCGTCGACGAGGTGTGGCACACCTGGGAACGCGCCTGGGCCGCCCGCCCTGCGGCAGCCGCTGCTGCGGTGCAGGGTTGACATGGCCGCGCCTGCCGCCACGATGCCCACCGTGAAACAACGCCTGGCGCGCGCCGGCTACAACGGCCTGCTGCGCGCGCTGACCCCCCTGTACGTGGCACGCCTGTGGTGGCGCGGTCGCGCCGAGCCCTTGTACCGGCATGCGGTGGGCGAGCGCCTGGGCAGCTACAGCGGCGCGCCGAGTGCCGGCTGGGTATGGGTGCATGCGGTGTCGCTTGGCGAAACACGGGCGGCCGCCGCGCTGGTTGCCGCCCTGCGGCAGCGCCAGCCTGGCCTGCGGCTCCTGCTCACCCACGGCACCGCCACCGGCCGCACGGCCGGGGCCGAATTGCTCGGCCCCGCAGACCGGCAGGTCTGGCTCCCGTATGACACGCCCGGCGTGGTGCGGCGCTTCTTCGAGCAGTTCCGCCCGGCTGTGGGGGTGCTGATGGAAACCGAGGTGTGGCCCAACCTGCTGCTGGGGGCGAAGGAGGCGGGCGTGCCGATGGTGCTGGCCAACGCGCGGCTGAGCGACAAGAGCCTGCGTCAGGCCCATCGCCTGCACGCGGTGCTGCGCCCGGCCATCGAGAGCTTTGCCGCGGTGCTGGCCCAGACCGAGGCCGACGCCATGCGACTGCGCGAGGCCGGCGCGCCGAACGTGCAGGTGCTGGGCAATCTCAAGTTCGACATGGCGCCCGATGCGCAGCTGCTGGCGCGCGGCGCCCAGTGGCGCGCCTTGTCGGCGCTGCCGGTGGTGCTGGCGGCCAGCACCCGCGAAGGCGAGGAAACCCCGCTGCTGCAGGCCTGGAGCGCCTTGCCGGCGCCGCGGCCGAGGCTGCTGCTGGTGCCGCGCCACCCGCAGCGTTTCGACGAAGTGGCGCAGCTGGTGCAGAAGCAGGGCCTGGTGTTGTCGCGACGCTCCGGCTGGCAGGCGCACACGCCCGATGCCGCTGCGCTGCAGGCCGACGTGTGGCTGGGCGATTCGATGGGCGAGATGCCGGCCTATTACGCGGCGGCCGACGCGGCCCTGCTGGGTGGCAGCTTCGCGCCGCTGGGCGGTCAGAACCTCATCGAGGCCGCCGCCTGCGGCTGCCCGGTGGTGATGGGGCCGCACACCTTCAATTTCGAACTGGCGGCCGAGCTATCGATCGCGGCCGGCGCGGCCGAGCGCGTGGCCGGGCTCGACGAAGGCGTGCAAGCCGCGGTACGCCTGGCCAGCGACGCGGCGGCGCACCACGGCATGGCCGGACGTGCACTCGCCTTTGCAGCGGCCCACCGTGGCGCGGCCGACCGCATTGCCGAAGCGGTGCTGGCCAGCGCGCGGGCTAGCGCGCGATCAGCTGGTTGACCGCGTTCACGTCGCCCGGGTTGAGCGTGCCGGCGGCCTGGCGCAGGCGCAGGCTGTTGACCACCACGTCGTAGCGGGCCTTGGCGAGGTCGCGCTGGGTGGTGAACAGCTGGGTCTGCGCGTTCAGCACATCGAGGTTGACGCGCACGCCCACGCGGTAGCCGAGCTGGGTGGCTTCCAGCGCAAGCTTGCTGGAGGCTTCGGCCGCTTCCAGCGCCTGCACCTGGGCCTGGCCCGACTGCACGCCGAAGAACACCTGGCGCGTCGATTGCGCCACGGTGCGGCGCACCGCCTCCAGGTTGTTGCGCGCCTGTTCTTCGAGCAGCAGCGTTTCCCTGATGCGGTTCTGCGTCGCGAAGCCGGCGAACAAGGGGATGTTCACCGTGACGCCGATGGTCGATTGCGTGAGCGGGCCCGAGGCGCTCAGCGAGCCTCCTGCGGCAGGCTCGAACCGGACGTTGTTGTGTCCCTTGGTGTAGCTGGCATTGAGGCCCACCGTCGGCAGGTGCCCCGCGCGGGCCCTTTCGGTCTCGAGCCGGGTCACCTCGTAGCCCACGCGGGCCTTGCGCACGCCCGGTGCCTGCTCGGCGCTGGCGACCCATTCGTCCACCGAGGTCGGCGACACGGGCGGCAGCGCCACCGGCGTGGCCAGCGGCCTGGGCGCGACCCCGGTGCGGCCGATCAGCTGGTCGAGCGCGATGCGCTTGGTCTGGAGATCGTTGGTGGCGGCGATTTCCTGCGCGGTGGCCAGGTCGAAGCGCGCCTGCGCTTCGCGGGTGTCGGTGATGGTGGCCGTGCCGACCTCGAAGTTGCGCTTGGCCGAAGCCAGCTGTTCCGAGATGCCCTTCTTGTTGGCTTGTTCCCTGGCCAGCGCATCCTGGGCGGCCAGCACGTCGAAATACGCCTGCGCCACGCGCACGATCAGGTCCTGCTCGGCTACCTGGAGGTCCGCCTGGGCAGACTCCACGCCCTTGTCGGCCTGCTCGATCTCGACGTCGGTCGCCCGGTTGAACAGGCTCTGGCTCGCCGTGATGGCGGCGCTCGTCGAGCGCAACGTGGTCTCCCCCGCGGCCGACACATTCGGCTGCTCGTTCGCACTGCGCGCTGCGTTGAGCGTCGCGTCGATCTTCGGCCGACGCCTCGCATGCGCCTGCTCGGCCCTGTACTGCGCCGACTCGGCCACCGCCCGGGCGGCCAGGTAGGTGGCGTCATAGCCGCGCGCGGCTTCGTACAGCTCGGCCAGGCTCTGGGCTTGCGCCGCGGAGGCGGCGCCGAAGGCGGTGGCGCAGGCCAGCATCAGACGGCTCAGGGCGGGCAGACGGATCGCAGCGGGCATGGAGTTGCTTCCTTGTTGTGGTTCAGTAAGTCGGCACCGACGCATCGACCTCGTGGGACCATGCGTCGATGCCGCCGGCGACGTTGTACAGGTTCTCGAAGCCTTGCCGCTCCAGGAATGCGACGACCTGCAGGCTTCGCATCCCGTGATGGCACAAACCGAGGATGGGCTGCGAGGCGTCGAGCTCCTGCAGCCGCTGCGGCACCTCGCGCATCGGGATGCAGACGGTGCGCACGCCGGGCAGCTGCAGCGAGGCGAGCTGCACCTCCCAGGGTTCGCGCACGTCCAGCAGCACGGGCTGGCTGCCGGGCTCGAACGATGCGATCAGTGCCTGGACGTCGCGGACCCCGACCTGCTGCATGGCTCAGAAGGTGAACTTGGCGGGCGCCGGGAAGCGCTCCAGGCGCTGCGCCACCGTGTCGAACAGATAGGTGGCGCGCACGTCGCGCTCGCTCACCTTGGTGTAGAGCGTGGCGCGCATCACCGGCTCGTCGCCCACGATGGCCGCCAGGCGGCCGCCGACCTTGAGCTGGTCGAACAGGACCTGCGGCACCTCGGCCACCGCGCCCGAGAGCACGATCGCATCGAAGGGCGCTTCGGCGGGCAGGCCCTGGGAGCCGTCGGCTTCGCGCACGTCGACGTTGACCACGGCCGCGCGCTGCAGGTTGCCGCGCGCCAGCGCCACCAGCTCGGGGCGGATCTCCAGCGAAATGACGCGCTGCGCCTTGTGGGCCAGCAGCGCCGCCATGTGGCCGCTGCCGGTGCCCACCTCCAGCACCTTCTCGTGCTTGGCGGGGGCCAGCTCCTGCAGCAGGCGCGCCTCCAGCTTGGGGGCCAGCATGGTCTGGCCGCCCGGCAGGGGCACTTCGAGGTCCATGAAGGCCAGTGCGCGGTGCTGGGCGGGCACGAAGTCTTCGCGCTTCACCACCGCGAGCAGGGAGAGCACCGAGGTGTCGAGCACGTCCCAGGGGCGGATCTGCTGCTCGATCATGTTGAAGCGGGCTTGTTCGATGTTCATGGCGGTCACGCGGGCTCAGTGATGCAAAACGCGCGATTTTATTGGGGCTGCGCGGCTCGTTTGCTGACGGCCTTGGGGCCGGGCTGCGCGACCTGCAGGCCGCGCAGCACCACGTCCACATGGGTGGCGATGAATCGCCGCGGATCCATCGCTGCCTCGTCGCCGCGGCAGGTGCCCAGCGAATGCTTGTGCAGGCACAGCATCAGCAGCGGAAAGATCAACACGTGCACCGCATCGTCCAGGCGCACCGGGCGGAACTCGCCGGCGTCGATGCCCCTCTGCAGCACCTTCTCGAACAGCACGTGGGCCGGCTCGATCACCTCTTCGACGTAGAAGCGGGCGAAGTCGGGGAAGTTGCCCACCTCGGTGATGATGATCTTGAAGATGCCCGAGGCGGGGGATTCGCCGACACGGTCCCACCAGGTGTTGAGCAGCAGCGCGACCAGGTCCGAGGCCGAGCCTTCGAAGTGGTCGACGATGCCGCTGCCCTCGGCGATGAGCCCGGAGAGGTTCTCGCGCACCACCGCCTTCAGCAGCTCTTCCTTGCTGGGGTAGTAGAGGTAGAGCGTGCCCTTGGAGACGCCGGCGCGGGCCGCCACTTCCTCGGAGCGGGTGGCGGCAAAGCCCTTCTCGACGAACAGGCCCAGCGCCGCATCGAGCAGCTCTTGCGGGCGGGCTTCCTTGCGTCGCTGACGCTGGGGCTGGGCAGGAGACATGGGCAAGAAGACGTGCCGCCCCGAGAAGGCGGGGCGGCTTTAGTCACTGACTGACCGGTCAGTAATGTAGGCGGGGGCGCGCCCGAGGTCAAGGACGGGGCTTCGCGCGATCTCGGGCGCGCGATTCTCGGCGCAGTGCCAGGCAAGACCTGTTCGATCTTGCAGCGAAGCGGCCGCGCCCCGGTGCGGGCCGCTTAAGATGCCGCGCTTTGCCGGGCCGCGGGCGCCGGTGCTTGCGCAGGAGTTTTCGTTTTGGATCTGACGCTGTGGATCAAGGCAGCCCTGATGGGCATCGTCGAAGGGCTCACCGAGTTCCTGCCCATCTCGAGCACCGGCCATCTCATCCTGGCCGGCTCGCTGCTCGACTTCACCGGCGAGAAGGTCAAGGTGTTCGAGATCGCCATCCAGACCGGGGCGATGTTCGCGATCATCCTGGTGTACTGGCAGCGCCTGCGCGAGACGGTGCTGGGCCTCGGGTCGGACCCGCGCGCGCAGCGCTTCGTGCGCAACGTGGCGATCGGCTTCGTGCCGGCGGTGATCCTGGGCCTGCTGCTGGGCAAGGTGATCAAGGAACACCTCTTCACCCCGGTCGTGGTGGCCAGCACGTTCATCCTGGGCGGCCTGGTGATCCTGTGGGCCGAGAAGCGGCCGGCGCGGGTGCGGGTGGCCGAGGTGGACGACATGGGGCCCTGGGACGCGCTGAAGGTCGGCCTCGTGCAGTGTTTCGCGCTGGTGCCCGGCACCAGCCGCTCGGGCGCCACCATCATCGGCGGCATGTTCCTGGGGCTGTCGCGCAAGGCGGCCACCGAATTCAGCTTCTTCCTGGCCATCCCCACGCTGGTGGGGGCGGGCGCCTACAGCCTCTACAAGGAGCGCGCGCTGCTCTCGGTGGCCGACGTGCCGATCTTCGCCATCGGGCTCGTGTTCTCGTTCGTTTCGGCATGGGTCTGCGTGCGCTGGCTGCTGCGCTACGTGGCGACGCACGACTTCATTCCGTTCGCCTGGTATCGCATCGTGTTCGGCATCGTCGTGCTGGCCACGGCGTGGACCGGCGTCGTGACCTGGCACGCGTGAGGCAGGCCGCACGGCCGCGCTGTTCGATGCTGTAGCAGCGCACGCTGCCGAGACGGGGGTTGCTGCAGGCCGCAGCAACCCCCGTTTCGTTCGGGCGGCCGTTCCACGGGCTAACCCGGGCTTTTTCGGCCCCCGGCCTGTGCTTCCTCGAGTGGCATGGCGATTGCGCCAAGGCGCACCAGCGCACGGGCGGGCAGCCCCGCCGTCGTCGCGCACGTTGTTGCCATATCCAAGGAGACACACATGCAGGCACGGCTACTTCCCTTCCTCGTCGCGATGGCTTGCGCCTCGCTCGGCAGCCAGGCGGCGGGCGCCGCGGGCGTGACCCGCCAGATGATCGACGCAGACGCCCGGACCGGCGCCGACGTGCTGACCTGGGGCCTGGGCACCCAGGGCCAGCGCTATTCGCCGCTGCGGCAGGTGAACACCGGCAACGTGGGCAAGCTGGTGCCGGCCTGGGCGTTTTCGTTCGGCGGCGAGAAGCAGCGCGGGCAGGAGTCGCAGCCGGTCATCCACGACGGCAAGATGTTCGTCACCGCGTCGTACTCGCGCCTGTTCGCTCTCGACGCCGCCACCGGCCGCAAGCTGTGGAAGTACGAGCACCGCCTGCCCGACGGCATCATGCCGTGCTGCGACGTCATCAACCGCGGTGCTGCGCTCTACGACAACCTGGTGATCTTCGGCACGCTGGACGCGCAGCTCGTGGCGCTCAACCAGGACACCGGCGAAGTCGTGTGGAAGGAGAAGGTCGATGACTACGCCGCCGGCTATTCCATGAGCGCCGCGCCGCTCATCGTCGACGGCCTGGTGCTCACCGGGGTGTCCGGCGGCGAATTCGGCGTGGTGGGCCGCGTGGAGGCGCGCGATGCGAAGACCGGTGCGCTGGTGTGGACGCGCCCGACGGTCGAGGGTCACATGGGCTACACCTACGACCCCGACGGCAACAGGAAGGAAAACGGCGTGTCGGGCACCGCCGGCAAGAGCTGGCCGGGCGACCTGTGGAAGACCGGCGGCGCGGCCACCTGGCTGGGCGGCACCTACGACCCGAAGACCGGGCTGGCCTACTTCGGCACCGGCAACCCGGCGCCCTGGAACAGCCACCTGCGCAAGGGCGACAACCTCTACTCGTGCTCCACCGTCGCCATCGACGTGAAGACCGGCAGGATCGTCTGGCACTACCAGAACACGCCGAACGACGGCTGGGACTTCGACGGCGTGAACGAGTTCGTCACCTTCGACATGGACGGCAAGCGGGTGGGCGGCAAGGCCGACCGAAACGGCTTCTTCTATGTGAACGACGCCGCCACCGGCAAGCTGCTCAATGCCTTCCCGTTCGTGCGCAAGGTGACCTGGGCCACGAGCATCGACCTGGCCACCGGCCGCCCCAACTACGTGGCCGAGAACCGCCCCGGCGACCCCACCTCGGCGACCGAAGGCAAGGGCAGGACGGTGTTCGCCGCACCCAGCTTCCTGGGCGGCAAAAACCAGATGCCCATGGCCTACAGCCCCGACACGAAGCTGTTCTACGTGCCGGCCAACGAGTGGGGCATGGACATCTGGAACGAGCCCATTGCCTACAAGAAGGGCGCGGCCTACCTGGGCGCCGGCTTCACCATCAAGACGCTGAACGACGACTACATCGGCGCGCTGCGCGCCATCGATCCGAAGACCGGCAAGATCGTCTGGGAGCAGAAGAACGGCGCGCCGCTGTGGGGCGGGGTGCTCACCACCGCCGGCAACCTGGTGTTCTGGGGCACGCCCGAGGGCTATCTGAAGGCCGCGGATGCGAAGACCGGCAAGGTGGTCTGGCAGTTCCAGACCGGCTCCGGCGTGGTGGCGCCGCCCGTGACCTGGGAACAGGACGGCGTGCAGTACGTGAGCGTCGTCTCCGGCTGGGGCGGTGCCGTGCCGTTGTGGGGTGGTGACGTGGCCAGGAAGGTCAACTACCTCGAGCAGGGCGGCATGGTGTGGGTGTTCAAGCTGCCCAAGCCTTGAGCCGGGAGCGGCCCGGTGCCGCGCGACGCGACAATGGCGCATGCCTTCCGCGTCGCGCAGCACCGACACCGCAGTCCCCGGCCATTTCCGCCCCCGCCTGATCCTCCAGACGCTCAACCGCGGCGACGGCCTGCTGGGCTTGCGGGCCGTGCCGGGCTTCGGCCCGCGCAGCATGCAGGTCACCGTGGCGCAGGCGCACTGGACCTACGCCACGGCCAGCGGCCTGCGCTGGGAAACCCCCGTGCCCTCGCGCATGCTCAACACGCGGCCCAAGCCGACCGAGCTGCTGCGCGGTGCGTGGGATGCGCGCGTGCTGCTGCTGCGCGACCTGGCCGCCGAGGCCGATGCCCGCGATGCGCTGTGGGCCAGCGGCCTGCGGCCGCTGCCGGCCGAAGCGCTGCAGTGGCGCCGGCCGGAGGCGGCCGAAGGCCACGAGGCGCTCTGGAGCCTGGCCGAGGAATCGCACTTCGGCGACTTCTGGGCAGAGCAGGTGCCGCGGCTGCAGGCCGCGGGCTGGCAGATCGTGGTGCGGCCCGGGTTCGCGCACGAGAGCGTGCCTGTGCAGAAGTGGCGCCTGGTGATCGATGCGGCCGAGGGCGAACCGGGCCGCGAACTGGCCGAGTTCGGCGCGCACGCGCCGCAGATCTCGGCCCTGCGCGGGCCGCACCAGCAAGGCTCGTGGATGCTGAGCCTGGGCATCGAGGTCGACGGCGAGACCCTGGACCTCGTGCCGCTGCTGGCCGACCTGATCCGGCGTGATGCGCGCTGGCTCGACGCCCGCGAGATCGCAGCCATGCCCGACGGCGCGATCGTGCGGCTGCGCGCGCCGGGCGGGCGGCACATCGAGGCGCGTGCCGCTCCGATGAAGACCATCGTCGGCGCGATGGTGGATCTGCTGACCGATCCGCAGCGAGCGCAGCACGACGGGCCGATCCGGCTCTCGACCTGGGAGGCGCATCGCCTCGAGGCCCTGCGAGACGGCCTGGCCGACACCCAGGTCGCACGCGCCGGCGTACACGGCGCGTGGCAGGTGCAGGGTGAAGCCGGCATCGCCGCGCTGACCCGGCGCCTGCGCGAGGCCGGCACGCCACCGCCGGTGGCTGCACCCGAGGGACTGGGCCTCACGCTGCGGCCCTACCAGCTGCAGGGCCTGGCCTGGCTGCAGTACCTGCGCGAGCACCACCTGGCCGGCATCCTGGCCGACGACATGGGCCTCGGCAAGACGGCGCAGGTGCTGGCTCACCTGCTGGTGGAGCAGCAGGCGGGGCGGCTCGACCGGCCGGCCCTGGTGGTGCTGCCCACGTCGTTGCTGGCCAACTGGCAGGCGGAGGCGGCGCGCATCGCGCCGGCCTTGCGCACGCTGGTGCTGCAGGGCGCCCGGCGCCACCGGCAGCTCGACCGCATCGGCGAGCACGACCTGGTGTTCACCACCTACCCGCTGCTGTGGCGCGACATCGAGTCGCTGCAGCAGCAGCCGTGGCACCTGCTGATCCTCGACGAAGCCCAGATGGTCAAGAACGCGGGCAGCCGCGCCGCCGGCGCGCTGCGGCGCCTGGATGCGCGCCACCGGCTGTGCGTGACGGGCACCCCGCTCGAAAACCACCTGGGTGAACTCTGGGCCCACTTCGACCTGCTGATGCCGGGCTTCCTGGGGGATGCACGCACCTTCGCGCGCCAGTGGCGCCGGCCGATCGAGACCAATGGCGAGACGCTGCGCGCGCAACTGCTGGCGCAGCGCGTGCGCCCGTTCATCCTGCGCAGGCGCAAGGAGGAGGTGGCGACCGAGCTGCCGCCCAAGGTCGAGGTGATCCGCCGGGTGCAGCTGCACGGCCAGCAGCTCGCCTTGTACGAGAGCGTGCGCCTGGCGGCCGACGAGCAGGTGCGGCGCGTGCTCGCGCGCAGGAGCTTTGCAGGGGCCCAGATCGCGATCCTCGATGCGCTGCTGAAGCTGCGCCAGGTGTGCTGCGACCCGCGGCTGGTGAAGGGGACCGCGGCGTCACCTTCGACGGCGGGCGCGAAGATCGAACTGCTCGCCGACATGCTGCCCGCGCTGGTGGCCGAGGGCCGCCGGGTGCTGGTGTTCAGCCAGTTCACCGAAATGCTGGGCCTGGTGCAGCAGGCCTTGTCGGCGCTCGGCCTCGCGCATCTCACGCTCACGGGCGAGACGCCGCCGCGCGAACGCGGCGACCTCGTGGCCCGGTTCCAGTCGCGGGAGTATGAGCCGGTGATGCTGCTGAGCCTGAAGGCCGGCGGCGTGGGCCTGAACCTCACCGCGGCCGACACGGTGATCCACCTCGACCCCTGGTGGAACCCGGCGGTGGAACGCCAGGCCACCGACCGGGCGCACCGCATCGGCCAGGACCAGACGGTGTTCGTCTACAAGCTGGTGGTGGAAGGCAGCATCGAGGAGCGCATGCTGGCGCTGCAGGAGAGAAAGGCGGCGCTGGCCGAAGGCGTGCTGGGCAGCGACGCGGATCGGGCGGTGAAGTTCGGCGAGGCCGATCTCGAGGGGCTGCTCGCGCCGCTGGACGCTTCGCATCGCCGCGCGCACGCCGATTGACGGCTGTCAGGGCGCAGAGGCCGCAGGCTCCTTACGCTCTTTCTTCGCCGGCCATGCCGGAAAGGAAGGAGCGCACCGTGTGGAGCCGTCGTCGATTCAACCACCTCATGCCGGCCACGCTTGCAGTGGCCGGGCTGGCGGGATGCGCCGGCGACACCGCGCAGGCGGCGTACCAGTCGGCGGTCGAGCACACCTGGCGGCCGGGACCGTTGGAAGGCCTTCAAGGAGCGGCGCTCAGCACGGAGCTCGTGCGTTGCGCGACGCTGGCGCCTTCGAGCCACAACACCCAATGCTGGAAGTTCGCCGTGTCGGACGACGCGATCACGATCCTTGCGGACTTCTCGCGTCGATGCCCCGTGGTCGATCCGGACGATCACCATCTGTTCGTTTCACTGGGCTGTGCGGCGGAGAACCTCATCCAGGCAGCGCGTGCGCACGGCCTGCGGGGAGAGGCCGCGTTCGATGAGAGGCGAAGCGCAGTCCGCATCAGCCTGTCGAAGGCCACGGCCGAGGTGACGGAGCTGTTCAAGGCCATCCCGTCGCGGCAGTCCACCCGCGCCGAATACGACGGCAAGCCCATCGCGCCCGGGGAGCTGAAGCGCCTGCAGACGGCGGCCAGCAGCGAGGCCGTGCGGCTTGTCCTGCTGACCGGCCGGCCGGCGCTCGAGAACGTGCTCGAGTTCGTGGTCCAGGGCAACACGGCGCAGATGAACGACCGGGCGTTCGTCGACGAGCTCGAACGATGGATCCGCTTCAATGCCGTTGACGCGGTGCGCCTGGGCGATGGTCTGTTCAGCAAGTCCTCCGGCAATCCGGAGGTGCCGGCGTGGCTGGGAGGCCTGCTGTTCGACTTCTTCTTCACGCCGAAGGCGGAGAACGAGAAATACGTCAGGCAGCTGCGAAGTTCGGCTGGCGTCGCAGTCTTCGCGGGCGCCATGCAAGACAAGGCGCACTGGGTCGAGGTAGGCCGGTGCTACGAGCGCTTTGCGTTGCAGGCGACAGCCCTCGGTATCCGCACCGCGCACGTGAACATGCCGGTGGAGGTTGCATCCATGCGGCCGAAGTTCGCCGCCGCGGTCGGCCTCGGTGCAGCACGACCGGATCTGGTGGTCCGGTTCGGGCGGGGGCCGACGCTGCCGCCATCGTTGCGTCGGCCGGTCCAGGCGGTGCTTGCCTGACACAGGTCGGGTGAGTCCGCGGCCTGGATCGGCCGGCGCAAGACGTTGGCACGCTGCAACACGGCCGGTCCACCCGCTTGCGCGTGGGCGTCGGCGCCCGCATCATTCGCGCCCTTGTTGAAGGCGCCCACGACAGCGCCCGCATGACGGAGATCCCTCCTATGTCCTCCTTGTTCATCTCGACGATCGACTGAACACGGTTCCCGAGCCCCGGCTGAACCGTGTCTGTCCACAGATACGGCCTCCAGACCGCGCGGCAGCGAAGCCCCGCAGCCTTCGAGCCGGGGCTTTTGCTTTTCGGAAACCGAATGAGTGCACAACTGCGTTCCCGCGCCCTCCAGGAGGGGCGGGTCAAGGCCCTGCGCCGCATGAAACAGCCGATGACGCTGGTGCTCGAGACGAGCCCCGGTGCGTGCGACCCCGTGGCGCGCGCGCTCGGCCAGCGCGGCTTGCGTGGTGCAGGCCAGCACATCCAGAGCCGCGGCGCCCAGCGCCGCGCCGACCGCATGGCGCTGCAGGCGCTGCTGCGACGAAAGGATTGGAATGAATGAATCCCACGAACCGCGCGAGGGACTTCGCGAACAGCTGGCGCGCAGAAGCCGCCATCTGCAGGAAATCGCCTGCCAGCTGAAGACCGAGCTGTTCGGCATCGACACCATCATCGACCGCGTCATCGATTCGGTGCGGGCCTGGTACGTGCTGCCCGAGCTCGTCTCGCGGCCGGTGGTCGTTTGCCTGTGGGGCCTGACCGGCACCGGCAAGACCCAGCTGGTGCGCCGTCTGGCGCAGCTGCTGGGCTTCTACGACCGCTTCGTCGAAGTGCAGATGGACGGCTTTTCCAATGGCGCCACATGGCGCGGTGCGCAGAGCATCTCGGGCATGCTGGCGCAGTCCGGCGTGCGCGAAGGCGAGCCGGGCATCCTGGTGCTCGACGAGTTCCAGCGCTTCCGCACCATCGACGCCAAGCGCGCCGAACTGCGCGTCGAGCGCTACCAGGACGTCTGGGCCTTGCTGTCCGATGGCCGCCTGCCGCCTGCGCTCTCGCTGCTGGGCGACATCGAATCGTCCATCGCCGAGGCCGCCTACGACGCCGAACGCGCCGAGGCGGATGAGAGCAAGCTGCGCTTCAAGCTGCGCAGCTGGGAGGCCCAGGAACTGCAGCGCAACCTGAAGCTCGACGTGCCGTTGATGGAGATCATGGCCTGGACGCCCGAGCAGATCCAGGAGCGCTTGCGGGCCTTCCGCGAGAGCGGCCAGCAGCACTGGGAAACCGACTACAGCCGGCTGCTCGTCTTCGTTTGCGGCAACCTCGACGAGGCCTATGAGGACGTCGCCACCAGCGTGGACGACTGCGACAGCGATGCCGATACCTTCCACGCGATCACCAGCAGGTTGAGCGTCATCGACGTCAAGCAGGCGCTCAACAGGCGCTTCAAGCCCGAGCAGGTGGCCCGGCTGGGCAACGAGCATGTGATCTACCCGTCGCTCTCGCGGCGAGCGTACGAGCAGCTGATCGAGCAGGCGTGCGCCCGCTATGCCGGCGACGCGGCGCAGCGCTGCGGCCTGCGCTTCGAGCTGGATGCGAGCGTGCGCGAGCAGATCTATGCCAACGCCGTGTTTCCCGCGCAGGGCACCCGGCCGCTGTTCTCTGCATTGCATGCCATCCTCGGCGCCGGCCTGGCCAAGTCGGCACTGTGGGCGCTCGAACGCGGAGCCGCGGCCGGCGAGAGCGTGGGTCTCACCGCCGACGGCCGCAGCTTGGTCGCGCATTGGCGCGGCCAGTCGCACGCCATCGCCGCGCCCTTCGAGATCAGCCGCCTGCGCCAGCGCAACAATGCCGACTTCCGCGCGCTGCTGGCCGTGCACGAGGCCGGGCATGGCCTCGTGCATGCGCTGCTCTTCGGCCGTGCGCCGCGCGAGATCAAGATCCACGTCGCGAGTTTCGAGGGTGGCTACAACGCCTACACCTCGCGCAAGGTCTGGTCGCGCCGCAACCTGCTCGACTCCGTGTGCACCAGCCTGGCCGGACGCGCCGCCGAACTGCTGGTTTTCGGGCATGAGCTGAGCTCCAGCGGCGCCGAGAGCGACCTGCGCCGGGCCACGGAAACGGCAGCCCGCATGCTGCGCCACCTGGGCCACGGAACGCGCATCGGCCGCAGCGACGTGTCCCCCGACAGCGATGACAACCTCTGCACCGACGTCGAGGCGAGCAACGCGCCGATCGAGGCGCTGCTGCAGGCCGAACATGCGCGCGCCACCCGGCTGATCGAGACGCATCGACGCGCACTGCTGGCCCTGGTGGACGAGCTCATGGAGCACGGCCAGGTCACGCCTGCGCGCTTTGCCTCGCTGGTGGGGCTGCCGCTGGACATGCCGGAGGAGGCCCTGGATCCGTATGCGCAGAGGCTGGCGGAGTTCCGGAGTAGGGAGCGGGAGCGGCTGAGGGCCTAGAGCGCGCCCGGCGGCATGGCCAGGGCCGGATCGCGCTCGACGCGGTTGCGGCCGTTGGCCTTGGCACGGTAGAGGGCGGAGTCGGCCCGGTGCAGCACGCTGTGCATGTCGTCGTGCAAGGGATCGAGCACCGCGATGCCGATGCTCACGGTGATCGACACCTCGCCGCTCGCGGCCTGCACCGGGGCTGCCGACACTGCCCTCAGGATGCGCTCCGAGGTGTGCTGGGCGTTGTCGAGGTTGGCGCCAGGCAGCAGCGCCACGAATTCCTCGCCGCCCCAGCGCCCCAGGTGATCGCCATCGCGCAGCTCGGCCTGCAGCCGTCGCGCCACCGCCGCCAGGCAGGCATCGCCGACGCCATGGCCGAAACGGTCGTTGATCGACTTGAAGTGGTCGACGTCGACGAACAGCACGCCCAGCCCGCTGCCGCCGGCACGGGCTTCGCTCGAGAGCGCCCGCAGCTGCATCTCGATGGCGCGCCGGCTCTGCAGGCCGGTCAGCGCGTCCTGCTCCGCCATCTTGCGGGCGACGTCGCGCTCGCGGCGGAAGCCGAGCACGCGGTCGGCGATGCCCAGCGTCAGCGCCAATGCCTCCCACACCGCGCCCAGCGCGTACAGGTACACGTCGTTGGCCGCGATGTCGACCAGCCCGGCCGCCTGCAGGCTGCGCACCGAGGTGGCCACGGTCAACGGCAGCCAGCCGGCCAGGAAGTAGTAGCCATAACGGTCGCCGGCCAGCGCCGCACGCACGCCGAGGCCGATCATCAGCAGGTTGACCGCCAGCAGCACCGCCACCATCACCATGCCGAAGCGGCTCGCAGGCCCGGGCCATGCCGCGATCGCGAGCGCCGACAGCAGCAAGCCGGCGCGCAGGCGATTCATCAGCGGAAGCAGGCGGGGGACATGGCGCGCGATGCCGAGGAAGTCGCGGGCGAAGCCGACCGCAAAGCCGATCGCCGCCGTCGCTGCAGCCCATTGCCCATGGATGCCCAGGCGTCCGAACCAGTCGCCGCCCGGCGCGGCGTAGAGCAGCCCGGCGCTGGCGGTCATGAATGCGATCAGGCACAGCAGGTAGCAGGTGTAGTCGGCAAACATCCGCTCGCGCAGGGCAACCCAGTAGCAGCCGGCAATCACCGCGAACGCGATCAGCGACGCGTACATCGCCGCCGACACGATCAGGCGCGTCCTTTCGTAGTCGCGCCATGCGTCGGTCTCCACGATGGAGAAGTCGACATTGACCCGATGGCCATGCGCGAGATGCAGCAGCACAGGCGTGCCCGGCTCGAGCGATGCCGGCAGCGGGAACACCAGCGCGATCGGGGAGCCGTCGCGCCCGGAGGGCCGGACCTTGGCCCGCTCGATGCGAGTGCCGTCGGGCAGCAGCAGTTGTGCCGAACCGGCGACCTGGCCTTCGACCACCAGCAGTGCCTTCGGCGGCAGAGCGCGAGGCGTGATGCGCACCCAGCTGCCGTTGTCGCGGTAGGGCAGCATGCCTTGCACGCGCTTGGCTTCGGCCTCCCACAGCGGCGGCGTGTCGCCGAGGGCTTCTGCCGGCGGCTGGGCGTCGGCCGGCAGATCGGCGGCGAGAAGCCTCGCATTCAGCGCCACCTTCGCCAGCTCGGGTTGGCTGGCGCCCGCGGCGCCGGCCGCTGCCCACAGCAGGAACACGAGGCACATCGGGGCGAGGCGGCGCAGCACGGCGGTCATGAGCGGCGGACGGAGCGGAAAACGGGCCGGCGAGGTTAGCACCCGGTTCCCCGCGTTCCGGCGAGCCCTCAGGCCTGAGTGAGGCGGAATACACGCTTGGCCGCCGTTCGGCAGCGGGCATCTGCCCCGTGCGGCCTTTGCTGATCTTGCGATCCGGGGTAACGCTTTGTATGGCGGGTGGCAGTTCGTAAGGTACGCCCGGTCCGTCAGAAGTCCGTCATGACTGCACCCGGGCGCTGAACTACGGTGCCCCCCTCTGCGGGGTTGACAAGAACGCGGACAGGTCGCACACGCGGCCAGATCCGTCCACCTCGCGCTGATTGCACAGCAGCATCAACACGACAGGAAGGCACGAAATGATTTCATCGACGAGCCCTCGCGCCCGGTTTGGCGCGAGGCTTATCATGACCGGCCTGCTGAGCGCATGGCTGGCGGCCTGCGGCGGCGGGTCGTCGGGTACTTCGGACGGCGCTCCAGCACCTGTGGCTGACGCGAAACGGCCGACACCGACGCCGACGGCAACACCAACACCAACACCAACGGCAACACCGGCACCGACGCCGACGCCGACGCCGACGCCGACAGCAACTCCGGCACCGACGCCGATGCCGACAGCAACGCCGGCACCGACGCCGACGCCGACCCCGACAGCAACACCGACACCGACCCCGACAGCAACGCCCACGCCGACGCCGGCGGGCGGGCAGGCCCAGACCTACCGCTGGGGCAATGTCGCCATCGGCGGCGGCGGCTTCGTGACCGCGGTGATCCCGAGCAAGACGCAGCGGAACCTGTTCTACGCGCGCACCGATGTCGGTGGCGCATATCGCTGGGACGCTGCCGCCGGGCGGTGGGTGCCGCTGCTCGACGGCCTGTCGGAAGACGACGTGGGTCTGATGGGCGTGGAGTCGATGGCCCTCGATCCCAAGAACCCGGCCGTGGTCTACGTGCTGGCCGGGACCTCCTACTTCAGCAACGGCAAGACGGCGGTGATGCGGTCCACCGACTACGGTGCCAGCTTCGCGCGCATCACCGATGTCAGTGCCCAGTTCCGGGTGCACGGCAACGGCATGGGCCGCGGCAACGGCGAGAAGATGCAGGTCGACCCGGGCAGCAGCAATGTGGTCTACGTCGGCTCGCGCAACAACGGCCTGTTCAAGAGCACCGATTCCGGCGCCAGCTTCTCGAGGGTGAACGCCTTGCCCGTGACCGGCACCCCCAACGAAGCCGGCATCAGCTTCGTGCTGCTGGACCCTTCGAGCGTGGCCAACGGCGTCGCGCAGCGCATCTTCGTGGGCGTGTCGCGCTACGGCTCGGTCGGCGCGAACCTCTACCGCAGCAACGACGCCGGCGCCACCTTCAGCGCGGTGTCCAACGCGCCGGCCGGGTTCATCCCGCAGCGCGCGGCATTGGCCAGCGACGGAAACCTCTACATCACCTACGCCACCGGCTCCGGCCCGCACGGCGACTCGAGGAGCCTCAACCCGCCCGAACCGATGGACGCGGGACAGGTGTGGAAGTACAGCGTCGCAGGCGGCACCTGGACCAACGTCACGCCCGCCGGCATCACCGGAGCCTTCTCGGGTGTCTCGGTGGACCCCGGGAACCCGCAGCGGGTGCTGGTCTCCACCGTCAACAACTGGATGCAGCAGGGCCGCGGCTGGGGTGACCATTTCTTCCTCTCCACCAACGGCGGGGCCGCCTGGACCGACGTGGTGGCCCGCGGCTTCGCGCTCGATACCAACGGCGTGAGCTGGGTGGGCAACAACACCATCCACTGGGCGAACGGCATCGAGTTCGACCCGTTCGACAGCAAGGCGGCCTGGGTCACCTCGGGCAACGGCCTCTTCCGCACCGCGAACCTCGATGCGGTGCCGACGACCTGGACCTTTGCCGTCAAGGGGCTCGAGGAGACGGTGCCTCTGGGACTGGTGAGCGTGCCCGGCGGGCCGCTGCTGTCGGTGATCGGCGACTACGACGGGTATCGCCACACCGACGTCAACGCGTATGCGCCCATCCACACGCCGAGCATCGGCACCACCACCGGCCTCGCGGTCGCGGCGGCCAACACCTCCGTCGTCGTGCGGGTCGGACGCGAGAAGCTGTATCGCTCCGCCGACACGGGCGTCTCCTGGACGCAGGTGCCGGTGGCCCCCGTCTCGTCGATCACGGAAAGCGTTGTCGCGTTGTCAGCGGATGGCAGCACGCTGCTGCACACGATGACGGCCGGCGGCGCGGTGGCCACCTACCGCTCGGGCAACTTCGCCAATCCCGCTCCGACCTGGAGCGCGGTCTCCGGCCTGAACGGGCGCGCCGTGCGGCCCGTCGGCGACCCGGTGAGGGCCGCCAGGTTCTATGCCTACGACAGTGGCAACGGCCAGGTGCTGACCAGCAACGACGGCGGCGCCAGCTTCGCGGTGTCGGCCACGGTGGCTGCGGGCGGCTCCACGAGGCTCTCCGTCGCCCCCGGCCGCGAGGGGGACGTGTGGATCCCGCTGCGCGACGGCGGCCTGGTGCGCTCCACCAACTCAGGCGCCGCGTTCAGCCGGCTGTCCAACGTGAGCTCCTGCAGCGCCGTGGGCTTCGGCAAGGCGGCCGCCGGTTCGAGCTACCCCACGGTGTTCATCTGGGGCGCCGCAGGCGGCGGCAAGCGCGGCCTCTACCGTTCCGTCGATGCCGGTGCGAACTGGACCCGCATCAACGACGACGCGCACCAGTTCGGCGGCCCCGGCAACGGCCAGTTCGTCGTGGGCGACATGAACACCGAGGGCATGGTCTACATGAGCACGGTGGGACGGGGCATCGTCTATGGCGCTCCGGCAACTGCTCCCTGAGGGCTCCCTCTCCATGCACTCAACACCATTCAGGCGGAAATACATGATGAATCGATGCCTCTCTCCTTTGCTGGCGGTGGTCGCGCTGTCGCTCGGCCTCGCCACTCTTCCGGGCTGCGGCGGAGGCAGCTCGACCGACTCCAGCAGCAGCAAGCGCGCTCCGCGTGATCCGGTCAGCTACACGCTGACCGTCGCCGTCAACGGAAGCGGCACGACGAGCCTGTCGGCGGGCAGCCACAGCTACACCGCGGGCAGCACGGTCACGATCACGGCGACGGCGGCTGCGGGTTCGACCTTCCAAGGCTGGAGCGGGGCCGCCAGCGGCAACGCGAATCCGCTCACGCTCACCATCGACGGCAACAAGTCGCTGGCCGCGAACTTCGTCCAGCAGGCCGGCGGCGGCGACCCCGCGGCGGGCGGGCTGAAGTCGCTGGCGAGCTTCCCGATCGGCGTGGCGGTGAATGCCGGTTTCGAGAACAACAGCATCATCGACAGCAGCACCAGCTCGCAGCAGCAAGCCGTGGTCGTTCCCAACTTCAACCAGCTGACCGCAGGCAACATCATGAAGATGAGCTACCTGCATCCGTCGGAGAACAGCTTCACCTTCGGGCAGGCCGACGCGCTGGTTTCGTTCGCCGCCTCCAAGGGCATGGGCGTGCATGCGCACACGCTGATCTGGCATGCCGACTACCAGGTGCCAGCCTTCATGAAGAGCTATGGCGGCGACTTCTCCGCCATGCTGAAGCAGCACGTCCAGACCATCGTCACCCACTTCCGCGGCAAGGTGGCGAGCTGGGATGTGGTGAATGAGGCGCTTGCCGACGATGGCGAGGCGACCCTGGGGGGCGGCCTGCGCAGCACCGTGTTCAGCCAGAAGATGGGCCAGGCGTTCATCGACGAGTCCTTCGCCAACGCGCGAGCGGCCGATCCGCAGGTCGACCTCTACTACAACGACTACAACATCGAGGCCGGCGGACAGAAGACGCGCAACCTGCTGGCCATGGTCGATGGCATGAAGTCGCGCGGCGTCCCCATCACGGGTGTCGGCTTCCAGATGCACGTGCTGATCGACTGGCCGAGCATCAGCGCGATCGAGTCCTCGCTGAAGGCGGTGGCGGACCGCGGCCTGAAGGTGAAGATCACCGAACTGGACGTGAGCATGAAGAA
Source organism: Methylibium rhizosphaerae (assembly GCF_006386545.1). Taxonomy (GTDB): domain Bacteria; phylum Pseudomonadota; class Gammaproteobacteria; order Burkholderiales; family Burkholderiaceae_C; genus Pseudorivibacter; species Pseudorivibacter rhizosphaerae. The sequence continues at coordinate 4,465 of NZ_SWAR01000053.1, read as the reverse complement.
CCGCTACACGAGTTTCACCGCGGAAGCGGCCGAACGGCAGAAGCAGCGCTACCACGACATCGTTGCCGCCTACCTGCGGGCGGTGCCGGCTGCGCAGCGGGCCGGCATCACCGTCTGGGGCGTGTGGGACACCGACAGCTGGATCAACGAGCCCGGCAGGCCCGACTGGCCCTTGCTGTTCGATGCCGAATTCAAGCCCAAGCCTGCGCTGCAGGGCTTCAAGGACGCATTGCTCGGCCGCTGAGCTGCCCGTCCCCAGGGGGCGACGAGCAGTTCAGGCGTCGCCCTGTTGTCCCTTCACGTTCCATCGCAGCTTGCGATAGATGGTGTTGCGGCTGATGCCCAGCCGCTTCGATGCGACCGAGATGTTGCCACCGGCTTCCTCGAGCGCACGGCGGATGGTCTGAAGCTCCAGCGCTTCGAGCGTGGTGGTTGCAGAGCCGGCGCTCGCGGCGTCGTCGGCGCCCGCCAGGGCCAGTGCCGCGACCGTCGGCTGCGGCGTGTCCGCACGCTGCACCCGCACGGCGCGCTCGGCGTCGTCGATGAAGTCGTCCGACAGGTGGGCCCGCGTGATCCGGGCTTCGCCGGCCGCCATGACGGCTGCGGTGCGCAGCACGTTCGACAGCTGGCGGATGTTGCCCGGCCAGGCGTAGCCCTGCAGCAGCTGCAGCACGTCGGCCACCAGCTCGGGTGGGCTGCCGCTGCATTCGACACGCAGGATCTTCTGCACGATGGTGAGCAGGTCGGTGCGCTCGCGCAGCGCCGGCAGCTTCACCACCAGGCCGTTGAGGCGGTAGTAGAGGTCCTCGCGAAACTCGCCGCGGCCGATCATCTCGCGCAGGTTGCGGTGGGTGGCGCTGATGACCGTCACGTCCACCGGCACCGACTTGCTGCTGCCCAGCGGCGTGACCTGGCGCTCCTGCAGCACGCGCAGCAGGTGGGCCTGCAGTGCCAGCGGCATGTCGCCGATCTCGTCGAGGAACAGCGTGCCGCCGTTGGCCTGCAGGATCTTGCCGAGCGACCCCTTGCGCCGCGCGCCGGTGAAGGCGCCTTCCTCGTAGCCGAAGAGCTCCGCCTCGATCAGCGTCTCGGGGATGGAGGCGCAGTTCACCGCCACGAAGGGCTGGCGGGCGCGCTCGGAGTCCTGGTGGATGGCGCGCGCCAGCAGTTCCTTGCCGGTGCCGGTTTCGCCCAGCACCAGGATGCTGATGTCGCGGTCGAGCACGCGGCGGATCTTCGCGATCACCGCTTCCATCTGCGCATCGCCGGTCTGCAGGTAGCGCAGGCCCGACAACTGCGGCGGCTGCAGGGCCTGCTGCGCCTGCGGTTGCGACGGCTTCGAGGCACGCGCCGGCTCGGCGGCGGCCATGGTCGCCGCGGTCGCTGGTTCCTCGTCGGGCAGGGCGGTCCCGACGTTGTGCCACATCGGCCAGTTGAAGCGGGCTCGCACATGCACCTGCTGGCCGTTGGCAAGCGTGAGCACCAGCGTGTTGGCCATCGGCGAGCGGAAGTGGTCGACGATCGCGCCGGGCGTGGTGCCCAGCAGGCTCACCACGCTGTTCATCCGCACCGCCGCGCTGCTGAGATTCAGCTGGTCGAGCGCGGCGCGGTTGGCGCCGATGATCCTGCCGTCGCGTGCCACCGCGAGGATGCCTTCGAGCAGCGTGCCGATGAACTCGGGCCGGCTGTGGAAATGCAGTCGCATCGCATGGCGGAAGTCGTCGGAGAGCCAGTGGTTCTCGATCATGCGGGCCGACATCTTCACCAGCCCCATCGTGTGCAGGTGGTAGGAGCGGTGGTCGCCCGTCACGTCGAGCACGCCCAGCATGTTGCCGCGCGGGTCGAAGATCGGCGCGGCCGAGCAGGTGAGGAAGTCGTTGGCCCGCATGAAGTGCTCGTCGGCATGCACGAAGGTCGGCGCCTCGGTGACGAGCGCCGTGCCGATGGCGTTGGTGCCCTTGTTCGCTTCGGCCCAGTTGACGCCGGGCGCCAGCGCCACCTTCGAGGCACGCCGCAGGAAGTCGTCGTGACCCACCGAGTGGAGGATGGTGCCCTGCGTGTCGGTGAGCACCACCATGCTCTGCGTCGCCATGATCTGCTCGAGCAGCAGCTCCATGACCGGCGCGGCATGCGCATGCAGGCGCAGGTTGCGCTCGCGCGCCGTGGCAAGGTCGGCACGGATCAGCGGCGTGTGGTCGGGCCGCTCGACGCGCTGCAGGCCCAGTGCGGCGCAACGTTCATGCGACTGCGTGATCGCATCGAGGTGCGCAACGTCCGGCGTCACCAGCACGCTGGTCGATGAATTGCCGAAGGGCGGCTGTTGTTGCGGCGTGCCGCTCGCATGCATGGACATGGCGATCGTCCTTTCCCCGCACGGGGGTTGTCTCCGTCGGTCGCCTCGCGTGGGGCCATGGCCACGGCCTGCGGGCGCTCTCGTCTGTGGCGCTGATGCTATGGGCAAACGCGGCAAGCGCGTGCGGGAATCCCATGAGCTGCGCATGTGCGAATGTGGCGCAGCTGATTTGCATCAAGCTGACGCTCCATTCCGTGACACCTGCGCCGCCACATGGGCCCGCGACCCGGGGATAACACCGAGTCGCATGCGGGCTGCCGCATGCCGCGTTCCGTGGCACATGCCTTGCAGTTTGGCCGTCACCACCCCCTGAAGAGGACCGACCGGAGACAGCCATGAAGAGATCGCCTTCCCATCCACAAGATCGCCGCAGCCTGCGCCTCGTGCGCCGCGGTGCCGTGCTGCTGGCCGCGCTGGCCACGAGCTGCCTCGCGCTGGCCCACGGCGACGTGACACCCCAGGCGGTGGACACCAGGGACCTGCCGCAGCTCGGTGAGCAATGGCGGGCAGAGAACCCGTATCGCAGGAACGAGAAGGCGGTGCGCATCGGCACCTCGGCCTACAACCAGAATTGCGCCCGCTGCCACGGCATCGAAGCCGTTTCCGGCGGCATCGCGCCCGACCTTCGCAAGCTCGACAACGAATGCGGTTCGCTCAAGGACGAAAAGAAGCGCGCCGCCTGCGTGAAGGAGAACGACGACTTCTTCCTGGCCACCGTGCGCAAGGGCCGCACCCGCAACGGCGCGGTCTACATGCCGCCCTTCGAAGGCACGCTGAGCCAGGAGGCGCTGTGGGCCATCAAGTCCTACCTGGAAACGCGCCGGGAGAAGCCGCTGTGAGCGCAGCCCGAGGCCGCGGAGTGCGCCCATGAGGCGGCGGCAGGCCCTGGCCGCGCTGGCGGCCGCGCCGGCCTTCGCGCGGGCGCAGCCGGCCGAAGGCGCGCTCGAGCGCATCCGCCGTCGCGGCAGCCTGGTCGTCGGCCTGTACCACGACATGCCGCCCTTCCACAGCCAGGGGCAGGGCATCGACGTGGAACTGGCCCGCGCGCTGGCGCGACAGCTCGGCGTGGGCCTGTCCATGCTGCCCTTCCGGGCCGACGAGGACATGGCCGACGACCTGCGCAACGTGGTGTGGAAGGGCCACTACCTCGGCTGGGGGCCGGCCGACGTGCTGCTGCACGTGCCGCTGGACCCGCCGCTGCAGCGGGCCAACCCGCAGGTGCAGATCGTGGCGCCGTACTACCGCGAGCGGGTGATGCTGGCATTCGACTGCCGCCGCCTGCCGCAGGTGGACACGCTGGCCGCGCTGCACGGCCACAAGATCGGAGCCGCCGGCCTGTCGCTGGCGGGCTGGCTGATGATCGGCGCCGAAGGCGGCCTGCTGCGCGATGACCTCGTCGCCCGCTGGCCGGATGGCGTGGCCGCCGCGCAGGCCTTGAAGGCCGGCGAGCTGGAGGCCGTGGCGGGGCTGGCCTCTGAACTGGAGTCGGTGCTGTCGCGCGACGCGCGGTTCGTGCTGCAGCCCTTGCCCGCGCCGCGTGCGCCGCGTGACGGCTGGGCCGTGGCCTGCGCGGTGAAGAAGGACTCCAACGACCTGGCGGCCGCGCTGCAGCAGGCCATGCAGTCGCTGCAGACAAGCGGGCGGCTCAAGGAGCTGTTTCGCGAGCGGGATGTCGCCTGGCGGCTTTGAGCCGCCCGATGGAACCCCAATGCCTTCACCGCGCCTCCGCGGTGAAGGCATTCGGCATCTCACGCAAACAACACCCACCCGTTCGCCCTGAGGTATCGAAGGGCAGCCACCAAGCGTCGCAGGGCTTCGATACCTCAGCCCGAACGGACGGTGGCTGTGCGCCATGGCGGGAACCCCAATTCATTCACCGCGGAGGCGCGGAGGACACGGAGGACCGCGGAGAAGGCCTTGTATTCCTCCGCGGTTCTCCGCGCTCTCCGCGGTGAAGGTATTCGGCATCCCGCTCGCGAACAACGACCACCCGTTCGCCCTGAGGTATCGAAGGGCCGCCATCAAGCGTCGAAGGGCTTCGATACCTCAGCCCGAACGGAGAGTGGCTGTGCGCCATGGCCGGAACCCCCGATTCATTCACCGCGGAGGCGC
>NZ_SWAR01000052.1 GCF_006386545.1 Methylibium rhizosphaerae | reverse complement strand
CTCCACCGACTCGACCGTCTTGGTCGCCGGCTTCGCCGCCGGCACCGCCGCCGGCGCCGGCGTGATCGCCGCCGGCACGCTCGCCCCCGCCGACGCGTCGGCCGCGGGCGCGGTGGTTTGGGCTTGTGCGCTCAGGCTCGTGCCTGCGATGGACACCGCAGCAACCAGGGTTGCCGTGATGCGCGCCAGAAGGGAAAAGCTGTTGTTGCGGAACATGAAGTCTCCGATCGTGCCTAGGTAAGTTTTGTGCAGGAAGTAGAGCGGGTCAGGCCAGGCAATACGCCGTCGTTGAGCCCGCGGAGTCAGTGTTGTTCGATACAACCTAACCGGGTGGCGCGAGCAACGGGGACGCTCGCTGGCACGCGCGTGAACGCTGGTTGCGGATCAGCAGCACTTTCAGTCACTCCACGAAACGACCCGGGTAAGGGTCACAAAACAAAAACCCGCAGGCTTGTAGCGTGCGGGACAGTCGCATCCGTTGGGCGCGAATTCTACTAAGCGCACTATCACTGGACACTCAGGTCAACCCGTACTGGGCCGCCGCCCCTGCGGGGAACTTGTGTATACAAGTAGCAAGGCCTTGTGTTGCAAGGCCCGTGCCAAGAAGGGCCTGGAATGCGTCGCGCGAGCCCATCGTCATTCGATCGTCATTCCGTCGTCAACACGGCCCGGGGCACCTCGACGCGCGGCACGGCCGCCAGCAGCGTGCGCGTGTAGGCGTTGGATGGCGCGCTCAGCACGCGGGACACCGGGCCCGCCTCTTCGATGCGACCTCGCTGCATCACGGCCGCGTGGTCGGCGATGTACTCGACGACGCCGATGTTGTGCGTGATGAAGAGGTATGCCACCCCCAGCTCGCGCTGCAGCTGCCGCAGCAGGTTCAGGATCTGCGCCTGCACCGACACGTCGAGCGCCGAGGTCGGCTCGTCGCACACGATGAGCCTGGGCTGCACCGCAAGCGCTCGCGCGATGGCGATGCGTTGCCGCTGCCCGCCGGAAAATTCGTGCGGATAACGGTCCATCGCATCGCGCCGCAGACCCACCTGATCCATCAGCTGTTCGAGGCGTGCGCGCCTTGCGGCGGCATCGAGATCGGGGCGCAGCGCAACCAGCCCTTCCTCGAGGATTTCGACGACCCGCATGCGCGGATTCAAAGAGGCAAAGGGATCCTGGAAGATGATCTGGATGTCGCGGCGCGCTTCGCGCAACGCGTCTGCCTCGAGCTCGAAGAGGTTGCTGCCGTTGAAGCGGGCCTGCCCGTCGATGTCGGCCACTCCACGCAGCAGCTGCACGATGGCCTTGCCGGTGGTGGTCTTGCCGCAACCGGACTCGCCCACCAGCGCGAGCGTCTCGCCGGCGCGAATGTCGAACGACACGCCATCGACCGCGGCGAAGTGGCCGAGCTTGCGGTGCAGCAGTCCCTTGCGGATCGGGAAGCGCACACGCAGATCCTTCACTTCAAGCAAGGCAGCACCCGCGGCCTGCCGAGCCGCACCCTCGCCCACTGAAGGCTGGGGCTCGACACGCGCGGCGACGCCTGCTCCCCCACCGGCTTCGGGCGGTTCGCTGTACAGGAAACAGCGCACGCTGTGCGCGCCACCATCGGCCAGGAGTTCGGGCGGCTTCTGGCTGCAGCGGCCGAATGCGCGATCGCAGCGCGGCGCGAACCGGCATGCGTTGAACTCCGACCACAACGGCGGCACCGTCCCCGGGATGGCCGAAAGCGATTGGCCTCGCTTGCCGGCGTCGGGCAGCGCAGCCAGCAGCAGGCGCGCATACGGATGCTTGGGCCGCGAGAAGAATTCCTGTGCCGTGGCCACCTCGACGATCTGGCCCGCATACATGAGCGCCACGCGGTGCGCCATGCCCGACACCACGCCCAGGTCATGGGTGATGAGCAGCATGCCCATGCCCTGCTCCTTCTGCAGGTCCTTGAGCAAGTCGAGGATCTGCTTCTGGATGGTGACGTCCAGCGCGGTGGTCGGCTCGTCGGCGATCAGGAAATCGGGCTCCGCCGCCAGCGCGATGGCGATCATGACCCGCTGCTTCTGGCCGCCGCTCAGGCGGAACGGGTATTCGTCGATGCGGCGTTCCGGCTCCGGAATGCCGACCCTGCGCATCCATTCGATGGCCTTCGCCCGCGCCGCGGCGCCGCGCAGTTCGGTGTGCGTCTCGATCGCCTCGACGATCTGGTCGCCCACGCGCATCACCGGATTGAGGCTGGTGGAGGGCTCCTGGAAGATCATGCCGATGCGCCCGCCACGCACGCCTCGCATGCGCGCCTCGGGAAGCGCCAGCACGTCTTCGCCTTCCAGTTCGAGCCGGCCCTGCGTGATGCGGCCGTTGTCGGGCAGCAGGCGCATGAGCGCAAGCGCCGTCATGCTCTTGCCGCAACCGGATTCGCCCACCAGGGCAAAGGTTTCACCACGCTGGATGGACAGCTTCAGGCCGTCGATCGCCTTCACGATGCCGGCATCGGCATCCAGCGCAACTTTCAGATCGTCGAGCAGCAGCATGTTGTCTTGTCCTGCCTACTTCGTGGCCGCGGCCGGCGCGATGCGCGGACGGAACGTGCGGGCGCGCGGGTCGAAGGCGTCGCGCACGCCGTCGGCAAACAGGTTGGCCGCCAGCACCAGCGTCACCATGAACGCAAAGGCGGCGACGAACGACCACCACACCAGGGGCTCGCGCGACATCTCGCTGCGCGCCAGGTTGATCATTCCGCCGAAGCTGCTCATGGTCGGATCGACGCCGACGCCCACATAGGTGAGCACAGCCTCATACAGGATGAGGTCCGAGAAGCTGAGCACCGTGGTGATGAGCACCAGGTGCATCACATTGGGGACGATATGCCGCTTCATGATGCGCGCATGCCCCACGCCGAACGCCGTGGCCGCCTGCACGTAGTCGAGCTCGCGCAGCTTGAGGGTCTCGCCGCGCACGAGGCGGCATAGCGTCGCCCAGCCGGTGACGCCGAGGATCGCGCACAGCAGGAAGATCTTCAGGTCCGAGCGCTCCGCGCTGGTCTGGAAGAACTCCGGGTGCTTGTCGAGGAACACCTGCACCATCAGCACGCAGGCGGCGATCAGCAGCACGTTGGGCACCGAGCTCAGCGTGGTGTAGAGGTACTGGATGACCTCGTCGACCCAGCCTCGGAAGTAGCCCGCGAGCACGCCCAGGCCCAGCGCGAACGGCAGCGTCGCCAAGGTGGAAAGCGCGCCGATCACGAAGGCGGTGCGGATGCTCTTCAGGGCCTGCACCAGCACGTCATTGCCGGTCTGGTCGGTGCCGAACACGTGGTAGTGCCCCATCAGCGCGACGGTGGGCCCGCCCAGCAGGCAAACCACCAGGACGGTGGCCAGCACGGCGCGCACCGGATAGGTGGTGCGGTCGACCGCCACGTCTCGCAGCGCCTGGAGCGTACCGCCATGGTGCCGCCTCATGAGAAACGCCGCGGCCGCAGCAGCAGCGGCAAACAACACGAGCCCGCCCAGCAGTCCACCAAGGGCCCGGGACGTCACGTCATCACGCCATTGCTTCGCGGGATCGTGCAGGTGGGCACCGCCGTGTTCCAGCCGCGGGAAGTCGCGCACCACCTGCCCGTCGACCTCGATCGACTGCTTGGTGTAGGCATGCGTGGCCAGCGGGCTCGAATAGGTGACCTCACGCATGGCCAGCTGGCGCGACAGCACGACGTCCAGCAAGGACTCGGTGCGCGTGTCGTAGAACACCTGCGACTGGCCCGCCGAGCCGGGCAGCTCCCGGCGGAAGTGGATGCTGTCCACCAGGGTGACGGTCACGAACAGCAGCAGCACGACGCCTGCAGAAAGCGCCGCGGGATCGCGCAGCACCTTCTGCCAGCTGGCCCGCAGGTTCGGGTCCCTGCGCACGCGCAGCGCATAGGCCATGAGAGCCGCGAACAGCGCCCACAGCGCCACGTCTGTCCACAGCAGGACGAGTTTGAATCCCATGTTCACCTCAGGACAGGCGCACGCGAGGATCGACCCAGGTGTAGGCGATGTCGATCACGGCGTTGGAAGCGATGTACAGCAAGGCACCCAGGAACACCATGGTGCGCACGATGGCGAAGTCCTGGCCGGTGATGGCTTCGATGACGAAGGCGCCGAGGCCCGGAATGCCGAAGAAGCTCTCGAACACCAGGCTGCCCAGGAACACATACGGAAGGTAGCTGCCGGCGCTGGTGATGATCGGGATGAGCGCATTGCGCAGCACGTGGCGGAACAGCACGACCTGTTCGGACAGGCCCTTGGCACGCGCGGTGCGGACGTAGTCCTTGCCGATCTCCTCGAGGAACATGGCGCGGTACAGGCGCGCCTCGCTGCCCAGCCGCGACAGCAGCGACAGCAGGATGGGCAGCAGCAGGAACTTCACCGCGTCGAGCCCCGGCGCATAGCCGTTGATCGGCACCAGCCTGAACAGCCTGGAGAAGAAGAACTGCCCGACGATGATGTAGAAGAGGCTGGAGATGGACAGCATCAGCACGCACAACACCACGCCCCAGAAGTCGATGCGCGAGTTGCGGAAGAACACCAGCATCAGCGCGAACGCCGTGCTGGCGATCACCTGCAGGACGAACAGCGGCAGCGCCAGCTGCAGGCTGACCCACATGCGCGTCTGGATCTCGTGGCCGATGTTGACGGCGTTGCGCGCGTCCGAGCGGCCGAAGTCGAGCGTGAACAGCGAGATCGAACGCTCCCAGAAGATGGTGCGCGTGAACTTGGCGCTACCCTCTTCCTTGTCGTTCCAGTACAGCGGCTTGTCGTAGCCGCGCTCACGCTTCCAGGTCTCGATCTGCTCCTGCGTGACGCGCTTGCCGCCGATGTTCAGGCGCGCCATGTCGTCTGGGGTGTTGACGGTGAAGAACAGGAAGAAGGTCAGCAGGTTGACGCCGATGAGGATGAGCAGGCCGTAGCCTATGCGTCGCACGATGTAGTTGAACATGGCAGGACAGCGGGTCGTCAGTTCGAGGGCGACGCGGCAACGGTCGCGGGTCGCGCCGTGGCGCGCTCGCGGGCCACGAAGCTGCGGCGTGCATAGAACACCAGCAGCACGGCCAGCGCGGCAATGGCCACCAGCGGCCACCACACGGGCTTGTTCCATTCGGCCAGCTTCTGGGTGCGCACGGCGGCGTCCACCCGGTAGTAGCGGGCCATGTCGCGGATCATGATGCCGGGCTTGCCGTTGTGGACCCACGACTGGTAGGCCGTGGCCACATAGGGCCAGTAGCCCCAGGCCCAGGGCGAGTCCTCGCGGGCGATGCGGACCATCTCGTCGATGACCTTCTGCTTCTGCGGGCCGTCTTCGAGCGTCTGCAGCTGGCGGTAGAGCTTGTCGTACTCGGGGTTCTCGTAGTTGGCGGTGTTCTCGCCCTCGTGCTTGGACTTGCTGTTCGGCCCGTAGAGCAGGAACAGGAAGTTCTCGGCATCGGGGTAGTCGCCGAGCCAGCCCCACCAGAAGATCTGGTGCTTGCCCTTGAGCACCTTCTCCTGGAACTGGTTGTAGTCGGTGGCTCGCACCTCGAGCTGCACGCCGATCTTGGCGAACTGCTTGACCAGCCAGTCGTTCTCGGCACGGAACTCGGGCGTGATGACCCGCTGGAAGTCGTAGTTCAGCACCAGCGGCTGCCCGGTCTTCTCGTCGCGTCCGTCGGGATAGCCCGCTTCGGCCAGCAGCTGCCTGGCCTCCTCGATGGAGCGCCTCACGACCTGGCCGTTGACGACCTTGTGGGTGACCGGGTTGTGGCCGCCCGGCTGGCCTTCGCGCGAACCGAACGCGCCCGGGGGCACCGGCCCGTGGGCGGCCACGCCGCCCTTGGTGCGGAAGATGCGGCCGTAGCCCTCCTCCCAGTCGATGGCGATGGACAGCGCCTGCCGCAGCTTGCGGTTCTTCACCTGCTGCTCGGGCGTGTCGCCCTTGCCGACCACCGGATCGAGCCAGTTGAAGCCGATGTACCAGTTGTTGACGTCGGTGGTCTGCGGGAACTGGAAACCGCGCTCCTTGAACAGGTGCGCCACTTCGTCGGAGTCCTCTGCGTCGGCGCGGAAGTTCACGCCCCACTCGGGCCGCTCGATCTCGGGAACGTCGAGATAGCCCTGCTTGAACATCTCCTTGCGCGGCACCTTCTCCTTCACGATTGTGGAGACGATGGTGTCGATGAAGGGCATGGTCTTGCCGCAGTCGGCCAGCAGGCCGGCCTCCTTGTCCCCCGGCATGCCTTCGCAGGGATACGGCTCGCCGCGGAAGTTGGGGTTGCGCTTCATCACGTGCCGCCGGTCCTGCACGTACTCGGTCATCATGTAGGCGCCCGTGCCCACCGGCCACTGATTCAGCGACATGCTGTTGTCGGCCATGCCGGGCTGTGCATAGAAGGCATCGGCCTCCCAGGGCAGCGGCGCGGTGAAGGTCATGGACAGCCAGTACTTCCACTGCGGGTACTTGCCCTTGATGCGGATGCGCAGCGTGTAGCGGTCGAGCGCCTGCACGCCCGGGAGGTCCCACTTGCGGAAATCGAGGAAGGGCTTGTCGCGCGTGTCCGCCGAAACGCCCTTGAGCAGCTTCGCGTTCTCCTCGAGGATGAGCTTGCGGTATTCCTTCAGGCCGATCACGTACTCGGAGAAGATGCCGAAGATCGGCGCCTCGGTGCGCGGCGTGGCATGGCGCTTGAGGGTGTAGACGTAGTCGTCGGCAGTGAGCTCGCGGGTGCCCTGGTGCTCGAAGTCCCACGGAGAGCGCTTGTCGCCGAGCTGCTCGCGGGTCAGCGAGAGGTAGCGGTAGTTGCCCTTCTCGTCCTTCGCGAACGCGGGGTGCGGCGCATAGAGGATGCCGCGCTTGATCTTGATGTCGTAGACGCTTTCGGCGATGCGCTCGACGGGTGCGTCGTCAGGCAGCCGCTTGCCGTCCTTGTCGAGGTAGTACGGCTGCACCACCGACTCCGCGGTGCGCGGGATCAGTTCGTACGGCCGCTTGAGGTAGTGGTAGGCGTACAGCGGCTCGTAGATCTGGTAGGTGTAGGCCGACTCCGGGTTGCTGTAGGAGGCCACCGGATCGAGATACCGCGGCGAGCGCTCGTCGAACGAGTTGAAAAGGATGTTCTCCTTCTCGGAACCCGCGGGATAGGGGCTGTTGTTGCACGCGGTGAGCGTGGCAGCCGCGAGCAACGCGGCGCACGACGCGAGCAGGCGCCGCACCAGGCGGCTGCAAAGGGGAATACGGTCTTGCATTCGAGCCGCTCCCAAGCTTGATGAATTCATCTCGGACCCAAAAACGCCTGCGTGGATCTGCACGCAAACGCCACCCAAACAAAATCGCCTCGTGCGTGCGGGTTTGTGACCCAGCCGTTGCGAGGCGCCGCGATGATACGCCGCAGGGCGCGCGTCACCGCTCAGGGTTCACCCGCCCGCAAGCCGCGTGCCAGGCCGCTTGTCTAGGCAAGTCGGGCGCTACGGCGCCCGGGCCATCCGTTAGAGAAGGCTCCCCAACTCACCAGCCGATGAAGGCGTCTCGGCCCTGTACGGCCAGCGTCACGCGCCGCCCCACCGGCAGGCACACCTTGGTCCGCACATGGCCGAAGGGCAGGCCCGTCAGGATGGGCGTCCTGGTGACGGTGCGCACATGCGCCACCGCCGCCTTGAGGCTGTAGCCGCGGTCGAGCGGCGACTTGACGAAGTCGGTGAACGAGCCCAGCACCACCGCCTTCTGCGCATCCAGCACACCAGCTTGGTGCAATTGCAGCAGGTCGCGTTCGACGCGGTACGGATGCTCGTTCACGTCTTCCACGAAGAGGATGCCGCCCTTCATGCGCGGGAAATGCGGCGTGCCCATCAGCGACATCACGACGCAGAGGTTGCCGCCCCACAGCCGCCCCTTCACGCCCAGGCCGTCGAAGCCCGCCTCGGTGCGAAACCCGATGGCCTCGAGCTTCCCGTGCATGGCCTCGACGAAGCAGTCCTGGGTCACGTCGTCGACGCCGCCCTGGCTGTCTTCGACGCCGAAGTCGCCGCAGGCCATGGGACCAGCCCACCAGCCGCCCTCCAGCTCGTGTTCATGATGGTGGTGCTTGTGGTCGTGCCCGCCTTCACAGCCGCCGGCATCGTGGGCCAGTGCGGCCAGCTGCAGCGCCGTCATGTCGCTGTAGCCCACCCAGCGCAGGCCGGCATCGACGCTCTTGGCCATGAGCTTCCAGTCGATGCGGTCGAGCAGGCGGGTGAGCCCGTAGCCGCCGCGCGTGGCCAGCGCCACCGACCGCTCGCCGCGTGCGCCTTCGCGCGCCACGCGATGCAAGGCGGCCAGGCGGGTTTCATCGTCGCCGGCAAAGCGCTGGTGGCGCGCCAGGGCGGCTTCGTCGATGCCGACCTCGAAGCCGAGCTTGGCCAGCCGCCTGGCGGCGCGGCGCACGCTGGCCGGCTGCCCCACCACACCGGCCGGCGAGAACATCACCAGCGGCTGGGTATCGTTGTCGTTCATTTCTTGTCGCTTTCTTCCTGGACCGGCGCCGATTCAGGCGGCAGCTCCAGCTCGACGGTCTGGCCCACCGGGATCTCGGCGGCCTCGGCTTGCGCCTCGGTGTCGCCGGCCGCAAGGCGCATCGCCTTCTGCTGCGCCCGCCGCTCGGCAAAGAACTCGCGAAGCAGGTCGCCGCAGGGCTGCGCCAGGACGCCGCCGACGATCTGCGTGTGGTGGTTCAGCTGAGGGTTGGCAAACAGGTCGATCACCGAACCGGCGACGCCGGTCTTCGGGTCGAGCGCGCCGAACACCACCCGCTTCAGGCGCGCATGCATCAACGCCATCGCGCACATGGCACAAGGCTCGAGCGTGACGTACAGCTCGCACTCGGGCAGGCGATAGTTCTCGAGCAGCTGCGCCGCATGCCGCAGCGCCACGATCTCGGCATGCGCCGTGGGGTCGTGCGTGGTGATCGGCCGGTTGTAGCCGGTGGCGATGACCTGGCCCTCGCGCATGATCACCGCGCCCACCGGCACCTCGCCCACCAGCCAGGCGTTCTGCGCCTGGTCGAGCGCGATGCGCATCGCGTATTCGTCGGCGGGCGTGAACAGCATGTGCAACTCACTCCCACTCGATGGTGGCGGGCGGCTTGCTCGAAACGTCGTAGGTCACCCGGTTGATGCCGCGCACCTCGTTGATGATGCGGCCCGACACCCGCTTGAGCAAGGCATAGGGCAGCTCCGCCCAGTCGGCCGTCATGAAGTCGCTGGTCTGCACTGCGCGCAGCGCGACCACGTAGTCGTAGGTTCGGCCGTCGCCCATGACGCCCACGCTCTTGACCGGCAGGAACACCGCGAAGGCCTGGCTGGTGAGCTCATACCAGCTCCTGCCCGAAGCCGTGTCGCGCGTGTCGCGCAGCTCCTCGATGAAGATCGCGTCGGCGCGCCGCAGCAGGTCGGCATATTCGCGCTTCACCTCGCCGAGGATGCGCACGCCCAGACCGGGACCGGGGAACGGGTGGCGATACACCATCTCGGGCGGCAGGCCGAGCTCCACGCCCAGCTCGCGCACCTCATCCTTGAACAGCTCGCGCAGCGGTTCCAGCAGCTTGAGTCCCAGGGTTTCGGGCAGGCCGCCCACGTTGTGGTGGCTCTTGATGGTGGTCGCCTTTTTCGTCTTGGCGCCGCCGGACTCGATGACGTCGGGGTAGATGGTGCCCTGGGCCAGCCACTTGGCCTTCGACAGCTTCCTGGCCTCGCGCTGGAACACCTCGACGAACTCGCGGCCGATGATCTTGCGCTTCTGCTCGGGGTCGGACACGCCCTTCAGGTGGCCGAGGAACTGCTCGCTCGCGTCGACGTGCACGACCTTCGCATGCAGCTTGCCGGCGAACATCTCCATCACCATCTGCGCTTCGTTCAGCCGCAGCAGGCCATGGTCGACGAACACGCAGGTGAGCTGGTCGCCGATGGCGCGGTGGATCAGCGCGGCGGCGACGCTGGAGTCCACGCCGCCGGACAGGCCCAGGATCACTTCCTCGTCGCCGACCTGCTCGCGGATCTTCGCCACTGCCTCGGCGATGTAGTCGCCCATGATCCAGTCGCCGCCGGCGCCGCAGATCTCCCGCACGAAGCGGGTGAGCATCGCGTTGCCCTGCAGCGTGTGCGTCACCTCGGGGTGGAACTGCACCGCGTAGTAGCCCTTCTCCTCGTTCGCCATGCCGGCGATCGGGCAGCTGGGGGTCGACGCCATCAGCTTGAAGCCCGGGGGCAGCTCGGTCACCTTGTCGCCGTGGCTCATCCACACCTTCAGCATGCCGTGGCCTTCGGTGGTGCTGAAGTCCTGGATGCCGGCGAACAGCTTGGTGTGGCCATGTGCGCGCACCTCGGCATAGCCGAACTCGCGGTGGTCGCTCCATTCGACCTTGCCGCCCAGCTGGGCCGCCATCGTCTGCATGCCGTAGCAGATGCCCAGCACCGGCACGCCCAGGTCCCACACGGCCTGCGGCGCGCGCAGCTGGTGGTCTTCGTAGGTGCTGGCATGGCTGCCGCTCAGGATGATGCCGCGCGGCTTGAACTCGCGGATGAAAGCATCCGACACGTCGTTCGGATGGATCTCGCAGTACACGTGCGCCTCGCGCACGCGGCGGGCGATCAGCTGGGTGACCTGCGAACCGAAATCGAGGATGAGGATCTTGTCGTGCATGGTGTGTGCGCTCAGGTCGAGGAAGGTGTGGTGGCGGCCCGCAGGCGATGCTCACGCTGGGTGCGGAAGTGGCGCAGCGCCAGCAGCGTGGCCGTCAGCTGCAGCGCGGAGCAGAAGTAGTAAGGCGCGCCGATGCGCCAGTCGCCCGCCGGTAGGTCCGACACCGCCCCCAGCAGGGGCGCGCCGACGACCGGCGCGAGCACGGCCATGGCGCTGTTGAGCGAGGCCACCGCGCCCATGGTCTGGCCTTGCGTGCGGTGGTCGGCGGCGTTGGACACGATGCTCTGGATGGAGGCTGCGGCAGCGAACCCGAGCACGTTGGCGAAGATCACCGCGTACATCATCCAGCCTTCGGTGGCGGCCCCCCAGAGCGCGAAGCACACGGTCGAGGACACCAGCCCCATCACCGCCAGCCGCTGCGCCGAGAAGTGCTTCAGCAGGCGCCCCAGCAGCAACCCCTGCACCAGGGCGGACATCACGCCCACCGCAAACAGCGACCAGCCGTTCTCGCTCGGCCCCCAGCCGAACTTGAACTGGGTGTACAGCACCCAGGTCGTGTGCAGGATGAACTGCGCCAGGCCGCTGATGCCGATGACCACGACCAGCAGGCCCACGCCCTTGAGCCGGGTGAGCGCCTTGAGCGACGAGATCGGGTTGGCGCGGCTCCAGTCGACCGCGCGGCGGCGCTCGACCGGCAGCGACTCGGGCAGCACGAAAAAGCCGTAGAGCCAGTTCAGCAGGGCCAGCGTGCCGGCCACGTAGAACGGCAGGTGCAGGTCCAGCGCGCCGAGCAGGCCGCCCATCACCGGCCCGAGGATGAAGCCCAGCCCGAACATGGCACCCAGCAGGCCGAACCGCTTGGCGCGGTCTTCAGGCGGCGTGATGTCGGCCACGTAGGCGTTGGCCACCGCCACGTTCGCCTGCATGGCGCCGCTCACCAGGCGCACCGCGATCAGCATCCACAGGTGCGTGGCCAGTGCCGTGACGAAAAAGCTCACCGCCAGCCCGCAGAAGCCGATCAGCAGCACCGGCCGGCGGCCGTAGTGGTCGGACAGCGCCCCCAGCACCGGCGAGCCGAAGAAGTTGGCGATGCCGAAGGCGAACATCACGGCGCCGAACCAGAACGCCTGGTCGGCCTGCGAGCCGGTGAAGGTGCCCACCAGCGGCGGCAGCACCGGGATGATCAGGCCGATCGACACCATGTCGATCAGCACCGCGACCAGGATGAAGGGCATGGCCGCTTCGCGGCGCGGCTTGTGGCTGCGATCGGGGGATCGGTTGGCTTCGTTCGTCACGGTGAGGCTTCAGAAACCGCACCGCCCGGTCGGGACCGGGCGGCGTGGCGAGGTCGGCAGGAGCATCACTCCATTCGATAGTTCGGCGCTTCCTTGGTGATCTGCACGTCGTGCACGTGGCTCTCGCGAATGCCGGCCGCGGTGATCTCCACGAACTCGGCGCGCTCGCGCATCTCGTCGATCGTGGCGCAGCCGCAGTAGCCCATCGAGGCGCGCAGGCCGCCGGCCATCTGGAACAGGATGGCCACCACCGAGCCCTTGTAAGGCACGCGTCCTTCGATGCCTTCGGGCACCAGCTTGTCGGCGTTGGGATTGGCGCCGGTGTTGTCCTGGAAGTAGCGGTCGGCAGAGCCCTGCTGCATGGCGCCGATGGAGCCCATGCCGCGGTAGCTCTTGTAGCTGCGGCCCTGGTACAGGATCACTTCGCCCGGCGCCTCTTCGGTGCCGGCGAACATGCCGCCCATCATGACGGTGCATGCGCCCGCAGCAATGGCCTTGGCGATGTCGCCCGAGTAGCGGATGCCGCCGTCGGCGATGAGCGGCACGCCGCTGCCCCTGAGCGCGGTGGCCACGTTGTCGATGGCCATGATCTGCGGCACGCCCACGCCCGCGACGATGCGGGTGGTGCAGATCGAGCCGGGGCCGATGCCGACCTTCACCGCGTCGGCGCCGGCCTCGGCCAGCGCCAGGGCTGCCGCCCCCGTGGCGATGTTGCCGCCGATGACGTCGACCTGAGGGAAGTTCTGCTTGACCCAGCGCACGCGGTCGATCACGCCCTTGCTGTGGCCGTGGGCGGTGTCGACCACGATGGCGTCGACGCCGGCCTTCGCGAGCAGTTCGACGCGCTCCTCGGTGCCCTCGCCCACGCCGACCGCGGCGCCCACGCGCAGCTTGCCGTGCGGGTCGCGCGCCGCGTTCGGGAAGTTGCTCTGCTTGGTGATGTCCTTCACCGTCACCAGGCCGCGCAGCTCGAAGGCGTCGTTCACGACAAGCACGCGCTCGAGCTTGTGCTTGTGCATCAGGGCCTTGGCTTCCGCCGGCGCGGAGCCTTCCTTCACCGTGATGAGGCGCTCGCGCGGCGTCATCACCTCACGTACCGGGGCGTCGAGCCGGGTCTCGAAGCGCAGGTCGCGGCCGGTGATGATGCCCACCACCTTGCCTTCCTCGACGACCGGAAAGCCGGAAATGCCGTGCTGGCGCGACAGCTCGATCACGTCGCGCACCTTGACGCCGGGCGAGATGGTGATCGGGTCGCGCAGCACGCCGGACTCGTAGCGCTTCACGCGCGACACCTCGGCCGCCTGCTGCTTGGGCGTCATGTTCTTGTGAACGATGCCGATGCCGCCCTCCTGCGCGATGGCGATGGCCAGGCGCGCTTCCGTCACCGTGTCCATGGCTGCGGACACCAGCGGCAGGTTCAGGGTGATGTTGCGGGAGAGTCGGGTCGAGAGGCTGGTGTCGCGTGGCAACACCTGGGAATACGCCGGCACCAACAACACGTCGTCGAAGGTGAGCGCTTTGCCAAGAAGGCGCATGAGGAAGCTCCAGACGCAAAAGCGGATTATACGGAGGCGCTGCAAACACCTTTGGAAGACCGGAGCCGCCGCCCCGGAACGTGCATTTCCTCACAGTTCCGGCGAGGTCACTGCGGGGAGTCACGCTTCGCGTCGCGGGGGGCGGCCGCTAAACTCGCCGGCTATGAAATGCACTGCCCGCCTCATCGTTCTGGCCCTGCTGGGCGTTGCCCTCGCAACGCCTTCCATTGCGCAATGGAAATGGCGAGACAAGGATGGCCGCGTGCAGTACAGCGACCGCCCGCCGCCGCCCGGCGTGGCCGAAAAGGACATCCTGTCCAAGCCGGCCGGCGGCCGCGCGGTGGCGGTCGCGCCGTCGAGCCTGACCCCGGTGGCACCTTCTGCGCAGCCGCCCGCCGTGCGGGCGTCGGACCCGCAGCTCGAAGCGAAGAAGAAGCAGCAGGAACAGGAAGACGCCGCCAAGCGCAAGGCCGAAGAAGAAAAGCTCGCCAAGACGCGCGCCGAAAACTGCCAGCGCGCCAAGGGCTACCAGCGCACCCTGGATGACGGCATCCGCATCGCCCGCACCAACGAAAAGGGCGAGCGCGAGATCCTCGACGACGCTGCGCGCGCCAAGGAAATGGAGCGCACGAAGCAGATCATCGCGTCGGAGTGCGGCTAAGGCTCATCAGCGATCAGCGCCTGACCCGCTCCTGCTTGTGCGAGCGGTAGCGCTGGCGGCGCGCCTCCTTCGGGTCCACCCGCAGGCCGCGGTAGACCTCCACGCGATCTGAGGCCCGCAGCGGCTCGGCCAGCCCGACCGCACGACCCCACACCCCGACCCGCTGGACCGACAGGTCGATCTCCGGGTGCCGCTCCAGCAGCCGGCTCGCACGCAGCGCGTGCAACACCGTGGCGCCTTCGGGCAGCTCGACCACCACCACATCGACCTGGCGCGGCGCGGGGCTGTAAGCCACCTCGACGCGCAGGAGGGCCACCGCCTGCGATTCAGCGCGCGCCATACACCTGCTCGGCGCGCTTGACGAACGAATCGACGAAGGTGTTGGCCACCCGGTCGAACACCGGGCTCACCACCGCCTCGAGCGCGCGGCTCGAGAACGCGTAGCGCAGCTCGAATTCGATCTTGCAGGCAGAGGCGCCCGCGCCCGGCTGCGCGTCGGCCGCAGGGGTGCCCAGGGGCAGGAAGCGCCACTCGCCTTCGAGTTGGGAAAAGGGACCGTCCACGAGGTCGACCACCACGCGCTCGCCGATGGTGTGGGCATTGCGGGTGGTGAAGGCATGGCGCACGCCGTGATAGGACAGGTGCAGCCTCGCGGTCATGCCGCCGCCGTGGTGCTCCAGCACCTCGGCCCGCTCGCACCAGGGCAGGAACTTGGGGTATTCGTCCACCGCTGTCACCAGCTCGTACATCTCGTGCGGCGAATACCAGAGCAGGACCGACTTCTTGACGTGCTTCACAATCGCGCGATTGTATTGAGAGGCTCCGGCCTCAACTGGCTTGCCATGTCGCCCATCGCAGAAAACAAGAAGGCCCACTTCAACTACCTCATCGAAGAGCGCTTCGAGGCCGGCATCGTGCTCGAAGGCTGGGAGGTGAAGGCCGTTCGCTCAGGCCAGGTGCAGCTCACCGACGGCTACGTGGTCATCCGCGACGGCGAGCTGTTCCTCATCGGCTGCCGCATCAACCCGCTGCGCACCGCCTCGACGCACGTGCGGCCCGAGGCCGACCGCACGAAGAAGCTGCTGATGCACAAGGACGAGATCCGGCGCCTGGTCGGCAAGGTCGAGCAGAAGGGCTACACCCTGGTGCCGCTGAACCTGCACTACAAGGCCGGCCGCGTGAAGGCCGACATCGCGCTGGCCAAGGGCAAGCAGCTGCACGACAAGCGCGAGACAGAGAAGAAGCGCGACTGGGAACGTGAGAAGGGCCGGCTGATGCGGCACAAGGTGTCGTCGAACCCGAAGGAATGACCTCGCGTCATTCAGCCCCTCGGCCCCCTCTGCCCTTCAACACCTGCAGCGCCTGCTCGAGGTCCGCGATCAGGTCCTGCGCAGACTCCAGCCCCGCCGAGAACCGCACCAGCGCCCCGCCGTATGGAACCGGCAGGCTGCGCAGGCTCTGGGCGCGGTAAGGCACCGCCAGGCTCACCGGCCCGCCCCATGACCAGCCGATGCGGAACAGCCGCAGCGCGTTGACGAACGCATCCACCTGCGCCTGCGTGTAGCGGGCATCGAGCTCCACGGTGAAGAGGCCGGCGGCTGCGCTGCACAGTGATGCCCAGTGCTCATGCCCGGGCGATCCTTCCAGCGCCGGGTGCAGCACCCGCGTGATCTCCGGCCGGGCCCTGCACCAGTGCGCCAGCTGCCGCCCGGTGGCGTCCTGCGCGGCATAGCGCAGCGGCAGCGACGGCAGCGAGCGCAGCAGCGTCTCGACGTCGTTCGCGGCGACGCCCTGCCCCTGCCGGCTGCGCGACAGCGCCAGCTGCTCGTGCAGCTTCGAATCCGTGGTGGTGACCGAGCCCATCAGCACGTCGCCGCCGCCGGACGGGTATTTCGTCAGCGCATGCACGCTGATGTCCACCGCAAGCCCCTCGCCCAGGTCGAAGGGCTTGAAAGCCAGGCCCGCACCCCAGGTGTTGTCCAGCGCGACGACCGGCCGCGGCGCGGCCGCGCGCGCCAGCCGCACCAGGCCCCGCAGGTCGGGGAATTCCATCGTGACCGAGCCGGGCGCTTCGAGCCACACCAGCCGCGTGGCGGCAGACAGCAGCGATCCCAGCGAGCCGGCATCCGATGGGTCGTAGAAGCGGTGGGTGATGCCCCAGCGGGCCAGCTCGTGCCGCGCGAACTCGCGGCTGGGGCCGTAGACGTTGTCCGGCAGCAGCACCTCGTCGCCGGCCTTGAGCAGCGCCGTGTCCACCAGCGCGATGGCCGCCAGGCCGCTCGGCACGAGCAGCGTGTGGCGCCCGCCTTCGAGCGTGGCCAGGCGCTCCTCGAGGGTGAAGCTGGTCGGCGTGCCGTGCAGGCCGTAGGTGTAGCCGCTCTTGTCGATCCAGCGGCGTGCCCGCAGCGCGGCCACGTCGGGAAAGAAGATCGTCGAGCCCTTGAAGACGCCGGGCGCCACCGACTCGAAGTCCTGCGGCGGCAGATAGGGGTGGTGGATCAGCTCGGTGTCGAGCGCTCGCGGGGGCTTGCGGGGGTCTTGGGTCATCCGGCGATCGTAGCCAGCTTCACCCGCGCCTTCATCGCCTGTGCATCTTCCCAGCGAGCCGGGTCGCAGCCCACTCGCGTCACGTCGACGGAAGCGCCCGCCACCGCGAGCTGCAGCGCGTCCGCCAGTACCGGTGGTGACGCGCTGCCGAGCGCGGCCGGCTGCAGCACACCGGCGGCGTGCAGGCCGGCCACCAGGCCGGCCATGAAGCAGTCGCCCGCGCCCACCGTGTCCTGCACCACCAGACCCTCGGGCGGCTCGGCCCTCACCTGCAGGCTGCCGGTCAACAGATCGGCGCCCTGCGCGCCGCGGGTCAGCGCCACGATGCGGGTGGCCACGCCAGGCCTTTGCAGCAGCGAACGGGCCGCAACCACCAGCGCCTGCTCGTCCTGCAGGTCGGCCACCAGCCCCAGGTGCAGCAGGTCCTCGTCGCTCACCTTCACCAGATGCCCTTGTGCCAGCGCCTGCAGCACACCCTCGGCATAACGCGCCGCCTCGGGCACGACCGCCGGACGCAGGTTCGCGTCCACCGAAACCACACCGCCGGCGGCGGCCACCGCCTGGGCGATGCGGACATAGCGCCCCACGTCGTCGGGCACCAGCGCCAGCCCGCCGATGTGCACACCGGCGGCCTGACCCAGCTGCGGCAGCAGCGCCTCCACGTCGATGCGGCGATCGGCCACATGGGCGCGGTGGAAGCTGTAGCTGGCCTTGCCCTGCGCGTCGAGCGACACCACCGCGAGCGAGGTGGGCGCGTCGTCGGAGGCACCGGACAGCATGCGCACGCCGTCTTCCTGCAGCCGCTGCGCGAAGCGGCGGCCGAACGGGTCGTGGGACAGCGGGTTGGCATAGGCGGTGGGCACGCGCAGGCGCGCCAGCGCGATGCAGAAGTTGAAGACCGAGCCGCCGAGGCAGGCCTCATAGCGGCCATCGGGTTGCTGGATCAGGTCGATGAGGGCTTCGCCGGCGGCGACGAACAGGGCGGACATGGGCTTTCCCGGCAACGGACATGCGGCCACGGAAGAGCCGCGCATCGGCCGGATTTTTCGCGCCCTCCCTCCGCCCGGCATCGGGGTTTTCCATTAATAAAGTCGGTTGATTTATTAACGGATGCCTTCCTATACTTTTCCGCAAGCCGGCAATACGCGGCTGCACCGGCAACGCCGGGCTGAACCCAAACCACCAAAGGAGACGAGCTTGAAACCGATCCGCACCGCCTTCGCCCTCGCCGCCCTGGCTGCCATGTGCAGCGCACAAGCCGCCGACCAGCCGGTCATCGGCCTCATCACCAAGACCGAGACCAACCCCTTCTTCGTGAAGATGAAGGAAGGCGCGCAGCAGGCGGCCACGGCCAAGGGCGCCAAGCTGCTGTCCGCCGCCGGCAAGGCCGACGGCGACAACGCCGGCCAGGTGACCGCGATCGAGAACATGATGGCCGCCGGCGCCAAGACCATCCTCATCACGCCGAACGACTCCAAGGCCATCGTGCCGGCCGTCAAGAAGGCCCGCGAAAAGGGCGTGATGGTCATCGCGCTGGACAGCCCCACCGAGCCGGTGGAGGCGGTGGACGCGCTCTTCGCGACCGACAACTTCAAGGCCGGCGTGCTGATCGGGCAGTACGCCAAGGCAGCGCTGGGCGGCAAGCCGGCCAGGATCGCCACGCTCGACCTGTTCCCCGGCCACCCGGTGGGCATCCAGCGCCACAACGGCTTCCTCGCCGGCTTCAACGGCGCCAAGGCCGATGCCAAGACGACCGAGCTGCTCAAGACCCCCGACGTGGTGTGCATGGCCGACAGCTACGGCGACCAGGCCAAGGGCCAGACCGGCATGGAGAACTGCCTCCAGAAGAACCCCGACATCAACCTCGTCTACACGATCAACGAGCCGGCCGCCGCCGGTGCGTACAAGGCGCTCAAGGCCGCCGGCAAGGAAAAGAACGTGCTGATCGTGTCGGTGGACGGCGGCTGCCAGGGCGTGCGCGACGTGAAGGCCGGCAACATCGCCGCCACCTCGCAGCAGTACCCGCTGAAGATGGCCGCCATGGGCGTCGAAGCCGGCGTCGAGTATGCGAAGACCGGCAAGAAGGTCGCCGGCTACACCGACACCGGCGTCATGCTGATCGCCGACAAGTCCGTCTCGGGCGTGGACAGCAAGGACACCAAGACCGGCCTCGACCTCTGCTGGGGCAAGAAGTAAGGCGGGTGCACCATGGGACTCTCCGCTCATGACCGCGGGGGCCTTGGTGCCCCTGCCCTCAACGCCCGCAACATGACCGCCTGGAAACACCACCTGCCGCCGATGGCCACGCTGGGCCCGCTGCTGGCCCTGCTGGCCGCCTGCGTGTTCTTCTCGTTCCAGTCCGACCGCTTCCTGTCGGCGGGCAACTTCTCGCTGATCCTGCAGCAGGTCATGGTGGTGGGCGTCATCGCCATCGGCCAGACGCTGATCATCCTCACCGCCGGCATCGATCTGTCGTGCGGCATGGTCATGGCGCTGGGCTCCATCGTCATGAGCAAGTTCGCGGTGGACCACGGCCTGCCGCCCCTGCTGGCCATTGCCTGCGGCATGGCGGTGACCATGGGCTTCGGCCTGCTCAACGGCCTGCTGGTCACCAAGATCAAGCTGCCGCCCTTCATCGTGACGCTGGGCACGATGAACATCGCCTTCGCGGTGACGCAGCTGTACGCCGCGGCGCAGACAGTGACCGACCTGCCGGCCGAGCACACCTGGCTGGGCAACACTTTCGGCTTCGGCGACACCAGCATGAACTACGGCACGGTGCTCATGCTCGCGCTGTACGCGCTCATGTGGTGGGGCCTGCGCGACACGGCGCCCGGCCGCCACGTCTACGCGGTGGGCAACAACAAGGAAGCCGCGCGCCTGACCGGCATTTCCACCGACCGCGTGCTGATCTGCGTGTACGTGCTGGCCGGGCTGTTCTACGGCATCGCCTCGCTGCTTTCGATCGCCCGCACCGGCGTCGGCGACCCGCAGGCCGGCCAGACCGAGAACCTGGACAGCATCACCGCGGTGGTGCTGGGCGGCACCAGCCTGTTCGGCGGCCGCGGGCTCATCATCGGCACGCTGATCGGCGCGCTCATCGTGGGCGTGTTCCGCAACGGCCTCACGCTGATGGGCGTGTCGTCGGTCTACCAGATCCTCATCACCGGCATCCTCGTCATCCTCGCGGTGGCGACCGACCAACTCTCGCACCGCTCACGATGAACGCACCCCTCCCCCACTCCGTGGCGGCCGCTGCCGCCAACGTGCCGGTGCTGCAGGCGCGCGGCCTGGTCAAGCGCTACGGCCATGTCACCGCCCTCGACGGCGCCGACTTCGAAGTGCGCGCCGGCGAGATCCTGGCGGTGATCGGCGACAACGGCGCCGGCAAGTCCAGCCTCATCAAGGCGCTGTCGGGCGCCCTGGTGCCCGACGAAGGCGAGATCCTGCTCGACGGCCGGCCGGTCCACTTCAAGAGCCCGATCGACGCGCGCCGCCAGGGCATCGAGACGGTCTACCAGGACCTCGCCGTCGCCCCCGCGATGACCATCGCCGAGAACCTGTTCCTCGGCCGCGAGGTGCTGAAGCCTGGCCTCATGGGCAGGCTGCTCAAGGTGCTCGACAAGCCGCGCATGCTCAAGGAGGCCACCACCCACATGGCGGACCTGAAGATCGGCATCCGCTCGATGACCCAGGCGGTCGAAACCCTCTCCGGCGGCCAGCGCCAGGGCGTGGCGGTGGCCCGCAGCGCGGCCTTCGCGCGGCACGTGGTCATCATGGACGAGCCCACCGCCGCGCTCGGCGTGAAGGAAGGCAACATGGTGCTGGAGCTCATCCGCCGGGTGCGCGACAAGGGCCTGCCGGTCATCCTCATCAGCCACAACATGCCGCACGTGTTCGAGATCGCCGACCGCATCCACGTGCAGCGGCTCGGCCGGCGCGCCGCGGTGCTCAACCCCCGGGGCATCTCGATGTCGGACACGGTGGCGGTGATGACCGGCGCCATGAAGATCGAGGACCTGCCCGCCGAAGCGCTGGCCTGAAGGCTGCCCACCATGCTCAAGAACATCGACCCGCTGCTGTCGCCCGAGCTGCTGCACGTGCTCGCCGCCATGGGCCACGGCGACGAGATCGTGGTGGCCGACGCCAACTTCACCGCCGAGACCCTGGCCGGCGGCAAGCCGGTGATCCGGCTGCCCGGCGTGGGCCTGCAGCGCGCCTGCGAAGCCGTGCTGTCGGTGCTGCCGCTCGACGCCGATGGCGGCCCGCCGGCGTGCTACATGCAGGTCAGCGGCCGGCCCGAAGGCTTCGTCTCGGCGGTGCAGCGCGGCGTCATCGAATGGATGGCCTCGCACGACATCTGCGAAGCCGCCCAGGCCATCGAACGTTTTGCGTTCTACGATCGCGTGCGCTCGTCGGCCCGCGCCATCGTGGTCACGGGCGAACTGCAACCCTTCGCCAACTTCATCTTCCGCAAGGGCGTGATCGCCCAGGTCCTAGCGGCCTAGCGCCGCCCTCGAACCGATGCTCCAAGAAGCGAGTCCAGCCGCCGCCGCGCAGCCGCACCTCAAACCCCGGGGCTCGAACCAGGGCGGCGTGCGCGAATTCAACGAGCGCGTGGTGCTGCAGGCCATCCGCCTGCACGGCCCCACGCCGAAGGCCGAGCTGGCACGGCTCACCCACCTCTCGGCGCAGGCCATCTCGCTCATCATCGCGGGCCTGCTGGACGACGGCCTCGTCACCAAGCGGGAGCCCGTGCGCGGCAAGGTGGGCCAACCCTCGGTGCCCATCGCACTGGCCCCCGACGGCGCCTTCACGCTGGGTATCGAGATCGGCCGGCGCAGCGCCGATGTGCTGCTGATGGACTTCGCCGGCCAGGTGCGCGAGCGGCGCTCGGTGAGCTATGCCTTCCCGGACCCCGGCACCCTGTTCGGCCATCTGCAGGCCCTGATCGGCGACGTGCGGGCCAGCCTCGGCCCGGCGCTGGCCGGCCGCCTGTGCGGCGCCGGCGTGGCGGCGCCGCTGTCCATCGGCGGCTGGCAGCAGGTGCTGGGCATCTCGGACGAGCAGGCCCACCACTGGGACGGCGTCGACATCCGCCAGCGCATCGAGGCCATCACCGGGCTGCCGGTCGAATTCGCCAAGGACACCGCGGCCGCCTGCGTGGCCGAACTGGTGGCCGGGCGCGGCCGCAGCATGCGCACCTTCCTGCACGTGTTCGTCGACACCTTCATCGGCGGCGGCCTGGTCATCGACAGCCACCTGCGCGGCGGGGTGCACGGCAACGCCGGCGCGGTGGGCTCGTTCGCCCTGTCGGCCACCCAGGAGGGCCGGCAGATGCCGCCCCAGCTGCTGAGCTCGGCATCGCTGTTCAACCTTGAACGCCTGTTCGCCGAGGCCGGGCTCGACCCGGCGGCCTGCAACGACGAGCGCGCGCTGCAAGGCGAGTGGCTTGCGCACACCGAGGCCTGGCTGCGGCAGGCTGCCGGCGGCATCGCGCTGGCGATACACAACGCCGCCTGCCTGCTCGACCTCGAAGCGGTGATCGTCGACGGCTCATTCCACCCCACGCTGCTCGACGCGCTGATGCGTTGCATCGCCCGCGCGCAGGACGCCTACAGCTGGGAAGGCGTCTGGCGGCCCCAGGTGCTGCCGGGCACCATCGGCTCCGACGCCCGGGCGATCGGCGGCGCCCTGCTGCCCCTGTATGCGCAGTTCGCGCCCGACCGCGACCTGTTCCTGAAGCTGGGAGCCTGACCATGCCCCATTCCCATTGGCAGGCGGTCAAGGGGGTGGTGATGCCCGGCCACCAGGTGGCCTCCGGGCGCGGCGAGACCTCGCCCTACCCCGACAGCTCCATCCGGATGCAGAAGCCCTTCTTCCGCGAACGCGGGCTCGACCTCGACGGTCTGTTCGAAGGCACGCTCAACATCTCGATCGCCCCCTGGACGTTCCGCCTGCTGGCGCCCCGATGGACCTTCGAGCGTGTCGAATGGACCCCGCTGCACCCGCCCGAGACCTTCTCGTTCTCGGGCTGCCAGCTGGTCTGCGAAGGCCGCCTGTACGAAGGCTGCTGGGTCTACTACCCGCATCCGCAGACCAAAAAGACCCACTTCCAGTCGCCCAGCATCGTGGAGGTGCTGGCGCCGGAGATTGAGGGACTGCGCTACGACGCACGCGTCGAGGTGAGGCTCGACGCCCGCGAGATCGAGTTGCTGCGCTGACGGCTCAGATCGGCTGCGCGATCAGGTCGTGGCCCTCGGCCGCCACGATGCGGGCACGGGTGAACTCGCCGACCTTCAGCGTCTTCGACGCCTTCTCGGGCGGCAGCAGCTTCACCGTCCCGTCGATCTCCGGCGCGTCGGCATAGCTGCGGCCCACGCCGCCCTTGCGGCCCAGTGCCGGGGCGGAATCCACCAGCACCTGCATCGTGGCGCCGATGCGCTCGCGCAGCTTGGCGGCAGACACCTCCTCGGCCACCGCCATGAAGCGCGCACGGCGCTCCTCGCGCACCTCGTCGGGCAGGGCGCCCGGCAGGTCATTGGCGCTGGCCCCCTCCACCGGCGAATAGGCAAAACAGCCGGCGCGGTCGATGCGGGCCTCGCGCATGAAGTCGAGCAGGTATTCGAACTCTGCCTCGGTTTCGCCGGGGAAGCCGGCGATGAAGGTGGAACGCACCACGATCTCCGGGCAGATCTCGCGCCAGCGCGACAGGCGCTCCAGGTTCTTCTCGCCGCTGGCCGGCCGCTTCATGCGCTTGAGCACGTCGGGGTGGGCATGCTGGAACGGCACGTCCAGGTAGGGCAGCACCCGGCCGGAGGCCATGAGCGGCAGCACCTCGTCGACGTGCGGGTACGGATACACGTAGTGCAGCCGCACCCAGGCGCCGTGCCTGTCGGCCAGATCGGCGAGCTTCTCCACCAGGTCGAGCATGCGGGTCTTGACCGGCTTGCCGTCCCAGAAGCCGGTGCGGTACTTCACGTCCACGCCGTAGGCCGAGGTGTCCTGGCTGATGACGAGCAGCTCCTTCACGCCGCCTTCGAACAGAGCCTGCGCCTCCTTGAGCACGTCGCCCACCGGCCTCGAGACCAGGTCGCCGCGCATGCTGGGAATGATGCAGAACGCGCAGCGGTGGTTGCAGCCCTCGCTGATCTTCAGGTAGGCGTAGTGCTTGGGCGTGAGCTTGACGCCGGCGGCCGGCACCAGGTCGACGAAGGGGTCGTGCGGCTTGGGCACGTGCTGGTGCACCGCGTCCATCACCTCCTGGGTGGCATGCGGGCCGGTGACGGCCAGCACCTTGGGGTGCACCTGCTTCACCAGGTTGTCGCCGCCCTCGCCTGCCTTGGCGCCCAGGCAGCCGGTGACGATGACCCGGCCGTTGCTGGCCAGCGCCTCGCCGATGGTGTCCAGGCTTTCCTTCACCGCGTCGTCGATGAAGCCGCAGGTGTTGACGATCACCAGGTCGGCGCCCTCGAAGGTCTTGCTGGTGGCGTAACCCTCGGCGCTGAGCTGGGTGAGGATGAGTTCGGAATCGGTCAGGGCCTTGGGGCAGCCCAGGCTGACGAAACCGATCTTGGGGGTGGAGGTGGTGGCGGACGACATGGGGCGTGATTTTCCCGCGGCCGGGGCCCGGGATGTGGCTGGTTTTCGGGCGGGCCGTGCAGGACGAACGGGTTTGCCCGGTCTCAGGCGGGACGCGAGTCTACCGAAACGGCCGCATCGGCCCTGGCGGTTTCAGCCGGCGGAAGCCGCCAGCGCCACGGCCCCGCCGGCCACGGCGGCGGCGAAACCCGCGACAACGCGCCAGCCCAGCCACCGGCCGCCCACTCCCCAGGCCAGCAGCCCTTTCGACAGCAGGTTGCTGGCCATCACCAGCAGCAAGGCATTCGATGCGGCGGAGGTGACGACTCCGTCGAGCGCGTGCAGCCGCGCGATCGACACCGTCATCGCGTCCACGTCGGCCAGCCCCGAAAGCGCCGCCAGGGCGTACAGCCCGGCGTCGCCCCAGGTGTCGCGCAGGGCCTGCGTCAGCACGCTCACCGCCGCCATGAGCGCGGCAAACGAGAGCGCGGTCATCAGGTCGTAGCGGGCCTCGACCGGCGACTTCCGGTCATCCGCCTCGCCGCGCCTTCCGCTGCGCCACAGCCAGGCCCCGGCGGCGAAAACGATCGCGGCCATCGCCCCCAGCGGCCAGGCCATCGACGACAGCAGCACCGGCTGCAGGGCCGCCAGCAGGATGCCGATCCGCACGAACATCACGCCGCACGAGAGCAGCACGCCGGCCGCGAGGCTGGCGGCGGCGCCCGGCTGCTCCCGAGAGCGGCGCGCCAGCGCCACCGTCACCGCGGTGGACGAGGCGAGCCCGCCCAGGAGCCCGGTCAGGACCACGCCGTCGCGCGGTCCGGCCAGCCGCATCGCGAAATGCCCGGCCAGCGACAGCCCCGCCACCAGCACCACCGCCAGCCAGAGCCGGTACGGGTTGAGTGCGCCATAAGGACCCATGCCGGTATCCGGCAGCAGCGGCCACACCACGGCCGACAGCACCCCCAGCTGCAGCGCGGCCCGCAGCTCGTCGGCCTCCACCAGGCGCAGCCAGCGGTGCAGCACCGGCTTCATGTCGAGCAGCACCGCCGTCAGCACCGCGCAGCCGACCGCCACGGCCGCCTGCTCGAGCGCCGCCAGCGCGCCGAGCACAAGGGTGACGAGCGCCGCCACGAGTGAAGTCAGGCTGCGGCTGCCCGTCTCCCGCAAGGTGATGGCATAGGCCACGGCAAAGGCGCCGCCCACGCCCAGGATGCCGGCGACCAGCGGCCCGGCGCCCAGCGCCGGCTGCAGCAGCGCGAGCGCCCCGCCCAGCAGTCCGAGCAGCGCGAAGGTTCGAAGTCCCGCCACCCGGGCGCCCTCTGCCAGGCCGCGGTCGCGCCAGCCCCGTTCCAGTCCGACGATGAGGCCGACAGCCAGGGCGGCTGCCAGCCGGGCAGCGGCTGTCGATGTGTCCATCGGCCCATCTTCGGGCGGTCGCCGTGCTGCCGGCTTGACAGGCGTCAAGGCCGGCCGTGGGCGATCAAGGGCCCACGTCGATCTCGTTGATGACGCAGCGCACGCCGGGCGCCGCCCACGCGGCGCCCTGTGCCGCGTCGCGCTCCTGCCACGAATGCACCCGTCCCGCCAGCTTCACGGTCGAGCCGTTCACCTCGACCTGCACGCGATGGGCTTGCCGCACCGCCTGGCGCCGGAGCGCCGCTTCGATGCAGGCCGCCACGTTGGTCGGCGT
The DNA here is from genome assembly GCF_006386545.1 of Methylibium rhizosphaerae. Taxonomy (GTDB): domain Bacteria; phylum Pseudomonadota; class Gammaproteobacteria; order Burkholderiales; family Burkholderiaceae_C; genus Pseudorivibacter; species Pseudorivibacter rhizosphaerae. The sequence continues at coordinate 5,894 of NZ_SWAR01000052.1, read as the reverse complement.
CGGCCGCTGCCGGATCACGATCTCGTTGCACAGACCGGTCAGGCCGGTGAGGTGGCGCAGCAGCTGCTCGACGCTGCGGCGCTGCGAGTCCCAGTCGACTTCGCCGTGCAGGGTGATGCAGCCGTGGTCCACGCCCAGCCGCACGTTGTCGACCTGCACCAGCGTCTGCCCGCGCAGCGCATGTTCGGCCGCCGCCGCGATCTCCGCGTCGCTGCGCACCTGCGCCGGCGGCAGCACCACCTGCAACTCCATCGCGATGGCCTTCACGCCCGGCACGCGGCGCAGCGCCTGCTCGACGGCATGCTTCTGGGACAGCGTGTCGACATGACCGCTCACGCAGACCAGGCCCCGCCGCACGGACAGGTCGATGGCTCCCGCATTGACGGCGGGATCCCAGGCCAGCTCGGCCATCACGTCCTTCTTGAGGTCTGCGTCCGGTTGCACGATGCGCCTCCTGTGCCGCGGAACCCCCAATCTAGCCAGCGCATCACCCGCGCGCTTGCGCCAGATCAGCCCCGCAGCGCATGCGACCCATGCCCCGCGGACTTGCGCTTGCTCAAGGCAGGGCCGCCCTGCCTGGCCTACCTTGTGCGCACGAGCACAACGACCTCCGTCGACGGACGGACCACCACCATGAAGATCCTGCTTGCGGTTGACGGCAGCGCGTACACCCGGCACATGCTGGCCTACCTCGCCGCCCATGAGGAATGGCTCGCCCCGTCGAGCCAGTTCACCGTGCTGCATGCGCTGCTGCCGCTGCCCAACGGCCTGGCCGCGCTGCTGAGCGATGCCGACGTCCGGGCCCGCTATGAAACCGAGGCCGAAGAGGTGTTCAGGCCGATCCGCCGCTTCCTGGAGATGCATGCGATCGACGCGCTGTTCCTGCACCAGGTGGGCGACCCCGGCAAGCTGGTCGCGGCATCGGCTGAAAAGGGCGGCTTCGACCTGGTGATGCTCGGCTCACACGGCCACGGCGCCCTCGCCAACGTGGTGCTCGGCTCGGTCGCGACCAAGGTGCTGGCCCGCTGCAAGGTGCCGGTGCTGGTGGTGAGGAGCTGACGCGGCTCACTGCCGCACGTACTCGCCGGGCGCGTCGCACAGCGGCACCAGCCGCGAACGGCCGCGCCCGCCGACCGGCAGGGGCGCCTGGCGCGCGCGCGTCCCGTGCTGCACCAGCCATTCATGCCATGTCGGCCACCACGAACCGGGAAGGCGGCGCGCCCGCTCGGCCCAAGCCTGCGCACCGAGGTGCGGCGCGTCGGCCGGCGTCACGGCAACACGGTGGCTGATCATCGGCGCAGCGTCGCGCGGCGGGTTCACGATGCCCACGTTGTGGCCGCCGGTGGTCAGCACGAACAGGATCTCGGTGTGCGTCAGCTGGTGCACCTTGTAGACCGAACGCCACGGCGACACGTGGTCGCGCTCGGTGCCCACCACGAACATCGGCAGCCGGATGTCGTCCAGCGACACCGGGCTGCCGTCCACCTCGTAGCGCCCTTCGGCCAGCTGGTTGCCTAGGTACAACCTTCGCAGGTAGTCGCTGTGCATGCGCGCCGGCATGCGGGTGGCGTCGGCGTTCCAGGCGTGCAGGTCGTCCAGCGGCGTGGTGTTGCCCATCAGGTATTCGTGCACGAGCTTGGACCACACGAGGTCCTTCGAGTTGATGAGCGCGAAGGCGCCCGCCATCTGCCGCCCGTCGAGCACGCCCTGCTCGGCCATCACGTCCTCCAGGAAGGCGACCTGGCTTTCGTCGATGAACAGGCCCAGCTCGCCGGGCTCCTTGAAGTCCACCTGGCCGGCCAGCACCGACAGCGACGCGAGCGCCGAGTCGCCGGCCTGCCGGGCCAGCACCGCGGCGGCGATGGCCGCCAGCGTGCCGCCCAGGCAATAGCCCGCCAGGTGGACCTTGCGGCCCGGCTGGGCGCGCCGCACCGCCGCCAGCGCATCGAGCACCCCCAGCCGCAGGTAGTCGTCCATGCCGAGGTCGGCGTCGGCCGGGCCCGGGTTGCGCCACGACACCATGAAGACGGTGTGCCCCTGCCCCACCAGGTAACGCACCATCGAGTTGCCGGGCGACAGGTCGAGGATGTAGTACTTCATGATCCAGGACGGCACCAGCAGCACCGGCTCCGCCAGCACGGTGCGCGTGGCCGGCTCGTACTGGATCAGCTCGACGAGCCGGTTGCGCCAGACCACCTTGCCGGGGGTGAGCGCCACCGCCTCGCCGGGGCGGAAGCGCTCGGCGCCCGGCGGCGGGCTGTCGGTGGCCACCAGCATGGCGTCTCGCGCCCAGTTCGCGAAACCCTGCAGCAGGTTGGCGCCGCCGCTTTCGAGCGCGGCCTGGAGCACCTGCGGGTTGGTCGGCACGAAGTTCGACGGCGACACGGTGTCCAGCAGCTGGCGGGCCATGAACTCCGCCACGTGTTCGTGATGGGCCGCCACTCCGCGCATGCCGGTGGTGGCCTCGTCCCACCATTGCTGGGTCAGCAGGAAGGCCCGGGCCAGCAGGTTGTAGGGCGGCTGCTGCCATTGCGGCGGCGCGAAGCGCTTGTCCTGCGAGATCGACTCGTTCAGCGCCCGGGCGTCGCCCTGCGCCATGTCGCGCAGGGTGAGCAGCCAGGCCAGCCCCTTCTGCTGGGCACTGGTGGCCAGCTGCATCTGCTTGCCTGGTGAAGCCAGCAGGTGCAGCCACCAGTCATGGAAGGCCAGCGCCAGGGCGGCCGGCGAAATGCCGTGCGTGAGCCGTCCGATGGCCGCCTTCAGGGGCACGTCGGTGAGATAGCGCGCAGGTTCGGGCCGGTTCATGCTGGCGCCGATGTTGCGCCGCAGCCGATGCCCCTGCCTTGCGCTGGCTCAAGCCGCCCGGGCGCCGGCGTTTCCAGAATGGGCCAGTCCCCTTCCAACCCGAGGAGCACCCCATGTACCGAAGCCTGCTGGTTCATCTGGACGATCAGGCCCCCTGCGCCGCGCGGGTGGAGCTGGCCATGCGGCTGGCGCGCCGCCTCGAATGCCACCTGGTGGGCCTGGCCCCGGCGGGCCGCAGGCCGGTGTCGCTGGGCCTCGAGGGCTCGGTGATGCTGGAGCAGAGCATGGAGCACCTGCGCCGCACGGCGCGGCACACGGCCAGCCTCTTCGAGGAAACCTGCCGCGCCGCCGGGCTCACGTCGGTGGAAAGCGTGGTCGACACCGACGACACCGCGCGCTCGGTGGTCAACCACGCCCGTTGCAGCGACCTGGTCGTCATCGGGCAGGGGGAACGCGACGACGATCGCGAGGCCGTGGAGCAGGTGGTGCTGCAAAGCGCCCGGCCCACGCTGGTGGTTCCTTATGCCGGCCGGCTCGACACGCTGGCCGAGCGGGTGCTGGTGGGCTGGAACGACGGCCCCGAGGCCGCCCGCGCTGTGGCCGATGCGATGCCGCTGCTGTGCCGCGCGAAGGAGGTCCACGTCGTGCAATGCGACACCCCGGTCGACGAGGTGCATGCAGGCGACACCAGCAGGAAGCTCGAGGCGGTGCGCCGCTGGCTCATGTGGCACGGCGTGGACGCGCAGGTGCGGCTCGAAGCCACCGAGATCGACGTCGGCAACGCCCTGCTTTCGCGCGCTGCCGACCTGGGTGCCGACCTGCTGGTGATGGGCGCCTATGGCCGCCCGCGCTGGACGGAGCGTGTGCTGGGCGGCGCCACGCGCACGCTGCTGGCCAGCATGACGCTGCCGGTCCTGATGTCGCACTGAGAAATGGCGGCGCAGAACCCGTCTGCGGCAGCGGATCATCCCCCCGCCAACGGCCTGGGCGAGCTGGACCGCCTGCAGCAGATCGTCGGCGTCCTGCTGCGCCACGGCTTCGAGGACCTGGTCAGGCGGCTCGGCGGCGCCCACCTGCTCGCGGCCGCCGGCCGGGCGTCCCACCGCAACGGCATCAGCCTGCAGGCACGGCTCGCACCGCCCGCACGGCTGCGCTGCGCGCTCGAGGAACTCGGGCCGGCTTTCGTGAAGCTGGGCCAGGTGCTGGCCGGCCGGGTGGACCTGCTCGGTCCGGAATGGATCGCCGAACTCGAGAAGCTGCACAACCATGTGCCGGCGGTGCCTTTCGAGCAGCTGAAGCCCCAGTTGGTGTCCTGCCTCGGCGGTGATCCGCACGAGGTGTTCGCCTGGTTCGACGAGCAGCCGCTGGCCGCCGCATCCATCGCCCAGGTGCATCGCGCGCGCCTGCATGACGGCCAGGAGGTCGTCGTCAAGATCCGCCGCCCGGGGGTGAGCGAAACCATCGGCGCCGACGTCAGGCTGCTCGAGCGCATCGCGGCGTCGGCGGTGCGGCACTGGCCCGAGCTGGAGCCGTACCGGCCGGTCGAGCTGGTGCGCGAATTTGCGAGGTCCCTGGCGCGCGAGCTCGATTTCACCCAGGAATGCCGCAATGCCGAACGCATCGCAGGCCAGTTCGCCGGGCACCCGGAGGTGGTGATCCCGAAGGTGATCTGGACGTGGACCCATGAAGGCGTGAACGTCCAGGAATGGATCGACGGCATCCCGGGCGGGGACCTCGCCCGCGTGGACGAAGCCGGGCTCGACCGCCAGGAGCTCGCCCGCAAGGGGGCGGCCCTGGTGATGAAGATGGTCATCACCGACGGCTTCTTTCATGCCGACCCGCACCCGGGCAACGTGATCTACCTGCCGGGCAACCGCATCGCGCTGATCGACTTCGGCATGGTGGGCAAGCTGTCCGACCGGCGCCGCTCGGAGCTGCTCGACCTGCTGCTGGGGCTGGTGAAGCGCGATGCAGAGTCGGTGGTCGAAGTGCTGCTCGACTGGACCGGAGGCGGCCGGGTCTCGGTGGCGACCCTGGCCGCCGACATCGACAACTTCCTCGACGCCTATCACGGCGTGCCGCTCGCCGAACTCAACCTCGGCCGGCTGCTGCTGGACGTGACGTCCGTCCTGCGGGCGCACCGGCTCATGCTGCCGGCCGACCTGGCGCTGCTGATCAAGGTGTTCATCACGCTCGAAGGCCTGGGCCGCGGGCTGGACCCGAGCTTCCACATGGCCCAGGAGGCCCTGCCGCTCCTGCGGACGGCGGTGCGGGCACGCTACCGGCCGGCCGCCCTGTGGCAGCAGGCCTGGCGTTCAGTGCAGCGCGCCGCAAGCGTTCTCGGCGGACTGCCGGACGATCTGGTGCGCATGGTGCGTGCCGTCAGGCGCAGCGGGGTGCAGGTGCATGTCGAGGTACACGGCCTGCAGCAGTCGGTGGACCAGCTCGACGCGGCGGTGAGCCGGCTCACCGTGGGCCTGGTGGTGGCCGCGCTCATCATCGGTTCGTCGATCGTGATGACCGTCGATGCCGGCCCCCGCCTGTTCGGCCTGCCGGCCTTCGGACTGATGGGCTTCACCGTGGCCGTGCTCGGCGCGTTGTGGCTGCTGCGGTCCATCCACCGCAGCGGGCGGCACCGCTGACGGGCCCTAGGAGGCTGAGAGGGTTGGGGTGAGGGGCGACGGCCAGGGCCGAGCGACGTCGATGTCTGAACAGACAAACAGCGTCATGGCGCCAGCTTCGGTCGCCGATGCGCTCGCAATGAGGCCCTTCGAGGCCCTCAGACCGCCTGCAAGGTGCACATCCTTCTGAGCCCCGCCCTTGGGCTTGCCGTCCTTGCCGCGGGGCTTGCGATCCTCGTCGTCGCTGCGCCCGCGCTTGATGTCCGCCTCGCGCTGGCCCTGCTTGTCCAGCTCGGGTTCGTTCTTCTCGGCCTCGTCGGCGGACTTGCCCTTGTTCAGCAGCGCGGCGATCTTGCGCGAGCTGAACACGCCGCTGGCATAGGCGTACACGAGCACCTTGACCATCATGGCCGGGTGGAACGGCTGGTTGCGCGGGCCGCCACTGTTGTAGCGGGCGTGGAACGCGCT